>NZ_QSIN01000001.1:0-354513 GCF_003469205.1 Collinsella sp. AM33-4BH
CGAGCGCGCAGACCGCAAGGCCCGCCAGCGTGAGCACGCCGTCCGCCGTGAGCGCCCCGCCGAGCGCCATGTCCGCCGCGAGCGGCTCGCCGCTCGGCAGCACGGGGATGAAGCTCGTGGGGATGACCATGCTCGCCGACGGCGGAAAGAGCTGCGGCAGCGGCATCAGCGACCAGGCGAACCCACCCACGAGCTGCGCGGCGAGCGGGCAGAAGATGCCCGCGAGCATGCCGAGCCGCGCCGTGAGGAAGAGCCCTGCGGGGATCATCCACGCCGCGGTCACCGTGTTGACGAGCGCGCAGAGGAGCATCGTGAGCGTGCCCGCGGCCGTGAGGCCCTGCGAGGAGAACGCCGATCCCGCGAGGTAGATGCCGAAGACCACGAGGTTCGAGAGCGTGCAGAGCGCGAGGCACCAGAGCGCCTTGGCCCACCAGGCGCGCCCGAGCGGGAAGCCCAGGCCCAGAAGCCCCCGCATCCGCGTGCGAGCGTCCGCCCGCGCGACGCACGCCACCACGAGCGAGAGACACACGGGCAGGAAGAGCGCGTACCAGTAGTTCCACGCGCTGAAGATCTGCACGCCCCGGTAGGGCATCGCGCCGAGCAGCGGCATCGGCAGCGCCATGAGCACGGCCAGGCGAACCGGTGCCGCGTGGCGCGACTTCAGGGCCTCGGCGCGCAGGGCCGCGAGCAGGCCGCCTTTCTCACCCGTCATGCCGCCACCTCCCCGCGCGCTCGTCGCCCTTCCCGGCAGAAGCTCATGAAGAGTTCCTCGAGGTCCTGCCCGGGCCGAAGCGCATCCTCGTAGGCGAGGCGCCCCCCGCAGATGATGCCGATGGTGTCCGCCATCTGCTGCACCTCGGAGAGGATGTGGCTCGAGACGATCACCGTCGTACCCGCCGCCGCGAAGCCGCGGATCTGGTCGCGCAGCTCCTCGATGCCGATGGGGTCGAGCCCGTTGGTGGGCTCGTCGAGCACGAGCAGGCGTGGCCGGGCGATCAGCGCCAGCGCGAGCCCCAGGCGCTGCCGCATCCCCATCGAGAAGCGCCCGGCGCGCTTCTTCCCGGTGTCCGCGAGGTCCACGGCGGCGAGCACCTCATCTATGCGGCTCTCGGGAAGGCCCAGCAGCGTGGTGCGCACGCGCAGGTTCTCGCGCGCGGTGAGATTGGGGTAGAGCGGCGCCTCCTCGATGAGGCTGCCGATTGCGTAGAGGTCCTCGCGGCGCCAGGCGTGCCCGGCAAAGAGGATCTCCCCGGCCGTCGGCCGCAGCATCCCGCAGATCATCTTGAGCGTTGTCGACTTGCCGGCGCCGTTGGGACCGAGCAGCCCGTACACCTCGCCCTCGCGGATATGAAGGCTCACATCGGCCACGGCGTCCTGCGCCTGGTCGCCGCGGCCGAAGCGCTTGGTGAGCCCACGCGTCTCGAGCATGTAACCCATGGGTTTATCCTTTCTCTTCCGGGAGCGCGGGCCGAGTCACCGTGCCCGCGCGCCTTACCTTTCGGGTTCACCATCCATGGTGGGGCGCGTTTCTAACGAAGCCATAACGGCCGTTGGGTTCTTTTGGCGCCAACCCTTCTCGACCCGCACATCATGATTAATTTGCTTAAGGCAACAACTTTCCCGATCGATGTAATCACCGAATCAAAACGTGTACATCAGCCATCAAAGATGCCGAAAATGTCATATTTGGAGGCTGATGTACACAAATGCAGAATCCCGCACAACCCAGTAGCATCCTCCATATGTCTGGACTCTCTATGCTTACGCTGGATAGACATCGCCGGAACGGGTATAGTATCGAAAGTTTTGTCGTTAACCAGCGGGGGAGTCCTGTGGGCATCAAAAAGAAGATCAAAAAGGAGCTTATCGGCACTTCCGATTACCCGTCGAATAAGATCTTTACGATCTCCAATTTCATCACCTTTACGCGCCTGATCCTCACCCTGGTATTTCTTTACCTGTTTGTGACGGATAACAACCGCGTCATCGCCATCGTTATCTACGCCGTTGCCGCCTCTACCGACTGGATGGACGGTCAGATCGCCCGCATGACCAAGACGGTCTCGTGGCTCGGCAAGGTCATGGATCCCATTTGTGACCGTGCGCTGTTATTCACCGGCGTCTTGGGACTGGTAGTCCGCGGAGAGCTGCCCATCTGGGTCTGCGTGCTCATTATTGGCCGCGACATCTATCTGGGCATCGGCACGCTTATCGTTCGTCATTATCACCGTCGCCCCATCGATGTCGTCTTTCCCGGAAAGATTGCCACTGCACTGCTCATGACCGGCTTCTCGCTCATGCTGCTCGGGTTCCCCGTTATTGACGGCCTGCATCTTTTACCTTCAACCCTTACGGCCTTCCCGGGCCTCAACGGAAGCTCGGTGCCCCTCGGCATCTTCTTTGTGTACGGCGGCGTGATCTTCTCCATGCTCACGGCTGTCATCTATTCCATTAAGGGCGGAGTGGCCATTAAACAGGCTCTCGCGCATCCCGAGGACGAGGACATCGACTTTCTGAACCCCGAAATCGAAGACTGATTCGTTGGGGTATGATTACGTACGGTTCATTATTTGCGGCACGTCCGCGATAAGTTAGGGGTTGTCATGGACAACATGGTTAATAATATGCCTCAGAATGATAAGACTGCTGACGCTACCTGCGTATTCCGCGTGCCTTCAAGCGACGTCACCGTTCCCGACCTCATGGCCAACGTGCGCATCACCGCCCCCGTTCTGTCCATCGTCAAGGGTCCGCAGACTGGTGCCGCCTTTGAGCTCGAGGACGACGTGACCACCATCGGCCGCGATCCTGCGAACGGCATCTTCCTCAATGACATGACCGTTTCGCGCAGCCACGCGCGCATTATTCGCGAGGGCCTCGGCGCTCGCATCGAGGATCTGGGTTCGCTCAATGGCACCTGGGTCGACGGCGCCATCGTCAATGCGGCCCCGCTGCACGACGGTTCTTCCGTCCAGATCGGTACGTTTACGCTCATCTACCACGAGAGCACGCCGGAGCGCATCGAAACCGGTGAGTAGGGCATGGCCGAACGCAACTATCTGAGTATCGGCCAAGTCGTCAACCTACTTCGAGGCGCATACCCCGATCTTTCGAACTCAAAAATTAGATTTCTAGAAGATGAGGGGCTCATTACCCCTCATCGTACGCCTAAGGGATACCGTCAGTACTCCAAGGAGGACGTTGATCGCCTGGAGGTCATCCTGCACTTGCAGAAGACCCGCTACATGCCGCTCAACGTGATTAAGCAGCGCTTGGAAAACGCCACGGACCTGTCAACGCTCGCTTACGAGGTGGGCTTGCTGTCCGATGTTCCGCTCAAGACGGAGCCCAAGGAGACTAAGCAAAAGCTGCATCCCATTGAGACCATTCCCGATATGCTGGGCGTCGAGATTTCGTTTATCCGCTCGCTCGCCGAGAACGACCTCATTCGCATCATCAAGAGTCCGCAGAATCGTGAGCTCGTCGATGGTCGCGATTTTCCAATCATCCGCTACTGCTCCGAGCTGTCACGCTTCCATATCGAGCCCCGCAACCTGCGTCAGTACGTGTCTTCCGCCAACCGCGAGTCCTCGATGTTTGAGCAGGTGCTCGTGAGCATGCTCGGAATGGATACCTCCGATGACGAGCGCGACGCCAAGCTCGAGCGTGCGTTTAAGAAGCTTCACGACCTGACCGAGGGTGTGCACACTGCGCTGCTCAAGAACCGCGTTTTTGAGTCGCTCAACGCCGTGGTCGAGGACGCCGACATCGATGCACTCGATGAGGAAATCGCTCGCTCCGAGTCCACCAAGACCAAAAACGAAGAAACTGCCGCGCCGGCTTCGCACGAGGATTCTCTCGTAAAGCCGCTCAAGGTCGTCGCCCCTTCGCAATCCGGCACCGTCACCGCGGGCAAATAACCGCTGCTGATATTTCGGCAACCCATTGAAAGGTCATGCAATGTACGACTTCGAATCTCAAATCGTCGACATCCCCGACTATCCCGAGCCCGGAGTCATCTTTAAAGACATCACGCCGCTCTTTGGCAATCCCGAGGCGCTCAAAGCCATGACCGATACCCTCGCCGAGCACTTTGCCGGCATGGGAATCACCAAGGTCGTGGGTCCCGAGGCTCGCGGCTTTATGGTTGGCGTACCGGTGGCTGTAGCCCTTGGCGCCGGCTTTGTTCCCGCACGTAAACCGGGCAAGCTGCCGCGCGAGACCGTAAGCCAGAGCTACGAGCTCGAGTACGGCACCGATTCAATTGAGATCCATGCCGACGCTATCAGCTCTAAAGATACCGTGTTGATTCTGGACGACTTGGTCGCGACGGGCGGAACCGTCGAGGCAACAGGTAAACTGGTGCGAGATATGGGCGCAAAGCTTGTGGGCTACGGGTGTATCCTTGAGCTTGCGTTTCTCAACCCGCGCGAGAAGCTCACGCCGACTGACGACGATGTTGAGCTCTTTAGCCTGGTATCGGTGGACTAGCCGTTACCCTTAGTTACTGGAAAGGAAGCTACATGCGCACAGCAAACACGCACAAAAACATGGCACGCTGCGCTGCTACGGCAACCCTCGCTTGTGTTTTGGGCTTGGGCCTCGCGGCTCCTGCCTACGCCGATACCGCATCCGACCTTGCCGCTGCTCGTACGAAGCTCGAGCAGATCGGTACCCAAACTCAGCAGATTTACGATGAGCTTGCCACGCAGACGCAGGCGCTCGATCAGACTGCCGGCGAGATCACGCAAAAGCAGCAGGAGATCGCCGATGGTCAGGCCAAGCTCTCGACCTATGTCGCCGGCGAGTACAAAACCGGCGGTCTGAGCCTGCTTCAGGTTCTGACGGGTGTCGATGATCTGAGCGATATGCTCAACCGTCTGTTCTACTACGGCAAAGTTTCCGATAAGCAGGCTCAGACCATTCAAGAGGTAAAGGAGCTTAAGCAGCAGCTAACCGATAAACAGGCCGAGCAGGAGAAGAACGTCGCCGCCACGCAAAAGAAGGTCGACGAGCTTAATGCTCAGCAGGCTGAAGCCCAGAACGTCGTAAATTCCCTGGATTCGCAGCTGCAGGCCGAGCTTGCCGCCGAGGCCGAGGCCAATGCCGCGCTGCAGGCCGGCATCAACGCCAGCACCGCCGAGAAGGCCACGGTGAGCAACGAGACTGCCGGTACGACCGAGAACACCAACAACGGTGGCCAGACCAGCAATAACAACCAGGGCGGCAACACTCCGGCTCCTACGCCGGCACCTGCTCCGATGCCGCAGCCCTCCACGCCTGCTCCGGCTCCGACGCCTTCTGCTCCGAGCCAGTCCGTCGATGGCGGTTCTGTTGTCTCGCGTGCATACAGCAAGCTTGGTTGCGCTTATTCCTGGGGCGGAATTGGCCCGAACAGCTTCGACTGCTCTGGTTTTGTTAGCTATTGCCTCACTGGTCGCTATTGCCGCCTCGGCACCACGGGTACCTTTATGGGCTGGACGCGTGTGTCTGATCCGCAGCCCGGTGACGTTGTTGTCAACTCGTACCACACCGGCATTTACATCGGTGGTGGTCAGATGATTCATGCTTCCGACTACAACACGGGTGTTATCATCAGCTCCGTTGCCGCCGGCATGAACAACAACTATATCTTCGTTCGTTACTAAGTCATCTTACACAGCGTGTGAATGTGGACCTCGTGGCTTTAAGTCGCGAGGTCCATTCTATTTTTCTCTAATCTTGTACGGCTATCTAGTATTCAAAACTAGATAGCCGTACATTCAGTTTGCAAGATGGCTATAATTGTTGAGGAACAATTAGAAAGGACCCTCTATGAGCTGGGCACTTATCTCCGATTCAAGCTGCAACCTCCGCGATTGGCAACCGACCGCGCCCCATACCACCTTTGCATTTGCGCCCCTCAAAATTCGAGTGGGGGAGCGTGAATTCATCGATGACCTTTCGCTCGATGTTCATGAGCTCAACTGCGCTGTTCAGGCGGAGACGAACGCTTCTTCGAGCGCTTGTCCCAGCGTAGGGGAGTGGGCCGAGCTCTTCAAATTGGCAGACAAGACCATCTGCATGCCAATCTCTGAGGGCGTGTCGGGCAGCTACAACGCAGCAGCCACGGCTCGCGATATGGTTCTTGCCGAGGAGCCCGACCGGCAGATTCATCTAGTCAATTCGCGCGCAGCTGGCGGCAAAATGGACCTCATTTTCTTGCTGTTCGACCGCTATCTTGCAAGCAATCCGGATGTCTCATTCGAGGACGCTTGCGCATACTTCGATAGCCTTGAACAGAACAGCAAAATCCTCTTCAGCTTGTGCAATTACGAAAACCTGGCCAAAGCCGGACGTATCCCTAAGGCAGCCGGCGTCATTGCCAACAAGCTCAATATTCGCATTTTGGGCACGGCGAGTGAAGCCGGTAAAATCGAACTCGTTGGGCACACGCGTGGCGAAAAGAAGATGCTCAACAAGATCATCGACACCATGGAAGCCGAAGATTTTACGGGCGGCGAGGTCGTTATCGACCATGTCGAGAATGAGGCAGGCGCCCAAGCACTTGCCAGCCGAATTGTGGAGCGCTGGCCAGGCTCCAAGACTATCATCATGCCCTGTAACGGGCTAGATTCATACTATGCCGAAATGCATGGGCTCATTATCGGATACGGCATGGGCGTGGCTTCGGGCCAATAAAGTCCAACCAAGCAAAAATACGGGCGGGACAAAGTGACAGATGGCCCTTTGTCCCGCCCGTTTTATACGTCGGCTAGCTATTAAACCCATTAAACTTTAGATAGCTCATCAGGTACGCCTTCGAAACGAAGGATGAAACTGCACTGCGCACAAGCAGCGACTCACGCGTTACCTGATGCGCCGTATCGGGAACCGGCGTCTGCTCGACGGAAAACGCCGAACGAATCGATGCCTCGAGCTGATCGACCACATAATCGAAGGCAGTCGGGGCATCGTAGCTCAAACGCTGAATGTTGAAGAGTGCCTGCACCGCAGCAATAGGCAGCACCTGCTTAAAGATGCAAATAGCGATCAGACGGGCAATCTGCTCGCGGCCATATTGCTTTTTGACCGGAGCAGGCACCAGGCCGACCTTCACGTAGTTATTGATCATCGATGGCGTAATGACAGGGTGCTCAACGCAAATGGACAGCGGCTCCATCCACAGCGCAACATATTCAATAACCTGATCGCGATAGAGCGTTACGTTGGGCAGCTGATCATAGCGCGACAGACTCAACCTATTGAGTTTGCACACGATTTCGGACTGAATAAATGCATCGGGCAGCACCGTGGGCTGAATATCCTCAGGCTTAATACTGACCGACGAATCGGACATCGGAATAACGTGTTTAACGTGGTTCATAAAGGTCCTCCGTTCATTTTCTATATTGTATTCTAGGTTTTCTAGTTTTGCATACCACATAGCCGGCAAGTAAAAGTGGTTGGACAACACATTGATGCATCGTCCAACCACTTTGTGTAAAGATAGCAACCTTACATAAGATATATTATCGTACTTATCAACGGAGAAACGCGTATGCGCTCGTTGCTGCTATGGCTCCGTCCGAAACAGCGGTCACAACCTGGCGTAAACGTTTGGAACGGATATCGCCAGCGGCAAATAGACCTGGCGTGCGGGTCGCCATGGATTCATCAGTCAGAATGCCGCCATCAGGCGCCAGATCGACTAGATGCTCAACAAGCTCGGTATGGGGCTGCGTTCCGGTAAAGACAAAGATGCCAAACGAGCCGGGCTCAAATGACTCGGTATGAGTCTCGCCGGATGCATTGTCCTTAAAGGTAATCGTCGTTGGCATGGCTTCGCCCGATAGCTCCACAATACTAGTTTGGTACCTAACTGTAATATTGTCCTTTGCGAGTACTTTCTGAACAACACCATCGGGCGCACGGAACTGGTCGCGGCGCAGCACGATGGTCACACTGTTGGCAATGTCGGACAGGAACAGAGCCTCTTCGCATGCCGAATTGCCACCACCGATTACAAAAACCTGCTTGCCGCGGAAAAACATGCCGTCACATGTCGCGCAATATGAAACGCCACGACCGCGATACGTATCCTCGCCTGCGAAACCTGCCGGACGCGGCGTGGCACCCATGCAAGCGATAACGCTCGAGGCCAGCGTATCGCCCATATCGTGATGCACCGTAAACAACGCTGCATCGGCATCGTAATCGATACCCGTAACCATGCTCCATGTAACCTGTGCTCCCAGGCCCTCTGCATGCTGCTGAAAACGCTCGCCGAGTTCGGCGCCACTCAGGAGCGGGAAACCCGGATAGTTCTCGACCTCATTGGTTGTGGCGATCTGCCCTCCCGACATGCCCTGCTCAATCACGGTCGTCGTCAGGTTGGCACGCGCAGCATAAATGGCGGCAGCATAGCCCGCGGGGCCGCCACCGATAATCGCAACATCGATCGGCTTATCGGTAGTCATGAAGCGTCCTTTCGTCGAAACGTTGTCGTTCTTTGCGCTCATACCCAAATTTACGTGAACGTGACACTCATGCACTACAATGATAAATCCGTATTACAAAGCTGAAGGGGTGTTATCGATGGACCAGGCGCAGACGAGTGACGACGCTCCCCTGCTCACGCACAGCACTCCCCAATCGGAGCAAACCACGCTCCTGGCTCAACAAAAACCTCTCGTGACCATCGTGCACGCCTCCGTTGGCTCGGGCCACAAGGCCGCCGCAAATGCGATTGCGCAGGCATTCGACCTCATCCGCGGCACCAATGGCATCCCCGAGGATATTAAGATTGAAGTGCTCGATATCCTTGATTTTGGACGTATTAAATTCGACGGCAATAAGACCGCGGCTTCTTTTACGGGAGCCACACGCCCCATTTACGACCTGACCTGGCGATATACGCTTACGGGACATCTTCTCTGGGGTGGCGGAACGGCATGGTCGCGAATTATGTTCCCCGCCTTCAACGAATATATTCGTAGCCGCAGGCCCATAGCCGTGGTTGCAACGCACATCACGGCAGCCAATGTTGCCGTGGGCGCCCGCGTAATTACGGGTATCGATTATCCGGTCATCTGCGTACCGACCGACTACGAAGTCGAGGGATGGTGGCCCCACAAGGACACCGATTTATTCTGTGTTGCCAACGAATTTATGGCCGAAACGCTGCGTCCGCGCAAGGTGCTCGAAACAAAGATTCGCATTACCGGCATTCCCATTCGCGCCGGATTCGACACGGATTACGATCGCGAGGAAGAGCTAGCTAAGTTCAACCTCCCCACCGACAAGACCGTCGTGCTGGTAATGGCCGGTGCCAGCTTGCCTCAACCGTACGTTCGCTTTCGCGCGGAGATGGACCGCACCCTCCCCTTCCTACGCAGCTTCGAAGACATGCACTTTGTCTTTTTGCCGGGCAAGGATAAGGAATACGCCGCCCGTCTCAAGACGCTCTTCGATGCCATGAAGCTCGAAAACGTCACGGTTCTGGACTATGTCGATGATATGGCAGCGCTTATGCACGGCTGCGACCTGGCAATTCTCAAATCGGGCGGACTCACCGTCACCGAATGCCTGTGCGCACACCTGCCGATGATCCTGCTGGGCAAGTCCTATGGCCAGGAAAAGGCCAACACCACCATGCTCACCGGCATGGGCGCCAGCATGCATGTCACCACCGCACGAGAGCTCATCGTGACGTTGCGTCATCTCCACGATCATCCTGAGTCGCTCAAGGCACTGCTCATCAACGGCGAAGTACTACGCCGCCCCCACGCAGCCGAAGACATAGCCATCGCAACCATGGAGCTCGTAGGCAAACCCCAAAAGCGCAAACGAGCCTTCTGCCGCTTCTACTGGGGCGAAAAACCTGCGCATATCAGGTAGCGTCTTAATGTCCGCTTACCTGTGGGAGGCCCCTATATATCATCCCGTGCTCAAACATTCTCGCTTCGCTGCGAAACTGCGCGCGGGACGATATATAGGGGCCTCCCACAGGTAAGCTGCGTTAACGTACTAGCAGCTTTACCAGATTCCCCACCACTAGAACCTGCAAAGGCGAAATCAGAAAATATGAATATAGTAAGCCGATGCGAGAAAGGAGGTGTCCCTTTATCGCATCGGCTTACTAGAAAGAAAGGCTTTTATTTTTCAAGCTAGTAACCGCCCGCCCGCCTCTCACACATATCGTTCCACGCGCAGTTTCGCAGCGAGCGAAGCGACGCGAGAATGTTTGAGCATGGAATGATATGTGTGAGAGGCGGGCGGGAGGGATAAGAGCGTCCCTAGGCGACGCCGCTGGAGCCGAAGCCTCCTTTGCCTCGGTCGGTTTTGTCTAGTTCTTCTACTTCTATGAGGTTGACCGTGGGGACTTCTTGGATGACGAGTTGGGCTATGCGGTCGCCTTTGTTGATTTGGATGTCGTTGGTGGGATCCAGGTTGATGAGGATAACCTTGAGTTCCCCTCGGTAGTGGGCGTCGATGAGGCCCGGCGTATTGACTATAGACAGGCCCTGCTTGATGGCCAAGCCGCTGCGGGGCTGGACGAAGCCGGCGTAGCCATCGGGCAGGGCGATGGCCAGCCCCGTAGAGACCAGACGGCGTTCGAAGGGCTTCAGGACGCAGTCTTCGTTGGAGCGTAGATCAAAGCCGGCATCGGTGGGATGGGCGTATTTGGGAAGCTCGAGGGTGGGGTCGAGACGCTTTATGTTGACGGTAATGTTGGACATGGAATCACCTTAGCTTGTCGAGCTCTTGCAGAAATTCATCGACGTCTTTGAAATCGCGGTAGACCGAGGCAAAACGGATGTACGCAACCTTGTCGATCTTGGCCAAGCGCTTGAGCACCATGTCACCCAACTCATGGGACGTGACGGCCGTCAGCGTGCGAGAGCGAAGCTCGACCTCGATGTCATCGATAATCTCATTGAGCTTCTTAGTGTCGATATCGCGCTTGATGGTGGCGCGCATCAAGCCGACAAGAAGCTTATTGCGATCGAACCGCTGCTTAGTTCCATCTGACTTAATGACCTCGATAGGGTCCTCGCATCGCTCAAACGTTGTAAAGCGGTAGTTACACGAGCAACATTCGCGACGGCGCTTAATGGTGTTATTTGACTCCTGCATACGGGAATCAACGACGCGGGTATGTGCCTTGCCGCATTTGGGACAGCGCATGGTACCTCCTCTTAAACGATAACAAGGGTACCATGCGCAGCGCGATAATGATTACGAACGAGCAGGAACCTTAAGATGCGCACCGGCGGCGAGCGAACCATGCTCCAGATGATTGACGCTACGGATCATGTCGGAAGTCTCTTGCGTGGAAAGGCCTTCGATTGGATATTCTTCGGCAAGCGACCAAAGAGAATCGCCAGGCTGAACGCGAATGGTCTCGTAGGTAATGTTGGAAACGGACTCGGCATACGCGGCGTGACGAGCGCTAAAGACCGACATAGCGAGGACAAAGAAGAGCGTAAGCGCAACGGCGACGGCGACAATCGTCGGAACCTTCAGGGCAACGCGGGCCGGCGCGACTACAGCCTGCTGATTGCGCGCAGGCTTTACGGTCAAAGGCTGAAAGCCGGAGCGGCCACCCTGAACAACCGTAAAAGTGGGTTCTGCAGGCGTCTCGAGCTTAAGGGCGAGGTTTCCCTGGACCATATTCGTTACGTTCATCATGTTCTCCTCTCGCGTGTTTTGCTGAGAACAGTTTTATCAAGCCGCGCGGACAAAAATGTCTAGCGCGAGAACGAATGTTCGGTTATTATTATCTTCGAACAGTTGTTCCTGTCAAGCAAAATTCGAACATTTGTTTGACATGGGTAGAGAGGATGCCCTGATGGCTCGCAAAATTACCAAGCGTCAGCAGCAAATTTACGACTTCATCAAGGAATATCAGCAGGAGAAGGGTTATCCGCCCAGCGTGCGCGAGATGGCTTCTGCCGTGGGCCTTTCCTCCCCCAGCACCGTGCACGCCCATCTCTCTGCCCTGGAGGCGCGCGGGCTACTCAAGCGCGATGCCACCAAACCGCGCGCCCTGGAACTCTTTAACGAGGATGGTTCCTCTGTCTCAATTTCCAAATCTGACGAGCCCACCGCACCTCGCGGAACGGTCTCGCTACCGCTCGTTGGTCGCGTCGCGGCTGGGATTCCCATTCTGGCAGAGCAGAATATCGAAGACACGTTTACTATCCCGACCGAAATCGCCACTGATCAGGGTTCCTTTATCCTTGAGGTGCATGGGAGCTCAATGATCAATGTCGGCATCTTCAATGGCGATTACATCATCGTCCGTGAACAAAAGAGTGCCATGAACGGCGAAATTGTCGTGGCCATGATTGATGGTTCGGCGACCGTCAAGACGTTCTACAAGGAGCAGGGGCGTGTGCGCTTGCAGCCCGAGAACGACACCATGGAACCTATCTATGCAACGAATCCCGTTATCCTGGGCAAAGTCGTCGGCTTGATGCGCCGGTTCTCGTAATGCAAAAACGCATAACCATCTTTGATACCGTCCGCGGGTTTACGATGATTTCTATGGCAGGTTTTCACGCTTGCTATGATCTCGCCTACCTGTACGGCTGGGATATGCCTTGGTTTACCCAGACTGTCTTTCAAGACGTCTGGCGCGCCAGCATCAGCTGGGTATTTTTGTTTATCGCGGGTTGGATGTGCACGCTCTCACGCAACAATGCCAAACGAGCGGCTAAGTACGCTGCCGCAGCTTTGGTCGTCTGGATCGCAACAACGCTCGTATCGGTCGACGATTCAGTGAACTTTGGCATCATTTATTGCATGGCGGTGTGCACCGCGGTGGTTGCGTTCACCCGTCCGTTACTCCAAAAATTACCGGGCTCATGGGGCATCGCAGCGTGCCTTGTTCTTTTTGCCCTAACCTGGGGCATTCCAAAGGCGGTCTACCCACTCCCCTACCTGGCATGGCTTGGATTCCCAGGCCCGGGTTTTGTTTCGGGAGATTACTATCCGCTCATACCGTTTGTCTTTATGTACCTTACCGGCTTTTTTGCTGCCCAGGCAGCACAAGCATCAAGTCTCGAAGCGCCAGCATGGGCATACGCCAATCCTATCCCGGCGCTCGCAGTCCTGGGTCGGCATGCCTTACCGTTCTACCTGCTCCATCAGCCAGTCATTCTAGGCGTGCTAGAAATCGTTTATTCCGTACGATAGCGCTCGAGCCGCGGTGCAATACGAGCCGGCAACTTCGCCACAATGCGAACGCCGTCCTCGAGATATTCCTCATGCAGAAGGGTTCCCTGCTCATGCACCAGCGTGATGAGAGCGCCCTCGCGATACGGGATATCAGCGGAGAGCAACACATCGGTGGCAGCTGCCTCGCGAGCAATCCGGTCGACGAGATCGTCGAGCCCCTCGCCCGTTTGGGCCGAGAACAGAACGGCCTCCGGATAGCGACGACGGAAACTCAATCGATCGACGCTATCGAGAAGATCGATTTTATTGAATACGGTCAGCGTTAAACGCTCTCCGGCGCCGATCCCATCAAGCACGCGGTCGACAGCCTCCAGCTGCCGCTCATAGTCCTCGTCAGACGCATCTACGACTTTGAGAATTAGATCGGCACCCAAAACCTCAGACAGCGTCGATTTAAAGGCATCGACCAGACCATGCGGCAGCTTTTGAATAAAGCCGACGGTATCGGTAATCGTCATGCCGCGACCGCCGGGCAGACGATACGAACGCGTCGTCGGGTCGAGCGTAGCAAACAGCTTGTCCTGCGAAAGTACCGTAGAGCCGGTCAGACGATTGAGCAACGTCGATTTACCGGCATTGGTATAACCGGCCAACGCGACGCGAAACGCCGGTGACTCAATGCGACTCTTGGATTGAACATCGCGACGCTGTTCAACCTGCTTGAGCTCACGACGAAGCGCAGCGATCTTATTACGAATAAGGCGACGGTCGACCTCGAGCTGACTTTCGCCCTGACCAAAACGTGAGCCGATGCCGCCGCGCGTCTGCTCCTTGGCGAGATGGCTCCACATGCCACGCAGGCGAGGCAACAAATATTGAAGCTGTGCCAGCTGTACCTGCAGGCGTCCCTCACGCGTCTGAGCATGCAGGCCAAAGATATCCAGGATCAGTGCTGTACGATCGATAATCTTTACCGGCTCGCCCACAGCTTTCTCCAAATAGGATTGCTGCGAGGGCGTCAGGTCGTCGTCAAAAATAACGACATCGGCATCCATGCGATGCACCAGGCCGCACAGCTCTTCTACCTTGCCGGAACCGATAAACGATTTAGGATACGGCTTTACCAAACGCTGCGACAAGCGTGCCACGCACTGAGCACCAGCTGTGTGGGCAAGACGCTCCAGCTCATCAAGCGAGCGATCGAGCGGCCATGCATTGTCGCGCCACTCAACACCAACTAAAATGGCACGCTCGGGCTCGGGTGCCGTGGGAACAAGGGGGAAACGGGCCATTAGGCAGCCTCAATACGATGCAGGATATCCTCAACGACCTCATCGATCGTACATTCATCCATATCAAACCACACGATACGGTCATCGCGCTTAAACCACGAAAGCTGACGCTTGGCATAACGACGCGAACGCATCTTAATGAGTTCGCGGGCCTCATCCATGCTCATCACGCCATTGAAAGCATCAATGATCTCTTTATAGCCAATTGCCTGCATCGACGTCAGGGCATCTCCCAGACCCTGGGCCATAAGACCGCGGACCTCATCGACAAGACCCTGCTCAAACATCAGATCGACGCGCAGATTAATGCGCTCGTAGAGCACCTCGCGATTACGCGTCAGACCAAACCATAGGGCATGATAATGCTCGCGCGGAACACTAAACTGACTTTTTTGCTGTGCATAGGAGATACCATCATCATGCATCTCGAGCGCACGAATCACACGGCGCACGTTATGGGGATGAATAACAGCAGCAGATTCTGGATCGCGCTCGGCAAGCAGGGCATGCAGTTCTTCCTCGCCAATACGCTCGGCAAGCTCCTGATAGCCCGCACGGCGATCGTCCTCAAGTTCACCCGAGGGAAAGTCCATCTCATCGAGGGCTGCCTTGAGATATAGCCCCGTACCTCCGCAAAAAACCGGCAGGCAACCCGAACCAAGGAGACGTTCAACATGCGCGCGAGCGTCAGCCTGATAAAGCGCAGCAGAATATGCCACACCCGGCTCTACAATGTCGACGAGACGCAGCGGCGCCGTGCACTCATCGGGCGCCATCTTTGCGGTACCGATGTCCATGCCGCGATAGATTTGCATCGCATCGCACGACAGCACTTCGGACGAAAGACGAGCTGCCAAACGGTCGGCAACATCACTCTTACCAACCGCCGTCGGACCGACGATCGCAACGGCGGAAAGACCTGCCCCGGAAGAAACCATTAGCGCGGCTCGCCCACAACGGAACCGGATAAATACCAGGTCTTGGCAACGTCAACGTCAACATCAACGATCTTACCAACAAGCTGATCGATGCTGTAACCCTCGGGGATAGGCGCATGCACGGTCTGATTCTTGGGACTCTTGCCCAGCAGGACCGCATCGTTCTTTTTACTCGTTCCCTCAATGAGCGCGGGAACCACAGTATGAAGCTCGCCCTGGTTATACTCGTGTGCCGTGGTCTCGATAACCTTAACCAGGCGGTTGAAACGCTCGAGAATAACCTCATGCGGCGTAGGATCGTCAATCTCGGCGGCCGGGGTACCGGCACGCTTGGAATAGATGAAGGTATAGGCCTGAGCATAGCGGACCGTCTCAGCAAGCGAGAGCGTCTGCTCAAAGTCTTCTTCAGTCTCGCCCGGGAAGCCAACGATAATGTCGGTCGAGAGCGCGATATCGGGCATGCGGTTGCGAATGCGATCGACCAGGCCCAGATAGTCCTCGCGTGTATAACGGCGATTCATCTCTTTGAGGATCCGCGTCGAACCTGACTGGACGGCCAGGTGCAGTTGCGGCATTACGGCAGGTGTCTCGGCCATGGCGTCGATGGTCTCGGGCAGCAGGTCCTTAGGATGCGAAGACGTAAAGAAGATACGCTCCACACCCGTATCGCCCACGGCACGCAGCAAATCGGCAAAACGCGGCTTGCCAAACAGATCGCGACCATATGAGTTAACGTTTTGGCCCAGCAGCGTAATCTCACGCACGCCCTGGCGCACCAGACCGGTCACCTCGTCGACAATCTCCTCGAAGGGGCGGCTCTTTTCGCGACCGCGTACGTACGGCACGATGCAATAGGTGCAGAAATTATTGCAGCCCGTCATGATGGGCACCCAGGCGTGATACTGGGTCTCGCGATGCCACGGCATGCTCATGGCGTCCGTATCCTCATGCTCATTGGTGCGGATATGACGCTTACCATCAAGGAACGCCTCGGCAATGAGCTCGGCCACATGTGCAATGGAATGCGTGCCAAAGATGACATTGACGTTATCGACGTTGGTGAGCAGGCCCTCGCCATCGCGCTGCGCGATGCAACCGCCAACGGCAACCACGCGCTTGCCCGAAGGCGAAGGCGGCAGGCTTTTGCAGGAATTGCACTGACCGTACAGGCGAGTATCGGCGGCCTCGCGCACGCAGCACGTCATGAAGACAACGATATCGGCATGCGCGGGATCGAGCGCCATGAGGCAGCCATACGAATCAAGCAGACCGCTCACACGCTCGGAGTCGTGCTGATTCATCTGGCAGCCAAAGGTGCGGATATAGTAGGTTTTACCGGCAAGAATATCGCGTACGGAACGCTGGTCCATGTGCATAAGTCCTAACGATGGGGAGCGAAACAAGGCAAGCAGAAGCTATGCCACAGGCTTAACATCATCCATGACGACGTTATCCATAGCAGCTCGATTGATCTGGTGAACGTAGATAGAAAGGCGGATGGCCGTGCGCGACTCCCCGTTAATGAGGATGTCGGAGAACACGGGCGCGCAGGAAATATCAAAACCGGTTGGAATCAAAAAACCGCGCGCGATAGCAACGGCCTTAATAGCCTGGTTGACGGCACCGGCGCCGACACACTGGATGTTGACGGGTACACCATCCTTGACCATGCCGGCGATGGCGCCGGCAACGGACGCGGGCGATGATTTGCTTGATACCTTCAGGCAATCCATGAAGAAACTCCTGCATTTAAAAGTACGTTTTAACTGCAATAACTGTATCGTACCGAGTGGACTCGGTAAAGGCACTATTCCTCTTTGGCAAGATCAAAGGTCACGGTGATTCGATCACGCGAAACACGGATCTTTGGGTCGCCGCAAAGGTTGAGATAGTACCGGGTGGCAAGGTCATTAAAGTCGCGTTCCACAGCGCGCGAAAACTGTGCCATGTCATCCTTGGCAATACGTAGCCCGCGACGATCCTTCGCGAGATCGACAGGAGCCGGCGCATGCGAGGACGAATCACGCTCGCGCAGCAGACGCGCGGTCACACCGCGAACGGGCTTAATCTGCCCTGCCAAAATGCGATGGGCCGTGCGCTCGGACATCTCAAGACCCAAACCCGAACAAATACGGATAAAGTCCTCGGCATCAGAAGCAAGGCCTAAACGATCGACAACCGGAAGCTCGCTCTCGTCATCAATGAACAGGAGACGAGACGTATCGAGCCGACTTGACGCTTGAGCATAAAGGGTCGCGGCAATCTCAGACGGAGAACCGAGATAGACATCGCAACCACGCAACTCCTCGAGCGCAAACTCACAAGCAGCGCGAATAATATTATGTGGACCGCGAGCGCAGACATAACGTCCGTCCTCATCCTTGACGGCCTGGGGCCAGCTGGACTGATCGGCACGCTCACTGAGGTGGTCGGCCGCAACGCTCACCTTGAAGGCTGAACCAAGATCGACGCCGGACGTGACCACACGGGCCTCGTCGGTGTTCTGCTTAATCGAAAACAATGCCATGCCACGACCGTGAACGCCCCAACGGTCCATCTTCATGCTCTCGAGCTTGGAGGTAACGCGGGCATCAAAGATTCGCTCTTGCATATCCTGCGGAACGCCAGAACCGTTATCCAGAAAGACAAGCGTGCGGACGCCATCTTCCTTGGTCGTGGCGAGATAGACCTTGTCGGCGCCGGCATCGCGAGCATTACGGAGCATTTCGATGACGATGTCCTCGACATGCTGAATGTCGTGCTTAGCCTGGCGCCGCTCGGCCTCCGAAACGCGGAGGCGGACATACCCCTCGCCAAGGTTCTCCTCGACGCGAAGGTTGCCCTCCCCCGACATCGACGCGATAAATGAGATGAGCTCGTTCGCGTCGCTCATGTTATTTAGCGATATCGACAGCGCGGCTCTCGCGAATCACGACGACGCGCACCTGACCGGGATACTCCATCTCTTCCTCGATCTGATGGGCGATATCGTGAGCCAGGACCGTGGACTGGGCATCGGAGATCTTGTCCGGCTGGACCATGACGTGGACCTCGCGACCGGCCTGCATGGCATAGGTACGTTCGACGCCGTCATGGGAGTTGGCGATCTCCTCAAGCTTCTCAAGACGCTTGATGTAGTTCTCGGCAGACTCGCGACGGGCACCGGGGCGAGAGGCAGAGACAGCATCGGCGGCCTGCACCAGGACATCGAGCACCGTGTTGGGGTCGACATCGGCATGGTGAGCCTCAATAGCGTGGACGATAACGGGCTTCTCGCCATAACGGCGGGCAAGCTCGGCGCCGATGACGGCATGCGGGCCCTCGACGTCGTGGTCGATTGCCTTGCCCAGGTCATGAAGCAGGCCGGCGCGCTTGGCGGTCACAACGTCCAGGCCAAGCTCGGAAGCCATCACGCCGCACAGATCAGAGACCTCGAGGGAATGCTGAAGCACGTTCTGACCAAACGAGGTACGGTAGCGCAGGGCACCAAGGGTCTTGACGATCTCGGGGTGCAGATCGTGGATGCCGGTATCGAAGGCAGCCTGCTCGCCAGCCTCGCGCACGCGCTGCTGAACCAGGTCGGCGGCCTTGTGATACATCTCCTCGATACGGGCAGGGTGAATGCGGCCGTCGGCGATGAGGTTCTCGAGGGCGACGCGGGCGGTCTCACGACGGACCGGGTCGAAGCTCGAAAGAACGACGGTCTCGGGCGTGTCGTCGATCACGAGGTTGACGCCGGAAACCTGCTCGAAGGTCCGGATGTTGCGACCCTCGCGACCGATGATACGGCCTTTGAGGTCATCAGAGGGAATGTGCACGGAGGTAACGGTGACCTCGGCAGTGTGATCGGCAGCGCAGCGCTGAATCGCCAGAGACAGAATCTCCTGGGCGGTCTTGTGGCACTCGGCGCGAACCTGCTGCTCGGACTCGCGAATGATCGTGGCGGCCTCGTGGGTGACCTCGCCGCGAACCTTATCAAGGAGCTCCTTGTGCGCGTCCTCGCGGGTAAGGTCGGCGATACGCTCGAGCTCGGAGGTCTGCTTTGCGCAGAGCTCCTCGAGCTCACGGGAGCGCTTCTCGACCTGACCGGCCTGGCTGGACAGCTGATGCTCGCGCTTGTCGAGAGCGTCGTTGCGGCGATCGAGAGATTCCTCGCGCTGCATCACGCGGTTCTCGAGCGTACGAATCTCGTTCTTACGCTGCTTGTCCTCGGCCTCAGCGGCCTGCTTGTTCTTGATGATCTCCTCTTTAGCCTCGAGCAGAGCCTCTTTTTTGAGGGTCTCGGCCTGACGCTTAGCATCACCGATCAGGGACTCAGCCTGTGCGTGTGCCGACTGGATTTTTTCGTCGGCCTCGTGAAGACTACCCTGCTTGGCGGTGCGCATGTAGGCAATGGCGGCGATGGCACCCAAAACGATGCCAACGAGCGCTGCGATGATAGGCATGCTCACTCCTTTTTATGGATTCGTTACACAACAAAGCGAACCGTCCTTACGAACGGCTCGCGACATTTGAGTAATATGGGCGCAGCTTATGCGGGTCGGATACAGATAAACATATAAACAAACTCATCACAGATGAGCACATATCACAAAGCAAATGACAGTGTTTATCGTACGTTGAACCACAACAACTGTCAAATAAATGGCCCCAGCACGGCGGCTAAAACGCGGTGAACGGCAGGGCCACAAAACGCATACGCCTAAACCGCACATTCCTCACGTTCGGCATCGAGACGTGCCTTAACGGCATCGGCGGCGATGTGATACGAGAAGCCCTTGCCCATCAAAAACCGAACCAGTTTTTCGAATCCGCGCGTCTCTGGAACACGCCGCTTGGCGAGCAGGGCTGACGCACGCGCCAAATCGTCTTCGACGGCAAAATAATCCTCGGGATAACCGGGAATGTCATCGAGCACGACATGACGGCGCTTGAGCTCGGTCTCGATTTTACGCTGTCCCCAACCGCGCCGCTTGCGTTCCTCGATAAAGTACGAGCAAAAGCGGTTCTCGTCTAAAAAACGATACTCGGTGGCGCGCTCGACGGCGAAATCGATCGCGGACTGGTGAAAGCCGTAGCGAGCCAGCTTGTCACGGACCTCACCCGTCGCATGGTCGCGGCGCGATAACATCTCGGTCACCATGGTAAGCGCACATTTACGCTCGATGAGCTGCACCGCATCACGATAGTTATCCCAATCACAGGGAAGATCGGGGCGGTTTTTGACATACAGCCGCGCGACCCGCACGGGGATCCAAATGGACCGCTCAAAACCGCCCTCAAGCTCACAATCGATATGTGCGCAAGGCTTTTTGGACGCATACTCGCTCGAGAACGAGGAGGCCGCCTTCTTATCGGGAAAAACGACCGTGGCCTCGGTCACCGTATACGACATGAGCGTAACCGCTACTCGTCGTCATCATCGAGCATGGCGGAACCATCGATGGCGTAAAGCTCGTCAAACTCCTCAGGCGCAGGCTGATCGGTCAGCTCGACCTCGGACGGAGCATCGTCATCAAACTCAAGCCCGCAGGCAAGGCGGACCTTATGCTCAATCTCGTCGGCGCAATCGGGGTGTTCGCGCAGGAACGCCTTGGCGGCCTCGCGACCGTTGCCGAGCTTGTCCTCGCCATAGGCAAACCAGGAGCCCATCTTCTTGCAGATACCGCACTCGACAGCCATGTCCAGAATCGAGCCCTCCTTAGAGATGCCCGTACCGTACATGATGTCGAACTCAGCAGAACGGAACGGAGCTGCCACCTTGTTCTTAACGACCTTGGCGCGCACGCGGTTACCGATAACCTCATCCTTAAGCTTAATGCTGTCGATGCGGCGAATGTCGATACGCACCGAAGAGAAGAACTTAAGGGCGCGGCCGCCCGTCGTGGTCTCGGGGTTGCCGAACATGACGCCGATCTTCTCACGCAGTTGGTTAATGAAGATGCACGTCGTGTTGGACTTGGACAGCGAGCCGGCAAGCTTGCGGAGCGCCTGGCTCATCAGGCGAGCTTGCAAGCCGACCGTGGTATCGCCGATCTCTCCCTCGATCTCGGCACGCGGGGTAAGCGCGGCGACGGAGTCGACGACGATGGCATCGATGGCGCCGGAACGCACGAGCATGTCAACAATCTCGAGCGCCTGCTCACCCGTATCGGGCTGGGAAATCAGTACCTCGTCGATATCCACGCCAATGCGCGCGGCATACGTGGGATCGAGCGCGTGCTCGGCATCGATAAATGCCACCACGCCACCCATTGCCTGGGCCTCGGCCAGGATCTCGAGCGAAAGCGTCGTCTTACCGGAGGACTCAGGACCGTAAATCTCGACGATACGGCCGCGCGGCACACCGCCGATACCCAGAGCGGCATCGAGTGCCAGAGCGCCCGTGGGGATGGCCTCGACCTCAAGCTCGGGGCCGCCGTCACCATACCTCATGATGGAGCCTTGACCGAACTTCTTCTCGATCTCGGCCTTGGTGGTGGCGATCATCTCTTCGCGCTCTTTACCCGTCGTGGGTGCATGAACGGTACGTACGGGACCTGAATTCTTGGCCATGAATAGCCCTCCTCTTAACAACCTGCATTGATAGTAAACGAACGGCTGTTCGTGGTCAACCGTTCAGGCCAATCATATGCAGGCAGTCTTTCCAAAACCCAACCAAACGCCGACCAAACACTGACCAAATGCTTGACCACAAAGGGCCGAATAAGAACAAGGAAGGCAAGAATACACCTATAACCAGCGCAAACGCTAAATTCGTCAGGGGTCCCTATCTCCACAATTAAGGGGCCCTAAGGCCCCTGAAAACACGTCTATTCCATAGAGTTGAGCACAAGGGCAATGCGTCCCAATGCCTCCGCGACCGCATGGGCACGAACACACGAACGGTCGCCCTCATAGTGGCAGCGCACAGAGTCCACGACCGGCACTTCCCCATCAGCCGCGCGATACGCCCAGCCAATATAGAAAGTGCCAGCCGGATCGTCCTCAGTGCCGCCGCCGGGGCCGGCATAACCCGTTGCGCTCACGGCAATATCGCTCTGGTACAGCTCCAGCGAACCCGCCGCCATCTCGCGCGCGGTCTGATGCGACACCGCGGTATAGCGGTCGAGCGTCTCCTGATCAACACCCAAAACGCGATGCTTGATCTCATCGCAGTAGGTCACCGCACCGCCACGCAGCACCGCCGAGGCGCCCGGGATATCGGCAATCGTCGAGGCGATCATACCTGCCGTCAGCGACTCAGCCGTCGAAACCGTCACGCCCCGAGCGCTCGCGCGCTCGACAATATGACGCGCCAGCTCCTCGTTATGTGCGGAAATCTGCTCAAAAGAGTCCGTCATACCCACCAGAACCTAGACCGAAAAGACGATCTTGCGGCAGTTCCAGAAGTACTGGGCGCCCGAGATAACGGTCAGGACAACGGCAACGGCGTACAGGAAGCGCGACACCGAGTAGATGCCGAGCGTCAGCATCAGCGGGCCAAGGTGCAAGCCGGCCATCGCAAAGACGCACAGGTAACCGCAGATGGAGACCATCGTGGTCGCCGTCTTGTACTTGCCAAGCTTATCGGCGGCAACGACCACGCCGGCGGCACTCGCAACCATGCGCAGGGCACTTACCAACAGCTCGCGGAACAAGATGATGAACACGGACCAAACCGACACGGCGCCAAAGTCCAAGAACAGCAGCAAGGCCGAGAACACGAGCAGCTTGTCGGCAATGGGGTCCAAGAATTTACCGAAGTCGGTAATCTCATTGCGCGAACGCGCCAGATAACCGTCGACCTTATCGGTGCACGACAGGATAACATACAGAATGAAGGCTGCAGCGGCGAGCGGGCCGTCGAAGGTGCTCCAATCTGTACCGGCAACACTCGTGTGAGAAAGCGCCGACACGATCATGAACACCGGGATAAAGACGATGCGCACACACGTCACGATGTTGGCGGGCGTCCAAACACTCGTCAGTTCCTTATTGCTCTCGTTTGCCACGATGCTCTCCTACTCCACAACATGACCGATAAGCTCATAGCAGAAGCTATCGGTAAACTCGACCGTCAGAATATCGCCCACGGACGCCTCGCTGGCGTCCAAGTGCACCGCGCCATCGGAATCGGGCGCTTGGAACCAAGCATGGCCGATCAGCTCGGCGCCGTCCTCGGTCTCCTCGATGCCGTCGACGATCACCTGGGCGCGCTCGCCCACATGTGCGGCGGTGGCGGCAAAACCGAGCGACTCGGCCAGGTCCATGGCCTCCTGGGCGCGCTCGAGCTTGACCTCCTCATCGACCTGACCCTCCATCTTAGCGGCCAGGCTGCCCTCCTCCTGCGAGTAGGCAAAGACGCTCGTGTAGTCAAAGCCGACGGTGTCCATAAAGTCGATAAGGTCGCGGAACTCGTCGTCGGTCTCGGTCGGGAAGCCGACCATGGCCGTGGAACGGATCACGATGCCGGGGATACGCTCACGCAGATCGCGGAACAGGTCCTCGAGCTCCTGGCGCGAACCAGAACGGCGCATAGCCTTGAGGATGCGCGCGTCGCAGTGCTGCACGGGGATATCGATATAAGGCAGCACCTCGGGCGTATCGCGAATCGTATCGATAAGCTCGTCGGTCATGCCCTCGGGCTGCAGATAGAGCACGCGGACCCAGACGTTGTGCGGGCGCACGGCCTCGGCGACGGCATGCAGCAGCTGCGCCAGATTGCGCGGCGAGCCATCGGTGACGTCTTCGTCGGCAAAGTCGGTGCCCCAAATACCCGTGTCCTGGCCGATCAGCACGATCTCGCGCACACCGCCGGCAACCAGGTCGCGTACCTCGGAGATAATGCTCTCGGCATTGCGCGAGTGATAACGACCGCGGATATACGGGATCATGCAGAAGCTGCAGAAGCGGTTGCAGCCATCGGAAATCTTGACGTAAGCAACGGCGCCCTCGACAGTGCGCTTGACTTGCGGAATATAGGCAGCGATCTCACGCTCGACACCCAGCACGCCATCGATGACCGCCACGATGCCGTCCTCCTCGTCGGCCTTCACAAAGGCAGCGACCTCGGGCAGCTCGTCAGGCAGGTCGTCGCCATAGCGCGACGGCACACAGCCGCACATGACGATGGGACAAGAACGAACGCCGTCCTGAACCTCGTTGGCGAGCTCGAGCGTGGTCTCGATGCTCTCGGACGTTGCGGAGGCGAGGAACGAGCATGTATTGACGATGGCGATATCGGCATCCTGTGGGTCGAATGCCTCCTCGTAGCCCGCGGCGGTCAAAAGAGAACGCATGCGGTCGGTGTCAACCTCGTTCTTAGCGCACCCGAGGGTGATGTAGAGCACGGAGCCCAACGGTGTATCCATGTTGGAGAGCAGTCCTTTCGAATGATATTAGCGGTAGTTGGTGAACTGCAGCGGCTGGCCGTAGTCCTGGTCGCGCAGGAACTGGATCACGGTCTGCAACGCGTCCTTCGAAGCGGAGGAAACACGAAGCTTGTCGGCCTCGATGGTCACCTTGACCTTGAGCTTTTGATCCTTGATGTCCTTGTTGATCTTCTTGGCGGTCGCCTGGTCGATGCCCTCGACGATATGGCCGAGCACGCGCACGGTGCCGCCCGATGCCGCCTGCGGAGCATCCCACGAGACAGCCTTGAGGTCAATGCCGCGCTTGATGAGCTTGGAGCTCAGCACGTCGATAATCTGCTTGGAGACAAAGTCGGCCGGGGCGTTGATCGTAAAGAGCTTGTCGCCCTTCGAAAGCTCGATCGTGGCGCCGGAATCCTTCAGGTCATAGCGCTGGGAAATCTCGCGCGTGGTTTGCTGGAAGGCGTTGTCGACCTCTTGCATGTTGACCTCGGACACGACGTCGAAGCTGGAATCTTTAGCCATGATGTTTCCTTTCGCGTACGAGCGGCTTAATAGCTATCGTACGAATAGTCGGTAGAATCGGTGGGCGTCTGGCCGTCAGTTGCGGTATCGGCGCCATCCGTGGACTGGGCATCGGTGCCGTCGGTGGTGTCGGCACCATCAGAACTTTCACCATTCTCGGAATCAGTCGTCTCCTTCTTGGGAACGGTGATCGTCACACGCGCCACGCCCGAGGTCTTGGTATCGTAACGGACCTTTTCGCCGTTCTTGGTAACGGTGACATCGGAAGGCTTGGACGTGGTGATCTCGATCGAGGACTCGGGCGTGTACTCCTGCTCAAAGGGGCCAGTCGCCTGGGCGCCATAGACCGACTTTCCGTCGACCTTGACCTCAATCCACGCGGTCTTTCCCTTGGCAACGGAGACCTTAACCTTTGTGACCTCGTTCTCTTCCTTCTTGGCCGTCGTCTTGGCGGCGTCCGAATCAGTCGACTCGTCAGTCGGCTCATCGGTGTCTTCGTCCTCGTCGACCGTTTCGGTCTTCTTAGAAGACTTCTTGGTCGTCGTCTTGGTAACAGCGGGCGTCTCGGGCGTGGTCTCGGGCGTCGAAGATGCGCAGCCGCGCAGAAGTACCACGATGAGCACGATCAGCAGCAACGCCACGGCACCGATGCCGGCGTAGACGATACGCGGATCGAGACCGTTGTTTTGAGGAGTACGGGAACCGCCGCGTCCACGACTGGAACTGCTGCGGCCGCCTCCCTGAGGCATACGACCACGATTGCTGTCGGAACGGCCGCGATAGCCACCCTGGCCCTGAAGGCTGCACTGACCCGAGCGGGGCGCAAGTTCACCGCGGCCTTGATAGCCACGCTGGCCCGCACGCGGAGCCGAAGAGCGCTGGCCATACGGCTGTGGTTGAGAGCGAAGACGCGGCGTCACCTGCGTGGTATCGGCGTCCGCATAGCCACTGCGAGAGCGTCCGGTGGAGATACCACGGTGACCGCGATCAGAATAGCCGCCGTCGCCGTAGCCGGCACGAGGGTCACGCGCCACGCCGCGGGCAGCGGGAAGCGCACGGTCCTCGGGCATCGGCGTACTGCGGAACCGGTCACGCTGCGAGCGAATCTCCTCGCCCGAACCCGTCTCGGTAATATAACCGGCCTGCTGAGGACGCTGTCCATAGCGGGTCGAACGACCGCCCTGAACCATCAGGAAGCGCCCGTTATCGACAGAGGAACGCGAATTGACATAGCCGGCGGCGTCCTGAAAACGACCGCCCCGCTGCGACGTCTCGCGCTCGTATGCCATCAGCTCGTCAAAGTAGGCATTGACGACCTCGCGTGGATTGAGGCCCAAAAAGCGAGCATAGCTCGAAATCATGCCCTGCGCATAGCCGCGCGGCGGCATCGAAGCAAAGTTACCGGTCTCGAAAAACTCGATGATCTGCGGCCTGATTTTGATGGTGTTGGCGACCTGCTGAATGGAAAGGCCCATTCGGCGACGCTGCTCGAGCAGCATGTCACCAAAGCGTGCAGCCATCAGAATCCTCCAAACTCACGATCTTCACGTGCCATCTCGGCGTCGACAGATTCCAGCGCGGCAAGCCCCTCCTCGTCCAACAGGACCTCGCGCGGCTTGGAACCGTCGGGCGGGCCGACGACACCCTTTTCTTCCAGCATGTCCATAATACGCCCGGCACGCGCATAGCCAACCTTCAGACGACGTTGCAGGCCAGATGTGGAGCCAAGCTGCGATTCCACCACAATATGGGCGGCTTCCCAAATGAGCGGATCATCGTCTTGCGGCTCGGCTACTCCGGTGCGGACAATGCCGCCGCCACCCGCCATGGACATGGAAGCGGGCGCCACGGCAGACAGGATCTCCTCGTGGTAGTCTGGCTCACTCTGCGACTTGACGAACTCGACAATCTCGTTGATCTCATCATCCGAGACAAAGCAGCCCTGGATACGGCGGGGCTTGCCCCAGTCGACCTTGGAGAACAACATGTCGCCCAAACCGGTGAGCTTCTCGGCGCCCATCTGGTCGATGATGACGCGCGAGTCGATGCCCGTGGCGACGTTAAAGGCGATGCGGTTGGTGATGTTGGCCTTGATGAGGCCCGTCACCACGTTGGAGCTGGGGCGCTGCGTGGCAACGATAAGATGAATACCGGCGGCACGGCCCAGCTGTGCAATACGCACGATCGAGGCCTCGACATCCTTACCGGCGACCATCATCAGGTCAGAGAGCTCGTCAATGATAATGACAAGGTAGGGCATCTTTTGCGGCGGATTGTCGTAATGCTCAAACTCGCCAGCAGCCTGCTTTTCGTTGTAGGTCGAGATCTTACGCACGTTGAGACGCTCGAAGACCTTCAGGCGACGCTCCATCTCGGACACAGCCCATTGCAGAGCGCTCGCGGCCTGCTTGGGCTCGGTCACCACGGGCACATAGAGATGCGGCAGACCGTTATAGCCCGCAAGCTCGACGCGCTTGGGGTCGACCATGATCAGGCGAACGTCCTCGGGAAGGGCGCGCATGAGCAATGTCGTGATGATGGAATTGATCATCACCGACTTACCAGAACCGGTCGTACCGGCAATCAACAGGTGAGGCATCTTGGCGAGGTCGGCGACAACCGGCGTGCCCTCGGCGTCGCGGCCGATGGCGAGCTCGAGCGGACCGCCCTTCACATAGGGCAGCACGTCGCCCAGATTGACGTTCTGGCGCTTGCGGTTGGGAATCTCGATGCCCACGAGCGAGGTGCCGGGGATCGGGGCAAAGATACGCACCGACTGGGCAGCGAGCGAAAGCGCGATATCGTCCTCGAGGCTCGAAATTTTGCTCACACGCTCGCCCTCACCGGGCTGCAGTTTAAAGGTCGTCACCGTGGGGCCGGCGATCCAGCCGACCACGCGGGCACTGCGGCCAAACTCAAGCAAGGTGGATTGCAGTGACTCAGCGGTCTGCTCCAGCTCCTTGTCCGAAGACGCGGCGGAAGCCGACTGCGGGTTGGCATGCAGGATTTCGAGCGGCGGAAGCTTGAGTCCGTCCTCTTCTTCGCCCTCGTTATCTGCGGCGCCGTCGTCCACTCCCCCATCACGAGCCGCAGCCGATTCGATAGCACTCGTGGCAGGCGCACCGGCAACCTTGGGATGCTTCAGGAAGTCGGGAATCTGAGGTGCGGCCGAGACGGGATTCACGACAAACGGCGGCTCGGACTCGTCGATCTTATCGGAGTCGTCTTCCATCGAAAGCTGGCCGGTTACCTGGCCGCGCTTTGCATGGCGACGCGGCAGCAAAGTTGTCTTTGCGGTCTCAATCGGACCCTCGTCGTCCTCGTCATCGCCCTCGGTGAGCTCAATCTCGCTATCGGACCAAGACGGGTCGGGCTCACTCGTATTGAGCTTAGGCGCAGCCTTGCCCTTCTTGACATGGCGACGCGGCAGCAGCGTGGTCTTGGCCCGCTCGGCTTCAACCGACTCGGATACGTCGACAAACGGGTCATCGTCCTCGTTGTCATCCAAAACCGGGTCGACATCGCCACCCATGACCGTGGTCACCGCGGCGTCAGTCCCCTTCTGGCGCAGAATGCTCAGGTGCGGACGAGCGACGCCGGGAACAGACAGGGCCTCTTCATCGCCCCACGGGCTGGCGTTGACATCGGCACGACGGCGTTCGGCAAAATCTGCCGCACGATCGCGTGCGGAGCGCAAAACGCCACCCACCGAAAAGCCGATAATGACCAAACCAACGACGACAAGCCCCAGCAAGACAACCATGGCGATAGGTTTACCCAGGGCGTTTTGCAAGGCACTTGCGATAAAGGCGCCAATGTAGCCGCCCGACACGGAAAGGTTCTGCGGCGTAAACATAAGGTCGCACGAATCGCTCGTGCCCGGCACCATCAGCGAAAGAATGGAGACGACGGCGATAAAGACCACGGCGCCGCCCGCGACAGAGCGCACGTTGAGCGGCGAGTCCTCACCCAAAAAGAGCGTGGCGGCAAACAGCAAGATGACGATCGGCAGCACGTAGGCGCCCAGGCCAAAGCCCAGGTGGTAGAAACCGGCAACCGCAGCCGTCACGGGCGCTGTTGCCGGAGAGATCACGGCAATGAAGGACGCGATCGCCAAAACGGCGATGACCACACCGGCGATATCGCGATTGGCCGAAGGCTCGACCAAGGGCTCAAAATCGTCGAAGTCTGCCTCATGGCCCTTATTGGCACGCAGATGGGAACCGGCACCCTTAGCAGATGCCGGTTGGTTGTTGGCTTTATTGCCTTTGGCGTTTTGTGCAGATCCGCGCGCCAAACTAAACCTCCATGACGACCGGGATGATCATCGGACGGGTACGCGTACGGCTCCAAATGAAGTTGGAGAGCGAATCGCGCACGGCCTTGCGAATGGCATCGGAGCCGCTGCTGGTAAAGCTGAACTTGCCCTTCTCGATCGTCTTCATAATGGATGCGGAGGCATCCTCGGAGAACTGGTCGTCGATGGCAAACGAGACGCCGCGACCCGAGAACTCGATAGCCTCGATCTTCTTGTGCTTGAGCGAGACGATAGCAACGGCCGTGACCATACCGTCATTGGCGAGCTTCTGGCGATCGCGCAGGACGATGGGGTCGGTATCGCCGATACGCAGGCCGTCGACGTAGACGACGCCGGACTCGACGGGCGTACCACGCTTGACGATACCGCCGCGCATCTCGAGCGTGTCACCGTTATCGAGGATAAAGATATGATCGTCCTTGAGACCCATCTTGCGGGCCAGCTGAGCATGGGCGCGCAGATGCACGGCCTCACCGTGAACCGGCATAAAGTACGTGGGCTTGGCCATGGCCATCAGGAGCTTGAGCTCCTCCTGGCTACCGTGACCCGAGACGTGGACGAGAGCGCGGTTCTTATCCCACACATCGCAGCCGAGCTTGGCCAGGCTGTTGACGACCTGCTGGACGGCTTTCTCATTGCCGGGAACAGGAGTTGCCGAGAGGATAACGGTATCGCCCTCGTGGATGGAGAGCGTCTTGTGCTCGCCATTGGCCATGCGGGACAGGGCCGACAGCGGCTCTCCCTGCGAGCCAGTGCACATGACGACGATCTTGTCGTCGGGCAGGTTATCAATGTCGAAGGCATCGATGATATCGGCATCATCGATGTTGAGATAACCGAGCTCGCGCGCCACGCGGGTGTTCGTGAGCATGGAGCGACCGGTCACAACGACCTTACGGCCGCACTTGCGGGCGGCATCGCAGATCTGCTGCAGACGATGGATGTGGCTCGAGAACGACGCGACGAACACGCGACCCGGCGCGTTCTTGATGGCGTGCAGCAGGTTGGGACCAACCTCGGCCTCGGACTTGGTAAAGCCGGGAACCGTGGCATTGGTGGAGTCGGAAAGCAGCAGGTCGATGCCCTGCTTTGCAAAGCGGCTGATAGCGGCATAATCGGGCGTGACGCCGTCGATGGGCGTCTGGTCGAGCTTAAAGTCGCCGGTGTGCATAACGGTGCCCTGATTGGTGCGGATGAACACGCCCAGAGCGCCGGGGATGGAGTGCGTCATCGAGAAGAAGTCGAGCGAGATGCCGCCGAGGTTGACATGGCTGCCGCCCTTGACCTCGCGGAACTTGGGTGCGCGGATGCGGAACTCAGAAAGCTTGCCCTCGATAAAGCCAAGCGTCAGCTTGCTCGAGAAGATGGGCACCTTATTGTTGAGGTCCTGCAGCAGATACGGAAGCGAACCGGTGTGGTCCTCGTGGCCGTGAGTGACGACGATACCACGGAGCTTCTCCTCGTTCTCCAGAACATAGGTGTAGTCGGGAAGCACCAGGTCGATACCAGGCTGGGAGTCATCCGGGAACATGAGGCCGGCGTCGACGAGCACCATGTCGTCGCCGCACTCGAAGACCGTCATATTCTTGCCGATGCCGTCAAGGCCGCCAAGCGGGATGATCTTCAAGGGAGATGATTTTTTAGCTGCCATAGGTTAGTGTGGTTTCCTTTCTTCGAAACGGGTCTGGAACAACCGACGGGGCGCTTCTGGCAAACCGACCGCCGGGAACGTACAACATGCATCACGGAGTCGACGCATTAACCACAGTATGATACCCATTTGCACAACAACAGACCACCCATGCATCAAAGCCCCATCTGAACCTATGTATCCCGCTGAGACCAGACCTGACAAAAAGGGACAGGTTTATTTTGGTCGGTTTTATCTGGGGAAATGTCGCACATGCGATTATCTAAAGATCTGAATTCAGATAGCTGAATAGACTGTCTAACAAAATCGCAACCCGCACCAACCAGCCCTTTTGCTATTCCCGGCGGGGTCCGCGGGTAAAGTTTATCGCGAGTTCCGCACGAGCCGGAGAGCACTTAATGTGCTCTCCGTGCGAGCAGGACTGTAGAGCAGGAAACTTTACCCGCGGACCCCGCCGGGAATAGCAAAAGGGCGACCCCTGTCCGGAGTCGCCCTTATTGAGCTGCTTATGTGCGGCTGTTACTCGGCGTCGTGGTGACGGCGGGGCTTGCGGCCTCCGTTGTCGCCGGGACGGCGCGGGCGGTCGCTGCGCTCGGAGCGCTCGCGGCGCGGACGCTCACGACGCTGGAAGTGCTCGCCGTCGCCCTCGGAGGCACCCTCGGCACGAGCCGGGGCCTCGGGCTTGTCGAGACGATCGAGCGAGATCTTGCCGCGATCGTCGACCTCGATGACGACGACCTTGACCTCGTCGCCCACGTTGAGGACGTCCTCGACCTTCTCCACACGACCCTTGGCGACGCGGGAGATGTGCAGCAGGCCGTCCTTACCGGGCAGCAGATTCACGAAGGCACCGAATGGCTGGATGGAGACCACACGACCGGTGTACTCCTCGCCCGGCTCGGGAACCTTGATGATGAGCTTGATGCGCTCGACGGCCTGATCGACGGACTCGCCAGTGCCGCCGACAAAGACGGTGCCGTCCTCCTGAATGTCGACCGAAGCGCCGGTCTCGTCCTGGATGCCACGGATGACCTTACCGCCGGAACCGATGACGTCGCGAATCTTGTCAGTCGGAACCTGGATGGAGACGATACGCGGAGCGGTGCTGCGTGTGGTGTGGCGCGGCTCGGGGATCACATCGAGCATCTTCTGCAGGATGAAAGCACGACCCTCCTTGGCCTGCTGCAGGGCGCGGGCCAGGATGTCGAAGGTAAGGCCGGTGGCCTTGTTGTCCATCTGCAGGGCGGTGATGCCCTCGGTGGTGCCGGTGACCTTAAAGTCCATGTCGCCCAGGAAGTCCTCGAGACCCTGGATGTCGGACAGGACCACGGTCTTGCCCTCCTCCTGGATCAGGCCCATGGCGATACCGGAGACCGGGCGCTTAATGGGCACGCCGCCGTCCATAAGGGCGAGCGTGGAGCCGCAGGTCGAAGCCATCGAAGAGGAGCCGTTGGACTCCATGACCTCGGAGACGACGCGGATGGCGTAGGGGAACTCGTTCTCGTCGGGGAGCACCGGAAGCAGAGCGCGCTCGGCCAGGTTGCCGTGGCCGATCTCGCGGCGCTTGGGGCTGCCCATGCGGCCGGTCTCGCCGGTGCAGAACGGCGGGAAGTTGTAGTGGTGCATATAGCGCTTGCCCTCGGTGGGCTCGATGGTATCCAAGCGCTGGCCCTCGTTGAGCATACCGAGCGACAGGACGGAAAGCACCTGGGTCTGGCCACGCTGGAACAGACCGGAGCCGTGAACGAGCGGCAGGTAGTTATCCTTCACCATGATGGGGCGAATCTCATCGGCGGCACGGCCGTCGACGCGCTCGCCGGTCTCGACGACCATGGTGCGCATAGCCTTCTTCTCGAGCTTCTTGAGCGCCACGGGGATCTCGCGCTCCCAAGCGGCCTGCTCCTCCTCGGTGAACTCGGCACGGATGGACTCCTTCAGAGCCTCGACCTTACCGATACGGGAGAGCTTGTCGGCATCGCGAAGGGCGGCGGCCATCTCGTCGTAGTGGGCGAAGATGCGCTCCTGGACCTCCTCGACGGGCTGGTCGAGCGGGTACTCCTTCTTGACGATGGCGCCATTGACCTGCTCCCACTCGGCAACGAACTCGTCCTGGGCCTGGCAGAAGGCGGCAAGGGCCTCCTGGCCAAACTTCATGGCGGCGAGCATGTCGTCCTCGGAGATCTCCTCGGCGCCGGCCTCGACCATCGAGATGAAGTCGGCAGAGCCGCCCAGCTCCAGGTCCAGGTCGGAGTTCTCGCGCTCCTCGTAGGTGGGGTTGACGATAAACTCGCCGGTCTCCACGTTACGGCCGATGCGCACGCAGGCAAGCGGGCCCTCGAAGGGCACGCCGCCGAGCGTCATGGCCAGGGAGGCACCCATGACGTTGATGACGTCAAAGGGGTTGACCTGGTCGGCGACGAGCGAGGTAGCGACGATGTGTACCTCGTTGCGGAAGCCGTCCGGGAAGCTCGGGCGAATCGGACGGTCGATCATGCGCGCGGTGAGCGTGGCCTTCTCACTGGGACGGCCCTCACGCTTGAGGTAGCCACCCGGGATGCGGCCGGCGGCGTACATCTTCTCGTTGAAGTCGACGGTCAGCGGGAAGAAGTCGTAGTTCTTGCGCTCCTTGGAGACGACCACGGTGTCGAGCATCGTGGTGTCGCCCTGCTTGACCAGGCAGGCGCCGGTGGCCTGCTTGGCAAGCTCGCCCGACTCAAAGGTGTAGGTCTTGCCGTACAGCTCAAAGGTCTTGGATACGAGTGTCATTGTTCTCCTTTACCCCGCAGGCCCCTTGCCTGCAGGCTCCTCATGTGACGCGGGCCCCCTGCCCCCGCCACGCTTCAGAGCGTGATTGTTCACGCCCTTACACAAAAAGAGCGCCCCGCTGCGCAGGACGCTCCTTGCATGTACAAATCCTTACTGGATGTTGTCGCGGATGCCCAGAGCCTTGATGAGCTCACGATACTCGACGATGTCGTTCTTCTTGATGTAGGAGAGAAGACGACGACGACGGCCGACGAGCATGAGCAGACCACGACGGGTGTGGAAGTCCTTCTGGTGGGACTTCATGTGCTCGGTCAGCTCCTTGATGCGCTCGGTCAGGATGGCGACCTGAACCCTGGGGTTGCCGGTGTCGACCGGGGTGTTACCGAACTGGGCAGTCAGCTCCGCCTTGCGCTCTTTGGAAACAGTCATTGTTTCACCTTTCGTTTCTTGTCGCCCGCGGGCGACGCTATTCGCCTCGGACTGGGAAGCCGCCGGTGGAGCGAGCATCCAAGGTCGAGGTACCAACAGGTCGGTATGTTACCACAAGCAGCCCGCGCCTGCGCATCATCACCGACCCAACATGAATTCCATCGCACGGAGACGTTGATCAGTGTGCGTCGCAGCCCACACGTGCGAAAGCCCCAGCAAAAAGGCAGCGGTATGGGGGTCGACCCTTTCGGCCATAAGCGCATCGAAGGTCATGGACATAAGGGCGCGCAGCCATGCGACCTCACCGGTCGACACCAGCTCGGCACCGGGCACGCTCGACGCGCACGACCCGCACATGAGGCCGCCCGCCTGGGGCGAAAAATACGACAGCATCGGGTCTCCGCACAGCACGCATGCCGAAAAATCGGGTCGGTAGCCAACGTGCGACAGCAATTTAAAGACAAAGGCCGCCACGAGCAGGTCCATATGCGCCGCGTCGAGCCCGCTGCCCACCAGGGCAAGCGCTCGCTGCGTGATGGCAAAGGTAAACGGGTCCTCGGCGTCCTCGAATGAGCACACGCGCGCGACCTCGGCAATCGCGCTTGCGGCGCAGGTCGTCTCGTAATCGGGCGCGGCGCCAACCGGCGCTTCCAAAAGCTCGGCCTGAGAAACAACGTCGAGCGAGCGTCCATGCGCGAGCAACATATCGACGGTACAGAACAGCTCGCAGCGCGCAGCCAGGCGTCCACCGGGTTTGCGCGCGCCCTTTGCCACGGCACGAACCTGCCGACCCCGCTCGTCAAGCATCGTCAGGATCAGGTCCGTCTCTTTGAGCTTGGTCTTATCGAGGACGAGCACCTTCGTGCGATATGTACGAGAACCTGCCATTCGCGCCGCGTGTCCCTAATCCTCGGCGTTATAGCCAAAGCGGCGAATCTGGGCCTCGTCGTCACGCCAGCCGGCCTTGACCTTCACGTCCAGCTCCAAAAAGACCTGCGTGCCAAAAATGCGTTCAAGATCGCGTCGGGCGTCGATACCGATATGCTTGATCATCTCGCCGCCTTTGCCGATGATGATGCCCTTTTGGCCCTCGCGCTCGACGTAAATGGTGGCGTGCACGCGCAGCACCTTCTTGGTCTGCTCGAGCGCATCGCAGATCACGCCAACGGAGTGCGGAATCTCATCACGGGTGCGGCGCAAGACCTTCTCGCGCACAAACTCGGCAACGAGCGTCTCATCGGAAGCGTCAGTACCCATGTCCTCGGGGAACCAACGCGGACCCTCAGGCAAAAAGTGCGCAACGGTCTCTATAAAGGCATCGACGTTGAAGTTCTTAACCGACGACGTCACAATCTCGTCGTCATATTCCATAAGCTCGTGGGCAGCCTTAAGCTGCTCCATGACCTGTGCGGGGTCGGCCTCATCGGCCTTGGTGAGCACCAGGACCTTCTTGCAACGAGCGCATCTGACACGCTCGGCAACCCAGGCGTCTCCCCTGCCGATGGGCTTGGTGGCATCAATCAAAAACGCGACGACGTCGACATCGTTCAACTCGAACAGTGCGCTCTTGTTGAGCTCGGACCCCAGGCCGTCCTTGGGCTTATGAATACCCGGGGTATCGACAAAGACCAGCTGATAGCCGGGACGGTTGACGACGGCGCGCATGCGACGGCGGGTCGTCTGTGCCACCGGCGAGGTGATGGCGACCTTTTTGCCATAGCAGGCGTTGAGCAGCGTGGACTTGCCGGCGTTGGGGCGTCCGACCAGGGCCACGAAGCCGCTGCGAAAACCGGGCTCCACGTCGCCAAAGCCCATAGGACCGTCGTCCTCGTCGCACAGGGAGTCGAGTTCCTCGTCGCTCATGCCCTCAAACGGGTCGAACTCCTCGGCCTCGTCATCCAAAATCTCATCGATAAGCTGCATATTGTCGGACATGGGAATCCCTTTCTAAATAAAGCCGAGCGCGTGGGCAAATACCAGCACGCCCACAATCGCGGCGGTGATGGAAAGTATGTATACGGAGGCGGCGGCGATGTCCTTCGCACGCTTGGCCAGCGGATGGAGCTCCTGGGTCGCCAGGTCGACGATGGCCTCCATAGCGGTGTTGCACAGCTCGCCGTGAATCACCAGGCCGCAACAGATGATAATCGTGGCCCACTCGGCAATGTCGAGCCCCACGATGCAGCCGGCAATGACGGTACACACGCCCGCAACGAGCATGACCTTAATGTTGCGCTCGGTCTTTACGGCGGTGACGAAGCCCTCCATGGCGTAGGAAAACGACTTTAAGAAGGACGGATGGTCCTTGTTCGATCCGGGAATCATAGACGGCTCCTAGTCGTGGGCGTGGTTGGTGATGGGGCCGACGTGGACTAGCTTAGGGTCCTCGCCGCGCTCGAGCGCCAGATCGCGCAGGATGGCGTCCTCGCGAGCCTCCATGACCTCGGCCTCGTCGTCCTCGATGTGGTCATAGCCCAGCAGGTGCAGCATTCCGTGTACGAGCATCAGACGGCACTCGTCAGCGGGGCTATTGCCAAAACCGGGGGCCTGACGGGCAATAACCTGCGGGGCCAAGATAATATCGCCGAGCTCGAGCGTCTCATCGGCGGGAATGTCATCGTCAAAGGCCGAATCGCACTCAAACGAGAGCACATCGGTGGTGCGGTCGATACCGCGCCACTCGTGGTTGAGCTCGTGCATCTCGTCCTCGTCGACATACGAAAGGGAAATCTCGACTCCACGTTCAACGCCCTCGGCGGCAAGCACAACCTCGCAGATGTGCTCCACCTCCTGCGCGTCGAGCAGCGTATCGAGCTCGGCATCGTTGCTGATCAATACACTCAACGGGACTCCTTTCGGTCGCGCGGGCGCTGCTCGCGCACGTCATCATAAGCTTCATATGCCTCGACGATACGACCCACCAAGGCATGGCGCACCACGTCGGCACGCTCGAGGTGAGAAAATGCGACATCGTCGACACGGCCCAAAATCTGCTCAACGTCGGCAAGACCGCCGCGACGGCCCACCAGATCACGCTGACTCAGGTCGCCGGTAATCACAAACTTGGAGTTAAAGCCCAGGCGCGTCAGGAACATCTTCATCTGCTCGGGCGTGGTATTTTGCGCCTCGTCGAGCACCACGAAGGCATCGCTCAGCGTGCGGCCGCGCATGTAGGCAAGCGGGGCGATCTCGATCACGCCGCGCTCCATAAGCTCATCGGTGCGCTCGCGATCCATCATGTCAAAAAGGGCGTCGTAGAGCGGACGCATGTACGGATCGATCTTTTCCTCGAGGGTGCCGGGCAAAAAGCCCAGGTTCTCCCCCGCCTCGACAACCGGACGCGTCAAGATCAGACGGCCCACCTCGTGGCGCTTGAGCGCGGCAACGGCGAGCGCCATGGCCAGATAAGTCTTACCGGTACCGGCTGGACCCAGGCCAAACGTGATGGTATGCGAGCGGATGGCATCCACATAGCGCTTTTGCCCAAGCGTCTTGGGACGAATGACACGACCGCGGTATGAAAGCAGCACGTCATCGCGAAGCGATGTGGCCTCATGCTCGCCGTCGCGCAAGACGGCCAGGCAACGCGAGACGTCGTCAGCAGACAGGGTACGACCGGCCGCCGCCTCGCAAAAAGCATGTTCGAAAAAGCGAGCCACGAGCTCGACCTCGTCCGGGTCGCCGCTCACGGAGATGCTATCGCCACGGGCGACCACGTGAGCGCGAACCAAGCTCTCGAGCGCACGAAGGACGCCGTCGCCGGCGCCCAAAACACGCGAGGGATCAACTCCCTCGGGAACGGTAAGTCTAATCTTCGAGGCTTCCATGGACCTCCCTGCGCGCATGGACCAAGCCGGAATCATCGACTCCGATGATAGCAACATCGAGCAGGCACGGGGCTGTAAGTCCACAGGTATCGTCAAGACGGGCATGATGGAACGAACCGAGCGTCAGGCTGTCACCATACTCGAGCACGGCACGCTCGACAGTGCCCACGCGACGACGAGCATCGGCAATAGCGAGCTCCTGCGCCGTGTCTCGCATACGGCGGCTGCGCTCGGCCATAACCTCGGGCGGCACCTGGTCGGGCATGTCGGCAGCAAGGGTACCGGGACGCTTGCTATAGCGGAACACGTGCATACGCGAGAAACCCACACGGCGGCACAGCGCCAGCGACTCCTCGAACTCCTCGTCCGTCTCACCAGGAAAACCGACGATGACATCGCACGAAAGAGACGCCTGGGGCAAGTTGGCGCGAATCATACGCACCGTGTCCTCAAAGGCCTCCGCACTATAGGGACGACCCATGCGATGAAGGGTCGCCGTACAGCCGGACTGCACGGGCAGGTGCAAAAACGGGGCGATACGCTGCGGATAGCGCGCCATAACCTTAAGCAGGCGCTCAGAGATATCCATGGGCTCGACCGAGGAAATGCGCACATGCGCAATAGTCGTGCGCTCCATGATGGCCTCGAGCAGCTCATCGATTTCGACATGCTCGTCGGTCGCGCTCTTGCCATCGTAGGCACCCAGGTTCACACCGGTCAGCACCACCTCGGGCACGCCGGCCTCCCGGGCCTCGCGAACTTGCTCAAGCACGGACTCGACGGGCACGGAGCGCTCGGGGCCGCGCGCCTTCCACACAATGCAATAGGTGCAGCGATGGTTGCAGCCGTCCTGGATCTTCACGCCCAGGCGAGAGCGACCGAGCGCATCGACCACCTCGCCATCGCTGCAGGCGGGAACGCTATCGGACTCAACGCCCAGCACCTCGCAGACACGTTCGGCGACATCGATCTTGGACGGCTCGGCGATCACGCGGTCGGAGAGCTCCAGCAGCTCCTCGGGATGCAAATTGACCACGCAACCGGTCACGAGCACATAAGGCTCGTTTGGATGGGCCAGCGCATGACGGACGGCCTTACGGGTCTTGGCCTCGGCCTCGCCCGTAACGGCACAGGTGTTAATGACGATCAGATCGGCATTCTGGGGCTCTACCATAGCAAAGCCCAAGCGCATAAGATCGGCAGTGATACGGTCAGACTCAACCCGGTTGACACGGCAGCCGAGGTTGACGACGGAAATATGGGGTGCGAGCACGCGGGCTCCTTAATCGAGGATATCGTCGAGGGCACTCTTGATACGGTCGGTCACCGACTTCTTACCGGAAGCGACGTCATCGCCCATCTCATCGGCAAAAGCACGGAGCAGCTCGCGTTGCTTATTGGAAAGATTGGTGGGAACGACCACGCGCAGTTGCACGATCAGGCGGCCACGCGAACCGCCACCGCCAATGCGCGGCATGCCGTAATTATTGACGCTCACGGTGTCGCCGTACTGGGCGCCGGCGGGAACCGTCACCTTAACGACCTCGTCGGGCATAATGCCCTCGACCTCGATCTCGCAGCCGAGCGCAGCCTGCGCAATCGAGATATCGCTCACCAGGTACAGGTCGTCACCGTTGCGCTTAAAGCGCTCATGGTCGGCAACGCGCACGTTGACAATCAGTTCGCCCGAAGGCTCGCCGCGAAGACCGGCCTCACCAAAGCCGCTCACACGCAGCTGGCGACCGGTCGAAACGCCGGCGGGAATATCGATGTCGATCTTTTCGTGCGAAGGCGTGCGGCCCTGACCGTCGCAGGTCTCGCAGGGATGGTCGATAACCGTGCCCTCGCCATGGCAGTCGGGGCAAGGCGAGGAAGACTGAACCTGGCCCAAAAACGATCGCTGAACCGTCGTGACGTAGCCCGTACCGTGGCAGCGGCCGCACTGCTTTTCCTGTGCACCCTCGGCCCTACCGGTACCGTTGCAGTCCTCGCAAGGAGCAAGGCGATCATAGCTGATCGTCTTTTTGCAGCCGAGCGCCGCCTCCTCGAGCGTCACCGAAAGCGAGATGGCCATGTCACGTCCGCGACGACGCTCACGACGGCTGCGGGCGCCACCGCCGGCACCGCCGCCAAAAAACGACGAGAACAGGTCGTCCATGCCCATGCCACCAAAGATATCGTTGATGTCGACATAACCAGAGCCACCGGGGCCGTCCGCGGTGCCGTAACGGTCGTAGTTAGCACGCTTCTGCTCATCGGAAAGAACGGAATAGGCCTCGTTGAGCTCCTTGAACTTGGCCTCGGCCTCGGGATCGTCCGAAACATCCGGATGTACGGTACGGGCCTTCTTTAAAAACGCACGCTTAATCGTCCGCGCGTCGGCATCCCTGTCGACGCCAAGCACCTCGTAGTAATCCCTATTTTCCGACACGACCGAATCCTTCCGACTTTCATTATTGTCACAGTGCGTCCTATACCCAAGCTGGGCCGACCGCAAACAAAGGGTTTGATGTTATTGCATTTGATACGGCGAAAGCATGGCCCGTTGCGAGCAGCTCGCGAACCAAACCGACACGAGCGCGAACATGAAGCCGTTGGCAAAACCGTTGGCAAACTGCATCGCACCGCGCTTCCACCACAGCAGGCTGCGATGAAGCACACCGTCCGAAAGCACCATGAACAGGCCCATGGTAAACGGAATAAAGCACATCACGGCAAAGGCCGAGAACACGCCCGAGATGGCCGACAGCACCAAAAACGGCGCCACAATGCCCATCAAGTAAAAGCCAGTACGAGCTTTGCCTTCCAAGCGCTCGGCCTCAACATGGGCGCGGCCGACCAGGTCGCCGCCCGCGGCACCGTTGGTGCCAGCATGACCCATGCCGCCAATGCGGACCTCGTCGCCATCGTGCGTGCCGGCAGGAAACTCAATCGTCTGCTCGGAGGTCACACGGGTTCGCCCGCTGCCACCGCAATCGGGGCAGGGGTCGGCCACGACCTTACCGGAACCGCCGCACTCGGGGCAGACCGACTGGAACGTGCCCGCACCAAACAGGAAGGACAGGTCGACGTCGATGTGGCCGCGGCCACCGCAGCTCGGGCAGGTATGGGCATGCTCAGACGAAACGGAGCCCGAGCCGCCGCAGTTGCTACAGGTATCGAAGCGCGTGTAGCGGACGGTCTTGCGGGCACCGCCCTTGGCCTCCTTGGCGTCGAGTTTGATATCGACGACCACGTTGGCGCCGTTCTCGGGATTGTAGGCAGCCTGGCCGCGACGCTGCTGGCCCCAGGCGCCACCAAAGGGAAAGCCGCCCTCAAAGGGATTGCCATAGCCCGTGCTGCCGGCGTAGCCGCCACCATAGGGCGAAGCCGTAGGAGCACCGGCAAAGGGATTGCCAGAACGCATGGCGTCGTAGCGCGCACGTTTTTGCTCATCCGAAAGCACGGCGTAGGCCTCGGAAACCTCTTTAAACTTTTCCTCGGCATCCGGCTCTTTATTGACGTCCGGATGGAGCTTACGGGCCTTTTGCTGGAAGGCCTTTTGAATATCACGCGAGGTGGCGTCCTTGGAGACACCCAGAATCTCGTAGTAATCTTTTTCGTTCATCGTCGCCATGCGCGGCAACCTCCTGCTCACAGCAGCGTATATATTCCGGTAATTCTACCCGAGCGGCCTAAGCTAGATCCCAAAACAGCTCGAACAGAACATTTCCATCGAGCCAGCCCAGATGGGTCGGCGCCAGACGGGCACAGGTGCGGCCAGCGATGACATCGACAGAGGCGATAGGCCCCGCATGGGTATCACCGTGCTCGGGCACCCAAGTGGCAAGCCCAAGCTCAAGAGCGCGATCACAAGCCGCTGCCAGTTCATCGGCAGGGATGACACGAGACGCGCGAACCAACAGGTCGGAATCATCACCGCGCGTCATGCGACAAGCGAGCATCAGGTCCTCGGCCGCCGCCTCGCGCCGCGACAGATACTCGGCATCAAACATCGTCGCGGCATCGTCGCGTTGTACCAAACGCACGCGGTGAAAGTCACCACGGGGAGCCACGCCGGGAAACAGTCCAGCCAAGCGGTCGAAATCCTCGTCGTCGAGCATGCCCGCGGCAGAACGACCCAGGCCCAGGTAGCCCCGACCAGTCCAGTAGGCGATATTATGGGTACATTCATGCCCATCGAGCGCGTAGCTCGCCACCTCATACGGATGGTAGCCGGCCGAACTCAGCCGCTGGCGCGCAACGTCCATGCATGCGGCCTGGAAATCCTCATCGGGCTCAAGCGACTCGTCACGGCACACCATGCGGTAAAGCGGCGTGCCCTCCTCGAGCGTGAGCGGATAGACCGACACATGGTGCGGGGCCGCCTCAAGCACGCCATCGAGCGTATGCTGCCAGCTCGCCATAGTCTGTCCGGGAAGCCCGCACATAAGGTCGCACGACACATCGAGCCCAACATCCTTCACCGTCGCGATAGCCGCAAGTGCCCGATTAGCATCGTGAATGCGGCCAATAGCAGCCAGCTCGGTATTGTCGAGGGTTTGCACGCCCAGAGAGATGCGCGTGACACCCGCCTCGGCAAGCGCGGTGGCGAGCTCAGCGGTCAGGGACTCAGGATTGGCTTCGCAAGTAAATTCAACGGGTTTGCACCACATGGAGATACGCCGGGCAAGTTCCACCAGGCGCTCCCCTGCCAGCGATGGCGTGCCGCCGCCAGTATAGACCGTGCGGACCTGCGCAAGCGCCCCGGCGTCGCCAAAGGAATCGAGGCGCGCATACAACTGCTCAAAATAGGAATCGAGCGCGGCATCCAAATCACACGCAGCAAAGCTGCGCGAGTCAAAGTCGCAGTACCGGCACTTTTGAGCGCAAAACGGCACGTGCACGTACAGCGCGGTAACGGCCACCGTTAGGCCTCCAACGGATGGGCAGGCACCGACTCGCCGGCGGCAAGCGCGGCCTCGCAGGCCACCACGTCGCGCTCGATATCATCGACCAGCGCCATAAACTCCTCGTACGTAGAGCAACGCACCACCTGAGCGCGCCAGGCGGCGGCATGGGGCATGCCCTTTAAGTACCAGCTTGCGTACGTGCGAGCACGCGACATGAGCGGCAGAAGCTCGTGCGTCAACGTCAGGTGCTCGCGCAGAGCCTCCAGGCGCTCGACCGAGGAGCGAGAAGGAACCGGCGTGCCATCGAGTGCAAGGGCTCGGGCATCGCCGAACACCCACGGATTGCCGTAGATGCCGCGCGCGATAAACACCGCGCTGGCACCCGAGCCGTGCAGATGCTCAGCAGCGTCCTCGGCCGAGAACACATCGCCCGAACCAATCACGGGAATCTCGACAGCGTCGGCAACCTCATCGACGACCGACCAATCGGCCTGGCCCGTGTAGAGCTGCGTGGCGCAACGACCATGCACGGCGACTGCGGCAGCCCCTGCGCCCTCAAGCATCTGGGCAAATGTCGCGGCATTGCGGTCCTCGGCATAAAAGCCCTTGCGAATCTTGACGGTCACGGGCACGTGCGCCGCGCCCACCGTGGCCTCGACGATCTTCTCGGCCAGGTCGGGCGTGCGCATGAGCGCCGAACCCTCGCCCTTGGTGACAACCTTGCGGGCGGGGCATGCCATATTGATATCGATGAGCGACAGGCGATCGCCAACGCGCTCCTCGACGGCGGCGACGGCGCTCGCAAACTGATCGGGCTTGGAGCCAAAGAGCTGCACGCAAATCTGCTGCTCCTCGTCGGCCGGCAGCACCAGGCGCCACGTTTTGTTGCTGGCATAGGCAAGGCCTGCCACGCTCACCATCTCGCTGTAGGCAAGGTTGGCACCGCGGCGGCGACACATGATGCGATAGGCGGGGTCGGTAACGCCCGCCATGGGAGCCATAAGGAACGGCTGCTCGGCATAGGCGCCCAGCAGCCGCAGACTATATTCGGAAAGAGCCATAGACCTACTCGTCCACCTTGAGGATCGCCATAAACGCCTCCTGCGGGACCTCGACCGAGCCGATGGCCTTCATGCGCTTCTTGCCCTCTTTCTGCTTCTCAAGCAGTTTGCGCTTACGCGAGATATCGCCGCCGTAGCACTTGGCAAGAACGTCCTTGCGACGCGCCTTGACGGTGGAACGGGCGATGATCTTGTTGCCGATAGCACCCTGGATGGGCACCTCGAACAGCTGACGCGGGATGATCTCCTTGAGCTTGTCGCACAAGCCACGGGCCAGGCCATATGCCTTGTCCTTATGGACGATAAACGACAGCGCGTCCACCTCGTCGCCCGAAAGCAGGATGTCGAGCTTGACGAGCTCGGAGGGGCGATATTCGTTGAACTCGTAGTCGAGCGAGGCGTAACCCTTGGTGCGGCTCTTAAGCTGATCGAAGAAGTCCAAGATGAGCTCGGCGAGCGGCATATCGAAGCGCATCTCGACCGATTTGCTCGTCAGGTGGATCATATCGGTCGTGACGCCACGGTGCTCGATAGCGAGCTGCATGACGGCACCCGTATACTCGGGCGGGCAGATGATCTTTGCCTTGAGGTAGGGCTCTTCGATACGCTCGATGCGCGTGGCCTCGGGCAGATCCTGCGGGCTGCGGACATCGATCATTTCGCCGTCGGTCTTGTAGACGTGATAGTCGACCGAGGGACTCGTGGCAATGAGGTCCAGGTTGAACTCGCGCTCCAGGCGTTCCTTGACGACTTCCATGTGCAGCAGGCCCAGGAAGCCCACGCGAAAGCCAAAGCCAAGCGCCACCGAGGTCTCGGGCTCCCACACCAACGACGGGTCGTTGACGTGCAGTTTATCGAGCGCGTCACGCAGGTTCTCGTAGTCCTTGTTGTCGATCGGGAACAGGCCCGTATAGACCATGGGCTTGGCCTCGCGATAACCGGGAAGCGGCTCGGGGCAGGGGTTCGACGCCCACGTAAGGGTATCGCCCACGCGAACGGCCTCGGGATCCTTCAAGCCCGTGACCACATATCCGACCTCGCCGACCGTCAGCGCGTCGACCGGGGTCTCGGCAGGACGCTTGACGCCCACGCCGTCGACCAAAAAGTCGCCCTTGGCTTGCATCATAAGCAGGGTATCGCCCTTTTTGATGGAACCATCGAAGACGCGCACCGTAGCCACCACACCGCGATACTCGTCAAAGTACGAATCCAAAATGAGCGCTTTGAGCGGAGCGTTTGCATCGCCCTTAGGCGGCGAAATCAAAAAGACAATCGACTCCAGCAGATCGTGAATGCCCTCGCCGGTCTTGCCCGAGACGCACACGGCATCATCGGCAGGGATCGCCAGGTCATCCTCGATCTCGGTCTTAACCTCATCGGGATGGGCTGAGGGCAGGTCGATCTTGTTGATGGCCGGCACAATGTCCAGATTGGCGTTCATGGCGAGCGTCGCGTTGGAGACGGTCTGTGCCTCGACACCCTGGGTGGCATCGACGACGAGCACCGCGCCCTCGCAGGCGGCCAGAGAACGCGAGACCTCGTAGGTAAAGTCAACGTGGCCCGGCGTATCGATCAGATTGAACTGATACGTCTCACCATCGTCGGCGTCATAGGAAACGCGGACGGCATTGGACTTGATCGTAATGCCGCGCTCGCGCTCGATATCCATGGTGTCGAGCAGCTGCGACTCCATGTCGCGTTCGTCGACGGTATGGGTGAGCTCGAGGATGCGGTCACTGATCGTGGACTTGCCATGGTCGATGTGCGCAACGATCGAGAAGTTGCGGATGTGGGAAATGTCAATTGAAGTATTCATGCGGACTATCTTACCCGAGCGGTACAAAAAATGGAGCCTGTTCCATAAAACAGGCTCCATTTATGCGCGTAATCTGTGTGGTGTGATATTTACAACTTAGGCGTTGATGCTGTTCACGAGCTTGGCAAGACCGGACTTGCGGTTGGAAGCCTGGTTCTTGTGGATAACATGCTTGGCGGCAGCCATGTCGAGACGCTTGGTGACGGTCTTGAGTGCAGCCTGGGCCTTCTCGGCGTCACCCTCGGCGACGGCGGACTGGACGTGCTTGGTCAGCGTCTTGAGCTCGGACTTGACAGCCTTGTTACGCATGCGAGCTGCCTCATTGGTGCGGATACGCTTCTTCTGAGACTTGATGTTTGCCACTTCTGGAGTTCCTTTCGAGTTCCTTGCAAAAAATGTATGACACCTCTGAGACACGGTGAGGTCATGCAAGCGCCTACTATAGCACGCTCCCTCTCAAAGGGATAGAACGAATTTGTCAAATAGGCAGGTATCATCACGATTTTCTCAAGATGTTCGTAATCCAGAGCAAAAGCGCGGTCTCAGAATCGGCCGAACCCTTGAGCGCGAGCTCCACATCGACCGCACCCTCGAGCGCTGCGATGAGCTCGGTCATCGAAAAACGACGCGCCCAGGTAAGGTGATTCTTGACCTGCCAGGACTGGAGCTTGAGCGTTGCGGCCAGCTCGCGACCCTGCCCACGCGCGTCGAGCGCCTTGGCGACGATAAGCTCGCGAATGCGACCGCACAGCAATGTGTAAGTCCACACGTAGCTCTTGGAGGGCAGGAGCTTAAAGAGCTCGAGCGAACGCCGCATATCGCGAGCCGAGACGGCGTTGAGGAAGTCCCAGGGTTGAACCTCGGCCGTACGAACAATCCAGCGCTCAACATCGGCAAGTTCAATCTGAGGCGACTCGACCATCTGGGCAAGCTTAGCCAAGTCGTTATCGAGCATGCGCGTGTTTTCACCCGAACGCGAGACGAGCTCCTCGGCGGCCGCCGTCGAAATCGACTTACCGCGCTGCGTCGCCATCTGCTGAACACGGCGCGGCAGTTCCCAGCGCTTGGTACCCGAGCAATCGACGATAGCCTTCTTGTCGATCTTGGCGATTGCCTTATACAGGCGCGTATTCTTGGCAAGTGAGTCGGCGATGATGAGGCAGACCGTTGTTGGGCTGGGACTCGCCAGATACCCAACGAGCGGCTCCGAGACCGCCTTGGCGAGCTTTGAGCAGCCATCGAGGATTACCAGACGAAACTCGCTGCCCATCGGAAAGGTGTTAAGCGATCCGATAATGGACTCGATATCGGGGTCCTTGGTCATGTCTCGCTCGTCGAGGTTGAACTCGACCATACCCGATTTTTCCAGACGCGCTTTCATACGCGAGACGGCGTGGTCGCGCTTAACTCCGTCGGTACCGACAATCAGATATGCCGGCAGCAAACCGGTTTCGGACATTGCGCTCCCCTCCCGCAGGCCTTCGTATTCGTTCCGTGCCATTCTAGCCCAGGGGCCCACCACACGCCAACGACGTCGTCACGGTCGCTGGCATCGCATCGCAAAGCCATTCGCAGTCGGTGTGACGGTAATGTCGCCGTGTTCGATAGTGCACGCGAAAACGCCGCCCGCTTCCTTAACGGCATCGATGCAGGCATCGGACGGATGGCCGTATCGATTCCCCTCACCGGCGCTTGCGAGGGAAAGCTCGGGCTTCAGGACGTCCAGCAACTCGCCATCGACTGAAACCTTGGAGCCGTGATGCCCAAGTTTAAGGACATCGATATCCCCCACCTCCTGCACGAATTCCCGCTCTTGGTCGAGCTCGGCATCACCGGTGAGAAGTATTCGCAGGCCCTTGCCTTCCTGAACATAAGAGAGCAGCAGGACAAGCGAGTCCTCATTTCCCTCGCCATCCACGAACTCGAATGGCCACATCACGCGGGCGCAAAATGAGCCGATGTCGACCGTATCCCCACGGCGCACCTGCCGATACTCCACGCCAGGTCGGTTCAATACCTCGGCAGGAGCATCCTCCAGCGCATCCGCCGCCACGGCAATCGTTCCGACCGAAAACTGTTCGAGCACGGCAGGCAAACCACCCCAGTGATCCTCATCCCAATGCGTCACAAAAACGGCATCGATATGGTGCACGTTATTGCGAACCAACGCCGCAACCACACGCTCGTCGAGCCCGCAGTCGACGAGAGCTACTGCGCCGCCTTGGCGGATAAGAATCGCATCGGCCTGGCCCACATCGAGCACCGTCACCGAAGGCGGAGCGAATCGATCCCAATAGACGTACGGAATCGCAGCCAAGAGCATCAGGCATGCAAGCCCCACCGCCATAGGACGTGCACGGGGACGCGGCCACCTGACCAGCAGAGCCGCCAGCAAACACGGCACTAGGTAAATCCACATGCTATCGGGCGGCACACTCACGGATGCACCCGGCACGGCGGCAAACAGCTGCTCGAAGAATAGCGCGCAACGGGCGGCAATCATGGGCACAGCGAGCACCCAAGTCCGCAACGGTGCCACGAGCGAAAAGGGAACCAGCACGATCGACACAGCAAGCAGTACGCTCACCACCGGACCGATGACCGCATTTGCCAGCGGAGCAATGAGCGAGAACGTACCGAAGGCAGGAATGGTAATGGGGAGCGTCGCCAACTGCGAGCACAGCGTGACGGAAAGCATGCTGGCAATGCCCGATGGCACACCCAGCTCACCCAAAGCGTAGGTCGCATAGGGGCAAAAGCACAGGATGGCAAAGACGCTGGCACATGAAAGCTGAAAGCCCATCTCGAACAGCACCGTCGGCCGCAGTAGAACAAAGATGGACATGGTTACGAAGAGTGCCGATGCACCGTGCCGGCGACGCCCCGCGCCGTTTACGACAAGCGTCGCGAACACCATGCAGCACGCGCGCACGGCAGAGGGAGACGCGCCCGTAAAGGTAGCGTAGCCCACAAGCGTTATCGCCAGTATCGCCCGCTGAAGACCACGTGAGCACCGAGTCTTTTGCAATAAACCCTCGATTAAAAACCCCACGATAGCCAAATGGCTGCCCGAGACGGCGATAAGATGCGCCGTTCCCGTCACCGAAAACCAGTCGCCCGCCGGCTGGGCGCGCAGCTCGGCCGAACGACCGCAGACGACACCGGCTATGAGCGCACGCGCCGGTTCGGTCGCAGGCGCAATGGACACAAGCAGCCCATTTCGCAGCCGAAGCAGCGGCCCCGGAGAGCCCTCATCGACCGACACAATCCGAACGGCTTTAACCTTGCGCACCTCGCCTCGGAGCACGCGCGATCGTCCATACGCATCGTTCTCAAAACGTGAAACGCGACCGATAACACGCACGTGCGCCCCGACCTTGAGCTCACGATCACACGATAGGCGAACCGTTGCCAAGTTCTTACCGTCCGCGCGTGCCTCGCAGGTATAGGAATACACGTCGTCGTTTATGGATGGATCACCCTGCACGACAAACTCGAGACCGCTTGCCGCTCGACCGTCGAGCGCCTTCGAAGCGCTGAGCGCACCCACAGCCCACCACGCCGAGACGACCGCTCCCGCCACGAGACCGACGGACACGGCATACAGCCACCGCTTCAAAGGGGCAAGCCGCGCACAAGATTGAGCCAGCACAACGAATATCGCCGCCGCAACGGGAATGGCCCATAGCGGCCCGAACGCTGGCGCCTGCTCCCCCAGTAGCGCATCAGTGGCCACGTTAAGCACCAGGGCGCAGCCCACGCACATGCCGGCACACAGAGCCATCGTCCACGGCATCAGGGGCCGCGGAGGCATCACATGCTCGCGCTCGGTCGCACTCATACGCAGATGCAATCTTTGATTTTGGCAAGCTTCTTCTCGCCGATTCCCGACACACGCATCAGATCGTCAACCGAGGCAAAAGCACCGTTCTTTGTCCGCTCATCGATAATCGACTGGGCCATGGAGGGACCGATGCCCGAAAGCGTCTGCAGCTCTGCCGCGCTTGCCGTATTGATGTTTACTAGGCCTGTTGCGCTACTCACGCCCGATGCTGCGGAAGCCCCACCATCAACACCGGCTTCCGCAATGGACGCCTGCTGCTCCCCTACCGTTGGAACATGAATCTTCTGTCCATCGACGACCTTAGATGCCCGATTGAGCCCCGTAACGTCTGCCTCTGGCGCCAGCCCGCCGGCGGCATCAATCGCCTGAGCCACCCGCGCGCCGTCCTTGAGACGATATACACCGGGCGACACCACGGCGCCATCGACATCGACATAGACCTCTGCCGCGGCAGAAGCCTTAGTCGAAGAACCTTCGGATGTCTTTCCGCTCGAGGCATCACCGGATTCCGGCTCCACCAACGAGCCCAAACCGTCAGTGCGCTCAAACGACACGCCACCGGCACCGCCGCCAAGGTTCGCCATCGCCAGTCCACTCGCCATCGCAATGACGACCAGTATCGCCATCACCACTGCCCTATGACCGAGCAGCTTGTCAGCCAAGCGGTCCATCCGTTTGACTCGTTCGTGTTGTTCGCGCTGCGCCATAGCAAAACCTCCCAACACCATCGTGTCAGGAAAGGAGCCCTGCAACAGCCATGCTTCAAAACCGGTTATCGCGGTCAAACCAAAAGCCGACCAAAACCTTGCACAAATCTGTCCATTTATTCAGCCACACGTCAGCAAATGAACACTTAGTCGCAAAATGCCCAGATAGCAAAAGACCGACGATGCAGGCGCATCGTCGGTCTATGCACAAATTTACTCGTGATCTTGGTAAATCTCACGCGGAGCAAGCTCCGAATGTTTGCGCTTTAAGGTCTTAGGGGCCTTATACGTGTTGCTCTCGAAGTCGATGTACTCGGTCTGCTTGAGCAGGCGCTCAATCATCTCCTCATGATCGAACAACTCCCAGGCCTCATGCACGGCATCGAGTTTAGCGTGCGTCTCGGGTCGGCGCGGCATAAACAGCGTGCAGCAGTCGGGAGCGGCCTCAGTCGAGATATCGAACGTACCGATCTCCTCAGCACGCGCGATGATCTCCTGCTTGTCCGAACCGATGAGAGGACGGAACACGGGGATCTTCACGGCCTCGTTGACGGCCATGATGTTCTCAAGCGTTTGGGAGGCAACCTGCCCAAGCGATTCGCCCGTAACGATGGCCTTGGCGCCCTCGATGCGCGCAATGCGCTCGGCAACCGAATACATAATGCGACGATACATGATCACACGCAGGTTGCTGGGGCAGGTGACCGAAATCTCACGCTGGCAGTCGCCAAACGGCACCACGTACAGGCGGCCGATCTGGACACCCGGCTCAAGCGCACGGATGATGTCCTGCACCAAATACTCGCTCGTATCAGGCGTCTGCGGACGACCGGAGAAATGCACCGGCACGCACACCGCGCCGCGACGCGCGAGCATCCAGGTCGCCACCGGAGAATCGATACCCGACGACAGCAGCGTCACGACCTTGCCGGCAGAACCCACCGGCAGACCGCCCACGCCGCGCTCGGAGCGCGCGTACACATAAACGCTACCCTGGACCACCAGTACGTGCACCATCACATCGGGGTCGTGCATTTGAACCTTTTTATCGGGGAAGGCCTCACACAGTACCTCGCCCACCTGACGATTAATATCGATCGAGGTGAGCTCATAGTCGGTATTGGAGCGCTTGGCGTGCACCTTAAACGAATCGAAGGAACCAAACTCGCGCAGTGCCTTCACGGCGGCGGCGCAGTACTCCTGCGGGTCGCGGTTGGTGTGATACGCCATAGACACACGGGCAACGCCGGGGACGGTGCGAATGACACGCGCCGCCTCGTCGGCCTGATGCTCGTTAAAGGTCACGAGGATATAACCGGAAATTCGAGACACGGCGTTCACGGAAAAGGCGGCCAAGGCCGCCTTGATGTTATCCATGAGGATATGCTCAAAATGTGCGCGGTTCTTGCCCTTCAGTCCAACCTCGTGATAGTGGACCAGGCAGACGCGAGCCGCCATTTAGGCTTCAGCAACCTTGTGGCCGAGTGCCTTCTCGTAACGGGCCTCGTCGTAAGAGATGTCACCGTCGACAATCTCGTCCATAGCCATCGAGATGGTATCGGCACCGGAAAGCCCGATGGTGATGTCATCGACATCCTGGACGGCAAGCACGCGGTTGTGCTGGCCACGCAGCATGCTATTGATGTCGCAGGCGCGCTTGGAGGCAAGCGAAGCGAGCAGGAAGCGGTTGTGATCGGTCTTCTCCAGAAGATCGTCAATGCAAGGCTTTACAACGGACACGGACCTCAGATCCTTTCATGCATATCGAGAACGCGAACGAGCTCATCGGTCGCGCGGTCGAGATCGTCATTCACCACGACGTCGTCGTAGCGGTCGGCAAGGGCAAGCTCATCGGCGGCGTTTGCCATACGCAGCTCAATCGTCTCGGGCGTCTCGGTACCGCGACCGACTAGACGCTCGCGGAGCACCTCAAGCGAAGGCGGCTTGATAAAGATCAGCACGGCCTCGGGGAAACGCTCCTTCACCTGCAGGGCGCCCTGGACATCGATCTCCAAAATCAGAGACGAGCCCGAGGCGAGCTTGGATGTGACCTCGCTCACCAACGTGCCGTAGCAGTTACCGTGGACCTCGGCCCACTCAACAAACTCACCGTTTGCCACGCGGCGGTCGAACTCCTCGCGCGTCAGAAAAAAGTAGTTGACGCCGTCGACCTCACCTTTGCGTGGTGCTCGCGTGGTAGCCGAAACCGTCAGACCCAGGTTCGAGCGGCGCTCGCGCACACGAGTGACGAGCGTACCCTTGCCTGCGCCTGACGGTCCAGAAATCACAAAGAGCTTGGAATCCTGAGCGCTCACTTATTTGGTCAGCTGCTCGAGGAGCTGCTCGCGCTGACGGACGCCGAGGCCCTGGACGCGACGAGTAGCGGAGATACCGAGCTCCTCCATGATCTTGGCGGCCTTGGCCTTGCCATAACCAGGGAGAGACTCGATGAGGGTGGAAACCTTCATGCGGGAAGCGATGGGGTCATCGGAGTTGAGCACGGACTCGAGGGACTTCTCGCCCTTCTTGATCTGCTCGCGAAGCTCAGCGCGGGCGTGACGTGCGGCGGCAGCCTTCTCAAGAGCCTGCTTGCGCTGCTCGTCGGTAAGCCGAGGGAGTGCCATTCGTACCTCCAAATAGTTGGGTTATATCTGATTCAATAATTGGCATTTTAGCACGTAGAACGTACAAAATGCCTAATCGCGGCTCCATAGGTTAGACGATACCCGCAAAAAGTGCAATATACTGCGCCCAAAGTTAAGCCCCTGACCTGCGATTCCACACAAAGGATGGGAAAGTTTACGCAGGCACAGGGGCTATTTTGTGCTAATGAGACCCAAAAGTGGTGACTTAGGGGAATCTTTTACGCGACGTTTTCGACCAGCTCGGCGACGATGGCGTCAAAGGCGGCAACCGGATCGTCGGCACCGGTGATGGGACGGCCCACCACAATGTGGCTTGCGCCACGCTCGATAGCCTGGGAAGGCGTCGCCACGCGGGACTGGTCACCAAGGGCGGCACCCACCGGACGCACACCCGGAGTCACGATCAGGGCATCAGGACCCAGCAGCTCACGCATGTCGTGAGCCTCCATCGGCGAGCACACGATGCCGTCGATGCCGTTGGTCTGGGCAAGCTTTGCCAGACGGGCGGCTTCCTCGGCCACGGGAGACTCGACGCCGATCTCGCTCAAGGCATCCTGATTCATACTCGTGAGCACGGTAATGGCGACGAGCTTGGCGCGGTCCTCGCGCGCCTCCTCGGCACCCTCACGGCACGCGGCGAGCATAGCGCCCGAACCCAAGCCGTGGACCGAGAGCAGGTCGGCACCGGCAAGCGAGGCCGAACGGGCGGCACCGCGCACCTGATGCGGAATGTCATGGAACTTAAGGTCGAGGAAGACCTTGAAGCCCAAGTCCTTGAACGTCTTGACGATCTCGGGACCCTCGGCGTAATAGAGCGTCATGCCCACCTTGAGCCAGACGGCGTGGCCCGAAAGCTCATGGGCGAGCTCGAGCGCACGCTCACGATCGCAGTCGAGGGCGACGATAACACGGTCGCGGGCATCATTCTCTAGCATTCGAAAACACCTACCAGCTCGTTGATATCCTTCACGCCCTGGGACTCTGCCCAAGCCTCGAGCTCGCGCGCGATCTTAATCGAAGCGCACGGATCGACAAAGTTGGCCATACCGACCGACACGCAGGTGGCGCCGGCCAGGATAAACTCGGCAGCATCCTCGCCGGTCATGACACCGCCGACGCCGTTGATGGGGATATCGACGGCCTGAGCGACCTCCCAGACCATGCGAACGGCGATGTGGTGGCACAGCGGGCCCGAAAGGCCGCCCTTGGGCTTGGCAACACGGGACTTGCGGGTGTGCACGTCAATGGCCATGCCCTGGATGGAATTGATGACCGAAAGGCCGTCGGCGCCGGCGGCCTCGAGAGCCTTGGCAATCTCGGCGACATTAACCGGAGCCATCTTTACGAACAGCGGCTTATCGGTCACCTTGCGGCAGGCAGCCATAACGGAAGAGGCGCCCTCGGGCGTGGAGCCCATGGCGGCACCGCCGGCGGCGATATTAGGGCAGCTCACGTTGATCTCGTAGCCGGCAGCCCAGGGACACAGCTCGACATACATCTCGAGCGCGCGGACAAACTCGTCAACGGAGTGGCCGGCAACCTGACAGATGACCTGGCAGCCGTCCTTGGACAGCTGTTCGAGCCACGGACCGGACTCGCGGGCAAAGGCGGCCACGCCGGGGTTCTGAAGGCCCACGGAGTTGATCATACCGCCGGGAATCTCGGCCATGCGGGGCGCGGGGTTGCCGGGCCAGGGCTCGGCAGCGCAACCCTTGGTGGTGATGGCGCCCAGCTGGGAAACATCAAAGAAGTTCTGGAACTGCCAACCGTAGCCAAAGGTACCGGCTGCGGTGTTGATGGGGTTCTGCATCTTGACGCCGCCGAAATCGACGGCCATGTTAACGGTACCCACTAGAAGACCACCACCTTGGAAGCATCGAACACGGGGCCGCACATGCAAGCACCCTTCATACCGTCGACCGTCTCGACATTGCAGGTGTTGCAGGCGCCAAAGCCACAGCTCATCATGCGCTCGAGGGACACCTCGCAGTACGCACCGGCCTCGGCGGCAGCGGCGGCGACTTTCTTCATCATGACAGCGGGGCCGCAGCTGGCGACGTAGTCGTAGCCGCCCTCGCCAAGCAGCTCAGCGGCAGGATCGGTGCAAAAACCGTGCGTGCCGAGCGAGCCGTCGTCGGTGCACACGTTGACCGTGGCTCCCAGCGCGCGGAACTCATCGACGCCCACGGCCTTGGACGCGGTGCCAAAGCCCAGGCACACGTCGACGGCCACACCCTGCTCGACGAGCATGCCGGCAAGGCACAGCACGGGCGGAACACCGATGCCGCCCGCAACGAGCAGCGCCTTCCTGGTGCCCTCGGGAACAAGCCAGCCGCGGCCGCCAGGGCCCAGCAGGTTAGAAGTGGAACCGGGGGCCATCTGCGACAGACGGCGGGTGTCGTCGCCCACGACGGCGTACCACAGCTCGACGGTGCCGGCCTGGGCGTCGGCGCGATAGAAGCTCAGGGGCACGCGAAGCAGCGAAGAGGCATCGCCGGGCACGGCGATGTTCACAAACTGACCGGGCTTGAGCGCACTTGCAAGCTTGGGGGCCGAGATTACGAGCGAGAAGATGCCCTCGGCGATCTCCTTGTTCGAGACGACCTCGAAGTCGTGCATGCGTGCAGTGGAAGGTGTGGGCATAGACGCTCCAATCCCCCATGCGGTTGCATGGTTCAGGCGAACAGAAAGCGCGGCACCGCAAGGGCGCCGCGCACAAAAGCGATAAGGCTATGCTAGCAGATGCAGCCGTCGGCGAGCGTCTGCTTGCCGCCGACAAACACATCGGTGGCACGACCGGTGAGCGTGCGGCCGGCAAAACCGGAATTCTCGGCACGCGACTCGTAGCCGTCCTCGCCGACCGTCCAGGTGGCAGACGCGTCGAAGACAGTCAGGTCGGCAACGGAGCCCGCCTTGACCTGAACCTGGTCGAGGCCCAGGATCTCACGAGGCTTGATGGCCATGAGCTCGACCATGCGACCCATGCTCATCTTGCCCGTGTTGACCAGCTCGGTGAGCACGAGCGACAGCGAGGTCTCGAGGCCGATCATGCCGAAGGGCGCCAGCTCGAATTCGCGGGCCTTCTCCCACGGAGTATGGGGAGCGTGATCGGTGACGATAGCGTCGACGGTACCGTCGATGACGCCCTGACGGATAGCCTCGGCGTCCTCGTCGGTACGCAGCGGCGGGTTGACCTTGAGCGAGGTGTTGTAGGTCTCGTCCAGGTCGTTCTCGGTCAGGAACATGTGGTGCGGCGTGGCCTCGCAGGTGACCTGCACGCCAGCTGCCTTACCGGCACGCACGAGCTCCAGGCCATGGGCGGTGGAGATGTGCTGGATGTGCAGCTTGGCACCGGTCAGCTTGGCGATCTCGATGTCGCGGGCGATCTGGAGCTCCTCGCCGGCAGCCGGCCAGCCCTCGAGAGCCAGACGGGTCGAGACCTTGCCCTCGTTGATCTGGCCGTGGCCGACCAGGTCCTCGTCCTGGCAGTGGCTCATAAAGACCTTGCCGAACATCTTGCCGTAGTCCATGCAGCGACGGAGCATGCCCGCGCCCTGCACGCCACGACCGTCGTCAGTGAAGGCGACGGCGCCGTGGGCGACCATATCGCCCATCTCGGACATGGCCTCGCCCTTAAGACCGCGGGTCATGGCTCCCGACGGATAGACGCGGCAGTGGCCGACCTCGGCAGCGCGGGACTTGACGAACTCCACGACGGTGCCGTTATCGGTGACGGGATCGGTGTTGGGCATGGCGCACACGCCGGTAAAGCCGCCCTTGGCAGCTGCACGGGTGCCGCTCTCGATGTCCTCTTTGACCTCGTAGCCGGGCTCGCGAAGGTGAACGTGCATATCCACCAGGCCGGGGACGAGATATTTGCCGGAAAGGTCGCGGACCTCGGCTCCCTCGACGGCGAGATTCTCGCCGACCTCGGCGATCTTATCGCCGTCAATCAGGACGTCAACGACACCGTCAAGCTCGACGGACGGGTCGACGACGTGGGCATTCTTAAGAAGCAAGGCCATTATCGGCACCTCCAAGCAGCAGATACAGGATAGCCATACGCACGCAGATACCGGCGTAGACCTGCTCCAGGATGACGGAGCGTTGCGGGTGGTCGGCCATATAGGAGTCGAACTCGACGCCGCGGTTGATGGGGCCCGGGTGACAGATGATCGCGTCGGGCTTCATGAGCTTCTCGCGGTCCTTGGTCAGGCCGAAGAGCTTGTGGTACTCACGAATGGTCGGGAACGGAGCGCCCTCGAGGCGCTCCTGCTGCACGCGCAGCATGTAGACGACGTCCAGCTCGGGGAGTACCGAATCGAGGTCGCTCGTCACGTGGTCGCAGCCCAGGACCTCGGGCGCCGGCGGCAGCAGCGTGCCGGGGGCGACGGCGTAGGTCTCGCAGCCCATGATCTTAAGTGCGGGGATCAGCGAGCCGCACACGCGGGAGTGCGCGATATCGCCGACGACGGCGACCTTCAGACCGTGGAAGTCACCCTTGTGCTCCCAGATGGTGTACAGGTCGAGCAGGGCCTGCGTGGGGTGGTTGTGCTTGCCGTCGCCGGCGCAGATGACGCTCGCGGGCGAGTTCTGCGTGACGATGTAGGGAGCACCGGCGTGCTTATCGCGAACGACGATGCAATCAATCTTGTAGGCGTTGAGGGTCTCGACGGTGTCGACGAGGCTCTCGCCCTTGACCGTGGAGGTCGAGGAGCCGCCAAAGTTGAGGCTGTCGGCCGAAAGGCGCTTCTCGGCGAGCTCGAAGGAGCTGCGGGTGCGCGTCGAGGGCTCGTTGAACATGTTGACGATGGTCTTGCCCTTGAGCGTGGGGACCTTCTTGATCGCACGCTCGTTGACCTCAGAGAACGCCTTGGCGGTCTCGAGGATGAGCTTGATGTCCTCTTCGGAGTACTCGGTAATGTCGATCAGGTGCTTATGGTTGAACGCCACGGTACTACTCACCTCCCAGCGGCGCGGAGCCCACGTGGGAACCCGGCGCGACGTCGTTAATCTCGACGGCGGTGTGGCCGTCGACTTCCTTCATATATAGGTGCACGTTCTCCTCATGCGACGAGGGAACGTTCTTGCCGACAAAGTCCGGCGAGATGGGGAGCTCACGGTGACCGCGGTCAACGAGAACTGCCAGCTCGATGCGGCTCGGACGGCCCAGGTCCATGACGGCATCCAGAGCGGCGCGGATAGTACGGCCCGTATACAGGATGTCGTCCACCAGCACGACGCGCTTGCCGTCGACGCTGAAGGGAATGTTGGTAGCGTGGATCGCGGGAGCGAAATTGGTCGCATAGTCATCGCGGTAGAAGCTGATGTCCAGGCTGCCGAGCGGAACGTCGACGCCCTCGATCTCCTTGATCTCCTCGGCGAGCTTCTTTGCCAGAAGGTCGCCGCGCGTGACGATGCCGACCAGAGCGAGGTCTTCACAGCCCTCGTTGCGCTCGAGAATCTCGTGCGCGATGCGGGTCATCGCTCGATTGACGGCGGTCTCGTCCATGATGACCGCCTTGGGGGAAGTCGTGCCCATCGATCTCCTTCCTCACATGTCTTGACTGCTGACACAGTCAAAAAAATAGATGCCCGACCGCTTAAAGCGGACCAGACACCCACAGGAAGGGCTGCTCTTTGGCAGCTATGTAATTCCATGTGGGTATCTCGTACCCCTTTAATGGTCAAGGGATAGTGTAGCCAACCTCGAGCTTAATTGCGAGCATAAATACAGAACAATCCGTAAACGGGCGCAGGCGCTCCATAAACCTATATATATTTGTGGGACGAGCTTGAAAACGCACGCACGAGCTGGCATAATTCCCTCTGCTACACGCAAATCGGATCTACGTCCAGGGCCGTGGCGTGAGCACTATCGCCAAAAGAGGAATATCTCTGTGTAGATTACGCACAGGGAGCTGCTTCTGTGCTATAGTTCAGGCTTGTTTGTTAACGCGACATGTTCGTTTGTCGCCCAAGGAGGGTCAGTTATGTCCAAAGTTTGCGAAGTTTGCGGTAAGCACCCCGTTGCCGGTCGCTCCATCAGCCACTCTCACCGCGTCACCAACCGTAAGTTCCGCCCCAACATCCAGCGCGTTTACGTCGTCGTCGATGGTCACCGTCGCAAGATGAACGTTTGCTCCACCTGCCTCAAGTCCGGCAAGGTTGCGCGCTCCTAAATAAGGTCTTACCAACAAGTACCTCGGACTCTCCGGGTCAAAGACCTCGCGTTCACATAGAACTTACCAAAGGCGTCCTCCCCTACGGAGGGCGCCTTTTTTGCACTCATTGGGGACAGACTTAGATGAATGCTTTCCTAAGCTCACAGTGCATCGATCGGCCCCAATCCATACCTCAGGCCGCCTCGTTCCAGCCTGTGGTGGCCTTGGTTACGCTTGTAGCGCCGATACCGGTGATACGGGCAATTTGCTTGACCGTAAGATGGGCCCGCCTGAGCCTTAGCAGACAGGCATCGCGTTCGGGGCGTGGCAGGGCCTTGAGCAGCGCAGGATCAATGCTCGGCAGGGCCTCGTGTGCGACGGTAAGGGCATCCTCGTCGGGAATCCGTCGACGCGGAAGAATCTCAACTGACCAGATCCGCTCGGCAACTTCCTTAAGATGCTCGCAATAGCGACGGGAACCCCCGACAATATCGAGCATGGGGGCCGCATCGCAGATATCAAAGGGATCGTATCCCAGCTGGTATGCCTTGTAGCTTGACCAGCGGTAGGCATCAAGCGAGTCGAGCGCACCTTTCACGGGATTGAGATGGATATAATCGAGCAACTGCACCGCCTGCGTGTCCGACTCGACCGCGACCCGCGAATAGCGATTATCAAACAGGTGGCCCGTTCTTCCGGTTTTCCCATTGAAATACTTGGCATAGGCCGTCAGCGCGCACTGCATTGCCTTTGAAAGGTTGTCAAATGGGTCATCAACCATCAAATGGAAGTGGTTGTCCATAAGGCACCAGGCCAACACCGCCACGTCATGGCAAGCAAACCTGTCCGAGATGTCCGATAAGAAACGATAGCGGTCGGAGTCATCTTCAAAAATAATCTGTTTGGAATTGCCGCGGTCATAGACGTGGTAATAGCCGGTGAGCGAAACGGCGCGGGCGCATCGGGGCATAATCTCTCCTTTCAAAACTGTACAGGCAACACCTAAAAGGAGAGAAGCAACGCGAAATGCTGAGCCTGTGACCTATTTATATACAATGAACGACAAAAACATGCCCAAAACGACAAAATGACAAATCGATGTCTGTCCCAAATGAGTGAAAGCACCCATGTAAGCCTGTCCCCAATGAGCGGGGCGATGCAGCAGGCAGATAATTAGTTGAAACGTTTCAGTTTGTTGAAGCGTTTTAGTGTGCCTTTTACAGGAATCTTACCGCTCACCGAATTATTTATTGCTATCATGCAAGGCGTAGGGTAAATCTCCGATCGCAAGGAGACACAAATGGTGAAAAAGTCACCGGAAAACACTACTCCCGCAATTGTGGACAACGTAGAGGCGCTTGAGGCTAAGCTCGCTCAGATGCGAGAGGCCCAGGCGCTTTTTGCTACGTACACGCAGGAGCAGGTCGACAAGATCTTCTATGAGGCCGCCATGGCCGCCAACAAGGCTCGTATCCCGTTGGCGAAGATGGCCATCGAGGAGACCGGCCGCGGCGTTCTTGAGGACAAGGTCATCAAGAACCACTACGCCGCAGAGTACATCTACAACGCTTACAAGAACACCAAGACCTGTGGCGTTCTGGAGCGCGACGAGGCTTACGGCATCACCAAGATCGCCGAGCCCATCGGCATCGTGGGCGCCGTCATCCCGACGACCAACCCCACCTCCACCGCGATCTTCAAGACGCTGATCAGCCTGAAGACCCGCAACGGCATCATCATCTCCCCGCACCCGGCAGCCGCCAAGTGCACCATCGCCGCCGCCAAGCTCGTGCTTGACGCCGCCGTCAAGGCCGGCGCCCCCGAGGGCATCATCGGCTGGGTCGATGTCCCCTCCATCGAGCTGACCAACATGGTCATGCGCGACGTCGACATCATCCTCGCCACCGGTGGCCCGGGCATGGTCAAGGCCGCCTACTCCTCGGGCAAGCCCGCCCTGGGCGTTGGCGCCGGTAACACCCCGGTCATCATCGACGACACCGCCGACGTGCTGCTCGCCGTCAACTCCATCATCCACTCCAAGACCTTCGACAACGGCATGATCTGCGCTTCCGAGCAGTCCGTGACCGTCATCGACACCATCTATGACCAGGTCAAAGCCGAGTTCCAGAAGCGCGGCTGCTACTTCGTCAAGCAGGGTGCCGAGATGGAGGCCCTGCGTGCCGCCATGTTCAAGAACGGCGCTCTCGATCACCGCATTCCCGGCATGGCTGCCGCCAAGATCGCCGAGCTCGCCGGCATCGAGGTTCCTGCCAAGACCAAGATCCTGATCGCCGAGGTCACCTCCACCGACCCCGCCAAGGAGGAGTTCTCCCACGAGAAGCTCTCCCCGGTCCTGGCCATGTATCACGCCAAGGACTTCCAGGAGGCCGTCGACAAGGCCGAGCACCTGGTGCTCGCCGGTGGCCCGGGCCACACCGCCTCTCTGTACGTGCACCCCGCCCAGGCCGAGAAGATCAGCCTGTTCGAGCACGTCATGAAGGCCTGCCGTATCGTCATCAACACCCCGTCCTCGCACGGCGGCATCGGTGATCTGTACAACTTTGGCATGAAGCCGTCTCTGACCCTGGGCTGCGGCTCCTGGGGCGGCAACTCCGTCTCCGAGAACGTTGGGGTGAAGCACTTGATCAACGTTAAGACTGTGGCCGAGCGCCGTGAGAACATGCTGTGGTTCCGCGCTCCTGAGAAGGTCTACTTCAAGAAGGGTTCCACGCCCGTCGCTCTCGACGAGCTCGGTACCGTCATGGGCAAGAAGCGCGCCTTCATCGTCACCGACCAGTTCCTCTTCAAGAATGGCAACACCCGCGCCATCGAGGCCAAGCTCGACGAGATGGGCATCGCCCACGACTGCTTCTACGACGTCGAGCCCGATCCGTCGCTGCAGTGCGCACGTCGCGGCGCCAAGCAGATGGCTCTCTTTGAGCCGGACGTCATCATCGCCGTCGGCGGTGGCTCCGCTATGGACGCCGGCAAGATCATGTGGATGATGTACGAGCACCCCGAGTGCAAGTTTGAGGACATGGCCATGGACTTCATGGACATCCGCAAGCGTATCTTCACTTTCTCCGAGATGGGCAAGAAGGCCTACTTCGTCGCCGTCCCGACCTCTTCGGGTACCGGCTCCGAGTGCACGCCGTTTGCCATCATCACCGACAAGGAGACCGGCATCAAGTGGCCGCTCGCCGACTACGCGCTGCTCCCCAACATGGCTATCGTCGACGCCGACAACTGCATGACCGCCCCGCGCGGCCTGACCGCTGCCTCCGGCATCGACGTCATGACCCACGCCATCGAGTCCTACGTCTCCATCATGGCTTCCGACTACACCAAGGGCCTCTCCGAGCGCGCTGCTAAGCTCGTCTTCGAGAACCTGCCCTCCAGCTTCACGAACGGCGCCAAGGACCCGCATGCCCGCGAGGAGATGCACAACGCCTCTTGCATGGCCGGTATGGCCTTCGCCAACGCCTTCCTGGGCCTCAACCACTCCATGGCTCACAAGCTCGGCGCCTTCCATCACCTGCCTCACGGCCTCGCCAACGCCGTCATCCTGACCCGCGTTATGCGCTACAACGCCGCCGAGGCTCCCGTCAAGATGGGTACCTTCTCCCAGTATCCTTACCCCAACGCGCTGCACAACTACGCCGAGATGGCCAAGTACTGCGGCATCGAGGGCAAGGACGACAAGGAGGTCTTCGAGAACTTCATCACGAAGCTCGAGGAACTCAAGGACTTCATCGGCGTCAAGAAGACCATCGCCGACTACGGTGTTGACGAGCAGTACTTCCTCGACACCCTCGACGAGATGACCGAGCAGGCATTCAACGACCAGTGCACCGGCGCAAACCCGCGCTACCCGCTCATGAGCGAGATCAAGGAGCTCTACCTGGACGCCTACTACGGCCGCGAGCCTCAGGACTACGCCGTCTGCTAGTTTTAGCACGGTTTTTAACGGCGGGGGTGCACGGGTGTTTCACACACCCCCGCCGTCGCTTCTATCGCATCGTTGAAAGGATGCAACCATGCTGCTACCCGATTCCAAGACCGAGCTCGTCCGCCGTGGCAACAAGGTCGTTTACGACCTGGGCGACAAGATCGTCAAGGTCTTTAACGAGACCAAGCCTGTCTCCGACGTGTTCAACGAGGCTTTGAATCTTGCCCGCATCAATGAGTGCGGCATCCGCAGCCCCAAGGCTCTCGAGGTTTCCCAGCTCGAGAACGCCAACGGCTGGGCGCTCGTGACCGAGAAGGTTCCGGGCACCACCCTTGCCGAGAAGATGACTGCTGAGCCCCAGCGCTTTGGTGAGTATCTCGAGATGTTCGTCGACCTCCAGATCGAGATCCACGGCTATACCTCCCCGCTGCTCAACCGTCAGCGCGACAAGTTCGCCCGCATGATCGACAGCCTTGATCAGCTCAATGCCACCACGCGCTACAACCTTCAGGAGCGTCTGGACGGCATGACCAAGGAGTTCAAGGTCTGCCACGGCGACTTCAACCCCTCCAACGTCATCGTCGGCGACGACGGCCAGCTCTATGTGTGCGACTGGGCACACGCCACCCAGGGCTCCCCTGCTGCCGACGTTGCCACCACCTACCTGCTCTTCGCCCTCAACAGCAAGGACCAGGCTGAGGCCTACTTGGAGCTCTACTGCGACCGCGCCGAGATGCCCATGCAGGTCGTGCGTCAGTGGACGAGCATCGTCGCCGCTTCCGAGCTCGCTCGTAAGCGCAACGTGAACGATGAGTTCCTGAAGAACTGGATCGACGTCGTCGATTATCAGTAATATCTGAGCGATTTATTTCGCATCGGAGGCACAAGAAAACCCCGCAGCTCATATGGGCTGTGGGGTTTTCTTTACCCATCGAGTTTATTCCAACAAAATAGACTGCTCCGCATCTCATCCTAAGAGAGATACGGAGCAGCCCCGCAATTACATCTAATAGCAGAAACGTCGATTAACGGCGGGCCGCCTTAACAAGCTCGGCAATCTTGGCGACGACCTCGTCGATCGCCACGTCCTCACGCTCGCCCGTGGCACGGTCCTTGAGCTCCACAGTACCATTCTTGAGGCCACGCTTGCCAAGCACGACCTGATACGGGAAGCCCATGAGGTCGTTATCGGCAAACTTAAAGCCAGGACGCTCGTCACGGTCATCGACGACAACCTCGATACCCTCGGCGCACAGGCCCTCGACGATTTGGTCGCAAACGTTAGCGCACTCCTCCTTCTTGGGATCGAGCGGAATCACCGCGACCTCGTACGGGGCAACGGAGACCGGCCAGACGATGCCGTGTTCGTCGTTGTGCTGCTCCACGACGGCAGCAAGCGAGCGGGACACACCAACGCCGTAGCAACCCATGATAAGCGGCTTCTCCTTGCCGTCCTCGTCCATAAAGGTGGCGCCCATGGCCTCGGAATACTTGGTACCCAGCTGGAAGACCTGCGAGACCTCGATGCCGCGAGCAGCAGAGAGCGGCTTGCCGCAGTGCGGGCAGGGATCGCCGGCAACGACGGTTACCAGGTCGGCCCACTCGTCGACGGTAAAGTCGCGCTCGGGGCAGGCACCGGTAAAGTGATAATCGACCTCGTTGGCACCGCAGGCCCACTGCTTGGACTCGCGCAGGCTCTCGTCGCACACCAGGCGAATGCCCTCGGGCAGGTTAACCGGTCCGATAAAGCCCTTATGCAGACCGTAGGTCTGGAGCTCCTCATCAGTCATCATGCGATAGGCCTTGCCAAAGACATGCTCGGCCTTGCAATCGTTGAGCTCGTGGTCGCCCGGAACAATGGCCACGACGGGCTTGCCCTCGGCGTCGAGGAGTGCCAGAGACTTGCGCGTGCCGTTCTCGGGGAAGCCGAAGAACTTTGCAACGGCCTCGATGGTGCCCATGCCCGGAGTCTCGACCTTGGTAAGCGTACCGTCGCCAGGACCCTCGGTCACAACGACCTTGGTGCTTGCCGCCTCATCGTCGGCAGCGAAGCCGCAATCGTCGCAGTAGACGAGCGAAGCCTCGCCAGCGTCGGCCAAAGCCATGTACTCGACGGAGGTATCGCCACCGATCTCGCCGGAGTCGGCGACAACGGGCAGAGCCTTGATGTAGCAGCGCTCGCAAATGTTGGCATAGGCCTGCTTCATCTTGTCGTACTCCTCCTGCAGGCTCTCCTGCGTAGCAGAGAAGCTGTAGGCGTCCTTCATGATGAACTCGCGACCGCGCATCAGGCCAAAACGGGGACGGAACTCGTCGCGGAACTTATCCTGGATGTGATAAAGGTTCACTGGCAGCTGCTTGTAGGAACGCAACTCATTGCGCACCAGGGCAGTCACGGTCTCCTCGTGCGTGGGTCCGAGCACAAACTCGCGGCCGTGGCGGTCATCAAAGCGCACAAGCTCCTTGCCATAGGCATCGATACGGCCGGACTCACGCCACAGCCCGGCATCGACCATGATGGGCATCATGAGCTCCTGAGCACCGGCGGCATCCATCTCGTCGCGCACGATGTTCTCGATCTTGCGGATCGAGCGCCAAGCGAGCGGCAGATAGGAATACAGGCCGGCGGCCTCCTTGCGGATCATGCCAGCGCGAAGCAGCAGACGGTGGCTCGCTAGCTCGGCATCCGCCGGATCCTCTTTGAGCGTCGGCGCATAGAGCTTAGACATATACATTGCTCGGGTCATTTATTTCTCCTCAATAAGTTTGTCGACCTCGGCCATAAGCGCGTCGACAATTTGGTCCTCAGCTACTTTACCAATGATCTGGCCATGCGAAAAGAGCAGGCCCTGACCACGTCCGCAGGCAACACCCAGGTCGGCGTCAGATGCCTCTCCGGGGCCGTTGACCGCACATCCCATCACGGCGATCGAAAGCGGCGCGGAATAGTTCTTAAGCCGCTCGGTGACCTCCTCGGCGATGGGAATCAGGTTAACCTGGCAGCGGGCGCACGTGGGGCACGAGACAATCTCGGGACCACGGCGACGCAGGCCCAGCGACTGTAGAATTCCCCAAGCGACCGGCGGCTCCTCAACCGGATCGGCCGTGAGCGACACACGCATGGTGTCACCGATGCCTTCGGAAAGCAAGATACCCAAGCCTACAGAGCTCTTGATGGTGCCCTGAAGCTTGGTCCCCGCCTCCGTCACGCCCAGGTGGAGCGGAACATGCGGTATCTCGCGCGACAGGGCGCGATAGGTATCAAGTGTCGTCTGTACGCTATGGGCCTTGGCGGATAGCACGATGTTGGTAAACCCACGGTCCTCAAAGTGCCGCACAAAGCGTTCGCTCGACATCACGAGCTTTTCGGGCTGCGTGAGGTCGTCGCGCTCGGCAATATCTTGCTCAAGCGAGCCCGCGTTCACGCCAATGCGAATCGCGCAGCCCGCGGCACCCGCGGCATCGATGACGGCATCGACCTTAGCCCAATCGCCGATATTGCCGGGGTTGATGCGCAGCTTAGAGGCACCAGCCTCGACAGCGCCAATGGCAAGCTTATGGTTAAAGTGGATATCGGCGACAATCGGCACCGGAGACTCGGCACAGATGGTGCGGAAGCCCTCAAGCGCGGCCTCGGAGGGCACGCTCACGCGCACGATATCGCAGCCAGCCTGCGCCAACGCGCACACTTGCGCAAGCGTTGCCTGGGCATCAGCGGTATCGGTGCAGGTCATAGATTGGACCACCACCGGCGCGCCGCCACCGATCTGCACGCCGCCCACATGCACGGGGCGCGTCAGCTCGCGAGGCAAAGGATGGGATAAAGACAATCCAAACACTCCCCTACAGAATAAATCGAAGGATGTCGGAACGAAGCATATAGACAAACAGCAGCGCAAAGAGCGCGATACCCACATAGCTCACAATCGTCTGGACCTTGAGCGGAAGCTCGCGGCCCGCAATCTTCTGAATGATCTCGATGACTAGCTTGCCGCCATCGAGTGGCGGGATGGGCAGCAGGTTCATAAAGCCAAGCGAGAATGAAATGAGGGCGGCAAACGAAAGGAACGTGGCAGGGCCGGCAGCAGCAGCCTGTGAGGACATAACGCTAATACCCACGATCGAAGAAGACTGATCGAGAATCTCCATCGTATGCTGCGGCTGGAGTAGGCGCATCACGCCATCCGCCGTCTGTACAACATAGGAGAATGACAGACGCGCCGAGGTGATCGGGTCTAAACGGACCACCTGCGTAGAGGCATACACACCTAGGCGCTCGTCCTCTTTGAGCGCAACCGTGGTCGAATGCTGCTTGCCGTCACGCTCGTACTCGATGGCGATATCGTCCTTACCGGCGGCCTTGCCGATGGCATCGTAGACATCCATCCAAGTAGAACATGAGACACCGTCAACCGAAAGGATCGCATCACCGCCCTCGATACCCGCCTTGGCGGCAATAGACCCCTCGTCAACCTGACCGATCACGTTGGTATCCATCGGCACGGTGACACCCGCAATGGAATAGATGCTCATAAGGAGCAAAAAACCCGTCAAGATATTGACGATAATGCCTGCGAGCAGCATAAAGGCGCGCTTGAGAAAACCTTGGCCAAGATAGGTGTGCGAGCGTTCTTGCGCAAGGAACTCGGCCTCGCCGCACGGCAGCTCCCACACATCGCCCTCGGCAGTCGCATGTTCGCGATCGAAACGGCGACCATCAAAGGTGGTATAGCCTGCCGTGTCTCGTGGCAACGTCTGATATTTGGTGGGATAGTAGCTCGGCGAGGGCTTCTCCCCTTCCTCATACCAGGGCGCGATGGAGCCCCAGCCCAGCAAAAGGGCGCAAGCCTCGAGCACATCCTCCTCGGAAAGCTCGAGCTCGACAGCAAGATCGGCCACGGTCACGCGACCATGACGGTAGATAGCCGCTAGCACGCGATCGGCGCACGAGACGTCGGTCGGGTCCATACCGCAGATGGCAGCGTAGCCGCCCAGCAGCAGCGGGGTCACGCCAAACTTGGTTCCAATGCGACGCGACGTGTAATGGATGTCAAAGCGGCACGGCAGGCCCAAAAAGAACTCGGTCACACGGACGCCGCAGGCACGCGCCGCCAAAAAGTGGCCGCCCTCGTGCAAAAACACGAGGACGGAAAGCATCAGCAGGCCCCAAAAGACCGATGAGAGAACGCTCAGAACAGTATCCATAAAACGAAAAAGCAATCCTTATGGGTTAGGAACGGGTTGCGACGAGCACCTGCGCAGCCTTTTCACGCGCCCACGCATCGATGTCGCGAAGCTGCTCAAACGAATCGACCGCCTGCATATCGTGGGCATCCATGCAGGATTCCACAATGCGATCGATATCGGTAAAGCTGCAGCCATCGTGCAGAAAGGCATCGACGGCGACCTCGTTGGCGGCATTGAGCACGCACGGCATGGTGCCACCCGTCTTGCCGGCACGCTCGGCCAGTGCCAGACAGCGGAAGGTATCCATGTCGGCAGCATCAAACGTGAGCTGTCCCAGCTCGCGGAAATCGATACGAGGCGCCGGGGTATACCAACGCTCGGGATACGAAAACGCGAACTGGATGGGAATACGCATGTCGGAAGCACCAAGATGCGCCATCACGGAGCCGTCGGCGAACTCGACCATAGAGTGAATCTTAGACTGACGCTGCACGACCACGTTAATGAAATCGAGGTCGCAGTTGAACAGATGCATGGCCTCAATGCGCTCCAGGCCCTTGTTCATGAGGGTGGCGGAGTCGATGGTGATCTTGGCACCCATGGCCCACGTGGGATGTGCGAGGGCATCGGCACGCGTCACGCGGTCGAGATCGCCGCGCGTGCGGCCAAAGAACGGACCGCCCGAGCAGGTGAGCCAAATACAATGAGCCTCGCGTGGGTTCTCCCCCAGATAGCACTGGTAGATGGCGGAGTGCTCAGAGTCGACTGGAATTAGCTGGCCCGGTTGTGCCAACGGCATAAGCAAGTCGCCACCGACGACGAGGGACTCCTTGTTGGCAAGGGCAAGGCGCTTATTTGAGGTCAAGGCCGCATGGCTCGCCTCCAGACCGGCGGCACCCACAATAGCGACGAGCACACAGTCGACATCGTCGCGACGCGCGAGCTCGCAAACCGCCTGCGCGCCAACGCCGAGCTTCGTTCCCTCGGGCAACTCCTGCAGCACGGCGTCATCGCCATGAGCGACATCGGCCACGGCAACCGCCGAAACCGAGAACTCGCGGGCAGCGGCAACAAGCTCGGAGGTACTGGAGTTAACGGACAGCGCCGTCACCTGCAGTCGATCGGCATGCTGACGGCACACATCGAGCGCCTGGGTGCCGATGGAGCCCGTACAGCCCAGGATGGCAACGCGAAGGCGTCCGTCGGGGCCATACGTCGTCTGGAATGACATTACAGCACGCCTCCGATCATCAAAAGCAGCTGCGCGGTAATGCAGCCAAAGATAAGCGAGTCGCTACGGTCGAGCATGCCGCCATGGCCCGGGATAAGGTTGCCGGAATCTTTGACGCCCACACCGCGCTTGATGCGCGACTCGATAAGGTCGCCGATAACGCCCAGAATGGACACGACCACGCCGCACAGCAGCGCATAGGGCAGGCTGAGCTTGTAGAAGTGCGTCGCCCACAGGATGAGCCAAATCAAAACCGAACCCAGGATGCCGCCGACAAACCCCTCCCAGCTCTTTTTGGGTGAGATCTTGGGAACCATCTTGTGCTTGCCGATACGACTGCCCACGATGTAGGCAAACGAATCGGAGACCCAAAGGGACGCGCAAACGCCCACCGAGAGCAGGGCGCCGGCAAAACCGGGCACGGCATCGCGCAGCAGCACGATAGCCGACAGCATAAAGCCAGTGTAGATTGGACCCATGAGCGTCACGGCCACATCAGAGATGCGGGTACGCGGCGACCAGACATACCAAATGCCCACAGCGAGCATTAGGGCAAAAAGCAGGGCATTCAGCAACATCGAATCACCCAACGCCGACAGCGGAAAGAGCACGGCGGCAGCGATACCCATGCGCTCGTTAGCCATCTTGCCATCGAGCCTTGTCATACGGAAAAACTCATAGCAGCACAGACCACTCATGACGGAAACAAAGATGGCCGTGGGCACGATACCCAAAACCAGGCACAGGATAAAGACGACGGCGTAGACGATACCGGCGGCGGCACGGGTAATAAAGCCCGCCAGCCACGAACCGGTGCCGCTCTTCGCTGCAGGCGCTCCCGCAGTGGCAGCTTTGCGCGCAGGCGTCTTGAGAGCAGATGCCTTGGGACGATCGGACACGATTAAGCCTCCTCGGTCTTGCTCAGTCCACCAAACCTACGGTCACGGCCCTGATAGGCCAAAATGGCGTCGACAAGGCCCCAACGATCAAAGTCGGGCCAATAGGTATCGGTGACGTAGAATTCAGAATAAGCCACCTGCCACAGCAGATAGTTCGAAAGGCGCAGCTCACCAGAGGTGCGAATCACAAGCTCAGGATCGGGAAGGCCGGCAGTATAGAGGTGGGAAGCCACCATGTCGTCATCAATTGCGGCAGGATCGATCTTACCGGCGGCAGCGTCGAGTGCAATCTGACGGACAGCGCGGGTAATCTCGGCACGCGCGCCGTAGTTGACGGCAAGCGCCAGCGTCATACCGGTGTGATCGGCGCACTCGGCAAGACCGCGTTCAAAAACGTCGCGGGTCTTCTTGGGCAGCGCGGAAATGTCGCCCAAAAAGACAACACGCACATTTTCGCGCTTCAGAAGCGGCAGCTCGTCGATAAACGTCTTGGCAAACAGGTGCATCAAGACGTTGACCTCATGCTGCGGGCGGTTCCAGTTTTCGGTAGAAAACGCATAGGCAGAAAGCACGTCGACGCCCAAACGCACGCAGGCAGTAATGATCTCGCGAAGGGAGACGATACCCGCCTTGTGGCCCTCAGTGCGTGCAAGACCGCGCGACGTGGCCCAACGACCGTTGCCGTCCATGATGCACGAGATATGGTGCGGAATGTTATTGAGGTCAAGGTCGGAAAAACCGACGCCCACAGGGGCGTCGGCAAAGTACTCGACCAGTTTATGCTCGTCGTATTGCACCTTAGATCTCCATGACCTCGGCTTCTTTTTCCTTCAGAAGCTCCTCGACCTTGGCGACATACTCATCGGTGTGCTTCTGGACCTTGGCCTGCTCGCGACGGACATCGTCCTCGGTGAGCTCCTCATCGCGCTCGAGCTTGTTGTTGAAGTCGCGACGGATGTTTCGGATAGACACCTTGGCCTGCTCAGCGTACTCGCGGCACTCCTTGACGAGCTCGCGACGGCGCTCCTCGGTGGGAGCCGGGAACGGCAGACGCACGACGGTGCCATCGGAGTTGGGGGTAATACCCAGATCGGAAGCGCCGATGGCCTTGACGATAGCGTTGATGAGCGCCTTGTCCCACGGCTCGATGAGCAGCATGTGGGCCTCGGGGGCCTTTACGGCGGCAACCTGCGTAACCGGCGTGGGAACACCGTAATAATCGACGGTGATGTCGGACAGAATGTTAGCGTTGGCGCGGCCGGTACGGACCTTGGAGAAGTTATGCTTGAGGGACTCGAGCGACTTGTCCATGTGGGCGGTGATGTTCTCTGCCATGCTTAATCCTCCTGATAGACGAGCGTGCCGACGGGCTCACCCGAAAGCGCGCGCTTGACGGTGTCCTCGCCATCGATGTTGAGGACCAAAATCGGCATACGGTTATCCTGGCACAGAGCCGTAGCCGTGGAATCCATAACCTGCAGACCGCGGACGAGAACCTCGTGGTAGGTGATCTTGTCAAAGCGGACGGCATCGGCGCACTTGACGGGATCCTTGTCGTAGATGCCGTCAACCTTGGTGGCTTTAATCAGAATCTCGGCGCCGATCTCGCACGCACGAAGAGCCGCGGCGGTGTCGGTCGTAAAGTACGGATTGCCCGAACCGGCGGCAAAAATAACGACGTTGCCCTTGGAAAGGTGATTGATGGCGCGACGGCGAATATAGGGCTCGCAGATCTCGTTCATCTGGATAGCGCTCATCACGCGGCAGGGAACATCGTTATGCTCGAAGGCATCCTGCAGGGCGAGCGCGTTCATAACGGTTGCCAGCATGCCCATGTAGTCGGCCTGAGCACGCTCCATGCCACCGGCAGCGCCGGCCATGCCGCGGAAAATATTGCCGCCGCCGACAACGACGCCGACCTCATGGCCAACGGCGAGCAGCTCCTTGACCTGTTTGGCAAGATGGTCGGTAACCTTGGGGTCGATGCCATATTGGCCGTCGCCCATCAGTGCTTCGCCGGAAAGCTTCAGAAGCACGCGTTTATATCGGATGTCGGACAAAGCGATCCTCCTTTAGATTGAACTCTCAACATTCTATCAAAGGCTCTAAGAAGAGCCATGAAAAAGCAGGCTGTGAGTAAAACCCACAGCCTGCTCATTACCAGCTACAAGAGCTTATTTACTCGCCACGGACCAGACGGTCAAAGGCAACGACGGTAATGGTGTCGCCGAGCTCCTTGGAGACCTGCTCAGCGTACTTCTTGATGGTGAGGGAGCTGTCCTTGATGAACTCCTGCTCGGTGAGCACGGACTGCTTGTAGAACTTCTCCAGACGGCCGACAGCCATCTTCTCCTGGATAGCCTCGGGCTTGCCGGACTCGGCAGCCTGAGCCATGTAGATCTGCTTCTCGTGCTCGACGGTCTCGGCCGGAACCTGATCGCGGGTAGCGCAGATCGGGGCGACGGCGGCAACCTGAAGGGCAACGTCGTGAGCGAAGGTCTTGAAGGACTCAGCCTGAGCGGTCTCGGCCTTCTCGAAGGCGAACTCGACGAGGACGCCGATCTTACCACCCATGTGGATGTAAGAAGCGAGCGCGCCGTTCTCGGCCTTGCGGGCAGCGAAGCGGGAGATCTTCATGTTCTCGCCCATGATGTGAATCATCTCGGTGAGCTCGGAGGAAACGGTCTCCTCGCCCATCGGCTTCTCGAGCAGAGCGTCGACATCGGCAGGCTCGGTGGTAGCGACAACCTCAGCGACCTTGGAAGCAAAGCCGGTGAACTTGGCGTTGGAGCCAACGAAGTCGGTCTCGCAGGAGAGCTCGAGCAGAGCGCCGGTCTTGCCATCCTCGGAGACGAACGCGGCGACAGCGCCCTCGTTGGTCTCGCGGCCAGCCTTCTTGGCAGCCTTGGCGAGGCCGTTCTTACGAAGAACGTCGACAGCGGCGTCCATGTCGCCGTCAGCCTCGACGAGAGCCTTCTTGCACTCCATCATCGGGGAGTCGGTCATCTCGCGGAGCTGCTTGACCATAGCGGCGGTAATCTGGGCCATTGTGGTTCCTTTCAAAGAGATGAAAAAGAATTAACTAAGACTGATTTACTCGGCCTTGGGCTCAGCGGCCATCTCGGCCTCGGAGACCTGCTCCTTGCCGGAGCCAGCGAGGCAGGCGTCAGCCATGAGCTCGCACATAAGGGTGACAGCAGAGATAGCGTCATCGTTGCAGGGGATGCCGTACTCGACCTCGTCGGGATCGGAGTTGGTGTCGATCAGAGCGACGACGGGGATGTTCAGGCGCTGAGCCTCCTTGATGGCGTTCTCCTCGCGCTTGGTGTCGATGACAAAGAGAGCCTGGGGCAGACCCTTCATGTCGCGGGCGCCACCGAGGTTGGTCTGGAGCTTGGTGAGCTCCTTGCCGAGAACAGCCTGCTCCTTCTTGGGGAGCACTGCCATGCGGCCGTCCTCGACCATGGCCTCGAGCTCCTCCATGCGGTTGATGCGGGAGCGGATGGTGACGAAGTTGGTCAGCATGCCGCCGAGCCAACGCTGGTTGATGTAAGGCATGTTGGCGCGCTCAGCAGCGTTCTTGACGGCCTCCTGAGCCTGCTTCTTGGTGCCGACGAACAGCACGTTGCCGCCCTTGGCGACGTTCTTGACGAAGGTGTAGGCCTGGTCGGCGTCGAGGATGGTCTGCTTGAGGTCGAGGATGTAGATGCCGTTGCGCTCACCGAAGATGAACGGCTTCATCTTGGGGTTCCAACGACGGGTCTGGTGACCGAAGTGGCAGCCGGCCTCGAGCAGGGTGCGGATATTAATCTTGGTAGCCATGTTAAACCTCCTGTGGTTTGCCTCCGCGCGGGGTCATCCTCCAAAACCAACCCGGACATGTGCTACCAAAGCCCGGGCACCACGGTATGAAGTAGCCGCGCGTGTGTGATAAAAACCTGTTGCCGTGAAGCAACCCGATGAATGATAGCAGGAATGCATCTTCCTGCCAACCCGCAATCAAAACCACACACCTGAGCGCGGCGCGGGACGTCCCAGCCACTATTCGCCGCGGGGATGGGCTTGAGCCACAGCCCGCTTAAGCCGATCGGGTGTGAGATGCGTGTAGATCTGCGTCGTGGACAGGCTCGCATGGCCCAGCAGCTCTTGAACCGAGCGCAGGTCCGCACCGCCCTCGAGCAAGTCGGTCGCAAAGGTATGGCGCATCGCATGCGGGGCGATGTCGGCAGGCATGCCGGCGAGCGTCGCCAGCGTATGAAACCGCCGCCTGAGCATGGCGGCACTCATGCGATTACCGCGCGCCGATATAAGCAGCGGATGCGGCCCGGTAACGGGGTCACGACGCTTTGCCTGAGCGAGCAACTCCGGCCTTCCCTCCTCAATATAGAGACGCGTCGCCTCGAGCGCACGACGATACAGAGGGACGATACGTTCTTTGCTCCCCTTGCCCCACAGGCGCAGCGTGCGTTCGGACCACGCAATGGACTCCACATTGAGTGCTGCGAGCTCAGAGATACGGGCGCCCGAGGCATAGAGCAGCTCGAGCATCGCCGCATCGCGCAATCCCGCGGGTGTTGAGGTATCAGGCGTCTTGAGCAGCGCCTCCACCTGTTGGGTCGTCAGCACACCAGGTAGATCGCGCGGGAGCTTGGGCGAGGAAATTGCCGAGACCACATCGCCCTCCACGACCCCCTCGGCAGCCATCCAGCGATAGAGAGATCGAATAGCCGACAGGTGCGCCGCAAGCGTTCGGGGAGCCACCTGCTCACGCGAAAGCTCAGCAAGATAGCGACGAATGGTGCGCACGTCGGCAGCGAAAGCATCGATATCCTCACGCTCGCACCAGGCAGCAAAGCGCTCCAGCCTCGAGCCATAGGCCGTCACCGTGTTGGGAGAAAGCCCCTCGACGCGTGCGATATAGGCGATAAAAGAGTCGACGGTGTCGTACAGGTCAAAGGCTATGACCGGTCGCCTCCAAATAGATCGGGGCGAGTGGCCAGATAGGCATCAAGGGACTCGAGCGCACGGTCCGCATAGGCCTGGTAGCGGTCGCGCTTGCTGCGGCGCTTACCATCCTCGAGTGGCGGCACCAGGCCAAAGTTGACATGCATAGGCTGATAGCCCACGGTGGCAGGATCGGTCGCATAGCCCACGAGCGCACCCAGGGCGCCCACACGCGGCAACTCGACGCCCGCGACGCCGATAGCCTCGGCATAGGTGTTGAGCGCCGCGAGCAGACCGGTCGCCACGGCTTCCATGTACCCCTCGGTGCCGGTGATCTGACCGGCCAGGCGCACGCCGGTGCCGGGCACGGCAAAGGTGCCATCGAGCACGTGCGGGGCGTCGACAAAGGTATTACGGTGCATGACACCGTAGCGGAAGAACTCAGCGTTCTCCAGGCCCGGCACCATATGGAAGACGCGCTTCTGCTCGCCAAAGGTCAAGTTGGTCTGGAAGCCCACCAGGTTATAGGCGGTCTTCTCCTTATTCTCGGCACGCAGCTGAATCGCCGCCCAGGGACGACGACCGGTTCGCGGGTCGGTGAGGCCGACGGGCTTCATGGCGCCAAAGCGAATGGCGTCCTTGCCGGTGCGCGCAACTTCCTCGGCAGGCTGGCAGGCCTGGAACAGATCGCCGCCCTCAAAGTCCTTGAGCACCACGCGGTCGGCCGTGGAAAGCGCCTCGATAAAGGCCTCGTACTCCTCCTTGTTGAGCGGAGCGTTGAGATAGTCGCCGCTCCCCTGCTCCTCGTAGCGCGACTGCGAGAACAGCACGTCCATATCGAGCGTGGAGGCATCGACGATCGGCGCCGCGGCATCGAAGAACGCAAGGGCGTCGCCACCGACGAGCTTCATGACCTCTTCGCTCAGCGCCGGCGAGCACAAGGGGCCGGCGGCAATGACCACGTGACCTTCGGGAATCTGCGTGACCTCGCCGTGCGCGACCTCGATATTGGGACGGGCGGCAACCTCGGCCTCGACAAGCTCGGAAAACTTGACGCGGTCGACCGCCAGGGCACCGCCGGCGGGAACAGCCGCGCGATGGGCGCAATCGAGCAGGACTGAACCCATGCGCTTAAGCTCGGCCTTCAGCAAACCAGCCGCGGAATCCGGACGGGTCGACTTAAACGAATTGGAGCAGACGAGCTCTGCCAAGTGATCGGTATGGTGAGCCGGGGAGCTCACCTGGGGGCGCATCTCGCACAGCTTTACGGCAAAACCGCGGTCTGCCAGCTGGATCGCGCATTCCGAACCCGCCAGACCGCCACCGATAACCGTCACCTGATCGAACTGCATCTGCAAACACCTTTCTAATTGACACGTTTTCCATTGTGACCGAAGGGTGTCTGGGCGTGAAGAGCAAACTTGGAGGGCGCATACCTTCCATCCATCATGCGCTCGATAAGGCCCTCGAGTTCAAGCGAACCCAAGAGTTTGAGTACGCCAACAGCATCGAGCGAGACAAGCGCCGCGATGTCGTCGACCTTGAGCGGAGAGGCGATGAGCGCATGCATCACGGTCTGCTGTGTTGGATCCAGGTCGGCAATGCCGGGAGCATCGGGGCGCGAGTAGCGCAGGGTGCCGTAGATGCGTGAGATAGCCATCTCGATAGATTCCTCGTCGATGATGCAGCAAGCACCGTTCGCAATGAGGTAATTCGTGCCACGCGACTCGGGCGATAGGATCGACCCCGGCACGACAAGAAGTTCGCGCCCCAAATCCATAGCAGCCTCGGCTGTAGAAAACGTCCCGGAAGGCATACCCGCCTCGGAAACAAAGAGGGCTTGCGACAGGGCCGCGATCACGCGATTGCGGCGCGGAAAGGCAAACTTGCGCGGACCCATGCCCCACGGAGAGATCGACACGACCGCGCCACCCGTATCGAGCGTTCGCATAATAAGCCCCGCGCTCGAACGCGGGTAGACCACGTCGGCGCCCGTCCCCAGCACCACGACGTGTTTACCGCCAGCGTTGACCGCAGCCCAACCCGAGGCCTGGTCACAACCGACCGCGCCGCCCGAGACTACCGTCACTCCCGCCTCGACCGCCACCTTTGACGCAAGCTCTGCCACGGCAAGACCATACGGCGAGGCCTTGCGCGCGCCGATGATGGAGAGCGCGGGCGTCGAAAGCACCTCGGGGTTGCCGCGCACATAGAGCGTCTGGGGTACATCAGAAAGGTCCAAAACGGTCTCGGGATACAACGTATCACCTGGATGCAGCTCAAAGGTCCCCTCGGCCATCATTGGTCCCTCCTTCCCTGGTACATCGCCGCCTCGAGCACGTGGTCCTGCGTCACATGCTCGCTCTCGGCGACGTCGGCGATTGTACGCGCGATACGCACCAGGCGCACGATACCGCGGCCCGTGAGATGTGTGCGCTTCGACAGGCCGAGTACACACTTCTCCGCCGCATCATCGAGCTCAAAGGTCGAAACGACGCCGTCAATGGACCGCGTCTCGTCATCCTCGGCCTCGGCATCCGCATCGTCCATACGGGATTCGCGCCAAGCGCGAAAAGCGCGACCGCGCACAACGTAGTCACGTAACTCGGCCGACGACATACCCTCCGCACCCTCGATAATCACTTGAGGGTCGGGACGGGTCACATCGATCATCATGTCGATACGGTCGGCCAAAGGACCGCGCAGTTTAGACCGATAGCGCTCGACCATCGCCGCCGAGCAGCGACACGGTACCTCACGATCGCCCAAAAAGCCGCAGGGGCAGGGATTGCTCGCAGCCAGCAGCTGAAAGCGCGACGGGAAGGTAAAAGCCCCGTCGACGCGTACGATCCTCACATAGCCGCGCTCGATGGGCTGACGCAGCGTCTGCAGCACACCCGTGGGAAACTCGGCAAGCTCGTCCAAAAAGAGCACGCCGCCATGAGCAAGGCTGATCTCACCCGGGTGCACCGGGCGCCCACCGCCGATAAGACCTGCGGTCGAAATACTGTGATGGGGGCTGCGGAAGGGCCGGTGCCCCGCCAACAAGCCATCAATGTTCTCACCCAAAACCGAATGGATGCACAGCGCCTCCTGCTGGTCCTCAACGGAAAGCTCGGGCAGGATGCCGGTCATACGACGCGCGAGCATCGTCTTGCCCGATCCCGGGGACCCGATCATGAGCAAGCCGAGTTCTCCTGCCGCCGCAAGCGCCATGCCGCGCTTGGCGACCTCCTGCCCCAGTACGTCGGCATAGTCGAGCTCGGGCTCAAAGGTCGCCTCGAGCACTTCAGAATCCAAGTAGTGCCGCGCGGCATCGCCCATGCCATGGGCAAGCTGAGACAAATGATCGATGAATCCACAATCCACGCCCGCGAGTGGCACATGCTGGTCTGACCTGCCGGCGATAAAAGACAGCCCCATGTCGCGAGCCAGCAGCTGAAACGCCACCTCGCCCTTGACGGGAAGCACCGTACCGTCCAAGCCGAGCTCGCCGGCGATAAGGCAGCGATCGAGGTTGTCACGGGGAATCTGCCCATCGGCCGCCAGAACCGCGATGGCAATCGGCAGATCAAAGCCGCTACCGGTCTTGCGAATATCGCCGGGCGCCAGATTGACCGTAATGCCCGAGCGCGGAATCTCGAACCCGGCGGAGCGCATCGCGCACCGGATACGCCCGCGCGACTCCATCACCTCCATACTCGGAATGCCGAGCATCTGGATGCCCGGAACGCCGCCGGCAAGCGAGACCTCGACCGTGACGTGAATCGCCTCGACGCCACGGATGCAGGCCGCGTGAACGGCAAACGTCTCGAACGCCATCACGACACCTGCCAATCGAACGCGTTGTACTGATGCTCGATCTCAGCGATATGCCCGCCACGAATGGTGACACCCACGGCATCGAAGCGAATCGCCTTGAGCGGATAATGCTCCATGAGATAGCAACTTGCGATGCGGCGGTAGCGGCGTTGCTTTTGAGCGTCCACGGCCTCCTCGGGAAAGACCTGCGTGCTGCAATCCAGTGCAACGCGTCTGGTCTTGACCTCGGCCATCACCACGACATCGTCGAGCTCATCGAGCAGCACCAGATCGGCCTCGCCCTCGGTGCAACGATAACCCTGCTCCAGCAAGGTGTAGCCGCGCTCGTTAAAGTAGTCGATGGTGATCAGCTCGCCCAGCATGCCCAGCTCGCGGGGACTGAGTCCCTTGATAAACTCGGGCGTCATCGCCCCGCAGTCGAGCTCGCCGTTTTCCCAACGCTCCTTGAGCTGCTGCGTCTTGCTCTTTTTGCTTGCGGCACTCATGGGGTCTCCTTTCCCGCACGCTGCATTGCCCCGATGATGAGGGCACCTTTCATGCGGGTAAGTACCGGAAGCAAACCAAAAGCTGACCAAATGCCGTCAAAAAACGGGCCGTACGCAGCAATGGTGTTGCATACGGCCCGCTACCAGCAGGTTTATAAAACCCCTGAGGTCCCTGTCTCCACAATTGACCTAGAAAAGGCGCTCAGTCTGCAGAAAGTTTCCGCAAAAGCTCACGCGGTGCAGTGGACAAAGTCCATGTTTGCGAATGGCCTCGATGTGCTCGGGGCTTGCGTAGCCTTTCGATTCGGCCAAATGGTACTCGGGATACTCGGCATCGTACTCGACCATCATCTCATCACGCGTGACCTTGGCCATGATGGACGCCGCGGCGATACAGGCGATCTTGGCATCGCCCTTCACCACGTCGCGCTCGTTGGGAACGGCGCCCAAGGGGTTACCGTCCATAAGCACGCAATCGGGCTCGAGCCCCGTATCGGCCACGGCGCCCGCGACAGCGGCTCGAATGGCGCGGGCCATGCCCATCTCATCGATATCCTTAGGCGCGATATGGCAAAAACCAATTGCCGTCGCCACCTCGGCAATCTTCACTGAGAGCAACTCGCGGCGCGCCGGCGTGAGCTTTTTGGAATCGTTGATGCCCCAGACGCGCGGCTCCATAGGAAGGCAGACGGCGCATACCGTCAAAGGACCGGCCACCGATCCGCGACCCACCTCGTCGACACCAACGACCACCCCATCGCCGCCAAGCTCATGCATAAGCTCGTACATGTCATTGACGCGCTCGCGCTCGGCAAGTTCCTTGGCATGGCGCTTAAGAGCACGCTCGCAAGCCTTGATCACCTGCTGGCGCGGGTCCTCGCGATAATGCTCCACGAGGGCGGGGATCTCCTCAAACGTAGCGCTCGCCAACTCACCGGCAACCTGCGATGCCGAAACCGAGCTCGTCATATTGGCCATACCAGGCCCTCCTTGCATGCAAATCAGATAAAAAGAAGGGCCACCCGAAGGTGACCCTTGTGTCCAAACGAGTGGACAGACGCTGCGATCTTCTTAGCGCTTCTCGGGGATGCGAGCAGCCTTGCCCACCTTGTCGCGGAGGTAGTACAGCTTGGCGCGACGGACGCGACCATGACGAACGACCTCGAGCTTGGCGATCTTGGGGCTGTGAAGCGGGAAGGTACGCTCAACACCGACACCGAAGGACATCTTGCGGACGGTGAAGGTCTCGCGGGCACCGGCGCCGGCCATGCGGATGACGTCGCCCTGGAAGACCTGAATGCGCTCGCGGTCGCCTTCCTTAATGCGGTAGTGAACCTTGACGTTGTCGGCGACGCGAACCTGAGGAATGTCCTCGCGGATCTGCTGACGCTCGATTGCGCGGATGTAATCCATGTGCAATTCCTTACTCTTCTAGAGGTGCCGTACCACCTTGGCCGGCACGTAGTTGAACAAACGTATTCGAGTATACACGCGCGGGTTTCTGCTGCAAGAACAATTTTTTACGCAGACAAAAAGACAAAACCCGCACATGATAACCGCCCGTCTCACGAATGAGACGGGCGGCATGAAGGGGGACTACGCTAGGCGTCTAAACGCTAAACGCTAGGCGGAACGCTTGGCCTCGAGCTTGGCCTGAGCGGCAGCCAGGCGCGCGAGGGGCACACGATAGGGCGAGCAGGAAACGTAGTCCACGTCGGCCACGTTAAACAGGCCCTTGATGGACTTGGGGTCGCCGCCGTGCTCGCCGCACACGCCAAAGTGCATGTCGGGATTGGTGGCGCGGCCCTTCTCGACGGCCAAGCGCACGAGCTCCAGCACTGCCGCGTCGATGGTCTCGAAGGGGTTGTCTTTCAGGATCTTTTTATGCATGTACAGCGGGATGAACTTGGCCTCGGCGTCATCGCGCGAGAAGCCAAAGGTCGTCTGGGTGAGGTCGTTGGTGCCAAAGCAGAAGAAGTCGGCATGATGGGCGATCTCGTCAGCGACCATGCAGGCACGCGGCAGCTCGAGCATCGTGCCCACGGGAATATTGAGCTCGACGCCTTCCTCGGCGGAAACCTCGGCGATCACGCGCTCGATAACCTCGCGGGTCTGGACATGCTCGGCCGTGATGGAAACGAGCGGAACCATGATCTCGGGGCGCGGGTCGACACCCTCCTTGATAAGGCGGGCAGCGGCCGTGGCGACGGCGCGAACCTGCATGAGCGGCAGATCGCCAAAGACGACGGACAGGCGCACGCCGCGCAAGCCCAGCATGGGGTTGGACTCGACCATGCCGTCAATGCGACGCAGGCGGGCGCGCAGGGCAGTGAGCTCCTCCTCGGGAGCGCCGGCGGCCTCCTTCTTGGTGATGGCGACCTCGAGCTCGCGAGGATTATCCAGGAACTCATGAAGCGGCGGATCGAGCAGGCGGACGACCACATCGCGACCGGACATGGTCTTGAACATCGCCAGGAAGTCCTCGGTCTGAACCTTGAGCAAGTCGGCCAGGGCCTGCTGCTTCACGGCCTCATCGTCAGACAGGATAAAGCTCTGGATGATGTTCTTGCGATCGCCCAGGAACATGTGCTCGGTGCGGCACAGACCGATGGCCTCGGCGCCAAACTCGAGCGCGAGCTCGGCATCCTCGGGGTTGTCGGCGTTGACGCGCACGTGGTTGGCGTGACCGTCGGTCTCGTCCAAACGGATCTCATCGGCCCAAGACAGGATGGTGTCCAGGTCGCCGGTGAGCTCTGCAGAGACCAGGTCGACCGCGCCGTCGACGACGATACCCTGGGTGCCGTCGATGGAGATGACATCGCCCTCGCGCAGCACGCGGTCGCTGCCCTCGATGCGCACGACCTTCTCTGCCGCGTCAATGTGGAAGCGCTCAACGCCGCAAACGCAGGGCGTACCCATGCCGCGGGCGATAACGGCGGCATGGCTCGTCTTGCCACCGTGGCTGGTCAGGATGCCCTCGGCGGCGACCATGCCCTTCAGGTCGTCGGGGTTGGTCTCCCAGCGGACCAGAATGACCTTGTGGCCCTCGTTGGCGCGCGCGACGGCGTCATCACTCGAGAACACGACCTCGCCCACGGCGGCACCGGGGCTGGCGTTAAGGCCGCTGGCCAGGGCCTCGTACTTCTTGGAGGAGTCGAACTGCGGGTGCAGGAGCTGATCGAGCTGCGCGGGATCGATGCGGCTCACGGCCTCCTCGCGGGTGATCAGGCCCTCCTCGACCATCTCGATAGCGATGCGCAGCGCGGCGGTAGCGGTGCGCTTGCCCACGCGGGTCTGAAGCATCCAAAGTTTACCCTGCTCGATGGTGAATTCGATATCGCACATATCGCGGTAATGATCCTCGAGCGTCAGGAACACGCGCTCGAGCTCCTCACCAGCGGACTCGAGGCCCGGGGTGGTCTTGAGGTCGGCGATGGGCTCAGTGTTGCGGATGCCGGCGACGACGTCCTCGCCCTGGGCATTCACCAAAAAGTCGCCATAGAACTCCTTGGTGCCGTCGGCCGGGTTGCGCGTAAAGGCGACGCCGGTCGCAGAGGTCTCGCCCTTGTTGCCAAAGGCCATGGCCTGGACGTTGACGGCGGTACCGAGCTCGTCAGAGATGCCGTGCTGTTTGCGGTAAATGCAGGCACGCTCGTTCATCCAGCTGCCAAAGACGGCCTGGATGGCAAGGCGCAACTGGAGCTCCGGATCATGCGGGAAGACGGGCTTGCCGTCGGCAACCTCAAGCTCGGGATACAGGGTCGCCTCGACGTTCTCGGAGAAGATGCCCTTAAAGGTCTCGACGAGCTCCTGCAGGTCCTCGGCCGAAAGCTCGGAATCGACACGAACGCCGGCGACCAGGCGGGCCTGGGTCAGAGCGTTCTCGAATAGGTCGGCGTCGACGCCCATGACGACGTTGGAGAACATCTGGATAAAGCGACGGTAGCTGTCCCAGGCAAAGCGCGGGTTCTGCGTCTGCGCAATAAGGCCCTGGACGGAATCGTCGTTGAGGCCCAGGTTGAGGACCGTGTCCATCATGCCGGGCATGGAGAACGGAGCGCCCGAGCGAACCGACACGAGCAGCGGATCGGAGGCATCGCCGAGTTTCTTGCCGCAACGGGCCTCGAGGTCCGCCTCGGCGGCAACGATCTCATCGAGTGCGCCTTCGGGCCAGACGTTGCCGGCACCGGAGTACTCGACACAGGTCTGGCAGGTAATGGTAAAGCCACCGGGAACCGGCAGACCGATGCGGCTCATCTCGGCAAGGTTTGCGCCTTTGCCGCCAAGCACGAAGTTCATGGATTTGTCGCCCTCAGTGACACAGGTGCCCTGGGCGTCGGTTCCAAAACGGTAAACCCTCTTGCAATCGCTCACGATACTTCCCCTTCCATGCGCTTACGCGCACGACCGTGGTAACGAATCGACCCGCCGGATGCGGGCCGTGAGGGAACTATACGGCGGGTTTTGGACAGGCTTGAGCAGAGGGTGCGCGGTTTGGTAAACGTGCTAAAACCGGCGGTAAACGGTAGGTAAAGGTGGTTACCTTATGAAGATACCACTACAAGGAAAGTGCAGGTCGGATGCGATGTTTTTGCTAAATCGCTTTACCATTTATCAGCATTAATTCCAAGTATTCTCTTTGGTTAGCTAAAAGAGCCCCGTCCCAAATTAGCTACCCAAACAACCTTGTCCCAAGTGAGCTACTTTTGTTGAGCGCGGCGGGCGGCACGGCGGGCTCTGGCTTCCTGGATCTCCTCGAGGTGGGCAATGATCTCGGCAGCGCTTTCCTCGATGGCTTTGCCGTCGGTGCGCACCACAAAGCAGCCCAGGCGCTTCATGAGGGCACGGGCATCCTCAAGCTCGCTGCGCACGCACTCAGGCTCGGCATAGGAGCCTGCGACGGCGCGGGCGTAGTCGTCGCCCAAGCGGCTATCGCGAATCTCGGAAATCACATCGACGGTCGAAATCAAGCCGAACAGGCGCATCGGGTCAACCTCGTAAACCGACTTGGGCGGCTCCATGCCATGCGCCAACGGAACATTGGCGACCTTGTAGCCCTGATAGGCTAAATACATCGACAGCGGCGTCTTGGATGTACGCGACACACCCAGCAGCACGATATCGGCACCCGACAGATCGTCGCAACCGCGCCCGTCATCGTGCTCAACGAAATACTCCATGGCCTCGATACGATGGAAATACCGATCGTCGGTCTTGTGAATCACGCCCGCAACGCCTTTGGGCGGCACACCGATGAGCGACGACAATACGGCGAGCGTCGGACCGATCAGGTCGACCGAGCGAATGTGCAGCATGCCCAAATAATCGAGCACGCGGGCGCGAAGCGCCGGATCGACGATGGTGTGGAACACGGCGATATCGCGATGGTCGGCATCGACGCGCGGCCCCACAAATGACTTGACCTGCTCCACGGAGGTCACCTTAGGCAGGCGCAAAACGCGAAAAGCCCCTACATCAAATTGCCCGGACGCCGCAAGCACCACCTCACAAGCGGTATCGCCGAGCGAGTCGGAGATAACGATAACGGTGGGACGAGCGGTGACCGGGCAATCCATGCGGGGCTCCTTTTGCGCTTATGCGCAGGCTGGCTTACTTTTTGCGGGCAAGCTCACCGATGTTGGCAATGCCGGAGAAAACGGCCTCGAAGCGGTTGAGCAGCTTAAGGCGATTATCGCGAAGCTGCTCGTCTTTGTCCATGACCATGACCTCATCGAAGAAACGGTCGATGGGCGCGCGCAGGGCGGCGAGGGCGGCAAATGCGGCCGGGTAGTCCTCGACAGCAAGGGCGGCATCGACAGCGGTCTGAGCGGCCTCGGAGGCGTCGGCGAGCGCGAGCTCGACCTCGCCCATCAGGCTGCGGTCATACTCCGCACCAAGCTCAGGCTTGGAGATATGCGCGGCGCGGGCATAGGCGGTCGCCAGGTTGTCGAACGTCTCAGCGTCGTTCTTGCGGGCCTCGTCGAGGGCGGCGCAGCGGGCGAAGAAGACGGACGGGGCGATGATGTGCACCGCGGAGACGGCGGCGACGGTATCGGCCGGAATCTTTTCGTCGCGGGCCATGCTCACCAGGCGGCCATGGAAGAAGTCACGAACCTGCTGGGCGACCTCGGCGGCGTCGAACTCAATGCCCTGCTCACTGTAGAGTTCGAGGGCAAAGTCGATGAGCGACGTGGGGTCGATCGGCAGACGGTCGCGCAGGATGTTGATAATGCCGATAGCGGCACGACGCAGCGCGTAGGGGTCGGAGGAGCCGGTCGGGGGCTCGCCGATGGCAAAGATACCGGCGATGGTATCGAGCTTGTCGGCGCAGGCCACGATGCAGCCAGCGGTGCCCTCGGGCAGCTCGTCACCGGCAAAACGGGGACGATAGTGATCGCGAATAGCATGAGCGACCTCGTCGTTCTCCCCCATCGCGGTCGCGTAATAACCGCCCATCACGCCCTGCTGGCTCGTGAACTCGACGACGGCGTTGGACACCAGGTCTGCCTTGCACAGGTGTGCGGCGCGAGCGGCGTCGGCGGCAAGATGGGCGCCCAGGTGAGCCTCGCGGGCGATAGCGAGCGCGAGCTGCTCGATGCGCTCGGACTTGGCGAGCACGCTACCGAGCTTCTCCTGGAAGGCAACCTTGGACAGACGCTCACGGAACTCGTCGAGGGAGATCTTCAGGTCCTCCTCGTAGAAGAACTTAGCGTCGTCCAGACGGGCGCGCACGACGCGCTCGTTACCGTCGATCACGCGCTCGGCGTTCTCGGGCTTGCTGTTGGAGACGACCACGAACTCACGCGTCAGCTTGCCCTCGCCGTCATAGATCGGGAAGTAGCGCTGGTTGGTGAGCATGGACTCGCAGATAATCTCGTGCGGGACCTTGAGGAACTCCTCGTCGAAAGTACCGACGAGCACCGTCGGCCACTCGCAGAGGTTAATGACCTCCTCAAAGACCTTCTTGGGCGTATCGACATGGCAGCCGGGGCGAGCGGCCTCGACCTCGGAGATACCGGCAAGGATGGCCTCGCGACGGCGCTCGGCAGAAAGCACGCCGGCGTCCTCGAGTACCTGCTCGTAGGCGGCGGGGCTGGCGACAACGTGGTCACCGGGGCCGAGCACGCGATGGCCGCGCGTGGTGTTGCCGCTCGTCACGTCGGCAAATGACACAGGCACAACATCCTCGCCCAGAAGGCAGCAAATCCAGCGGACCGGACGCACGAACGTCGCGTGCTCGTGGCCCCAGCGCTGGGAGCGGTAGTTGGGCCACTGCAGGCCGGCAATGGTCTTCTCGCACAGGGCCGTCAGGATCGGGGTTGCCGGTGCGGAGGGAATGTTCTTCTCGGCAAAGACGTACTCGCGGCCGTCGGTGTCCTCGCGACAGACCAGATCCTCGGCAGCCACACCACACTTGCGGGCAAAGCCCTGGGCGGCCTTAGTGGCGTTACCGTCAGCGTCGAACGCGATGTTGGCCGCGGGGCCGCGCTTAACCTCGTGGACCTCGTCGGTCGCAGTGGCGACATTGGCCACGAGCGCAGCCAGGCGACGCGGGCTCGAGATCACGCGGACCTCGCCGTGGGCCAGACCGGCCTCGTCGAGACCCTTGGCGATCATGGTACCAAGCTGCTTGACGGCATTGTTCAGCGGTGCAGAGGGCATTTCCTCCGTACCGATCTCAAACAGGAAATCCTTAGCGTCTGCCATGGCTTACGCCACCTCGCCTTCCTGGTCGGCATTCTCGTTGACTCCGGCGACCTCGGCCATGTAGGCCTCGCAGCACGCCTTGGCGACGGCGCGGACGCGCAGGATGTAGTTGGCACGCTCGACCGCGGACAGGGCGCCGCGGGCATCGAGCAGGTTGAAGGCGTGGCTGCACTTCATGACACAGTCGTACGCCGGCAACGGCAGCTTGCGCTCCAGGCAGGAATGGCACTCGGCCTCGTAGTCGTCAAACTTCTGACGCATCATCTCGACGTTGGCGACCTCAAAGTTATAGGCACTGAACTCGCGCTCGTTCTCGAGGAACACGTCGCCGTAAGTCATGGGCGTACCGTCGGGCAGGTAGCTCCACACTAGGTCGTAAACGGAGTTGACGCCCTGGGCGTACATGGCGATACGCTCCAGGCCATAGGTGATCTCGACGGGCACGGGGTCGACCTCGATACCGCCCACCTGCTGGAAGTACGTAAACTGCGTGACCTCCATACCGTTAAGCCAGACCTCCCAGCCAAGGCCCCAGGCGCCCAAGGTCGGGCTCTCCCAGTCGTCCTCGACAAAGCGGACGTCATGGTCGTTGGGGTCCAGGCCAATGGCGGCCAGCGAACCCAGGTAGAGCTCCTGGGCGTTGACCGGCGACGGCTTGATGAGCACCTGGAACTGATAGTAGTGCTGCATGCGGTTAGGGTTCTCGCCGTAGCGGCCGTCGGCGGGACGGCGGCAAGGCTGAGCATAGCAGGTGCGCCACTCGGCGGGACCGAGCGAGCGCAGTGTGGTCGCGGTATGGAAGGTACCGGCACCGACCTCGGAGTCATAGGGCTGCATAATGACGCAGCCCTGCTCGCCCCAGTACTGCTGGAGGCGCAGGATGATGTCTTGGAAGGAAAGCGATGAAGCGTTCATGCCTCTAATATCCCCTCGTCGAAACGATTACACGGTTAGGTACTGTACTATAGCGGTTTTTAGTCGATAGCGCCGATGCGGTTGAGCGGCCAGTAGCGCACAAGCGCCACAGCGATCAAATCAGAGCGATCGACGGGACCAAAGTAGCGCGAGTCGGCAGAGTTTTCGCGGTTGTCGCCCATCACCCACACGCACCCGTCGGGGACGGTGTAGGGATAACTCACCTGGGCGCCAGGCGCTTGGACCGAAAGCGGCCAGCTCATGCCCGTCGTATAGTCCTCGTCGAGCGCTTGGCCGTCAACGACCACCTTGCCGTCCTGCAGGTCGACCGTCTGGCCGGCCGTGGCAATAACACGCTTGACAAGAACATCATGCTCGGAAGTGGCATCGGGGTTGTGGAACACCACGATATCACCCTGTTTGACGGGCTGACCGAGCTCGAGGCTCACCTTTTGTGCCAGGATCTGGTCGCCAATCTCGATCGTGTCCTCCATGGAGCCGGTGGGTACCACAAAGGGCTCGACCACAAAGGTGCGGATCAGGAAGGTGGCCACGAGCGCGATCGCGATGACCGCGACCCACTCAAAAGCGCCCCTCAACGCGGAATGCTGCGATGGAACCATTCTCACTCCTCGCTCTGCGAATACGAAGCGTCCAGAATCTCCTGCGCGTATGCGCGCTCCTGGGGCGTAAGCCGTGCCGTCTCGATCAGGTCGGGACGCCAGCGGCAGGTGCGCTCGATGGCATTCTTACGGCGCCAGGCGTCAACCTTGGCATGGTCACCGCTCACGAGCACCGGCGGCACGCCCTCGCCGTTGAATTCAGCAGGGCGAGTGTACTGCGCATACTCGAGCAGGCCTCCGTCCTCGGCGGTCGAGAACGACTCGTCCACGTTGCTCATCTCGTCACCAAGGGCGCCGGGAATCAGGCGTACGACGGCATCGGCAACGACCATAGCGGGAAGCTCGCCGCCCGTGAGCACGTAATCGCCGATCGACAGGCGCTCGTCGGCATACGCATAGGCACGCTCGTCGACACCCTCGTAACGGCTGCACACAAACAGCAAGCGCTCGCTTTTGAGCAGGCGCTCGGCCACATGCTGTGTAAAGGGCTCGCCACAGGGGGTAAAAAACACCACGGTGGGCTTAGGACCCTCGGAGCTAATAGCCTCGATGGCCTCGGCAATAGGCTCGACCTTCATGAGCATGCCCTGCCCGCCGCCGTACGGCTCGTCATCGACGGTACGATGGCGGTCGTGCGTCCAGTCGCGCAGGTTATACGCCTTAAAATCAAAAAGGCCGGCCTTGCGGGCGCGGCCCAAAATCGATGTGGACATGACGGGCTCAAACATCTCGGGAAAGACCGAAAGGGTCTCAATCAGCATGTTGTCCTCCCTACTTGTCCATATCGATCAGGCCGTCCATAACGTGGACGGAAATTGTTCCTGTGTCGGGAAGATCGAGCACAACCTGCTCGATCACGGGAATCAGTACCTCGCCGTACCGATCGCCCTCGACATCCCAAACATCGTTAGCGGGCGTCGACATGATCTCGACAATCGTGCCGAGCGAACCGAAGCGCTCGTCAACCACCTCGCGACCCATCAGGTCGGTATAGGCGGCGTCGAGTGAATCGAGCTCAAAATCGTCACGATTTGCCAGCACATAGCATCCCGTGATGCCCTCGGCGGCCGTCAAGTCGTCAATGCCCTCAAATGAGACCAGATCGCCATCGCCCGTATCGGTGACGGACACAACCGTGCAAAAGCGGTCGCGCTTGAGCGCCGGCGGCGTCAGGGCGACGCGCATACCCGGCTCTAATACAGAAGGAAGCCCCCGCAGCGGCTGCGCGAGGACCTCCCCCTTCCTTCCGTGCGGCTTGACCACACGGGCGATGTTTTTGTACTGGGACCTCAAGGTCCTAGCCCAGAACCTCTACCTCGACAGCAGTGTCGAGGCGAGCGGCCAGCGCACGGGCGAGCGTGCGAATGGCCTTGATGGTACGGCCACGACGGCCGATGACCTTAGCGACGTCATCCTCGGCGACCGAAACCTCAATCGTAGAGGCGTCGTCACCATCGATGACCTCAAGGCTCACGGAATCCGGGTCGTCGACGATCTGAACAACGAGATATTCGACGAGATCGGCGATGCGATCTGAGAGCATTGCCTCACCCTCGAGCTGTGCAGCGTCAACCTCAGGCACGATTTACTCCTCGGCGCCCTCAGCGGCCTCAGCGGCAGCCTTAGCGGCCTCGGCCTCTTTGGCGAGCTGCTTCTTGGACTTCTTGACGACGGTCTCGGTCTTCTCGCCCTCGTTGGCGGCCTTGACCAGAGCGGCGACGGCGTCGGTGAGCTGAGCGCCCTTGGACTGCCAGTCGGCGATCTTCTCGAGGTCGAGGTTGATGGTCTTGGGGGCGGTCATCGGGTTGTAGCGGCCAACCTCCTCGATGATACGACCGTCACGCGGGGCGCGGGAATCGGCGACGACGACACGGTAGTACGGACGCTTCTTAGCGCCGTGACGAGCAAGGCGAATCTTGACTGCCAAAGGAAACTCCTCCAACCAAGCAGCTTTAGGCTGCAACTACAAACAAACAGTTGAATATAATACGCCATCGACGCGGGCAGGTGAAGTCCGTGAGACCAACTTCTTCGGTGTAGTCGAGGGCAAATCCATATCTTAGACAAGAATTCGGGATTTGCAAGCACATACACGCACCCCACATGAGCTGCGCGGTATACTCATGACATGGAAAGACGCGAACATACATACGGTTATGAGGATGCCATGGGCGTCACACCGCCTCCCTGGACGGGTTCGGCGGTGGGCCTCATGGACCTCGATGCGTTTTTTGCGAGCGTGGAGATGCTCGATCATCCCGAATGGCGCGGAAAGCCGCTCATCGTGGGCGGAGACGCCGATTCGCGTGGCGTCGTGTCCACGTGTTCGTATGAGGCACGTCGCTTTGGCGTGCACTCCGCCATGCCCTCGGCCGAGGCGCGGCGCCTGTGCCCGCAAGCCATTTGGACGCATGGGCATTTTGATCGCTATCGTGAGGTCAGCGCGCAGGTCATGGCGATTCTCGCCGACGAGACCCCGCGTGTTGAGCGCGTATCCATCGACGAAGCCTTTATCGATATCACACCGGGCCGCTTTGCGCCCGAAGACCCGCTGCTGGTTGCGCGGCGCATAAGCGACCGCGTGGCAGCACTGGGAGTGACCTGCTCCATTGGCGTGGGCTGCAACAAGACGGTCGCAAAGATCGCAAGCGAGCGGGATAAGCCGTTTGGGCTGACCATCGTGCGCCCCGGAACTGAGCAGCGCTTTTTGGCCGCGCTGCCGGTATCTGCCATGAGCGGCATCGGGCTCTCGGCCGAGGAGCGACTGCGCCGCATGCGCATCTACACCCTCGGCGAGCTATCACGTGCACCGGAATCCACCTTGGCCTCTATTTTTGGCGTCAACGGCGAGCGCATGCGTCAGCGCGCGCTGGGACTCGAGGTTTCCGAAGTCACGAGCCTCGACGAGGAACGCGAGGTCAAATCGGTCAGCAATGAACGCACCTTTGCTAAAGATTTGACTGAGCGTGGGGATATTGAGGCGGCGATTGCGCTGTTGGGAGAGTCAGTGGGACGCCGCCTGCGCCGTCAGGGACTGACGGGTGGCACGGTAACGCTCAAGCTCAAGTATTCGTATGGCAGCGGACGTACGGCACAGCGCCGGCTGCCTCATCCGACCGACGATGAGAACATCTTCGTGGCGGTTGCACTCGAACTGCTCGACAACATCTGGCAAGAAGGCATGCACGTGCGTCTGGCAGGCATCGGAATGAGCGACTTCAACCACCAAGGCGGTATCCAAACCGACCTGTTCTGCGAAGTCGACGACCGCGGAGCCCAATCGAGCGACCGTCGCGACCTCTCGGTCGCTATCGACGCCGTCCGAGACAAATACGGCGACACCGCCCTTTCCTTCGGCCGCCAATCCCGCTTCAACGATTAACCGCCTTTGGGCAAAAAGAAAGCCGGGCAGGTGCGGAAAACCGCAACTGACCGGCAATCGGTAAAGGGTAGCTAAAAAGCCCGTCCCAAATGAGCTCCTAGAGGAGGTCGAGGGGGAGCTGGGGGGCGTCGCCCCAGAGCTTTTCTAGGCGGTAGAAGTCGCGGGCTTCGGGAGTGAAGACGTGGACGACAACCGAACCGTAGTCCATGAGCATCCAGGTCTTCTGCTCGCGGCCCTCGATGGAGAAGGGATGCTCGCCGCAAGCCTCGGCAACCTTCTCCTCGATCTCGTCGACGATTGAATCGACCTGGCGGTTGTTGGTACCGGTGGCAAGCACAAAGTAGTCGCACACGTCGGAGAGCTCGGTCAAATCGAGCACTTGCACGTCCTCGCCCTTCTTGTCGTAGGCGGCCTGCGCGGCGGCGCGGGCGACATCCTCGGCGGCGACACCGCTCGCGGACAGCGAGGCGGCGGTACGGTCGGACGTGGCGGCGAAGCTCTTGTGCTCCACACCTTCAAGAATCTGCTCGTCGGTCATGGTCTCGTCGGCCATGGAATACCTCTTTCTAGACAGCCCGAGCTAGCGTAGCTGGGCGTAATGGTTGTAAATCGAAATAGCCGTGGGATAAAGATAGCGCCCGGACTGGATCACATAGACCAAACCCTGCGCAAAACAGGAGAAGAACAACTCGTCAAGCGTCGACTCCCCCACCATCTTGCGCAGCGCGTGGGCATAATCACCATGGCGGTTGGGCTCGATAGCATCGGCTACAAAGACCACCATATCGAGCGGCGTCATGTCGCAGGCGCCCACGGTGTGACGGTCGACAGCTTGGAAAACGGCCGGCGATAGCTCGGGAAATAGCTGCGGAAGCTCATAGGCGGCAACCGGGCCATGCAAAAGCGGCGTCGCGGCGGAAGGAGAGCCGGCAACCTTGATGCCATAGTGAAGCGCGCGGGCCACGAGCTCGTCATCGGAAAGCACCTTGTCCCAGTCGTGAATTAAGCCGGCGGCAGCCGCATCAAAGCGGTCAACGCCGTAGACCTCGGCCAGATGAAGTGCGGTCTCGGCAACACCCAGCGAATGCACATAGCGCTTGCGCTTATCTTTCATGCGAACATCGAGCAGCTCTTGAATGCGCTTGAGCAGCGCGCGCTCATCGCCCTCAAACTGATCCTCTACCGACAACGTAGCCCCCATCACTCAAAATCTTCTTGGCCCAAATCGGCATATAGCCTGCGCTTGCGAATGTAGCCGAGCACGGACTCGCTCGTAAGATAGCGCACGCTCATGCCGCGGGCAACTCGCTTACGAATGTTCGTCGAGCTGATCGCCAGCGCCGGAATCTGAATATAGCGCACGTCGAACGGCAGCCCCGACTCTTTGATTCGGGCACGCGCCGTATCGATATCAAAGCCCGGTCGCGTCGCCGCAATAAAGGTAGCAAGCTCAGCAATTCGCTCGGCATCATGCCAGGTCACAATATCAATAATCGCGTCGGCGCCCGTAATAAAGTAGAGCTTTACCTGCGGCGGGTAAAAGTCGCGAAGGGCATGAAGCGTATCGGCCGTATAGGTTACGCCCGGACGGTCGATCTCGAACCGGCTCGCCAAAAAGGCCGGGTTCGCGGCGGTGGCAAGAACCGTCATGGCATAACGGTCCTCGGCAGGCGTCACCGGCTTGTCAAGCTTAAAGGCAGGCGTGCCCGCCGGCATAAAGAGCACGGCATCCAAGTCGAGCGACTCGCGCGCCTGCTCAGCGGTCACCAGGTGTCCGTAATGGATGGGATCAAAGGTGCCACCCATAATGCCAAGCCTAAACTCCTGCCCGTCCTCTAGAGGAAGCTCGGGCAAACCGATTCCACCGCGCAGCGACATGGCTTACTCGCCCTCCGGGGTCTCGACATCGTCCGCGGCATCCGTCGCATCGACAACCTCGACGCCCTCATTCGCAGCATAGGTCACGTCAATGGCCTCAACGGCAACGTCCTCGCCAGCATCCTCGAGCTCCTCGTACTCTGAGAAGTCCTCGGCGCCCTCAAAGTCAAAGGCGCGCTGGCAAATGCGGACCTCGTCGCCCGCACGGCAACCGGCCTTCTCGAGCGCGTCGTCAACACCCATACGCGCAAACTTATGCTGCAGGTAAATAACGGCTTCCTCGTTTTCCCAGTCGGTCTGGATGACCATGCGCTCGATGGCACGACCGACCACGCGGAAGGCACCGGGCTCTTCCTGGACAATGCGGAAATGCTTCTCACGCTGCAGGCGACGGCGCTCCCACTCATCGTCGCGCAGAACGACCGGCTCATCGGAGACAGCCAACTCGGCGCGCAGCTTAGCCACCTGCTCGCCCACGGCAAGCATCAGCGTGTTGAGGCCGGCGCCCGTAACAGCAGACACGGCAAAGAACATATGTCCGTCGTCGAGCGCTGCGCGCTTGAGGTCGGCAATCTTGTCGGCCGTGCCCGGCGCATCGCACTTGTTGGCAACGACGATCTGCGGACGCTCCGAAAGCTCGGCGCCATACTGCTCGAGCTCACGGTTGATGATGCGATAGTCCTCAACCGGATCGCGATCCTCAAAACCGCCCGTCATGTCGACGACATGCATGATCAGGGCCGTACGCTCAATGTGGCGCAAGAACTGGTGACCCAGGCCCTTGCCCTCGCTCGCGCCCTCGATCAAACCAGGAACGTCGGCAACGACGTAAGAATATTCGCCGGCACGCACCATGCCCAGATTGGGCACGAGCGTGGTAAACGGGTAGTCAGCAATCTTGGGGCGGGCGGCACTCATGCGCGCAATGAGCGATGACTTACCCACCGAGGGAAAGCCCACGAGTGCGGCATCGGCCATAAGCTTCATCTCGAGCTCAATCCAGTGCTCCTCGGCCGGCTCGCCTAGCTGGGCAAAGGCCGGAGCGCGGCGCACCGACGTCACAAAGTGCGTATTGCCCAGACCGCCGGCACCACCGGGCGCCACGACGACGCGCTCGCCGTCGTGCACCAGGTCGGCAATCTCGAACATCGGTGTCTGCGTCTCGGGGTCGAGCTCGCGCACCACGGTGCCCATAGGGACCTTGAGAATCAGGTCCTCGCCGCTCTTACCGTTACGACGGGCACCCTGCCCGTGCGTGCCGCGCTCGGCGCGGAAGTGATGCTTAAAGCGGTAATCGATCAGCGAAGACAGCTGAGCATCGGCTTGGATGACGACATTGCCGCCACGACCGCCGTCGCCACCATCGGGGCCGCCCTTGGGGACAAATGCCTCGCGCCTAAACGACATGCATCCGGCTCCGCCGTCGCCGCCGCACACGTTAATGCGGCTGATATCGGTGAACTGTGACAACAGAATCGCCTCCTACAAAAAAGAGGGAGACCCTTGAATCCTAAAACTCAAGTGCCTCCCACATATGTGCTCTATGAAGGGTGAATTACGCGTTCGCGAGCGGGCGTACGCTGACCCTGTGCTTGATACCCTTGTGGAACTCAACGGTACCGTCGACCAGCGCGAACAGCGTGTCGTCCTTGCCACGGCCAACGTTCTCACCCGGGTGGATGTGCGTGCCGTGCTGACGGACGAGAATCGTGCCCGTGGTTACCGTCTGGCCGGCGAAGCGCTTCGTGCCAAGGCGCTGACCGCGGGAGTCACGGCCATTACGGGAGGAACCGAGTCCTTTTTTGTGTGCCATTGTGTATACCTACTCTTTCGTTACGAGTGTAATCTACTCGGCGACGGGAGCCTCGGCAACAGCCTCGGCCTCTGCCTTGACAGCCTTCTTGGCGCGGGACGTAGCCTGGACCTTCACGATCTTCAGCTTGGTGAGCTGCTGACGGTGACCCTTCAGACGACGATAGCGCTTACGCTTGTGGAACTTGAAGACCAGCTGCTTCTCGCCCTTGAACTGCTCAACGATCTGAGCGGTAACCTTGGCCTTGGCCAGCTTGTCGGGATCGGTGACGATCTTCTTACCATCGTTGAGGAAGATAACCGGCAGGGTGACCTTGTCGCCCTCATTGCCCTCGATCTTCTCGACGGTGATGACATCGTCGGTGGCGACCTTGTACTGCTTGCCGCCCGTGTTAACGATTGCGTACATGTTTACTTGCCCTTCATGCATCAGTTAGTGCAACAGCCGAATATAGTAGCAGGCGAAAATACCCCCGTCAACGAGTATGTGGAGCAAATCCACAAGTTCGCACAGGTATGGGGCTGACGAGTCGGCCCTCGTCGTCCTCGCATGCTTGATTCTGACGCTCGACATCGTAGGAGCAGATGGTCACGAGGTCTTGCATACCGGTGGAAACAATAGGTGCATCCAAGCCCGGGGTCAAGCCCTGCAACAAAACATCAGCAGCGGAAAGCAAAATTTCCGGACGCATGGAGCCTTCGTTGTCGGCATGGGTGTCGAGCATGAGCACCAAATGGTCCGGGCGCTCCCCCGCCGTGAGCTCATAGCCCACGAGCGTGTGATCCAAATCCAAGCGCTTGCTCTTTTTGCCGCGCGCGTAGTCGATGCCATGGTCCGCGCGCAGTGTGTCGATCGCACGACGCACCTCGTCGGCGCTTACGGGCGCCTCGGGATCCAAGTGCAGGTCGATGCGATACGACAGGCGCGTGAGCTGCGCCGTCAACGCCGGCGTGCGCACGTCGATGTACGCTGCCTCGATGGGCGCCAGATCGGCCGGAGACGCCGCGGCCAGGCGCCCAAACGCCTCGTCGAGCGCCACGAACTCGGTCATAAACAGGTCATACCATTCGCAGGTCGACGACGTACCCACCGGTAGCGCCGAAGAGAAACCCACGCGCATGTGCGGAGAGAAACCCTGCGTGACGGCATAGGGAAGTCCCGCACGGCGCACGATGCGCTCAATGGTATGGATTACTTCGAGATGGCCCAGGTACTTAAGGCGATCGCGCTTGCCATAGCGAACACGAAGCCTAAAGAGCGAGGGGTTGTCGGTCAGGCGCTCACTCATGCGCGATCACCCATCAATACATTCTTGGCGTGGAGCGTGGGGCAGATCCCGCAGCCGGTGCACGACGTGCGGGTGCAGTCGGGAGTCGTGACGCCCTCGAGCGAGCGACGGTACTCGCGCTCGAGGAAGCCGCGCGTACAGCCGGGGCTCACATGCTCCCACGGCAGGCGCCAATCCAACTCGTAGGGCAGGTGCACAAGCTCATTGAGGTCGATGCCGTTTTTGGCAGCAGCTTCCTTCCAGTTATCGAGCGAGAAATGCTCTACCCAGGCGTCAAAGCGAGAGCCCGAGCGCCAAGCATCGATGATGACGGGCGTCATGTCACGACCGGCGCGGGACAGCGCGGCCTCGATGAGCGAGGTCTCGGCATCGTGGTAATGAACACGGACGGCACGGTTGCGAACGCTCGTGATAAGCAGCTTCTGGCGACGCTTGACGTCGTCGTAGTCGAGCTGCGGGCACCACTGGAACGGCGTGGCAGCCTTGGGGATAAAGACCGAAACCGAGATGGACACCGAAATCGAGCCGCGACGAGCCTTGGGCACCACGGAACGACCGAGCTCCAGCACGTGATCGGCCAGATTGGCGATGGCCACGATGTCCTCGTCGCGCTCGCCGGGAAGGCCCATCATAAAGTAGAGCTTCATGCGGTTCCAGCCGGCCTCGAAGGCCGCCTTGGCCGCACGGTCCAGGTCCTCCTCGGTCACGTTCTTGTTAATGATGTCGCGCATGCGCTGACTGCCGGCCTCGGGCGCGAACGTCAGGCCGCCCTTCTTTTCGCCGGCGACCGACTCGGCCATATCCACGCCAAACGAATCCAAGCGCTGCGACGGAATAGACACGCGAATACCCGTATCCTCCAGGCGACGATTGAGCCTGCCGAGCACGTCACGAATGCAGGAGTGGTCGGTCGTGGAGAGCGAGGTCAGCGACACCTCGTCATAGCCGGTCTTTTCCAGACCCCGAATCACCGACGAGACGATCTGGTCGGCCGAGCGCTCGCGCACCGGGCGATACGTCATGCCGGCCTGGCAAAAACGACAGCCGCGGGCGCAGCCGCGCAGGATCTCGATAGACAGGCGGTCGTGGACCAGCTGCGCATAGGGTACGCACGACTGCGACAGCGGATTCGTGGCGCCGAAATCCTCGACGACGCGTTTGTAGACCACGGTCGGCGCATCCTTGCCCTCACGCGGCACGGTGTAGCCATGCGGCGAGCAGGGCTCGTCGTGACGAACCTCATAGAGCGACGGCACGTAGTTGCCGGCAATGGATGCAAGCTGCTCAACAATCTGCGCGCGCGGGACTCCTTCGTCACGCAGATGGCGATGCAGCTGGCAGGTCTCGAGCAGCGATTCCTCGCCCTCGCCGATGAGGATGGCATCGAAGAAGGCCGCATACGGCTCGGAGTTGTACACCGAAGGGCCACCGGCGATGACAATGGGGTCGTCCTCGGTGCGGTCGGCCGCCAACAGCGGAATGCCAGCGAGGTCGAGAGCCTCGAGGAAGTTCGTCACCGCCATCTCGTGCGGCACATGCAGGCCGACCATATCAAACGAAGCGACGGGGGCGGCGCCTTCGAGCGACAGCAGTGGAATACCCGCCTCGCGCATGGCGTCACCCATATCGGGCCACGGCACATAGCCGCGCTCGCAGGAGATGCCCTCGGCCTGGTTAAGAATGTTGTAGAGGATGGCGATACCTTGGTTGGGCAGACCGACCTCGTATACGTCCGGATAGATCAGGCAACAACGGTAATCGGCATCGGCCTTGGAAAGCGTGCCCCACTCGTGATCGATATAGCGGCTCGGTTTCTCGACCTTGGCGAGCAACGGCTCAATTAAATGAAAACAGTCTTGGTATGCAACGCGCAACGGAAAACCCCTAAGCAGCGAGATCGGACGCGTCTTGGTAGGACGCCATAGGACGGGTAGCGCCCGCGACCGTGGTCACCAGATCGCGAACGCGGGAGAACGTGGCAGTGACCACCTCGTTGGCACGGCTGTAGTCGACATCGCGCTCGTAGAGCGAAACGAGCGCACGGCCCATGCCATAGGTGCCCGCGGCAGCAGTGAGCGCCTTGACGGCAAACCCAATATGCGGCGTCTGCTTGACGAGCGCGCGGGTGACCGCGCGGATCACAAGACCGCCGACAAGCACGCCCGCGACCTCGTAGCCGCGCTCAGGCTTAATGCCGCGTCCAAAGACGGCAGCGAGCTCAAAGAGCATGCCCACCTGCGCCAGCGCCATAACGGGATAATCGGCGCCCGGCAAAAACACCAGCGCACCGGTCGCCATATTGGTGAGCGCGCACGAGGTGATGATACGATTGGCCGCCGCGATGCGCATGAAGGCAAAGTTCGCCGCAAAAGCCGTTTCCTTTTCGGTGCGATCGAGAATCCAGCGGGCAAGCGTCTCGAGCAGATACGTCTTATCGGTTGCCGCTACCACGCCGAGCACAGGCGTGGACTCCTCGATAAACGGCACCTCCACAGCAGACTCGGCAAGCACGCACACGGGGGCGCCGGCGATCACGAGCTCCTGCACGGCACTCTCCAAGCGGTCGGAGCCGCACGAGAGCACCAGCACCACATCGGTATCGGTCTTTGGAGCAATTCGCTCCTCCCCCAGACGCTCGACGCGCACAATGCCCGAGGTCGTCTGCGGTACAAAGGCGTCACGCACCGTCTCGGCCAGAAAGCGCGAGGCGGACGAATCCAAATAGACCGAGACGCGCACCAGCGTATCGGAATCCTTCTTAACGGACGCGCCCATCTTAAAAGCGCGGGTCAGCTTATCTACGGGAATTTTCATAGCAAACCCCTCCAGCGGTTACGCGGCGCCCGAACGATGCCGCCATATGGATTGTACGATACCCACCGTCAGCAGCTGAATCATCATCGAAGACGAACCGAAGCTAATAAACGGTAGCGGAATACCGGTAATCGGCATCATGCCGATGCACATGCCGATGTTTTCGAAGGTCTGGAACGCCCACATGCCAACGATGCCCACACACGATAGGCGCAAGAACAGCGACTCACAATTAAAGGCGACGCGAATCGTCGAAAAGATCAGCAGCACGTAGAGGCACAGGAGCAAAAAGGAACCGCAAAAGCCAAAGGTCTCGGACAGGAAGGCGAAGACGAAGTCGGTGTGGAACTCGGGCAGAAAGCCGCCGGCCGACTGCGTCGCATGGCCCAAACCCTTACCAAAGAAACCGCCCGAGCCAACGGCGATAAGCGACTGCTGCAGGTTGTAGGCATCGTCCGAATCGGCATTATCGGGGTCGATAAAGACCGTCAGACGGTTCATCTGATACTGCTTGATGAGCACATCGTGGCCGAGCAACGAATCAAAGACCGAATCGAGCGCCAGGACGAGGGCCACCAGGCCCACGAGCAGGGCCAGGGTCGACAGCACCCATTCGCGGCGTGCACCGCTCATGCAGATGACGATGGCGCCCGAGACCAGCACGACCAGGCCCGAGCCCAGGTCGCCCATGGCGACGACGGCCAAAAACGGAATGGACAGCATGCCGCAGAGCTTGACGTAGTCGCGAACGGTATCGATGCGGCCGTTATACTGCGAGCCAAGCGTGGCGATAAAGAAGATGGTGATGAGCTTGGCAAGCTCAACCGGCTGGAATGTCAAGCCGATACCGGGAATCTTGATCCAGCCCGTCATGCCCAGACCGCCCGTATAGGACAGGCCCGGAATCTTGGGCGAGAAGATCACAATAAGGTCGATGACGAGCAGCGCCGTCGAGAAGTTAGAGATGCCGCGCAGATCGGTACGCCAGACGAGCACCGCAAGCACCGCGCCAATGCCAATGCCCAGCAGGTGGCGCGAGAATGAGGCGTCGGCCTTAAACTGTGACGCCGACCAAATAATGATGGCGCCATAGGCAACGAGCGCGACGGTAGCCAGCAGCACACCGATATGCACCTTTTGGCGAAACGTACCGCGCGAGGCCGAAAGTTGCTTGTTGACGCGGTCCAGGCTGCTGCGAGAGCCGGTCTTGGTTGAACGGAACAGATCCGCCGGAGAAAAATCCATCGCAACCTCCTATCGAACCGAAGAATCGCCCGAGGCCGAAGAGCTATCGGGCTCGTCATAAATCACGCCGAGCACATCGCGCACGACATGCATCGCGGTATCTGAGCCACCGCCGCCCTGCTCCAGGACAGTAGCGATGACATACTTGGGATCATCGGCCGGCGCATAGGCGCAAAACCACGCGTATTCGTCCTCGCCGCTTTTCTCGCCCGTGCCCGACTTGCCGTACACCTGCGGCGTCAGGGTGCCAAAGTGAGCCGCCAAGGACGTCGATGCCGTGTAAATCACGTCGTGCATGCCGTTGCGAACAAGAGTCAAATCCGAATCGCTGTTGATCTTGGCCTCCAGACGCTTCTTCTTGCCCTTGCCGTTGTACTTATAGGCATCGCCGTCGCCATCGCGCGACACGGCAGACAAAAACACGTGAGGCACGTACTGTTTGCCGCCGTTGGCAAGGCCCATGTAGGCGCATGCCATCTGCAGAGGCGTCACCAAAATGTCGCCCTGGCCGATGGCGATGTTGGTCATATCGCCGGCATTCCACTTGCGGTCTTCGGCAGAGGCGTCGGTAAAGTACGACTCTTTCCACTCGGCATCGGGAATACGGCCCGCGCCCTCACTCGGCAGATCGATACCGCAGGTCTTGCCTAGGCCCCAGCGACGAAAGACCTCCTGCAGCCCCTCGGAATGTTGCTCGTCATAAAAGAACGCCTTGCCCATGTCGTAGAAGACGGGGTCGCACGAGTTGGCGATACCCGACTGCAGCGTCATGGTGCCGTGGCCAGACGTCAACCAGCAGCGCTTGCCCCAAGCCTTGCCCAAGCCCGTCCAATAGCCCGTGCAGTTGGTTGTCTGTGTTGAAGTGTAGGTTCCAAACTCAAGACCGGCCAGTGCCGAAAGCGGCTTGATGGTCGAGGCCGACATGTACTGTCCGCTAATGGCGCGGTTGAGCAGCGGGTGCGAACCCTTGTCATCATTGAGCTCGGTCCACACGTCATTTGAGACGCCGCCGATAAAGACGGAAGGATCGAACTTGGGCTCGCTCGCCATGCCCAGGATCTCGCCATTGTTGGGATCGAGACACACCACAGCGCCGTTGCCGGCATTGCTGTAGCCAGTGGTCTTGGCAAGCTCGATGGCGCTCGCCAGCGCCGTCTCACAGGCCTGTTGGATCTTAAGGTCGAGCGTGAGCTTAATGTCGGAGCCGGCCTTGGCGGGCACGGCGCCGGCCTGACCGGTCACATTGCCCGAGGCATCGACCTTGACGGTCTGCTCGCCACGAATACCCTGCAGCAGGTTTTCGTAGTAGCTCTCAACACCCGCCTGGCCCACGATATCGCCCGACTGGTACGTAATCTTGCCAGCAGAAGCATCATCATCGCCAGAGGTTTTCTTATTCTGGGCCTCGAGCTGCTCGGAGGTAATGGTGCCGGTATAGCCCAAAATGTGACAGGCCGTCTCGCCGTACGGGTACTGGCGCTCGGTACGCTCGGCAATCTTGACGCCCGGGAACTCGCCGGCGTGCTCCTTGATATAGGCAACCGTTGAGCGGCGCACGTCCGTCGCGATGGTATGCAGACTCTGGGCGCCCTCGGAATTGTCCTGGATATTGCGCAGCACAGCCACGTAGGGCATACCGAGCACGTTGGCAAGATGACGAACCAGAACCTCATCCTCAGCAAGGTCGCGATAGGCCACGACAGCAAGTGAGGGACGGTTCTGGACAAGCGCCACGCCATTGCGGTCGAGGATGCGGCCGCGCACAGCGGGTGTGGTAACGGTGCGCGTCTGATTGCTATTAGCCTGCTTTTCGTAATAGTCCGACGAGACCATCTGCATGCCCCACAGCTTGACGGCAAGCGCCGCGAACATCGCGCCCACACCCGTGGTGAGGATGGAGAAGCGGCCCTTAAAGGCGGTCGCCGCGGTATTGCCCTCGCCCTCGGTGGCGCGCGGGGCCGTTCCATGCTGCGTATCGTAGGTAAAACGGGAATCGCCGCGACGCATGATGACCAGCGCGACCACGATGGCCACAACCAGCACGATACCGGCGATAATAACCGTCATCTGGGAAGACATCTACGAGCCTCCCCTATTTGAGCTTACGGGTCTTGGGCTTAAAGCGCATGCCCGTCTGGCGTCCGCCACGTGCGGAGAATCCATAACCGGACTGCGGCACGACGCCGGACATCAAAAACGGAATGGCAACCAAACCCGTCAGGATCGAAGACGGCAGCGCATGGCCGAAGATCGCCACGACAAAGCTCGTCTCCAAACCCATAAACAGCAAGATGATGCTGTAGATCACATTAATGACGAGCGCGAAGGCACCCACCGTGATGCCGCGCGCACTCGGGGTACCGCCCGTCTGACCGGCGGCGCTATGCACCAGGGCAAAAGAACCCACGGTCAGCAGGAGCGACATAACGCCCACCGGCACGGCAGCGGAAAGGTCATAGAACAAGCCGCTGCAAAAACCGCACACGACGGCACGGGTCGGGTCGCCCGAGAACACGCTTAGGCACACCAGGATAATCATAAAGTTGACGCGACCGCCCGCAATGGAGATCTGCGGTGCCAGGCCTGCCTGCAGCAGCACGCACACGATGGCGGCGATTACAAACGTGCGGGAGCTCATCCCCTGCTCGTGTAGATCCATGGACATGCCCCCTATTCGCTCGAGCCGGAATCGGTCGTCTCGGACGTGTCGGAACCGTCATCCGAGCTCTCGTCCTTCGTCTTGGTCGCAGCATCGCGCGACGTTCCCTGCGGCGTGCTATTAGCGGTGCTCACGTCCTCATCCGAGGCCGACTGTTCGTCGGTCAGCGAGGTGATGACCAGCACTTCCTCGTTGTTCTCGGCCGTCGTCTGGGCGCGCACCACAATGGTGTAGTACACGTCGTTTGCGGATTTTTCAACCGACGAGACGGTGCCGAGCGGTAGACCCTTGGGGAACACACCGCCAATGCCCGAGGTCACGATGATGTCGCCAACCTTAACGTCGGAATCGACGCTCACGTACTCAAGACGCAGCGTGCCGTCAGCCTGACCCTGCAGCATGCCCTGGGCGCGCGTGTCCTGCACCATAGCGGACACGCCCGAGTTCTCATCGCCAATCAGGCGCACGGTGGACGTCTTGGCCGAGACCTCGATAATCTGGCCTATGACACCGGCAGAACTCGTCACAGGCATGTTGATGGTAAGACCGTCGGCAGAACCCTTATCGATGGTGACGGTCGAGGTCCAGGCATCGCCCGAAGCGCCGACGATACGAGCTGCGGTTGATTTGAGGTTGTAGGTCGACTGCAGGCCGACCAGCCCCTCCAGTCGCTCGGCGGTCTTTTGAGCCTCGGAGAGCTCGGCAACCTTAGAGGTCAGTTCCTCGTTTTGCTTCTTAAGCTCGTCAAGCGTGTCCTGCGACGCCGTAAGGTTAGAGAACACGTTACCGATCGCATTGAAGGGAGCCGCCACAGCCGAGCCCACAAAGCGCACCGGCGAGGTAATCGTCGTCACGCCCGAGCGCACGGCATGAATCGGTCCTGCCTCGCCCTCGCGGATGTAAAACGTGAGCAGCAACACCGAAATCAGGCTGAAAACAATCAACGGGCGCATACCCGTTGATTGTCGCTTGGTATTCAGATTTGTGGAGAAACCCGAAGATCGTGCCAAATGGAATCCACCTTTTGGAAATTAAGCATTGGTCTGGACGAAGCCGCCATCAAACGCATTGGCCTCGAGCACGCGGGCACAGCCGTTAACGACGTTATCGAGCGCCGTGGGGCTGACGTTGACCGAAACACCGGTCTCATCGCGCAGGCGCACGTCGAGACCGCGCAGCAGCGCGCCGCCACCGGTCAGCAAAATGCCGTAGTACATAAGGTCCGAGGCAAGATCGGGAGGCGTAGCGTCGAGTGCGTCCTTGACGGCCTTGGCCATCTCGTCGAGCGGCTTGTTGAGTGCGCGACGAATCTCCTCGCTCTCGATGCGCACGGTCTTGGGCAGACCGGTGATCACGTCGCGACCGTTGACCTCGACGTCGAGCTCATCCTTGAGCGGCACGGCGGAGCCGACCTTGATCTTGATGTCCTCTGCCGTACGCTCGCCGATGGCCAGGTTGTAGGCATCACGAACGTGCGTGAGGATGGCCTGGTCGAACTCGTCGCCGGCAATACGAATGGACTGCGAGACGACGATGCCGCCCATAGCGATAACGGCAACCTCGGTGGTACCGCCACCGATGTCGATGACCATGGAGCCGGTGGGTTCCTCGACGGGCAGGTCGGCGCCGATGGCAGCCGCCATGGGCTCTTCGATCAGATAGGCCTGGCGGGCACCGGCCTGGATCGTGGCCTCAAAGACAGCGCGCTTCTCGACCGACGTGACACCGGAGGGAACGCAGACGACAACACGCGGACGCGGAGTCCACGGATAGCGCTTCTCGGACGCCTTGTCGATAAAGTAGCGAAGCATGGCCTCGGTAACATCGAAGTCGGCGATGACGCCGTCCTTCAGGGGACGAACGGCCACGATGTTGCCGGGCGTACGGCCGAGCATGCGCTTTGCCTCGATACCGACCGCCAAGATGCGCTCGTCGTTCTTGTCGATGGCGACAACAGAGGGCTCGCGAATGACGATGCCCTTGCCGCGCACGGAGACAAGCGTATTGGCGGTGCCGAGGTCGATGGCAAGATCGCCCGCATAGCTACCGAAGAACATATCCATCAAAGAAAACAACGCAACTCCTGATGTGTTGGATGATTGCTGGAAAACTACTAGCTCATCATACTAGCGCAAGCCCGGCACCTCACTTGCGGTGAAGCGCCGGGCAAAGCTAAATCCCATAAGGTCACTACTGGTTGTCAGCAGCCGAGAAATCCATATCGAGCGAAGAAACGGCCCAGCCGATATGGTTGTCGGAGCGCACGAATTTGACGGTGTACTCCTGCTCGCCGCCCTTGGACAGCGATGCCTTCACCTTGGCGGTCGTCTCGGTCATGGACTGATCCATGCCCTCGACGGACACGGTGGCACCCTGCGGAATCGAGGAGATGATCATCGACTTAGCGTCCTCGGACAGGCTCGAGGCCAGGCAAGACTCGGCCTTTGCGGCGTCACCGTCGCCGGCAGCCTGGAACAGATCGGTAACGACAGACTCCTGAGACGGGAAGCCAAAGCCGCGCGTGTAGGCAAAGCCCAGACCGCCCGCGGCGATCAAAATGAGCAGAAGCAGCACGATGAAGACTTTGAGACCCGTATGGCGATGGCGACGACGGACCTTGGCCTGCTTACGATCCTGACGGTCCTGCTGGACCATCTCAGACTCGGACAGCGTAAAGAAGCCGGTGTCCGAGGGATCAGGCATAAACTGACCGGTCGCGCCCGTAGGATCGAGCGGATCGACGGCAGGAGCGTCCATCGCGGGCGCCGGAGCCGTGGCCATAGCCGTCTGGGCAGACAGCGCGGCAAGCGAATCCTGCACGCGGGCAAGCTCATCGGCCTGCTCGGAGGTGAGCTGGTAGATGCCATCGGCAGTAGCGGCATTAAAGGCGTCGAGTGCGTCGGAGGGACGGCCGGCGGCAGAAAGCGCCTGACCCATGCCGGCGTTGAGCGCACGCGTGTCGTCGCGGGGGCCGGCAAAGTCGATAGCCGTGCGGTAAGTCTCCACGGCATCCGCCGGACGGCCGAGCTTAATGAAGCAACGACCGAGCTCGCCGAGTGCGGCGGCAGGAGCCGGATTGGCGCCGTCGATGGCAGCCTGACGGAAGGCGGTTCCCGCGTTGGCATAGTCGCCCGACTGGAACAGCGCATTGCCCAGGCCCAGATAGGCCTTGAACGGCGTGGCATAGGAAGCATCCTGCGTAGCGGCAGAGAAAGCCTGAGCGGCCGTCGTGTAGTCGCCCACGGCGGCGAGCGCCTTGCCGCGGTTGGTGAGCAGCGCGCCGCGCTTGCCGTAGGTACCGTCGTTGAGGGCGGCGGCATAGGCCTCGGCGGCCTCGGCATACATGCCCAGGTGCATCAAGGCGTTGCCACGAAGGTGATCGGCCTCGCCCATAATCTCATCGGGAGTCTTTGCCGCCCCAAGCATCTGGGCTGCAGCAGAAAAATCACCCGCGCGGTAAGCGGCGCGGCCCTGTTGGATCAGCTGGCTATTCAAGGAAGTCCCCTTTACTCGTGAACGATCTCGACATGGACGATCTCGTCGCCGGCACGCAGCTGCGAAATCACATCGAGACCCTCGACCGTGGTACCAAAGACGGTGTAACCGGAATCAAGGTTATGCTGGGCACCCAGGCAGAAGTAGAACTGCGAACCCGCGGAATCGGGGTCCATGGAGCGTGCCATGGCAAGGGCGCCATCGACATGGCTGTTGCGCGGATTGGTGGCAAACTCGCCCTTGATGCAGTAGCCGGGGCCACCGGTACCGGGCATACCGTCGGGGCCCTCAAGACCGGCAGCGATGTCGGCGCCGGACATGTCGCGGGTATTGGGGTCGCCGCCCTGGATAACAAAACCGGGCACATAGCGATGGAACTTAAGGCCATCATAGAAGCCCATCGTGGAAAGCTCGCAGAAGTTCGCGACATGAATGGGAGCGCCCTCGCCGTCAAACTTGACCTTGATGGTACCCTTCGACGTCTCGATTACGGCGCACTCGTCGCCGACAAGCTGATACTCGGGCGTGTAGAGCTCTTTCTTAAAACCAAACATGTGGTTCCTTCCTCGTGCGTTTAAAGCATATTTGTACGAATTGTAGCAATAAGCACGGGTTTACATCAATTGCGCACGTAGGTTATGCCGACTATGGCGAACTAATTTTAGGAACGCTGCTGCGGCTTCCAGGAACCCACATTGGCATCGTACTGGTTCAGCGCGCTGTTGCCGCCCTGCGCGATGGGCGCCAGGATCTCGCTTTGGTGGGAACTCATCGACTCGCCATCGGGAATGGCCAGCGAGATATCCCAGCTCTGGCAGATCACGTCGACGCGCTCATACATCCACTCGGCAAGCTGCTTTAAGTGGGCGATGTCATCCGCATAGACCGTATCGTCCTGTACTTTCAGGTTGTTGAGCTCATCTTGCGTCTTTTTGATCTGGTCGCGCAGGGCGTAGGCACTCTGCGACAGCTCCTGACGGGTGGACAGCGGCGTTCGGAGATAACCGTTGTTAAAGGAATCGATGACCTCGCCGATCTGGTCCTCGTCAGCGTAGGACACGATGGTCTGATACAGACCGTCGAGCCTGGTATAGAGCTGATCATCGGTGAGCACGGTTTCTTCCTGAACCACCTCGGCAGAATCGCCCTGCTTGGTATCGTCCTCAGTCGCCTCGCCCTTTTGACGCGTGGGGAAGGTGGTTTGTGCAGCTTGGCCAAACTGGTCGTAGAAGCCAGGCATAACACCCATGGGATCGGTCGTCACGAACCAATAGGCACCACCGCACACGACGGCAAGGACCGCGATGATAATGAGCGGCTTGGGAATATGACGCTTATGCTTGTGATAGGCGTCCTCGTCGGGGTGCACCTTGCGCTTGGGTTTTTGAGCATCGTCATGCAGGGAAACGGGCGTGGGAATATCGACCTTGGGGATACCGAAATCCTTATCGAAAGCTGGCAGCACGCAGGTCTCATTGGGGTCGGCGGCGTCCGAAAGCACCGCAGCGGCAGAGGCCGGCGCATGCGGCACCTCGGTATCGATCTGCTCTTGCGTTAGGCGCGGAAAGCCCGCCGTGCGGCCCGCTGCCAGGTCGGATGCTGCCGCATCCTCGGAGAGGATACCCGGAGCGGGGCGTCCGCATTTGGGGCACGTACGATCATGCGGAGAAAGACGGGCACCGCAGCCCTCACAGAACACGAACTCGGTGTGCTCGGGACCATCGCCCGGACCCACATAGGCGTTGCAGTAGGGGCAGAACGAGGCGCCGTCCTCGATAGTCTTAAGGCAATGCGGGCAGATCACGGCATCCTCTTTTCGAAGCAATTCAAATAATCGAGGTTAGAGCATAACATCGCCACGGCCCCACAGGAGCAAGGCACCAATTCAACATCGCCAGGGCGCGTAGTTACTTCTTCTTTTTGCTCGGCATCGAGACTTTGATGCCTTGGGCGAACTTGGTTACGCGAGAGCGCTTGGCTCCGCTACCCTTCTTTTTCTTGGGCTGGGCCTGGGCCACGCCCTCGAGTGCGCGGGCCTCGGCCTCGCGAGCGGTGCGAGATTCGCGGCGCTGCGCCATGTCGGCGGCGACGCGCTTGGCAAAACGCTCGGCCGTCGAACCCGTCGAGCTCACCTTGCCGCCACCGCGACCCAGGTGGACGCGCACACCGCGGCCAAAACCAGTTGCGGCATGACGACGACGCGGCTTGAGCGAATCCATCATCGTGGCGAGCTTAAAGAACACCGAGCAGGTAAAGACCACGATGACAGCCAAGATTACCATCTGGCCCATCGACAGGTTGGCAATAGACAGCAGCTCCGGGAATCCGATAACGCCCACCAGGATGCCGGCGACAACAAACACGAAGAGCACCACACGTAAGGGCGTGAGAGGCTGCGAGATGCGCCAGATCAGGCTGACGCTCGCCGCGCACGACGTAAGCAGGCACATCGTAGACAGCGTGAGCTGGCTAAAGCCAAACACGCGCGCCACAAAGATATCGAGCGCCGCGGCCAAAATGACCGCAATCGACGCCGGCAGTGCCCGCTTGAGCACGTTCGTCAGGAACGACCCCTTCACGCGAGCATTGTTGGGCTCCAGGCCCAACACAAAGCCCGGCGCGCCGATGCAGAAGAAGTTGATGAGCGTCATCTGAATCGGCTCGAAAGGGTACGGCGGCAGCGCGATGCACAGCGCCGCCAGGCCCATCGAGAACAGCGTCTTAGTCAGGAACAGCGAAGCCGAACGCTGCAGGTTGTTGATGGAGCGACGGCCCTCGGCCACCACGGCGGGCATCGAGGCAAAGTCGTTGTCGACGAGCACGATCTCGGCCACGTTACGCGCGGCATCGGAGCCGGCCGCCATGGCCACGGAGCAGTCGGCCTCCTTGAGCGCCAGCACGTCGTTGACGCCGTCGCCTGTCATGGCCACGGTGTGCTCGCGGCGCTTGAGCGCCTGCACGAGCTCGCGCTTCTGCTGCGGGGTCACACGACCAAAGACATGGTAGCGGTCCACTGCGGCATCGAGCTTGGCCGGCGTATCGAGCGTCGTGGCGTCCACATAAGCGTCCGCCCCCGGCACGCCCACCACGCGCGCGATCGACGACACCGTACGCGGGTCGTCGCCACTGATCACATTGAGGGTCACGCCCTGCTCGTTAAAGTAGCCGATGGTCTCGGCCGCCGAGGTACGGATCTCGTCGCGGATGGTCACAAAGCCCACGGGCTCGGCCTCGCCCACCATATCGCCATCGGGCGTAAAGCCGTCCACACGCGCCACCACGAGCATGCGGCAGGTATCGGCAAGCTCGGCGACACGGTTCTCGACCTGCGAAAACGCACGCTCCGAAAGCACAAACTGCGCAGCGCCCATCACATAGGAGCCCTGCGCAAACGAAGCGCCACTCCACTTTTTGGAGGACGAGAACGGAATGACCGACAGCGGCTCAGACACCTCGACCGGACGGTCGGCGTAATAGTTGAGCAGCGCCTGACAGGTCTCGTTGGCATCGGCCGAGGTCGCACGTGCGACGTTAGCCAGCGCAAAATCGAGCACCGTGGTATCGACGGGAACGGCGGCGTCGCCCTCCCCCGCACCCATACCCTCGACCGGCAGCGGATAGGTACCCTCGACCTCCATGCGGCCCGACGTGATGGTGCCCGTCTTGTCCAGGCACAGCACGTCGACGCGCGCGAGCGTCTCAATGCAGTAGAGCTGCTGCGCGAGTACCTTGCGGCGGGCCAGGCGCACCGTGGCGATGGCGAGCACCGACGAGGTCAGCAGCACCAGGCCTTGCGGGATCATGCCCAGCAGGGCGCCCACCGTGGACAGCAGCGCCGACGAAGGCACATGACCAGCCAACAGCTCGGAGAAGCACCACGAAAGCGCGCTATTGCCTGGGGTTCCCGCGGCATCCCACAGCTCGCTCACGCTCGAGGCAAACAACGCCAAACCGAGCGGGATCATGATGATGCTCGCAAAGCGCACGATGGCGTTGAGCGCGTTCATGATCTCGGAATTGACCTTTTTGACGTACTTGGCCTCGTTATTAATTTTGGCCACGTAGTTGTCGGCGCCGACATGGATCACGCGGGCGCGCAGCAGACCCGAGTCGATAAAGCTGCCGCTCATGAGCTCGGAACCGGGCTGTTTCTTAATAAGATCGCTCTCGCCCGTCAGCAGGCTCTCGTTCACGAGCGCCTCGCCCGAAACCACCACGGCGTCAGCGGGGATCTGGTCGCCGCGCCCCAGGCGGATGATGTCGTCGAGCACGATCTGATCCAGGTCGAGCTCCACCTCGGAGCCGTCGCGCACCGCGATGGCCTTCTTGGAGGTCAGCAGCGTGAGCTTATCGACCATCTTTTTGGAACGCATGGACTGAATGACGCCAATAGCGGTATTGAGGAACACCACGAACAGGAACGTCAGATTCTTAAACGAACCGGTCAAAATGACCAGGAACGCCAAGATCACGTTGATCAAATTGAACAGCGTGCAGAGGTTCTCGATGATGAGCTCTTTGACCGACTTGGTCTTGAGCTCCATGTTGCGGTTGATCTTACCGGCGGCGATGCGCTCCTCGACCTCGGCGGTCGAGAGTCCGCGCTCGATATCCGTTGCTGCCATACCACGTCCCATCACGTCGCGTCGGTATAAGAAAAACCGCCCGGACCATGCGAGGTTCGGACGGTCTCACGTTCGATGGTGCCCCATGTTGGATTCGAACCAACGGCCTTCTGCTCCGGAGGCAGACGCTCTAATCCCCTGAGCTAATAGGGCCAACGTTTGGCATTATACCCAAGTGCACCACGGGCTATCAAAATAAAAGAAAAAGCTTTGCAATTCCGAGGAAGACGCGGCTCAACGGCCCACTTTAGAAGGCAAAAGCGAGTCAGATAGTATAAACTCTCATGCACCATATGTACACGGCTCGCGATGCGGGCCGTTTTTGCAGGGGCTATCCATCGAGGTGAGAGGCACACCATGATTGCAATTTTAAAAGAGAGCGCCAGCGACGAGGCCGTCAGCCATATCGTCAGCTGGATTGAGAAAAAGGGCCTGAAGACCGACGTCTCGCGCGGCGAGAATGAGACGATCATCGGCCTGGTGGGCGATACGACCAAGATCGACCCGTTCCTGCTCGAGTCCATGGATGTCGTCGAGCGCGTGCAGCGCGTCTCCGAGCCGTTCAAGCGCGCCAACCGCAAGTTCCACCCCGAGGACTCCGTCATCGACTGCGGCCACGACGTACATGTAGGCGGCGATCAGTTCCAGGTCATCGCCGGCCCGTGCTCCGTCGAGGGCGAGAACCTCATCCGCATCGCCCGCCGCGTGAAGGCCGCCGGTGCCACGATGCTGCGCGGCGGTGCCTACAAGCCCCGCACATCCCCTTACGCCTACCAGGGCATGGGCCCCGCCGGTCTGGACCTGCTGTGCGAGGCGTCTGCCGAGCTCGACATGCCGATCGTCACCGAGATCATGGACCCGCGCGACGTGCAGGTCTTCCTGGACAAGAAGATCGACGTCATGCAGATCGGTGCCCGCAACGCCCAGAACTTCCCTCTGCTCAAAGAGGTCGGCAAGACCAAGACCCCGATCCTGCTCAAGCGCGGCATGTCCGGCACGATCGATGAGCTGCTCATGGCCGCCGAGTACATAATGAGCGAGGGCAACGACAACGTCATCCTGTGCGAGCGCGGCATCCGCACCTTCGAGACCCGCACCCGCAACACCTTCGACCTCAACGCCGTGCCGGTGCTGCACCACCTGTCGCACCTGCCCGTCGTCGCCGACCCCAGCCACGCCACCGGCTACACCCGCTACGTTGAGCCCATGGCGCTCGCCGCGACCGCCTGCGGTGCCAACGGCCTGGAGATCGAGGTCCACGACGAGCCCAGCCGCGCATGGTCCGACGGCGCTCAGGCCCTCACCCCCGATCAGTTCGACGACACCATGCGCCGCATCCGCGCCATCCGCGATGTCGTCTGCCAAGAGACCATGGAGTAGGCCATGGGTACGGTGAGAAACGCGCGCGTTAACCAGGGCGGTCCCAAATGCGCCGGTATAGTGGGCCTAGGTCTGATCGGCGGCAGCTTTGCCCGCGGCTATGCGCAGGCGGGCGTCCGCGTGCTGGCCTGGGATCCCGACGATGACGTGATGACGGCCGCCAGCATGGGCACCGTCGCCGGCGAGCTCAACGACGAGACGCTCGGCGAATGCGACATCATCGTCCTTGCCTGCTATCCCGAGGCCTGCATCGAGTGGCTTGAGGCGCACGCCCAGGCGCTCGCCGATGCCACCGACACCGATGCCATCATGGGCCCCGTGGTGATTGACACCGTAGGCGTGAAGGGCATCGTATGCGAGCGTGCCTTTGAGCTCGCCCGCGAGCACGGTTTTTACTTTGTGGGCGCGCACCCCATGGCGGGCACCCAGTTCTCGGGCTACGCTCACTCCCGTGCCGACCTGTTCCAGGGCGCTCCCCTGGTACTCGTTCCGCCCGCGGTGGACGATGCGCTCAAGCTGGAGCTTTTAGGCCAGGTGCGCGAAATGGTGCGCCCCCTGGGCTTTGGCAAGTTCAGCGTGACCAGCGCTACCGAGCACGACCGCGTCATCGCCTTTACAAGCCAGCTTGCGCACGTGGTATCCAACGCCTACGTTAAAAGCCCGACCGCTCAGGTTCACCACGGTTTTTCGGCCGGCAGCTACCGCGACCTCACCCGCGTGGCGCACCTCAATCCGCAGATGTGGTCCGAGCTCATGATCGACGACGCCGACGCGCTCGCCTTCGAGATCGACCATCTGATCGAATCGCTTGGCGCCTACAGCCGCGCGCTCAAGGACCGCGACAAGCGCTATCTGGAGAATCTCCTTGCCGAGGGCGACCGCATTAAGCGCGCACTCGACGACGAGGCCTCCCACTAGACAACCCATCACGCCAGGTCGAAAGGACCGAAGCTTATGGCGATTACCATCGATATCGACACTGCACGCCCCTACCAGGTGCATGTTGGAACGTTTTTGCTGGAGCAGGCGGGACCGCTCGTGCGCGCCACTGCCGGCGGCACCAAGGCCGTCATCGTGACGGACACCAACGTGGGCCCGCTCTATCAGATGCCCGTTAAGCAGAGCCTGGAGGCGTCAGGCTACGAGGTGAGCATCTGCACCTTCGAAGCCGGCGAGGCACACAAGCGTGCCGAGACCTACGTCGCCATTTTGGAGTTTGTGGCCGAGCACGAGCTTTCGCGCTCCGACGTGATCGTGGCACTCGGCGGCGGCGTCGTGGGCGACATGGCGGGCTTTGTGGCCGCCACCTACATGCGCGGCTGCAAGTTTGTGCAGATCCCGACGAGCCTGCTCGCCATGGTGGATTCGTCGGTCGGCGGTAAGACGGCCATCGACCTGGCAGCCGGCAAGAACCTGGCCGGCGCCTTTTGGCAGCCGAGTGTGGTTATCGCCGACGTGGGGTGCCTGGCAACCCTCACGCCCGAGCAGTTCGCCGACGGCTGCGGCGAGGTCGTCAAGCACGCCGTGATCGCCGACCCCGAGCTCTTCGCCGAGCTGGAGAAGACCCCGCTCACGCTTGAGCTGCTCAACCGCGACGTGGCCCGTGTGGCGCTCATCATCGCCCGCAATATCGACATTAAGCGCGCCGTGGTCGTTGCCGACGAGCGCGAAACCAATCAGCGCAAGCTCCTCAACTTTGGCCACAGCGCCGGGCACGCCGTCGAAGCCTGCGAGCACTTTGAGCTCGGCCACGGCAACTGCGTGTCGATCGGCATGGGCATCATCACGCGTGCCGCAGCCCTGCATGGCATCTGCGATGCCGAGCTGCCCGATCGTATTGAGGAGCTCTGCGCCCGCCACGGTCTCAAGACCCGCTGCGACCTAGATGCCGATGCCGTCTTTGCCGAGGCGCTCCACGACAAAAAGCGCGCAGGCGACACCATCGACCTGGTAATTCCGCACGACATTGGCCGTTGCAGCATCGACCGCACGCCGCTTTCCACCTTCCACGATTTGATTGCCGAGGGCCTCGGCCAGAAGGGAGACGCATCCGCATGCTAGCCCGCATCACCCCGTCCCCGCTCAAGGGCACCGTTCCCGCCATCGCGTCCAAGTCGATGGCGCATCGCCTCATCATCTGCGCCGCGCTTGCCAACGGCGAGACGCACGTTACCTGCAACACGACCTGCGCCGATATCGAGGCCACGGTGCGCTGCCTCACGGCGCTCGGCGCCCGCATCGAGACCGTCGAGGACGGCTTCCAGGTCCACCCCACCATGAAGAGCATTGAATTTGGCCTGCTCAAGGCTCTTGCCGGCGGCACGCTCGACTGCGATGAGAGTGGCTCCACGCTGCGCTTCATGCTGCCTGTCGCCTGTGCGCTGGGCGCGGAGGCCACCTTCGTGGGCCAGGGCCGCCTGGGCACCCGCCCGCTCTCACCGCTCTCGGACGAGATCATCGCCGCCGGTTGCGACCTGCAGGGCCTGGGCGGTTTTCCGCTCAAGACGAGCGGCCGCATGCGCCCGGGTACCTTTGTGCTTCCGGGCAACGTGAGCTCGCAGTATATCTCCGGCCTGTTGCTGGCGGCCCCGCTTTTGGCCCAGCCCTCCTGCGTGCAGGTAACCGGCCTCATTGAGAGCCGTCCCTACATCAACCTGACGATACAGGCCATGAAGGCCTTTGGCGTCGAGGTCAACGTCGAGCGTATTCCGGCCAAGGACGGCCAGCCCGAGGTCACGAACTTCCGCGTGAGCAGCGGCTCGTACCGCACGCCCGGCAGCGTAGCCGTCGAGGGCGACTGGTCCAACGCCGCCTTTTGGCTGTGCGCCGGCGCTATCGGCGCCGACCCCATCACCGTGGAGGGCGTATCCCTGAGCTCCGCGCAGGGCGACCGAAACGTGCTCGCCGCGCTTTCGCGCTTTGGCGCCCGCATCGTGCGCTCCACCAACGCCGCCACCGTGCAGTCCGACAAGCTCGCCGGCTTTGAGATGAGCGCCCACGACATTCCCGACCTGGTACCCGTCATCTCGGCCGTAGCCTCGCTGGCGCAGGGCCGCACCTTTATCCGCGATTGCGCCCGTCTGCGCATCAAGGAATCCGACCGCCTGGTCACGACCACCCGCGAGCTCACCGCGCTGGGCGCGCAGGTGCGCATTGCCGGCGATGACCTCATCATCAAGGGTGTCGATGCCTTCACCGGCGGCGAGGTCGATTCGCACAACGACCATCGCATCGCCATGATGGTCGCTATCGCCGCGAGCCGCGCCACCGGCGAGGTCGTGATCCACGGCGCCGAGGCCGTCAACAAGTCCTATCCCGATTTCTTCGACCACTACCGCCTGCTGGGCGGCAAGGTCACACTCGAGGAGGAATAGCATGTCCTCGACCTTTGGCAACGTCTTGCACCTAAGCATCTTCGGCCAGTCGCACTCCCCCGCCATCGGCTGCTCGCTCGATGGCGTCCCCGCCGGCATCGCCGTTGACCAAGAAGCGCTGCAGGCCTTTTTGAACCGTCGCGCCCCCGGTCGCGACGAGACCGCGACCAAGCGCCGCGAGGCCGACGCCGTGCACATCATCGCCGGTGTGGTCGATGGGCACACCACCGGCGCGCCCATTGCCGCGATTATCGAGAACACCAACACGCGCTCCAAGGATTACTCCGAGCTGCGCCGCAAGCCCCGTCCGGGACATGCGGACTTCCCTGCGCGCATGAAGTATCACAACATGCACGATGTCGCCGGCGGCGGGCACTTTTCCGGCCGCCTAACAGCACCCTTATGCATCGCGGGCGGCATCGCGCTGCAGGCACTCGAGGCCCGCGGCATTAAAGTGATGGCGCATGTGGCGCAGATCGGCGGCATCTCCGATCTGCCGATGGACGACATAGTCTATCGCGAGGCCGACCGCAAGGCGATCCTTACGAACGATCTGCCGTGCATTGACGCCGCCGCAGCCGGCCGCATGCGCGAGGAAATCCTAGCCGCGCGTGACGAACTCGACAGCATCGGCGGCATCGTGGAGTGCGGCATTTACGGGCTTCCCGCAGGCATCGGCGACCCCATGTTCGACGGCATCGAGAACCGCATCGCGCAGATCGCGTTTGGCATTCCCGCCGTAAAGGGCGTGGAGTTTGGCATGGGCTTTGCCGTGGCCGCCATGCGCGGCAGCGAGAACAATGATCCGTATCGCATCGATGCCGAGACCGGCGAGATCGAGGTCGAGTCCAACAACGCCGGCGGCATCCTGGGCGGTATTTCGACCGGCGCGCCCGTCATGTGGCGCATGGCCGTAAAGCCGACGCCCTCCATTGGCCGCGAGCAGCAGACGGTGGACATGGACGCTATGGAAAATGCCGAGCTCTCGGTCCACGGCCGCCACGATCCCTGCATCGTCCCCCGAGCTGTCCCCGTAGCCGAGGCAGCCGCCGCCCTTGCCATCTGGGACGCCCTCCTCGAAGACGCCGCCCAGCGCTAACTACCCGCCCCTCAACATCCCCCGACACGTGAAAGGGGTCTCCATGGACCTTGCTGACATCCGCCAGGCCATCGATGGCATCGACACCACGCTCCTCAACAGGTTTGTCGAGCGCATGGACATTGCCACCGAGGTCGCCAAGTCAAAAATCGAGATGGGCAAGGCCGTCTTCGACCCCGCCCGTGAGCGCTCCAAGCTCAACAACCTCGCCAGCCGCGCGCCCGAGCGCTACGAGGCGCAGACCATCACCCTGTTCCGTCTCCTCATGAGCATGAGCAAGGCCGAGCAGCAGCGCTACATCAACGAACTCAAGGGCATTACCGTCTCGCAAAAGGCCCACGCCACTGCCGAGGCCTTCGACACGCCCTTTCCCCAGACTGCCAGCGTCGCCTGCCAGGGCGTCGAAGGCGCCTACAGCCAGATCGCCGCATGCAAGCTCTTTGACGTGCCCGACATCGCGTTCTTCGAGACCTTCGAGGGCGTCATGCGCGCCGTGCGCGACGGCTTCTGCGAGTTTGGCGTGCTGCCCATCGAGAACTCCACCGCCGGCTCGGTTAACGCCGTCTACGACCTGCTCGCCCAGTTCGATTTCCATATCGTGCGCTCGCTGCGTCTCAAGATCGACCACAATCTGCTCGTCAAACCCGGCACCAAGCTCGCCGACGTGCACGAGGTCTATAGCCACGGCCAGGCTATCGCCCAGTGCGCCGGCTTTATCGAAGCCCACGACCTGCACGCCACCAAATACCCCAACACGGCCATGTCGGCCGAGATGGTCGCCAGCTCCGAGCGCACCGATGTTGCCGCCATCGCATCGCGCAGCTGCGCGGCACTCTACGGCCTGGAGGTGCTGGAGCCCAACATCCAGGACTCGGACAACAACTACACGCGCTTTGTCGTCATCAGCCGCGAGCCACGCGTCTACCCCGGCGCCAACCGCACCTCGCTCATGATTACCACGGCCAACGAGCCGGGCGCACTCTATCGCGTACTCGAGCGCTTCTACGCGCTCAATATCAACCTCATCAAGCTCGAGAGCCGCCCCATCCCCGGGCACGACTTTGAGTTTATGTTCTACTTTGACCTGGACTGCCCCTTTGGCAGCAAGGCCCTCGATGACCTGCTCGATTCCATCGACGACGTGTGCGAGAGCTTCACCTACTTTGGCAGTTACACGGAGGTGCTCTAGATGACCGATGTCGCCGCAACCCGCCCCTACGGCGTGCTGGGCCGCGTGCTGGGCCACAGCTACACCCCGACCATCTACAAGGAGCTCGCGGGGCTCGAGTACGTACGATTTGAGCGCGAGCCCGAGGACCTCCAGGCTTTTATGACGGGTGACGAATGGGAGGGCACCAACGTGACCATCCCCTACAAGCGCGCCGTCATGGAATACCTGGACGAGCTGAGTCCACTCGCCGAGCGTATGGGAAACGTCAACACCATCACGCGCCTGCCCGACGGCCGCCTGCGCGGCGACAACACCGACTACTTCGGCTTTCAGTGCCTAGTCGAGGAGCTGGGCGTTGAGGTCGCCGGCAAGAAGGCCCTCGTGCTCGGTGCCACCGGTGGCGCCGGCACCACTGCCAGCATGGTGCTCGGCGACCTGGGCGCCATCGTCGTGCCGGTCGGCCGCACGAGCGAAGTCAACTACGACAACATCGCGCAGCAGTCCGACGCCGCACTGCTCGTCAACTGCACGCCCGCCGGCATGTTCCCCCACTGTCCCGACGCCCCCTGCACACTCGAGGGGCTCAATGCGCTCGAGGGCGTTATCGACATTGTCTACAACCCCGCTCGCACGGGACTCATGCTCGAGGCCGAGCGCCGCGACATCCCCTGCATCGGCGGTCTGCTCATGCTCGTGGCCCAGGCGGCGCAAGCCGTCGAGCGCTATACCGGCCAGGTCACCCCGCGCGGGCGCATCCTGGACGTGACGGAGCGCCTGTCTCACCGCGAGCAGAACATCGCCCTGATCGGCATGCCGGGCTCGGGCAAAACCCGCGTGGGTGAGCAGATCGCCCTGCTCACCGGCCGCGAGCACATCGACCTGGACCGCGCCCTCGAGGAGCGCCTGGGCATGCCCTGCGCCGACTTTATCGTCGAGCGCGGCGAGGCGGCGTTCCGCGAACAGGAGACGGCGGCGCTGGCCGACATCTCCAAGCGCAGCGGCCTGGTGCTTTCCACCGGCGGCGGCGTGGTCACGCGCGACGAGAACTACCCGCTACTGCACCAGAACAGCCAGATCGTGATGCTCAACCGTAAGCTCGACGAACTCGCCCACAAGGGTCGCCCCATCACCGCCCGCGATGGCATCGACAAGCTGGCCGAGCAGCGCATGCCGCGCTACCGCGCCTGGGCCGACTACATCATCGACTCGCGCGATTGCGCCGCCAACACCGCCCAAGCCCTCCTCGACGCCCTCCCACCCGCTCTCTAACCAAAACCACCACAAAGGGGACAGGAACCTATGTGGTGGTTTTTCATTCCGCCGCACCGCCCGCCCAACCGCAAAGGAAGCAACCATGAAAGCACTCGTCATCAACGGCCCCAATCTCAACATGCTCGGCATTCGCGAGCCGGGCATCTATGGCAGCGACAACTACGACCGCTTAGTGCAGATTTGCCAGGAAGCGGGCGCTGCACAGGGCTTCGACGACGTCGAGGTCTTCCAGTCCAACCACGAGGGCAGCATCGTCGACAAGATCCAGGAGGCCTACGGCAAGGTCGACGGCATCGTCATCAACCCGGCGGCATACACGCATACGAGCGTGGCAATCCTCGACGCCCTCAAGGCCGTCGCCATCCCTGCCGTCGAGGTCCACATCAGTGCCGTCGAGACCCGCGAGGACTTCCGCCAGGTGAGCTATGCACGCCTGGCCTGCTTCGCCACCATCACCGGTGAGGGCCTCCAGGGGTATGCGCACGCTCTGGAGCTGCTGAGGGAGTATCTCGAAAAGTAGCCTCGCGGATCAATTCATTAACACCGATTCACACGAACAAAACTCCGGCGCCGGCAGCAGCGACCTCGCTGCTGCCGGCATTTTATTACTGGCATATAATCGTTGCAGTCACACAACGTCTGGAGACGCGCATGTTAAGCATCCATCTGGGAGATTATCCCGGTTCCATCTACGATACCGAAACCTATTTTAGGAACTCATACTTGGACTCATGGTTCGAAGACCCTATGGCCGCACAAATCATTAAAAGCGTGGACGGATCAGAGCTCATCGGTCCCCACAACATCGTAAGCAAACAACTAGGCTCAATCACTCCACTCGAACTGTCCGGCGGCGTCAAGACGCTGCTGTTAGTACGCAATCTCCCAAATATGGTGTTCAACGCATCTACCTGCGGAGACAACTGTGCCCGCTGGCTACTCAAAATCGGCAAAGAGCAGGATGTGCTGGTGACCCTTTACCACATCATGAAGTTCCCCTGGAAGAACTTTGAAATCCGCATTGAAAACGATGACCGCATCGTCAGAAACATGCAGGAGTTTGTCGGCGCCACGAATGACTTTTTGGATGTTGATGAGTAATGAAGGGAACGCATACCGTTGTCGTAGAGCGTGCAAAGGTCAAATACACACTCACCTTTAAACGCAACATTTCCTTCATTCGCGGTAACAGCGGCACGGGCAAAACGACGCTCATCTCGATGATTCGCGACTACAACGACCGAGGACCGGAAAGCGGCGTTACACTCAGCTGCGACGCGCCATGCGAAACGCTTTCCGGCAGACGCTGGGAGCGCGAGCTGTCGATCATCGAAGATTCGATCGTCTTTCTAGATGAGGGCAACGAGTTTATCTACTCAAAGGACTTCGCCAAAGCCATCAACGGATCGTCCAACTATTTTGTTCTGATATCTCGTCGCGACGCCAACGAACTCCCCTACAGCGTCGACGAGATCCTAAAGCTAGTCAACACCACAAGCAAGACAATTAATGGCCGCAAGAGCGACAGACGCTTCTACTCGGTGACTAAACCGCTATATGACCACACGGCAAGCATGCTGTATCAGGACCTTAACGTAGGGTTCGACAATCCTGACGCCGTAATTGTCGAGGATAGCAAGTCTGGCTATCAATTCTATAGCACCCTTTGCAACCGACTGGGAATCCCCTGCTATACCGCCACCGGCGTAGCGAACCTAAAACGAACGATTCACGAATGTCCCGAGCAAAACATCCTTGCCATAGGAGACGGCGCAGCGTTTGGTCCCTACATCGAAAAGGTGCTCGGACAGCGCGTTTACAAGAACGTTCGCTTGTTCCTCCCTGAATCATTTGAGTGGACGCTTTTGCGATCTGGCCTCATCCCCAACAACGACATTCCAAAAATCCTCAAGGACCCTTCGAGCTATATCGAAAGCCGCGACTACCTGAGCTGGGAGCGGTTCTTCACCGACGTATTGATCAAGTACTCTGCAGACACTCGCTACGTCTACAGAAAGGCACGGCTCAACGAGCAGTACCTAAAGCCGCAGGCGATGGATGCAGTTGCGAGCGTCTTGCCCGAGTGTCTGAAGGCATAATGGCAGTGGGGAGGACCAACTTGGTCCTCCCCACTGCCATGGAAACCCAGCACACGCAATAGCTGCCGGCAAGAGCGGCAACTGTCGCAACCACAAACCCATCCACGCGGCGGCTCGAAAGCTCAAGCCCACTCAGCGCGGCAAGGACAAGCCAAGTGACACCGGCTCCAATAAACAGCAGGGGCTTGCTCACGCTCGGCTCGAGCCCCCCTTGGCGCGCCGTATAGCCAATCCACATCAGCAGCACAACAGCAGCTCGCGCCACGGCTTCGGCCTAAACGTATACCCGGCAAGAATAAAGAACACCTGCATGTGAAAAAAGCCCAGACCACCAAGCGGCCCGGGCTTAATAAACGATGGTGCTCCATGGCGGATTCGAACCGTCGACCTTGGGATTAGAAGTCCCCTGCTCTATCCAACTGAGCTAATGGAGCAAATTACAGCACGCCCAAGCAAGCGCAAGCCTGTCAGGCGCAAGTAATTATAACCTAGTTGAACTGCTCACGGTACGCCTTGCAGACCTTATCGACCGGGCCGTCCATGCGAAGGTCACCCTTCTCAATCCAAACGGCACGCTGGCAGATGCGCTCAACCTGCTCCATGGAGTGCGAAACAAACAGAACCGTCACGTCGCCGCTCTGGATAAAGTGCTGGATACGGGCCTCGCACTTCTGCTGGAAGAACACATCACCGACGGAAAGTGTCTCGTCAACGATCAGGATGTCAGGCTCAGTGATCGTTGCGATTGCAAAGGCAATGCGCGCAACCATGCCCGAGGAGAAATTCTTAAGCGGCATGTCGACAAAGTTCTGAAGCTCAGCGAACTCAATAATGCCGTCAAAGTTGGCATCGATGAACTCCTTGGTATAGCCGAGCAGGGCACCGTTCAGATAGATGTTCTCGCGGGCGGTCAACTCGGGGTCAAAGCCGGCACCAAGCTCAATCAGCGGCGCGATGTTACCGTGCACCTTAACGCTGCCTTCGCTAGGCTCAAGCACGCCAGCGATAATCTTGAGCATCGTGGACTTGCCGGAGCCATTGGTGCCGACCAGGCCCACGACCTCGCCACGATGAATATCGAACGAGATATGCTTGAGCGCCCTAAACTCCTCAAAGAACAGCTCGTGCTTGGCAAGCTTGATGAAGTACTCCTTGAGGTTGGTCAGCGACTCGGACGCCATGTTAAAGATCATGGTGACGTCGTCGACCTCGACAGCCAGAGGCTGCTCGCTGTAATCAACAACAGATTCAGTCATCACAGCACTCCTTAGATGTAGAGGATAAACTTGCGCTCGGACTTATGGAACACGGTGTAGCCAATGACAAGCGCAAGGACCGCCCAAGCGACGCACATACCAAACGTCAAAAGCGAGGGCGTGGTCTGGAACAAGAAGATATCGCGCATAAACTGCAGGTAGTTATACATGGGGTTCGCATACATCAAGATACGCACGAGATGCGGCATTTGCGCAATATAGTCAGTCGTCCAGAAGATGGGCGTAATATAAGTCCACGCCGTAATGACGACGCTCCACAGATGCATAACGTCGCGGAAAAAGACCGTAAGGGCAGAGAGCATCATGCCCAGGCCCATGCAGAAGCACATAAGCAGCAGCAGGCAAACCGGCAGCAGAATCAAATGCCAAGAAGGCATAACGCGGAACCACAGCATAACGATGGCGACGGCGACCAGCGAGAAGGTAAAGTTGACCAGCGAGAAGAGCACCTTCTGCACCGGGAAGACCCAGCGGTGCACCTTAACCTTCTTGAGCAGAGGGGCAGCACCCACGATCGACGTCAGGGCCTGGTTCGTAGACTCGGACATGACGGCAAAGGTAACGTTACCCACGATCAAGTACAGCGGGTACATCTCGGGCGTCATTGAGCCATTGCGGCCCTGGCCAAAAATCGTCGAGAACACGATGGCCATGACGATCATCATCAGCAGCGGGTTGAGCACCGACCATGCGACGCCCAGAACGCTACGGCGATACTTGATCTTAAAATCCTTGGTAACCAGCTGACGAAGGATAAACGCGTCCTTCTCAAATTCGTTCTTAGCAAACGTCGCAGGCAGACTGCGAGCTTCTTGTTGCTTTGTCTGATCCGACACGGATGCAACTCCTTTACTCGTAATCGTTGACAAACGAACAGTATAGACCCGACGGCCATGCAAACGATTCGCGCAACAAAACTGGAGAACTAACCCACATCTTAGGATGCCAAGCCCAAACGGCTATACTTTCAAGGATTGAATGTATAAGGAGCATTGAGTGAATTCTGAATCCATCGCCGTCATCATCCCCTGCTACAACGAAGCCCTCACGATCGGCAAAGTCATCGACGACTTTCACCGCGAGCTTCCGCAAGCGACGGTCTATGTCTATGACAACAACTCGTCGGACGACACCTCACGCATCGCCACCGAGCACGGCGCCACGGTCCGCTTTGAACCCCGTCAGGGAAAGGGCAACGTGTGCCGTCAGATGTTTCGCGACATCGACGCCGATTGCTACCTGATGGTCGACGGAGACGACACCTACCCCGCCGAGGCGGCCAAAGCCCTCTGCGAGCCCATCCTTAACGGCACAGCCGACATGACCGTAGGCGACCGCCTTTCCAACGGCACCTACGCCGAGGAAAACAAGCGTGCTTTCCACGGCTTTGGCAACAATCTGGTCCGCGCCATGATCAAGTGGATCTATGGCTACAGCTTCGATGATGTCATGACCGGCTACCGCGCCATGAGCCGCCCGTTCGTCAAAACCTTCCCCGTGCTTTCCGAGGGCTTCCAGATCGAAACCGAGCTCTCGATCCACGCCGTCGACCACCGCTGGCGCATCAAAGATGTACCCATCGAGTACCGCGACCGTCCGGAAGGCTCCGAGTCCAAGCTTAATACCGTCAGCGACGGCATTAAGGTCGTTGCGATGATCGGCACGCTGTTCAAGGACTACCGCCCTCTGAAGTTCTTCAGCCTGGTTGCGCTTCTGTTTGCGGTGATCGGCCTCGCCCTGGGCATGCCCATCGTTGTCGAGTATTTCCAGACCGGCCTCGTTCCGCGCTTCCCCACCGCCATGCTCGCCGCGTCGTTTATGTTCCTGTGCGGTCTGAGCCTTGCAACCGGATTCATCCTGGATTCCGTGGCAAAGGTCGAAAAAAAGCAGTGGGAGGTCAACGTATACAGCAAATACACCTACGACGACCAGCCCGACCACCCTACTTCCAAGCCAAGCAAGAGGTAAACCACCATGCCGCTCATCTCCATCGTCGTGCCGTGCTACAACGAGCAGGAATCACTTCCGATCTTTCTCAAAGAGCTCGATGGCGTCGTTCGCATCATGACCCAGCAAGATCCCGGCATTTCCTTTGAAGCCGTCCTCATCGACGATGGTTCGGCAGACAAAACGCTCGCCGTCATGAAGGCAGAAGCCGCGGCGGCGCATCCATACGCCATCCGTTGGCACTCTTTCTCGCGCAACTTTGGCAAGGAGGCGGCACTACTCGCCGGACTCCAGCACGCAAAGGGCGGCTATGTCGCCACCATGGATGCCGACATGCAGGACCCGCCCTCGCTCCTGCCGCAGATGTACGAGATCTTGCAGACCGAAGACTACGACAACGTCGCAACGCGCAGGACCACCCGCGAAGGCGAGCCTCCCATCAGGTCGTTCTGTGCCCGTATGTTCTACAAGATCATCAACCGCATTTCCAAGGCCGACATCGTCGACGGAGCACGCGATTTTAGGCTCATGAAGCGGCCTATGGTCAACGCCATCATCTCCATGGGCGAATACAACCGATTCTCCAAAGGCATTTACGGCTGGGTGGGCTTCAAAACCAAATGGCTCCCCTACGTAAACGTCAACCGCGTGGCCGGCGAGACCAAATGGAGCTTTTGGTCGCTGCTCCTCTATTCCATCGACGGCATCGTCGCGTTTTCCACGGCGCCGCTCTCCCTCGCCGCCCTCACAGGTATCGTCTTCTGCCTCATCGCTATTCTGGGATTCGTCGTCATCCTAGTAAAGACGCTTGTCTGGGGCGACCCCGTCGGCGGATGGCCGTCGCTCGCCTGCCTCATAACGCTGTTTGGCGGCATGCAGCTTCTGTGCCTGGGAATCATAGGTGAATACTTGGCAAAAGCCTACTTGGAAACCAAGCGACGTCCCATCTATATCATTCGAGAATCCAACGAGGAATCTGATGACACGGCCCAATAACAGCACGCTCAAGAATGTGGCGTTCTACGCCGCCTGCTTCGCATTTTCCGTCGCACTCTTTGTCGCACTTGCAGCGGCGGGACATGTCTATCCCTTTGGCGACAACTCGTTTCTCACCAACGATCTCAAATACCAATACATCGACTTCTTCGCGTGGTTTCGCCGCGTCCTTTTAGGCGAGGCAAACCTTCGCTATTCCTTCTCACAGGGACTCGGCATGAACACATGGGGGCTCTATAGCTACTACCTCGGCAGCCCCTTCAACCTGCTCTGCGTGCTGTTTCCCGCAGACAAGCTGACGCTCTTCGTGCTTGTTATCTCCGCGCTCAAACTGGGCTGCATCCACATCAGCGGCGCTTGGTATGTGCAAAAGCGCTTTGACCTACCCAAGCCCGCAGCATTCCTGCTTTCCCTCTCGTTCACGTTTTGTAGCTGGACCATCAGCAACCTGCGCAACCCGCTCTGGATCGATTGCCTCATCATGCTGCCCATCTGCGCCTACGGATGCCACGAGCTCATCCGCAAGCAGCGCATGATCCGCCTCGTCATCGCAACGGCGCTCAATGTCATGTTCTGCTGGTATACGGCCTACATTAGCATCCTGTTCCTCTGCATCTTCGTACTGGTTGAATTTGTCGATTATGTTGCAGAAGAAGGATTTAGCTGGAAGCTCATGCTCGATCGGGCCCTGCGATTCGCCGGGGCTATCGCGCTCGGACTGCTTCTGTCCGCTTGGACCTTTTTGCCGACCATCCTTGCCATGTCCAAGGGCGGTCCCGTTCTAGCACTCGGCCCCCTACTTAAAACCAACCTCAAGTCGCTCATCAGGGGCTTTCTTCCCTGCATGTGGGTAAGCAACGAAAGCACACCTCAGTTCTATTGCGGCATCATCATGATGCTGCTTGCGGTGAGCCTGCTGGTTAACCGCACGGTTTCAATCAAGACGCGCATCGCAACACACGTCGTCACGATAATCCTGGTTGCAAGCTCCGTTTTGAGCCCGCTCGAGTACATCTGGTGCGGCATGCGCGTTCCCAACGGCTTCTACTCGCGCACGGCTTTTTTGCTGAGCTTCTTTGCGCTGTGGGCTGCGGGCTATACCCTGCAGATCCTCAAGGATCAACCTAAATTGCGCCAAGCCTATCGCCCCGCCGTCATCTTGCCACTCCTGGCGCTCACCGCTATTGAACTGTTTGCCAACGCTCATGTAGTATGGAACCAGCTCTACGCGGGCTATTCCGAAAATACCAACAGGGCCTATGTAGCCACCGCAACCAACACGATCGCTACCACTACAGAACGGGATTCAGCTCCGTTCTACCGCATCGATCGTACAACCACACGAGCCGATAGTGCCGCTCTAAACGAAGGCCTGGCACTAGGGTATAACCAGCTATCTTCTTATTCGTCCGCCAATAACCCGCAGGCAATTGCATTGCTCAACTCCCTTGGTTACAGCAGCGTCGGCGAATTCTCGACCCGTTATGCCGAGCCCATTCTTGCCGTCGATGCCCTACTGGGAGTCAAGTATGCCATTCCCGAGAACGCGCCTGCGGGATACGTTTCGACCAAGACGAATCAGGTCGACTCCACAAGCGCGGTGTACGAGAACCCCTATGCGCTCAGCATTGGCGTTGCAGCCTCAAGCGATATCCAAAACAGCACGTTGAAAAACGAGAACCCCTTCGAAAAGCAGAACGACCTCTACAGCAAAATCCTAGGCCGCGAGGTCAAGCTCTATACCAAGATCGAGGCCACGAGCACGGAGAATAGCGATAGCTTAAAGCAATGGAGCGTTACTGTACCGGCAAGCTCCATCGGGTATCTCTACATCAACAAAGATACGACTGCCGGCAGTTATTGGCCCGTCACCCTTACCATCGACCAGCGAACGATCGAAAACGAGGCCTGGAGATTCGACAATAATATCCGCCAGATTGCGGATGCATCGGACGCCCCGAGCCAGCATACGGTGTCAATCGGAGTCGCGGAGGGCTATACAGACATGCCCCAAGACAATGAGCCGGTCTTTTACGCCCTCGATCTGGACGTTTTCGAGCAGATTATTAACGAGCTTAAGACGAGCGAATTTGTTCCGACAGTTTTTGAGGACGGAAGAATCGAAGGCGAGTATACCGCCAAGGAAGACGGCAACCTGCTGCTGAGCGTTCCGTACGATGAGGGCTGGAACGTAACGGTAAACGGAACCGCCGCAGAACTAACGCCCGCCGCCGATAAGGGCCTGTCGTCCCTGAACGTGCAGAAAGGCGCGAATAGGATCGTGATGACCTACAAGACTCCGGGTGCCCTTGCGGGGCTTGCAGTGAGTCTGGCGACCACCTTCGCCCTTGTTGCAGCGGGGCTATACGCCAGGCATAAGAAAAGCCGCCGTTAACAAGCGGCGGCTTTTACTCTCGAAAAGTTAATAGCGGCTAGAGCATCTTGAGGTACTCCCCCAGCTCTTCCTCCCAGTCGGGCATGTGGAACCCGACCGACTCGAGCCCGGACAGGTCGAGTGCGGAGTGGACCGGGCGCGGTGCGACGGGGCCCTCGGCGCTCGCGTAGTAGTCGGCGGTCGATACCGGCACGACCTTCTCGCCGTTGCCGTTGGCGGCCTCGAAGACGGCGCGTGCGATGTCCGCCCAGGACTTCACCGCGCCGGATCCGGTGCAGTCGTAGGTGCCGTAGGGGGCGTGCGTCCCCAGCACGTGGAAGATGGCCTCGGCCATGTCGCGCGTGAAGGTCAGGCGGCCCAGCTGGTCGTCGACCACGGTGACCTGCTCGAGCTTGTCGTCCGGGTCGGCGACGCGGTCTGAGAGTGCCTTCATGGTCTTCACGAAGTTGTGCCCCTCGCCGATGACCCAGCTGGAGCGCATGATGTAGTGGTGCGGGCACCCGGCCACGGCGATGTCGCCGGCGGCCTTGGTCTGGCCGTAGACGGACAGCGGGGAGAACGGCTCGTCCTCCGTGTGGACCTCGGCGGTGCCGTCGAAGACGTAGTCGGAGGATACGTGGACGAGCGTGATCCCGTGCCCGGCGCAGGTGCGTGCGAGAAGGGCGGGCCCCGTCGCGTTGGCCTTCCAGGCGGTCACGCGGCCCTCGGGGGTCTCGGCCCTGTCCACGGCCGTGTAGGCGCCGCAGTTGATCACGGTGCCGTAGAGCGACCAGTCGTACTGCGAATAGGCGTCCGGGTCGGACATGTCGAAGGTGTCGATGTCGCAGAAGTCGAAGTCCTTCGCCACGCCGCGCTCCTCGGCGAGCGCGCGCACCGCATGGCCCAGCTGGCCGTTGCAGCCGGTGACGAGGGTGCGCTTCGGCGCCATCGGGACGACGTCCTTGAGCATCGGGTGGTTGAGGTCGGCCTCGGAGACGGTGGCCTCCTCCAGCGGGATCGGCCACTCGATGGCGAGCTCGGGGTCGGCGAGGTTCACGAACGTGTAGGTCCTCTTGAGCTCGAGCGACCAGTGGGCGTCCACCAGGTAGGTGTAGGCGGTGCCGTCCTCGAGCGCCTGGAAGCTGTTGCCCACGCCGCGCGGGACGTAGATGGCCCTGGACGGGTCGAGCGTGCAGGTGAACACCTTCCCGTAGGTGGCGCTGCCCTCGCGCAGGTCGACCCATGCGCCGAAGACCGAGCCGCGGGCCACGGAGATGAACTTGTCCCAGGGCTCCGCGTGGATGCCGCGGGTGACGCCGCGGCTGTCGTTGTAGGAGATGTTGTTCTGGACGACCTTGAGATCGGGGATGCCGAGCGCGCACATCTTGGCGCGCTGCCAGTTCTCCTTGAACCAGCCGCGCGAGTCGCCGTGGACGGCCAGGTCGACGACCTTGAGGCCCTCGATGCCGGTCTCCGCGACCTTCAGGTCCTTCTCGAATTCGATGTCAGCCATGTGGTTAATTCCAATCGTGTTGCGGGCGCCCCTCGCGGTGCCGCAGGATCATCCCCATGCCCTGCGGCACCGCGAGGGGCGCTCGAAAAGGTAAACGTCCGGGAATCCGGGCCTACTGCCCCTGCGCCCTGTAACGGGCCTCGGTGGCCTCCTTGGCCGGTCGCCACCAGGACTCGTTCTCCACGTACCAGCCGATGGTCTGCTTCAGGCCCTCGGCGAAGTCGGTGTGGGCCGGCCTCCAGCCCAGCTCGCGCTGGAGCTTCGTGCTGTCGATGGCGTAGCGGCGGTCGTGGCCGGGGCGGTCGGCGACCCAGTCGAAGTCCTCGGGGTCGCGCCCCATGGCCTCCAGGATCATGCGCAGGACCGTGATGTTGTCCCTCTCGCCGTCCGCTCCGATGAGGTAGGTCTCCCCCGTGCGGCCCTTGGTCAGGATGTCCCAGACGGCCGAGGAGTGGTCCTCGGTGTGGATCCAGTCGCGGACGTTCTCGCCGCGGCCGTAGAGCTTGGGGCGGACGCCGTCGATGATGTTCGTGATCTGCCTGGGGATGAACTTCTCCACGTGCTGGTAGGGGCCGTAGTTGTTGGAGCAGTTGGAGATCGTTGTCCGTAGGCCGTAGGTGCGGGGCCATGCGCGCACGAGCATGTCGGAGCTGGCCTTGGTGCTCGAGTACGGGCTGCTCGGGTGGTACGGCGTCTCCTCGGTGAACTTGGCCGGGTCGTCGAGTGCCAGGTCGCCGTAGACCTCGTCGGTGGAGACGTGGTGGTAGCGGACGCCGTGCTTGCGGACGGCCTCCAGCAGGCGGAAGGTGCCCTCGACGTTGGTGCGGAGGAACGGCTCGGGGTCGGCGATGGAGTTGTCGTTGTGGCTCTCGGCGGCGTAGTGCACGATGGCGTCGTGGCCCGGGACGACCCTATCGAGCAGAGCGGCGTCGCAGATGTCGCCCACGACGAGCTCCACGCGGTCGGAGGGCAGACCGGCGATGTTCTCGGGGTTGCCGGCGTAGGTCAGCTTGTCCAGGACGGTCACGTGCACGTCGGGGTGGTTGTTGACCACGTAGTGCACGAAGTTGCTGCCGATGAAGCCGCAGCCGCCCGTGACGATGATGTTGTGGGGTTCAAAAATCTCAGACATGAAAATCCAATCTGAAGCATGTATAGCTTCTTTAGTATGCCGCAGGAAGTGACGCCGCGACACTATTCAACAAAACTATCGGACATTTCGGCATGCGATAAGAGCCATAACCTTCGCAGAATTACCTCCTGTACAAAACGCCTCCGGAATGCAGTCTTTGTCGTAGTGAAAAACCGAATCCCCAGTTATTTCACGTAAGTAATGTCCTGTTTTGGCGCCGACCGGGAAATAGCATAACGATGATTCCCGCGATCTTGATAAACAGGGACGAAAGAATGGTATTTTCCGCTCGTCTTAATCTTGTAAATCTCATCCACGCTATACGGAAGATTGGGGAAATCAGCCCTTGAGATCAGCACGAAATAATTCGAGGAATACAGCACATGATGGGCAAACTCATCAGAATGGATCTCTTTTAAGCCCTCATCGACAAATACAATCGAGTCATGAACGGACGAAAGCTGGTTTCGCCAATCATAATCGGTCAGGGCGACACAGGGACAATCGCATTGCAAGGAAACGCCCGACTGCTCGCCCGTTCGCATGTAGTCTGCGACCATGTCAAACAGTGTCGTCTTACCCGTGCCGCTATCGCCACGCACAATAGTGATGTTCCGCTTGATGGTAAATGTGTACTTGGTTCCCCTGCGGCGGGAAATCTTAACGAGATGCGAACCGTTCATAAGCAGTACCTACAGATACGGAATCGACTCGTGAATCAATTCGGCCATGTTGTGAACGATTCGGCCGCTATTCACGACTTTAATTTTAAAATCCTCGCGACCAAAGTCCATCACATGATAGAGATTCACAACAAGTTTGCGGTCTTTCGCCATGTCGAGAATCCACTTGGCACAGTTGTCACCACAGGTAGAAGCGTTAAAAATTTGCTTACGATCAAATCTCATAAGCAGCAGCGTTTTCACGCCACCAGAAAGCTGGAGTGGGGAGATGGATCCAAGCACAGGGCTTTCGATGACGTTTTCGGAAACAACATCCGATCGATCAACATCTTTAATTATCGAGACTGCATAGGGATCCGTAATCCAAGAAGACCGGTAAGAGTTTTTGAAATATGTCGCTGTGTTGTAAATCGCTTCTGGCATATCGCCAAAGTAGACGCTTAACACATCCACTCCCAATCATATTGTCTTTATGGTCAACGTAATCATAACGAAAGGGGCCACCAGATAAACGGTGACCCCTAAAAGAAAACAAGCTTGCGCTAGTACTCGCGCGGGCTGTTGACGATCTCGCCGGCGGCGACCTTCTTCAGGTGCTGCCCGTAGACCGACTTGCCGTAGGCCTTGGCCGCCTCCTCCAGCTCGGCGGTCGTGATCCAGCCGTTCTCCCAGGCGATCTCCTCGGGGACCGAGACCGGCAGGTCCTGGGAGTGCTCCACGGCGCGGACGAACTCCGCGGCCTCGTGCAGGCTCTCCATGGTGCCGGTGTCGAGCCACGCGTAGCCGCGGCCGAGGGTGACCACGGACAGCGTCCCCTCCTCCAGGTACATCTGGTTGAGCGTCGTGATCTCCAGCTCGCCACGGGCGGAGGGCTCGACCTCGTGCGCCTTGGCGGCCACGTCGCCCGGGTAGAAGTACAGGCCGGTGACGGCGTAGGAGCTCTTGGGGCACTCGGGCTTCTCCTCGATGGAGACGGCCCTCCCCTGCGCATCGAACTCCACGACCCCGAAGCGCTCGGGGTCGTCCACGTGGTAGCCGAAGACCGTGGCCCTCCCCGACTCGGCGTTCTGTACGGCGCGCGTCAGGTGGCGCGACAGGCCGTTGCCGTAGAAGATGTTGTCGCCGAGCACCAGGGCGCACGGCTCGCCGGCGATGAGCTCCTCGCCGATGGTGAACGCCTGCGCCAGGCCGTCCGGCGAGGGCTGCTCGGCGTAGGACAGGTTCACGCCGTAGCGCGAGCCGTCCCCGAGCAGGCGCTCGAAGTTGGGGAGGTCCGTCGGCGTGGAGATGACCAGGATGTCCCGGATGCCCGCCAGCATGAGGGTGGACAGCGGGTAGTAGATCATGGGCTTGTCGTAGACCGGCAGCAGCTGCTTTGAGGTCACGAGCGTGAGCGGGTACAGGCGGGTGCCGGACCCGCCGGCGAGGATGATGCCTTTCATATAATCCGTCCTCTGTAATCGAAAATAGTTATAAATCAAGCGGTTAGTAAGAGTTTGATATTCTTTAAGTTAAACCTTCTCAATATTAACGAAAGAAGCAATTGATGAACAACCGCAAGGACACAACCCGTAGAGACGACATAACGAACGTGAGGGCCCTTGCAATATTCCTTGTAGTCCTAGGCCACAGCATTGTTCTGTATTCAAGTGCGTGGGGATATTATCCAACTGAACAAAAATCAATTCTGTTGGATAATCTCAAATTCTTAATTAACGGAATCCAGATGCCCTTGTTCTTTTCGTTATCTGGCTTTTGTTTTTTATGGAGCTGGAATCGATCAAGCGATTTTATAAATCAGGTCATTAAAAAAGCTCAACGCTTAATTATCCCCTATATCATGATTGGAATATGTTGGCTCTTCCCCATCAGGATGCTCGTTAAGTATCCCTATTACAATGGCCTAACTGTACCGCACATCATCTTTAAATCAATTCTGTTGGGCGAAGACAACGGTCACCTTTGGTTTCTCCCGACTCTTTTTTTCATTACAGCAGCCACGTCGTGCATCTTTCAAATACTCGAAAAGAGCCCTCTAACAAGTTTTAAGGTTCCGATAGTTTTCGGCGCTTCAATTTATCTTTACCATTTTGGAATACCATCAGCGAACAGATATATCAATTTGGCAGAAGCAAATGCAATATGGTTTGCGCTTGGCCTAACAATCCACTACTTGGAAGCAAACAAATGGTTCGAGAGCTATAAAAGGCGTAAAAGCATATCAATAGTCCTAATACTATTATTCCTTGTAAACTTACTAAAACAAGTGGTGCCCCCCATTGCTTCCACCGCCCTTACTTGCATGGCGCTTGCATCAATTTATTGTGTCATCCCCCAAAAGGCAAACCTACTAACCGAAAAGATTAGCAAAAACAGTATGGGAATATATCTTTTTCATTCTCCACTGGTTTACATTTCTTTTACCTACTGGCCCAACATAGCCCCAATGGCGATGGCAGCAATTAACCTGATTGGATTTGGATCAGTCGCCTATATGTTGACGAATCTAATTCGAGCCACAAATATGGGTTGGATAATCGGAGAAACGCCAAAGGCACCACACGATAAGAAATAGGGAAAGCAATAGCCAAGGAATACAGCTAATTAAACTGTTTCTTCCATTTATCGATGCTCGTCCAGGGAAGATTAATCTCAGTTTTAACGGGATGGTTTACCCAATCAGCTAATTTATGGAGATAGCCGTCCTCGCGTTCAAGAACGGGAAGTCCCGTGTCTTCACCGATTTGGCGGGCTCGATTATCAATTGCAATAATTAGAGAGCGATGTCCTCCATTTAAACAGCGGATGCCCGCATGGAGACGCGTCCCCACATAATCAAACTCCTCGGTTTCAATTACACGATTAAGCTCTTCGGTATTGGGGCCTATGACATTAAATTGCTTCAGATCGACTATTTGATCAAGACACCAATCAACATCATGGCTTCCTTGAATCCAAATCGTTACCTTTTCGTATTCCGACGACAGCAATTCCAGCATCTTACGGTCACGTTCCGCATCGAAACAATAATCGGTAATTGACGTAACAACGTTTTTAGAACGCTTAGAGGATATCTCGAGTTGCCTAGATGGGGTTAACGACCACATGGTCGGACATGCGGTATTAAGAACATTCTCTATGCCAATAGAGTTAAGCCTCTTCTTAGTCATTTCATCTCGAACACTATGAAGATATTCATCGGATAGCAAGGTTTTATAGAACTTCTTTGTATAGGCGTCGATAGCATCGTCCACCCCAATATCAGACATGCCCACGCCGAACAAAACAACATTTCTATTATTGCCCAACCGCTTGGCAAGCGCCCATTGCTGCTGATCAGCCATATGCGTATACAGAATATTGGTGCCGCACAACAGCTTTACGTATTCAGGATACATTTCAAGCTCTTTGGAATAATAGTGCGTTGCCACATGGGGCAACGCACCGCCAAAGATTTGATCCGCGATACAGCCACAGGCATCCATGATCACATGGTCACCAGAGTTCTCGCTTCCCATAGCCGTATCCAAAAGGAGATAGCGTTCTTGCTTAACACCATCGGATTTTTCATCGTGCCTGCACGATGTCGCAGAGGCTTTAAGTAGCTGAGTCCATTGGTTAAAGCGCGCCATTAGTTTCTCCGAAATAAACGTTTGAGTAGAGCAACGTGACCGCCTTCGACGCCCGTCGAAGCAGAAGGCTGAAACGGTTCACAATAATCATCAGATAGGTTAAAAACGGCAGACACGCTGCATGCGCCACTTTCAACCGAACGAACAACAGGATGAGCGTTGCGAGAAGGCGAAAGACAGACTAGTTGGCTTAGCTCGGCGACACAAAGCGGATTCTTGCCGTCTTCCGCAAAAGAGTATATATGAATGCGAAGATAGGCCTCTTCATCATCATTTAAAAACAGCGGAACATGCCCCGCAAAAAGACCGTCCCTAGATTCAAGACTAATCCAGCGAATATCAGACTGATCAAGGGCACACCAAACTGCCGCGCGAACATCCACAGGCATCAAAGACGACTCAAAACGCACAGTCAAATCAACAGAAGAAGCTTGAATGAGCGTTTGAGACATGGCAGACGATCGCAATCGAGCATCAGCGAGATGATCGCTGAGCAAGAAGACCTTACTTAGTTCTTCGGTTTTTAGCACATTCCCGAAGGCGGACTTCCCGCTAACCAAGGATGGCTCTTCATTCAGATAACGTGTAAAGGCCTCGAAGAACATTTCATTTTCACGCTCAATCGACGTGCAGCTAAATCGATTAGGCGAATCGCATTTTGAGCCTGAAAGAGCCTCAAGAATAGAAGAAGCAATGCCGCAAGCAGAGGGCTCAGCGAGGTGGATGGTGCCCTCCGGAAAGTCGAGTAGATTATTCTCACGGTTTATTTCAATTACCGAAAGCTTCGATGCAAGCATTTCGAAAGGCAGGCGAGAGGGATTAGTCACGCTCAACGATACGCCGGCAACACACTTGGCATAAAGCGAGGCGCATTCATCAGCGGTCAAGATGCCGAGGCTGCGTACACGTGGATCACGAATGGGAGGCATTGCGTCTTCGCCGTATAAATATACGACAACTGCATCGTCGAGCTTGAGAAGCAATTTAATTGCATCAAGCAACATGCCAGACAAACGCCGATCCTTATTGGATTGATAAATAGCACAGATGGCATACTCTCTGCTTAGATTTTGTTCCTGCGCAGTATATATATCGCTAACGCCAAAATCACAATATGGGACTTCATGCGAATAATAGGGTTCAACTTTTTTAGAAAGCCATCTGCCTATTGTTATGGGGTTTAGTTCATAACGATAACTTGCTTCGGCATTTAGATACATCTCCCCCATCGGATAGAACCAAGGTTCAAAATCCTGAATGAAGTAGAACTTATGGGTGCACTTCTGCATAGATGCAAAGTGCGCCGTATTCCAAGCGGTGGCGATTACTGCAAAAAAATCCTCGGACACACTCGGAGCCACACGAACTTCTTTAGGCGAATAACCAAACCAATCCTTTATTTCGGTCTGAACTCTATGAGCACTTTTGTATGCTTCACAGCCCGGCATAATGTAAAAGTAGTTCTCATATCCGCGAGAATCTAGAAAGGAAGCCTTGCTGCAGATGGTTCGAAAGCCGCCAGAGCCCTTTGCCGGCGGAGATATTATCCAGGCAATTTGTTTCATTTAAAGCACTCAAATCGCTTCGTAGTCAAAAGGATCGAACTTATATAACGCTGCGCGCTTGGGATCTCGAGAAAAGTTAACGGAGAACCATGGATCTCCCTCAGAGAAACGCTCGGACCAGTTATGCAACAATCGTGCCTTATCCTCAAAATGCTTATGAGAGCGAGATTTACTATCAAGGGATTTGTCAACACATGCCATATGGTAGAGACATGCCTCTGGTGTATAGATCACTTTTAACCCAGCTTGAGAAGACTTGAAGCAAATATCAACATCCGAATAGTCAAGAAGATACGACTCATCAAAACCACCCAGACGATTAAAATGTTCGCGTGAAATAGCTAAACAGACACCACTCACCGCCGATACATCCCTTACGGTCAATGGCATAAAGATATAGCCAGGAGAAGAGCGATGAATGCCTTGCGACAGGTTGACGATTGATTCTCCAACATAAGACAGGCCTGCCTGCTGCACAATGCCGTCAAGATCGCACGTCATTGTTCCAACGACGCCAACATCCTCTCGTTGAGAAAAACCGACGAGAGTCTTTAGCCACGAGGAGTCTAGTGCCTGAATATCGTCATGAATAAAGACGAGTTGCTCGCCACGCGCGGCGAAAGCACCGGCATTTCTCCACACAGATATATTAAAGGGGTCATCAAGCGCGTGAACGATATAGCGGCAACGAAGTCCAGAGCTCGATTGCTTAACAGCAGCTTCCGCTTCCTGCGAGCACACGAAAACGACTTCAAGATCATCAAAATCGGTGTCATTGATTGAAGATACAAGAGTCGAAAGAACCGAAGAATTGCCGCGGGTGGTAACGATTAATGAACAGGACTCAGATGAAGGAACATCATAAATGGGGCTATAACGAAAAGCACGATTATGAGAATTGACCACAGTCGCCTTGATACCGCATCTATCAAGGTGCTCCTGAACAGCTTTTATTCCAGCGAGGGTTGCATAGGGTTTACTATCGGAATTACCCGCAGTCGAATTCTCGCTTATTCTCCAGTGATACAAGATTTTAGGAACGTGATGGATCGTCCCATCAAGTTCGGCAATCTTCAGCACCATGGCATGGTCCTGGGCGCCATCCAACTCGCTGTTAGAAAGGTCAATTCTGTCTAAACATGCCCTCTTAATAGTAAGAAGGTGGCAAATATAATTATTGTCTCGAGCCATATCAAGACTAAAATCCGGCTTAAAAGTAGGATGAGCCAAGGACCCATCAGGCAATAGCTTATCTTCATCACAGTAGAGAAGATTAATATCCGAATTTTGATTTAGAGCGTGTGCATACTCAAACAAGATATTCGGTTCGAGAACATCATCATGATCGAAAAAGCAAAGGTAGTCTCCCTTGGCCATCTTGATTCCGACATTGGTGTTCTCAGTGATACCTAGATTGCCCTCAAGATCAGTCACTTTAATTCTAGAGTCTGCAGTCACGTACTCGGAAACCAAGTCGCTAAGTCCATCGTAATCTGGCGTAGAGTTAACCAGGATGAGTTCCCAATTCGAATACGTCTGAGCAATCACAGAATCAGCCATATCCCTGAAGAAATTCAAGGGAGTCTTATATAGAGGAACGATGATTGAAAACAAGGGCTGGTATGCAAGTCTTATTTGTGCTTGTGCCCGCGAATCGGATCCAGTCAATCTGCGCCCAGAAAACCAGGACAAATAACGGGGTTGATCGAATGCACACGCATGATTCCGATCAGCCTCATCCAAAAGCTCTTTAAGCATATCTTTCTTTAGATTGATAAACGTATCTAGATGACCAGAAGCCCTGTGTATGCAAATGCACAGGCTATCCCCGACCTCAGGAATATGAAGAGAGAAATTTATTAGACCAGGATTCGCATCGGCTATTAATTTATTAAATAACAAAGATTCCCCAACAACGCAGGCTTCTTCATTAAAAGCGACAATACGATCACCCTCAAGGTAATCAGTACCCGAAAGAACACCTCTAACGATTACGCCATCAACGCAGGGAATAAAGCTCTCAATTTGGATAGAAGCGAGCGCATGCACGCCAGAACGGTCAATATTGCGAAATTGTCCACAATGCTCCGCGCGCAGCAAGCCGTTAACTTTCGACTCAATCGAAAACTTGCCAGGATTGATGCGGCGCTGGTAAATTACATTATCTCCGCTAAAGAAAGACAGCGATTGGTCGACACCAAAATCGGCAAGAACAGCAACAAATTCAGTCTCTGAAATAGGAATGATTCTTGCGGGCAGAATTTGCCCATTAGGTGATTGCGACTCAACAGCATCAGGAAAAACGGATGCGGCTTCATACAGTAGATATAGCTTGCCGTCGCCACGGCAATTTAGCTTATTGTTAAATTCGGTATTAAAAACTATGCCCATATCAGCAACACTTTCCAACAACTAAAACAAACTCGCAAATCGTAGCCAAAGTAAACGGGAATACGAGGCATATCAATATGAATCGTTTGCTGTCCCCAAAGACCAAGCGACTTTGGTTAAGGATAAACGATAGGCACGGAACCAGAAGTGGCAAAAGGTAACGACTCTGGCAACCATTAACTGTCCCCAATCCAACGGGAGTAAAAGACACATAAAGTGCAGTTGCCACCAAAGTCACCGTAAACAAAAACACAAATGAGGCCCATAGAAATTGTGCGAGACCAATATGATTAACGCTAATCGAATCGGCCGAAAAAAGCCCAAACAACAATAGGCAAACAGCTGGAAGCACCTGAACCAACCCACGGATTGCATTTACAGAAATCTGAGCAGCAAGCGATCCAAGGTATGCAAAGTTCAATGCATATCCAGAAGAGGTTATCGGATTTAAATAATAAGTTGAAAAATAATTGGCGAGTATTTCCGCGTAGCGCAATGGATCGGCGAGAATGAAAGCGATTTGCTGACCAGAGTTAACATCGGAGCCGCCTCGCATATCGCCAACGTTAGATCCGCCGGCCGTTGAAAACAAGAACGGAAGCGCAAATGAGGCAAAAGCAATCAAGCCCAAAACAAACACGGCGGCATAGTAATGAACTCGTTGCTTCGAGCCCGCAAAACGATTACGCGGAACCATAAAGAAAAGACCGATTATCGGAAAATACACAGCTTTGACTGCGAGTCCTAAAAAGGTAAATAAAAATGCGAGTGCTATATTGCGAATTGTAAATTCATTTAAATCACCCCATGCATACCTCAAAAAATAAGCAAAACCGAGAATGATAAACGAAATGAGCCATGCATCATATGAGAAACATGACGCAAGAAAGATCGAAGTTGGCAGCATTCCCACAAAAGCAAATAGTCCCTTTTTTGAGGGCGTAACCTTGATTGCAATGGCAATTGCAAGACAGTAACTAAATAAATTGCAAATCCGAGCGAATTGAATCATAGAAGAAAAATCGAAATGCAGAAGGCGAGCGAGCCAAAGGCCAATTGCCGATGGAATATACCCAATGCTGCTAAGCGTATAAACGAATTCTTCATGCTTGTTAACTTGCACATGACCAGAAGCGATATCAGATCTATAGGAGCCATTCAACTGCCTAGCATGCTCAAGAATTTCCGCTCGATCAAAATGGGAAAGAGAGGGCTCTTCATAGCCCTGTGCACGACGGACCGCTTCGTCAGTAAAGTTAATATCCGAATCAGTTTTTTGAGTTTCAAATAAATAAGATGTCGAAAGGGCATTGGAATAGTGAATTTGATCATCCCATGAAATACCCGTCGTTATCGGAGTGCTCACCACAAGGAAAACACCAATTGAGAATGCAGCGATAAAGAAAGCAACAGGAAGGGCAGAATTTCTCTTTCGAATGCCCGAGCAAGCCGTGAAAACCGAAGTTATGATTACCAGCAGGAAATAAACAACAGCATTAATGAACCCATTCACGAATGCAATCGTAGAGCAGCCAAAAACAATAAAGAATGCGATAATCAGCAGGGAAACGTAATCGGTAGCCTTGACCCTCGCCGAAGCAGAATGGAACAACGCTTTCAGAGAAAAGCCGCTTTGGAATAAATAGAGTATTGCGCAATAGGAAATCAGAAAAAAGAATATGAGCCGCTTTTTATTCCAGTCAGCAATATTCGAGAAATGAGAAGCCGGCGAGCCAAGAACGGTGCAGCCCTCCCAGATGACCGCCACAGCAAATGCCGTAAGCAACAGGACTAATAATTGAGCGCAGCGACCAGAACAGTTGCCACGCTTTTTTTCATCATCTGAGGAAAGGAAGATATAATATGATTGCCAAATGGCAACATCTACAACGACGCAATAGAGCGCTAAAACGAACAGCTGTGAGACAGAGTGGTTCACATAAAAGTGCTTCATGCACAGAAGCTCGACAATAAAGAGAAGAGCAACGAAGACGGCTTTCATTATTTGCTTTTGGTTTACGCATCGAGACAACACGGGGCTAATTCACCTTTATCCAAATCAAGCTGCAAGGGCCCTCGAAGAATCGTTCCCAGTCATCTGGATGACAAGTATGGGCACCAAGCACTGTTCACAACTGTTGAAAGAAATATAAGTAGAGACATTCCCATCCGGATGATTTATACGCCAAAGCGAAACGCATAGCCTACTTTTCCTTCTCCCTACTTAACGCAACAGCCTGAACAAGCGAGTTCAAACGCTCTTCCTGTCGAGAGAGGCGAAGAGAATTGCAGAAATCACGGACCACAAGAACGGCAATAACGTAAAGGAACACGAAGTTAGAAGCCGACAGGAAACCAAATAGACTTGAAAGCCACATTGCAACTTGTGGAAAAACGCCCAAAATTACAAAACTGACGCTGAATAGCAGCCAAAACAGAGAATCCAAAACTTGCATTTGGGATTTTTTTAATTTGCGCAATACGAACACGAATACCAAAACAGCGCAAACGAGAAGCAAAATACGAAGAGAGACCGGCAAATGGATCACCTAAACCACTGAACGACAAGGAGCGTAACGAAAACACGAACCATATACTGCATAGACCTAACAGGGTTAAGATAGCTCTCGCCACCTTGACGCTCGCGCATCTTAACCTGTACCTCTGAAATAGAATACCCTTGCTTCAAAAAGAGAGCGAGAGATTCTGGTTCCGGATTTAAGGTATTGTCGTAATAGTATTTCGTAAGAATATCCCGCCCAAATAGCCTAAATCCAGACGTGGGGTCACTGATCCTCTTGCCTGTCAGAATCTTTATTAGCACCGTAATCATACGCGAGCCGATCATGCGAAGCGTCTTGTCTTTGCGCACGCTTACAAACCTAGAGCCAATGACAATATCTGATCCATCAGATTGAGCCCTATCAACAAGGACCTTTATATATTCCGGACAATGCTGGCCGTCAGCATCAAACTGAACCATATAGTCATATCCATGATCAACCGCATAACGCGCAGCCGTCTGAAACCCAACGGTCAAACCACAGTTAATGGGCATATCAATGATGTCACAACCAAGATCCTTGCAGATAGCTAGCGTTCGATCTCGAGACCCATCATTGATAACAACAAAATCAAACTCAGGTGCAATTTGCCTGAGCTCGCATATCGTCTTTTCTATGCATTCCTCCTCATTATAAGCAGGAATAGCGATAAGAGTTTTAGGTGTCATATACACATAAACCGATCTCTAGTTTTTCTCATTATTATAGCGAGAGATATACAAATGGTTAAATAGACACAACGAATGGTGCACCCTTGATTATCAACCCTTGATTATCAACTTCATCCGAACACCTCCCACATTCATCCGCACATGTGCGGATGAATGTGGGAACCCGATACCCTGAGGGCCGAACCGGTTGGCCCCGGGGACTCGAAGGACGGCATGTCCGGAAAGAAGAAAAAGGGTTCCGAGAAGGCGACCCCGAGTATCTACGGCAGGCGCTCACCAGACACGAAAGGGACACGGTCCAGAAGATGCTGGAGCTGGACGCCCGCGCGCCTCCAGGGCGATGCTCGGCGGCGATGCGGAGGCGCTGCTAGACGCCTACAGCCTGGAGGACGTGCCCATCGGAAGACTCGACCTGACGCCGAGCCTCATCGAGAGGGCACGCGCAGAGAGGCGCGACGCCCCGCTGGCCTAGCCCAAAGGCAAAACGGAAGAGGCGGACCGACCGTCCGGCTGAGTCTGGAAAGAGGTGCCAGACTGAGGGCGGAGAATGGCCCCCGGACCTATCGAACACATATCCACCGTTCCTTCAACTGGGGAAACGGCGCCCCCGGGGTCCATGGGGGCCGCGGGGGCGTTCGGCTAGCCGCGGGTACGGACTGTCTGCGCAGTGTGTTCGGCTGAGATCGGAAATCAACCACGAATGGTGCACACGGCATCGAGAACCCCGCAACAAACCTAGCCCTAGATTTCAAAGCTAGCAATCTTCCGAGTGTCAAACGGCATGGTTACGCCATGTCTCTCTAAGCGTAGGTGCACAACTACGAGGTTTTCTCAAATGTTTTAATTGTAACCACACGCGCCATATTAATGACATTCATTAAATACGACTTAGAGCAAAATGGGATTTGAAGCAATTGGGAAATACCTTTTGCTCGATTACCAGAATGAATATTTCTCAACCCATTATTAAATAATGCATTTGCCTTTAGATAGTTCTCAGCTCGTCGCCGATCGAACCGCTCGGCGACGATTGTATCAATCTTATCGACATCCAGTGATCGGCCCTCTTTGAAAGCTGAACGTAAACACTGAGAAACAACGAACTGTTTATACAAATTGCTACGCGAAATGCTATTAACAGTCATTCTGTATCGAATGAGCGGCTCTGGAACATTTCCAATAGTGAACCCTTCCAGCTCGGCACGCAACAGTAAGTCATAATCTTCTGCTAGCGGAACAGACCGATACCCCATTTCAAATACAGACCTTCTTCCAAACCAACTCGGATGAGGTACGCAATTTCTAATCATAAGAGAACGCCTAACGCCTTCACTCGAACTTGGAATTGAATCAACGAGATATAATTGACTACCGTCTTCGTCAATGGCGTTCAAATAAGAACCCACTAGGTCAAGCTCATGTTCTTCAAGATACGACAACTGCCGTTCAATGCGCTGCGCCTCAGAAATGTCATCTGAGTCCATTCGGCAGATATACTGACCGCGTGAGACCTTGAACGCCCTTTCCAAAGATGCAGCAAGACCAAGATTGCGTTCATTTCTCACGAGGCAAATCCTACTGTCATGAGAGCTATAGTTTTGAGCAATATCGTAAAGTGTGTTGTCATCTGGATTATCAAAAACAACAACCACCTCGATTCGATGATAGGTCTGCTTTAAAATAGACGCTAGTGCCTCAGTAAAATCTTTGGCGCTCTCCCTATAACAAGGCATGAGCACTGAAACCAACTGTGAATCTGTCAACTAAAACCTCCAACACCGCTGCGGGAGCAAACGCTAATGAAAACTACCGATAGTTTAATAGTCCTTCATGTGGCATATATTACAAGTGATTTCGCTTCTGGCGTGTCTACAGTGGTGCCTCAATACCTAAATGAGCAGTCAGAAATAAAGGACATGAATATAGCTCTATTAAATCTTACAAACTACAGACCTAAAGATGCGAAATATCCCGTCTTCTATCAGTCATGCATAGAAAAACTTCCTGAACCGTTTTGCAATCCGTCACTCGTAATATTTCATGAGATATATAGGCCAGATCACATTAAACTAAGCCATTGGCTCAGAAGACGTGCGATCCCATACATCATCACACCACATGGGTCTCTAACATATGTGGCGCAAGAACAGCATCATTTAGCTAAACAATTGCTTAATGTTTTCTTCTATAACGGCTTTATTCGCAATGCTGATTGTATCCATTTTCTATCGGAAAAAGAGGCGATGAGTTCAAACGGCTTTAAACATAGGAAAGCAAGCATTATTCCAAATGGTGTTAGCATCCCAAAAGCCAAAGCCTCAAACTTAGACAGCCGCATCGCGCTTTTTATTGGCCGCCTAGATATAGAGGTCAAAGGTCTTGATCTACTGATCAAAAGTCTGCCACTAATTGCTGATGAGCTAAGAGGGCTCGGAGCAAAAATCTACATCTACGGTCCAGACGAAGATGGGTCTATGGCCAAACTGGAACTACTTATTGCCGACAATCAAGTATCCGATATTGTTTTATTAAATGGTCCAGTTAATGGTCAATCTAAAGCGGACGCTTTTCTCCAATCGCAGTTTTATATCCAACTTTCACGCACTGAAGGTTTCCCGACGTCTGTTTTGGAAGCACTAGCATATGGCCTCCCAATTATTGTTACCGAGGGAACCACATGGAAAGAAACAGCGAACAATAAAGGAATTGGAATCGGTGTAGAATCTGATCTCGAAGCCATTTCTAAAGCAATTCTCACGCTGTTCAATGACGATGAACTTCGTTGTAAACTTGCAACTGCAGCTAGAAAGTATGCAATTGAACACTTTCAATGGAAGGCCATTGCCAAGCGTCAATTTATTTTATACAGGGACATTGTAAACGGGCTTTCTAACTAACCATCTTGTTCTTCCAATACGGAAAGGGACTAAATGCTGTTTTCAATTATTATCCCTGCATATAATGCGGCATCCAGTTTGCCGGAAACGCTATCATCCATCTACCAACAAACATATGACGGCTATGAAATTATCCTCATTAATGATGGATCAGCAGACGCTACTGAAAGTGTCTGCAAAGTGTTTTGTGAATCTCACAACAATACTCATTACGTTAGACAAAATAATATGGGCGTATATGAGGCCAGGCGAAAAGGCGCGGAGATAAGCGCCGGAGATTACCTGGTCTTTGTTGATGCGGATGATTCTTTGCGCTTCGATACCCTATCTATTCTTGCTCGCGAAATCGATAAGTGCAATCCAGACATAATCTGTTTCAGCTATACAAGAAACCCAGACTATTCAAACGATCCGTTTATCAATCCCGCCCTTCCGTCTGGCATCTATGAAGGTGACGATCTCGACGAAGTCAAAAAATGTTTGGCGCGAGGGAAACTCAATTCAATTTGGGGAAAGGCAATCAAAAGAAACTGTCTGATTGACGATTTAAGCAATACCGATACAAAGAGAATCGATTTTGCAGAAGATTTTCTGCAAATGATACCCATAGTCGATTCAGCCAGATCGGTTTTACAAATAAGTGATGCGCTGTATTATTACAATTGTCAAAACGGACAAAGTGCAACACACAGCTATAAGGAAAAACAGCTTTCAGATTTAACCTTCGTCACCTCAAGCCTAGTGAAAATCGCCGCTCGTTGGGGAGAAGAAACAGAAAGGCTGGCATGGAAAACAAGAACGGAACAGTATCTTTATCTCCTATCGATCAACGAGCTCAGTGACAATATTGAGACCAAAAAACGTAACTTTGTTTCAATTTCAGAGGCCTTATTTAATCCCTCAATTAAAGCTGATGTCCCTTGCAGCACCTACAGACCTGACAGCTATTTACTGTTCCTTGCGGCAAAGAATAAGCACTATTTGTTATCTCGAGTAGTAATACGCTGTTGTGAACAGCTAAAACTATTGATACTGAAAATCTTGAGCTAATCGCCCTGTTGTCATCGCTCATTTTTCCTGGCACCGAGTAGTTAAACCAACCGACTTAGCCTTCGATAATCAAATGTCAGGCAAGCCGGTTGGTCATAAAAGTAATGAAAGAACATTAGGCTATTCTGCTTAACAAGCGTCACAGATTATCGCTTGATAAATGCAGATATGCTCGTCTTTTCGGATTCGTTTAGCCCAAACATCAAAACCAAGAAGAAATAGATAAAGAAATAAATTATTGCTGACACCAAAACCACCACAAGGCCAGATAAAAGGCTTTTAATTAGGTTATAGAGCAGCAGCAAAGCCCCCGTACCGGCAATAACCAAGACGGAAAGTTTGGCAATTTCAAGCCAAAATTTCTTTATGTTCAACCCAAGCTTTTCAGAATAATACCAATTCATACAGAAACCGTTACCTATAACCATAGCGATGGCTGTTGAAACTGCTGCGCCCACTATGCCCATAAGCTTGAGCAATATAATCGTCACGACCACGTTGACAAGCGCAATCGCAAGATACATATACCCCCTATACAGGTAAACATTCGCAACCTGCATTATGGTAAGTCCCAGGTTCTGAATTAAGTCAATGGTAAATGGAACCATTACGATCAAGGCGATATAGAAAGCGTCTATATAGTCCTTACCAGCCCAAATAATGATGAAATCTTTCCCCAGAACAATAAATAAACTAAGAACAAATCCGCAGACGATAAAGGAAATGCGACCGACTTTAATGAAGAGATCCGAAATTTCAGACATATCCTTATTCTGGCAATACAGTTCTGAAACTCGAGGAAGAAAAACTGATGAGGCTGCCGTACCGATTGTCATATAAATCGTGTAGATTTGAGATCCGACAGAATATACCGCAACGGCGGCAGCACCAAAATAATAGCCGACAATTAATTGATCGGTTTTCCAGAAAATCTGGTCAGCAATCGTCACCAATACAATCGCGCCGCTAAAAAATAGCAATCCTTTAGCCAGTTTCATGTCCCAGCCATGATATCTGAAACTAATGTGCAGATTATATTTAGCAAACAAACGCTGACTCACCGCGCACAACACATTTGTAACAAGCACAACTAAACATACGGCTAATGCATTCTTAAAAATTGTCGTAAGTCCATACACTATGAAAGGCTGAGCTATTAGGGCGGCCAATTGCGAGCCCTTCAAAAAAACGAACCTTTCATTAGCAGTTATCGCCGCAACGCTAATAGTGTTGTTCATGATAACAATTGTGTTGATCCCTAATACAACAAGCATTGCGGAACACTCATCAAGCTGTGAGTTTGTAAAACTGGCTGAATATACAAACCGAACAACCACGGCGAGAACGCAACTTATTAGCATCACGAACACAGATAGGACCCAGTACAGACGCCTAGCTATTGCGAGAGTATTCTCCATTAAGTCATTTTTGCCCTCTGCCATATACTTGCAATAAAAACGCCCAACACCGGCAGACAAAATCCCATTAATGGAAACTATATAAGACATGATAGAGCCTATCAATTGATAGAGTCCATATTCGTCTTGTCCAATGTTTTGCAACAACATCGGAACATATACAAAGCCGACTAAAGCCTGAGCCAGTATATAACCATATGTAATTATTATGCCAGTAAGTCTTCTGCTTGCGCTACTTATCAGAATCACCGTTTCACAATTAGTTGCTTCAAATACCATTCAGAAATTAAAGCACTATTTAATCAGAACAACCGATTGCCGAACCTCTCCTTTGTTCGCATTGTTAAAACAGGGTCCGATTAAATTCCCAGGCAGAATTTGATGCCACATTTTATTGTCATGCGGATTATCTCCCCAGAAGAACCCAATATGACAGTCGATTGATCCGTCAGTCTTAAAGAAGATAATATCTCCCTTTTGAGCATAACCACTATTTAGCATATCTTGGACAGTACGGAACTCATACATTTTGCATCCCAAATCTCGAGCATAGCCATACCATCTCCAAGCGTTAATATAGCCGCCACCGCCTGGCCCCCCAGCCCAAGGAGAGTGATTATTATTCTGCGCAATACGATTGACATCGCCACCAACCGCAGCATAAGCATGGGCCACGAAGCCAGTGCAATTCATGCCAGTATAGCCATCCCATCTCGGGGCACCTTTTGGGTAAAGGCAACTATCATAGGAGAAGCCACCGGAATATCTCGTTCCTAAATAATAGCCATCAAATTGATGCGTCGTAAGCCAAGTGACGAGTCCAATACGACTAACCCCCAAAACCGTTGAGCTGCCAAATGGGCTGTAGTAAATCTGAGTCGACTTCGACTGGAGAGTGCCATCAGGAAGCAAGACATCGCAGTAAAGATCGTAATAACCATCTTGCAATCCAAGTGCAGAGGGATTGAAATAAGCGTCATTCACACTGGAAAATTCTTTTAGAACACCCCATTTACTCCAGTCGGACTTGGCCCAAACAAATTTAAACTGAAATTGTCCAGATTTTTCAGCTGCAAGCGTTCCCAAATCAGCTCGAACTCCCCAAGAATTATTGCCATCAGTCGAAATTGCAGTAATCCTCGAGAAATCCCAACAGCTAATGATTGTTCTTTTTGTTTGGACAACTCCATCTGACCCCGAAACGTCACAGATCAATTCATAGTCTCCGGCGTCTTTTGGAGCCCATTGCAAGTGTGAACTTGTGCCCTGTTGAGCAACGCCCCAGTCAGCCCAATTATTCTTATTCCAGACGAACTTATACTGCAAGTAATTAGTATCACCCGAGCATCTAGCATCGATCTCAGTGCTTTCATTAGGCCTGACAAGCGTTGCAGAAGAACTCAGGGACTCGTAATTCCACTTCTCGGAGCCAATCGAGCATTCAGTCTTCGAGGTCATCGTCTGATCGTTGGCCTCATCAATAACATCAACAAAAACGGTGACAGCGCCAGATTTATCGACTCTCCAGTCAATTGAGGATTTACCTCTGCCGGAGTCAATCACACCCCATTCAGCCCAGTTGTTCCGCATCCAAACATATTTGTATGAAATCTGATTATTCTTTCGGATGGTAATCCGAGGTGTAATTGAAAGCGTATCCCCTACGCACAAATTGGATGAATCAGATTTCAAATCTATTGAAGTGAAGTTAGATAGATTTCTCTCCACCCTGACGGGGAACCTCCAGGTCCTCACGTTGCCGGCCGAATCGACGGCGTCGACCAAGATGTTGACGTCGCCGGCGACCTCCGGCACCCAATCGCAGGAGGCCTCGGGCCCGAGCTGGCGGATGGTGCCCCACCTGGACCAGCCGCCCTGCTCCCAGACGAACTTATAGCGGACCGAGCCCGAGTTGCCGGACGCGGTCAGGCCGAGCGAGCAGCGGTCGCCCAGGAGAGGAGACCCGCCATCGGACGCCTTGGCCGAGAGGCCGTCGACAGAGTAGTCCTCTGAGATGCGAACGGGGAGTCTTGACGTCGACGTGAGCCCGCCGACCGTGACGTCGGCATAGAGAGTATAGGAGCCGGAAGACGGGGGCGTCCAGGTACAGGCGGCGGACTCAGATGCTGCCTGGATGACGCCCCACTTGGACCATGAGCCCCGTTCCCAAAGGAATTTAATCTTTGCGCCGGGAGCCGCGGCGGCGGAGATATCGACCTTCATTCCGCCGCTCCACTCGAGCGTATCCCCGCCGCTCACGGAAAGGCGACAGGCATCCACCCTGACGGGGAACCTCCAGGTCCTCACGTTGCCGGCCGAATCGACGGCGTCGACCAAGATGTTGACGTCGCCGGCGACCTCCGGCACCCAATCGCAGGAGGCCTCGGGCCCGAGCTGGCGGATGGTGCCCCACCTGGACCAGCCGCCCTGCTCCCAGACGAACTTATAGCGGACCGAGCCCGAGTTGCCGGACGCGGTCAGGCCGAGCGAGCAGCGGTCGCCCAGGAGAGGAGACCCGCCATCGGACGCCTTGGCCGAGAGGCCGTCGACGGAGTAGTCCTCTGAAACCGGCGAAGTTGCACTTAAATCATCGGCCCGTGTTGAATCTTCAATCTGTGATGGAGACAGGCCCGCTTCACTCAAACCAAAGCAAGGAGTTACGGCCAAACAGAAATAAAAGAAGAAAAAAGCGACACGGACAGCCTTACTTCTAAAGAAATGCATATAGAACCTCCCCGATAGTTCACTCCAACATTATATTGCTAGCAAGTAACAATTTAAGGCCAAGATTTACCATACAAGTAAGGTCGACTACAACCAGCGCAGTCGACCTAGAGAATTCATATTGATATTAGCCAATTAAAGAAATAATGCGCGCAATATTCTGACCATATGTGTCACCCGGAACAGCCCAGCGGCCGTTTAAATCTTCCAAATATGGCGCAACTCCGAGAAAACCCTTAGACTGAAGGACTTCATATCGAGGATCCACACAAGTGTTATTCAACGCCGCACCAGTAGCATATCCTTTAAGATGCTGGACTTGGGCAAGCAAGCCCTGATATACATCGTCAAATCTAGCGCCTCCCGATTGTTGATTGACGGCGCCCAGTCCGGCGAAATTGCACTGATTCGGCTTTACGGAACCTCCAAATTGCAACCATCCAGTCTCAAGCATAGCCTGAGCAAAAACAACTTCCGGACGAACCCCTTCAGAAACAGCGGCTTCAACAATTAATGAACAAAAATCACGAATAGTAGGTGCTCCCTTTGAAACAAATTCGTCTGAGGGATATGTATGTCCTGTTGATTCATATAAGTTCACCATAGCATCAACTGAAGTCTGCAGACTTCCCATAATTGGAGTACCCTCCACCGTGACCTTGCGGGTCAGGTGCCTCTCGGCGGAGCCGTCGATCACGTCGAGGTAGACGGTGTACTCGCCCGGCTCGGTCGGGGTCCACTCGCAGGAGGAGGAAGCGGAGGGCTGCTGGGCGACGCCCCACTTGGCCCAGCCGCCCTTCTCCCAGACGAACTTGTACTTGAGGCCGGAGGCGTCGCCGGACACCTTGGCCTGCAGCTTGACCGGCTTGCCGCAGAGGGCGGAGCCCGAGACTTCGAGCGACTCGACGGAGCAGCGCTCGCCGACCGTGACCTTGCGGGTCAGGTGCCTCTCGGCGGAGCCGTCGATCACGTCGAGGTAGACGGTGTACTCGCCCGGCTCGGTCGGGGTCCACTCGCAGGAGGAGGAAGCGGAGGGCTGCTGGGCGACGCCCCACTTGGCCCAGCCGCCCTTCTCCCAGACGAACTTGTACTTGAGGCCGGAGGCGTCGCCGGACACCTTGGCCTGCAGCTTGACCGGCTTGCCGCAGAGGGCGGAGCCCGAGACTTCGAGCGACTCGACGGAGCAGCGCTCGCCGACCGTGACCTTGCGGGTCAGGTGCCTCTCGGCGGAGCCGTCGATCACGTCGAGGTAGACGGTGTACTCGCCCGGCTCGGTCGGGGTCCACTCGCAGGAGGAGGAAGCGGAGGGCTGCTGGGCGACGCCCCACTTGGCCCAGCCGCCCTTCTCCCAGACGAACTTGTACTTGAGGCCGGAGGCGTCGCCGGACACCTTGGCCTGCAGCTTGACCGGCTTGCCGCAGAGGGCGGAGCCCGAGACTTCGAGCGACTCGACGGAGCAGCGCTCGCCGACCGTGACCTTGCGGGTCAGGTGCCTCTCGGCGGAGCCGTCGATCACGTCGAGGTAGACGGTGTACTCGCCCGGCTCGGTCGGGGTCCACTCGCAGGAGGAGGAAGCGGAGGGCTGCTGGGCGACGCCCCACTTGGCCCAGCCGCCCTTCTCCCAGACGAACTTGTACTTGAGGCCGGAGGCGTCGCCGGACACCTTGGCCTGCAGCTTGACCGGCTTGCCGCAGCGGGCGTCGCCCGAGACTTCGAGCGACTCAAGAGACCAATTAACAACTTTGTATTTAGAAGTGCTAGTCACATATCCATTGGAGTCAATGACATCAGCATAGATCTCATATTCACCAGCCTGGGGCAGGGTCCAAGAAATCGACGGCGAAGTTAAGTCTTGACCGATTACACCCCAATTGGAATCACTCCAATCAGACCCAGCCCTATGCCAAACAAACTTATATCTAAGGCCATCAGTCTTGCCGCTAACATTTACACCGATTTTTACCGTTGACCCCGCATGTCCCAGTTCTTCCGAGAAGGAAATTCCATTGACGGAGTAGGGATGCGGGAACTGCGCGATGATTGCGGCAGCGTCAGCCTCGCCAAGACGGCGGCAACCATCGTCCGAGAAATAGTTGGCCACATCACCGTAATTCGAGATAAAGCCATGTTCGATAAGAATACCTGGAATTCCCTGCTCGCGAGCGCAGCGGATAACGGCGAACTCGTCGCCTACCTCCATTTGAAATACGCCGCGGTATGTTAGTCCCATAGCAGCAAGGTTGTTCATGACCTTGTTGGCAAGCTCAACAGAGACCTGCGTGTAGTCGGTGCCATTTGCGGTAGGAGCATAAACTTCTGCGCCGTGAGCCCCAGAAGACCCAGAGTTGATGTGAAAGCTAACAAAGGCCTGCGCGCCCTGATCAATGCAGCGCTGTACGCGGTAAAGATAATCATTGCTGGGATAGTAGCCAGACTGCTCGCGCGCAAGAACGATCTTAAAGCCGTAAGCTTCAAGTTTATTTTTGCAGGCTGTCATGATCTTCCAGGTAAGGTCGGCTTCACTCTTGCCATTACCCTGAGCGCCAGAATCCACCCCGCCATGTCCCGCGTCAAGTGCAATAACCCCCACATTACGCGCGGAGCGCTCAGCATAGGTGGAAATGCCATCGGGTGAATCGGCGCATTCCAATGCCTGCTGAATCGACTGGGCTTCAACGGCATTGCCATCGCCGTCCGCATAGTAAACAGAAGTGCCCTCGGAGCTCACGGAGCCATTAATGACCGTAAACGAATAATCCCTGTCAGAAAGATCCACCTCATGCTCAGAGCCATCGCCCTGCAAAGCATAGGTTATCGATGTGAGGAAATATGTATTAGATTCCAACTGCGAACCAAAAATAAAAGCAGCAGAATTATCAGCCGTTGCAGATGCTTCAATAGTCCCCTGAACCCCATTGGCACTTACATAGTTGAGAGTTGCGGAGGCAAGGCTATCGCCGTCATCGGGAGTAGCAAAGGCAACGACCTGATCAGTCCCGCTGGAAAGGCTCGGGTAGGCAAGATATACATACTGGAAAGAAGAATCGACCGGTTCAGCCTGCTGATGGTTCTCAGATACATCAACGCCAAAATCCTCATCAGCCGATTCGTCAACGTTCGTTGCCGGCGATGAATCATCAGCAGCGTCGACATCAACAGAACCCGCATCACGCGAGGCCTCGCCATCATCGTCTGCAGTAGCAGCGTCCACGGCAGCGTCCGCAGACGGGACGTTGCTCGCAGCGTAGGCAGCAGCCACAGGACCCATCAAGGATGAAATGGTCAAAAGACCAGCAAGAGAAAAAGCTGTTGAGGCACGCAATGCCTTTTTCATATTGAATCCCCCGTCACAAATAATGTTACTAAGAGAAGATTATCTTACAATCTCCTCTGCATCGGAAGTCCAGTTATTCGAAGCGCGGGAATTGTTATAAAGGCAGGCAGAAACCTGCTCTTATAAAAAGCAGGTTACGTTCTCAGCAAACTTTTGTTTTTTCGTCCTTCCATGGACACAGTGCTAGCTCTAGTTTTTGAAGCAATTAGCGGCGCCCCAAACAGCGCAAGTGCCAGTAACACGAAAATCCACTGAAGCACGCAATTCGTTTAAGCACGTGACGGACGACGAAAGCGTGTACGCAGCCGCGAAATACAGCAAAAAGCCCCATGTTTCGCTTGTATCAGAGGCGTCTGGGGCTTCATCGAAAGAGTAGCCTGGCTAACGCATTCAAGAAAAATAGAGCGTGGTCTTCATGAATCAAACGCCAGTATGCAACGCTCGCGCGCGTCTTTGAATCTTCTAATGAGCAAGAAGAGGGGGGGTCTAGGAAAGACCTAATAGTTCTTGGAATCTGGGAATCGTCGAACTCACCATCTTTAAACAAGAGAATCATATAGCTTCTTATCGTTCTGTCTCGAAAAGATATGAGTGACCAGATGCACATCATGGGCCTTTGAAATACAATCTTCGTCCCTTAAAGATTCAGCAACATAACAACCGCCCCAATCAAAAAACTGAGATAGCCCCGGCTGATAATCAAAGAGGCGGTTGGATTGGCAACACCTATTTGGACGATTCCGGGAGGGACAGCCCCGCCTCCCTGAACTCGACCGGCGACATGTAGCCCAGCGTCGAGTGGATCCTGAAATTGTTGCACCAGTGCACGTAGTCCGAGAGTTTGACCCGGAGCTCGCGCGTCGTGCCGAACGTCTCGCGGTGGACGAGCTCGGCCTTCAGTATCCTGTTGGTCGACTCGTCGACGGCGTTGTCGTAGGGGCAGCCCATGGCCGACAGCGACCTCTCTATGCCGAAGGCCTCGAGCATCAGGTCGATCTCGGCGTTGTCGAACTCGCTGCCGCGGTCCGTGTGGAAGACCTCGATGTCCGAGATCGGGAAGGAGAGCGTCGCGAACGCCGACCTGACCAGCCGGGCGTCCTTTGTGTTCTGGTGGCGAAGCTCCTGCGGTGGTACATTTCATTTTTCAGCGTCGCAAAGAACGACTCTGCGACGGCGTTGTCGTGGCAGTTGCCGGTACGGCTGCAAGAGAGGCGCACATGGTAGCCCCTGGCCCACTCAGCGAGCTTGCGGCTGGTGTACTGCGCCCCCTTGTCCGAGCGGAATATGGCGTTCTCTGCCACGTACCCGCGCGCACGCGCGCTCTCGAGGGCGCTGACGACGATATCGGCGGTCATGCGCTCGGACAGCGACCAGCCCACGAACATGCGGGTGTTCAGGTCGATCACCGTCGACAGGTAGAGCCAGCCCTGGCCGGTGCGCAGGTAGGTGATGTCGCCGACGAGCTTGTAGGTGGGCACCGGGCTCGTGAAGTCCCGCCTGATCAGGTCGGGCCTTGGCTTGGCGTCCCTGTCGGGGACCGCCGTCCTCTTCGACTTGTACGGCGTGCAGCCGCGGATCCCCAGCTCGCGCATGCACTTGCGCACACGGTACAGCGTGATGCCGCGCAGGCCGTCGGGCAGGAAGCACTTCACGAACCGCGCGCCGAAGCGCCTGTCGGACTCGAGCCACACGCGCCGCACGGCGTCGCGCGCCTCGGACCAGTCGTCGACGGGGCAGCCGTTGGAAACCCAGCTGCAGTGGCCCGACCGGCTCACCCCCAGCACCTTGGCCATCATCGCCACCGTGAAGTTGCCCTTCTCCGCCTCCATGAGCCTGTACCTGGCTAGAGTGCCTGCTCTTTGGCGAAGAAGGCCGCGGCTTTTTTTAGGAACGCGTTCTCCGCCTCGAGCTCGCGTATGCGCTTCCTCGCCTCGCGAAGCTCGCGCTCCTCGGCCCTCGGGTCGGGCTCGCCCCCCAACTCGCGCTTGCGCTTGAGCACCCAGTCGTTCACCGTCTTGGGGTTGAGCCCGAGCTCCCCGCAGACCTGGGTTATGGGGCGCCCCGTGGAGATGACGTAGTCGGCTGTCTCCCGCCTGAACTCGTCGGTGTACTTCTTCTGATTGGCGACCATGAGGCAATCCTTCCGTCCATCGGCTTGAATGCAGTCTAGGGCATCGCGGCCACACGATCCCTCCAGCCCGCGTGTCCGAAAAAACGATACAGGTCAGAGGTCGCCCCGCGACGCGGCGCCACGCGACGAAGTGCAACCGCAGGCTGATCGACCGCAGGGAGGCCATGGCCGCCGCCGGCAAGAGGCCGTGCATGGCCAACTGCGCCACGGCGCGCGAGATGGCGTGCTGGGTGTGGGCCATAGCCGGGATGGCGGCGGCGTAGCGCGCCGCCGCCCCCGGACACGGGTTCCGACCCCGGCGCGCGCCGCGCTCGAGGCCGTTGGGAGGCCATCCGAGTCCCTTTTCTGGGCGGCGGGAGACCGCCATGCCCGCATAAAGACTCCGATTTCGCCGCGAGGCCCCCAGCCGTAGCAACGAAATGCGCAGCCGAGAAGGCCACGCGCGGATATTAGAATGCCGAACGTGCGTCGAGCAGACACGCCCTCCAGCGGCGCGGTCGCAGGGTGAAGATAGGTAGGCCCGGCCGTGCGCGGTAGCTCCGCGGGCGGCCGGGCCGGTTTTGCCTCTTGGCAATGTTCAACTCATATTAAAAGGGAGGAGTCGACTGATCGGCCCCTCCCACGGCGTTTCGCCGTTTCTCTCTGCACATATTAGCACACGGAAGGAACGTCACCGCTTGCGCCCGTAGCCATCGATGAACCCCTCAATAAATCCGTATTTCTGCCGGTCACCGCTTCCGACGATCATCATGTACGTATCAACCCCGACAGCGCTCTCGAGCTTCACGAGCTCCCGCAGGCATTTCCGAAGAAAATCTCTGGAACGCTTCTTCTGATGCGTTAGCAAGGTCAATAGGTAGGCCAGGAGAACGATGTAGTCGATTATGGAATTGAAATTCAACCTGTACCCGATAGAAAGATCCTCATCGAGAAGCTCGCCAACCGCGGCCAGGTTTCTGTCGGTCTTGGGATACTTAACCGATTGGCTGAACCTCGAATCAAATACCGCCCCGTTATGGGCGACCGCGTTCCTTAAGGGACGAATCGTCTCGACGATGTTGATGACGATGCCGGGGTTCGCATGTAAGAGACCTAGGTCGCTTGCGATATCGGCGAGGATTTCATCGGGAAGGCTTCTGCATACGCTTGTGAGATCGCCGAGGGTCATCACCTCGAAAATGCTCCAAACGGGCGCGTCATCGTCGCGATCGACATAATGCTTCACGAGATCGTTTTTGTAACTCCGTCTCACGATGTTCTGAAGCTGGCTCTTGAGCTTGAGCTTTTCCCCCATCTGCCCGTTCACGACCCTTCCGTTGACATCCCTGCATGTCCGGAGGCCGCGCTTTAAGAAGGTCGCCAGCCCGGGGTCCTCTATGTTCTCAAGTATTCTGGCCAAGACTATGTTTTTAACCGCCGTTTCGATGAACATTATCTCCGGGTAGATTGCAGCCTTGATGGCGGAATCGAACCCGTATATGTCCATGAGTGCATCGAACGAAGGGAGGGGGAGCGCATTTTTGGGCTTTCGGACAAACCGGAAGCCTTTATAGCCATGGAAATAGCCCATGTTTCTCAGCAGTATCTTTCTGTCGCTCCCCCGCAAATCCTCCATACCGTGATTCGTCCTCATGTGCTTCATGAGGGAATTGATGCTCATGCCCTTCTTCATCGAACCTCCCTTGGCCTCCTTCTAGGAAATTATATCCCAGCCCGCCTCGACGGGGCGAGCCTGTCGTTGGCGCCGGCCTATTTGTGTTTGTTAACGTCGTGATTGCGGGTTTGATCACATCCGATTTTCAGAATTGAGCACGATAGTTTTTCGGTTTTGAGCACGGCCACGCCGACCAGACCGCATGCCTTAACGTTGTCGGTGCGTCGTATCGGCAACGAGCAAAGGCAGGAGGGAATGATCGACGTGGACAAGATAGAGGACGCAGGTGGCGGGCTGCAGGGCCATGCTCGAGGCCGAGCTCGCGCACAGGGACGCGACCAAGAGGGCACGGCTGCTCAGGCAGGCGAGGCTCCCCGTGCACAAGTCGGCCGAGGGGTTCGACTGGTCGCACGTGCGGTTCTCCGAGGGCTGGGGCCGCGACGACATGCTTTCGCTGGGCTTCGTCGGCCCCCGCGAGGACCTCGTGTTCTTCGGCAAGACCGGCAGGGGCAAGACCCACATGGCCGTAGCCCTGGCGATGCGCACGGCCGCCGCCATCTGGTCGTCGCCGAACACCGCGCCCCACCGGCTGAACTCCAGGTTCGTGGTGATGACCACCGACTGCCGCTCGTAGGCGTCGGCGAACACCTAGAAGAGCGCGCGCCGTCGAGATCCAGCGGCAGGAAGCCGAGCTCGTCGATGACGAGCAGCCTAGCGCAGCCGATGAGCGCGGCCTCACGGTCAAGGCGCCCCTCGTCGCGGGCGCGCCGCAGCCGCATGACGAGCGATGACGCGGTGAAGAAGCGGGCCTCCATCCTCCGCTCGCACGCCAGCATGCACAGCGCCGAGGCCATGTGCGTCTTGCCGGTGCTGACGTCCCCCACCAGCACGAGGTCCTCGCAGAAACCAGTTTCATGGAGCGTTTCATTGAAAATCCCCCTAATCTAGCAACGGTTTAAAGTCTACTAGATTGGGGGGGGGGGACGCGAGCCAAGTCGACAAAGGCAGTTAACCGGCGGCTATTCATGCCTCGATTTAGAACCGCTCGAGAATCTCCGCAGCATTCTCTCGCAGATAGATATCTAGGTCCGGCACGGCAAACTGCACGTAGCCCCTCTGTGGTGCCTGAATAACCTCTCTTTGTAGCAATTTGGCCCTAATAGAGCTGATCTCATTGGTCTTTTTACCCATGCGCTTAGCAATCTCGGCTGATTTGGACTGTTGTTTATCCTCGCACATCGCCAAAAGGTATTTGATATCGTTAAGTCCCAGTCCAGAAATCGCGGGCTCGTGAACAACATCGTGAAAACGAGCCTCTGCCAGCGCAATGCCTTCGGTGACATCGTGTTCGCTCACAATGGCACTTTTGGCACGATGCAAGTTGGCGCGCTGCCAAATGGAGTAACCGACCATTTGCACCAGATAGGCATAGCCCTTAGTGGTCTTAGCGGTTCTCGACAGCAGTTAAACCATTGTCTAAAGCGAGAAATACTCACTCTCGGCAGATAAGTTAGGCCCCAACCACGGATCACCCGTCAAGAAGAACTCCGGCCAGCGCTGCATAAACAGCGCTTGCTCGCGCTTCCAGCGGCGCAGCTTTTCCTCGTTGGCCTCTTCCCTGCCGCGCGAGGTGAACTCGTAGTGATACAGCTCGGCATAAGGCGTATAGATGGTGTGGTAGCCCGCCTCCCATACGCGCAGGCAAAAGTCTGCGTCGTTAAAGCCAACGGCGAATTCCTCGTTGTAGCCGCCGACGCGCTCAAATACGTCGCGTCGCACCATCTGGCAGGCGCCCGTTACGGCGCTAAAGTTGCCCGGGCGCACAGCGCGGGCAAGATAGCCCTTGCGCTTTGCTGAGAAGTCCTGGTTGGCATGGGCAAGTGCGCCACGCACGCCAACCAAAATGCCGGCATGTTGCACCAGATGATCGGCAAAGTAGAGCTTGGCACCCACCACGCCCGCATCGGGACGCTGCAGATACCCCATCATCTCTTCGATAAAATCGGGGCTTATGACCTCGGTATCGTTGTTAAGCAGCAGCAGGTAGTCGCCCTTGGCGTGCTCCACACCAAAGTTAATGATTTTGGAGTAATTGAACTCACCCGGCCAGCACACAACGCGCGCGATGCCCTTGCCTTCGGATACTGCAGCCACGCGCTCTGGCAGGGTTTCGTAATACGCAAACGTCTCCGGGACTTCGCTGTTGTTCTCCACCAAAACGATCTCGTAATTGGCATACGTTGCCTTCTGGGCGATCGACATCACACAGGCGTCGAGCGTCTCAACGTGGTCCTTGGTGGGAATCACAATGCTCACCAGCGGCGCAGGCTCCGGCAGCGCATAGCGCATGCGGTAAACAAACGGCGTCTCGGTCTCCTCGACTGTTCCGCGAACGCCCAGCGCGTTAAAGTGGCGTTGAAGCGCAAGGCGCCCGGCTTCAATAGCATACGGCTTGCTATCGGCAGAGCCATCGGCGGTCGATCCCGGATGTACGCGCCAGTGATACAGCACGTGCGCAACATGCTCAAACCGCGCGCCCGCCGCAAGACAGCGAAGCGTAAGGTCGTAATCCTGGGCGCCCGCGACATCTTCAGGCGACATGCCAATACGATCGATGAGCGCCTTCTCCACCATCAAGAAATGCGTCACGCAGTTATGGCTATAGAGCAGGTCGACGTTGAGCTGCGTCTTAAAGACCGGCTGACCCCACTCCCCCGTTTTCTGGAACATGTCCTCGTCGCAGAACAGGACCTGGGGACGCTCGTCCTCGGCAGCCTTGTTCAGCGCGGCAACATAGTGGAATAACGCGTCCGGTTCCAGGATGTCATCGTGGTCCAAGAACGCGATGTAGTCGCCCGTCGCTTGCTCAATACCAGCGTTGGTGTTGACCACAATGCCGCCGTTGCCGGGAAGCTCGATGCGGCGAACGCGCTCGTCATTGGCGTCCGCCGCAAGGTCGGCCACCGCATCCCATTCGGGTGAGGCGTCCATCAGCAGCAATTCCCAGTTGCCATAGCTCTGGGCTAGCACCGAATCCAGCAGCTCGCGCAGGTAGACCCGATCAGTCTTGTAGCACGGCACCACAATGCTCACGAGCGGCCTATAGGCAAAGGCCGCCGAAGCGACACGCTGGCACGCCAAATCGCCCGGCTTTGCGCGATGCTGCTCAAACCAACGTCGATAAGCTGCGTCGTCTGCGCGCGCGTCCTTCATGCGGTTCCAGCTGTCGTCGACCATGCCGTTGTACAGGCGACCATCCATGGCGCAAAACCCGCTCTGGATCCGCTCTGTGGGATCGCTCACGATCGCGACAAAATCTCGTATATCCTGAGGCATCTCTACGCTCAGATACGTTTTATTGACGCGGCAACCGTTGCGCTGGGGAACATCGACCTGCGATTCAAACACATGCACGGTGACATCGATGGCATTCATATGCGTATCGAAGATCTGGAGCTCAGGTGCGCACTGGGGATCTCCCGCCCAGGTGACCTCATAGCGCCACACCGCGCCGGCGTCTGCCGGCAAATAGCGAATGGCATCGATCTCGTAGCGGCCGCAGTGTTCGCCACGCTGCGCATCGCGGATAAGCGCACACAGCGCAGGCTTTGCTTTGTAGTTAATCTTGGATTCCAGCTTGGCCACGCGGCTATCGAGGCGAATGGAGCCCAACCTTTGGCCACCGGATGCAAAAACGACACCCATCGACGAACCATCCAAAAACGGAAGCACCAAGACAGCGAGCTCGCGCTCGTAATCGGAAACGGAAGGGCAAAGCGCCAGCACACGGCCATGATCGACCGGGAGCACCAGCGACGGCACACAAGAACCGCTCGTCGTCGCATGGGCAAACGCTTGAGAACCCTCCTGCTCAATAAGCGCGGCGACATCCTGACCGACATAGCGAAGCAGCACAAACAGACGGCCCTGACTGCGGCAAAGTGCCAAACGCTTGATACTCATCTACACTTCTCGCTTTCCCAGGGCGTTCGCTGCCATGCGTTTGCAGGCACCCAGGCGCCCAAACCTCAAGACGTCGTAATAGAACATGAGCTTTTTGCACTCACGGGCATTGGGGGCCTTGCCGGTAAGCGCCGCACGCACCATAGCAGCAACAGAAGGAGCGCAGTGTGCGAGCGCAGCATCGCTGCCCACGGCAGAACCGGCAAGCGCCGTGGCAACGGCAGCAAACACCTTGCCGCAGTCCGTACCCAACAGCCTGAGCGCATCGTACAGCACCAGATCGCAGAGGAAGTACGCGAGGTCATCGGCATGCTGGACATCGAGACCGTCGCGCTGCCAGTCAGCCAGCACCGCGGAGTAAATCTTCACGTGCTCCAACAGTCGCGTCTCGTCGTCATAGCGCATGGTGTCCATAAGCGAGCCCTTGCGCGCCACGCGGTAGTCATACAGCTTGTTCGAGATAAGCGAGGTCTTGCGCGAGCGACCGTACACGGCAAAATCGAAGACCTGGTCCTCGCCATACTTAACGGTTTCGTCGAACACGATCCCGTTGCCCAGCAAAAACTCACGCCCGCAGGCGGTGCGCCATGCAAAGGGACGAGATGCTTCCTTAAACAGCAGGTCAGAGCTATAGCCTTCAAACGACACATCGCGTGGGCTCAGCACATAGTTAAGCCACGGATACCCCGCCTCGAGCGGGTACGGATTCGCGCCAAAGGTCAAAACGTCGCAGTCCTCGCGCTCAAAGGCGTCGACGATCACGCGGCACGCATCGGACGTAAAACGGTCGTCCGAATCCAAAAAGGCGACGATAGGAGCCGTGGACGCGGCGATGCCTGCATTACGTGCACTCGACAGACCGCCGTTCTCCTTATCGACCAGCGTAAAGCGCGCGTCCTTTTCGCAATAAGCAGCCGCAATATCGCGCGAACCGTCCGGCGAGCCATCGTTGACCAGCACGCCTTCCCAATCGGGCATGTCCTGCGCAAGCAGGGAGTCCAGGCACCAGGCCAGGCACTCCTCCACTTTGTAGATGGGAACGACAACGGAAATCTTGGGGTTAGCCATAGTCACTCGCTCCTACTGTGCGGCCGGAACGTCATCAGGGTGTGGGTTGTCGCCGTAGGTGCGCTGATACGTCAGCACGCGCCAAACCAGCGGCAGGCCGCCAATCTTAAAGTAATGCTTAAACGTATTGAGCTTGCCCGGCTTCTTAAAGTCAAAGCGCGAATCGATATAGGCGCGGGGCGACTTGACCATCAGGCGCAAGTCGGTCTCGCCACGCGGATCGAACAGCGACAGGTCAAAGCGACCGGCGTCCCAGTCGGCCTTGAGCTCGGGAGAGGCCTTCTCCCAAAACTGCTCGCGCAGTTCATCGACCAGGCGCTCATCATTCCAACGGTACGTATCGACCTTCATGCGCATTAAAATGCCCTGGAGCTGAGCCTTGAGCTCGGGGCGTTCATCCAAAAAACGTTGCATCTCGGCATATTCGTCGCACACGCAAAACACCTTGTTGGGCGAATTAACGGAGCTCTTCTCGTTATCCTGGCGATAGCACAAAATGGGGTCCGCAATAAACGCGGCACGCTCGGCGCAAGCCCAAACCTTAAAGTTAAAGCCTGCGTCCTGATACGAGGCACCCGGCGTGGGAAGGAACCGAATCTGATTGTCGTTGAGGAACGCGCGCCGATAGATAGCCGACCAAATGGAAGGTTTGCGGTAGAAGATGCCCGGGCGATCGACGGGGCGATACGCGGCGCCCGTCATATGCTCGTCGATGATCCCAAACAGCTCACGGCGCTCGCTGGGCGTGGACCAATACAGGTAAAAGTCGCCCTTAACGACATCGGCATGCTCGGCGTCGCCCTTGGCAACCAGCTTTTGAAGCGAATCCACGAACATAAAGTCATCGGACTCCAAAATGCCCACGTACTTGCCACGCGCCATCTCCAGGCCGCGGTTCATCGAGTCGCCGTAGCCGCTGTTGGCTTTGTCGATCATCTTTACACGGGGGTCGCGCTCCATGTACTCGCGGATGATATCTGGCGAGCTATCGGTGGAGCCGTCGTTGATGCAGATGATCTCGATGTCCTCGAGCGTCTGCGCCACGGCAGAATCGAGGCACTCGCGCAGGTAGCGTTCAACATTGCAAATGGGGACGAGCAGCGAAACTTTAGGGGTATCAGAGTTCTGCAAGAGAACCTCCTGTTGAATAGCGTGTAACAGGGTTATTTTAGCAGCCGGGTTGCGGCGGGAGGCAGCGCTTGGAATTAGATAAAGCGCTCTAGGCAGGCTTTGAGACCGCGAGTCGAAAGATAGAACAGCGTGGCGTCTGCCATCGAAACGCCCGAGGTCGCTGCAACGAGCTTGTGGGCAACACGGCGAACGGCGCCCTTAGCAGGCATATCCGCCCACTCCGTTCCCAAAAACGTCGTGAAAGCCCTGTTGACGCGGCCGGCAACACGGTGGAAGCCGTCCGCATCCAGACGCGCCAAGTCGAACACAATGAGGTCCAAGAACCAGGTGATCAGCTCACCGGGGCACAGGTCCAAAAGACCGTAGGCCGCCCAGTCCTCCAAGACCTCCTCGAGCATCCTCATGTGGGCGTCAAGCTTTTTGGCGCGAGCCTCGGCACTGTTGAACCCGTGCGTCGCCGAATCGCTCTCCATCACGTAGTGGTAGAACTTGTCCGGCATGACGACGGTCTTGCGGGCAAGCGCATAAGCCGCAAATTGGAAGACGACGTCCTCGCCCAAGGCCAAGCCGGGGGCAAAGCGAATGCCTTCGCGATTGAGCAGCTCGCGCGAAAAAGCCGCACGGCAGGCATAGGGCTGCGCATTCGAATGAAACAGCAGTTGGGGATCACGGTCGTCGAAGGTACCAGCTTTGGGGCTCATGAGTTGCTGGACGCGTTTGGGGGCAGCATCGGCAGGTTCACAGACGCCGCCAAAGACGGCGACCTCGGCATCTGCAGACTCCATGGCATGCAGCACGCGCTTGACCGTCTGGGCATCGATGTAATCGTCGGCGTCCACAAAAAAGACGGTCTCGCCCTCGGCGGCATCGATACCGGCATTGCGAGCACACGAGACGCCCGCGTTTTCCTGGTCAATCACCAGTACGCGATCATCGGCCTGCGCGATCTGGCGCAACACGTTCAACGAATCATCAGTCGAACCGTCGTTGACGCAGATAACCTGAATCGAGCGCTCAGACTGGGCCAACAGCGAATTGAGGCATCGCTGAATGGAGTGCGCAGAGTTGTAAACGGGGACGACAATCGTAGCTTTAGAACACGAGGCCTCTCCCATGCCGACCTACCCCCTCAGCGATTCGATGAGGAAGGCGGCGACCACGCCCGGGCCTCCAACCGAGGCGTAATACTTAGCACGCCCCAAGGCACCATCCGTCGCAAAACTCGGATGCTCGTCAACCCAGCCCTCAGGATCTTTGAGGATGGCAGCGAGGTTCGCGCGCTTCCACGGCTTGAGGTCGTCAAGCGAAAAGTCCCCGGCATCCAAGGCCGCCTGAAATTCCTTGGCCATCTGAGCCAGGAACTCCTTATAGAACTTAGGCGCCAGACGCACGTAGTTCCACATATACGAATCGTACTTAATGAGCTGATTGAACTTGAGCATGCGCGCGACATCGCCGCTTGCGTGGTCGCGGGCATAATCCTCTCGAATCCAACGCTCAATCTCGGCATACTCGGTATTGACGCAAAAGACCTTAGCCGAAGAATTGACCGAGGAATTCTCGTTGTCCTGACGATACGACAACACGGCATCGTGCAGGTAAACAGCTTTATCGGCACACGCGATCACCTTAAAGGCGAATGACGTGTCCTGAAAGGATGCCCCCGGAGTCGGCAGAAACGTAATGCCGTTGCGCTCAAGAAAATCGCGACGGTACACGGCCGACCAAATCGACGGCTTTTGCTTAAAGAACTGTGTCGTATCGCTCGGGTGCACCGGATTGCCGCAGTCCTTGGCCTTAAACATCTCGTGCAGCGAACGGCGTTCCTCGGGCTTAGACCAGTAGAAATCAAAGTTCGCCTTAGCAAAGTCGGCATTATTGCTATCGGCGGCCGAGACAAGCTTTTCGAGTGCGTCGGGCGCCATAAAGTCATCGGACTCCAAGATGCCAACGTACTTGCCCCGCGCCATCTCCAGACCATGGTTCATCGAGTCGCCGTAGCCGCTGTTGGCCTTGTCGATCATCTTGACGCGCCCATCGCGCTCCATATACTCGCGGATAATCGCCGGTGAGTTGTCGGTCGACCCGTCGTTAATGCAGATGATCTCAATATCCTTGAGCGTCTGCGCCAGGGCGGAATCGAGACACTCGCGCAGGTAGCGCTGAACATTGTAAATGGGAATAAGCAGCGACAGAACAGGGCTGCCAGAGGCGTTAGTAGACAAATGTGCTCCTTAGGAAATACCTGTCGTTTCATGGTATCAAAGGGTCAGCGCGCCAGCGGGCGTTTATATAATCTATGGAGCTCGCAGAGGCAAACCGATACGAAAGGACGTCATGCAGCCCAAAGCCGCACGCAACATATCCATCGAGGCCTTGCGCCTGGTCGCAGTCGCCGGTATCGCGGTGTTCCACACCTTTCAGTGGACCTTCCAGGCAACCTGTGTCGGCTTGCCGGAATACGCGCCGCTTGCCGCCTTCCCCTATTCCGGCGTGCTCGGTTTTATTAACCTGCTGGGCTGCTGGGCCAACGAGGTCTTCTTTATCATCTCGGGCTATTTTCTCATCGCTTCTGCCGCGCGTGCTTGGGACGGTGGAGCAACGTGGAAGTCGCAAATGCAACGGACGACGCAGCGCCTGGGCAAGGTCGTTATGCCCACTACGTTTTATTGCCTCGCGGCGCTCGCGTGGTCCACGGTCGTCTCCCCCATTCCCGATGTTACCCTCAACACGCACTACTGGTACACGCTAGGCCTTGAGTTTATCTGGGTCTATGCCGCCACGGTCTTCATGGCGCCATGGTTTGGACTGGCTAAGAGTCGACTCTCCCAGAAGAGCTACACGACGACGGTCATCGCCGTTGGCATCCTCGCATTTGTTGTTAACGGGTATATAGCCGCCATGAGTACGACAAGCGCCGGCGAGTTTTCTTGGCTCCAGAAGCTCATGAGCGCTGCCACGTACGTAATCGCGTTTTTGATCGGCGGTCTGCTCCGCGACGTTACCGATGTCATGGATTCGGACAGGGCGGGCGCCTTGGGCATGCGGTCGCTCGCTGCGATTTTGGCGCTCGCCACCATCCTGGAAGGAGCACTCTCCTTCACCGGCAACCTCACGGCGATGGCAGTCCTCTCCTACAAGTCGACCTCGCTGATCTCGTTTGCCCTCGCTGCCGCCTCCTTGCTCTTTTCGGCAACCCGACGCAGTGCCTCAGGCAATCCGCGGACTGCGGGTGTCATCGTCACCTTATCGACCGCCACGCTCGGTTTCTATGTGATGCAGTCGCTCACCAGTAGCCTGTGACGTCCCGTCTTCAATACGTTGCTCGCAAACATGCTGGTCAGCCAAAACAGCCCGGCAGCTATATGTATCATCACGGGTACCGTCATTAGCATCGTCTTTGCTCTGGCGCTCCTCATCATCGATGCAGCTAGAAGCCTTATCGTTCGCAAGCTCAAGCGGCAATAGACACGCTGCCGTCAGACGTCAAAGCCGCTACACCCATGACAGGTTCCTGCGTTTTATTCAAAGCTTGCCGTCAAGGTGCGCCGAGCCTTTACAATAGGACAGTCCCAAGGACGTATTCGATAGCTTCCGCGCAGCGCTCGCCCGCCGCGCGTGAAAGGATATATTGCCCCATGCCTTCAACCCTTCCCGCTCCCATCGATAAGCTCGCCATCGTTGTCGTTACGTACAAGCGCCAGGAACTCCTGGCCAACCTGTTCGACTCCATGACCGAGCTCACGGCAACGCCCTGGCGCATCGTGATTGTCGATAACGAGAATTCGCGCGAGACCGAGGCCATGTGCACCGCATTCAACGAGCGCCTGGCCAGCCTGTGGGGCATCGACACCGAGCAGCCCGACGCGCAGGGCGGCACCGACCGTGTCATCTACGCCCCGCAGCTCGAAAACGGCGGCGGTGCGGGCGGCTTCTCCGCTGGCACTAAATGCGCCTACGATCTGGGGGCCCAGTGGTTCTGGGTGATGGACGACGACGTGCTCGTCATCCCCGAAGGCATCGAGCGTCTTGCCAAGTGGACCGACCGCTACGATGTCATCCAGGGTTCGCGCCTGGACTTTGACGGCGGCGCTTTCTTTTGGCAGTACCAGCTCATCCTTTCGCTCGGCATCCCTAACCCCATCGCCAAGTGGGACTTGGGGCCCGAGGGCCACCGCACCATGAACCAACTGTGCTTTGAGGGCGGCATGTTCTCGCGCCGCGTGGTCGACAAGATTGGCCTGCCCGACGCGCGCTTCTTTATCTACGGCGACGATGCCTGCTACGGCTACGTGGCCAGCCAGCACTTCCCCGCCGCCGTGGTTGCCGACGTGGTGCTCAAGCGCGCCCGCGCCGTCTCCAACTGGGATATCGCCGGCAAACGACAGCTCAACTCCACGAGCGACACCAACCGCTACTACATCATGCGCAACCGAGGCTTCCTCGCTCGCTATATGCAGATCTACGGTGACTACCACCCCATGCTGTTCCGTCTGGGCAATGCCGCGACCTTCTGCAAGGAGTTCATTCGTCTGGCAGCAGTCGACAAATGCTTTAAGACCGGCATTCCGGCGCTGCGCCGCGGCATGAAGGACGCCCGCAAGATCGTTAAGGATCCCAACTGGAAGCCCATGCCGCCCCTGAAGGACGCCGAGTAGTAAAGGGCTTTCGCCCGCCGCTACAGTCGTTGACACACCACGGACACACGCTGACCGTCAAAGCCAAAGCCCCAACGCATGCGCCCGACGGCGGGGCGCGGCACGCGGATATCATCGATGCCGTCGCGCTCTATGTCGAGTAGCGCCTGAACCGCCAACAGTTCCAGGCCCAGGGCATCGACGCCAGGGTCGTACAACATGTTGACCGTAATGAGCGGTCGCTCATCAAGCATGCCGAGCGTGTCGGCCACGTCAAACACCCGACCGGTGGGAATCACCTGGATATCCCAGCGATCCGAGACGCCACTTCGCTTGGAGCTGGGATTGCAATAGCCGGGCAGTCCAAAGCAGAGCCCCTGAAGCGCCAGATGATAGGCTGTCGGCATATCTGATTGGCCCACATCGATGCCCAGATCGCCGATAGCACAGCTCAAAGCTTGCTTTACAGTGTCCTCGTCTCCTCGACACAGCCCGTCATGGAACGAGTCGATAACTCCAACGTCCTCAACGGCGCACTCAAACCATTCCAGAATTACAAGACGGAGCGCCTGACGCACTTCGTTATTAGGCAGACGCAGGGAACGAAGGCACGCGCCGTCCTCCGAATGCCCCGTCATATCCGTCGTAAGGAATCCAGACAGATACAGCGCAGTCCAGATATCTTCGGGCTTGGCGGCATCGACCTCCTCGGCATGCATATGCACTGGCGCCTCAATAAACCCATGCGGCTCAACCAAATCGAACAATGTGGACAGGCGAATGAGATTCCAGTCGCCGACGCATGCGCCCAGACGGTCGGCGTAACAATACAGATCCGCCCGAACGGGCGCGACGCAATCGCGATGTGCGTAGTCCACCACGCGCTCCGGGCTCGAGCAATAAAAACCACCAAACAGATAGCCCTCGAGCCACTCACGCGCGTCATCCAGACAGCCGTTGCGACCGATGCAATCCAACAGCACTTGGACTTCGTCGTCCGAAAAACCGAACCATCGATCACACCAACTCGACAACGCTGTCGCCGACCGATAGGAAACCCCACGTTGGGACAACGCAAACTCGGCATGACCGGGGCGTTCGCACATCAGACACGTCAATCGCAACGAGTCGCCGGCATCGGCAATGGTGTCGAACAACATTCGGCTGAGCGACTCTAGGGAATCCACGCTACCGTCGTCCTTAGCGTCCAAACGCTTTGGACATACCGCGTCGTAGTCGTCTATCAGAAGAACAACCTGCTCATCGAAAGCTGCCTGGAGCAGCTTGATAAGCACGCCAAGCGCCGCATCGATCTCCTTATCGCTGGCCACCCCACGCGCCGCCCTCTCGATAAGACGGACCTCACGTCTTGACAGATCAGGTGCGGCAAGCAGCGGCAGCAATCGGGCGCACTCGTTCGCGACAGCGCTGCGAATAGCCGCCGCAGCATCGGCGTCGCGCCTCGCAGCGGCAGTTGTAAAGTCGAGCATGATGACCGGATAACTCGCGTACTCATCACGATAGCGACCGCCGCCCGCCTGCCAAATCTGGGTACCAGCGAACAGGCTTCGATCCAGCAGCCGGTGATCAGGTCGTTCCAAATAGCACTTGAGCATCGATAAATTCATGCTCTTGCCAAAACCCTTGGGCCGACAGCAAAACGCAACAGGTGCTTCACTGTCCAATATATCGGCAATAAACATAGTCTTATCGACGAGTAAACACCGATTGATTGCATCGGAAAAGTCGTGTGCATCAACCGGTAGAGCTGCGCTATCCGCATGATTGAGCAACCGTGCACCAAACGCATGAGTAAAACCACAATTCACCTGTTCAGACACCGTAAACTCTCCTTCTAACGCAGCACGATGCCCATTGTAGCGAGCGGGTAGAGCGCAATAATATCGACATGCAAACATTTCGGGCAACGGTAGCAACAGACCCCCGAGGGGGCATAACAAATCGTTGCACAACAAAAAAGGGGCCCGATGCCGCCGCACCGGACCCCGTCCCAAACTCTTATAGAAAACGATCTGGAAGATTACTCCTCCGAGCCGTCCTCCCCAGAAGCCTTCTTCTGCTGATCGAGCTTATGCTTACCACTTACGATAGACGTAGCGCCCAGTGTGGCCAAGCTTGCACTGGCAAGGCTCGCCATCACAATCAGATCGCCCGTCTTGGGCATGTTGCCGCCCGAAGACTTGGTAGTTGTAGTCGTCGTGGTCGTAGTGGTCACCGTTTTGGAGTCATTTTGCTCCTGGACCTGGTCATCGGTGTTGCCCTTACCGCTGTCCTCGCTCTGCTGCTTTCCGTCCTCAGTCTTGCCCTTGCTCTTGTCCTTCTCCTCAGATTCAGACTTCTTATCCTCGTCCTTCTTCTGTTCGGACTTGTCGCTCTTCTCCTCAGAGCTAGAACCCTTATCGGATTCGGTCTTCTCGGAAGCCTTGTCCTTGGAGTCGCCCTTTGCGGCTTCGATCTTTTCCGTGGAAACCTGATCAGAGTTGCCCTTGTTCTGGGTCGAGCCGTTATTGACGCCAGCCATCAGCGAAGAGCCCAGCGTAGAGCCAAGCTGCTCGGAGAAAGAAGGCTTCTTGTCCGGCGAAGCAACGGGAACGTCCGGCGCCTTATTCGAGTCATCCTTGGAAGCATCGGAACCAGGGGTTGCGTCAGAGCCGGAGCCGTTGTTAGAGCCGGTGCCAACGGACGAATCGCTCGAGCCGGTGGATGAGTTAGAGGTGCCAGCGCCGGTCGAACCAGAAGCGTCGCTGTCCGTATTGCCGGCAGAGCTTGAAGACGAATCGCCCGCAGCAGAGCCGTTCGAAACGGAGCCGTTCGAGGTAGAGCCGTTGTTGGTAGTGCCACCAGCAGAGCCATCACCGTCAGCACCGGTCGAGGGCGCATCCATCCTGTCATCGTTGGCATCGTCGCTCGAGTCGTCATTCGAATCAGGCGTCGGCGAGGGCGCCGGCGTAGGTTCGGGCTGCACGGGCGTCGCAGCGGCCTCGTCCTCGGCGATATAAACCAAGCAGTCCTTCAGCTCATTGCGGTAGCGGTTCTTCCAGCCCTCATGATACTGGGGCTGGCTCGAATACTTGGTCGCCACGTTATTGACCACACTGTTGGAAAGCGCCGTCACAAACTCGCGGTCGGACATATCGTTGGAGAGATTCGCCCAACGGAAGAAGTCCCTGCAGCCACCGGTGCCGCACATGTTGGTGATGCTCCACACCATGCCCTTAACGCAATCGGCACGGCCCGAAATATCAATGCCCAGGCCACTCTTGAGCCACGCCTCGGTCACCGCATAGTACGAGTTGTACGCATAGGCATCTTGAAGAGCTGAGAACTCAACAGGATCGATGTTATAAGCGCCCTGGAAGGCCTCCTGCGCAATACGGCCCAACTCGGTGAGCTGGCCGTTCTCGTACATGGCATTGCTCATGTTGGAAATCTCGCTGCCGCGATCAATCGCATCCTTGAGCATGCTGTATTTTTCGGGGTTGTAGTTGTAGGCCTGCTTCATAAACGGAATGAGCGACCAACGACGGTCGAACTGGTAATAACCCAGCGCGTTATAACCGTCACCGTACGAAAAGCCCTGGTTATAGTTGCCGTGACTCTCATATTTGGTGAAGTACTTCATCTCGGGAGTCACGTTAACAAACGAAACGCCCTGGACCGACCTCAGCACGCCCGAAAAGGACTGCTGGGTATAGAGACCCTTATCGATATCGGTCGCATCCGAGGCAACGCCCGGCGTGGGCTCCTCGGCAGCGGCGGGTGCCGGCGCGGAAACGGCGCCAAACGAAAGCGCCAGCGTCAGGCCCGCGACAATCGCAGAATGCTTGGGCTGCATAAGATCCTCCCTGCATTGGTGTAGTTAAAGTGCAGTTTGCAAAGATAAAAATAAGTATTGCAGCTCGCCCGTTGTTGCACAACAACCCCTCGGTAAACGGCAACAACCCTCCGCGAAATCTTAAGGAATTAAACAAACTGGTCGTCGGGCGCCATCAGAAGCTCGCCGTATCGCTCCATCAGCCCGTCCCTCAACTGACAAAAAGCGGGAATATATACGTTCAAGATGCGCTGAATCAAATCTTGAGCGAGCTTGTTGTCATAGATATGGACGTTCGTATTGCGGTCTTTGAGCATATCTAGCCAGGCCGCCTCATCAATAAAGTCGTAGAATCGGTAGGACTCCTTCAAGATGGCACGAGGAGACCCCGACGCGGCAAGCGTGGCGCCCTCATACTCGAGCAGACGCTTAAGGAGCTTCCAGCTCAGTTCAAATTGAAGATTGAACTTATTAATCAAACCACTCTGAACAAAATCATTGTTGAGATCCTGATTGGGCGCATCTTCAAGATTCGCCAAGGCGCTGACAAAGTTCTCATATTTTTTCATACAGAATCACACCATCCCTGGCAATTTCATCGAGCAATTGACGCGATAAGGACTCGTCGAGATTGACGACATCTACATCTAAAAGAGTATCAAGACGCTCCTCGATCAAATATGACAACCGGCCGAAATCCCGGCAACCTGCTACGGCGATGTCAATATCGCTCTTAGGCAAGTTGTCACCTCGAGCGCGGGAACCAAACAGCACAACCTTCTCGGCGTCACATTCCCGAGCAAAAACTTCAATTTGCTTATACACCTTGTCGAGAGATGTCATTTGCAGCCCTACAGCTTAATGTCAAAGTTGATCTCGGGGACGGCGGCCAGGTCGGCCAACGTCACGCCGTCGACGTACTTTTCGATCACGTCGTCCAGACCACGCCAGAATTTGACGGTCGAGCAGAGATCGCTGCGGGCGCAGCTGTTGTCGATACCATCGCACGCCACCGGAGCCGTGCTGCCCTCGACGGCGCGCAGGATGTCGCCAGCACGCACCTCGGCCGGGTCCTTGGCCATCATGTAGCCGCCACCCTTGCCGCGCACGCTCTTAAGCAGGCCTGCCTTCATAAGCGGACGCACAAGCTGTTCCAGATACTTTTGCGAGATACGCTCGCGGTCGGCGACCTCGCGCAGGGCGATCTTGCCCTCGGCGTCACCAAGCGCTGCGATATAGATCATCAGTCGGAGGGCATAGCGGCCCTTAGAAGAAATGAGCATACCTACCCTCCCATCGCATCTGGGACAACATAACCAGGTTTGTTTGTCCCAAATCTTAAGTGAGTGGGACAAACACAACAGGTTATTTTGTCCCAGAATTTGAAAAGTCGAGTGGATTAGTCGGGTTTTCCCTTGACTAACGCCGAACCCATAGTAACTTTATTCCGAGAAGATTCCTAGGGTTTCGCACACCCATGAGTACACCATATACAGAGAGGGACAGCATGAGCGCAAATCCGCTGCTTTCCATCGAAGGTCTGACCGCCTCCGTGGACGAGAAGACCATCCTCCACAACGTCAACCTCAACGTCGCCGCCGGCGAGACCCACGTGCTGATGGGACCCAACGGCGCCGGCAAGTCCACCCTTGGCCACCTGGTCATGGGCGACCCCGTCTACACGGTCAACGACGGCCGCATCGTCTTTGACGGCCAGGACATCACCGAGCTCACCACCGACAAGCGCTCGCGCGCCGGCCTGTTCCTGAGCTTCCAGGCCCCGGTCGAGATCCCGGGCGTGCCGCTGTCGAGCTTTTTGCGCGCCAGCATCGCCGGCCGCCCCGGCCTGGAGATGAAGGGCAAGGAATTCCGTCGTCGCGTCAAGGAGCTCGCGGCCGAGCTCAACATGGATACCGCCTACCTCAACCGCGAGCTAGGCGTGGGCTTCTCGGGCGGCGAGAAGAAGAAGGTCGAGATGCTCCAGCTCCTGTTGCTGCAGCCCAAGCTCGCCATCCTCGACGAGACCGACTCGGGCCTGGACGTCGACGCGCTTTCCACCGTCAGCCACGGCATGGACGCCTACCGCAAGAGCTGCGACGGTTCCATGCTCATCATCACGCATAATACGCGCATCCTGGAGCACCTGGATGTAGACCGTGTCCACGTTATGGTCAAGGGCCACATCGTGCGCGAGGACGACGCCTCGCTCATCCCCTGGATCGACAAGAACGGCTTTGAGACCTTCGAGCGCGAGGCCGCCGAGCAGCGCGCCCAGGCCGAGGCCGCCGCTGCCGGGCAGCAGGCGTAAAGGGGCGACGCAATGACCAAGAACCGCACCGAGGTCGCGGACATCGACCGCAGCCTCTACGACTTCACCTATGGCGAGGAGGGATTCGAGCGCCTCGACGCCGGCATCACGCCCGACATCGTGCGCGAGATCAGCGCCAAAAAGGACGAGCCGCAGTGGATGCTCGACCTGCGCTTAAAGTCCCTCGAGATCTTCGACCGTTTTCCCGACCCGACGTGGGGCCCCTCCATCGAGGGCCTGGACATGGACAACATCGTCACCTACGTCAAGCCCAACACCGACCAAAAGCACGACTGGGAGTCGGTGCCCGACGACATCAAGAACACCTTTGAGCGCTTGGGCATCCCAGAGGCCGAGCGTAGCTACCTGGCGGGTGTCGGCGCGCAGTACGACTCCGAGCTCGTCTACCACAACATGCAGGACACCGCGTCCAAGATGGGCATCGTCTACTCCGGTATTGAGGAAGCCCTGCACGATCCGCAGTGGGAACCGCTCATCCACGAGAAGTTTATGACACTCATCCCGCCCACCGACCACAAGTTTGCGGCCCTGCACGGCGCCGTATGGTCCGGCGGCTCGTTTGTCTACGTGCCCAAGGGCACCAAGCTCGATTTCCCGCTGCAGAGCTACTTCCGCCTCAACGCCAAGGGTGCCGGCCAGTTTGAGCACACGCTCATCATCGTCGAGGACGATGCCGACCTGCACTTTATCGAGGGTTGCTCCGCGCCCAAGTACAACGTTGCCAACCTCCACGCCGGCGCTGTGGAGCTCTTTGTGGGCAAACGCGCACACCTGCGCTACTCGACCATCGAGAACTGGTCCAAGAACATGTACAACCTCAACACCAAGCGCGCGCGCGTGGACGAGGACGGCGACATCGAGTGGATCAGCGGCTCCTTCGGCAGCCACGTGGGCTACCTCTACCCCATGAGCGTGCTCAACGGCCGCCGCGCCCGCTCGAGCTTTACCGGCATCACCTTTGCCGGCGCCGGTCAGAACCTCGACACCGGCTGCAAGGTCGTGCTCAACGCGCCCGATACCTCGGCAACCGTCGAGACCAAGGGCATCTCCAAGAGCGGCGGCATCCAGACGTTCCGCAGCTCCATCGTGGCCACGCCTAAGGCCGAGGGCTCCAAGGCAACCGTGAGCTGCCAGTCGCTCATGCTCGACGACCAGAGCCGCTCCGACACCATCCCCGCCATGGACATCCGCGCCAAGAACGTCGACATCGGCCACGAGGCCACCATCGGCCGCATCGGCGACGATAAGGTGTTCTACCTGATGAGCCGCGGTATCTCGGAGGAAGAGGCCCGTACCATGATCGTCAACGGCTTTGCCAACCCGGTCTCCAAGGAGCTGCCGCTGGAGTACGCCGTCGAGATGAACAACCTGATCAAGCTCGAGATGGAAGGAGCGATCGGATAATGAAACAGACCACCAACACCGCTGCTACCATCCTTGAGCAGGTTAATGCGATGCCGGCTGCCACTTGGGGTTGGCTCAAGATGAACCAGACCAAGCTCGAGCTCTCTGACGAGCTTGCCGCCGCTCCCACCGAGGCCGTTGAGGTCGAGGGCTTGGACGAGCAGTTTACCGGCGTGGCAGACGCGTTTGAAGCCGCCATGGACGCTATGGCCGAGCGTTTCCCCGAGCGCCGCGCCTCCGCCCCCGGCGATGCCGCCGACCGCGCCCGTATCACGCCCGAGACCGAGCTCGACGTGCCTGCGACCTCCGTCTACCAGGCCGGCGCCATCAAGCTCGAGGAGGAGCTCTCCCCTGCCGAGGCCTTCGAGACTGGCATGGGCGAGGCTGCCTACACCTACCTGGCCGACCACGCTACCAAGCGCATCGTCATCGATGTGCCCGCATACAAGCACGCCACGGTTACCGTGCGCGTGAGCGCTGTCGATGCCGCCGCGGCCATCGCCGCCATCGACGTCGTCGCCCGTCCCCAGTCGACGCTCGATCTACATATTGCCCTAGACTCCCCCGTTACCGGCGAGGGTGTCGTGGGCTCCGTGCTACGCGTGTGCGCCCACGAGTACGCCACCGTCAACGTGACCTGCACGCAGACGCTCGACGATAGCTGGATCGCGCTCGACGACACCGGCCTGTTCCTGGACGAGGGCGCGCGCGTCAACGTGCAGCACACCGTCCTGGGTGCCGGTGCCAGCGCCACCGGCCTCGCCGGCGACCTGTTGGGCGATACCGCCAAGGTCACCATCGATACTGACTACCTGGGCGCCCGAGAGCAGGTGCGCGACTTTAACTACGAGCTGCGCCACCGCGGTCGCAAGACCGAGTGCGAGATCGACGCCAACGGCGTGCTGACCGGCACGTCCAAGAAGGTCTACCGCGGCACCATCGACCTCGTGCACGGCTGCAAGGGTGCAACCGGCACCGAGCGCGAGACGGTGCTTTTGGCCAACAAGGGGGTCGACAACAAGACCGTCCCCGTCATCCTGTGCGACGAGGACGACGTCGCCGGCAACCACGGAGCCACCATCGGCCACGTCCGCGACGAGCAGCTGTTCTATCTCGCCTGCCGCGGCCTTGACCAAAACGCCGCCGAGGACCTGTTCGTCCGTGCCAAGCTGGAGGACGCCGCGCTTTCCGCCACCGACGAGCGCACCCGCGCCGCCGTCGTCCGCCTGGGCAACAACCTGATCGACAACTTTGAAGAGGAGCTCGCATGATCGACACCGAGCACGTTAAATGCGATACCTGTACCGCACCGGAGCCTATGGAGCTCGACGCCAGCGACGAGGCCTCGCGCGGCTGGCCTACCGTCGACATCGAGACCAATCCCTACAAGGCACAGTTCCCGCTGTTCCAGCAACACCCCGAGATCGCCTTCCTCGATAGTGCCGCCACCGCGCAGCGCCCTGCCTGCGTGCTCGACGCCGAGCGCGACTTCTATCAGCGCATGAACGCCAACCCCCTGCGTGGCCTGTACTCGCTGTCCGTCGAGGCCACCGACGCCATCGCGAAAGTCCGCCAGCAGATCGCCGACCTCATCGGTGCCTCACAGGCCAACGAGGTCGTCTTCACCCGCAACACGAGCGAGTCGCTCAACCTGGTCGCCAAGAGCTTTGCACCCACGGTGCTCGAGCCCGGTGACGAGGTCGTCATCACCATCATGGAGCACCACTCCAACCTGATTCCGTGGCAGCAGGTCTGCCGCGAGACCGGCGCCAAGCTCGTCTACCTCTATCCCACCAAGACCGGCCAGCTCACCACCGAGGAGGTTCTGGCCAAGGTGGGACCCAAGACCAAGATCCTGGCCGTGGGTCAGGTCTCCAACGTGCTAGGAGTCGAGAACCCGGTCAAGAACCTCGGCAAGCTCGTGCACAAGTACGGCGGCTATCTGGTCGTCGACGGCGCGCAGTCGCTGCCGCACATGCCGGTCGATCTGGCCGACCTGGGCGCCGACTTCTTTGCCTTTAGCGCGCACAAGGCCATGGGCCCCATGGGCATCGGCGTGCTGTGGGGCAAGATGGACCTGCTCAACGCCATGCCGCCAGTGCTTACCGGCGGTGAGATGATCGATTCGGTCACCGAGCAGGACGCCGTCTGGGCGCCCGTTCCCGAGAAATTCGAGGCCGGCACGCAGGACGCCGCCGGCATCTTCGCCACGGGCGCCGCCCTTGATTACCTAGTCAACACGGTGGGTTACGAGAAAATCCAGGCCCGCGAGCAGGCACTCGTCCACTACCTGATGGGCGAGCTCATGCAGCTCGACTTTGTCCAGATCATCGGCTCCATCTATTGGGACAACCACCACGGCGTCGTGAGCTTTAACGTCAAGGGCATCCACCCGCACGACGTCGCGAGCATCATGGATATGGACGGCGTCTGCATTCGCGCCGGTCACCACTGTGCACAGCCGCTGCTCACCTGGCTGGGCGTCGAGAACCTCGCCTGCTGCCGCGCCAGCGTGGCCTTCTACAACGACAAGGCCGACATCGACAAGTTCATCGCCGGCCTGCATCACGTTTGGAGCACGTTCAATGGGTAATCTGTACACCTCCACCACATTTATGGAGCACAACTCGCACCCCGACTATAAGTACGAGATGGATGCTCCCACGCACGAGCACGACGGCATCAACCCCAGCTGCGGCGACGAGCTCACCTTGCAGCTGCGCGTCGAGAACGGCTTAATCGAGGAGGCCTCCTTTACCGGCCACGGTTGCGCCATCAGCCAGGCCAGTGCCGACATCATGGCCGACCTCATCACCGGCGAGACCGTCGAGGAAGCTCACCGCCTGGCAGAGCTCTTCCTCGCCATGATCCGCGGCGAGAAGCTCTCCGAAGAGGACTTGGAAGACCTGGACGAAGCCGCCCAGCTCCAGGACATCTCGCACATGCCCGCCCGCGTCAAATGCGCCGAGCTCGCCTGGCGTACCCTCGACGGCATGCTCGAGGGGCAAGCTAACCAGTAGCGTATGCCCCGAATCCAAGGTTTTTGATTGCCGAGCCGCCCGATACGGGCGGCTCTGTTTTTTCCTAATGAGCACAGATGCACAAAGTCTGCGCGTCCGGCGCCCCCTCTGTCATTCACCACACGACCAGACGCGAACACGGGCGTTTTCCACAGCACCAAAGGCCTGCGGCAGGGCCCCGGGCCCGCCAAGCAATGCGCCAAGCCCCGTTCTGCGAAGCTCCGACTCGCTTCGCGCCTGCCGCAGCCGGGTACCATGGGGAGCGGCGTGCATTTTTGCGAGTATTCAGCATGCAAAGCTGTGGGCATACGCATCGGAAGCGTTAATCAACGTCTCCAGGCGCATATATATTGTGTTTTAGAACAGACATCGCGGCCTGACGGGACGCAGGCACGTGCTTCAAGGGCGCAACGGCGGGAATCAATAGCTTCGGAACCCGTATGTTGCAAGATTGCGGCGGTGCCGACAGCAACACGATGCTGAAAACTCCGTTTTTTGCACGGCGCAGACGGGGGTAGGCACGGGCAAACCCGGACTGAGCCGTTATTTTATGCAAGATGGCGATTGTTCTATGCATATTAAGAAGTGCAGTTACCTCACCAAGCTTTTGAACGCTGGTTGCGGCGTATGGACGACCCCAGCTGCGGTGAAAAGGCGACCTTACATCACGTTTCCGCCAGCCCGCATCGCCGTTCGCGCGCGGGCGCGCACGATACGAGAGACGGTACTTTTGCTAATCCCCGTATACCGCTCGATCTGGCGCACCGTAAAGCCGGCATTGTTCAATCCAACAACAACGGTATCGCGCTGCGCCGGCGGTGCAGCTTTAACCCCGTTGAGCGGAACCCCGAGGCGCTTCGCCAACTTGTCGGCAAAGGCGTGGCGTTCCCACTCCGTCTCTTTCATATCGCCCAGCGCTGGCTCGCCGCCGTCGGGCGTCGACAGCGAATGGGTAATAAAGCCCTCGGCAGAACCAAAAAGCTCAAGCACGCAAGAAGGATCAGAAAATCCCCTCGCGACATCAGCCGCGTCACCGTCGTAAGCGCACAAATGCTCCGCAAAGCTGCTCCAGGGATAACGCTCGATTAGGCTAACGCCCGCCTCCTGTGGATCGGCGTGTACGGAGCGAATAGCCTCCATCACCTGCCAGTCGGTATCGAGCGAGCGCCGGTCAAAACGGTTCTGGAACAGATGGCCTGTGCGCCCCGTGCGTTTATTGAACCGCCGCGCGTACGTCAAAAGCAGCCGGTGCATCGCCGCGCTCATCCTGTCCTCGTAATCTGCAAGCACCAAATGCACGTGATTACCCATAAGGCACCAGGCGATAACCGTCACGCCCGCCTCGCGGCAGCAGTCGCGCATCAGCTCCAAAAACTCCCACCGGTCTTCATCGCCCTCAAAGATGAGCTGCTTGTCCGTACCGCGGGCACAGACATAGTAAAAGCCAGTAACCGTTCTCCAAACGCGCTGCATGGCGCTCCCTTCGCCGGGATCTGCTTGCCATCCAATACAGCACGATTGAAGCGTGCCATCAAAACATTCACGCAAAACAATACACTCGCGCGGCCAAAGGCAGTAAACGGGCGGTGAACGGCACCGTTGCAACAGGTCAACCCATGCAACGCTTACAAGAGCTGACCAAAATCTTACCAAAATCGGACCCCCTCTACGGAAGTTCACGACCACAGAACATAGAGTTAAACCGTTTCAATTAAAACTTCCGGACTTCTCGCTACGAAAACTGAGCCGTTCGCCGAATATTCCGTGCATTTCGCGGTATTATAGGGGCTGCATGTCATGTCCCTTTCGAAGGGTCGCCCGGCAATCGCCAGCCACGACCCCCAGACGGGACGCCAACACGATAGAGAGGAGAGGCATGCAGTACTCACAGGAAGTGGAGAACATGTGCCCCGTTGCCAAGGGTGCATACCACGGCCCCGCACCCATCCCCGAGGAGGGCAAGTGGGTCCAGGCTAAGGAGATTTCCGACATCTCCGGTCTTACGCACGGTGTGGGTTGGTGCGCACCTCAGCAGGGCGCCTGCAAGCTCACGCTGAACGTCAAGGACGGCATCATCGAGGAGGCCCTCGTTGAGACCATCGGCTGCTCGGGCATGACCCACTCTGCCGCCATGGCTTCCGAGATCCTTCCCGGTAAGACCATCCTCGAGGCCCTCAACACCGACCTCGTCTGCGACGCCATCAACGTTGCTATGCGCGAGATCTTCCTGCAGATCGTTTACGGCCGCAGCCAGACCGCGTTCTCCGAGGGCGGCCTGCCCGTGGGCGCCTCCCTCGACGACCTCGGCAAGGGCCTTCGCTCTCAGGTCGGCACCATGTTCGGCACCAAGGCCAAGGGCGCTCGTTACCTCGAGCTCGCTCAGGGCTACGTCACCCGCATGGCTCTCAACGACAAGAACGAGATCATCGCATTCGAGTTCCTGAACCTCGGCAAGTTCACCGACGCCGTCAAGGCCGGCAAGACCCCCGAGGAGGCCATCGCTGGCGCTATGGGCCACTATGGTCAGTGGGAGAATGCTGCCAAGTACATCGACCCGCGCACCGACGAGGAGACTCACTCCGTCGCCAGCGTGTTCCCGGTTCACGAGTAGAAAGGGAGGGAAATAACTATGACTGTTACGTTCGAAGGTTACGAGCGCCGCGCTGACAAGATCAACAAGTGCCTCGCCGACAACGGCATCGCCTCCCTCGAGGAAGCTCTGCAGATCTGCACCGACAAGGGCTTCAACCCGCGTGAGATCGTCAACAACACCCAGTCCATCGCCTTCCAGAACGCCGAGTGGGCCTACACCCTCGGTTGCGCTCTCGCTGTCAAGCGTGGCGCCAAGTCCGCTTCTGAGGCTGCCGCCATCATCGGCGAGGGCATCCAGGCCTTCACCGTTCCCGGCTCCGTCGCCGAGGACCGCAAGGTCGGTCTGGGCCACGGCAACCTGGGCGCTATGCTGCTCTCCGACGACACCGAGTGCTTCGCCTTCCTGGCCGGTCACGAGTCCTTCGCTGCCGCTGAGGGTGCTATCGGCCTGGCTCTGAACGCCAACAAGGCTCGCAAGAAGCCGCTGCGCGTCATCCTCAACGGTCTGGGCAAGGACGCTGCTCAGATCATCGCCCGCATCAACGGCTTCACCTACGTGAAGACCCAGTTCGACTACTTCACGGGCGAGCTCAAGGTCGTCGAGACCATCCCCTACTCCGATGGTCCCCGCGCCGCCGTCAACTGCTACGGCGCCGACGACGTCCGCGAGGGCGTTGCCATCATGTGGCACGAGAACGTCGACATCTCGATCACCGGTAACTCCACCAACCCCACGCGCTTCCAGCACCCCGTCGCTGGCACCTACAAGAAGGAGCGCCTCGAGGCTGGCAAGAAGTACTTCTCCGTCGCTTCTGGTGGCGGCACTGGTCGTACCCTGCACCCGGACAACATGGGCGCCGGCCCTGCCTCTTACGGCATGACCGACACCATGGGCCGTATGCACTCCGACGCCCAGTTCGCCGGTTCTTCCTCCGTGCCTGCGCACGTTGACATGATGGGTCTCATCGGCATGGGCAACAACCCCATGGTCGGTGCCACCGTCGCCTGCGCTGTCGCCGTCGAGGAGGCCCTCAAGGCCTAATCGCGCCCGCGCGATGCTCATATAGTTGAGCTTTTGAGCCGCTACCCACCCAGGTAGCGGCTCTTTTTTTGCCATAAAGCGTTCGAGATCCGATATATCAGTTCTGATGGAACGTGAGGTGTAATGAGAAGGAGCCGTCAAGCGGCCTCAACGCCCACGTGCCATATTCGCCCTTTACCGATTTATCCAATCTTTGCGATACCTTTGCCAATCTCCCGTGCGACAATGCGCGGACGAGAAAGGAATCCCATGGAATCGACTGATGTATTGGTAATTGGATCTGGCATTGCGGGCCTTTGTGCCGCCATAGAATCGTCGCGCGCGGGCGCAACCGTTGCCATCGCAAGCGCCGGCAAGACCATGAGCGGATCGAGCTTCTTCCCGGGCACCTGGGGACTCGGGCTTATTGGGCCCGTCGACGAAGACGACGAGCAGGACCTTATCGACACCATCCAAACCGTCGGCGGCGGCGTTGCCGACCCCGAACTCGTCCAGACGTTCGTCCACGGCATTCCCCAAGCGATTGACTGGCTCGAACAGGATCTGGGCGTTGATCTCCAGCGTCCAAAAAGCGCCGAGAGCGCCCAGCAAAAGCAATTTATCCCCTGCTTTGACCACAAAACGCGCATGTGGCGCGGCCTCACCCGCAAGCCCCTTGAGGACGCTCTGACGGCCCGGCTCGAGTCGCTCGGCATTCGTCTGCTCCCCCGCCATGAGCTTATCGACCTTGTTGAGGACACGAACGGCAGAATAACCGGAACCGTGCTCTACGACCTCACCGAAAATCGAATCGTGCCCTTTGCTGCCAAGGCCACGATCATCGCAGCCGGTGGCACAGGTGGCCTGTTCGAGCGCAGCCTTACGTCGGCTGATGTGCTCAGCTCCTCGCAGGCCATCGCGCTGGCGCACGGCGCAACACTTACTAATATAGAGTTCATGCAGATGATGCCCGGCTTCATTGAACCCAAGCGCAACCTGGTCTTCAATGAGAAAACCTGGCGCTACGTCACGTTTGACCAAACGGTCGATATTGCCGATGAAAAGCTGGACAATCTGCTTGAGCAACGCTCAGGATATGGACCCTTCACTTCGCGCTTGGCTTCCCGCGCCATCGATCTTGCCATCGATCAAGCAGGTGCAGAGGGCCTGGCGCTCCACTACGACTTCCCCCGCGAGGACATCCCCGAGTTTGTGCAGACCTTTGCCACCTGGCTGCAAGACGAGCACGGCATCGCCCCGACTGACGAGATGCGCGTTGCGATGTATGCCCACGCCGCTAATGGCGGCATCAAGATCGATAAGACCGCGCACACGGGCGTTGAGGGCCTCTACGCTTGCGGTGAGGCGACAGGCGGCATGCACGGCGCCGACCGCATTGGTGGCTTGTCAAGCGCCAACGGCATCGTGTTCGGACGCATCGCGGGCGCATCGGCAGCCCTTGCAGCGCAGAATGCACCTGAGGTGGCCCCGAAGGCGGATATCGCCCTCCCCCAGTACGGCATTGCCACAACAGATGCCGAACGCCTGACACGCAGCCTTAAGCACACGATGAGCACCTATTGCATGATCAACAGGACCGAAGCAGGTCTATCCAAGACACTACACGAGCTTGAGGGCTTGAAGACGGAGGCAACGACCTTGAGCGCACAGAAAGCCCAGGACAGCGAAGTCGCAGCCCTCGCCCGCCTGCAATCGCAGATTCAACTAGCACAGGAAATGGTCAAAGCCATGCGCAACCGAACCGAAAGTCTCGGTTCCCATTATCGAGCGGACTAAATCGATTCTCACTTTGAGTTTGATCACAACTTCTCAACATGCATCGAGCCCCATGAGCATAATTCTCATAAGGAGAGCACGTTTATGGGGCTTTAGCCGTGTTTCCCTAAGGGAATCACGGTGCAGATTACTCAGCTCTGTGCCCTTTCGGGTTCGACCCCATGCGAGGTCAACAAAAAAGCGACCAGCCGAAGCCAGTCGCTTTAACATGCTTTGGTGGGCCGTCAGGGGGTCAGCCTGCTTTGCAGGCGGCCGCTGCGGCGCTTTGCGCCTTGCGCGCTACGCTGGTAAATGCTTACGCATTTCCTCAGCTCCGCGCCCTTACGGGTTCGACCCCATGTACTGTTAACAAAAAAAACGGCCAACCGAAGTTGACCGTCTTAACAATCTTTGGTGGGCCGTCAGGGGGTCGAACCCTGGACCTTGGGATTAAGAGTCCCCTGCTCTACCAACTGAGCTAACGACCCAAAGCTAAAGTCCGTTGTGGCGGACTTTAGAGGAGATATCGTGTGGTGGGCCGTCAGGGGGTCGAACCCTGGACCTTGGGATTAAGAGTCCCCTGCTCTACCAACTGAGCTAACGACCCGATATCAACACGAAGCAAGAACTGGGGTGGGTAAAGGGACTCGAACCCTCGACCTACGGGACCACAACCCGTCGCTCTAGCCAACTGAGCTACACCCACCGTGTCCTGTGCGCTTCGCGCTCGACTATTATTGCAAGGAACGCCACGCGATGCAAGCCCCAATTTTCAAGAATTTTGAAAAGAGTTTTTCAAGCGCGTTTCGAGCAATTCCCACCGGTTTCATAGGAGTAAACTTGCCCCACTGCAAATGCTCGAAAGGACAAGCATGAAAGAACTCTCCAACCGTACGGCAACGTTTACCGATTCGGTCATCCGCCGCATGACGCGCATCTCCAATAAGTACGGTGCTGTCAACCTGTCGCAGGGCTTCCCCGACTTCGATCCCCCGGCGCAGCTGCTCAACAGCCTCAGCACCATCGCCACCGACCCCAAGCCGCTTTACCACCAGTACTCCATCACCTGGGGCTCCCAGGCCATGCGTGAGGCGCTTGCCGCTAAGCAGGAGCACTTTATGGGCATGCCGATCAACCCCAACGAGAACATCGTAGTCACCTGCGGCTCCACCGAGGCCATGATGGCCGCCATGATGACGGTTACGAACCCCGGCGACAAGGTCGTAATCTTCTCGCCGTTCTATGAGAACTACGGCGCCGACACGATCCTTTCGGGTGCCGAGCCCATCTACGTGCCGCTCAACCCGCCTGCGTTCGACTTTGACCGTGAGGTGCTCGAGGCGGCCTTCCGCGACAACGATCCCAAGGCGATCGTCCTGTGCAACCCGTCCAACCCCTGTGGCAAGGTCTTTACGCGCGAGGAGCTCACCTTTATCGCCGACCTCTGCAAACAGTACGACGCCTACTGCATCACCGACGAGGTATACGAGCACATCGTCTACGCGCCCCATGAGCACGTCTATATGGCCACGCTGCCCGGCATGTTCGAGCGAACCATCAGCTGCAGCTCGCTGTCTAAGACGTACTCCATCACCGGCTGGCGTCTGGGCTACACCATCGCCCCGGCCCAGATCACCGAGCGTATCAAGAAGGTCCACGACTTTCTCACCGTGGGTGCCGCCGCTCCCCTGCAGGAAGCCGTTGTCACCGCCCTCAACTTCGACGACAGCTATTACGATGAGGTCCTTAACCTCTATACCGCCAAACGCGACCTGTTCTGCCAGGGGCTCGATAGCATCGGTCTTGAGCATAACGTGCCACAGGGCGCCTACTACGTCATGATGGACATCTCTGAGTTTGGCTATGACAGCGACCTCGAATTCTGCGAGGACCTCGCATCCAAGGTGGGCGTGGGCGCCGTGCCCGGCTCGAGCTTCTTCCGCGAGCCCGTCAACCATCTGATTCGTTTCCACTTTGCCAAGCTGGACGAGACGCTTAACGCGGCACTGGAGAACCTCAAGTCGCTACGTGATAAAATCAAGCCGCGCGGGTAATGACGGCCCGGCAACTAAAGCAACCAAAGAAGCCCCGCACCGCCCGCCACGTTGCGAGGCTTCTTTTTATAGCGCTTTCTTAAATGGTTTAGAGCCCTATACTTTAGTCACGGAGCAACTCGTCCCAGAGAGAGGAATACTATGGCAGAACAGCAGCTTATCGGAGCGCTCGAGGCCGGCGGCACCAAGATGGTCTGCGCCACGGGCTATGCAGACGGTACGGTCCTGGAGCGTGAGCAGATCGCGACCACGACCCCGCAGGAGACCGTTGAGGCCGTCAATGCATGGTTTGCCGACAAGGGCATCGCCGCACTGGGCATCGGCGCCTTTGGCCCCACCGCAGTCAACCCCGCTTCGCCCCAATACGGCAAGATCCTGGAGACGCCCAAAACGGCATGGCGCTACTTTGATCTGCTGGGCACCATCCAAAACGAGCTCAATATTCCCTGTGGCTACGACACCGACGTCAACGTTGCCTGCTTGGGCGAGGTCACCTTTGGTTGCGCCCAGGGCCTCACCGACGTGGTCTACCTGACCATCGGCACCGGCGTGGGCGCCGGCGTGCTCTCGGGCGGTAAGCTCGTGCACGGCATGATGCATCCCGAGGCCGGCCACATCCTGGTCACGCGCGACCCGCGCGACACCATCGGCGAGCATAGCGCCTGCCCCTTCCATGACAACTGCCTCGAGGGCCTCATCGCCGGCCCTGGCGTTAAAAAGCGCTGGGATGGCAAGAGCGCCGGAGACATGGCCGATGACCCGGAGGCCATGGACCTGCTCGCAGGCTATCTGGCACAGGCGCTCATGACCTACACGCTGTGCTACGCACCGCAAAAGATCATCATCGGCGGCGGCGTGGCCGACCACACCCCCATCGTGCCGCTCGCACGCAAAAAGTGCGCCGAGATGCTCAACGGCTATATCGTCACGCCCGAGGTCAACGACATCGATTCCTATATTGTCAACAACAGCCTCGAGGGCAAGCAGGGCATCATGGGCTGCCTGGCCCTGGGCGCACAGGCGCTTCAGTAGCAGACGCACCCACAGGGCGTGGCGCGCTCGGCAAATCCAACCTACGGAACGACGCCACCACGCCTCATATAACCCCTCAAATAAAAAAGGCCGCCTAGGACCAAACAATACGTCCTAGGCGGCTTTTTTGGCGCACATCAGCCACCGTAAGAGATATCGAAGCACAACGCCCGTTGCCGCTCCACAGCAGTCGATCATCACATCGGTGATCATGCCGGCGCGTCCCGGCACAAAGAGCTGAATCGTCTCGTCGATCGAGGGAATCAGCAGCAGGAACACCGCCGTGGGCAGCAGCACGTCAAAGGTGCGCCGGCCCTCAAAATCAAAGGCGTGCGTTGCCAGGATGCCGAGCACCATATACTCGGTAAAATGCGCGCACTTGCGAACAACAAAGTTGGTCACCCATTCATATGGAAGTCCCACGCCGTGCAGGAAACCGCGGATAGCTTCCATGACCGTTAGGCTCAGCGAGCCCGACCCCAAGCCGGGAACCAGCGAATTGCCCCAGATCAAGAGCGCCATCAGGCAGGTCGCGACCGCCCATTTTCGATTGATCTTAACCATGCAGAAGTTATGCCTCCGCGCGGAGCGGCGCGAAGCTGGCGGTACCGCCCTCGATAACGCTCAGATAGGCACGGCCTGTACGCTTGGCTGTGGAGGACTGCAGGCGCTCGATCTCTTCCTCGAGGATCTGATTGACGCGCTCGTGACGACGATTTTCCATAATGCCGGCGGCAATAGCCTCGGCCCGCTCGATACTCTCGCGCGAGATGCGGGCGGTATCCTCGGGGAACACAGCGCTGTGACGGCCGACATAGGCGGGGGCAGCAGGCTGAGGGGCAGCGACGGGAGCGGGCGCTGCAACAGGAGCGGGCTCGTCAATCTCATCCAGAATCGCGGTGGCGGCGGCCCACATGTCCTCGTGGCCCGAGTAATCGGCTATGGGAACATCAACCTCGAGCGAGGCGTCCGGAAGGTCTCCGGTGTCGATGCGATCTTGGGCATCAATCGATGCGGTGATGGCTGCAGGCTCATCGAGGTCATCGAGATCGATGTCCGCGGCACCGGAGATGATAGGCATGCTGGCGAGGTTTGCGTTGTACGGCGCAGCCTCAGCCGCCTGCTGCTGGGCAGGAGCGCCCCAAAGCGAGCTTTCGGCGGCACGGCGGGCGGCAACGGCCTCCTCGTCCGCGGCCATGGCTTCATCAACGTACGAATTGTCGGCAGAAGCGTTCGCGTCCGCCGAGGTAGCGCTGTAGGCGTTATTGGCTGCCGCGTTGGCGACGAGTGCCACGAAAGCCGCCGTGCTGCCCGCAGGGGCGGCCTGGGAGCCAGACACGGCGCGTGCCGCGGCGGCGATGTCGTCGCGATTGAAGGAGCCGGTCTGCCCGCCGTTGGTGAGCTCGTCGATGGCGACTTGATAGACGTCGCGCGAGTGTGCAGGGTTGCAGCTCACCGGCGAATCGTCGTCGAGCATACTGTCGATCATGGACCAAGCCTCGTCCTCGTCCATAGCATCTGCGGCTCGAGCAATGGTAGGGACACCATCATCGGCATGACGGCGCTGGAACGCACCAGTCAGGCCGGAAAGGAATGCCGAGGTAGACTGCTCCGCCTGAGCCTGAGAAGCAGAAGTCGCAGCGTAAGGAGTCGCATCCTGCTGCTGAGCTGGAATCGAGGCGGTCTTGAACTCGCTTTGATGCTGATTGAGATTGGCGGCACCGCCCATGGCATCGGGCTGGAACAGACGCTCTTCACGCTGCGCACGGTACTCGGAGATACCCAGCGAGGCGGCATAGATACCCACGCCCGCCACCGCACCCACGGCGAAGGGAACCGCACCCGCCACGACCGTCTCGTTCACCGACGAAAACGGCAGCGTCGCGGCATACATAACCACGGGAGCGGCAAGGCCGATCCCGCACGAAAGTCCGGCAAGGACTGCTCGTTGTGTTGCATCAGAAGAAGCCATGAGCTCTCCCCATCTTCCAGCACCCAAATCGCATCATTCAGTTGGCTGCGCGAGAGAAGATGAAGCGGGGCTATGCCCCAAAGCAACGGTATATGGTTCGTTTCATCTGCGTTTTCCGTCGCGAAGCTTAAAAGCTATTATGCGAAACCGCCCCGTCGATTGCAAGCGACGATGTCGGATTGAAACGGGAAACCTGCTGCTCGTCGGTCTTATGGTTAAAAATAAGCGCGGAGCGGCGATATGGAAAAGGGCCGAGGCTCAAAGCCCCGACCCTTTATCGCATTGATGGCTATCGCTGCGTGTGGATGACAACCTAGAACGTCTGCTCGTAGTCGCTGTGCTTTTTGGCCGAACGCACCAGGAACTCCTGGTTGGTGTTGGTGCCCTTAAGGCCCTTGATAAACGATGCGGCTGCGCGCTCGGTGTTGTTCATGCCGGCAAGAATGCGACGCAGGCCAAAGACAAACGGGCGCATCTGCTCGTCGACCAGCAGATCCTCGTTGCGCGTACCGGAGGCAACGGGGTCAATGGCCGGGAAGATACGACGGTCGGCAAGATCGCGGTCGAGCTTAAGCTCCATGTTGCCGGTGCCCTTGAACTCCTCAAAGATGACTTCGTCCATCTTGGAACCGGTGTCGATGAGGGCAGAGGCCAGGATGGTGAGCGAGCCACCGTTCTCGATATTACGGGCTGCGCCCAGGAAGCGCTTGGGCGGATACAGGGCCGCCGAATCGACGCCGCCCGAAAGGATGCGGCCCGAGGCGGGCGCCGCCAAGTTGTAGGCGCGGGCAAGACGCGTGATGGAGTCGAGCACCACCACGACGTCGCCACCCAGCTCCACGATGCGCTTGGCGCGCTCGATGACGAGCTCTGCCACACGAGTGTGGTTGTCGGCGGGCATATCGAAGGTCGACGCCACAACCTCACCCTTGATGGAACGCTGCATATCGGTGACCTCTTCGGGGCGCTCGTCGACGAGCAGGCAGATGAGGTGCACCTCGGGGTTGTTAATCGAGATGGACTGGCAGATCTTCTTGAGGATCGTGGTCTTGCCGGCCTTGGGCGGGGACACGATCAGGCCGCGCTGGCCCTTGCCAATCGGCGACACGATGTCGATGGCGCGACCGGTGATGGAATCCTTGCCGTGCTCCATGCGCAGCGGCTCATTGGGATAGACCGGGGTAAGGTCGCCGAACTTGGGGCGGTTGCGAATCTGCTCGGGGTCCAGACCGTTGACGGTCGTGATTTTGGCGAGGCCGGCGCGCTTGTCGCCGCCGCGCGAAGGACGCAGCGAGCCCTCGATGACGTCGCCCGTGCGCAGGCGCGCGGAGCGGATGAGGTAGGCGGGCACGAAGGCGTCGTCGTTGGACTTCATGTAGCCATGGGCGTGGATGATGCCGGAGCTGTCCGGGCGAATCTGCAGAATGCCCTTGATGTCGCGGAAGCCCTCGGCCTTCGCGGCGGTGACGTAGATCTCCTCGACAAGCTCGGCTTTCTTCTTGCCGGTCGTCTCGATCTCGAACTCCTTGGCCTTCTCGCGAAGTTCGGCGACCTTCATGGCAGCGAGCTCCTCGCGCGAAAGCGTGGGCTCGGTGGGAGCGGCATTACGCTCCTTGTTGCGTTGCTTGCGATCGCGCTGGCGGTTGCGACGGTCGTTGTTGCGCTCGTCCTTGCGCTCGTTGCGCTCCTCGTTGCGCTTGTGCTGGCGACGGTTGGGGCGAGCGCCGTCTTCGCCCTCGGCGGGGGCGGCACCATCGGTTGCGGTGGTGTCAACATTGGCCGCAGCGGCGTCATTGGCCTCGGCGCCGGAATCGACCTGCGCTTCGACATCAGCATGCTGCTCGGCGGCCTTGGCCTTAACGGACTTCTTGCGACCGCGCTTGGGCTTCTCGGACGCAGGCTGTTCGACGTCTTGGGGCTCGGCGGCATCAGTCGATGCATCGGCGGTCGTCTCGTCGGAATCCTCGGACGCACCCTTCTTGGCAGCCTTAGCCTTGGACGTGCGCTTAACAGCAGTGCGACGGCTGCGACCGGGGCGGACGTCGGCGGGCTCGGCATCGGCGGGAGCGGCCTCGGAAGTCGCAGCATCCTGAACGGGTGCATCGGCAGCGGTTGCAGACTCGGCGGTCGCCGCAGCATCCCGAGCAGCTGCGGCTGCGGCTGCGGCCTTCTCTGCCTCGACGAAGGCCTTGGGCTTGCGACCGCGACGGTGCGGGCGCAAAGCCGGATCGACAACGGGAACTTCGCTGGCCTCGACAGGCGCAGCGGGCTCAGTTGGCGATGCGCCCTCCCCTGCCGCGGAACGGACCGAAGCCTCAGTGAGCTCGGGGGTTACCTGTTCAGCAACCTGCTCGGCCTTAGCAGCCGTGCGACGGCGTGTGCGCGGTGCCGGCTTCTCGGTCGGTTGGTCGGCGGCAGGGGTCTCGGGCACAGACGGGGCTGCAAACTCGGTCAGAGCCGCGGCCTCGCGCTCAGCAGCACGACGGCGGGCGCGCACCACCTGAGCCTCGCTAATCTGCGCCAACGCACGTGCCTGCGCGACCTCATCGGAAATCGGCGCCGAGGAGTCAGCTGCAACGGTGCGCTTGGCGCGCGTCGTGCGCGTGGTACGGCGCTTGGGCTTGGTGACCTCCTCGCCGTCAGCAGCAGGCTTGGTCGTGCGGCGCGTACGCTTGGGCTTTGCCGGAGCAGCCTCCTCACCAGTTGCAGGCACGGCCTTCTCAGCCGCTGCAGGCGTAGGCGTCGAAGCAGCCTTAGGCGTCTCAGGAGCCGAGGCTTGCGCGGGCGCCGCGACCTGGTCCGACGCAACCGGTGCAGCGGGAGCGGTCTGCGTCGTCGTTATTTCGTTTTCTTGCTGTTGATCAGACACGGTGTTTGCTCAACTTTCTTTTCAAGCCCTGTGATCACATGCTCCCTGCATAAACCTTCAGGGCGGCTAAACAGTCTAGTTCCGTTCAAAACGACGGACATCATTGATCTGTATCGAGATGATTGCGTCATATACGCAGCGTTAGTGTAACACAACCGCCGCCACCTGCAACTTAGTCATTGGGGACGTTCTTAAACGACTAGTCAAAAGGGACACTCTTTGGTTTAACACCCACAAATCTGACTGCCTCCGCCAAAACTATGGCGGTTTACTACGATGAATCGCTCAACCGCGACCACTCCGAAACTTGTTGAACTAAAACCGCAGGTAGATGCCTTGCATTTTTTAGTGAAAAGCCGGCGTGGTTGGAATATCTCAATTCATCGTAGTAAACCGGCATAGTTTCGTATTTCCAGCAGTTCCAAATTCGTCAACACGTCGGCGTTTGCAAAAAAGCCCGACCTCCGTAGGAGATCGGGCTTTCAAGGCTTAGTTAAACCAAGTCTGTACGGTCAAATGAACCGCAGCTTACATCTGCTCGGGAGCGGAGACGCCAACGAGAGTGAGCACCAGAGCGAGCGTCACGCGGACGGCGTCGCAAGCGGCCAGACGGGCGCGCGAAAGCTCGGGGTCGACGGGACGGCCCTCGCTCGGCAGAACCTGGCAGGCAGCATAGAAGCTGTGGAAGTCGCCGGCGAGCTCCTCGGCAAAGTGCGTCAGGCGGAACGGAGCGCGGTCGCGAGCGCAGCTGGCGATGAGGTCGGTGAGCTCGTTGAGCTTACGCGAAAGGGCGAGCTCGGTCGGGTCGGTCAGCAGCGAGTAATCGACGTTCTCACCGATGGCCTTGGCGGCGACGGCCTTCATGCCCATCTCGTCAGCCTGCTCGGGCGTAACGTCAGCGGCACGGCGCAGGATGGAGCAAACGCGGGCGTGAGCGTACTGCACGTAGTACACCGGGTTGGAGTTGTCGCGCTTCTTAACGGCCTCGATATCGAAGTCGACCATCTGGTTGGAGCTCTTGGAGATGAGCGTGTAGCGAGCGGCGTCGGAGCCGACCTCGTCAACGAGCTCCTGCAGGGTAACCATGGTACCCTTGCGCTTGGACATACGGACGGGCTTGCCGTTACGCAGCAGGTTGACGAGCTGGCCCAGCAGAACCTCGAACTTGCCGGGATAGCCAAGAGCGTCGCAGACGCAGCGGACGCGCTCGATGTAGCCATGGTGGTCGGCACCCCAGATGTCGATGACGTGGTCAACGCGCTGGAACTTATCCCAGTGATAGGCAACGTCGGAGGCAAAGTAGGTGTACTCGCCGTCGGACTTGATCAGGACGCGGTCCTTGTCGTCGCCCAGGTCGGTGGAACGGAACCACAGAGCGCCGTCCTTGGTGTAGAGGTAGCCCATCTTGTCGAGCTTCTCAAAAGCGCGGTCGACGGCGGAGGTGCCGGCGGTCTCGCCCTCGGTGTCCTTCACGTACAGCGAGCGCTCGGAGAACCAGCGGTCGAAGTCGCAATTGACGGCGTGGCAGAGGTCGCGCATGTTGTCGACCATCTTCACATAGCCGCGCTCACGGAAGCTCTCCATGCGCTCCTGTGGATCGGCCTCGACCCACTTGTCGCCGTCGGTGCGCCAGAACTCGGCAGCCTCATCGATGATGTAGTCGCCGCCGTAGGAGTCCTTACCCAGGGTCTCGGCAAAGTTGTCCTGATACGGATGGGTCTCGGGATGCTCGTCGTTCTCATCGGCAACGAAAGCGTCGCGGTCGGCGATCAGCAGCTTGTGAGCCTCGTCGATGTCCACGCCCTGCTTGGCGATAATGTCGGCAAGCTGCATATAGCGCGTGCTGATGGAGTTGCCGAAGGTGTTCATCTGCGAGCCGTGGTCGTTGATGTAGAACTCACGCTGGATGTCGTAACCGGCGTGGTCCATAACACGGCAGAGGGAGTCGCCCAGCGCGGCCCAGCGGCCATGGCCGATATGCATGGGGCCGACGGGGTTGGCGGAGACGAACTCGACCTGGGTCTTCAGGCCGCCACCGACGTTGGACTTAGCGAAGTCCATGCCCTTCTCGCGGGCCTCGCCGAAGATGGCGTTCTTGACGGCGACGGAGAGGTAGAAGTTGATAAAGCCAGGGCCGGCGATCTCGACCTTCTCGATCGCGGGGTCCTCGGGCATATGGGCAACGACGGCCTCGGCGATCTTGCGCGGGGCACAGTGAGCCAACTTGGCGGACTTCAGAGCCATGGTGGAGGTCCACTCGCCATGAGAAGTGTCAGCCGGTCGCTCGATGGCGCAATCGTCAAGTTCAAATGCGGAAAGGTCGCCGGCCTCCTGGGCCGCAGCAAGCGCAGCGCGTACCAGCTCTTCAATCTTCTCGGGCATAGATCCTCCTTGTGTTAAAGCCCCCGAGCTCTTGGTCACTCGTAGGGCAAAAGCCAGAGTTTGTAGCACTCTATCACAAGCGGTAGCTACTGTCGCAGGGTAAAGCTAATAGATATTGCATATGCACAAAAATGACTACCGCTCTTGCGCGGCTGTACAAAGTTGACGGTTTGCCTGCAGTTTATACACGTTCTGGAAATGCATAAACATGTGCATGAACCGCTCAGAGTATCGAATACTCTTACCTATCGGAGTTGTGTGCTTTTCCTGCATAAAGTAAGGGTTTGCGCACGTCAACGTAGTATTCTTAACATACGCAAATTCGTATAAGTTGGAGGTAGCATGTTCTCAATCGGTCAACACGTCATTCATCCGGGTCAGGGAGTCTGCACCGTCGTCGGTTTTAGGGACGACACACCGCAGCCCATGCTACTGCTCGAGACCAAGCAGGGACATGCGCAGACGATCCTCATGTACCCCGTGGCGCAGGCCGACCGTTTGCACGCCGCCATCTCGCAGCAAGATGCCGAGCACCTGCTGAGCCACTATGACGAGCTGGAGTGCGACACTTTTACCGAGCGCAACAGCTCACTTGAGGAGACGCACTTTAAGCAGCAGCTCAAGCTGGGCGCGCCCGAGACGGTCCGCGTGGCAAAAACCATGATGCACCGCATTCGCCAGGCCGAAGAAGCTGATAAAAAACCCAGCTCCTACTACATGCGCGTACTCAAGGAAGCCAAGCGCCGCTCCATCGAGGAGTTCGCTGTGGCCTTGGGCGTCACCGAGGAGGCCGCCGAAGCCCGCCTAGCCCAAGCCGCCCTCAACTAACCAATCCGCGCCAAAAACCACCACAAAGGGAACAGGCACCTTTGTGGTGGTTTTCTTGTTCTAGTAGTATTCATTCTTATCGATACCCACGAGCACAAGGAGTCTCTTATGGCAGAGCCGCTTACCGCCGGAATCACCCGCGACCGCGCGTTCGAACTGCTCAACGAGCACAACAAGGACCCGTTCCACATCACCCATGGCGAGACGGTCGAGGGCACTATGCGCTACTTTGCGCGCGAGTTCGACCCCGAGAACGAGGAGTTTTGGGGCATCGTCGGTCTGCTGCACGACCTTGATTGGGAGGAGCATGAGGACGACCCCATGAACCACACCATCTATGCTGCCGAGATTCTTGAGGGCGAAGGTGCGTCTCCCGAGCTCATTCGCGCCATCCAGACGCACACGTCGGACTTCAACACCTCGCTGCCCAAACCCGAGCTGCAGATGGAAAAGATCCTGTTTGCCTGCGATGAGCTCACCGGCCTGATCGGCGCTGCAGTCATCATGCGCCCGAGCAAGAGCGTTATGGACTTTACGACCAAGTCGCTTAAGAAGAAGTTCAAGGACAAGCGCTTTGCCGCCGGCTGCTCGCGCGACGTGATTTCGCAGGGCGCCGAGATGCTCGGCTGGGAGCTCCCCGAGCTCTTTGACCGCACCATCGCGGCCATGCAGTCCTTCGCCCCCGACCGCGATACCTTCCAGGCCTAACCGTCCACGCCACTTAAAACCACCACAAAGGGGAAAGGCACCTTTAGTGGTGGTTTTTGTTTGCGCGGGCGCTAGGGACGGACCTGACCGGTGCCTCGGAGCTTGTATTTGTAGGTGATGAGGGCCTCGGCGGCGAAGGGGCCGCGGGCGTGGAGCTTTTGGGTCGAGATGCCGATCTCGGCGCCCAGGCCAAACTCGCCGCCGTCGGTGAAGCGCGTGCTGGCGTTGGCGTACACGGCCGAGGCATCGACCGCGTCCAGGAAGCGCTCGCAGGCATCCACGTCCTCAGCGATGATGGCCTCGGAGTGCATCGTGCCGTAGCGGTTGATGTGTGCGATGGCCTCGTCCTCGTCTGCCACGACCTTCACGCTCATCTCGAGAGCCAAGTACTCGCGACCCCAGTCCTCCTCAGTCGCGGCGACGTAGTCATCGCCCTCCACAAAGCCGGCGTCGGCGCACGCGGCGCACGTGGCCTCGTCGCCGTGAATGAGCACGCCGTGGTCGTGCAGCACGGCAACGACCGCAGGCAAAAACGCATCGGCCACATCACGGTCGACCAGCAGCGACTCGGCGGCATTGCACACGCCTACGCGCTGGGTCTTGGCATTAACGATAATGTTGAGCGCCTTATCAAAGTCGGCGGATTCATGCACGTAGATGTGACAGTTGCCTGTGCCCGTCTCGATCACCGGCACGAGCGACTCGCGCACGCAGCGCTGAATCAGGCCCGCGCCGCCTCGCGGGATGAGCACGTCGACGATGCCGCGAAGCTTCATGAGCTCGCCGGTGGCCTCGCGGTCGGTAGACTCGATCATCGACACGGCCTCGCGTGGGAAACCCTTGGCCTCGAGCGCATCGGCCAGCAGCTCGGCGATCATGGCACACGAGTGATAGGCCAGCGAGCCGCCGCGCAGAATGCAGGCGTTGCCGGTACGGATGCAGATGCCTGCGGCATCGGTCGTCACGTTGGGGCGCGCCTCGTAGACCATGGCGACTAGGCCCAGCGGCACACTCACACGGGTCAGGTCCACGCCGCTTGCGAGCACGCGGTGGTCGAGTACGCGGCCGACGGGATCGGGCAGCTCGGCGAGCTTTTCCAGTCCGGCGGCCATGCCCTCGACGCGCTCGGGCGTCAGCAGCAGGCGGTCGAGGAGCCCCGCCGAGGTGCCCGCATCGCGCGCGGCGGACATGTCGAGCTCGTTGGCGGCAACGATGGAATCGACGCCGTCGCGCAGCACCGCGGCCATGGCGCGCACGGCCTCCTGGCGCTGGGCATCGCTCGCAGCGGCAAGCGCGCCCGAGGCGGCCTTGGCCTCAACGGCAAGATCGTGAACGTACGTGGCTATATCGACCGACATGGACGGCCCTTTCTCCTAGATGTTTGCCCACCATGGTAGCCGATTTGCACATACCTTCGTCTGCGGCGGTAGAATTGGTCAACCCGAAACACCGCAACGAACGGAAGACTCACATGGCCCTCATCACTTCGTACCACGTCCCCGGCCTTTACGTCGAGGACCACAGCATCGACGTCCCCCTTGACTGGCGCGGCCTGGAGCCGATGCTCCTAGCCGTCGGCAGCACCATGCGCCGCGGCGCCATGCCGGCACCCATCGCCGGCGCGCCCGAGAGCATCAAGCTCTTCTACCGCGTGGTTTGCGCACCCGACCGCATCAACGACGATCTGCCGCTCCTCCTGTTTTTGCAGGGCGGCCCCGGCGGCGAGAGCCCGCGTCCGCTGTCGCCCACAAGCGACGGCTGGATCGAGGAGGCCGTCAAGCACTTCCGCGTAATCCTTCCCGACCAGCGCGGCACCGGACGCAGTAGCTGCGTGGACGGACGCACGATCAAGGCACTGGGCGAGCGCGCCGAGGCAGCCGGCGCCGATACAGCACGCTCGCAGGCGGATTTCCTCAAGCGCCATCTTGCCAGCTCCATCGTGCGCGATTTTGAGTACCTGCGCCTAGTGGGCTTTGGCGGCAAGCCGTGGGTCACGCTCGGCCAAAGCTACGGCGGTTTTTTGACGCTGAGCTACCTGTCGCTCTTCCCCGAGGGCGTGGCGGCGAGCTTTACCTGCGGCGGAATCCCCCACGTGCCGGCGAGCGCAAGCGAGGTCTACGCGCACACCTTCCCGCGCATGGCCGCCAAGACGCAGCAGTATTATGACCGCTACCCCGCTGACGTCGAGCGCGTGGCAGCCCTGGCCGATGCGCTCGAGGCTCAGAAGCCCGTGCTGCCCGACGGCTCGCCGATGACGGTCGAGCGCCTACAGCTCATGGGCAGCGACTTTGGTATGAAGCCGAGCTTTGAGCGCATGCACTGGATTATCGATCATGCTTTTGTTGACGGTGACGGCACGCTGACCTGCGGCGCCTCGGTATCTGACAGCTTTTTGATGCGCGCCTTCGAGCGCACCAACACGCGTACAAACCCGCTGTATTGGACACTGCAGGAGTTCATCTACGCCGACGGCGACACCATGCCCATTCGCTGGGCCGCAGCAGAGGAGAAGGCCCATCGCACCGAGTTCGACACGCTCGCGCGCCCGCTCATGTTTACCGGCGAGGCCATGTTCCCGTGGATGTTTGAGCAGATGCCCGAGCTTAAGCCATTTAAGCCCGCCATGGACCTGCTGATGGAAGACACCAGCTGGGACAAGATCTACGACCCGCAGCGCCTGGCGTGCAACGAGGTGCCCCTGCAGGCCGCGGTGTATTTCGACGACATGTACGTGGATTCGGGCCTGCAGCTCGATACGCTCAGCCGCGTGGGCAACTCGCACGCCTGGGTGACCAACGAGTTCGAGCACGACGGCCTGCACGGCAGCGTGGTGTTCAAGCACCTCTTCGACGAAGCCCTCAACCGCGGAGATCTGCGCCAGATCTTCTAGCAAAGGAGTGTCCCCAACTGCCGACACAAAAGGAACGTCCCCAAGTGCCGGCACGAGATAAAGAGAGACAGCGCTGCGGGAAACGATCCGCAGCGCTGTCTCTCTTTATGCAAATACGATCAAGTTATCCCTGTGTATCGCGGGCTTCTCGGCCAGGTCTGCCAGCAGGCGGTTGCTAGCAATCTGGTCCTGGCGGCGTCCTGCCGCAAGCTCCAGCACGTCCGAATCGGCTTCGGCGATACCGCGGGCGACAACCATGCCGCTCGGGTCGCACACGTCGAGCACATCGCCCTCGGCAAACGCGCCATCGACCTCGCGAATACCCACCGCAAGCAGGGACGAGCCACGGCTGATCAGCGCCTTCGCAGCACCATCATCGACCGTCACCGAGCCATGCGCCTTGTCACCCAGCGCGATCCACAGCTTGCGGGGCGCAATGTCCAGGCGCTCCGCCGGCGGATCGAACAGCGTGCCCACGCTCTCGCCGCGGGCGAAGCGCACGAGTGCATCGGGCTCCTCGCCCGAGCAAATCACGCTCTGAATGCCCGCCGTCATCAGAATGCGGCTCGCACGAATCTTGGTAATCATGCCGCCCGTACCCACCGATGTGGAAGAATCGCCCGCCGAGGCGATAATCTTGGCATCGATCTTATGCACGACCGGGACAAACTCGGCCGTGGGGTCCTCATGCGGATTAGCGGTATAGAGCCCATCGATGTCCGAGAGCGTCACGCACAGATCGGCAGAAACCAGGCAGCTTACAAGCGCCGCCAGTGTGTCGTTGTCGCCAAACTTAATCTCATCGACGGTAACGGTATCGTTCTCGTTGACGACCGGCACCACGCCAAGCTCCACCAGGCGCAGCAGGGCGTCGCGCGCGTGCAGGTAGGACGTGCGGCGGGCCGTATCGTGGCGCGTGAGCAGCACGAGCGAGGTGAGCAGGTCGCGCGCATGAAACTCCTCGTCGTAGGCCGACGAGATGATGCACTGACCGGCCGAGGCGCAGGCCTGCAGGCTCGGCAAGTCGCCGACCGGCTTGCGGTCGAAGCCCAGCACGGGATAGCCGCAGGCGATAGCGCCCGAGCTCACCACGACCAGGCGCCAGCCGAGCTTGCGCAGGGCTGCGGCCTGATCGGCAAGCCCGCCGATAAAGGAGCGGTTGACCTTGCCGTCGGCGCCCACCACCGTGGACGAACCGATCTTTACCACCATCGTTTTATAAGAAGTCGTCATACGTCAGACCAATCAACTGTTCAGCGAACCGGCGTGCTGGCGGCCGAGGGAACGCAATTCGCCCCTACCGCCCAAGTTCATTAGTGAGCCCAGGGAAAGGCGGAAGCCGCGGCCATGTTCTTGCGCACGAGCTCGTCGCGCACCTGTGCCAGGCCCTGCTCCATGCCCACCACATAGGTCTGCGGGTACAGGAAGCGCTTGTAGACCGGATCAAGATGGTCAAGCGCCCAGGTGCAACGCTCTCGTGCGTCCTCAATGCTCTCGCGCGGGGCAACGGCGCTGCCATTGCGCACGATCGGCGCCAGCAGCTCGCGATACTCAAGCTCGGACACATCGGTCACCAGAGCGGCATCGTTCACGGCCACGAGGGTATTGCCGCGCGCGGCGCCCTCCCCCGCCAGATGGTCCTCGTCATAGATCATGTCGCAGATCGGGCCGCCAAAGCCGTCGTAATAACGGCGCACGCGCTGCACGCCCGGAATCGTGCGCTTGTAGGGCTGCTCGGAGAGCTTGACCACCGGCGTCCACGGGTCCGCCTCGCTCGCACGGCGGGCGGAAAGCTTGTACACGCCGCCCAGCGCCGGTTGGTCGTAGCAAGTCGCGAGCTTAGTGCCCACGCCAAAGCTGTCGATAGGCGCACCCTGGTCGAGCAGCGACTGGATCGTGTACTCGTCCAAATCGTTGGAAACCGAGATCCCCACATAAGGCAGCCCCTCGGCATCAAAACGGCCGCGGACATACTTGGACAGCTTGGCGAGGTCGCCGGAGTCGATGCGAATAGCCGATAGACGCTCGCCCACCGCCTCCATCTCCTTGGCAACCGTAATGGCATGCTCGCAGCCCTCGCGCACGTCATAGGTGTCGATGAGCAGCGTACAGTTCTTGGGGCTCGACTTGGCAAAGGCACGGAAGGCCTCGAGCTCGGAATCGAAGCTCATCACCCAGCTGTGCGCATGTGTGCCAAAGACGGGAATACCGTAGCGGCGGCCGGCGAGCACATTGGACGTAGAGGAGCAGCCGGCAACGTAGCTCGCGCGCGCAACGGCCAGGCCGCCATCGGGACCCTGGGCTCGGCGCAGGCCAAACTCCGCCACGGGGCGACCGTCGGCGGCGAGCACCACGCGCGCCGTCTTGGTGGCGACAAGCGTCTGGAACCCGACGATGTTGAGCAGCGCCGTCTCGAGCAGCTGGCACTCCAGCGCGGGGCCGGTGACGCGCACCATGGGCTCGCGCGGAAAGACGAGCTCGCCCTCGGGCACGGCGTCGATGTTTACATGCGCACGAAAATCGCGCAGGTAGTCGAGGAATCCAGGCTTGAACATCGCGCCGCCGGCAGGGGCCTGGAGCGAGGCGAGGTAGTCGATGTCCTCGGGCGTAAAGCGCAGATTCTCGACCAGCTCGGGCAGTTCGGCGGTGCCGCACATGACGGCATAGGCGCTGCCAAAGGGATGGTCGCGGTAAAACGCGGTAAAACAACCCTGCTCATTGGCCTTGCCGCTCTCCCACAGGCCCTGGGCCATAGTGAGCTCGTACAGATCGGTGAGCATTGCAATGTCGGTGGGATGCGAGATGTCGGTCAAAGCCATGGGGCGACCTTTCGGATGTGTGGTACAGAATTTGAGGGTTTGACGAGAGCAGAGGATGCGGACATGACGCCCGATGCAAATCGGTTAGAGCAGGCCCATGCTGGTCAGGATCGTGTAGCCCATAAAGATGACAAACGCGATGAGGGCAAGGACAATGATGAATTTTTGAGCCGGCGCCATGCCAGGGATCTCGTTCTCGCCCGTAGGTTCCTTGGAGGTAACCATGCGCTGGGCAAAGGTCATCTCGTCACGGCTCGGCTTGGGCTCGACGGACTTGGGACGAGCGGCCTTTTTAGGCTGAGGTTTGGGCGCGGCAGGTGCAGGCTTCGCAGCAGCGGGCTTGGGTGCAGGCGCGGGCGCCGATGCGGATGCGGCGTTCGCGGCGACCTCCTCGGCCTTCGCACGCTCGGCACGCAGGGCAGCCAGCTCCTCACGCTCGCGACGGGCCTCTTCCCGAGCCTCGCGGCGGGCCTTCTCGGCGCGGAGCTCTTCCAACTCAGCGCGCTCCTCGTCGGACAATGGTTGGGACTCAAGCTCGGCCATGGTACAGCCCTTTCTTTTAAAAAAAGCCGCCGACACAATGTCAGCGGCTTATCAAATCCAAGGGTGGAGACGAAGGGAGTCGAACCCTCGGCCTCTGCCATGCGACGGCAGCGCTCTCCCAACTGAGCTACGTCCCCAGGACAAGTCGATATTTTACCTACGGCTCGCCAACTGTCAACGCCCAATAACCAGTCTTTTTGGGGCGCGGCTATTTTGACAACTTTTCGAACAGGCGATCCTCTCGATGATTTTTTAATCCCCGTCCCAGAAAAATCATCGACGAACGCACTACTTTGCGCTGGTAAGAACACCGGTGGTGTCGAAGGCAGGGGTGAAGCTCTCGTCTACAGCGCCGCCCTCTTGCCAAAACATCGTCGTAAAGCCCAGGTCATCGGCATGGTCGAGCACCTGCTCGTACTCCTCGCGCGTCACGGCGCGTGCCAGGTCGCCGCCCTGCTCTCGCATGAGCGCATTGGGCGTGTACTGGTTCATGACGGAGATCGGCACGTCGCCCACCGTCTGCCACACCAGGTCTAACACGCGGCACGAGTCATCCGCATGCCCCGGCAGCACCAGGTGGCGCACGATGATGCCGCGCTTCATGAGCCCGCCCTCATCCACCAGCTCTCCCCCGCGGCGATCGATCTCGCGCGCCATCTGGGCCAAACCCGACACGGCCACGCGCGGGTAGTCCTTAATATGAGAAAGCGACTGCGCAAGCCCGGCATCGGCATATTTAAAGTCGGTGAGCCACACATCGACCAAGTCACCCAAGGCAGCAACGGCACTCGCCCGCTCATAGCCGCTCGTGTTGTAGACGATCGGGATGTCCAGCCCGCGCTCCCTCGCTGCGGCAATCGCGGCCGGCAGCAGGTGAGCATAATGCGTCGCAGTCACCAGGTTGATGTTGTTGGCGCCCTGGTCCTGCAGTTCCAGCATAATCTCGACCAGGCGCTCAGGTGAAATCTCAAGGCCAAAATTGCCGGTCGAGATCTCGTGGTTCTGACAATAGACGCATTTGAGCGAGCAGCCGCTAAAGAAAATCGTGCCCGAACCGGCCTCGCCCGAGATAGGCGGCTCCTCCCACATATGAAGCGCGGCGCGGGCCACCTTGAGCGTGTCGTTAGCACCGCATACGCCGCGCGCGCCCTCATCGCGCGCCGCACCGCAACGGCGCGGACACAAATGGCAGGCGGGCGAAAAAAGTTCGGTCAACGACGTCGGCATAAAAACATGCTCCAAAACAACGATTCAGCAGCTCAAACGTAAAGGGCCAGGCCGCGTAGACGGCTCCGTCCCTAAGGCGCCGTAATCGTCCGACACGATTTTTGTAATGTCAAGACTGGAATCGACAAAGTGCCGCTTTATGATGTAGGTATTCCGCCCCCCGCGGAGCAACTGGGTGAACCGTCGCGTTTATTTAGGGAGCCCACACAGTCGTACCTAGTACAGGTATCCTTCGTTGTTAAGGACGCTGGAACAGTCGATGAGGGCACCCACCTGTTTTAGGTGGGTTCATTTTCGTAACGTGGGGGGTGGTTTTCTTTTGCCGAAAATCACCATTACAGTCCATATGGATTCCCGCCGGCATCCCGACAAGCCATCGACAACATCCCAATATCTGGTAAGCGCGTGATTATCGCTGCGTGCAATTACATGCACCCCCCTTGGTCGAGTATTATGGTTCGGCTATGCCCTTTGCGCATGGCGTTCTTCTGACCTTTTCCTTCGACGCTTGGCGGTTTTTAGATTCATGGCTTCATCCCCGAGCTACATACCGTATCTATGCGTGGCAGCGGCGGCCTTTATCACGACCTTCCTCGCGGTGCCCCTGGTCAAGCGCTTGGCAATTAAGCTCGACGCCGTCGACTATCCTTCTAAGCGCCGCATCAACACCAAGCCCATCCCGCGTTTGGGCGGAACGGCGGTGTTTTTGGGCCTGGTCGTTGCCTGCATTGTGCAAATCCTAGGCACCTGGCACCTAGGCTGGCCGCCCGTCCTGGTACCGCACCCGCGCCTTCACATTAGCTATCCCATGCTGGCGCTCTCCTTTACCGTCATCTTTGCGACCGGCGCTATCGACGACGTCTATCAGCTCAAGCCCAAACAAAAACTGGCCGGTCAGGTACTCGCCGCGCTCATCGCCTGTATCGGCGGCTTGCGGATCGGCGTCATCGTCAACCCGTTTGCCCCCGGCGAAATCATGCTCGGATGGCTCGCCTACCCCATCACCGTGATCTATCTGGTGGCATTCACCAACATCATTAACCTCATCGACGGCCTCGACGGCTTGGCCACGGGCATCTGCGGCATCGCGTCGTTCACCATGTTTTCGATGGCCGTTCTCTCGGGCCGCATCGACGCCGCCGCGCTCTCCATTGCGCTCTTTGGCGCCTGCCTGGCCTTTTTGCGCTACAACTTCAACCCCGCAAGCATCTTCTTGGGCGACTCGGGATCGCTGCTTCTGGGCTTTGCGCTGGGCTCCATCTCGCTGCTCAACGTGAGCCGCACCGCCGCGCTCACCTCGCTCATCATCCCGCTCATCGTGGCCGGCGTGCCCATCATCGATACGTTTAGCGCCATCGTGCGCCGCAAGCGCGCCCACATTAGCATTGGGCAGGCCGACAAGGGCCACATCCACCACCGCCTCATTCAAGAGGGTTACAACCAAAAGCAGGCTGTGCTGCTCATCTATGCCTGGTGCATCATGCTTTCGGCCGGCGCCGCCGCGATTAACCAGGTCGAAGTGCCCATGCGTGTGCTCATCTTTACCGTGCTCGCCGCGGGCTCGGCGGCTTTCGCCAAGCACCTGCACCTGTTTGAGCCCGTCCTGCGCCACCATTACAACAAGCGCACGCACGAGGATGAGCTCGTCACCCCCGACGACCCCGCCTTTAAGCAGGAGGAGCGGGCAGCAGAAGAGCGTAAGGAAGAGCGCCACCACAAGCTCTAGGGCAAGCTGCCGAGGATGCGCCCAGGCGCCGCTGGCCAAGCTCAGCCGCGCCGTACCCATCGCACAAGCCGCACCACGCTCCCGCCCCTCTCCCGCCCCTCGCCTACTTACGCACCGCCCCTCCAATAAACGCGTTATCATCTTGACCCATGAACATACGTTAGGAGCAATCATGCCAAACGAGAACAGCTACGAAGTCGCGCTGCAAAAGAGCAACGCCATTCGCGAGGGCCTGACCAAAACGCCCGAGAAGTTCACCATGCTCACCGGCGACCGCCCCACCGGCCGTCTGCACCTGGGCCACTACTTCGGTACCCTCAAGGGCCGTGTTGAGCTGCAGAACATGGGCGCCAAGACCAACGTGCTCATCGCCGACTACCAGGTCATCACTGACCGCGACACCACCGAGCACATCCAGGACAACGTGTACAACATGGTCATGGATTACCTTGCCTGCGGCATCGACCCCGACAAGACCATGATCTACGCGCACTCCGCCGTGCCCGCCGCCAACCAGCTCATGCTGCCGTTCCTGTCGCTGGTGTCCGAGGCCGAGCTGGCGCGCAACCCCACGGTAAAGGCCGAGATGGAGGCCTCGGGCCACGAGCTCACCGGCCTTCTGCTCACCTACCCGGTACATCAGGCCTGCGACATCCTGTTCTGCAAGGGCAACGTGGTGCCCGTCGGCCGCGACCAGCTGCCGCACATCGAGCTTACCCGCACCATCGCCCGCCGCTTTAACAACCGCTACGGCAAGGTGTTCCCCGAGGTCGACGCGCTGCTGTCCGAGACCCCGCTGCTGCCGGGCCTGGACGGTCGCAAGATGAGCAAGAGCTACGGCAACGCCATCAACATCTCGATGACCGCCGAGGAAACGGCCAAGCGCATCAAGAAGAGCCAGACCGACTCCGAGCGCATGATCACGTTCGATCCCGAGAACCGCCCCGGTGTGTCTGGCCTGCTTTCGACAGCCGCCATCTGCACCGGCCGTTCCGAAGTCGAGATTGCCGAGGAGATTGGCATGGGCGGCTCCGGCCAGCTCAAGAAGTACGTGACCGAGGCCGTCAACGAGTACTTCGCACCGATCCGCGAGCGTCGCCAGCGCTACGAGAACGATCTGGACTATGTGAAGGACGTCCTGCATGAGGGCAACCGTCGCGCCAACGAGATCGCCGAGCAGACCCTGGCCGAGGTTCAGGACGCCATGGGCATGGTGTACTAGACCGATCTGTTGGCTTGAGCTTTCGATTGCTATAGGGCGGGCGCTACGGCGTCCGCCTTTTTTTGGAGCCGGACCGCTTCGGCTCCGTCCATCACACTCTCGCGACAAACAGGAACAGGCCCGCCGGCAGTTAGCTGCCAGCGGGCCTGTTCCCGAAGTACACCGTTGAATCGCACAGAGGGGAGGGATGCGAATCAAACTCAACAGGGCAGGCTTTTTCATCGCCTATTGCCTGCTCCGTTGCTGAAACCAATATAGTTCACCGTGGTTTACTTTCTAGCGTCAATGTGCGCCGCCATACCTTCTCCATAAGTTAGCTCCGGTAAACCTGCAACGGAGAACCACCACAAAGGGGACAGGCACCTTTGTGGTGGTTTTGACCACGGCAGAGCCGCTAGAGTCCGGCAGGCCAGCGACAGGCGGCCAAGTCGACGTGCATGTCGTCCTTAAACGCCACGCCCTCCCCTAGCAAAAGCTCACGTTGAGCATCGGGGCCGCCAAAGGCAAAGCCTTCGCAAATGCGACCGTCGGCAAACACCACACGATGGCAGGGAATCTGGCCGGGGCGCGGATTACTATGCAGGGCATACCCCACGTACCGCGCACTTCGTGGACGACCGGCAAGCAGTGCCACCTGACCATACGTGGCGACCATCCCCTCGGGGATCTGCTCGACCACCTCGTACACCCGTTCAAAAAAGCCCTCAGACGCCATTGCTCGCTCCCTTCCACCCGGAAAAGCATAAACCACCACAAAGGTGTCTGTCCCCTTTGTGGTGGTTTATGGCAGGTCGGTTAGTTGGCGGGCTGGAAGAAGGCTACTGCTACGGCGCCGGGGCCAACGTGGGTACCGATGGTGGCGCCGATGGTGTGAACGGGCAACTCGCCCTCGGTGTGGCCAGCCCAAAGTGCCGCGCTGTCCTCGATATACTTCTTGAGCACCGCATTCGAAAGACCCGTATAGCCGAGCGCCAGCGGCATGGAAAAGTCGATGCCGCCCGCCTTTTTGACCTTTTGGTTCAGCAGGTTGCGGCCGTTCTTGGAACCGCGCGCCTTGCCCAGCTGCACGATCAGACCGTCCTCGACAGCCACCACGGGCTTTACGTTGAGCAGCGTGCCCACGGCGCCGGCCGCAGCAGACAGACGACCGCCGCGCACCAGGTACTCCAGCGTCTCGAGCAGGCCGATAACCACCACACGGTCGCGCACGGCCTCGACAGCCGCCGCAATCTGAGATGCACTGCGGCCCTCGTCCACCAAGCGCAGCGCATACTCGACCAGGACGCGCTCGCCTAGGGTAACGTTGTTGCTGTCTACCACGAACACGTCACCACCTGGCGCCTCGGCAAGTGCGGTACGGGCACTCTGATTGGTGCCTGATAGCTTAGCGCCCACGGTAATAATCACAGCCTCATCGCCGGCTTCACGAACCTCGGCGATGGCCTGCGAAAACGCGTACGGGTTGACCTGGCCGGTCTTGGGCAGCTCATCGCGCTCCACGAGCATCTCGTAAAAGCGCTGGTGATCGATGTCGATGCCATCCATGTACACATCGGTGCCAAAGGTGACGGACAGCGGCAAAACGGCCAGTGCTGGGTGCTCGGCCGGCGACATATCGCTTGCGGAATCGGTAATAATGCGGACGGACATAGCGAATCCTTTCTTGCGCAGGTCCCGCGCAGGGAATTTTGACAGCAAGGCCCCGGCACGGCATACGCGCCCAAACGGGACTATGCAGTTGTTAATTGGAAGCAAATGCCTTGGCGGCCTTAGATCTCGCGCAGGGTGTTGAGAATCGTGCGTAGCGACGCATACATCTGCTCGCGCTGCTCCACACCCATAGCCTTACCGGTGGTATCGAGCACCTCGCGAATGATGCGGTCCGCCTCGCTCATACTCTCGCCGCCCAGAGCGGTCAGGCGCACCGGAGCACGATACTTAACGGCGGCATCGCCCGAATCATCGACCTCGACGTAGCCGCCCTCCTCCAGATGCGCGAGCGTGCGCGAGACGGCGGCGCGGGTCACGCCTGCCATGCGAGCGAGGTCGGCGCCAGTCAGGCCGTCCTTGCTGCGCTCAAGATAGTACAGGCACATAACGTCGGAGCCCTTGAGGCCCAGCCTTGCGCCCTCGGATGTCTTAATGCGCTGGATCTCCTTGTAGAGCCCGCTGATCAGTCCGACAAAGTCCTCGAAACGTGTCTCGTCGTTCTGCTGCATGGGAGACGACCGCCTTTCGCTTGCATAATGCTAACGGGTAAACATCTTAACCGTACTTATCGGCCGCCAGCCCTGCGCACCCTATTTGTTAACCCATCAACATAAAAACCACCATAAAGGACTGGCGCCTTTGTGGTGGTTTTGAGCATCAATAGGTTCTAGGCGCCGCTACAGCTCCACACAGGGATTGTCACGGGTCACAAGCGTCTTAACGACAACCGTCGCCCCCAAATACCGCTCGAGCAGATCGGCAAGACGGTCGATGGCGGCCTGGCAGTCCTTCATTCGCTCGGGCTCCACGCACTCAATCGCCAGGAACGCATCGGCCGAATCATCGGACAGAGCCGTTCGAACGCCGTCGCGCCAGTTCCAGCAGCGGCACACGGCGCCCGCATCATCGATGTAGGCGAGCTCGCCGGGCAGCGTCGGGTCGTCCGCCTCCTCGCCAAGCGGCCAGAACGCATCGCCACCGTCGGTCACCTTCAGGCGAAGGTCTCCCTCGATCGCATGTAGGTCCTCGCCTCCGACGGGCAGCGCGTAGGTCAACGACACCGTGTTGTAGATGTCCACCGCGGGCGTAATGTGGCCCACCGGCTTGCCTTTGAGCACGCGTTTGAGCAGGTTCTCGATTGAGCAACGCGCGCCCTTTTTGGTCTTGAACAGACGATAGGCCTCGCGCCATGCCTTGACCGGTGCGTTCTCGCTGATAGTATCGCTGGTCAGATGACGCTCCGCATCGATATTGGCGCGGTCGAGCAACGCCGCAATCGCATCCACGTCCTCTTGAGGAATCTGAGCCGTGGGCTTCATGCCCTCCACGACCACAACACCGACCGCTGCCTGCGGAAACAGCTCCCAGAATGAATCCTCGGCAATAAAGCTCTTCATACGCTCTCCCTTCATTGTGCGCGCCCGAGTGAGGGCGCCTAAACAAAAAGCGCCCTCACAACGGCCACCTTCAAAGTCCTACGGTGCCGTCACAAGAACGCTTGCGCTGTCCCCATCCGGAGAAGGAGACGATATGTCAGGCGTATTGTAACCCGAGTCATCCACGTGAGCAAAACCACCACAAAGGTGCCTGTCCCCTTTGTGGTGGATATGGACTCACGGCGAAGCTAGTGGCGGAGTCCCAGCAGGCCGCGGCCGCGATGACGGGCCTCGGCGGACACCTGGGCGTGCGGGCCGGCGGCTTTGACGGACTCGGGCAGGTGCGAGTACTTCTTCTCGAAGTTCTCCTCGAACATCACCGCCAGGTTGTGCGCGGCCTCGTCGTAGCGCGCGGTGCTCTGCCAGTATTGGCGCGGCACCAGGATGCCATCGGGCACGCCGTGGCACGTCGTGGGAATGTCGACGTTAAAGATGTCGTCGTGCACGAACTCGCTATCCTCGATGGTGCCGTCGAGGGCGCGCGCGACCAGCGAGCGCGTGTAGGCCAGCTCGATGCGATGACCCACGCCGTAGCCGCCGCCGATCCAGCCGGTGTTGACGAGGTACACGCGCGTGCGGCCGTCGGCAATGCGCTCGCCGAGCATCTTGGCGTAAACCATGGGGTCGAGTGGCATAAACGGCTCGCCGAACAGCGAAGAGAACGTGGGCGTGGGCTCGGTGACGCCGACCTCGGTGCCGGGAATCTTAGCCGTAAAGCCCGTCACAAAGTGGTACATGGCGGCGTCGGCCGTCAGACGCGAGATGGGCGGCAGCACGCCAAAAGCGTCGCAAGTCAGGAACAGCACGACACTCGGAGTGGTGCCCATGCCCTTAGTCCACGCGTTAGGAATGTGCTCCACGGGATAGGCCACGCGCGTGTTGTGCGTGATCGAGATGTCGTCGTAGTTGGGCTTGCGGTTCTCGTCGAGCACCACGTTTTCGCAAATGGCGCCAAAACGGACGGCGTTGAAGATCTCGGGCTCGTGGAAGGCGTCCAGGCCCTCGCATTTTGCGTAGCAGCCACCCTCAATGTTGAAGATACCCATGTCGGACCAACCGTGCTCGTCGTCGCCGATCAGCAGGCGCGTGGGATTGGCCGAAAGCGTGGTCTTGCCGGTGCCGGACAGGCCAAAGAACACGGCGGTCTCGTGCGTGACGGGATCCATGCTGGCCGAGCAGTGCATGGGCAGCACGTCGTCCTCGACGGGCAGCAGGTAATTCATAACGCTGAAGATGGACTTTTTGATCTCGCCGGAGTAGCCGGTACCCGCGACCAAAATCACGCGCTCCTGGAAGTTGATGACCACGGCGGCGCTGGAGTTGAGGCCCTTGATGGCAGGGTCGCATTGGTAGCCCGGCGCGGCGAGCACGCAGAAGTCCGGCTCGCCGGTGCGCGCGATTTCGCGGGCGAGCGGGCGGGCGAGCATCTGCTTAATGAAGAGCGCCTGGCTGGCACGCTCGCAGGCGACGAGCAGGCGGCGCGTATGGTTGCGGTCGGCGCCGGCCATGCCGCGGGTGACGAACACATCGCGCTCGTTGAGATAGTCGACGATGCCGGCTTTGATGACCTCGTAGCTTTCGACGGACAGCGGGCGGTTGACGGCGCCCCAGGCAATCTTGTCGTGGACATCGGGGGTGTCAACGATAAAGCGGTCGTTGGGCGAACGTCCGGTACGCTCCCCCGTCTCGATCACCAGCGCGCCGTTGGATGCCATGCGGCCTTCGTTGCGGCGGATGGCATGCTCGACGAGCTCGGCTGCCGGCAGGTCAACCAGCAGGCGGGGCTGGTTCTCAGCGGGGTCTTCGACCAGCGTAATGCCAAAATTGGACAGAACTTCTGCAGGGGTAACACCAGGCATGGGGCCTCCTTTAAAAACGCGGCACGTGGACGCGGCGCGCACTTTACTCACGTAAAGCCCGTTGTACCCGATATGCAAAAACGTTTTTGCGGCAAGGGCGGCAAGCCCGCCCAACGGTCAAAAATCGCAGGCAAGCGGCCCAGTCATTGGAGACGTTCTTGAACAGGCAACATTCAAGGAGTGTCCCCGAATGCCGGCACTTAGGGACGTTCCCAAAGTGCCGGCACATAAGGAACGTCCCTAAGTGCCGACTATAGTGGCAGGCCTTGTCCGAGCATGGCGATGGCGCTCATGAGGACCAGCATGCCGGCGGCGTAGGGCAGCACGGCGCTCAGGAGTTCGGCGTCCTTGCCGCGCACGCGTACGGCGGCAAGACCAATGGCGAGCGTCTGCGGCGAAATCATCTTACCGGCAGCAACGCCAAGCGCATTCAGCGCGACCATCCAGTAGTCGCTCACACCCAGCGCTGTAGCAGCCTGGCTCTGGATGGGGCCAAACAGCATGCCTGAGGACGTGCCCGAACCGGTCACGAACGCACCGACGGCGCCGATCCACGGAGCCAGAATCGGGTACAGGCCGCCAGCGACCGCAATGCAAAACGCGCTGATCGAAGAAATCATGCCCGCATAGCCCATCACCTTGGCGCAACCCAGCACCGAAAGCATGGTAATGACTGTCGGCATCATCTGCTTGACGGTCGCGGCCAGCACCTCACCCATCAAGCGCGGCGAAGCGCCCTGAATGGCACCGCCGACAAACGCAGCCAGGAAAATCCAAACACCCGGCGTGTTGATCCACGAAAACGTAAGCGTGCCGGGGTTCTCGCCGCAATACACCTGCACGTGACTCGCAAACGGCGCGAGCGCGGCGTGCACGACGGGCACCAGGTTGGAGGTACCCAACAGCAGCACAAAAATCAGGATGAAGCACGACCAGGCAGAAAGCGCCGACTTAGCGGTGAGCTGTTCGCCGGCCTCGATATTCATGTGAAAGCGTGCGTCCAGATGCCCCGACTTCTCGGCACGCATAGCAAGCGCAGCTGTCAGCCCGAGCGAAACGATAGAACCGACGACGACGGCAAGCTCGGGACCCACAAACCTAGCAACGACCAGAGCCGCACCGGCAAAGGACACGCCGGAGAGCACGGCGATGCCCGCCGCGCCACGTAGGCGCTCGGCAACGCCTGCAACGTTGCCCTGGTCCTCGGCAACACGACCAGCAACCAGTACGATAAACAGCGGCATCATCACAAAGAAAGGCGCCAACTGCACCAGCTGAACGGTCGCCAGGTGCAGGGAATCCAGACCCACCAAGTCGGCAACGGACACCGTGGGGATGCCGATGGAGCCGTAGGGTGTGGGTACGCCGTTGGCCAGCAGGCAGATGAGCACGGCGGGCACGGCCTCAAAACCCAGGCCCGCGAGCATGCCGGCAGGAATGGCGACGGCAGTGCCAAAACCGGCCATGCCCTCCATAAAACCACCGAAGCACCAGGCCACGAGCAGCGCCAGCAGACGGCGGTCGCTGCTGATGGAGGTGATCATGCTGCCGATCACGTCCATGGCGCCCGTGCGAACGCACAGGTTATACGTGAATACCGCGGCGATGATCACCAGGACGATGGGCCACAGAGCCATCAAAAAGCCTTCAAGCGAGGCGGTCGCGATCTGCGCTGCCGGCAGGTGCCACCATGCGAAGGCAAGCACGCACGAAAGGACAAACGATCCGATAGCGGCCTTCCAAGCTGGCCATTTAAAGCACAGCAGCATCACGACCAGCCAAATAATCGGCACAAGAGCCAGTAAGAATGCGGCGACGTCCATAGGTAGAAGCTCCTTGGTGCCGCGTGGGCGGCATCGGGGGGGTGTCACAAAACTTCAACAGGATACCGCACACTTACCGACAAATTACAGCCGCCTGCCGAAAATATTGAACAATCCGTTCAAAAACACGAGCGAACACCGTCGCGTCTATACTAGAGCGCAGCAATAGAAAGGACCCCGCTTTGAGCATCACGCCCCTCGATAGCATTCGCCGCGCCATCGCCCGCCGCAATGGCGTCGCCGACCCCGCCGTAGCGGGCAGCGGCACCGCAAGGGCCCAGGGCGGACGCATCGAGAATGGCCTGTTCCCCGCCTCCCACACGGCCGAAGAGCTCGCGCGCATCCAGGAGCTGAGCCAGCGCAACGCCGGCGGCCCCGACAGCAGCCAGGCCACGCGCCGTCGCCGGCGCGAACGCGATCGGGAGCCCGGCCCCGTCCGCCGCATGGTCAACGCTTGGTGGAACCGTCTGCTCGGTGCCGTCTACGGCGGCGGCTTCTCCATGCAGGAAGCGGAATACGAGGAGCACGCCACCAGTCGCGACTATCTTTGGAACACCCTCGGCACCGCCGTGTGGGGCTTGGCATTTCCGCTGCTCACCATCGTGTCTACGCAGCTCGTGGGCGCCGAAGAAGCAGGCAAATTCTCCATCGCCTTTGTCACCGGCACGCTCATCATGATCGCGTGCAACTACGGCGTGCGCAATTTCCAGGTCTCGGACATCGACGAAAAGACGTCCTTTGCCTCCTACCAGCTCAACCGCTGGCTTTGTGGAGCGCTCGCGCTGGCATGCGGCCTGGTATACAGCAGCGCCCGCGGCTACGATGCGCAGATGGCCACGATCGGCCTGGGCGTCTACCTCTATAAGGTGATCGACGGCATCGCCGACGTGTACGAGGGCCGCCTGCAGCAGGCCGACAAGCTCTATTTGGCAGGCATGAGCCAAACGCTGCGTTCCGCCGGCGTCATCGCGGTCTTTAGCGTGGCACTGTTCCTCACGCGCAGCATGCCCATCGCGGCCATGGCCATGGGCATCGCCGCGATTGCCTCGCTCGTACTGGTCACCGCCCCGCTCGCCCTGCTCGAAACCGAAAAATCACGCCGCATGAGTCTGCGCGAGGCTGGCCACCTGTTTGTCCAGTGCGCCCCGCTCTTTGGTGCGCTGTTCCTGTTCAACCTTATCGAGAGCATGCCCAAGTTTGTGATGGAGGGCACGCTGGCATACAAATATCAGCTGTACTTTAATGCACTGTTTTTTCCGGCGCAGGCCATTTTGTTGAGCATTGGATTTATCTATAAACCGCAGCTCCTGCGCTTGTCGAGCATTTGGGCTAATCCTCGCAAGCGTCGTCGCTTTGACCTGATTATTGTTGCCGTTATGGCGCTGATCGTGGTCATCACCGGCGTGTGCGCCGCATTTATGGCAGGTCCCGGTATTCCCCTCATGAGCTTTATGTACGGCCTCAGCTTTGAACGCTACCGTACGCTGGCGCTGCTGATGGTCGTCGCCGGCGGCGTAACCGCGGCCATCGATTTTATCTACGCCATTATCACGGTGCTGCGCCACGCTGGAGACGTCACCAAGATCTACCTGATCTGCTTCGCCGTAAGCGTGGTGCTGCCGGTGATCCTGATTAAGCTACTGGGTCTGATGGGCGCTGTGGTGAGCTACCTAGCCATCATGGCCCTACTCCTGGTGCTGTTGATTGTCGAATACGCCCACATTCGCCAGCGCATAGAACGCGACCGCAACCCGTACGGCGCCTAATTCGAATCAATTTGAAGAAAAGAAACGTCGATGTTTTGGCACCGACAGCGAGCAGTCTCAAAGTGCCCCAGGTTGGCGCGAAAGAGGAGCGACGCGTACTTCCGTACGCGAACGACGGTTTGAGCGACAAGATGGGGTGCTTCGGGGCTGCGCAGCATCAACGTGGCCGCCGTTCGGTAGAACGGCGGAACAAAGTTATTCCCCGGGGCGAATATTCGCGTAGAACTCCGCCCCATCATCGAGCCGCAGGATGCCCACGCGACCGAACTCGGAGCCGGTGGCGGCAGCGCAGTCGATGTCGATGCGATCGGGCACACCGGCGGCATCCTCGCCGCCCAGGCGCACGATCTGTCCGCGGCCCGACTCCTCATCGAGCCCCGCAAGACCACCGACCTCGCAATAACGCCCGAGCGACACCGTTGGCGTGTGACCGCTCACCACGACCGGACCCTTGCCCCCGGCAGAAAGCAGCCCGGTCGGCGCATCCCAATAGCCGTGACGAATCCACAGCAGGTCATCGGCCGACTGCACCGCGAGCATCTGCTGCAGCAGCTCGCGATCGGCACCCACCGCTCCAACGCCATCGGCACAATCGACGCCATGCTCAAGCAAAAACGCGCGCGCCGCCTTCATCTCGATTCCAGCATGTACCAGCAGATACGGGCGCTCCTCGGTCTCGGCCACCGCGTAGAGCGGCAGCGCGGCCATCCATCGCACGAGCTCCTCGTATGCGTCAAATTCCATGTCGTTGAGCTGCTCGCGCGTCGTCCAGCCACCGTTGATATCCCAGGTCTCGGCATCGAGCGGATCCTGGCCAATGATGGCATCGAGCATGATCTGCTCGTGATTGCCCTTGAGCACGAGGGCGTTGGGCAGCGAGCGCACGAGCTTAATAACGCCGACCGGATCGGGCCCGCGATCGATCATGTCGCCCAGCACGTACAGCGTGTCGTCGGACGCCAGCGAAATCTTAGACAGGGCCTCGTCAAGCGCACGCACGTGCCCGTGAGCATCAGATGTCACATAGATCGCCATGGTACGCCTCTCCTTGCATTGCGGCCAAAGCCCGGCGCCGCAACTAAAACTTCAAGTTGAACTTAAACGTTACCCATTGTACTCCGTTGCAATAAAGCTGGAAAGGGTTTCCGAGCAGAGGCAAAGACGGCAGCCGTCTATGACGATATCGCGCACGCCCGCAATCCAACCCCATAAACCCACCATCTTTGGGTACAAATAACCGCAGACAACTAACCGTGCCACGCCAACCACCCAGGAGCGGACACCATCCATGAACCAGATCCTTCTTTTTATCGGCCTCGTCATCATTTTGTGCCTGACCATCAAACCCATCGGCAAAAAGCTCCCCTTCCCCACCCTGCTTATCTTTATCGCGCTCGGCATGCTGTTGGGCGTCAACGGCCCGGCGCATATCGACTTTAGCGACTACGCACTCACCGAAACCGTCTGCAGCACGGCGCTATTGTTCATCATGTTCTACGGCGGCTTTAACACCAACATAGACCGCGCCAAGCCCGTCGCCGCGCCGGCGGTGCTGCTGAGCACGCTCGGCGTCGTCATCACCGCAGGCATCACCGGCGTGTTCGCCCACTTTGTGCTGGGCTTCGACTGGATCGGCGGCCTGCTGCTGGGCTCGGTCGTGGCGTCGACCGACGCGGCGAGCGTCTTTAGCGTGCTGCGCGAGCACAACCTGTCGCTAAAGGGCGGCACCGACTCGCTGCTCGAGGTCGAATCGGGCTCCAACGACCCCGTCGCCTACATGCTCACCGCGGTACTCGCCACCCTCGCGGCGGGTGGCAACATCGACATTCCCGTGCTGCTGGCCAAGCAGATCATCCTGGGCGTGGGGCTGGGCCTTGCCATCGGCTGGATATCCAGCCGCCTGATTGAGCGCGCACACGCAACGGCCGAGGGCGCGCAGACTATCTTTTTGTTCGCCGTGGCGATCGTCGCCTACGCACTGCCGAGCTACCTGGGCGGCAACGGCTTTTTGGCCGTATACCTGGCAGGCATTGTGCTGGGCGCGAGCGACATCACCGGCAAGGTCGAGATGGCGCACTTCTTTGACACCCTTACCGAGATGGCCGAGATGACGATCTTCTTCTTGCTCGGCCTGCTCGTCACGCCCGCGCGCCTGCCGCAAATGCTGCTACCCGGCCTTGCGCTCATGGCGTTTATGCTCTTTGCGAGCCGCCCCATCGCCGTCGGTCTGCTGCTGGCGCCCTTTAAGACGAGCCCTCGCCAGGTTGCGCTCGTAAGCTGGGCGGGCTTGCGCGGCGCGGCTTCGGTCGTCTTTAGCCTCTTTGCTGTGGTGGCCGGCGTTCCCGGCGGACACGACCTATTTGACCTGGTGTTTGTGATTGCCGTATCGAGCATTGTGGTGCAGGGTTCGCTACTGCCGGCGGTGGCGAAGAAACTCGATATGATCGATGCGGCCGGCGACGTGCGCCGCACCTTTAACGACTACCGCGACGAGGACGGCATGTCGTTTGTAAAGCTCAAGGTGGGCGCTGGCCATCCGTTTGCCGGGCGCTCGCTCGCCGATATTGGCAGCGCGACGGACATGCTCGTGGTCTTGGTGCTGCGCGACGGGGCGCACCCGGTACTGCCCAACGGCGATACCGTCATCGAGGAAGGCGACCTTCTGGTGATGGCAGCCCCAACGTTCGAAGAGCGTGCCGAGGTTACGCTGCGCGAGGTCACCGTGACGCTCCACGGTCGCCTGGCCGGTCAGCGCCTGCGCGACGTGCCGCAGGGCAAGCACCCGTTTATCGTGGTGATGCTCAAGCGCGAAGGCCAAACGATCATCCCCGATGGCAACACCCTAATATACGCCGGCGACGAAGCCGTCATCGCCACGCTGGCGTCATAGGGGCCAGAGGCACAGCTACCCCAGCCCCTCCTTGTATTCCTATACCCGCAGGTAGATTGACGAACATGTGTTTGCTTATTATAATTTCTACTTGAATAGACTCCTCGTCTCGTGGTATAAAAGGGTTGGTACCCTCGAATAGAGGGACCTCCAAGAGCCGGGGGCTTCCCCCCGGCATTTTTTTTGCGTAATTGGAGGTCACCTCATGACGGAACTGTCGATCTTTATCGACGAATCTGGTGACGCGGGTCCCGTATCTCGCTACTACATCGTTACCCTTGTTTTTCATGAGCAGGCAATAGAGCTAAATGCAAATATCGCCGCATACGAGCGCAACGTTAAAGACTGCGAGCTCGATATTATGCCATTTCATTTTGGGCCTCTTCTCACTGGTCACGATGATTATCAATGGGTCAACATTCGCAACAGAAAGAAACAGCTCAGCCTATTCCGCCAGTTTGTAGACCGCTCCCCCATCACCTATCAGCCCTTCATCTACGATAAGAAACAGGGCCTTTACGAACCGCAAAAGCTCTCCGCAAAGATCGAGCGCGACGTAACAATATTTCTCAGAGATCACTTGGCGTATATACAGAGCTTTGACCACGTTAAGATCTACTACGACGGAGGCCAAAGCGTTGTAACGCGAGCACTTCATGGTGCTATCGAGAAGGCCATTTCCCAAAAGGCCACGGTATATCGCGACGCTTCGCCCAAGACATACCGACTCTCCCAGGTCGCCGACTATATTTGCGGAATTGAGCTCACGCTCCTTAAATTCCAGAATGGGACAGCGACCAAAACAGACACGGAATTCTTCGGCTCGATTGCCCCATTCAAAAAGAACTTCGTCAAGAAGCTGAGGAAAAAGAGAATCGAGTGAGCCAGCCGTTCTTATCGCAACCATGGTATAAATGGATTGCGTTCCTTTATGGAGGGCAGTCAAGGGCCGGGGGATCCCCCCGGCATTTTTTATGCGTAACGTTGCCGCAATTCCTACCTAGCCTCTAGGGGAGGTACAGGTAGCTAAAAGACCCCCGTCCCAAATTAGCTACATTGCGGGCAATTTGCGTCTCGCAAAACTAAGTGAGTAGACTTTTGCCGAATCGCCGACCACGTCACCAAAGCACAACTCTGTGACCTGCGGGTTTGTTGAAGCGAATTTGTCGTGTGCTCAGGATTTGCAATAAAGCCTACTCACTTAGCCAGCGTGCAGTCAAAATAGAACTGTCGCGAACTCATTAGACTCCATTGCGACGGCTTATCGTGCATTTTGAGCAGCTGTGGGTGCAGACGCCCGTCCCAAATTAGCTACCCTTGTCACATTCCTAGTCATCGTCAACGGCAAAATCGCGGAGGTCGAGGCCTTCGCGTTCGGCTCGGGCTAGGAGCTCTTGGGGCGACTCGTCCTCGATATCCATTACGTCGAGCATAGCGACTGGAAAGCCCACGCCGGCTGCACTCCCCGCACGGTCGAGTAAACTCTCGCGCAGCTGGTCAACATCAACATCGATCTTCATGGTGAAACCCCCTACCGGATCAGGCCCCTACTCAGCAGCGCCGAGCACATTCACGGCTGCAACGAAAGCCGCAGCCTGTTTGTCGTCCATCTGCGTGGCCAAGCGCCCCGCGGGCTCGTCATAGGCAAACTGAACCTTATCGATAAAGCAATCCCAAGCGCGCTCATCCACACGCACAGCGGCCTCGCAATACTGGCTGAGCTTTTTGAGTCCATACCAAAACGCATTCACATGGCGCGCAGGATCCTCGTCCAGCACTCCATCATAGCGCCGTCCGTTAAACTCGCGCATGCGCGCCACGGCAACTTCGAGAGAGTCGCCGCCGTCGGCCGAAGCCTCGTCCACAAGCTCGGGAATCGCAACCTCGCGCCGAACATTATGCCTGGTAACACCATCGTACTCACCCACCAACACGTCTTCGTCAAACCGATCATCGTAGTCGAAATAACTACTGCCGCGGCAAATCCCGTGCAGCGAACCAGCGCCAAAGGCACGGAACAACCCACCGTCGGCAACAACGCGCCTATAGGTCTCAAACGACTTCTTAACCTGAGCGAGCAACTCGGCAAGCTCCCCGGCATCGCACCCCGTCTCGCACGTAATGCAAACAAGCCCCGGCAAAGATACCGGCTCCACCGTGCTCCCTGCAACGCGGGCAGCGCGTTCGGCCCGGTACGCTTGGGCTGCCAAGCGCGCTCGCTGCGCAGCGCCGCGCACGTTAGTCAGCTCGCGCTTCAGTGCTACGTCGCCGGCAACACCACCAGCAAGCTCGTCAACACCCTGCGGTCCGGTCGCGCTCAGCTCGGACTCAAACGTCGCCGTAATCATGCCGGCAAGGTCCGTTGCGTCGGCGGCGCAACGCAGTTGCTCCAACTGCGTGCATAGCAGATCGGCATCCAGGGGCACGGCATCCACAACGCGCACGTCACTCAGGCGCGCCACGCCCCGCAACACCAAAGCCTCCGCGGCATCGTATGCCGCACGAACCCTGTCCGCCGTATTGGCGCGCAGCTTTACCTCGATAAACGCAAGTGTCTGCTCCAGACGGGTCAACAGCTCGGCCTTGTCCTCCATGCGCAAAAAGGCAGCATAGCGGCGCTCCATCTGCAGCGGGCCCACAACACCTGCCTGCTTACGAGCGCGTGCAAGCGCAGCGCCCTCAACACGGCGAACATACCCGTCAACAGCCCGCACGGCAGACTCGCGCGCAGCGTGCTCGGCAGCCTCGACGCCCCTAAGCACGCCCAGCAGCTCGCGGGAGCGCGCATTGCGCACCAACTCCCCGCGATCGTACTGCTCAAGCGCCGTCTGCCGCTTGGCCACCGACTCAAAGCCAAACAGCTCGTCGAGCAGCTCACCAACAGAACGCTCGTCTGCCATGGCAGGCCTCCTTACCCGAACACGCCAACACGCTCGCGGGCCCACGCGTACGCAAGCCCGCACGCCCGCACCCCTACAGATCCAGCGCCTTCTTCGCGGCGTCGACCGGGTCGCCATCCATGTAGAACACCGGGCTCAGTCCCGAGATAATCTCGGACGACACGCTCTGCAGGCCCGCGATGGCGCTCAGCGGCAATATCACGCGCTTGGCGCCGGCGTTTTTGGCCACGCGCATGATGTCCTCGAGCCCGCGGATCTCATCCATAGAGCCCGACATGCGCAAGATTCCCGGAACCGCCAGCGCAGGCATCACTGGGCGGTTGCACGCCGCGGAGCACAGGCCCACAAACTCGGCAAGCGAAACTTCCTCGGACAGGCCCTTGCTCTGCAGGTCGTTATAGAACAGTAGATAATCCTTGGAGCCAATGTGCATGCCCGGCGCCACACGGTTCGCCAGGTTCACAAAGTTGTCGAACGCGGCCTCCAGCGTATCGCGCACCGGCTTGTTAAAGGCCACGCCCTCGTGCTTAAACTTGCACTCGCCGGCAACGGCCTTGTTCTCCAGCTTGTACACGGCAACCTCGCCGCCCTGCGACCTGCCCACGCCAAACACGTGACCGGACAGCAGCGGCCCGTCGGGAATCAGCGTGTCCTCGCTCTGCTCGGGCACGCGTACCACATGCACGTCCTGCGGGTTGTCGGCATCCATATAGCCCAGGTTGACGTCGATAAACTCGACGCCCGCCATAATCTTGAGCTGCTCCTTTACGCGGCGACGGCCCTCGATGGCGTAGTCCAGCAGCCAACGAACGTCGTCCTTGTCCATAGCCTCGTCGGGGAACAGCAGCTTGGCGAGGCCGCTAAAGGACTTGCGCACGGCAATCTCGTCACGCTTGTTAAAGTCGCTGTTAAAGCGGAAATAACGGTCGATATGATGCGTAAAGTCCTTGCGGCGCATCTCCTTGCAAAACTCCGACAGGCAGTCGGTGATCAAGCCGTAATGCCCGGTCAGCAGGCTCGAGCGCATCTTGGGAATCTCCCAGCCCGGCAGGTAATAGTGGATACGGTCGAAGAAGGCCGAATCGTTGTTAAACTCCGGCGGGAACGGGTCAAACAGGTGCGTGGTCTTAAGAACGTTTTGCACGGTGTCGTTGATGTTGCCCTCAAAGACCATGGAGGCATCGGCATTGATCTGGTCGCGGCCACGCGCATAGCTGCCACTCGCCATATAGTCCTTCATGATCTGCACGGCGTTGGTGTCCTTAAAGCGCATGCCGGCGACCTCGTCAAACGTCACGCAATCCCAATGGCCCACCAGGCCCACGCGATCGGCGCGCATGGAGTTCATACGGCCGAACAGGTTGGCCGTGGTGGTCTGCCCGCCCGAAAGCAAGATGGCGTAGGGCGAAACCTCTTTGTAGATATGGCTCTTGCCGGTGCCACGGGGGCCAAGCTCGCACAGGTTGTAGTTGCGCTCGATCAGCGGCACCATACGCTCGATTAAGTGCAGGCGCTCCTTCTCCGAAAGCTCGCTGGGCTCATAGCCGGCAGAGCGCAGCAGCATGTTGAGCCACTCGTCGCGCGAGAAATACTGGCGCTCGTCGATCATGGCCTCCAGGTCCAGGTTGGGCATCTGGATAGGCGTGAGCGACGCCACGCTAAACGGAGAGTCCTCGGGCCCGCGCTTTTTGCGCTTGGCCTTGGAGCGGCGCGGCGCATCGTCGCCAAAGACCTCCATGCCAAACTCGTCTTCCTCTTCCATGGGATGACGGTACTCGATGCTCATAATGCACCAAATACCACCCTGGAGAATCTTGGAATAGTCACGCACGTACTCGGCCGGCATCACAAACGGCTCAATAGTCAGATTGGCAAACGACGCCACGTAGATGTCTTTGTATTCGTCGAGCTTGGCCGTCACCTTATCGATAATGGTAAAGCGACCCAGCTCGCGAATCTTGGACTTGATGCGCTCGGACTCGTCGGGACGCACGTAGTTATCGGTGAGGATCTTGCGGATGCGCTCCAGGCCCTCCGCCACGGCGTCCTCGTCATCGGTTGAGCAGTACATGCCCAGCAGGTACTCCAGCACAAAGGTGGGCACGTTGGCACCACGCTTCATAAGGGCCGTGAGGTCCTTGCGCACGATTTTGCCACCAAAGTGCTCGAGCAGCTTGCCGTCCAGTCCATCCATGTCGTAACCGTCGTCCTCGGGAGCCTCGGCCACGGCCTGGACATAGTCATCGGTCGAGGGCTCGTCCTCGGCAGGCGCCACAGCCTCGACGGGCGCAGCAGCCACGGCCTCTGGGACAGGCACAGCCTCCACCGCGGGCACAGCCTCCACCGGCACATTCACATCAATCGAGGGAACTTCCCACAGATCGTCGTCGTGACTATCAAACATAGGGCACACTCCTAAAAACCAAAGTCAGCAACAGGGGCAAACGAAACAGCGATGGTGTACGTCTCGCGCCAAACGATCTTGCCCGTCTCGCGCTCACGGCAGACCAGATAGTACGGACCCTTGGCCGAGAATCCATCCGCCGCACGCAACGCAAACTTGGCATGCACAACGCGCTCCTGCGAGTTAACAGAAGTCTTGTTGGCATGCGCCTTAACCGTATCGCTCACCTCGTTGCCGCTTGCATCGGTAAACACCAGCTCGTACTCGCACGGCAAGACCTTGCCTTGGGCGGGTTCTTCCTGGATCAAGTTGACCGAGAAGAGCGAGTTGGTCACTCGACGCCCCTCACTCAGTACGCGCAGCGTCGCCGCGCGCGTATCGACAAAGTCCTTGGAACCCGAGCGCGCACGCCAAAATCCGATAACGGGCACGCAAAGCTCCTGCAGGCTCATGCCGCCGTGTACGTAGTTGTTAGTGCCGCCGGGACGCTTAAAGTGCACGTTCTCGCGCGGGGCAAACCCCTCAAAGCCGGCACCCAAACGTCCCATGTCAACATTAACAAACACCCCGCGTGCCTCGTCCGAAAGCCTAGCCACGGCCTCGTTGGGCACCACAAGATGACGCTTGCCGTGCATGACGGGAGCGTCAAGGAAGGGAAGGTCTGGCTTGCCGAGCATCTGGCACTCGTTGAGCTCCCGACGTGTGTAGATAAAGCCGTGATCCGCCGTTATAACAACACGCGCGCCCGGGGCGTCGGTGCACACGCGCCGCGCCAACGCGGCAAGTTCCTCCACGGTATCCGCGCAGGCATCGAAAACGTCATCCTGCGTAGCGGCCTTCTCGCCCGTGGCATCGATCTTGTTGTGGTAGAGATAAACGAGCTTGGAGTCTTTGAGCAGCGCCTTGCGCTCGGTTCCTGCCATGTTGAGGTATGTGCTCGAGCGCAAAGCGCGGGCCGTGGGCTCAACGTGGGTAAGCACGGCCTCGCGCTGCGGAGTCGTCGCAGTGGGCATGCCGTCAGCCAGCACAAACGAGCCATCCGCTGCAAGTTTAAGCGCTTGGTGCGGCATCAGCGCGGGCATACCCACCTCGGTAATGGAGGGAAAGACCGCCTGCATGCTAGAGACCTTGACGTTGCCGCCGCGCTCGCGCTCGAGCAGCGTCGCAACATCGCGGCCAACCTCATAGCGCAGCGCATCGCTCACGATGACGATCGTCGTTTTGGCAGAGCCCACAAAGGTGGGCAGCACGTGCCAGTAGAACTCATCCTGCCGTTCGGGACCCTCGATGTAGCCGCAATCGGCCCACTCCCCTTGCGCAGCCGATGTCCAGCAGGCATTGGCATCGGCCAAGAACCAGTTACTGTAAAGATTCTCCGCCCAGTCCACCACAGCTCGGGCAGGCTCCTCGAGCACATCGCACTCGACGGAACGCGCCCGCAGATACGCGGTGCACACATGGCGATAGGCAGCGTCCATGGCATACCAATCGGACGTGTAGGCATCCCACACCTGCTGGGGCTGCGCCAGATGGAACCCGCCCGCATGCGCCTGCCTAAACGCACACATATCGGCCACAGCGACAAGCAGGTCAAAGTAGCTCTTGACACGGCGGTACCAGCTCAGGTCGCAGCGACGCGACGCAAAAGTGCGCGCGTCCTCAACACGGTCCGCACCCTGAGCAAACGAGCTGAACAGCTGCGAGAGCACGGCCTCATTGACGCACGGGAACACATCAAGCGAGGCTAGCACATCGATCGGCAGAGCCTCAAACCGCGCAAAGAGCCCGCGAGCATCCTCCACCAAACGGCAGATCTCAAATAAATCCTCGCTCGACGCCTGAGCATCAGCAGTCTGGTCCCACGTACGCACTGCCTCAAGGCAATAGGGTCCGTAGGCGGGAGCCACATAGCTTTCGAGTCCCTTGAGCGCTCCCTCGGGAAGCGCGGTGGATGACGCCGTGATGAGCATATGGGATGCCAGCGCAAGCAGCGAATCACGCTCATACAGCGGCCCCTCAAACCCATAGCAACGTACAATGAAGGCAGAGAGGACATCGCGCACGCAGTACTTGTCCACCAACTCGGCCAGCGCTTCGGGGCCCTCGTGCAGCAGCGTGGTCATACAGCCGCGCAGCACAAACGCGGGGCGCGCGTCGCCAAGCTCTTTACCGCCAAAAATCACCGTAAGGGTGCCGAGTTCGATATCGGATGCGCCCGAGGCATGCGGAACACACGCGGCAAACTTAGCGCAACGGGTCTTGGCATCAAAGAACGTCTTGTGCTCGCGCAGGCTCTCGCGCACGGCGTCGATATTCTCGATGCCCAGCTGATCGGCCAAAAGCGAAAGATAGTCAGCCTGGAACTGATCTGCATACAGCTCAACATCGGCAAGCCAATCACCCTCAAGCCTGCCGCGCGGGCAACGGCGATACAGCAAGATATCGCTCGCAAGGTCATCGCGGTTGATGAGCTTCTTAACGGCAAACATGTGGCCCTCGCAGGCCTCAACAAAGCGCACTGGGCGCTCAAAGTCACCGTGAGCGGGCATAACGCCGTCATCGGCCCCCGCGCCGTCGAAACCCTCGGCAGCCAATCGCTCAAACTCAGGAGCAAACTCGCCGTCCGCATCGTGCCAAATCACCACACGGCGCAGCATACATGCGGGCAACGGCTGCAAAAAACGCAGCTTGAGCTGTTCTTCTACATCGATCTTGGGCATGAATATCCTTACCGTATTTGCAGTTACTTAATCTTTGCCAGCACATCCTGAAACTTGGCGTAGTTGACCTTGACGCCGTCATCCAGGTCGATCTTGATCATCTGGTCTGCCAAGTGGTGCAGTTTCTCTTCATAGACAATGGTCTCTTTGAGCTGGTCGTTGAGCTTTTTGACGCGCTTATCCAAACGCACGCGCTCGCCGCGCTCGGCACTGGCAAGGGCATCGTTGGCATAGCCGATCTGGGCACGGTAGCGCTCCTGCTGCTCATGCACATAGTCGGTGCGGATGCGAGCCAACAGGTCGGGCTGATAGCGATGCATGTAAACAAGGCACTTGAAGCCATTCTTCTTGCCACTGTCGAACAGCCAGTAGATGGGGCGCTTCTTATAGGTCTGACAGTGGTCCTTAAAGAAATCCTTTAGGAAATAGGCACGAATCACCTCGCGCGAGGTACCCTTGCCGCCGAGTGCCTCGGCAATAAAGGCCAGGTTCTGCTCAAGCGTCTCCTCGCCGTACACGGTGCGCACAAAGTCGATAAAGTAGCGCACGATGTCATCGTCAAAGTACTCGTCATCGGTAATGGGCAGCGCGTTGTCGCTATCGGGCATAAAGGTCACGTGCGCGGGATCGGGCATCTTAGCCAGATAGTCGTCGACCGTGGCGCCCTGATCGGCCAGGACCAGCCCGTCCACATCCAGCGAATAGCGGCCAAACATGCAGCCCACGGCATAGCTTATGAGCGAGGTGATCTCGTCGCGCTTGGTGCGCACGTACTTGTTGCCCTTATAGCTCTCGGGAATCTCATCGGCGGTATCGAAGATGCGCGCCACCGAGACGTACTTATCCTCAACCTCGATGGGCACCTCGCCCTCCATGTTGTAGATCTTGGCAAAGATTCGGTTGAGCTCTTCCTCATTAGCGCGAAGCCGCTCAAAGCGAGCATTAACCTCGGCCTTGCGGGCCTCGTATTTATCTTGAAGTAAAGTGGCCATGGTGGGCCGTCCTTTCATTGTTGATGATTCGTCAAGGAGGGAAATAAGCTAGAAGCGAAGGGATGTAAGGTCATCTCGGCATTACCCATCGACTCTGGAAAATTCGCTCGCTGCATCGAGCATTTGTAGGAAACGCGCCAGGGTTTCAACGAAATCGCAAGTTAAATATTGCAAGCTGCGTCAGGCGCGCAGAAGACACGCTCAATGTCATTTCTCAACTCGTTACTCATAGCCAGTCCATCACCCAACGCGGGCTGAAGCCCATCAGCAGATACTAGGCCCAGCCTTTATCAACTTCATCCATTTACATAATGTCGAATTCTTAATCAGAATTCTTGCCGTAAGTCTTCTAACATCAGTCGCCGGATCGTTCCCTCGTTTACCTGCAACATCTTCGATTGCGAACCATATATCGCCTTTTGCCTTAAACGCGCAGAATCTACCGTGAGCAAATCCATTTCTTAAGTGATAAAACAAGCTGAGCGTTTGATTACTTTTAGCGTCATAAAAGACCGCAGACTCAAAGGGCTTTGACACAATGTCACCGCAATCAAACAAATCAGCGCTCCGCAAAGCCTGTTCCATATCGCCAATGGTTGCAGCGGATCAATATAAAGATTTGTTTGAGCTTGCTGCCTTAAGTTTTTTATTCAAATATTGGGGTTTTCTCCAGGGAGTATCCCACCCGTATTCAGATACCGGGATGCTTCTGCTAGACAGCCCCGGAGCTGGGGTTTCGACAACGAAGAACCTAAGAAGCGGGGCAAGCACAGGGCCCAGTGACTTCTGAGATAGACCGCATTTAACCCATGCAGGATTAGATTCAACAAACACAACCTTATTTGCTGATACTGTTTCGAACATGAATCTCACCTAAACCAAGGGGTTGCGTTTGAAATCCCAGGAGGTTTCAAACGAGTCCCAGTCAAGTTCGGATGCATGGAGTGATTCCTGAACCAATTTCAAAACTTCCTCATTAGAAGAATCTATCCCGTGGACAGGGATGCGTTTAAGGTCTCCAACTTCATTATTAAAAGTCTGGCTCAACGCCAGCTTAATATATTGCGCTGTAGAGCTATTAAGCAGGCCAAGAATGAATAGCCTGTCTTCCTGCTTAACCGGAACAATGTAATAGCCCGCTCCGCCACAAATAGAATTGTCCGAACAATTTCGAACACTAATCGGACCACTTGTAAGCGCTGACCAGGTTAACACGCCGTTTTTATGGTAAAAACGTTCATTTTGGACACGGGCTTTTGCTTTTCCATTTTTGTCCCTATTAGTCTTAATCTCATGCCCATCATCCAGCCAATTAACAACATCTATCTGATTTCCTGACCACTTTCTGTAGTCGCCCCCATCAAGCATAAAGTGCCACTTCGCTCGAGATGGATCTCCCGTAACGCCTAGGACGTCCCGATTCGAACACTCGAACCAGCATCGAACGAAAAGATCGGTATCGCCGCACTTTAGCCCCTGCGCTAGTGAGCTGATCACAGACAATGGCGTTCCTTCCTTGAACGAAAGACGCGCCCCTTGTCCAAGCCAGTAGGCTATGGGAGTGCCGGGGATCTTCTTGAAGGTTTCGGCGTCGCGGCGGTAGAACCAGCCGCAGTCGGGGTTTTGGATGGCCTCCAGCGCCTTGGGAGCCTGAACCGTGGGACCAGTAAAATCGGCAAGACGAACGTATCCGCCCTTATAGCCATCGATATGCGAATTGTGATAGGTAAATGTGCAGATAGGCACGGTTGCCCCTGCAAAGCCAGAATACTCGAGCTGAATGAGCGTGGTTAGGGTCTTGTCATCGATAAGCCTATTTCGAAGCTTCTCGTAGCTACCGATGAACATCCAAACGAACGGAGTCATCATTCCAACTTCGCCGTGCTCGTTGGCAAAGTCCATAATGCGCACGATGAACGAAGAGAACAGGTCGTTCTTCACGTCAGAGTAGTTCTTCTTGACCCATTTGCTCATGAAGGGGTTAAAGCTGCTGCTGCCCATATACGGAGGATTAGCCACGGTGCAGGTAAAACGACGGGACAGCTTCTCGCAGATGGCGGCGGCGCCTTCGAGCTTAGTTTTGGTCGCAGAGGCAAAAAGGTCGTCGGAACAGCTCGCGGCGGCAGCTTTGAGCTCGTCAATCTCGGCCTCTGAAGGATTGAGCAGCGAGCCAATCTCGCCCAAATGACTCAACTCCTCGGCGAGCTTCTTGTTACCCGGCAGCTCGTCCTCCCCCAGCGGAATGCTCGAGAGCACGGTAACGTCGGCGCCAACGCCACGCCTAAAGAAGCGACGATCGTGCTCGCGGGCGCACATGGCAAGCGCCAGCTCCGCGATCTGCGCCGCGCGGGGATCGATTTCCATGCCCGCAAGGTTTTTAGTAAGAATAAGCTCGGGAATTTCGCGCTCACGATAGCCGCGCTCCTCGTACATATGGAAGAGCAATTCGAACGCATAGACCAGGATATGGCCCGAGCCGCATGCGGGGTCACAGAGAGTTATCTCCTCGGGGCTCGAGATGCGTATGAAGTCCTCGTGCTCAGCATCGGGCTCGATGTAATAATCCATGCACTCGCGCAGCGAACTCCCCGGGTTATTGAGCATCCACAGACGGCCGAGCGAGTTCTCGACCATATAGCGCACAATCCACTCAGGGGTGAAGAGCTGCGTGGCGGGCGCGATGTCCGCCGCCGCTGCCTTGCGCTTTGACTTGAAGAACTCGTCTTTTACGTCAGCGTTGTAGTACTGATACATCCAGCCCAGAACGGTCACGCCCTCGCGCCAGCGCTCGTCAGTGATAACGGCGTTGAGCTTGCCCACTACGCCGTCGGCCATCATGAGGCCCTGGGGCAACAGCAGCTCCATGGCACCGCCCACGCGTTCAAAGACGCCTGGCAGGCAATCGGCAAGTTCCTCGCACTGAGCCACAAAAAGATAGCGCCACAGCGGTTCATCCAAGCCCGCCATCTTGAGCTCGGCTATGCGATCGGTATCGGCCGTCGCCATCTCCACGTCCAGTGCGTTCTCCACGGCCTCGCTGCCATGGCTGCCGTCCGCGCGGCTCAGCATGCGCATACGGCCGGGAAGCCATCCGCGTGCGTCCATGAAGCGAATGGCCACGATGCGGTTGAACCAGGTGTAGGCCGCACGGTCGCGCAGGGCGTCGTGCCCCTCTGCGGCCTGTAGGCGCAGCAGCTCGTCGCGCTGCTCAACTTCGAGCGGACTCAGAGGCTGGCCGTTGACGGTCTCGGACCCAGCGGGCGCGAGCGTAGGCTCAGTGATGCCGTAGCGCACCATCTGCGCCTCCACGCCGTTAATAAGTTCCACGCGGGCCCACGTGCAGAAGTTCTTGAGAGCGGAATCGTTCATGGTTCCCGTACCTTTCAAAACGCCATAAGCCACCGGCGCATGCTTGGGCGCCGGCGGCTGAGCGGGTTAGTTAATGCGGATCTCGTCGTTTGATGCAAGCGCCTGCATAAGGCGGGCGCGCAGGTCGTCCACGTAGCGATCCACGTCCTCTGCGGTTGTGAGGCGGCTCGGCTTGGCCAGGTCGGCGCGACGCACGGTCTTGACCTTGCGCTGGGGCTTGGGCACGGGCACGGGAACGGAACCGTGACTTGGCGTAGCGGTGCCCTTGTTGGTGATCTTTTTGACCACTTCACCCGTGCTGGTGACCTCGGTGGAACGGCGCTCGTTTTCCATACGCTCGCGTGCGGCGTCCACGGCGTCGTATATCTTGTTGGCCGCCGTGATGGTCCAGCTTTCCCAGTTTGCCGCGAGGGCGTTAAGCTCGTTGAGGCTCTGGACGCCGTGGGTGCGGTTCTTGAACGACTCATACTTGGTGCCGGCGTCTGCTATGGCATCCTTGGCCTGCTTGACAAAACCATCTTGGCTCTCGGCCTGCTTCTGCAGGTCCTGCAGGTCGTTCTCGATGCGATGCAAGAACTCGTTGCGGCGCATGCCCAGGAGCTTTTTAATGTATTCCTCGACGGGGGCCATCAGCGGTTGCAGGTCTTTAATGCGGCTGTAGGGCTTGGGATCTTTGAGGATCTCGCACACCTTTGCCACATTCTCCACCGCGCCGGGAATGTCGTCGGAGGCATACTCAATGCCCTCCGTGCGACTCAAGAATTCCTTGGCGTGATCAAACGTTGCGCGCTGGTTGGAATCGAAAAACTCAGCCACCCTGTCATAGTCTTCCTTGGCGTCGAACAGGCGGTCCTCGTGCTTGGTGAACGTGGTCAAGAACGCCTCGGCCTCGTTCTGATCCTTAAGGACGTCGGCCACCTCCGAGCGCATCTTCTCGCACTCAGCCTCGCCGGGATACGGGTAGGCCGGTTTGATGCCCGTGTAGTAGTCGCGCGCCATAGCAAGGCACGTCTCGCGCAACCCCTCAAGATGCTCCTTGAGCTCGGCCACAAGCTTATCCTCGTTGGAGGGTACGGTCTTGAGGTCAAATAGGTCGCGCATAAGCTCGCCCGTGGCGCGCAGCAAACGGTCGCTCATGCGCACGCGAAGGCGCACTTGGGCCTTATCGGCATCCTTGCGCAGGAGTGCCACCATGCGGCTGTCGTTAGCTTGGACCGTCTGGCCGCCAAACAGCACCTGCGCGCGCTGCTCCCCCACAAGTTGCGCCACCACATTGGCGATGTCGACCTCGCGCCAGCCAAAGGGCCTTTGCTGGTACTGGCGCTGGATATCGCCCATAGTGGTATCCAGATGGCGCTGATGCTGCACTTTGAGGAAGTCCTCGACCTCTTTGAGCGCACGCGTGTTGCCCGCATCCATGCCATCGAGCCCCGTCTGGACGTTGCCCGCCAGCGTGGAGCGGATATCGGAATCACTCGTGACCGGCGCACCGATGTAGTCGGCCTTTTCAAAGACCACATCGCACAGCTGTGCCAGCACCTGCTCAAAGACCTGGGCAGGCTTGGCTGCACGCACCTCGACCATGCGGCCGTTGACGGCGCAACGCGCATGGAGCACGGCCTCGGTCAGAAGGGCGTCGGCCTCTTTCTCGCTATGGGCCGCCTCGCGCATCTTGGACTCAACGATCTGGCGCGTACTCGGCCGGAGCTCCTGAAGGTTGCGTGTCTTGGCGTACTTGCGGATCTTGGCGGCGTTGACGAGCGTCTCCCAGTAATCCGCCTCATCGCTCAGGGCCACGACGGCTTTGCCCGAAGAAGCCAAGGCCAGCTCGGTATCGTCCGCACGGCCCAGGTCGCTCGCCATAGTCGCCACGTAAAGCTCCATGCCGCCCATGCTGCCACCGTGGATTGAGCCGTCCACATAGCGGTCAAACGGGAAGTCGTTGGCCCCGCGGTTGAGCTTGCGCGCGTTGTAGATGCTGTCGAACAGGCGCTTCTTGATGGACTCGATCACTTGCGCGTTGTCAATCGGGGTGCGCGCGATTTCCTGCGTAATCTCCTGCTCCTCGTCGGTGAGGAAGCTATAGGTATCGCCCTGGCGCGCCACGTAGTTCTCGCGCTCCAGGCGGGCAAGGGACTCCTTGACGCGGTCCTTGAGGACACGCTTATCCACATCGAGGCCGTCGATCATAAGAATGGAGATGTTCTCGACCGTGGCCTTGACGTAGCCGATGTAACGAATCAGGTACAGGAGCTTGAGCACCCGCACGTCATAGGGCTCAAGGCCCTTTGCGTCCTCGGCCGCACGGATCGCGCGGTCGACCACCTGGATAATGCCATGCTCAAGATCTTTGGAGATGGTGTCGAAGAAGCGCCAGAACGGCACGAGCGCACCGGTCTGCTCAAGTTGGATGGTCTGAGCGCTCTCCTGGAAGGCGCTCAGCATGGAGCGCTCGCCCGTGGACATGTGCTTGGCCTTGACACCGTGCTTGCGTACCTCGGTCATCACGTCGGGCAGGAGCTTAAACTGGTAGCCCACAAACGGGTAGCTTGCCACAAAATCCTTGGAGTTAGCGTAGCCGGCAAGGTCGGAGCGCGAGCCACCCTCAAAGGTAAAGTTGTTTTTGAGCACGGCGGCGTCTTGCTCGTAGACCTGTGCAAGCATATCGGCCGCCGGCGCGGTCTTCTCGAGCACACGGCGCTGGATGACCTCGTCCACGCTGGAGCTGGAGAGCGAAAGGCGGGTGTCGAAACGACCTAAAATCTTGGAGAACTTGCCCGTATCAATCCCGCCCGGAAGACCGAGATTGTAAATGTCCTCTTGACTCGAAACCATTACCCAAACGCGGCCGCCGCAAACCGATCCCAACTCCTCGACCACCGTCTGAAGACTTAGCAAGCGATCCGAGCCGTTGTCGTTAGCAATAAACTGTCCAACCTCATCAACCATGAAAACAAGGCGAAAATCGCCACCATTGGCGGCTGCTTGAGCATCAACGTATTCTTTAACCTTTTGGGCGAACTCATCGGGTTGAAGAAGCTCGTCATCAGGGCTAGTAATCCAAGCTTTGATTTCATCGTCGCTCATGCCCAAAGTATCTTTAAGAAGCCCGCGAAAAGATTTGTTATACCTGTAGGTTTTACGATTATCGACCCATGATTTGCCCGTTAAACGCTCGAATTCATCGCGAAACTCTTGAGTCTTGCCAATTTCGTCAATGTACTCCTCAAGCTGAGCGAGCTTAGGTTTAATGCCGTAAAAACCTCGGGCCTCGTAAAACACACGCTCAAATCCATAAAGAACAGCAACGGATGACTTATCACCCTTCCATGAGCCCGCCTTGCTGTCGATATTAAAGAGAAGAGTCTGCGTAGGAATGGAACAGGCGCGCTCCATTGAAGCAAACACCATGGGATCGGCAATCTTGCCGTCAAAATAGGAAATAGCGCGCTTGCCATCAACGTTGAGGTTCCCAAGCAAATAGCTCGCAATTTTAAGGAAATGCGATTTACCGGATCCGTAGAAACCGCTGACCCACACGCCCATCTTATTGGTCGGTGAATCTAAAGAAGCGCTATAAGCATTGAAAAGAGTAGCAAAATGCCCCTGCAGCTCACGTGTCACCACGTACTCGCTAAGCTCTTGCCTGATTGACTCGTCTTTCTTATCGTCAACGACAACAACCCCGTTAATGGAACGGTTGATATCTTTCGAAAAGAGATTACGGACAATTGTTTTATCCATTTTAAGCTCCTTAAATTTGGAGAACGACAGCCAACAACGCAGGGGTCGAGGTCGACTTATGAGATATCGATCGCGCGGTAATAGTTCTCTGCTGCAAGCCTGTTAAACAAGGTGACAGACGAGCCATTAAAGCTACCGGGATAAGCCGCGATAACCGGCACATCATGGAAGTCAGACTGCATAGAATCAAACAGGTTGTGAACTCGCAAAAAGGGATAGACTTCGCCAACCCCTACAAGCAAAATCACATCGCCCGACTCGCGAGGTTGAGTCAAATCCAAAATCAGGTCGGAGACAGCATCCGGCTGGCAATAATCCACCACATCATCGAACACAGTTTCTAATCCAAAATCACCTTCTTGCTCTTGCATAGGCTCAAGGACATCAAGATCTTTAAGGATTGCCAGCACGGCGTCGTAGAGGTTCACGACCTTGAGCGTGCACGGAAGCTTGTCGGCCTCGGCATCGCGTGAAAGGGCGTCAAATAATGCACGCGCCTCAAACTCCAGCGCGGGGTCATAACAAAAGGTGTGGAAGCCGATCTCATTGCCTATGCCCCTGTTGGCCAAAAAGTCCTCGCTGCACAGGCACTCGCGCAGGAGTTGAGCGCGGCGCTCAAATTCCTGGCGGGCTCGCTCGGAGCGGGCATGCGCCGCCACGACGCTCTGGCGGGAATGGATGCCGATATTGGTGGTGATGTCCGTCGCCGGGGTGATTGCGGGGTCGACGGCGCTGTTGGCGGGAACCACGCTACATCACCTCCCTACCGGTAAGGGCCGCGATAAGCGGCTGCTCACCCAGCTGAACCAAGGCTCGCTCGACATCGGAATCGAGGAAGAGTGGTGACAGGCGCTCAGACTCCGGGCCCATACCCTCGCCGATAAGGCCGGCATGGCGGAGCGTCTGGCGAATCGAGCCCTTAATGCGCTTGACCGTGGCCTCGGTCCAGCGGGCCGCGTCCGGATACTCCGTGGTAAAGCGCGTCATAAAGGCGTTGAGGTCAGCCGCCGTGAAGGCATAGTCGAAGTTTTGCAGGCGCTCCCCCACCTCGACGAGCACGAACTCGCGCACGATATCGTAGCGGCAGATCATGCTGTAAAAGATGGCCTGGTCCGCCTGCGTGGGAGTACCGGATGCCATGAGGCCGGTTAGGGATAACGCAGCCTCGACGGCGGTTTTGGGGTCGATGCCGCGCGCGGCGCATGCGGCGTCCGTGGGCACCATGGCGTCGAGGCGGCGAAGGCACACGGTTGCGCGGTTGGCGACCATGCGCTCCGTGGGATATTGAAAGAGGTTTTCGCTCTTTACGCGTACAATGACCTGCTCGTCGCTTACGCCCTGCGTACGCAGGCCAGCGACGATGCGCATCTCATGCGGGAGGAATTGCTCGCGGGTGAGCCCCCCCCCCCCCGAACGCTTTTTGCGGTTACATCCACAGTGCACGCTCCAAGGGTGTCAGAGGCTGTCACGAATGCGCCGCGGCCCGGCAGGCAGGCGCGGCGCACATGACAATAATCATACCTGTTGGTAAAAAAGTTACCACGCCCAGAGTGTCAAATGTTGAGCAACAAAATTAAATCCGGTTAACGGTTATTTTCGCAGCTCAGAAGCTTTGACGAGGTTGCCCCAAATCACACTTGCCAGACAACCGCGCTTGTGAATCTGTCCCCGCCCTCCGCTACACTCAACATAGAATGAAGGCCGAGGCGGATCGTATGTGAGCCTCGAGGCAACCCTCCCCCATGTAACCATCCTGTAAATCATAGCGGCGCACTCGAGTTTTACCGTGATGCGGTCGCACCCGGCGCTGCACTGTGCTAAAGTATCCCGAACGTTCAAACGACTACGAGGGGAACTAGAAGATGGCACGTGTGCACAACTTCTCAGCTGGCCCGGCCGCACTGCCTACAAGCGTGCTCGCCGAGATCGCCGACGAGATGATGGACTACCGCAGTTGCGGCATGTCCGTGCTCGAGATGAGCCATCGATCTAGCATGTACCAGCAGATCATCGACGACGCCGAGGCAACCCTGCGCCGCCTGCTGAGCATCCCCGATAACTACCGTGTTCTGTTTTTGCAGGGCGGCGCCACGCTGCAGTTTGCGGGCATCCCGATGAACCTCATGCGCCGCGGCCGCGCCGGCTACGTCGTGACCGGCAACTTCGCCAACAAGGCGTACAAGGAAGCCGCCAAGTACGGCGAGGCCGTGCTGCTCGCGAGCTCCGAGGACGCCAATTTCGACCGCATTCCCGCCATGGCCGACATCAACGCGCGCATTGCCGCCGAGGCCGCGGGCGGCGGGCTCGACTACGTCTACATCTGCCAGAACAACACCATCTTTGGCACCATGTACCACGAGCTGCCTAACTTCGGCGACGTACCGCTGGTCGCCGATGTCTCGAGCTGCTTTTTGTCGCAGCCGCTCGACGTCGAGCGCTACGGACTCATCTACGCCGGCGCTCAGAAAAACGCCGGCGCCGCGGGCGTCACCGTGGTTATCGTGCGCGACGACCTGATCGCCGACGGTCCAGCCTTTGCGCAGACGCCGCAGTACATGGACCTTAAGACCCAGGCCGCCAAGGGCTCCATGCTCAACACGCCCAACACCTTTGGTATCTACGTGTGCGGCAAGGTGTTCCGTTGGGTTGAGCAGACCGGTGGACTTGCCGCCATGGCCGAACGCAACTGGGCCAAGGCCAACCTGCTCTATAACCTGCTCGAGCACAGCGTGCTGTTCCATGGCACCACACAGGCCGACAGCCGCTCCATCGCCAACGTCACCTTCCGTACCGGCGATGCCGACCTCGACGCCGCCTTTGTCGCAGGCGCGGCCGAGCACCAGATTCAAAACGTCAAGGGCCATCGCCTGGTGGGCGGCATGCGCGCCAGCGTCTACAACGCCGTAACCATGGAAGACGTGCGGGCACTGGCCTCGTACATGAAAGACTTCGAAGCGCAGCATAGTTTGAGCCCGCGATCTAACTAGCCCGCAACGCGCGGGCCGACCAGCCACTTCAAACCACCCTGCTTAGATCAAAACCTGCTAAGGAGTTTTTCCATGCGTAAGATTAAGACCATCGACGACATCACTAAAGACGGCAAAGTCGAGTTTGGCGAGGGCTACGAGTTTGTAAGCACCGCCGAGGAGGCCGACGCCATCCTGATGCGCTCGACCGACCTGCACGGCTACGAGCTGCCCGAGGGCATTCGCGCCATCGCCCGCTGCGGCGCCGGCGTCAACAACATTCCCGTCGAGGAGTACGCCAAGAAGGGCGTCGTTGTCTTTAACTCCCCCGGCGCCAACAGCAACGCCGTCAAGGAGCTCGTCCTGGGCATGCTGGTGCTTTCGAGCCGCGGCGTGGTGCAGTCGATGAACTGGGTGCGCGACAACGCCGACGACCCCGATATCCAAGTCGACGCCGAGAAGGCCAAGAAGGCCTTTGTGGGTCGCGAGCTCAAGGGCAAGCGCATTGGCGTCATCGGCCTGGGCAACGTGGGCTCCAAGGTCGCCAACGCCTGTGTCGATCTGGGCATGGACGTCTACGGCTACGACCCGTTCATTTCCGTCGAGCACGCGTGGGTGCTGAGCCGCGAGGTGCAGCGCGTGGGCACGCTCGAGGATCTGTGCCGCGGCTGCGACTACCTCACCGTGCACGTGCCCAGCAAGGCCGACACCATCGGTATGATCAGCACCGAGCAGATTAACCTGCTAGCGCCCGACGCCGTGCTCATCAACTACGCGCGCGAGACCATCATTGACGAAGACGCCGTCGACGCCGCCCTGCGCGAGGGCAAGCTCAGCTGGTTTAGCTGCGACTTTGCCACGCCTAAGACCGTCAAGATGCCCAATACGTTTATCACCACGCATTCGGGCGCCGGCACCGGCGAGGCCGAGGCCAACTGCGCCGACATGGCCATCAGCGAGCTCAAGGATTACCTGGAAAACGGCAACATCGCGCACAGCGTCAACTACCCCGCCTGCAGCATGGGCAAGGCGCGCGCCGCAAGCCGTATTGCCTGCCTGCATGCCAACGTGCCCAACATGATCGGCCAGATCACGGCCATTCTCGCCAAGGACAACGCCAATGTGCAGCGCATGACCAACGAGTCCGCTGGCGAGAACGCCTACACCATGTTCGACACCGATGAGCACCTGGACGGCAGCACGATCGAGGCGCTCAAGCAGATTCCGTCGATGTATCGCGTGCGCGTGATTAAATAGCGCCGGTGCCAAGCCTGCCAGACAGACCACGAAGCCCATTCGCCCCCCCGTATTCACGAAACGGGGGGGCGATTTTGTTGCTCCGGACGACTTTAAAATGATACCCAGAACAAGTTTTTTCAGATAATCGATAGTGAGGCTCCAGTCGCTAAGCACACCCGCTTTGATAAACAGCTTTATCAGGGACTTTAGTAGGTAAAAATCGGTCTCTATGTGCCGAATGTAAGTTGACTGTCTATTTTCCGAAACAACTTATTCTAGATAGCATTTTTAGGGTCCCTCCAAGGCAAAATTGAAGCCTTTTTGCGACCAGAACTCTAGCTCGCGCTACCGTTTACCCACCGCGCGACTACATTCCCGCCCAATCGATAAAAATCTCCTCACGAAGCCGCCGTTCGAGCTCCTGCTGTCGCGGCGTCTTGTCTTTCAGCGGCACATCGAGATAGGACATGATGAGCTCCATCACCACGCGGAAGGCATCGAAGTCGGCCAGCTGACCATAGGTCATCAGAACGACGGGATATCCCATGGCTTGCAAGGCCGTCGTTCGATCGGAGTCCGAAATCTTGGATTCAATGGATCCGTGAATGGCTTTACCCTGGCATTCAACCAGACACTCTCGGCTGCCGTCCTTATTTGCCAGCAGGATATCGGCATAGCGCCTATCAAGCCCCGAAATCAGACGGGCGCTGCGCGTCATACGAATCTCAACGTTATTGGTAAGGCGCAGCCCTTCGCCGCCGCGCAACCTCGTAAGACCAAACAGCATCGAAGCCTGGACCTCGAGCGGCGATGCTGCCACCCCCGTAATGCATTTCGCGGCTCGTATGAACGATTTAGCGCCGCGGAGCCCCCGGACCTTATCGACGAACTCTGTAAGCTCAGAGAGCTCGATCAAGGGAGGTCGTTTCCACAAGTCCGTTGGATTCCCCGAGACATCCTTTACGTTTTCCCAGCCCGACCGTGCGTCACTCCATCGGCTCCCATATGCCTGCTCAAGTGCCGACTTTACCTGAGGCGCAATCTTGCACACGGCAAAGGTGCCGCACATCTCATACATGCACATGATTAGACGCTCGTTTGAGACCGAGGAAGCCAGGGTCAGCAGGGTAAAGAGTGGGGACGCAACATCGAAGCCAAACTCCGTCTGCCGCACGGAATCAAACGGCCTCTCCCCGTTCCAAACATGCCTGACAATGCGATCGCCCTTACGTCCGCAGCTGCCCTGCGCCAACACGTGTAACGGGGTGCCCAGGAAATGCGTGACGAGCGGATGCTCACATAGGTGCTCCCTGCGCGGATCGTCCGCAGAATCGGGCAGGTCCGGCATTATTGCCAAAACCTGTGGAGGTATCCGGTAATACCTAAAGGCTGATATGTCGCACAGCATGTCGTCCATGAAGAGTACGTACCCAGTACGTCGTTTGTGAGCCCGCCCAGACGACAAACGCGATGGCTCGGCCTGCGAACGGTAAATACTGCTACTTGCACGTCGTGAATCTCTCGGGAGGCTTACAATCGGTTTGGAAAGCAAACTGATTGTGAGGTTGCATATGGTTGATGAGGACTTTGCCTGGCGGCTTGCGCAGGACCTTGTAAAGATTGACAGCTCAGACCCCGGCGCATATGAGGGCGAGATTGAGCACTTCATTAAGAGGCTCATTGAGCAGCAGCTAGCGCAGCTTGATAGTCCTGCGCTCGATGCTGTGCGGATTGAGGAGCTCGAAGTGCTCCCCGGGCGCCGCAACCTTATGATTACCGTGCCGGACGCGAGCGACGAGGCGCGGCTCGTCTACATCTGCCACATGGATACCGTCACCCTGGGAGATGGCTGGGACGCAGACATACCGCCGCTCGGGGCGACCGTGCGGGACGACAAGCTCTATGGCCGCGGCGCCTGCGACATGAAGGGCGGTCTGGCCTGCGCCATTGCCGCACTTATTCACACGTTTGAGCGTATTGCGGCGAAGGGCGCACTTCCCCACCGCGGCTTTTCGCTCATTTGCTCGGTTGACGAGGAGGACTTTATGCGCGGCTCCGAGGCGGCCATCGACGCCGACTGGGTCGGCTCGCGCGAATGGGTGCTGGATACCGAGCCCACCGACGGACAGATTCAGGTGGCGCACAAGGGGCGCACGTGGTTCGAGATCGACATGGCCGGCGTCACAGCGCATGTGAGCCAGCCGTGGAAGGGCGCCGACGCCGTCGCCGCCATGGCCGAGGTCGTCTGTGCGCTGCGCCGTGCGTTCGCGGCGCTGCCCGTACATGATGACCTGGGGCCTTCGACCGTCACATTTGGACAGATCGAGGGCGGCTATCGCCCCTATGTCGTGCCCGACCACGCCAAGGTCTGGGTCGACATGCGCCTGACCCCGCCGACCGATACGGCCGCCGCAATCAATATGGTCGAGCATGCCATCGCCGTCGCCGAAGCCGCCGTTCCCGGTTGCCATGGCAGCTACACCGTGACGGGCGACCGCCCCGCCATCGAGCGCGACCCGAACTCTCCCCTTCTAGCAGCGCTCAAGCGTGCCGCCGATGACGTGACGGACGCGGACACGACCGTCGGCTTCTTTACCGGCTACACCGACACCGCCGTCATTGCCGGCAAGACAGGTAACCGCAATTGCATGAGCTACGGTCCCGGGTCGCTCGCGCTCGCGCACAAGCCCAACGAATATGTGCCCCACGCCGACATCGTTCGTTGTCAGCAGGTGCTAATCGCGCTCGCCGATAACGTGCTCTGGGACGCGAGCGGCCAAGTTGGGGCATAATAAGCCGCGAACAAACCGACTCGTGCGTTAGGACCGCCCCATGAAAGCACTTCCGTTTCCCTGCATCCGCCCGGCTCAGGACCGCGTGCTCGAGGCACTGCCTGCAATGGGCAGCATCCTGAGCGGCAACGATGCTCTGCGCGGAGCCATTGCCGATGGTCTGATGCTCAAGGATCCAGGCGCGGCGTATTACGTGTACGAATGCTCGGGTGAGCCGGGACGCGTGACGGGTGTCGTGGCGATTTGCCCGGTTAACGTGCTGACGGGCGGCGACGAGGCTGCCGCCGAGAGCATCGACGCACTCGCCACCGCGCGCGCGATCGCCGAGCTCAAGGTGCAGCCGCGCCCCGTGTCGCTCGCCTACGAGGCGTCGCCCGTCATGGATATCATTTTGAGCGCTGCCAAAGAGGGCGCATCGCTCTACGCCGTCACCGATCCCGCGGGCGTCACACATCGCGTGTGGGAGGTCAAGCGCGAGGACGCCGTTGCCGCCATCCGTGCCATGCTCGATCAGGCGCCCGACCCGGTGTTCGCCGGTGACTCCGCCTATGTCGCCGCACTGGCTGGGGCATCGCAGATTCTGGCCGACGAGGCCCGCGCTGCCGGCGCCTACTCTGGCAAAGAGCCGTTCAACTTTGCTGTAGCCGTGCTGTTCCCCGCCGCGCAGGTCAGCGGCAGCGCGCCGCAGGTTCCGACGGGTCTGCTCACTCACCAGGTCTCACGGTTCTAGCGAACTCAAACGCTAAGCTGGAAAACCCAGCATCCAAACAAACAAGGGGCGGAGATGCAGCAAACGCATGCACCTCCGCCCTTTTCGCATCAAACAATTACGCCGGTAAACCGGGCCGCAACGTCAGCGTCATCCACGCTGCGGACCTGCCGCCGCCACGAGCGGCTCTAGCCCCAGCTCGCGCGCGTAGTCTTCCTGCGTAAAGACTTCGACCAGTTCAAACGTATCGGCCGCATCGTCAAACGCAAAATGCAGCACTGAGCAGTTGCCCGGCACGCGTTCGCGCTCGTCGGCCGCCGCGCCCCGCACGTGGTCCAAAAACTCCTTGATAGCTGAGCCATGACTTACCGCGAGCACGCACGTATGGTCCGGACGCTGCATAAGATCGGTCAGCGTCGCCACCATGCGCGTGCGCACCTGGATCTGGCCCTCGCCGCCAAATTGACGATAGAAATCGCGCCACGGGCGCTCGGGCATGAGCATCACGCGCTCGGCCTCAAAGTCGCCAAAGAACCACTCACGCAGGCCGTCCAGGCGCTCGTACGCCAAGCCCGGCCACAAGTTGGCGATAGTCTGCTCGGTGCGATGAAGCGTGGAGGTGTAGGCATGATCGGGCTCAATGCCGCGCGCACGTAAAAACATGCCGGCGCGCGCCGCCTGGTCGCAACCCAACTGCGTAAGCGGCGAATCACTCCACCCCTGAATGATACGCTTAAGGTTGAATATCGTCTGTCCATGACGGACCAGATACAGATCTTTATTCATAGGGGTCCTTTCGTTCGTTACCAACCCAAAAGCGAAAACGCCCCGTCGCAATAGCCAAAATGAAGCACGGCACCGTTGTCGGGCAGCTCTCCCCCGCCAGTCACATACTCAAGAAACTCCTGGCAGGCTGAGCCATGGGAAACCGCCAGCACGCAGTCGTGCTGCGGCCTGGCCATAATACGGGACAGCGCCGCGACCATGCGCGACTGAAGCTGCACTTCCGACTCGCCGCCAAAGGCAACAGGATAATCGCCCCAGGGCTGCGGCGGCATCTCGCGATTTGATGTGCCCTCCAGCGAGCCAAAATGCCACTCACGCAGGTCATCGACCAGCTCAATGGAACGGCCCTCGCCAACGATAAGCTCGGCCGTATGCCGCGCCCGGCCTAACGGCGAGGAATACACATGATCAAAGGCCACGCCACGCGCCGCAAACGCCGTACGCGCCGTCAGCGCCTGCTCGCGCCCGCGCGCCGTAAGCGGCGAATCGTGCCAGCCCTGCAAAATGCTCTGCACATTGAGCTCAGTCTGCCCATGCCGCACCAAATACAGATCTGCCACACACCCTCCCCTCGTACCACCACAAAGGGGACGGGTACCTTTGTGGTGGTTTACCGCCGGATCACACCGCGGTGACACTCAACTACACCAGCACGTCGGCGAGCGAACGCTTGGGTACGTGGTGCACCCGCGCCTCGTCGCGCCAATAATTGATGGAGCCGTCGGGATTGGAATCGATCGCATCGATCACCTGTGTCTCGGCCGGAACGCCAAACGCCATGATCAGCTTGAGCTCATACTTGTCGTTATCGAGCCCCATGGCATCGATCGCGCGGGGCGTAAAGGCCTTGAACATGCAGGCTGACACCTCGGGCGTGGCGCTGCGGGCGGCGAGCATCATCGTCTGCGCGGCAATGCCCGTGTCGACCTCGGTAATGGGAGCGGCAGGCTTGCCCGGAACGGCGCGCTCGGCCAAAATCGCGATATAGCCGGTCGGGCGCTCGCCCTCGGCAGGACCCGGCCAGTCCTTAAGCGCGCCGGCCCATGCAAGCTCATCAAATACGCGCGCGCAGTCCTCGGCACCGCTCACCACATGAAAACGCAGACGCTGAGCATTGGCGCCGCAGGGAGCCAGGTGCGCCAGTTCCGCCAGCTCAAGCAAAAACTCGCGCGGCACGCGCATGGACTCGTCAAAGCGACGGCACGTACGGGCACGACGGACCAGCGCATCAAACGCTTCCAGACCGAGCTTTTCGCAACCTTGCTTTGCCATCGATTCGACACTCGACGGTGCCTCGGGAACTGCTTCGTTCATAGGGACCCCCAATACAAGCCAATTGTCCTTAGGAAAATCTAACCTAAAACGTGGGCAATAACGAACAGGGCTGCAATGTTCTACACCTGTTGAATAGAAAATCGCGACGTGGGGAACAACGGAAACAATTCGGGACCTTTGGGTTACGTTTCGCCCTCCCCGACCCATACGCTAGCGCCTTTAAGCGTTACTGGTTGTAACGATCAAGGCTTACACCGCACGGAAAGGAGACATTATGGGCATCTTTAAGAACGATGACCAAAAATCGAGTCAGTTTGGATTTGACGAGAAAAGCATGGCAGGCAAGGCCGTCAAGGCCGTGCGCTGGATTTACGCCATCACGGGCGTCTTGGCGCTCGTCGCCGGCATCGCACTGCTGTTTGCGCCCGCCAAGTCCCTCGTCTTCCTAACGACCGTCTTGGGCTTCTACTTTGTGATCACGGCCGCGATCAGGCTGTTTACCGCTGTTTTCGAGCCACTGCTGCCCACCGGCTGGCGCGTGACGAGCATCATCTCCAACCTACTCATTATCTTGGGCGGCGTCATAATCCTGCGCAACCAGGCCTTCTCGACCGCGACGCTCACCACGATGGTGGTTATCGTGGCCGGCTTTGGCTGGATCGTCGAAGGTGTCATGTCCATTCTGGAGTCCGAGCTTTCGTCCAACCGTGCCCTCGCCATCCTGAGCGGCGCGCTCTCCATCATCGCCGGCATGTTCGTGTTTATCTATCCGCTGTGGTCGGCCAAGATGCTCGTCATCTTTAGCGGCGCCGCACTGCTGGTGTTTGGCGTAACGCTGATTGTTCGCGCTATTCAATTTGGCAAACTGGTGCACTAGATGCCGCGAACGCTCTTTATTGATGCAGACGCCTGCCCGGTCACGCGCGAGTCGATTGACTGCGCGCGGCGGGCGGGCGTCGCCGTCGTTATCGCCGGCAACAGCACACAGAACCTGGAACGCCACATTCGCCGCGACGATCCGCGCGACGTCGAGCATGCGCGACGCGGATTTTGGGTCACGACGCTCGATGTGAGCGTGGGCGCCGACAGCGCCGACTTTGCCATTGTCGAACGCCTGCAGGCGGGCGACGTAGTCGTGACGCAGGACATTGGCTTGGCGAGCATGGTGCTCGGGCGCTATGCCGCCGCCATCGGCGTGCGCGGGCGCGTCTACGATAAGGCGACCATCGACATGCAACTGTTTATTCGCCACGAGGAAAAGAAGGTGCGCCGCGCCGGCGGTCGCACTCGCGGTCCGGCGGCATTTACCAGCGAAGACCGGGCCCGCTTTAAGCGCAACCTCACCGAGCTGTTGCGCTAACCAAGGTAGATTTTCGGGACATGCCCGGAAATCTACCTTTTTTTTTGAGCGGTGTGAGCGCTCGGAATCCATGGCTCAACAAAAAACGGGCTTCAAAATGCCATGCGTCGCCGCATTGCGCAGGCGCCGAGCATGGCTATTTGAAGCCCATTTTTTAGGCCTACTTAGAGGCCGAAGGCGGATAGGATAAGGCCCCAGCCGGCGCCGATGACGTACATCATGACCAGGAACACGGTGTTTTCACGAGCGCTGCGGTTGGTGCGGAACAGGACAAGATAGCCCACGCCGGCGGAAATGAGCGTGCCGGCGAGCATCGGCGCCAGCTGTAGCGCGCCCTCCAGGTACAGCTGCGTAATGACCACGCTGGCCGAGCAGTTGGGGATCAGGCCGACGAGTGCCGAGCCCAAGACGGCGAGCGTCTCGTTGCCACGCAGGAACTGCTCGATCGCGGACTCTCCGAAGGTCTCGAGCACGGCAACTAGAATCAGCGTCACCAGGAAAATAAAAACCGAAACCTGCACGGTGTGCGAGATCGCGCTGCGGATAATCGACAGGACGGGCGCACCTTCGTGGGAGTGACCGTGGTCGTGCCCATGGCCGTGGTGGTGCTCATGCTCGCCTGCGTGACCGTGGTCATGGCTGTGTCCGTGGTCGCGCTCGTGTTCATCTTCATCATCATCGCAACCGCAATGGTCGCGCTCGCACAACTCGTGGATGTGGTCGGCGCTCACGCCCGCCTCGGCCACTTCATCAATGATGTCGCCCCCGGTATGGTCGTCGTGCGCGCAGTTCACATGAGCCGGATTGGCAGCGGTCCCCAGCACGGTACGGCGAATCGCCGCATGCGCGCGGGCATTACGACGAAGGCCGCGGATAGCCGCGTCCACGATAAAGCCCGTGACCAGCGCGATCAGTGCCTTCGAAGCCAAAAACATCGCCATGGTCTGCACGGGCACCTGCTCGGCGAGCAACAGCGGCAGCATCTCATCGGAGGTCGAGAGGAACACGGCGACCAGCGTGCCCAGCGTCACGACACGGCCGGCGTACAGCGTTGCTGCCATGGCCGAAAATCCGCACTGCGGCACCATGCCCAACAACGAGCCAACCACGGGGCCCGCGGCACCGGCGCGCTTGATGGCGCCGTTAACGCGGTCGCCCGCGACGTGCTCCAGGGTCTCGAGGGCCAGATACGTCACCAACAAAAACGGCACCAGCGACAGCGTGTCCTTGCCGGCGTCGAGCAGAATATCAATCAGTAAATCCATGACGGATGGAACCTTTCGTGTCTTTCGGCAGCATTGTAAAAGTCCTAGCGGTCAACTAGGGTATTGTAGTTGTCCCGGGCGCGGTGCCAATAGTTGCCTATGGTAAACTATCATCTCGCCATAACTCAGTAACCTCGAGCCGCACAACGCGGCCCGTCCAAGGAGTAGCATATGAACGTATCGCAAGCACTCGAATACGAGCGCCAGCCGTTTATCCCCATGTTTATCTACGGCGACCACGGCGCCATGGAGTCCGAGCGCCAGAAGGGCGAGGAGGCCCTCAAGGTGCTCGAGACCGAGTACTTTACCGCCGAGGGCGACCCCGGCTTCGACTTTGCCACCGTGCGCGACCTGGCCGACCGCAACCGCGACCTGTGCGACCAGATTGGCGAGGCGCGTCTGCGCAACGTGACGCCCGCGACGCTCTCGCGCGGCCTGTCCGATGCCGACACCTGCGCCGCCATCGGCAAGATGCAAAAGCGCACCGCCGCGTCCGTTATGCGCGAAATCCGCGGCGACCGCGACGCGCTCGGCGTGGCCTACGCCCGCAAGCCCATCCAGGGCACCGTGCTCGGTATCGACATCGAGACCACCGGCCGTGCACCCGAGCGCGGCTATATCATCAACGTGGGCTGGGAGATCATGGAGCTCACCAGCGACGCCGTCCCGCATGACGCCGAGGCACACTACTGCGGCCTGCCCGACATCTACCGCGGCGAAGATGTGCCGCTGTCGAATATCCACCACATTACCTGGGACGACATCGACGGCAAAACGCCCTTCCGCGAGAACAAGGAGCTGCAAAAGCAGCTGCTCAAGCTTATGAAGAAGTACCCGTACATGGCGCATAACGCCGCCTTTGAGGACAGCTGGTTCAAGATTCACCTGGACGGTTACGCCGAGGCACGCCGCGCGGGTAAGATCATCGTCATCGACTCGCGCCAGATCTGCCGCAGCCTGGACGCCGACGTGCGCTCGCTCCCCCGCGAGTCCGCCCCCGCCGCGCTCGAGAACTGGGCACGCCGTCGCGGCACCCTCGCGCCCGACGCCAACGAGCAGCATCTGGGTCTGGACGACACCGACCTCATGCTCCGCACGGTACAGGCCGAGTTCAACCTCAAGAACCTGTTTGCGAAATAACCGATCCATCTGCGGGAGCGCCTGCCAGGCACAGTGCAATCCGTCTGGACGCACCGGCACGCAGTAAACTAGGGCGCAGTCTTATGGCTGCACCCTAGTTTTAATCAAAACGAGCAAATACGCATGCTTCACATAGTCGGCAGATTGGCCCACCTACTTTTTTCGAGTTGTTCGGCCAGCTGAACCACTAGTCGAGGCCCCTTGAACCGCAATCGAGCGCTATAGTCGCCCCAATTTCACAACCAAGCCCTATAAATCTACCTGAATCAATTCGAATAAGACGTTGCGATCACACCATTCGTATAGGATAAGGCCGAATAACTCAAATTATGTTGGTGAGGCATCTGAGCGGTCGGCAAAAACGCTTAGAAGCTACGAATCCGCAACTAAAGTTCACCAAAATGGGGCAGCCGACAGAAACCTCCCCAGCCGAAGCTGCCCCCCCTCAATACGACAGCTCAAAAACCCACCGTTCGCAGAAGATAAGCCGCGCCCCAATACCGTTGCCCGAAGTTTCGAGCGTATATGGCGTCCGCTATGCCATCATGCGCGTATGGGAATCGTTCTGTCACATACCACGGCACGCGCTGTATACCAAACAGTCAACTCGCTCGCAAGCCACGCGACCGATCCCATATCTATGGAAAAGATCAAGGTGTCTGCGCCGACCACGTCCAACCTGGAAGCGGCGCGAGCATGGCTCAACAGAAAGAATGTCGATTCTGAAAGCATCCATGTGCTGACGTTTTCCAATAATGCCAAAAGGCACCGCAAGGGCTGCATCTGCCACTGCACGCGCTATACGTTTGATGCAGAAAGCTACCTAGAACTCGAGCCGAACGTCTACATCGTCGACATCAAGCTGTGCGCGTTAGAAGCAACAGCCGACCTCAACCTTTCGGAGCTCGTTGAGTATTACTTTGAAATCTGCGGCTCCTACGCGCTTGGAACGTCCGACGAAACTCAATATCGCGAGCGCCCAGCCCTAACCAGCGTTGAAGAGCTCAGAGCCTTCTTTTCAGAGGCATCGGGGTATCGTGGATCTAATAAAGCACTTAAGGCACTTTCTTATGTACGCGAAGGCTGTCGCTCCCCACTCGAAACGGCGTTTGTCATGATGCTGACAATGCCCAAGTCAATGGGTGGCTTAGCCATACGCGCTATCAAAACGGACTATCCGATCCCAGTCCCCAAAAGATACGCCGCCCTAACGCGACGGACGGTTTTCTACCTCGACGCGCTGCTCGAAAATTCGATGACCGATATCGAATACAACGGCTTTTACCACGACGAGCCCGAACAGCAATCAATTGACGAGGAACGCCGAAACACGCTGCGAAACATGGGATATGCCGTTATCACAGTTAGTCGTCATTCGTTTTTCAAGCAGTCCGCTTTTAGGCGGGTCATGGAAGCGATTCGCATTCGCGAGAAGATATGGCCCGGTCGACTCCCGGATAACTTCGCCATCCTGCAAGAAACTCTTCGTCAATTTGTCTTGCGGCGCTACTTCGAATACGGTCGCCGCGTCCTGGAGACACTCAAAGAAGAAGAGGCCGCCAAGCGCGAAATTGCAAGCCAATATCCGCAAGCTGATGACCCGAGCATCAACGATGTGCCAGAACCCGACGACATGCAACACGTCGGGGCCCTTGCTGAGGAAATCAATGGGCCTTGGGAATGCGACATGTTCGCAAAAATCGATGAAAACCGCACGGAAGACGACACGATTATTGATCTAATTGAGAATTCGCTCTTCTAAAGGCGATCTCTGCGGATGTCCACCTACATTTTTCGACTTATTCGGCCACCGATGTGCCAGATTGGCTGCAGCAATGCTCAATATAACTTTAGATAAAACTGATTCTGCAGGAACTCCCGTAGAGGAAGAACTGATTCTCGCGGTATTTAACACGATAAAGTACAAATATGAACAGTTCTAATGCTTCTCAAGGTGGCTTTCTTAGCATGCTGGCCGAACATCTCGAAATATGTTGGCGAGCATTGCGTCGATGTCTCCCAACCCGCAGAAAATCGCAGAGGCGGCAAGCAGTCATCGAAATTAACGTAAATAGTATTGACATATGAACATGCGCTCATATAATCGGAAGTAAGTTATATGAGCGCATGTTCATATGAAAGGATGTTGCAATGAGCAGCCACGCTGATGAAACAAAGACTGGCATCGAGGCCACCGAGCTGATCGTCCCCACCACCTGCTCGCCCGAGGACCTTCCCGACGAGGAGCTGTTGTACGACCTGGCCGACCTGTTCAAGGTCTTCAGCGACACCACACGCATCAAGATCCTCTATGCCCTCATGGGCCGCGAGCTCTGCGTGGCTGACATCGCCGAAGCGACCGCAACCTCGCAGTCGGCAGTATCGCACCAGCTGCGCACGCTTAAGCAGTCGCACCTGGTCAAGTTCCGCCGCGACGGCCGCAACATTCTCTACTCGCTCGCCGACGATCACGTCTACACCATGCTTAACCAGGGCATGAGCCATATCTGCGAATAGCAATCAACCACGGTATCAGCGCGGCCGGCACCCAGACCGCTAACACAGGGAAAGGAACCCACCATGAAAAAGCAGTTCAAGCTCGACGAGATCGATTGCGCCAACTGCGCGCGCGAGCTTCAGGACGAACTTGCCAAGCTCGAGGGCGTCAAGTCCGTTTCGGTCAACTTTATGACCCAGAAGCTGACGCTCGAGGCCGACGACGCCAAGTTCGACGAGGTCCTGGACCGCGTCGTTGAGTTCACCGCCGACGCCGAGCCGGACTGCGAGATCATTCTCTAACCCGCGCATACGTTGACCTGCGAGGCCGCGCTTGCCGCGGCCTTTGCTCGCGAAATTATATGAGCGAGTGTTCATAAACTCAAATGAGAGGTTTGAATCATGACAGCCGCCGATCCCAAAAAGAAAAAGAAGAAGCGCAAGAAGAAAGAGTCCCTTGAGCATAAGCGCAACCGCATCCTGGTAGCACTGGGCATTTTTGCCGTTGTTTATGCCCTCGACGAGCTCGGCGCCCTCACTATCGCATTTGGGGAGCCCGGCAACATCTACGCCAGCTTTGTGCTGTTCCTCGTGCCGTTTTTGATTGCCGGCTACGACGTACTGCAAAAGGCATTCAATAACATCCGCCGCGGCAAGGCCTTCGACGAGAGCTTCCTCATGGCCGTCGCGACCATCGGCGCGTTTGCCATGGTGCTCTTCCCCGACACCGACCCGCACATGGCCGAAGGTGCCGCTGTCATGCTGTTCTACCAGGTCGGCGAGTTGTTCCAGGCATACGCCGTGGGCAAGAGCCGCAAGTCGATCAGTGCCATGATGAACATCGCGCCCGACTACGCTAACGTCGAGCAAGCCGACGGCACACTCGAACAGGTCTTTCCCGATGACATCGCCGTCGGCACCGTGATCGTGGTCAAGCCCGGCGAGCGCGTGCCTATCGACGGCGTCATCGTCGAGGGCGAAACCCAGCTCGACACCGCCGCACTCACGGGCGAGTCGGTCCCCCGCCCGGCCAAGACCGGCGACGATATCATCAGCGGTTGCATCAACATGACGGGCCTCATCCACGTGCGCACCACCAAGCCCTTTGGCGAGTCAACCGTCGCGCGTGTTCTGGAGCTCGTGGAGAATGCCAGCGAAAAGAAGGCGCGCACCGAGAACTTCATCACGCGCTTTGCCCGCGTCTACACCCCCGCCGTCACTGGCGCTGCCGCGGTGCTCGCGCTTGGCGGCGGCCTGGTGACTGGCGCTTGGTCCGATTGGATCCTGCGCGGCCTGACCTTCCTGGTCGTCAGCTGCCCGTGCGCCCTCGTGATCAGCGTACCGTTGAGTTTCTTTGGCGGCATCGGCGGCGCGTCCAAGCTGGGCGTTCTCATCAAGGGCTCCAACTACCTCGAGACGCTCGCCGACGTGGACACCATCGTCTTCGACAAAACGGGCACCCTCACCAACGGCACGTTCTCAGTCGTCGCGGTGCACCCCGAGGCTGGCTATACCGAGCAGTCGCTGCTCGAAGTCGTAGCCCTTGCTGAGTCGTTCTCCGATCACCCCATCGCGCAGTCCGTGCGCGACGCCTACCAGGGCGAGGTCGACCCCAAGCGCGTGAGCGACTCCGCCAACGACGCGGGCCACGGCGTGACGGCAACCATCGACGGCAAGCACGTCGTCGTTGGCAACGCCAAGATGCTCGGCGCGGCCGGCGTTGAAGCACCGGACTGCGAGGTTGTCGGCACGATCCTCCACGTGCTCGTTGACGGCGTGTACGCCGGCCACATCGTGATTGCAGACACCGTTAAGGCCGATGCGGAGCAAACGATTCGCGACCTGCATGCCGCCGGTATCAACCGCACCGTCATGCTCACGGGCGACCGCGAGGAGGTTGCAGCGTCTGTGGCCAAGCAACTCGGTCTCGACGAGTTCCACGCGCAGCTCCTGCCGGGCGACAAGGTCGAGCGCGTTGAGGCACTACTCGCGGCCGAAAGTGGCAAGGGCAAGCTCGCCTTTGTCGGCGACGGTATCAACGACGCGCCTGTGCTTACGCGCGCCGATGTGGGCATTGCCATGGGCGCCATGGGCTCCGACGCCGCGATCGAGGCCGCCGACGTGGTGCTGATGGACGACAAGCCGTCCAACATTTCCCGCGCGATCCGCGTGGCGCGCAAGACCATGTCGATTGTTTGGCAGAACATAATCTTTGCGCTGGGCATTAAGCTGCTGATCCTTGTGCTGGCAGCGCTGGGTATCGCCAATATGTGGCTTGCCGTCTTTGGCGACGTAGGCGTGGCGATCATCGCCATCCTGAACGCCATGCGCGCGATGGGTGTCAAGAACCTGTAGCTTGTACTCGGACGGTCCCGGCAGGGATGTCCCCTCCAAAACGTCCTCGGCAAATGTGGCCCCGTTGTCCTGCTCCTACGGGGCTATAGACAACGGGGCCACTTGCCTGCGGAATGTTTTGGAGGGGACATCCCTGCCGGGACCTGCGGCAACATCGCCGGTGGTTCTTGGGCATCGCTTGCTGGCGGGGTTCCTTGGCTGAGTTAGACTTGGTTGATGGGGTTACTGATCCCGGTCGCCGTCCCGGCCCAGCATTGCCCTTAGCTTCTCAAAGCTTTCCTCGCTTAGGCAGTGCTCCATGTGGCAGCCCTCTTGCGAGGCAACCTCTGCCGAAACGCCTGCGTCCTCGAGCAGCCCCACAAAAAAGCAGTGGCGCTCCCACATTTGGCGAGCGACCTCCAGACCACGCTCCGTCAGATGAACGTCGCGCTTGCCCATTTCGACATAGCCGTTGCTTTCCAGCGTCGCCATGGCCTTGGAAACGCTCGCCTTGGTCACGCCCAGGTATTCGGCGACGTCGATTGAGCGCACCGTGCCTTGGCGCTGCGACAGAACGTAGATCGATTCGAGATAGTCTTCTCCGGATTCACGTAGGGCCATGGGCCGCCTTTCGCGATGATTGCTAGTTAGCCTTCTGATACTTTCCTTGGCTTACTTTACCGCAAAAGTTGACCATGTCTTACTGCATTGACCAAAAAGTTAGCCGCGTTTCACAAAACGTGCGGGACGAAAACAAAATGGGAACGCCCCGCAAGGAGTGTCCCCAGCTGCCGGCAGATAAGGAGCGTCCCCAAGTGCCGGGTCGCAGCTACACGAGGCCAAAGTGCTTCGCGGCGTTGTAGATGCCGTCGTCATCCACGGCGGTCGTTACGTAGGTCGCTGCGGCCTTCACGGTCGCCTGCGCGTTGCCCATTGCCACACTTGTGCCCACGGCCGAGAACATCGACAGGTCGTTCTCGCCGTCGCCAAAGGCAATCGCCTCGCTCGCGTCGATGCCCAGGCGCTCCAGCGTCGCCGCCACACCCAGGTCCTTGCCGCCGTTTGCCGGAATAATGTCGCAGAACAGATCGCACCAGCGCGTAGTGAGCGAATGCGACACCGCATCGGTCACGATATGCTCGTCGGCCGGGTCCACAAAGGCGCAGAACTGGTAGACCGGTGCGTCAAAGGCGCGCTCAAACGGTTCCTCGTGGTAGACGATCCCCGCGTTGTTGCCGGCCGTCACCACGCGCTCGGACAGGCGGTTCACAAACGAGTTCTCGCCCTGCATACACAGCGAGTCGTAGCGTCCCTGCGCCACCTGGTCCACGATCACCGCAACGTCGTCCGGATCGATCGGGCAGCTGCGGTAAACCCCCTCGGCATCAAAGCAGTGCTGGCCCGAGAGCGTAATGTACGCATCCCAACCCAATTCGAACAGCCAATCGGGCATCTGATAGGTCGGGCGACCCGTGGCGATCACGCACGCAATCCCCTGCTCATGAAAGCTGTCGAGCACCTGCTGCGCCGACGCCGGAATCCGATGGGTCTTAAAGCTCAGCAACGTGCCGTCGATATCGAAAAACGCGGCCTTGATCATCCTCGCCTACTCCTCGCCCTCGAGCCTCTCGCTCGCCTCGAGCCACGCCATCTCCAACTCGTCCATGGCGGCGTGGGCCTCGTCGATCTTTGTCTGCTGCTCGCCCAGCGCCGTGTAGTTGGTGGGGTCGACCTGAGCCATCGCGGCCTCGGCCTCCTCCACGCGGGCGCGCTGCGTCTCCATTTTGCGCTCGAGCGAGCTCACCTCGCGGCGAAGCTTCTGGCGTTCGGCGTTGGAAAGGCCATTGGGCTGGCCGCTCGACTTGGGCTTTTCGGCCGCAGCCGCCGCGGCACCGGTGTCAAACGTGCCGGTCTTGGCGCTCGGTGCACCCACGGGCTCGCCCTCGGCGGTGGCGTTGCACAGGCGCAGGTACTGGTCGACGCCGCCAGGCATATGCGTCAGATGGCCATCGAGCAGCGCCCACTGCTGGTCAGTCACGCGCTCCATCAAAAAGCGGTCGTGCGTCACCAGAATCAGCGTGCCGGGCCAGCCGTCGAGCAGGTCCTCGACAATCGCCAGCATATCGGTATCCAGGTCGTTGCCGGGCTCGTCCAGGATAAGCACGTTGGGCTCGTCCAGGATCGTCAGCAGCAGCGACAGGCGACGGCGCTGGCCGCCCGAAAGATCGCCGATGCGACTCCAGAGCTGCTGTGTCGTAAAGCCCAGGCGCTCGCAAAGTTTCTCGGGCGAAGTCTCCTTGCCGTCGATGACGTAGTACTTCTTATAGTTGCCGAGCACCTCGCGGATCGTGTCACCCATGTAGGGCTCGAGTTCCTCGAGCTGCTGCGACAGAACGCCAAAGCGCACCGTCTGGCCAATCTTCACACGGCCGCGCGTGGGCTCAATCTTGCCCTGGATCACGTCGAGCAAGGTCGACTTGCCGGCGCCGTTCTCGCCCAAAAGACCATAGCGGTCGCCCGCGCCGATGAGCCAGGTCACATCGGTGAGCACCTGCTTGGGCGCACCATCGGTATCCGCATAGCCGGCATCCACGTCGATGACATCGATGACCTGCTTGCCTAGGCGGCTCACGGCAAGGCGCTTGAGCTCCAGCTCGTCACGCACGGGCGGTACGTCGGCGATCAGCTCGCGAGCAGCCTCAACGCGAAACTTGGGCTTGGTGGAACGCGCCTGGGCGCCGCGGCTCAGCCACGCGAGCTCCTTGCGCGCCATGTTGCGACGGCGCTCCTCGGTAACGGCGGCCATGCGGTCGCGCTCCACGCGCTGCAGGATATATGCCGAGTAGCCGCCCTCGAAGGGATCGACCTGGCCGTCGTGGACCTCCCACATGCTGGTGCAGACCTCGTCCAAGAACCAGCGGTCGTGCGTGACCACGAGCATGGCGCCCTGGCCGCGCTGCCAGCGGGCCTTTAAGTGACGCGCAAGCCAGTTGATGGTGCGCATGTCCAGGTGGTTGGTGGGCTCATCGAGCATGAGCACGTCATAGTCGCCGATCAGCAGGCGCGCGAGGTCCACGCGGCGGCGCTGACCGCCCGAGAGCTCGCCTACCATGCCCTCCCAGGGCACATCGCTAATGAGGCCGGCGAGGATCTGGCGCGTACGGGGGCTCGACGCCCACTCGTACTCGGGCGTGTCGCCCACAACGGCATGATGCACGGTATCGGTGTCGACAAGCTGATCCTTTTGGCCGAGTAGACCGATCGTGGTGCCGCGGCGGTGCGTCACGCGTCCGTCATCGGGCTCCAGCGTGCCGGCGAGCACGCTCAGCAGCGTCGACTTGCCGTCGCCGTTTTTACCGACAATACCAATGCGGTCGCCCTCGCCCACGCCGAGCGTCACGCTATCGAAAATATGCTTGGTGGGAAACTCTAGGCTGATGGAATCGCATCCCAAAAGAATCGCCATATGCCCTGCTCCTTCGTAGAAATTCAACGTTGTCCATGATAGCAGCGAAAAGGCGGGGCGCACACGACACAAAAAAGCGGGCCATCTCCCGCAAGAGATGACCCGCCTCTCCAATCAGTCCCGTGGCGACCGTGGCCGCCGCGGGCCTCAAGCATGTTCCGGACTAGGAGAACATGCCGGTGAGGTAATCATTCAGCCGCTTATCCTTGGGCCGCTGGAAAATCTCGTCGGTCTCGTCGTACTCGACCATATCGCCCATGTAGAAGAACGCCGTGCGGTTGGACACACGCGACGCCTGCTCCATGTTGTGCGTCACGATGACGATGGCGCGGTCGGCCACGATCGACGACATCAGGTCCTCGATCGCCAGCGTCGAGATGGGGTCAAGCGCCGAGCAGGGCTCGTCAAACAAGATCACGTCGGGGTTGAGCGCCAGCGTGCGCGCGATGCACAGGCGCTGCTGCTGACCGCCCGAAAGCGCGTAGGCGCTCTTGTCGAGCTTGTCCTTGACCTCGTCCCACAGCGCCGCGCCGCGCAGGCTCTCCTCGACCATGCGGTCGAGCTCGTCACGGTCGGTGATGCCGTGGCGCTTGGGCGCAAACGTGATGTTGTCGCGAATGGACTTGCGGAAGGGGTTGGGCTGCTGGAACACCATGCCGATGGAGCGACGCAGCTCGTACGTGTTCTCGGTCTTGGTGTTCACGTTGCGCCCGCGGTAGTTGATCTCGCCCTCCACGCGACAGCGGCGAATCTCGCGATTCATCAGGTTGAGGCTACGCAAGAAGGTCGACTTGCCGCAGCCCGAAGGCCCGATGAGCGCCGTGATCTCACCCTTGTGGAAGTCGAGCGACGTATTGTGCAGCGCATGGTGGTCGCCATAGTACACGTTGACGTCCTTGGCGGAGAGCACGACCTCGTCGCTCACGGCCTTGCCGCTCACGCGCACGCGCCTCTCGCTCTCCCCCACGCTCGACAGAAAGTCCTGGGTCTCGGACGTGGCCGCCTCGGTTGCGGGCGTTGCATTCATCTCGCTCATTCGGCCGTCATCTTCCTTGCCAGTTGCTTGCCCACGATACGGGCGATTACGTTAAACAGCAGCACGCAGATCATCAGCAGTGCCGCGGTGCCCCAGACGATCTGCTGGGCCTCGGGGCTGCCCTCGCCATAGATCTTGTAGATGTGCACGGCCAGCGACTCGCCGGGACGGAACACGTTCCAGGCGCAGGTGGGGCTCGACAGGTTAAAGCTCAAGAAGTTCAGACGAACCGGCGAGCTCATGCCCGAGGTAAAGAGCAGCGCCGCGGCCTCGCCAAACACGCGGCCGGCCGAAAGCACGATGCCGGTCACGATGGCGGGCATGGCCTCGGGAATCAGGATGTGCAGTGTGGCCTCCCAGCGAGTGAGGCCCATGGCCAGGCACGCATCGCGCTGGGCCTGCGGCACGTCCTCGAGCGCCTGCTGAATCACGCGCACCAGGATGGGGATGTTGAACATGGTGAGCGCGACGGCGCCGGAGATGATGGAGTACTTCCAGCCCAGCTGCACCGAGAACACCAGAAAGCCGAACATGCCGACGACGATGGAAGGCAACGAGGACAAGGTCTCGATAGCGGTGGAGGCGATGTCGCGGATAGGGCCGTTCGGCGCGTACTCAACCAGGAAGACCGCTCCGCCCAGGCTGATGGGCACCGAGATGACTAGAGTGATCAGCAGCAGGTAGAACGAGTCGAACAGCTGGTAGAGCACGCCGCCCTGGGTTCCGTTGGCGCGCGCAGGCTGCGTGAGGAAGCCCGGCTGGAACAGCGTCGAGATGCCCTCGAACAGGATGTAGGCCACCATGGAGACGACGATGAGCATGACGATGGCGACGATCGCCGTCAGCACGCCCGTGGCGATGCGGTCCTGCCTTTGGACACGCCCGAGTCTCGCCTCGTCGATATGGATGCGCGTGCTAGCCACGAGCCTTCGCCCCCTTGCGGCCAATGAGATGGATGATCAGGATAAAGATGAGGCTCATGCCCATCAGCAGAAGACCGAGCGCCCACAGGACGTCGTCCTGGGCCGAGCCCTCGGCATAGACCGCCATGGACGTGGTGAGCGTGGTGGTGATGGTGGAGGCCGGCGACAGCAGCGACGTCGGCATGGCCTCGATACCGCCGATAACCATGCGCACGGCGAGCGTCTCGCCAAAGGCGCGGGTCATGCCAAGGATGACCGCGGTCATGAGCGAGGACATGGCGCTCTTGAGCACCACGTGCCAGATGGTCTGCCAGCGGGTGTAGCCCAGCGCGAGCGAACCCTGACGGTAGCTGTCGGGCACGGCACGCAGGCCATCGACCGAAAGCGTGGTCATGGTCGGCAGGATCATGACGGCCAGCACGATGGCGCCGGGCAAGATGCCCAGGCCTGTGCTCACGTGGAGAACGCTCTTCATAAGGCCGACGACCACGTGAAAACCGATCAGGCCAAAGACGACCGAGGGAATGCCGGTCAAAAGCTCAATAAGCGGCTGAAAGACCTTGGAGCCAAACTTAGGCTGGATCTCGACCGCAAAGATGGCAGAGCCGATGGCGATGGGCAGCGCGATGAGCGTGGAGAGCACCATGACCGCAAACGAGGTGACGATCAGGGGCAGGGCGCCGGTGTAGGGCAGGCCGTTTTCGGCTGTGTTGGCCAGATCCCACTTGGTGCCGGCGAAGAACTCTACGACCGAGACGCCGTCCTTGAGAAAAGCCGAGAGGCCCTTTTGGGCGACCATAAAGATGAGCGCGGCAACGACAAGCGTCACGAGCGCTACGCACGCGCCCGTGACGCCCAGGCCCACGTTCTCAAGGTCGCGCTTTGGCAGCTGTTTTGCCATTGCAAACCTTTCCGGGGCGATTACTTATTTAGCGGATACCTTGCCGCTGGCGTCCTTGACGACCTTCATGGCAGAGACTGGGATAAAGCCCTGCTCCTCGACGAGCTTGCCCTGGACGTCGTCGGAAAGCATGAACTCCAGGAAGGCCGTGGTGGCCTCGTCGGCGTCCTTGGAGCAGTACATGTGCTCGGTCGCCCAGATCTTAAAGGAGTCGTCGGTAACGTTTGCGCTCTTGGGCTCGACGCCCTCGACCTTGATGGCGTTGAACTTGGAGTCGTCGAAGTGCGAGAAGTCGAGGTAGGAGATGGCGTTGTCGGTGCTGGCCATCTGGGTCTGGACGTCGCCGGACTTGTCGAGCTCGGCGTCGCCCTTAAAGTCGTTGGCCTCGTCGCCAAAGACGGCAGCCTCAAAGGTGGCGCGGGTACCGGAGCCGGCCTTGCGGTTGAGGACGACGATGGTGGCGTCGTCGCCACCGACCTCCTTCCAGTTGGTGATCTGGCCGGAGAAGATGCCCTTGAGCTGCTCGAGGGACAGGTCGTCGACCGTAACGTTCTTGGAGACGACGGGGCCCATGCCCACGACGGCGACCTCGTGGTCGACGAGGTTCTTGACCTGATCGGCCTCGAGCTTGGTCTCGGCGAAGACGTCAGAGTTACCGATGGTGACGGTGCCGGCGGCGACAGCGGTCAGGCCCTTACCCGAACCGTTACCCGAACCGGAGACGGAGACGTCCGGATTGGCATCCATGAACTTCTCGGCAGCGGCCTCGACGAGAGCCTGGAACGAGGAGGCACCGTCGTAGGTCACCTCACCGGAGACGGACTCGGCGGCAGCGGCGCTACCCTTGTCGGCGGCGTCGGAAGCGCCTGCGCCGCCGCAACCAACGAGGCCGAGGCCCACGATGCTGGCGAGACCACCAGCGAGGCCGAGGAACTGACGACGAGAATAAGCCTGATCGAGCATGATCTTCCTTTCATACAAGCGACTCGCGGGCACCCTGCCCGCTTTGCTGTTTGGAAAGATACGGTCTCGATCGGGCAGCGCCCGCGTCAGCTGCGCTTTATTACGGGCATCTGATAGACCCTTACCGCAAGCGCGGCAGGGCTTTACAAACGAATAACAATCCCGCCGACAAGCATGACCCGCCTTTTACACCAAATGATCCGTTTTCCTCCGTCCCCAAGGGATCATTTTCAGAAAGAGGACGGCATAGACCTTCTGGTCATGCCGTCCTCTTCGAAAGACAGGTTGTCACCCTGGCGTTCGCGTAACCTTAAAGCTCCAGCTCGTTCAAGCGCAGGATTGCGACGATATAAATCTTGAGCGCCTGCTTGAGCTGCTCTTCGTTGGCGCACTCGTTGGGGCCGTGCATCTGGCCGCCCCATGGGGGCAGCTCCAGGCCGGTCTCCTCGGGGCCAAACGAGACGGCGCGGGCAAAGTTGCGTGCGTACGTGCCACCGCCCATGGCGAAGGGCTCGACATGCTTGCCCGTAAACTCGTTATAGGTATCGATAAGCGCCTTCACAGCCGGATCGTCGGCAGAGACCGAGAACGGCACCTTTGCGCGATCCACGCGATACGTCACGCCAAAGCGGCCCACAAGTGGCTCGAGCTGCTCGCGGATGGTATCGGCGCTCGTGCTGTCGGGGAAACGCACGTCAATGACCTGCTCAATGTGGCCATCCACCACGCGGATGACGCCGGGGTTGCACGTGAGCGGGCCAAACGCCGCGTTCGTCGCATCGATACCCAGGCCGCGGCCATAGGCATCCGCATGCACAAAGGCCAGGAACTTGACGAACTCGTGCTCGGCAGGCGTCAGCAGGCGCTCGTCACGGGCACCAAACGCATCCTCGGCCTCGCGCAGATACGCCACGATGAGGCCGACGGCATTGATCGTTCCCTCGGGCATCGAGGCATGACCGCCAATGCCGTGGGCAAAAATCTGCGCATGCCCGTTATCGAGCGCCGTGATCTCCAGGCGGCCGGCATTCTCAACGGGCGCCGGCAGTTCATCGGCGGCAATCGCAAGCTCGCAGATAGACTGCGACGGAATGGCGTTGCTCGCCTCGGCACCGCTCCAGGACACAATGCGCCCGCCGTCGATCTTGGAACTCACAAACGTCGCCCCAAACTGGCCCTTCTCGGCATTACAGACCGGGAACTCGGCATCGGGTGTAAACAAAAAGTCGGGGTCTGCGTGGTTCTCCAGATAATGGTGAACGTCGGACATGCCCACCTCCTCATCGCAGCCCAGCAGCGCGCGGAAGGTGTAGCGCGGGGTAATACCGTGCTTGAGCAGATAGGCGCCGGCGTAGAGCGACAGCACGGCAGGACCCTTGTCGTCGATAACGCCGCGGCCGAGCAGCCAGCCCTCGCGACGCTCCATCGCAAACGGGTCGGTGTTCCAGCCGGGGCCTGCGGGCACCACGTCCACATGGCAAATGGTCGCGAGCTGCTTGTCGCCGCGGCCAGGGATATCGGCAATGCCCACATAACCCTCGTCGTCGCTCGTCTGGTAGCCGAGCTTTTGCGCAATGCCGAGCGCGCAATCGAGCGCGTCACGGACTGGACGGCCAAACGGCGCGCCGGGCTCCGCATTGGCAGAAACCGCCACGGACGGATAGCTCACCAGACGCTCGATATCGGCGACGACATCTTCCCAAACCTCGTCGACATACTCGGCAACGCTCTGCTCCACCTGATTCATGGACGACCTCCTTACCAATGAGCGGCGAGCGTGCCCGCCCCTCACATCACATACTTATATAGCGAAAAGTTTAGCAAGCTCGGCCACCGAGTGCACCACCGCATCGGCGCCCGCGGCCTCATGCTCACCCGGCGCCGCCGCGCCCGAATAGATGCCGATGCACGGCACGCCCATTGCGTGCGCGCCCTCCACATCGTTAAAGCGATCGCCGATCATCACGGCATCGTCCGCCGTCGCACCGAGCGCCGCCAGGGCATCGCGGACCGAATCGGCCTTGGTCTCGCGTCCCTGCGGCGGATTCATGCCAACCACTGCCTTAAACTGAGAAAGCCCCAGCTCGCCCACCATGTCGATGCACTTTGCCTCCATGCGCGACGTCGCCACGGCCAAGCGATGCCCCTGGGCGGCCAACCCATCCAGCAGCTCGGAAATTCCATCGAACACAGGGTACTCTTCCGGTCCCAGCTCATCAAAAAAGGCACGGTACTCGTCGGCCACCACAAGCGACTCCTCGCGCGAGAAGCCATAAAAGTCGTGAAAGCTCTTCCACAGGGGCGGCCCAATCATGCGGCGCAGATCACCCATCTGCGCCTCCGAAAACCCGCGCACAGCCAGCGTCTTGCGCGTCGAGGTCATCACCGCCCGGCCTGTATCGGCCACCGTGCCATCGAAATCAAACAGCACAACCGACCGCTTGCATATCTCCAGCTGCTCCACTGGCACCCTCTCTTCCCCAGTTGACGATTTCCACACCGACACTTCAAACTGTTGACTATTCAACAATTGAACCTAGTAATGTGGAACGACTCTACTATACTTGTCGCACTTTGCTCTCAGAAGGCGGCGCGCAAGCGCCCCAACGAAAGGTGCAATTATGTCTTTTGCCATCATAACCGACTCCACGTCGGACATCTCCCCCGCTCGTGCTCAAGAGCTCGGCATTTACGTGATTCCGCTGCATGTGATTATCGAGGGCGAGGACCTGCTCGACCAGGTGCAGATTACCGCCGAGGAATACATCGCCCGCATGGCTGGTTCCGAGCAGTTGCCGCACACATCGCAGCCGAGCGCCGGCGAGTTCAAGGCGCTCTTTGACCGCGTGCGCGCCGACGGCCATGATAGCGCCATCTTTATCTCGCTATGCAGCGAGTGGTCTGCCTGCTATGCCAACGCCAGCCTGACGGCCGAGACCCACGAGCTCGACGTGCGCTGCATCGATTCGCGCACCGGTTCGGGCGCCGAGGGTCTGCTGGTGGAGTACGCGCTCGCCATGCGCGAGGACGGCCGCAGCCTGGACGAGACCGAGGCGCAGATCCGCGCGACGCTGCCCGATGCACACCTGCTACTGATTCCCCGCACACTCGAGAACCTCGTTAAGAACGGCCGCGCGCCCAAACTCGCCGGCCAGCTCACGCAGATGTTCAACATTCGCCTGGCCGTTTCGCCGGAGTGGAAGTCAGGCGAAATCAAGGCCGTCAAGAAGGGCCGCGGTGCCAAGCGCATCGTTGCGAACACCATGGCTGACTGCCTCGAATTTTTGACCGAGCACCCGGGCTCCAGCGTGCGCGTGCTCACGACCGGTGCTGCCGAGGAGCAGGAGCTCGTTAACCAAGCGCTCGCAGGCCAGAACTACGTAGACGCCGGCACCGGCCCCATCGGCTGCACCATCGCCACCCACGTAGGCGTCGACGCCATCGCCATCAGCTACTGTCCCCGCTACCAACCTGCCAATTAGGGACAGGTTTATTTTGGCAGGTTTTATCTGGGCAAACGTTAAACGGTAACAAAGGCTTGCCTGGCAAGATCGGACATGCCAAAGCCGTCGAACAACCGAAGTACACCCAGCCACAACAAAGCCATCACGCCGACGCGCCGCAACTCAAGGCGCGCCGGCGTCTTTTTAGGAGTCGCGGCGGAAAAGGGGCCGTTTTAGCCAAAAGGCCGCGAAACGCTTCCCATTACGCCGCAACTTCATTGCCGCCCAACCAGCTAATCGAGAAATTGGCGGCGATCGATGCTTTGTCCAACCCCCTTGCGATACCCTCTGGGCAAAAAATGGCAAATATGAGTACTGTTACCAGTTTAGTAACAGCGAAATCTGGCTGAATTTGCCATCTTCCGCCAATTCCGAGCGTCATAAAGTCCCGAATCGCCATGTTTAGAGGGTTGATTCTATCCAATCCGAATCGATTGGTCTTAAATACTTTCCAGATGATATGTTACTGCTCAAACCACAGTACTCATATTTGCCATTTTTTGCCCACAGGGTCTATTCGAGGATAGTTTCCTGCGCCTCCAGCCCACCTCATGGCCGCCAAAACCCATTCAGCAACAGCTACCGCACATTTTGACATCAGCCAAACACCACTCACGGAGCTGTACTCCGCTATCACCGAACCAAAATCAGAGTCGAGTCCCTTAAAAATCAAAATAACGTACCCTCATTTCAATGAACTCCGACAAGAACGGCATTTACATGAGCACCGTCACGCATCAATACGCCCTCATCGGGGGTACGCTATTCCAATTCAAGAAAACCGTCGCCCATGTATCGGAGCCGCACAGCCAAATCGTCATCTGCGGCAACGGTCCAGACATCCGTTACGCAACACTGGAAGAATGGGAGAAAGCTGGCGAATCTTTCGATAGACGGGCACAGGTCGAAGGAATCGTCACCAGTGCGAGCCCAGCGCGCGACAAACTGGAACTCTTTCGCAATCTCTTTACTGGCCGCAAAGATGTTTACGCTCATGGGTACCGCAGAAAAGACGGGGGCATCGGCTATACACCCGCCTGCGCAAATGAATGGAAGGCAAGCATTTGCCCCAAAGTAAATCGTCAGAAAACCAAATGCGCGGAATGCGGCAACCGCATCTTCCCCAAGCTGAGCGATGCCGCGATCATCGCCCATTTCAAAGGCAACGACGACAGGCTCCGAGACGTCATAGGTCAATACGTTCTCGATAGTGACAGTAACACAAAAGTCCTGGTCATCGACTTTGACGGAGCCGATTGGAAAGAAGCGACAAACGCCATTCGGCTTGTCGCAAAAAACCATGGGATCGATGCTGCAGTCGAGCGATCGAGATCAGGTAACGGCGCACATGTCTGGTTTTTCTTCCTAGAGCTCACCAGCGCAAAGATCGCACGAGAATTTGGAAGCAGCCTTATCACCGAAGCGGCGGCGCTCAACAAGACAATCACCTTTGAAGCTTTTGACCGGATGCTGCCCGCGCAGTCCACCATTCCTGAGGGCGGCTTCGGAAATCTCATAGCACTGCCTTTTCAAGGAAAAGCGCAGCGAAAAGGGAACAGTGTATTTGTTGACGAGCAATTTGAGCCCTTTCCCGATCAATGGCTTTACCTTTCACAAATTCAGCTGGTTCCACATGCAACGGTGCAAAATCTAATCGAAAGCATCGACAATAAACCGCATGGAATATCAGCTGCAGTGGCGGGAAACACCGCCGCGCCACATTCTCAGAGGCCGCGAAAGCGGCTTCCGCTCACGCTGCAGGACTTCCCGTCATCGCTACCCGTCACGCAAGCCGATATGCTCTACATAACCGAAAGATCTCTGAGCCCGGCCGCCCAGATGGAGGTTCGCAGGCTTGCAACATTTGCCAACCCGGAATTCTTCCGTGCCCAATCAATGCACCAATCAGTATTTGGCAAACCGCGGTACATAGACCTCAGTGAACTTAGAGATGGCTGCGTTGCGATTCCCAGAGGCTGTAAAGCTCAACTCGAGCGGCTGCTTCAAGAAGCCGGCGCTTCTGCTCACTATTCAGACAAGCGCATGTCGGGCAATCCAATTGTGATGACATTTAAAGGGGCTCTTCGCCCTGAACAGCAAATTGCCGCCGAACAGATGCTCAACTATGAAGACGGGATCATGTCCGCGCCGACGGGTTTCGGGAAAACCGTCATTGGGGCCTATCTTATTGCTGCCATCGGTCTTCCAACGCTTGTCATCGTTCCCAAGACTGCGCTCATTGCCCAATGGAAATCCCAGCTCGAACGGTTTATCGACATTACGGATAACAGAAAGCCAGTTCGAACCCCAAAAGGACGAATCAGTAAAAGGCAGCCTCCGCTCATTGGCCAAATCGGAGGAGGCAAAACCACCATAAGCCATCTCATCGACATTGCTTCATTCCAGTCTCTGTCCAGCAAGGACCCCCAGACCGGAGAACCAATAGCCAAGGAGTTCGTTCGTGATTACGGCCTCATCATCTGTGATGAATGTCACCATGCAGCCGCACCACAGCTTGAGCTCGTCCTCAAATCCGCTCCAGCCAAATATGTATACGGCCTTTCCGCGACGCCCGAACGCTCGGACGGACTCACGCGAGCACTCTCAATGCTCTGCGGCCCGCTTCGCCATGTCATTGATCCAAAAACGCAAGCAATCCAACAGGGAATTCAGCGCGTTGTTAGGCCGCGTTTTACCGGAGTTCGACTACCCGCCTACGAACCAGGGGCGTCCTTTAATCAAGTTCTCGATCTCCTGTGTGCGCACACAGCGAGAAACGAAGCAATTGTCGACGATGCCCTCGAGACCGCGTCAAACGGTCGACATCCGCTTGTGCTATCCAAAAGGAAAAAACATGCCGAAGAGCTATGTAGGCTGCTTCAAAGCCGCGGACACGAACCTATACTCTTAACCGGAGAAATCGACGCCAAAGAAAGAAAGGCAATACTGAACAGCCTTCCCGGCTTCGAGCATGAGCATCGAATTATCATCGCAACCGAAGGCCTTCTGGGCGAGGGTTTCGACCTGTCTTACCTTGACACTCTGCTCATTGCCACACCGATATCTTGGGACGGCAGCATAACGCAGCAGGCAGGCAGGCTACATAGAAGTCACGAGGGCAAGCAGCGGGTTGAGATATTCGACTATGTTGATTTGTCGATACCCATGCTCGCGCACATGTACCAGAAGAGACTCAAGACCTACGCCAAGCTGGGGTATGAAGTCTTTGCAGCAAATGACAACAAACGGGCCGATCAAAACATCCTCGTTAGGCCGGCAAGGGCCGTGGAGGCCTTAGCGGATGACATCGAGCGCGCAACGAAAAGCATTTTTATTGCCGCGCCCTACGCATCCGCTGCATGCCTCGCAAAGCTCGCTGCCGTACTCACAGGCGCCGCCGCCCGTGGGATTGCCCTTGAGATTTCAATTGCCTCGACTCCGCACAATGACGTGAAAGCGATTTTTACCGAGATGAACGTCGACTATTCCATCAAAGCCGAAGGGCGCCTGCGCGCGTCAGTAATTGACGAGGAAACCGTCTGGTACGGAACTATCCCGTTACTGGCCTTTCCTAAGAAAGAGGACTGCAGCATCCGTTTCAAAAGCAGCGAAGTTGCAGCCGAGCTTTTAAGCGAAATCCAGCGAAGAGGAGAACTGGAGGTCGCAGCCACGAACGGGACGTCTCCAACAGTTACGGTGGAATAGGGGCTGTTTTAGCCAATCGGCCGCGAATCAATCCCTATTTCCCCGCGAAACATAAGCGAGCAATCAGCCCTGCGGGCCCTGAAATAACTCCTCATGCGAGCCCATTCTCACCAGTCGGATCACAGGATTAGTCTTATGCGGCAAGTACAGAACGACCACATCGACCAAGCCATCGGATAGATGGAAATCGATGTGGCCGTTGTAATTGCCGCCCGGGTTTGAAAGCTCATGGGCGCCATATTCCGCGGGAAGCGAGCCGCGAGCTGCAAGCTCTGCGACTGCTGCCTTAAACTCGGTTTTTAGCTGCGGATGGATGCGCATCGTCCGTTTGTAATCCGCCTTAAACTGAGCCTCGACTTTAATCTCAAACATCGCTAGTCCTCATCGAGGAATGATATAAGCTCATCAGCGTTATTGAATGACGGGCTGTCGTCTGGCAGAATCCCCAACTCATGAGCCTCGGCAATCACCATGGCGCGCCTCGTCGCCTCGTTGGGAACTTCGGGCCGACCCACAATCTCAAACGGAATCTTTCGCTGATTTACCAGCTGCCGAACAGCAAGGTTCAGATACGAATTGAGACTCAGACCAACCGTATCCAAGAACTCAGTCGCCTGTTCCTTGAGCCCCTCTTCGATGCGAACCGTCGTAGGCTTAACCGTTGCAGTAGACATACGCGACCTCCTCGCTCTCGTCTTTTGCATCAGTATACCCAATTTAGAAGGCAGGCTGATGCTAAATAGCATCAGCCTGCCTTCTCATCACTACAACGACAGGCACGCTCGCCCTACATCAGCCCGCTCAGGGCGATATCGACGGCCTCGTTGAGGTCGTCGGTAATGTGCACCAGCTCCGGATCGAGCGGGCTGATCATACCGGTGTCCATCACCGGGCCATTAAGCCAGTCGAACAGGCCCCGCCAGTACTCGGTGCCCACCAAAACGAGCGGCATGCGCTTAACCTTGTGCGTCTGCACCAGCGTGAGCACCTCGAACATCTCGTCGAGCGTACCAAAACCACCGGGAAACACGATGGCGCCCGAGCTGTATTTGACGAACATGGTCTTGCGCACAAAGAAGTAACGGAAGTCCATACCGAGGTTCACGTATTTGTTGAGCCCGTGCTCGTGCGGAAGCTCGATACCCAAGCCGACCGACTTGCCGTTCGCGCTCGCCGCTCCCCTGTTGGCCGCCTCCATGACGCCGGGACCACCGCCGGTGATAACCGCCACGCCGCGCTGGGCGATTTTACGACCGACCGTACGCGCCGCCTTGTAGAGCGGATCGGTCTTGGGCGTGCGGGCACTGCCGAAGATGGTCACCGCAGGACCAAGCTCGGCAAGCGCGCCAAAGCCATCGACAAACTCGGCCTGAATGCGCAGCACGCGCCAGGGGTCGGCATGCAACCAGTCGGTCGAGTCCTCGGGCGCCAGCAGGTTGGCGTAGGTGTTGTCCTTAGGAATCATGGGGCCGCGCATGACCACGGGGCCGCGTCGGTACGTCTCGTCGTAGGCCGGCTCGCCCTCGACGTTCTCATTCTTAATCAAGGGTACTCCTATCGAGAAAAAGAAAAGCGAGCGGGGTCGACGCCATGCGTCAAACACCCGCCCGAACATCAACTATTCGGTATGGTATCCACGATGCATCATGCGCTTGCAAGGCATCGGTCAGCGGTCGCGGCTCTTAGTAGTCCACCGCCGCAGGGCTGTTCATCCAGTCGCTCACAAACGCGCCGTAGCGGCCCTCGATAATGGCCTGACGGGCACGCTGCATAAGGTTGAGCAGGTAGTAGATGTTGTGCATCGACAGCAGAATACCGCCGAGCATCTCCTTCTGCGTGACCATGTGACGGATGAGCGCGCGGCTGTAGCCGCCCGTGCACACCGGGCAGGTGCAGGTGGGGTCGATGGGGCCGTCGTCGCGCGCAAAGCGCGCGTTGCGGAAGTTGAGGCGACCCTCGCTCGAAAACGCGGTACCCATGCGGCCAGTGCGCGTCGGCAGCACGCAGTCGAACATGTCGATGCCCACGCCAACGCCGCGCACGAGCGTGGTAGGGTTGCCGACGCCCATGAGGTAGCGCGGCTTGTGCTTAGGCATGTACTCGGAAACCAGCGGCGCCAGCGTCTCGAACATGGTCTCATGGTCCTCGCCCACCGAGTAGCCGCCGATGCCGTAGCCGGGGAAGTCGCCGCACTCCTCCAGGTGGCGCAGCGATCGCAGGCGCAGATCCAGATGCATGCCACCCTGAACGATGCCAAAAAGTGCCTGGTCATCACGGGTATGAGCCTTGTAGCAGCGCTCGGCCCACATACTCGACAGCTCCACGGCGCGCTCGACATAGGCACGCGTGGCAGGATAGCCGGGGCATTGGTCGAGCTGCATGCAGATGTCGGAGCCGAGCTTCATGGCGATTTCCATGTTGTCCTCGGGCGTCCAGAACACGTGGCGGCCGTCGTAATCGTTGACGATAAAGCGCACGCCCTCGTCGGTGAGCTTGACGGCGTCGTTGTGGCTGAAGACCTGGAAACCGCCCGAGTCGGTGAGGATGGGGCCGTGCCAGTTCATGAACTTGTGCAGTCCGCCCAGCTCGGCGATGGTGTCCTCGCCGGGACGCATGGACAGGTGATAGGTATTGGCAAGCACGATCTGGGCACCGAGCTGCTTGACGGTCTCGGTGGGAATACCCTTGACGTTTGCCTTGGTGCCCACGGGCATAAAGATCGGCGTCTCGATGTCGCCGTGCGGAGTATGCAGCACGCCGGCGCGCGCGTGCGTGGTCGGGTCCTCGGCGATAAGGTCGAATTTAAAGAGGCTCTGGTCCATAAACTGGAACTCCTTGGTTGCGGTTCATACGCAAACCATTATACGGGCAACCCGCAAGAAGCACCGACTCGACAGAAACTGGCGCGAGGAGGATACGGCAGGGACACGGCAAGTGAGCGTGGATTTTTGGACGCTTACCGGATGAGCGTGGATAATCTCCCACTTTTGCCCAAAGCACAGCCCAAAAACGGGAGATTATCCACTTTCATTCTGCGGGCACTCATTTAAGTACGTCCCCGATGAGTGGAGCTATTTACCAGCCACGGCAACGCCGATATTTTGGCAACGCCGATGTTTTGACAACGTCAGCGAGCGGTCACCAGGGCGAACAAATTGGCATGAAAAGAGGGCGGCATTGACCTTCTGGTCATGCCGCCCTCTTTGAATGACAAGTTGTCGCCCTGGTGACCGCGCAGCGTCGACCCGTTACGCGGTTTGGTAAAACCGCGTAACCCTACGGACGCTGGCCCATGCCACCCTCGAGGGTGACGGTCTCGCCGTTCATATACTTAAAGTCGGGACCGCAGAGCTGAACGACAACGCGGCCGATTTCCTTCTCGACGTCGCCGTAGTGGCCTGCCGGCGGCATGTGGACGTTGGCCTTGAACGCCTCGGGATAGGCATCCTGGAAGTTCTCGAGCGCGGCGGTCCAAGCAAGCGGGCAAACGATATTGACGTTGATGCCGTCCTTGCCCCACTCGTTGGCGGCAACGCGAGTCAGACCACGGATGCCTTCCTTGGCGGCGGCATAGCTGCACTGGCCGTAGTTGCCAAACAGGCCGGCGCCCGAAGCAAAGTTGACCACGGAGCCCTTGGTCTCCTTCAGGTGCGGATAGGCCTTCTGCATGTACAGGTAGGTGGCATACAGGCCAGAGTAAATGGCCAGGTTAAACTGATCCATGGTGTGATCGGCAATGGTCACGCCCGAGGCGCTGGCCTGAGCGTTGTTGACGACGGCGTCGATGCGACCGAACTCCTCAATGGCCTTGTCGATGACGTTCTGGACGACAGCCTCGTTGTCCTGACCAGCAGAAACATCGGCCTGAACAGGCAGAACCTTGACACCGTACTCGGCCTCGAGGGATTCCTTGGCGGCCTCGAGCTTGGCGACGTTGCGGCCGGTGATGACGAGGTTTGCGCCCTCCTTGGCAAAAGCGATATCGATGCCGTAGCCGATGGAACCAGCGGAGCCGTCCTTAAGCGTGGCCTTGCCGCCGCCGGTAACGATCACGGTCTTACCAGTGAAAAGTCCCATACAAAGTCCTTTCAAATCGCGACGGGCCTGCCCGTCGACTGCGCGCATCCAACTTCACGCGCCAAAAGCTGAAATGCAACTTTAGCGGGTTCAAGCGAAAAATAAAGCCCATGGCAGGCGAACGGCGCAACGTCTTTCGGCGAAGGGAATGTCAAGTACAAACTGGATAAAGTGGCCGAGTTTTTGCTATCGACGCGAGCCATCGAACACGTTTTGAAACTTTGCTGCAGCGCGCGGGATGTCGGCGCGAGACTTTATCATAGGGTGACAAACAACGATGAGGAGCACATGCCTATGACAGACGAGCTGGACCCCCAGACTCAACAGCATATTGATAATTCCGCAGACACCATTGACGACTGCGATACTTCCACCAGAAGCGATGGCGGCATTGATGCCGCTGTCGAGGAGGCTCCTGCCGCCGCAGACGAGGCCGCAGACGCAAATGTCGCCGCAGAGCAAGACAAAGAAGAGCAGCTAGAGCAGCCGGACCCGAGCGATACTGAGCCCAAGGCTGAGAACGCTCCGCAAGCAGCAGGCCCCATCGAGGTGTCTTCGGAAGAAGAGCTCGACGCCGTCATGGACTCCATGATGGATGCCGTCAAAGCGATGAAAGACGCTGTCGCCGATGCCGATGTCGACGCCGAGGAAGAGGAAGCTGCCGAGGCCGCCTCGACGTTTGTGCCCGGCGAGACCCCGGTTGCCGACCAGGGCAGCACCATGCCCTCGTTCCTGCAACTCGAGCACCCCACGATCGGCACCGACGCGGTCGACCCACACGCAGCGGGCTTTTCCGTGATCGAAGGCGGCACCGGCAATATCGCCGCGCCGCAGGCTACCGATGCGGACGCTGCCGACACCGCTCGCCCGACCGCCCCGCACTCCCCCGCCGCGAGCCGCGATCTGGGGACCGCCGTCTCGAACACCGCGAACGCCGTGGGCACTTTTATCGCCCAGGGCGCGTCGGCCATGCGCGAGATGAACGCCGCCAAGAAGGCACTCGCCGATGCCCGCGCCCACCTGTCCGAGCTTGAGCAGCGCATCGCCGACCAGGCAGAGGAGCTCGAGACGCGCCAGGACATCGCAGGCCGCTACGATCAGATCATCGCCGACCAGCGCCAGGCAATCGCCACGGCACAAAAGACCGCTGCGGCCGCCGAGATTGACCGCGACGCCCATGCCGCCAAAGCGACTGAGCTCAAGGGCCAGCTCGAGCAAATGAAGGCAGAGGACGATGCGACCGAGCTCCGCCTGAAGGCTGCACTCGACGCCGTGGAAGCCCGCGAGGCGAGTTCGCGCGAGACCGGCAACCGCCTGGTTCGTCGCCTTGAGGATTCCAAGCGCATCCGCGACAAAGTGAAGGCTGAGCGCGATACCGGTGTCGCCGCCGCACGACAAACTGCCGATGCTACGCGCGCACAGCTCGAGACCTTGCGTCGCGAGTATGCCGAGCTGCAGCGCAACCCTTCGGCAAATCCCGCCAATTACACCGTGCGCACCAGCGAGCTGTCTATGCAAATCTCCGACGCTGCCGACGCCCTCCGCAAGGCCGAGGAAGACATTCCGCGCGTGACCGCCGATCTTGAGCATTCACTTGCCGCCGCCGAGCAGGCCGTCGAGCAGGCTCAAGCCCCTATCGCCGACGCAAAACGCGCGCACCAAGCCGTGACGACCGAAGCCGATGCCGCGCGCGACGAGTTGCAGACGGCGAAGACTGCCGCCGCGACTCGTCAGCGCGAACTGCGCGAGAAGATCGCCACGGAGGACAAGGCACGCCGCGACCAGGAGCAGACCATCGCCAACGCCCAAGCAGATGCCGCACATGCACAGTCGATCATCGAACAGGCGACCGAGGTGCACGACCACCCAGAGATCACTGAGTCGCTTGCAGGATCCTTGGCCCGAGACAAAGCCGAACACGCCGAAACCGAGCGCGAAGTGGCCCAGCTCGAGGCTACCGAGGATGACGTACGAGAGCGCACCCGCGACTCACGCATCAAATTCACCGGCGCCATCGTCTGCATCGTCGCCGCAATCCTGGCGATCATCCTAGTCTGGCTGTTCGCAAGCAAGTAGTCATTGGGGACGTTCTTAAACGACTAGTCAAACAAGAACGTCCCCAACGACTAGCCCAATGACGAGAGTGGATAATCTCCCACTTTGAGCCCCCAAGCAGGCCAAAAACGGGAGATTATCCACTCTCATTCTGCAGGCACTCATTTAAGTACGTCCCCAATGAGTACCTGCCGATGCTTTGGCAAAGTCAGCGAAAACGCCCCTAAGCGAGCAAGGTGACGTGAAAGAGGAGGGCATTGACCTTCTGGTCATGCCCGACGATTGAACGTCAGATTGCCGCTTAGGGGCGTTTGCAGCGTCAACTGGTTACGCGGTTCGTAGAACCGCGTAACTAACAAATGAGCATCGCGTCGCCAAAGCTGAAGAAGCGATAGCGCTCCTCGATAGCAGCGGCGTAGGCATCCATGATCTGGTCGCGGGTGGCCAGCGCGCTCACGAGCATCATGAGCGTAGAGCGCGGCACGTGGAAGTTCGTGATCAGCGCGTCGACCACGTGATAGGTCGAGCCAGGCATGAGGTAGAGCTGCGTCGTCGCGTTCTCGCGCACCACGATGTCACCGCGGCCGAGCGTGTCGGCGCCGTCCTCACGGCCTTCAAAATAACGCGCTGTCACGGCCGGATCGGACACCGGGGCATCCGCGTCAAAGGCGCTCTCGAGCGAGCGCACTGCAGTGGTGCCGACGGCGATCACGCGATGCCCCTCGGCCTTAGCCTTATGCACAGCGTCGACAACCTCCTGCGACACGTGGTAGCGCTCGGTGTGCATCACATGCTGCGTGGGATCGTCCTCCTCCACCAAACGGAAGGTATCGATGCCCACCTCGAGCTCGACGGCGGCAAACTTCGCGCCCTTGGCCTCAATGGCAGCCATAAGCTCGGGCGTAAAATGCAGACCCGCCGTAGGAGCGGCAGCCGAGTGCTCCTCCTTCATGGCGTAGACGGTCTGGTACTTCTCGGGATCGCCCTCGTAATCGGTAATGTAAGGCGGCAGCGGCACGTGGCCGGCAGCATGGATGGCCTCGTCGAGCGTGCGCGGGTCACCGGCGGCATTGCAACCGGCCGGCTCAAAACGCACCAGACGACCGCCGCGGCTATCGGTGACAAAGTCGATGACCTCGGCCATCAGCACCACGGGAGCCCCCTCGGGCGCATGGGCGCCACCGGCGCGATACTCAATCTGAGCACCGGGCTTCAGGCGCTTGCCCGGCTTGACCAGGCACTCCCAAACGTGACCCAGCGGGTCAACATCCTCGCGGCGCTTGAGCAGCAGCGTCTCGACCACACCGCCCGAGCCAGCCTTGCGACCGATAAGACGGGCCGGCATCACGCGCGTCTGGTTGATGACGAGCACATCGCCCGGCTCGATATAGTCGATGATGTCGCGGAAGATGCGGTGCTCAACGGTACCGCCATGCTCTAGCGGCGTTCCTGTCTCGGAGCCTTTGCGATCAACCACCAGCAGGCGGCAGGAGTCGCGCGGCTCGGCAGGAGCCTGGGCAATCAGTTCCTCAGGAAGGTTGTAGTCAAAATCATCGGTACGCATAGACACGTCGGATACTCCTTATATAGCTAAAGTCCGCTCTACATCCTAGCAGGCTGACGTCCCAAACGAACTACTTTTTGGCGGCTTTGCGCTCGTCGCGGATGCGGGCGCGGTCCATGGCCGCCTCGACAGCCGAGAAGCGGCAACCACAGTAGTTCTGCCGATACATGCCAAGCTCGCGCGAACGACGTGTCGCCTCGGGGTAATACGGGCGAAAATCGCGAATCACCGGGGTGAGACCGCGGGCGACAGCCAGACGCTCCAAAACATCATTGCAGGTATCGAACAGCTGATACGGCGAGACGGCGAGCGTCGTGCCCACAAACTCAAACCCGCGCTCCTGGGCCACGCGGCACGCCTCGGCCAAGCGCAGGGCATAGCACGCGCGACAGCGACGGGGTCGATCGGCGCCCAGCGGGGCCACGCCGGCCTCCCAGCGCTCGCGGTCCTCCCCCGCTTCGATGAGCTCGATGTCGCCATCGGCACACCACCGGCGTAGCTCGTCCAAGCGGCGCTGCCATTCATCGCGCGGCTGAATATTGGGGTTGGTCCAGCAAATCGTGGGTTCAAACCCCTCTTCGCGCAGCAAGCGAACCGGCTCAAGTGAGCACGGCGCACAGCAAGCGTGCAACAACAACGGCCTCATCAACATCTCCTCACCCGAAAAAGCGCACGCCAAAGGACGTATCCTCGCAGGCGACAATGCGGCGGTCGCGCAGGATGGTCCGCACGTAATACCAATCGCCCACGCAGCCCGACAAGTGCAGACCAGCCGCCAGGTAGCACAGCAGCGGATAGCCCGAGAACGCAAACCCCAGGGCAAACGCCACCGTCAAAACAACCGTCGGCGCCAGGCAAACCGCCATGTACCGCCGACGCGAATACACGACGCCCTCGGCGCAGGCATAGATCATCGCCGTCTCACGATTCGCGCCAAAGGTCACATGCGCGCCCGCAGGCGCCAGCAGCTTAAAAAACACCGCATGCACCAGCTCGTGCACGGCAAACGACGCTGCAGAAACCGCAGCCACACCGACCATCCAGCCCACGACGGTGGTCCAGCCGCCCGCCTCAGCCGCGTCCAAGTCCGCAGGCCCGCCCAACAGCATAAACACCGGCACCAGGCACACGGCAAACACCGCGATCACGGCCATCCCCCACACGAAGCAAGCGTGCAGAAAAACCTCGTCCTCAAACGCATGTATGTTGGAAATCTCATTCATAGCATCTTAGGATAGCGCCCCTGCCACGCACCCGCCCGCATGTGCGATAATGTCGAACGATATGCACGAATTGACCACCGCGCCGCCGAACCCCGTGCCCGGCCGCGCTCTTACCTATATGCGAAGGAGTCCCATGGCATCCAAATACTCCATGAACGACCGTCCCAGCTGGCCGCGCCGCGCCATCGTTACCGCCGGCGAGCCCTACGGCAACAAGGGTCTGCACTTTGGCCACGTCGGCGGCGTCTTTGTCCCGGCCGACTTCTTCGCCCGCTTCCTGCGCGACCGCCTGGGCCGCGAAAACGTCATCTTCACCTCGGGCACCGACTGCTACGGTTCGCCCATCATGGAGAGCTACCGCAAGCTCAAGGAGAACGAGGGCTACGACAAGTCCATCGGCGAGTATGTCGAGTCCAATCACTCCCGCCAGGCCGCGACCCTCAACAACTACAACATCAGCTGCGACATCTACGGCGGCTCGGGCCTTGAGCCGGCGGCCCAGATCCACAACGAGGTGACTGCCGAGATTATCGAGCGCCTGCACGAGCAGGGCACCATCTCCAAGCGCTCCACGCTGCAGTTCTACGATGCCAAGGCCGGCACGTTCCTCAACGGCCGCCAGGTCATCGGCCGCTGCCCCATCCAGGGCTGCAAGTCCGAGAAGGCTTATGCCGACGAGTGCGATCTGGGCCACCAGTTTGAGCCCGAGGAGCTCATCGCGCCCAAGAGCCAGCTCACCGGCGAGGTGCCCGAGCTGCGCCCGGTCGACAATCTCTACTTTGACCTGCCGGCCTACCTCGACTTTATGAAGACCTACACCGCCAAGCTCGCCCAGAACCCGCAGGTTCGCTCCGTGGTCTCCAAGACCATGGAGGAGTGGCTGCTGCCGGCTCAGCTCTACATCCAGAACAAGTTCCGCGAGGCCTTCGATGCCGTCGAGGACCAGCTCCCCGAGCACACCGTGCTGGAGCCCGAGGGCAACAAGAGCAGCTTTACCGTCACCTTCCCCAGCTGGAAGGAGCGCGACGACGCCCACGCGGTGCTCGCCAACGGTGGCGTGCGCTTCCGCAGCGGCAAGGCACTCGTGCCCTTCCGCATCACCGGCAACATCGACTGGGGCGTTCCGGTGCCCGAGGTCGATGGCGTCTCCGACGTCACCTGCTGGTGCTGGCCCGAGAGCCTGTGGGCGCCCATCAGCTATACGCGTACCGTGCTCGCGCGCGATGCCAAGGCCGCCGGCGTGACCGAGGGCGTCGCCGCCCAGGATGCCGCCCTCATGGGCGAGCCCGCCGCCGACTCCACGCAGGTGCCCGCACCCACCTACCAGCACAGCTCGCTCGACTGGCGCGACTGGTGGTGCTCTGACGACGCTCAGATTTACCAGTTCATCGGTCAGGACAACATCTATTTCTACTGCATCGCGCAGACCGCCATGTGGGAGGCCCTGGGCTGGGACCTCACGCAGAGCACCGTCAGCGCCTGCTACCACCTGCTCTACATGGGCAAAAAGGCCAGCTCGTCCTCGCAGACGCCTCCCCCGCCGGCAGACGACCTGCTCAACCACTACACCTGCGAGCAGATGCGCGCGCACTGGCTGTCGCTCGGCCTATCCGAAAAGCCGGTGAGCTTTAGCCCCAAGGCATACGACACGCGTGTGACCGGCAAGGACAAGGACGGCAACGAGGTACGCGCCTGCGACGACAAGCGCGTTATCGACCCGGCCCTTAAGGAGAGCGCGCTGCTGACCGGCGTGTTCAACCGTCTGGCCCGCAGCTGCTTCTACGGCGTCGCCGTCAAGGAAGGCGACGAGAGCCCCTACCGCAACGGCTGCATCCCCGCCGGTGCCGCTTCTGACACCGTGGTCGAAGCCGCCCAGCAGGCAGCCCTCGCCTTTGAGCAGGCCATGTACAAGTTCGAGACGCACCGCGCGCTTGCCGTGTGCGACGACTACCTGCGCGCCGCCAACAAGCGCTGGAGCGACGCTTCCAAGGCCGCCAACAAGCTCGAGGGTAACGAGGCAAACGCCGCGATGACGCAGGCCCTTGTCGACGCCTTTACCGAGCTGCGCGTGGCGACCGTCCTGATGCACGGTATTGTACCGGCCGGCTGCGAGCTCATCTGCGAGTACTTCGACGTCGACCCGGTCGCTTTCTTTAGCTGGGATAACATCTTTGCCTCCACGGACGAGTTCGTGGAGATCCTGGGCGAGAAGCCCGGCGAGCACCGCGTGAAGCCGCTGCCCCCGCGCTTCGACTTCTTTAGCAAGCACGAGAGCCAGTACTAAACACTCGACATGTAATGGAATGGGAAGGAAAGACGGATGTCCAAGCCGCGTCGTCGTAAGCAGAAAAAGCAGGTCAAGGCCGAGCTCAAGCTCAGGCAGTTTGCCGCCACCGAGCTTTCCGACCAGCTTGCCGCCCTTCCCTGCGCCGCCGACCTGCCGCGCTTTATGGTCGACACGGTCGCCGGCGCCTATGCGCCCGCCGATGCCGAGCTTATGATCGAGGGCTTCGGCGCCGCGGCCACACGCCCGGTCACGCTGCGCGCCAACACGCTCAAGGCAACCGCCGAGGACATCGCCGCGGCGCTCGATGCCGCCGGCATCGCCCACCGCCCCGTCGCATGGTACCCGGACGCTTCCATCCTGCCCGAGGCCCAGGTTTCCGACCTGTGGGACCTCGACATCTACCGCGACGGCAAGATCTACTTGCAAAGTCTGTCGTCCATGATGCCGCCGTTGGTCTTGGGCGCCCAGGCCGGCGAGGACATCCTGGACATGTGCGCGGCCCCCGGCGGCAAGACGACGCAGATCGCCGCCCTCACCCAGGGCCAGGCACACCTCACCGCCTGCGAGATGAGCATTCCCCGCGCCGAGAAGCTCGAAGCCAACCTCCACCGCCAAGGCGCAAAAAACGTGCCCGTCATGCGCATCGACGCACGCGAGCTCGACGAGTTCTTCCGCTTTGACCGTATCCTGCTCGACGCTCCCTGCACCGGCACGGGCACAGTCGTCAGCGGCAACGAGAAGAGCCTGCGCGGCCTCACCGAGCAGTTGCTGAGCAGGTGCGCCCGCTCGCAGCGAGCACTTCTGGACCGCGCCATGGGAGCCCTCAAACCGGGCGGCACGCTCGTCTATTCGACTTGTTCGATCTTGCCGCAGGAAAACGAGGACGCCCTGCAAGAGGCCCTCGACAAGCACATGGACTGCGAGCTTATCCCCCTCGATGGCACGCCGAGCGAAAGTGAGGCACGCCGCGCCCAGGAAGCTGGTGAGGAGCCGCGCATCGAGTCCAACGCCCTGACCGAAGCCATTGCCGCGGGTCAGGTATCGGCCATCGCCAACGGCCTGCCCGGCACGCTCACCATTCCGCCCAGCCGCGACTTTGAGGGCTTCTACATTGCCCTGATCCGAAAACGCAGTTAGCGCACGGATCCAAAACTCAACAAGCTATCTCCGTGCGCGTTTGCCCTGCTGGTCGCGATGCTGTTTAAGCATCGTGCGCTCCTTGCGTTCGGCCCTTTTGCCCTTAATGGCCGTGACCACAAAGTAGATGACCGCGGCGGCAACAATTGCGCCCACACACAGGCCAATCGAGCCAAACATTGCTGTCAATTCCATACCGCGTCACCTCTCTTTTAAACGGGACTTTCAAGATAGCACCTCGATCCCCGCCACCACAGCTCCTTCACGTTCGCCGGCCCTTCGGTCTAACGAATTGCGTGGCGGGGAAAAATCAACTCGTCAAACGATTTAGCATTCGCAATTCCGGCTGCATCGCGCCGGCCGTCATCGCATAGAATCGAGCTTCCATGGATACCCTCAACGATCTAAATGAGCGCGTCGACGCCTTCGTCGGCACCAGCTCCTTCGACACGCCTGCCGCGGCAAACGACCAAGCCCCCATCGATGTGCCCGCCGAGGTTCACGAGGACATCGTCGCCTCGGTCGATTTCTCCGAGGTCGAGCTCGCAGACGAGTTCACCGAGCCCCAGGTAGCCGTGACCCCCAACGGACTGCTCCCCATGGAGCCGCTGCCCATCGACGGGCGTTTGCGCAAGGCGGCCCTTCGCATGCCTGACGAGATTGAGGAGGCCAGCGGCTTCACGCTCTTTGGCCGCCGCATCAAGTCGCTCATTTACACCACCGATGTCGCGGTTATCCGCAACTCCAACGCCGATGCCGTCTTTGCGGTCTACCCTTTCACGCCGCAGCCCGCCATTACGCAAGCGCTGCTGACCGTCGCCGAGTGCCCGGTCTTTGTAGGTGTGGGCGGTGGCACCACCACTGGTAAGCGCTCCGTGCAGATGGCAGCCGTCTCCGAGATGCAGGGCGCGGCGGGATGCGTGGTCAACTCCCCCGCCACCGCCGAGATGGTCGAGCACATCACCAACATCGCCGACATCCCCGTCATCGCTACGGTCGTTCGCTGCGACGACGATGCCCACGCCAAGGTGCGCGCTGGAGCCAAGATTCTCAACATCGCCGCTGGCAAGAACACGCCCCAGGTCCTACGCGAGCTGCGCAAGCACTATCCCAACCTGCCGCTCATCGCGCCGGGCGGCAAGACGCCAGAGAGCATCCGTGAAACCATCGCCGCCGGCGCCAACGCCATCATCTGGACGCCGCCTTCGGCCCAGCAGCTACAGACCGACATGATGCAGCGTTATCGCAAGATGAAGGAAGACGCCACACCCGTCATCTCGCACGACGATGTGCCCATTATCGACCAGGTCTCCGCCGCCGAGGTCAGCCAGGTCGAGAACATGAATCCCGACGTGCCGATTCCCGACGAAGTCATCGAGCGCGTCGCTTCGATCCACGAGCGCGTCGAGGAGCATCGCGCCAACCGCGGCCTCAAGCCCGCGCTGCACGGCTTCTTCTTCCGCGGAAAGAAACGCTAGCAAAACATCTTGGCCCGCCCCACAAACGTGAGGCGGGCCGTTTTCGCTTAAGCAATCATACAGCGACGTGATGGGGCAAATTAATCCACGCGCTTGTCGCCCATAAAGAAGAGCGCCACCGTACCAGGTCCGGTATGCGAGCCAATCAGAGTACCGATGTTATTAATCTCAATCTTGCCTTTAAGCTGCGGAACCTGTTCCTCAATCAGCGCCGCAACTGCCTCGGCATCCTCGCGGCACGCCGAGTGCGACATGATGCACTTACCCGAATAATCCGCACCGTCCTGCACGTGTGCCATCATAGTCTTAGCCATCTCGGAAATCGCGCGCTTCTTAGTGCGAATCTTCTCACGTGGCGACAGCTTACCTTCGCAATCGACCGTCATAAGTGGGCAAATCTTAAGCGCCGTGCCGATGATTGCGCTCGCAGCCGAAATGCGACCGCCGCGCAGGTAGCTCGACAGATCGGTCGAGAAGAACCAGTGGTGCAGGTTGAGTTTGTGCTCCTCGATCCAGGCGGCCGTCTCGTCGAGTGAAGCCCCGCTATCGCGCACGTCGGCGGCACATTCCGCCAGCAGGCCAAAGCCCGAAGACGCCGCCAACGAATCGATGACGCGCACCTTGCCGCCCTGAGGATAGCGATCCGCGAGCATCTGTGCCGCAACGCAGGCCGATCCATACGTGCCCGAAATACCCGACGACAACGTCAGGTGCAGCACGTCTTTACCCTCGGCAACAAACGGCTCCCAAAACTCCTCGTACTCACCCACGCTCACCTGAGACGTCTTGGGCATGGCGCCCGCGGCAATCTGGGCAAAAAACTCGTCCGGCGTAATCGACTGATACAGATCGTCCGTATAGACAACATCGTCGATCTCGTAATGAAAACACACGACAGGGATATTGCGCGACGCAAAGAACTCACGGGTTCGATCGGCGGCGGATTCACAGGTCAGGACAAAATCACTCATATGAGGCTCCTTAAGTATTGCTGTGCAAATTATCGCACAGCAAGCCTAAATACGATACAAATGTCCACTATTTACCAATGCGAACCATTTGTATTGATTATCTTTATCATGAACATCCCCATCCCCGCCATGGGCCAACATGGGCAAAATCACCCGCTTTGCCTCCACTCAACCGCCATATCTACCTCAACTAAATCGATTTACCAAACCGTTCAGCCGACAATTCAGCCGCCGGCGCAAAATCGAAACAAAGCCGGCGCATACTGGTAAACGCTTGACACTGTTTTATCAGTTTTACCAACCATATCGGAAGGTGTTTCATGGTCGCATTCGATCGCAATCCGCAAGACTTCAAGTATCTGCGCCTGCTGTCGAGACAGTTTCCCACCGAGCAATCCGCGTTTACCGAGATCATCAATCTCTCGGCCATCCTCAACCTGCCCAAGGGCACCGAGCACTTTATGAGCGACCTGCATGGCGAATACGAAGCCTTCATGCACATCCTCAACAACTGCTCGGGCGTCGTACGCGAGCATGTCGACGAGATCTTTGGCGACACGCTCACCTTTTATGAAAAGGGCGAGCTGTGCACGCTCATCTACTACCCGCGCGAGAAGATCGAGCTGGTCCGCAGCCAGCACGAGGACTCACCTACCTGGTATAAAACCATGCTCGACCAGCTTATTGTGGTTGCCCGCTCGCTTTCGAGCCGCTATACCCGCTCCAAGGTGCGTAAGGCCATCCCGCGCGATTACGCCTACATCATCGACGAGCTGCTGCACACGCATCCGGACGAGAACAACTATCGCGTGCGCTATCACGAGCGCATCGTGGAGTCCATTCTGGAGACCGCCAGCGCCGACGACTTTATCGAGTCGCTTGCCTCGCTCATCAAGCGCCTGGCCGTCGACCACCTGCACCTGGTGGGCGACATCTTCGACCGCGGCGGCGGCGCGGCCAAGATTATGGACCGCCTGCTCACCTACCATTCGCTCGACATCCAGTGGGGCAATCACGACCTGCTGTGGATGGGCGCCGCTGCCGGCGAGCCCGCCTGCATCGCCACGGTGCTGCGCAACAACCTGCGCTACGACAACTACGAGATTCTCGAAAACGACTATGGCATCTCGCTGCGCGAGCTTGTCGCCTTCGCCGACGCCGCCTATATCGCCGGCGAGCCCATCAGCCCGCTGATCAAAGCCATCAACGTCCTGCTCTTTAAGCTCGAGGGCCAGATTATCCAGCGTCACCCGGAGTTCGACATGGCCGACCGCCTGCTGCTCGACAAGGTCGATCACGACGCCGGCACGGTCACCCTCGCCGACGGCAGCGTATGGCCGCTCACGACCAACGACTTCCCCACCGTCGATCCGACGGACCCCTACACGCTCACACCCGAGGAGCAGCACATCATCGACAAGCTCGTGTCCGAGTTTGTCACCGCCGATCACCTACATCGCCACATCGATTTCCTCTATACCCACGGCTCCATGTATAAGGTCGCCAACGGCAACCTGCTGTTCCATGGCTGCGTGCCGCTCAACGAGGATGGTACCTTTAGCAGCATGAACTGCCTGGGCACCTGGCACGCAGGCCGCGATTATCTCGATTTTTGCGACCGCATCGCCCGCCGCGCCTGGCGCGTGGGCGACCGCGACGCCCTCGACTGGATGTGGTACCTGTGGATCGGCTTTAACTCACCCGCCAGCGGACGCCTGGTGCGTACCTTTGAGCGCGCCTATATCGCCGATAAGAGCACCTGGGTCGAGCCGATGGACCCGTACTTTACGCTAACCAAGTCGCCCTCGGTCTGCGACGACATCATGCGCGAGTTCGGCGTTGCCCCCATGGCCTGTTCGCCGACCGGTCACATCATCAATGGCCATACGCCCGTCAAGACTACCAAGGGCGAGCAGCCCATCCGCGCCAACGGCAAGCTGCTGGTCATCGATGGCGGTTTCTGCCGCGCCTACCACCCCAAGACGGGCATCGCCGGCTACACGCTCATCTCGAGCTCGCGCGGATGCCGCCTCAAGTCGCACCAGGCCTTTACCACCGTTGCCGAGGCGCTCACCCGCAATATCGATATCGAGAGCGAGACCAACCGCTTTGACGAGGCCGACCGCCGCCGCATGGTAAGCGACACCGATACGGGTGCCAAGATCCGCAGCCAGATCCAGGACCTACGCCAACTGCTCGATGCATATAGAAACGGTGCTATCGAGGAGCGCGCCTAGCTCCACCCGTGGGGATTGGCTAAACTTGCTGAGTTCATCATCCCCGCGGCGCCCCGGCGCAATCCTAAGGCAGGTACCATGCAAAAGCTCCTTGCGCAGATCATGAAGTTTGGCGTCGTCGGCGTCGTCGCCACGGTCATCGACTTTGGCATCATGAATCTGCTCCACTACGGTCTGGGCCTTAACATCCTGATCGCCAACACCAGCGGCTTTATCGTCTCGCTCATCTTTAACTACGTCGCGAGCATGAAGTACGTGTTTGCACACAAGGAGGGCATGAGTCGCCGCCGCGAGTTCATTATCTTTGTCGTGCTGTCCGTGATCGGCTTGGCGCTCAACGACGGTATCGTGCTGGCGCTCAACGCCGGTCTGGGGCTCGAGGCCAATATCGCCAAGATTTGCGCCACCGCACTGGTCATGGTCTACAACTTTGTGACCCGAAAGATCTTCCTGGAGGGCGAGGAGACCAAATAGCTCGGCCTCCTCGTTGCACTACGGGGCCCACGAACGACGTGCGTCGAGCGCTGCGTTGTTCGTGGGCCTTGTTCGTTTACGGGCAAATTTGGCACGTTTGCGGATTGTCTCTTGCAAATTTGGCGAGTTCGTATAGTTCTTGGCAAAGACCTTACGTTTCCCATGCAAAAGCTCTAAAGTATCCTCTGCTCGATTCGTCAACGCATTGGATGTGATTACGTGCGCAAGGCACTGGCACAACCTCATACTAAGCAATTCCTCAAGTTCGCTGTCGTGGGCCTTATCTCCTTTGGCATCGACTGGGGCATGCTGATTGCGCTCGTCGAGCTGTTCCATCTCGACTTTTTGATGAGCACCACAGTCTCGTTTACCACCTCCGTCGTGGTTAACTACTGGCTCAGCATGAAGTACGTGTTCGACCATCGCGAGGGCATGAGCCGCAAGCGCGAGTTTACGATCTTCACCATCCTGTCGGTAATTGGTCTGGGTCTCAACGACCTGTACATGTTTGTGGGCGTCACGTTTTTGAGCATCGGCTACCAGGCCATGAAGGCAATCGCAACGTTCTTGGTCACCTGGTACAACTACTTTAGCCGTCGCTTATTCCTCGAGGGCGCGCAGTCGTAGACGGCCCAACATAATCTCGCTTCGCAGCCGGTTGGAATTCACGTTCCAACCGGCTTTTTGTTTACAGAGTCTGCCGCGGAAGGCGTACGAGGCGGGCTACAGTGCATGAATGGGACGCAGTTTCCCTATGAGCGCCGTTCCGGAAAGTGCATCCCAGATTGCAGCCTCAGAATGGGACACAGCTTCCGCAACGCCGTCCTAGCGGAAACTGTGTCCCGGAATTCGCCTTCAGAGTGGGATGCAATTTCCGGTTGAGCCTCGATTGGGAAACGACGTCCCATTCGCATGAAAACGGGCGGCTCGGATGTTGGTCCGAACTGCCCGTCTGGCGCGCTATGTCGAGGCCTCTAGCCCGTTACGTAATACCACACGACGTTGGCGCCATTAGGGAGAACGTAGTTACTGCAGGCCGTCATGGGCGCTGTGCCGTTAACGGAGTACATCCAGCCGCTCTTGCCGCCATGCTCCATCTCGGCCAAACCGCCAATGGCGGCAACATACGTTCCGTACGACGTGCCGCGCGCATTCACGGAAAGCCCTAGGGCGCACAGAGCATCGTAGGCCGTAGCGCCCTCGTTAAAGGTGAAGGTGCCACTAGAAGACACAGGATTGCCCACGGCGCTCGATGTGACCGAAACCGTCACCGTGACGTAGCCAGGCTGCTGCGAGCCGCCCTGATTGCCAGCAGAGGCGCTGCCGCTGTTGGATGCAGACCCACCGCCAGACACCGAGCCGCCGCCCGAAGAAGAGCCGTCAGAAGAACTCGATCCACCGGCGGATTCGGAGCCATGTCCGGCAGACACGTTGCTGGACTTCTTCCCGCCCTTGCCTTCGGACTTCTTCTCCTTCGAATCCTTTTTTGAGTCCTTGTCCGAGGATTCGGAAGCGTCCTTGGAATCAGATTCATCCGAGTCCTTCGACCCGTCCTTCGCATTGTCCGAAGATTTGGAGTCCTTGGACGCAACCTTACCCGAAGCGGTAGTCGAGCCGGAAACCGACGCATCCTTGGCAACGATGCTCTCCCCCGTCACGGTCTCGACAATCCAATCGATGGACCAGGCACCGCTGACGGAAGGGTAAACAAAGCCCAGCGAGACGACAATCAGCGCAATGCAGACGGCTGTCAGAACACCAACAAGCGCCTTGCGCCGCGAGGCGGGCGCCACCGAAGCGGCGCCCTTTTGCTTTGTATCGTCAAGCTGGATGAACGACGAGTCGGGCTGCTTGGACTCGGCGTCCTGAGGCTTATTGGACACAGCCCTCACCTACCGACGCTTGGTGAATACGAACACGCCGATGACGGCAAGACCGATCACGCCTGCCGCAACGCCGACGATGGCAAGCGGATTGAAGCCAGACTGCTGCGCGGGAGCCGCAGTGGACTTCTTAGCAGCGGTCGTAGCAGACGAGCCCGTATCGGACTTGGAGCCGGACTTGCTGGACTTCTTATCAGACTTCTTGCTGTCCTTCTTGTCGGACTTGTCGGAATCCTTCTTGGAATCCTTGCCGTCCTTGGTCTCGGTCGTGGTCGTGGTCGACGACACCGGCTTCTGCCCAGGCGAAACAGCGCCGCCGCTCTGCTGGCCGTTAGTACCATTGCCGGAACCGGCGCCGGCACCGGCATTACCCGAGCCGCCGTTGGAGCCAGAGCCGCCGTTACCACCAGGGTTAACAGCATTCTTGACCCACTTGGCATACAGCGTCATATCCGCCGTCACCGCAACGCTAAAGTCATACGCCTCCGTACAAGCCTCGTCGGTATACCAACCAGCGAAGGTGTAGCCCTCGCGCGTCGGATCGGCAGGCTTGGCCACAGAGCCGTTGACGGCCGTAGTCTGAAAATCGACCTTGGACCCCTTGCCAGCACTAAACGAAACCTTAACGCCAGCATTCAGCTTGAACAGCGTGCCAGAGTCGTTGATGTAGTACAAGTTGCCCTGGGCATCACAAGCGATTGGCGAGTCACAGTAGTTGTTGTGGCCCGTTGCGCTAAACACACCAGAAGCCTCGGTGTCACCCAACTTGTAACGATATACGCCACCGCCCGTGGTGTAGTTAACGAAATCAGGGCTCTCGCCGTAGTTAACCGTGAAGTAGACATACGCGTCTTTGCCCTGGGCACTCACGAGCGGAGCGCCCTTGATGCCACCAAGTCCGGCCGGCAGCTGAGAGCCGTCCGCCGTCGTGACCAGCGTCCTGGCAAAGTCCTTGGCCGGGTCAATAATCGCCAGCGCAGAGCCGCCAGCAACCTCGCCGCCAACAATTAGCTTGCCATCATACATCGTAGGCGCACACGCACAGCCGGTAAGGCCAAGGTCAACTACGCGCTCCTCGGTAATACGCGAAGCGGCATCCGCATCGCGTGAGTCGCCATCAGAAATCGCCAATACGTGCAGCTTGCCGTCGCGCGAGATGAGATAGGCATGGCTACCGTCGTCAGAAAACACGCAGGTGGAGTTGACAATCGCCCCAACCGAGACGCTGCCGAGCACATCGCCCGTCGACTTGCTCAGCATCTCGACGGTACCGGAACTGGTGGGAACCAAGACAAAGTCATCGCCCACCGTAGCGCCTGTCCAGTAATAGCCCTCGTTCGGATTGACATGCTGCCAAGAAACCGCTCCGGTCAGGATATTGATGCGCGTCAGATGGCCGTTGTCATACGTGCCCTTTCCATAGTCGACATCAACGGTGCCGACATAGAGGTAATTGCCATCAACCGTCAGCTGAGAATTCGACTGAGCAGTCCCGCTCACGAAGTCAGTGACCCAAACCGTTGTGAGCGTGTCAGCCGTCAGAGCCTGGACCGCACCGCGGTCGAGCGGAACGATAACCAAACCGTTCGCGTAAATCGGGCGCGAGGTGTAACCGACCGCAGTCTTAAGCTTCGACTCGGCAAGGACCTTGCCCGACTCGGCGTTAATCTTTAGTAAACGCTTGTTGACGGCGAGGTATACGTAGCCGTTAACAACGATAGGCTCACTTGCGTTGGGATTCGTGGCACCCGAGTACGCCTTCCAATCGAACGTCCAGGAGCTCGCTAGCGCACCCGTAGGCGTCGAAACGTTCTCGACCGCTGCATTGGACTTGCCGTCCCAATCGGACTTCCAATCGGTCGGACGTGGGGCGCTCGGATTGACTACGACCTCGTCGGGATTAGGCACCGTATCGCCGGCAGCATAGGCCCAGACGATCTCGTCACGCGACTTGAGCACGTAGTCACTGTCGAGTTGAGATCCGGGAACACCGTTAACAAAGTACGACCAAGCGCCGGCCAACTTAGTGCCGTCAAGCGGAGAGACGAGGCTGTGAACGCCCCAGAAGCCCAGCTGATCGTACATCTCGGACTTGATGCCCAAAGCATCGAAGTAGGCGGCAGTGGCGTCCTTGATCGTCGTGCCCCCAACAAACACCTGCTTCGAAGGATCGGTCCAGCGCTGTGCCTTATCGTCCTTCTTGCCGATGATCTCCATCGAGACAGAGACCTGACCGGGCATGGTGCCATCGGAACCATAGACCCAGGTAATCTCATCGCCGGCCTTGAGCGTGTAGTTGCCGGCGCCGACATTGGCCATCTTGCCGTTAACGAAGAACTGCCAGGACTTCCAGGTGCTTTCGTTTACCCGTACGGTCGAAAGCTTCACGCTCTTATTGAACGGAGAAGTCAGCGAATTGAGGAACCAACCATACGAACCGGTTTGGACGTCGGCGCCAATACCGGCCCGCTTAAAGACCTGCTCGGAAAGATCGGCGGCAGTTGCGCCCTCTTCCACCAGTGCAGTCGTAGGCTGCGCCCACGTCTGCTGAGCACCCGAAGCGTCCTGACCGATAACGGTGCAGCTTACCGAAAGCTGGTCGGTGGGTGCAGCGTCGCCGTACTTCGAATAGCACCAGACAACAGAGTCGCCCGCATCGAGGGGGTAACTGCCAGCGCCAACCGACGCCGCAACACCATTGATAAACAGCTGCCAATAGGCACCCGTAGCGGAATCATACGCAAGAGTACGATCAGCGTCGAAAGGCGACGTAATGGAGTTGAGCACCCAGCCCCAAGAACCATTGGGGTCGTAGTCGACCTTGAGACCGGCCTGCTTAAAGAGCTCTTCGGAAAGATCGGCGGCCGTCGAGCCATTCTTGAGCGTGTACTGCGTCGCGGCAGCCCACGTTTGCTGTTTACCCTTGGCATCGATGCCAATGACGGAGCACGTCGCCGTAACCTCGGGATCGTTTTGACCGCTCGTGCCCAGAACCGTGATCTTTGCCGACACGTCCTGGTTGGCAAGCTTGGCGTACGTAGCGTTGTCGGGGTAACGCTCAGCGTAGCGAGCGTACTTCTCGCTCGTCAGACGCGAGGAAACGACAACCTTCGTGTTGTACTGCGGCTGCGTGACCTTGAGATTCTCTGCGGAAACAATAGAGCTGTTGCTCGACTTAAACAGACGCCAATCCTGCCCGGACATCGCGTCATAGCCAGGCAGATCGACCGGAACAATACCGGGGGACGTCGAATCGGTCGTTGCCTTGTTGTAGCTCCAGGCAAGGTTGCCGTCGGCATCGAGATATGCCTTCTGGAACGCGTGCATGTCGGTCGAAACGGCACTAGCGTCCTGGCCATTCAAGATGGCAGCGGCGTAGCCGGCCTTAGCCTGCTCCATAAGAGAAAGCTCGGCATCGAGCTCGCCCTGGTCCTGCGGAGCAATCGCAAAATCGAGGGTCTTACTAGCCGTGACCTCGGAGTTCGACTTGTCGGTCACCGTGAGGGTGATCTTGGTGTTTGCGGCCTTGGCTCCGGGCAGCGGCTGATAGACCGTGCCCTTGTAACCGTTGAACGTGATGTCATCGGTGCTGGCAGAGTACTTGACCTCGTAATACTTGCCGTCGAGATTGAGCGTGCTCGTGCGTGGCATCTGCAGGTCGGCGGTCAAGCCGTCCTTGTTGGCGACCACGTCGGTGCCGGAGTACTTGATATTATCGTAGGTAAAGGCCGCATTGACCTTCTCCTGCAGTGCCTTCTTGTCGGCGTTGACTTTCTCGGGATCGCCCTTGACCGTCACGACGAAGTCATGCGAGCCGGCAAGCTTGATGTCGCCGCTCGTAACCGTAACCTTGGCGGTCAGCGTCACGTCTCGATCGCTCGATGCGCGCGAAACCTTACCCGTCTTATCTTCCCAGCTATAACCAGAAACAAACAGGCGCTCGGTGTCGGAGCTTGTCCATTCAACAGAGAATTTCTTTGCGGAACCCGCCTTGTACGGAAGCGTGACATTTTGAGTCACGCCATCGGCGGACTCGCCCGACGCGTAGTCAATCTGCAGGGATTCGGCGGCTCCGTCAAGAAGGTCTTGCAGTTTAGCCTCGTCCCAAGCAACCTGCACGGACTTGTTGGGCAGGTAATACTCGGTCTTGCCATCGCGCGACAGTTCAAACGCCACATCGGCGTTACGCAGACCGTCGATGTTGTAACCGGTGTAGTTGTTGGGGTCAATGAAGAAGAACGTCACATTGCCATTGGTCTTATCCTGGGCGTCGGAGATACCGACCGTAGCCTTGGCGTCCTCGGCCTTAAAGGCAACGCCGCCCTCAGAGACCTTGACGTCAATATCGGTAAAGCCCAAATCGGCAAGCTGCGCCTTCAGGACATCGTTGACGTTGCCGCCCTTGGCGCTGTAATCAACGGCGATCTGCTTATTGGCATCGTTAAGCTTTTGGACTGCGGCCTCAAGCGAGCCCGCGGCGATAACCTTGTTAGCGGAGACGAGCTCGACCGTCGAGCTGCCGCTCGTGGCGACAGCCTTCAGATACTTGCCAGCAGCAGATGCCGAAACCGTTGCCGCGGCGCCCGACATATCGGGCAGCAGCGTCCAGTCGGCCGCCGGAGCCTTCGCGTCGTCGGCCGCATACCAGGCTACAGTCGCCTGGTCGGTGACATCGATACCGTTGGTGGTCGAACCGTCGGCGCGCTTGGCCTGCGCTGTCGCCTTTACGCTATCGCCCGAGACGAGATGGGTCGAATCGCTATTAATCTGCGGGCTGGCGATCACGCGCAGCAGGCTATACTCCCCCGCCGCGGTGACGCTATCGGACGAAACCCATTCAACCGTGTTGTCGAGAGCGCTCGCCGTAACTTTGATGCGCTTGCCGACAAGCGCATCCGTAAGAGTCAGGCTGCCATCGGTCTTATCGATGCCGTCGGTGAGCTCGGTCCAATCGGCATCGCCCTCGCCCTTGGCATACCACGCCATGGTGAGCTCGGCATCTTCGGGCACGTCCTTCGTCGAGCCCGACCAGCTGCCCGGAACCTGCACGCTCGGCGTGATCTTTGAACCCACGCTGAGCGTAACGTTCTTATCGGCAAGCTCAATGCCTGCCAGCTTGTACTGGCCCTTAAGCGTCACGGGGCCGAGCGGGGCAACGGACTGCGTGCCGCCGTAGGAGCTCTTCTTCTGCGTGCTGGAAACGGTATTTTCGCTCGTCACCTTCACGCGCAGATACTTGCCAGCATAGGCAGCGTCAACGGTATAGGCGGCCTCGGTAGCACCGGGAATATCGGTATAGGCGGGGTCGTAGCTCGAGCTGCTGTTTGCATACTGCCACTGGTAGGTCACGTTATCGGTGCGGTCGATATAGTTGTAGCGCGAACCGTCCTTTTTGCGCACCTTAGTCTTGAGCGTATCGCCTACGTGCACGCCATTGGTAGCAGGAGAACCCTCGAACTGCACGTCATAGAGCTCCACTTGGCCCGCGACGGAAACGGGACCCACCGCATAGTACGGCTTCTGCTCGCCATAGCCGCCGTTGGCCTTGGCCACGACGTAGTAGCCCTTAAGGGCGGCGGTCACCGTCAGGGTGTTACCGGTCTCACCCTTGATAGGCGTGTCGCACTTGCTTGCGGTGTTCGAGGTGCCCTTATACCACTGCCACGTGACATGCGAATCGGCGGTAACGTCGGTGGAACCCGCCTTGGCGGTCGCCGTAATCGTAGAACCAACCTCGACTTTGCCCGAAGTCGGGCTCATAGTCACGCTCGTAACGTTAATTGAACCGGTAGCCGCAACGAGAGCGCCCGTGTTGTTGGCCATGCTCGAAGAGCCGATCTTCGAGGACACCTTGCACTTGAGGTACTTGCCACCTAAAGCGTCGGTAAGCTCGAGGGTCTCACCCGTGGCACCCGCAATGTCGGTATACGTGCCACTCTTGGTGTCAGAGCTCTGCCACTGATAGTTGAGCTTGCTCGCGTCGACGAACGCGCCGTACGCGCCGCCCTTCTCCTTAGCGCGGGCCTTAGCGGTATCCCCCACCGCAAAGACGCTCGTATCGTCCTTGGTATTGATGATGGACACGGCCGAAATCTCGACCGCACCGGCCTGTTTGACCTTGCTGGAAGTGGTCTTGTTCACCGTGTTGACGCCAGCGTTGGCCTCGACCCTGATGTACTTGCCCTCAAGGTCGTCGCCCACCACGAGCGAAGCACCCGTCTTGCCCTCGATCTTGGTAAAGCCCGAGTACTGCGAGGTGGATGCGGACCACGTGTAGGTAACCTTGGCGTCGGCGGGGGCTTGCTGATAATAGCTTATGTACGGAGTCGCCGTCAGGGTGTCGCCTATGCTCGGCGTGTCGCTACTCAGCTTGACGTTGTTAAGCTCCATCTGCCCGGCACCCAGCACGGGACCGGGGATGTTGTTGGCATTGATACCCGAGCCGGAAGAAACGGACGGACCATAGTAGTCCTTGCCATCAACCGTTACCCTGCAGATGAAGTATTTGCCTTCCATCGCGGCGGTGACGGTGAGCGACTGCTCGTGGCCTACGACCTCGGTGTAGTCGGCGACATTGCTGCTGGCCCTAGTCGTACCGGCGAGCCAGGTGTAAGTCCAAGTGCCGGGATTGGCAACGGGCTCAGTCGAAGTGCCGTACCAGTCGTCCTCGACCTCATCGTACATATTTGCCCAAAGCGTCTCACCGGCCTTGAGCGCGCCCGACTTCGTGGAATAGGAGCTGTCCTTATCCTTGGTATCCTGGATGAAGACCTTGGCCTCGCTCGAAAGCGTTGTGGCAGACGCGGCGGCAACGGCGTTCTTCTGCTCCGAAGCAGCAGGCGTCGCAGCAGAGTTCTCGGACTCAGTCGCGTTGCCTGCGGCGGTGTCGGCACCATTCGCGGCACTCGCAGTTGCGCCCTGATCTGCGCCGGCGTCATCGGCAGCAGCGCTCGCCGCCGCACTGTTCGCGCCGGTGTCGGCAGCGGTGCCATCGTCGGCCGCCGCGCCCTCGCCGCCCGTCGCAGCCTGCGCCACGGCCTCGGCAATGCCCTCGGCGCCCTCGGCCCAAAGTTGCGCCGGCGTGGTGCCAAAAGCCATGGCAAAAGCCAGGAACGCCACCAGACCGCGCTTGGCTACGCCGCGGGCAATCGCTCCATGACGACGCCACGAGGCGCGTTGGCACTCATCCTCAAACATATCCATTTGTCTCCTATTGTCTGAACTTGGGACATTGCCCAGCGGCTGCCCCACGTCATCGCGCATATCGCGCTTGAGTACCCCCATCGGGGTCCCCCTTCCCTCCAGAGCCCAACGCGTACCGGCGGCATGCGCCGCGGCCGCGTACAAGATGGGAGGCGATCCGACTTAACCTTACCGACCCGGGCGCGCCGTCCGATCTGCGACGCGACCATCCCGGGCCAAGAGGAATTACGGTTACTGGTACAGCCGGGGACTTACACCCCGATTCTCCCAAACGCGCAGGAAAACCGCGCATTCGTGCGTCTCCGCACCACCATCTAGGCCATCGATTATTACTGTCGATATGGTAGCACGCAAAAGGGCCCCGCACACAGGCGAAGCCCAAGGTACAAGCTATGGTTTGCGATAGAAAAGGGCGGGGATGAAGTGCCGAGCAAAATAACCCGTTTCCCCGACCCCGGGAAATCGCTAACGCTTACCGCCGTGGCTATTGCGCCAGATCTCGCGGCCCAGCATCAGTGCCAGCGCCAGCGCGCTCACGTAGCCCATAAAGCCAATGACCGGGATACCAAACACAACCGGCTCGATACGCGCATAGTACACCACCGACGAACCGATAAACAGACCGGCGATCACGATAGCCATCGACATGCGGTCGATAATTCCGCCCAGCTGTCGCAGCGCCTTATCGCTGCTCATGATCTGCGTGTTCACCTTAAGCTGGCCGCGCGTGAGCATACGCGAAGCCAAGCCCAAATACTCGGCCGCCTCGAGCGAGCCTTTTGCCGCGCGATAGCTGCTCGCGGCCAGATCGCGTCCCATATCACGCACGCGCGCATAGGTGCTCTTCTCGTTTTTGATGTGCGTCTGGATGATCTGGATCATGTTGACGTTGGGCATATACTCGGTCAGCAAACCCTCGAGCGTCACCATGCCGCGGGCGAACATCGTCACCACGCTCGGCAGCTCAACGTCATTTTTGCGCGCCAGATTGAGCAGCGAGGTCAAAAACTCGCCGATATCTAGGTCCTTAAGGTCAAGGCCCGCAAAGTCAGCCACGATATAGTCAAGATCGGACAAAAAGGCCGAATGATCGAGCTCAGCCGAGTCGCCACGCGTCACGGCGAAGCGCATGAGCGAATCCTTGAGCTTGGGCACGTCACCCTCGGCCACGGCGAAAATCATGTCCTTTACGATACCGCGATCGTGGCTCGACATGCGTCCGACCATGCCCAAGTCGATAAAGTAGACAATGCCGTCCTTGAGGATGATGTTTCCCGCATGCGGGTCGGCATGGAAAAAGCCGTCGTCGAGCACCTGCGTCGAGTAGTCCTCGACAATCGCGGCACCGATCTTTTCCAAGTCATAGCCCTCGGCCACCAAGCGTTCAGGATCGGCGATCGAAATGCCGTCGACGTAATCCATGACCACCACGTGCTCGGTGCACAGGTCCAGATAGGATTTAGGGCACGTCACGCCATGAACGCTCTTATGGAACTCGTAGAAGTCGTTGAGGTTTTTGGCCTCGGCCAAAAAGTTGGTCTCCTCGCGAAACGAGGTCCACAGCTCTTCGACCACGCCGTGCAGGTCAACAAACTGGTCGGTGTTGACGAACTTTGAGACGATACGCACCACCGAACGGATGATGTCGATATCCTGAGCCATCACCTGCTGCGCGCCGGGGCGCTGCACCTTAACGGCCACGTCCTCGCCGGTCACCAGGCGGGCACGGTGTACCTGCGCGAGCGACGCGCTTCCGAGCGGATTGGGGTCGATCGCGTCGAACATCTGCCCCAGGCGCTGGCCGTACTCCTCTTCCAGACACCGGAGCACTACCTCATACGGCACCGGCTCTACATCGGAGCGCAGACGACGCAGCTCGTCGCAAAACCGCTGCGGCAAAATCTCGGAGCGGTTAGCCAGAATCTGCCCCATCTTGACGAACATAGGGCCGAGCTCTTCAAGCAGACGACGCAGGCGCATCGGCGTGAGGTTGTCCCACACGCGATACTTTTTGATCAGGCGAACGATCTGCCCAATGCGCTCACGACGACCTGCCGGCGTGAGCTGGTATTCCTCATCCGGCGCCATCGCGTCGGGCTCCTCGGGGACCATATCGACAGCGCGCGGCTTCTTGCGAGCGCCCGAGACGGCGGCATCGACCTCGTCGACAACCGCCGCCTCGTCACCCAAGGGATCTTGATTGTTGTAATCGGTGGTGGAATCTGCCATCTGCGCTACTACTCGGCCTCTTCGGCATCCTCTGCATCGTCGGGCTCAACAGACTCGACGGGCACCGAAGTCACGTTGTCCTCGACCGAATCGACGATGTCGCGCACATGGGCCAGGAAGGCCGTACGCTCGGGGGCGGTCATAACGCGGACGCGCGCCAGGATGAGCTCATCGAGCACGCGCTGCGCCGCAGTCTCGCCCTGCATGCCCAGGCGCTCGGTCAGGTCGGAGATGGTGCCACCCGCCTGCTCGAACATATCGGACACGCTGCGGGCGATATCGGGGGTGCCGGCATCCTTGCGGACCTGCTCGCCCTTGGTACCGAGGTCGTCGAGAACCTTCTTGCCGCCCTCGACGGCAACGGCGGCGGCGCCGAAGCCCACGTTGATGGCACCGTTAACAAGCTGATCGAGTTTCATAACCATGGTTGGCTCCAATCATGAACAACTGCATTGGACTTCTTGTACCCAAGATTGAGTGAACGACACAAAATCGTTTTACCGCCAAGATAGAAATCGAGCGGGCCAAAGCCTTTGACGGCGTTTGCCCCGCTCGTTCGCTGCAAGGTTGCCTTTACCTTACGTTGTCGTTCATCGCGAAAGAGTTCTTCATGGCGCAGCTCGTGGTGTAGAGCACCTTGCCCAACAGGGCATCGGTCTCCACGCGCACGAGCTCGGCAAACTCCTCGTTGGCGCGTGCAAGCTCGGCAGGCACCTCGGCCTCGGGCAGAACGGCTACGGCAGCGTCGACGTCATGAATCTGCTTGTGGCCCATGCCGCCGACCTTCTCCTGATAATCCTCGACTGCGCGGCCGCACTCATGGAAGCGGACGTCGGCCAGCGCGCCGATCAGGCGGTTGGCCCAGTAGAAGTTTTCGGACGTCACGCGAGCCTGCGTGTCGGCAAAGTACTCGGGCATGGTCTCGACGTTGGCGTACAGCGGAACCAGCGCGTTAAACGAGTTGGAGCCAAAGGCCATCCACTGCACGGCGCGGTAGGCCGGATGCGCATAGGGGCGCAGCTGCAGCACAGCGAGCTGGCTGTTGCGGTTGATGCCGATGGGGCGATAGGCGCCACGCGTGGCGGGCGTGCCCTTGCTGCCGTAGCAGTCGTACTCCGTGCCCTGGTAGTGGCTCGAGAGTACGTACTTGATGTCCTCGATGGTCACCTTGCGCTCGGGCACGCGGCTCCAGGGAATATCGTCGCTCTCGGGCGTGTAGTCGGCCTCGGGACCGTCCCACACATCGCTGGGGTTAAGGCAGCGCTGCATATACCAGGCGCGCGGCGTGTTGTAGACGTGGTCGCTGTCGCTGTGCGAGCCAAAGGCCTCGCGCGGGTTGAAGACCGCGGCCGGACCGTCGCCCTCGACGCCCAGCGTCAGGTCCAGATGCCACTCGGCCATCCAAGCGCGCAGGTCGGCGGAGCACATGTGATCGGCCTGGGCGCCCTCGGCGTCATCCAGGTCAAAGCTGTCGATACCCAGCTGGTTGGGCATGGTCACATAGGCGTCGTCAGGCACGCGCTTGGCGATCCAGTGGTGACCGCCGATGGTCTCGAGCCACCAGATCTCGTCCACGTCGCTAAAGGCGATGCCGTTGTTCTCGTAGGTGCCATAACGCTCGAGCAGGTCACCCAGAATGCGTACGCCGTCGCGGGCGGATTTGGCATATGGCAGCACCAGGGTCACCATGTCCTCCTCGCCCAGACCGCCGGGCTGCGCCGGAACATAGCCGTCCTCGTCCTCGTTGCCCTTGGCGGGCACGTAGTCGACGAGCGGGTCGGCGCCGCGAACGCGCTCGTTGGTGGTGAGCGTCTCGGTTGCGGACATGCCCACATTGAGCTCGTTGAAACCGGCCTCGGCCCAGATGCCGTGGCCCGGGACAACATCGGGGACGCTCGTGTAGCGCATGGGGTTATCGGGCAGTTCAACGGTCAGGTGACTCAGGACGCTCGTATAGACGCGCGGCTGCTCGTCGGGATGCACCACACGCATACGCTTGGGCTCAAACACCCCGTTGGACGAATCCTCGTTGCGGGCGACCAACGTCGACCCGTCGTAGCTCGCGTTCTTACCAACCAAAATCGTTGTGCACGGCATGCGCATCCTCCTTGAGCGAAGAAGTCAAACGATAACAGTGTATCGCTTCGGCGCAAAAAGGGCGAAACCACGGCCACAGCAACCCCTGTGTGCAAAAAATGTCAAATATGAGTACTGACACCAATTTAGTAGCAGCTATTTTGCCGGGCGTGGGCGTCGAAAGTCTACATTTGTACAAAAGTTAGACTATGTAATTCCTCAAAGGTCCAATAAAATAGGGGTCCCTATCGATACTAAATATCGTTAGAGAGCCAAAATGACCTAAATTATATGCGACTAGCTTGGCAACAGTACTCATATTTGGCATTTTTTGCACACGGCGTGTCACGGGAGTATATATCTAACCCCCTAATCAGCCAAAAATGCCTAGTTCAATGCGCGCTCCGCCGCCTCGATCACGTGTTTGGCGAGAATCGCCGTCGTCACTGCGCCCACGCCGCCCGGCACGGGCGTGATGGCGCCAACAATCGGCTCCGCAGCATCAAAATCGACGTCGCCGACCAGCTTGCCGGCGGCCTCGTCCCAGTTAATACCCACGTCGATGATCGTCTGGCCCTCGCGAACCGCATCCGCGCCAATCGTACGCGCACGCCCAACCGCGGCAACAACAATGTCGGCAGAACGGCACTCAGCAGCCAAGTCGCGCGTATGCGTATGGCACGTCGTCACTGTGGCATTGCGAGCCGTAAGCATGGCGGCAACGGGACGGCCAATCACCAGCGACCGACCAACGACCGCGACCTTGGCTCCATCCAGCTCAACGCCGTAATGGTCCAGCAACGCCAGCACAGCCTCCGCTGTGCAGGGGGCAAAGCCCTCGCCACGCCCCGAAAGCGTGGTAAGCAGCGAGGCCGGCGTCATGGAGTCAACATCCTTGGCAGGATCGAGTGCCGCGGCAACTGCATCCTCGTCAAGCCCAACGGGCAACGGACGAAACATCAGGCAGCCATGAACAGCGGGGTCGGCATTGATGTCCTCGATGGCCGCCAACAGCTCGTCCTGCGAAACATCGGCAGGAAGCAAAACGCGGCGAACCTCGATGCCGACCTTCTCGCAGCGCTTGAGGGCGCCACGCTCGTAGGATAGATCGTCCTCGCGCTCGCCCACACGAACGATGGCCAGCGTCGGCACGATGCCCCGTTCGCGCAGGGCGGCGCAGCGAGCAGCGAGTTCCTCAGTCAAAGCACGGGCAACGGGAGCACCCTTCAGCAGCTCTGCCATGGCTATCCCCTCTTCCTGGCGGCGTCGGCGGCGCGGCGCGCCAGCGCATCGGCGCGCGGCAGCCACGTATCGAGCAGTTCATCGCACGCCGCCTCGAGCTCCTCGGCGCGGGCACGATCCTTCATAGACGTGGTGTTCGCAAAGAGCGTCAAACTCGCGCCCTGCATGGCAGCGCGGCAGAATACGGCGCCGCACGCCACATCGGACAGCAGTTGGCGCGAACCCTTATCGGCCATGTCCTCGAGCAGCGCCAGCGCACGACCGCACGCATCCATAATGCGGTACGGCGGCATGGCTGCCACGTGCAGTGCATCCTGAATCGCAGCCGGTCGAGCCGGATCATCGCGCGGAATACCGTATGCCGCAGACACCTGGCCGTACGCACGAACGTCCTTGGCAACCAGACCCACAAGCTCCTGAGCCAGCTCGTCTGCCTGGGCAAACGCGTGCGTTAGATCGTCTGCGCGATCGGCAAGCGCGGGGTTCGTCGCGCCATAGCGAGCAACCATCCCGCACAGCGAGGCACCCAGTGCTCCCACAAACGCGCTGGCGCTGCCGCCGCCGGGAACCGGCTCGCGCGCGGCAAGCGCCTCGGCAAAACCGCGACAGGTTTTATCCATCATCTCTTGGCTCATCGAAACACCTCTGCCTAGAGCGCCGGTCGCCACGGACCGCGCCGGAATAAAAAATGGGACAACGACGCCAGGAAGCGGTTGTCCCATTCATCGATCTTGTCCAAGCCAGTCTAGCCCATAAGACAAAGGCTGTCAGGAGCTCTGGCTATCGGTGTTTCCGATTGCCGGCTATAGGCACGGGCGCCTAGTCCACCTGAAACGTCGGCAGCAGCGTGTCGATAATCTTCGATCCCATGTCGCGGTTTGCAGTCGAGTACTCCAAATGCGCCGTGGCAATCGTCGAATCCGTGACGATCGTCTTTTCGTAAATGACCGTATCGTCCTCACACCACGAGACCACGTACCAGTTGTCGCCCTCTGCGGTATAGAGGTCGGCCTTGCCCGAGGTGTCCTCATCGACAAACATCTCGTGTGCAGTTTCGTCGTTAATGTTGACGTAGCCAGACAGGCTGATCACAAAACCCGTCTCCGGATCCTCGTACCTTGTGCTGCTGCCGCTGGGAGTATCTTCCATCTCAAAACGGTTGGGAATCGACATGCTATAAGGATGCATGTCGTTCGTGTACGTATGCACGTCGGTCAGGTAATCGTCCGAATCGCCCGAACCGTAGTATGCCGACTCGTCCCCGGGGACGGCCTCGTCATCGGACGCCGAGGATTCCTTGGACTTGGACTTGTCGCTCTTCTTCTTGGCAGAAGAATCTTTCTCGTCCGAAGACCCGGTATCGACCACCGAAATCTGCGTGCCGGAGCTCTTTGACCCATTGAGCACCGTAAGCGCAAACACCGTGCCGCCGCCGATGAGGACCACAGCAGCACATGCCACAGCGATAATGACCGGCGCCTTGCTCTTGGGCTTTTGAGGCGCAGGCGCGACCGGCGGCATCGATTGGGTTAGGCCCGGGGCAGAGGAAGGACCAGCGCCCGTAGGCGTCGGCGCGGAGCCACCCGCAAGCGACGCCCCGCAATGCGTGCAAAACGTCGATCCATCGGGAACTTGCTGTCCGCATTTTTGACAGAACATCGTTCGACCTTTCGTGGTTTAGCTTTTGTCACAGCCAAGTCTATACGCCCCCACCCAGGGCGCTGTTGCGCAACATGAAAAAGCCGATGCCGAGCCGTACCGTCCCATGCGCCTGCCCCAAACATGGGACACATGGCCCACCTTTCGAGACTCCCGGGCAGCACAAGCTGGGGCATATCTATAAGTAAGGAACCCGTTGGGGCACGGCCACTCAACGGCCGAAAACTAAGAACGGAGGTATCGCCGCACCACACACAACGACATCCGCCACGCTTGCGAATAGCAACATACACCAACGGCTCCAACAACCCGCGGCGCCGTGATGTCACCGACAGACAAGGAGGACGCCACCATGAAGAAAAAGACCCTATCGATCCTTTCCCTTTGCATCGCCCTCTTTGCCGCACTCGCCCTTGTGGGCTGCGGCGGAAGTGCGTTAAGCGGAGGCGGGGGCAGCAGCGCATCCAAGAGCGAGGGCAAGGAAAAAGCTCCCGTCGCCAAGAAGACCGACTTTATCTGGTTTAAGGTCGAGATACCCGAGAGCGTTGGCGTGAGCGACTCCGCTGGCAAGAATGCCGACAGGGTCCAGCTCACCTTCCCCGAAGACGAGAACGGTTCGGCCGATCGCTTTATCCCCGTTTGGAAAAAAGCGCTGACGGCCGAGGAATCCCACGCCGACCAGGCGGAAAAGAAGGGGGATACGTTCCAGTGGAAGGATGGCGGATCCGTCGAGTATAACGGCAGGACGTGGCTCGTCGGAACGTACGAGGACAACAGCGGCGTCTCAACCCTCCTCTTTACCGACGTTGAGCCGGGAAGCGTCTACGTTCTCATCTCGAACTTCGATCTGCATAAGAAAGAAGCCGAGGCGCTCCTCAACTCCATCGAGTTTCCCGATGACATGGCGAAGGCAGTTGCCGAGGCACGCGAAGTCGAGATTTCGAGCATCGAGATCAAGCATTAGGGGCTCGCACGCAGCATCGCATGCGCAGTCATTAAATGATTGGACGCCCAGCCAGGGGAGGATCGGATCGGCCGGCCCTCCCCTCTTTTACGCCCGCGCATATTGCCACTTAACGGCGCAAATCCTGCCCCCAGAATGGGACACATGGCCCACCCGAACGAGCCGTCCACGCGTACAGTAAAGGCAGGTAATCCATGGGCGGTTACAGATCGAGGAGGACACGACCATGAAAAAGAAGGCCTTTGCGATTCTCACCCTCTGCATCAGTCTCTTTGCCGCGGTTGCCCTGGTGGGCTGTGGCGGAAGCGGCGGCGCTACCGGCAGTGGCGGTGGCGGCGGAGCAGAAAAGCCAGCCGTGGATATGAGGACCGACTTCATCTGGTTTAAGGTCGAGGTCCCCGAGGGCGTCGAGATCACCGACGTCGCAGGCGACACCGCCGACAGGGCCCAGTTTAAGTTCACTGAAAGCGAGCACGCCAGCGATCGCTTCATCCCCGTCTTCGACTCTGACAAGAACGCCGACGAGCTGTTCGACTACGAGGCAAAGTGGAATGCCAGCTTTGAGTGGACCGAGAATGACCCCGTCAAGTACAACGGCAAGACTTGGCGCAACGCTTCCTATACACACTCGGGCGGCGTAACGACCGAGTACTTCACCGACGTTGAAGGCGGCAGCGTGTACGTGCGCATCGACAACGTCGAGGAGCACAAGGATACCGTCGAGACCATGATGAAGTCCCTGGAATTTGCCGACGACATCGTCAAGGCCAAGGCCGAAGCCATGGACGTCAAGCTCGACGATATCGAGATCAAGCGCTAAGCGACTGGCGAGCGCAGCGGGAAACACAGGCACAGTGCAAACAAGCGACGATACCCCAGCGCTTCGCACCAAGGGAGGATCGGCTCGCCGGCCCTCCCTTTCTTATGCCGATAGCCGGCGAACGCGAGGGTGCCGGGCGGCAAAACCACCCCCAGCGCGGTAGCAGCACAAATAGACAAGCGCCCCAACGCGTCCGCCCGCCGATTTATAGCGCCGCGCAGACAATTAAGCCAACACGTTTAGACATCTGGGCAGTATAGTGACCCAAACGAGTGCATAACCGCACCCTGCGAATGGAGGAGTTATGACCGAACACCACGCCATCAGTCGCCGAGCGTTTACGTTGGGCCTAGGACTTGCGGCGTTGTCGCCGCTTGCAAGCCTGCCCGAAACCGCGACGCTGGGTATTCCCCTGCGAGCGGCATTTGCAGACGACGCTGCCACAGCGTCGGTCAGCCTCGACAAGTTCGTCATTCGCCTTCGCCCCGCGGGCTATTTTCGTACCGCAAGCGTCAACCAAGACGGCAACATCAAGGGCAACGTCTGCCACCTTTTTAATGACGGCACGTCCAGCAAGCTCATCCTTGAGCACGTAGTGACCGATACAAAAAATACAAATTGGTATGCCATCCGCACCCTGCTCAATTTCGAAGAGCACAAGAAGACGGGCTACAGCATTTGGTCGGTCGATGGCGACTCGGACAAAGATGGAAAGGTCATCCACGTATGGAGTGGCGAGCATGACGGCAAGGCCAGCCGCTCTTTTGCGTTCGACCGCCAGCTAAACGGAACCTACATCATCCGAGACCGCACAAACGAGGAAAAAGACATTAATTACCTGGCCATAGAAAAGGACGGCAAAGACCAAGACAACAACAAGATCTGCCACAAGAGGAAGAGCATTCCGTGGGAGCTCGAGCTTGTCGGCTACAGCATGGACAAGACCAACGCCACAGTTAGCAGCATCGACTGGATCACGTATAGCAGCTACGTCGACGGACCATGTTGGATGAGCTACGTCGATGGCAACAAGTTCCTCGACGAACTGAGTATCCCGGGCACGCACGATTCGGGCACCTGCAGCGTCGACAACGACACCGAGCCCCAATCCTCCCAAGCAAAATGCCAGCAGGATTACATCCCCACGCAGCTGCTCGAAGGCGTTCGCTATTTTGATATTCGACTCGGAAAGGGTGAGAACCCCGGCATCGACCACGGAGCTTGTTACCTGCTCAAAAAAGACGGGAACTTTATGCATCTCTCCGATGTCATCGGGTACTTCAATACGTTTTTGAGCGAAAACCCGACAGAAGCGCTCATCATGCTCGTGTCGCGGGGCAATGACGAGGCTACCGACGAAAGCCTCACGACGGCCTTGGGCAAGGTTTTTGATGAGAACCCCAACCTGTTCTACACATCGAGCCGTATCCCCACGCTGGGCGAGGTGCGCGGAAAGATCGTCCTGCTGCGTCGGTTTGGGCTCGCCGGCAACAGCGTAAGCAGCCACACATGGGGCCTCGACCTCACCCAATGGGACGACAAAATCGCAGCACACACCGACAGCACCTCTATGTGTCTCGTTCGAGACGAGCGGGGCTTTGAAGCCGCGGGGAAAACGGGTGACGAAGAGCCCTATTGCACCAAGGTATACGCCCAGGACCATTACGAATGCACAGGAACCGACAAAATCGGCTGGGTCGATATGGCGCTGAAGGAGACAACCAAGCTCGCCCGCATCATGGTGGACGTCGAGGACACTGACGGGGCCAAGGTAAAGGTCCTGGAGCATAGCTGGTGTATCAACTACACCAGCTGCACGAACTACAAACAAGGAAGCAGTCCTTTTACCGCAGCACGAGTGGTCAACGAGCATCTATACAAGAGCCAGTATATAAACAGCACCGGAAATGAGAGCACAAAGGAGGACTGCCTCAAGCACATTGGCATCATTGCGTCCGACTTTGTTGATGCGGCACTGGCCCGAAGCATCTACCAGCGCAATTACGATGCGAAGCACAAGCAGACCGTTTCGTACTACCTCCCGACCCGCATGCGCATGACGTACGGCGACTCGCTGAGCGATGCCTCATTCCAGGATGGCAAGACCGTTGGCGAGGGTCATTTCCGCCTTGTCGACAGCAGCAACGTACTCAACGTGGCGGCTTCGGGCTATGCGTTTACCATCGAATATGTGGATGTCGACGCCCTGGGTAACGAGACCGCTACGGGGCTGCAGGGCTCTGTGCCCATCGATATCGATCCACGCGCGCTGACGCCCCATTTTGAGGGACTCGAAGGCCTTAAGGCCGGCGAAGACGTGCGCGCCAAGATTGCGGCATCACTCGAGGGCAAGCTCGAAACCGATGCCTGCACGGCCCAGCTCGAGTTTGTGCACGACGCGGACGGCGCTCCGGGCACGGCAATGGCCGAGGGCGAAACATTTGCCGCAGGGACGTACTGGGTGCGCGCGAAAGGCCTTTTGGGCGACGCGGCACAAAACTACACACTCGCCAGCGACGGAGCCGCAAGCTTTACCGTTGCAGCCTCGGGCAACGCGGGCGGCACCGGCACTGGCGCCAACGCGGGCAGCGCCGACAAGAACGGCAAGGGCAACAAGAGCAAGGGCTCGGGCGGAAAACTCGCCGACACGGGCGACGGCTCCGGCATCGCCGCCGGGCTCGCCGCTGCCGCCGTGGCGACAACAGCCGTCGGCGCGGCAATGCTTGCCAACGACCATGAAAGTGACGAAGGCGCTAGCGAATAGGCCAGCCGGCTTTCAGACGCATCGGCTCAATCAGGGGCGCAGAATACCGTTCTGCGCCCCTATTTTTGACATGAAGGAGTAGCAAAGTGTTGTTATCCATGCGTGTCACTCCCGCGGGGTTCGCTAAAACTGCCTCTATGGCCACATTTTAGTCACCGCAAGACTCCCATGCGAAGGCGCCAGACAGCACAGCAATTCGTGTCCGCGCGAGGCTTTAAACTAAATGCGATAAAGATGCATTCCACAAGAGGAAAGTGGGGCGACAGTGACGGGCGAACTGGTAAACCGTGGAGAATCGGCAATCGTGCCAGAAGTTTTTTACAAGCAGGTTTCCTCGATTCTCAACGCCGCTCGCGACAAGGCCTATACCGCCGTTAACTTTGCGATGGTTGAGGCGTATTAGGAGATCGGCAAGAGCATTATTGATGAACAGGGCGGAGAGGAGCGCGCAGCATATGGAGAGGCATTGATTGCAGGCCTCTCCAGAAGGCTTACCGCGGATTTCGGAAGAGGCTTTGGCATCGCAAACCTTCGCAATATGCGTCAGTTCTTTCTTGCGTTTCCAATTCGCGACGCACTGCGTAGCGAATTGAGCTGGACTCATTACCGCAGGTTGATGCGCATTCCCGACCCTGATGCTCGCGCCTGGTACATAAACGAATACGCCGATTCTCGTTGGAGCACGCGTCAGCTCGAGCGCCAGATTAACACCATGTTCCGCGAGCGCCTGCTTGCCAGCAAGGACAAGGAGGCCGTCACCCAGGAAATCCAAAAGAGCGCCCTGGCTCGTCGCCCCGAGGATATCATCCGCGACCCATATGTACTGGATTTTTTAGGTTTCTCGGACGATGCTGCGTTTCGCGAGAGCGATCTAGAGCAGGCGCTCATCACGCATCTTCAGAAGTTCCTGCTGGAGCTTGGCCGTGGTTTCGCTTTCGAGGCGCGCCAAAAGCGCATCACCTTTGATGGGCGCCATTTCTATATTGACCTTGTGTTTTACAACTATCTGATGCGCTGCTTCGTGCTCATCGACCTTAAGACCGATGACCTCACGCATCAGGACCTGGGCCAGATGCAAATGTATGTGAACTACTACACGCGCGAGCTCATGAACGAAGGCGACAATCCGCCCATAGGCATCGTGCTCTGCGCGGACAAAAGCGACTCGATTGTCGAGTACACGCTGCCCGAAGACAACGACCAAGTGTTTGCCGCCAAATACCTGCCGTATCTTCCAAGCAAGGAAGAGCTGGCGCGCGAGCTGAGTGCCGAGTACCGCGCCATCAACGAAGCGACTAATGGCGAAGCGCAAGGGTAGCAGCACGTTGCGACCGATACCCCCGATGGCGCTCCACATCACCCGGGAAAGAGGAGCTTTCCATGACAGACAGACCGAAAACAACACTGCGCGACTGTATCTATGGGCTTGCCGTCGGCGACGCGCTGGGCGTTCCTTACGAGTTCAGGCCTCGTGGCACGTTCGAATGCACCGACATGATCGGCTACGGCACGCATGGGCAACCCGCCGGCACCTGGAGCGACGACACATCTATGACGCTTGCTACCTGCGACTCGATTAGAGAGCTCGGGCATATCGACGCCTCAGACATGCGCGACAAGTTTGTAAGTTGGATTGCCCGTGGGGGGTATACGATCGACGGCGTTTTCGATTACGGCGGCACGACCGCCCGCGCCTTGCGTACCGGCAAAGGAGGCTCCGGCGAGCGCGACAACGGCAACGGATCGCTCATGCGCATCGCTCCCCTGGCGTTCACCGATGCGACAGACGATGAGGTCAGCAAGGTCTCCGCGATTACGCACGCCCACAGAACGTCGACCGACGCATGCGTCATATTTGTCGAGCTGATAAGGAGCGTGATGAACGGCGCGCTTCCCTCATGGGTGCTCCAGCTGAAAGACGTGCCCGAGCGTGGAATCAGGTCTGGCGGCTTCGTGCGCGACACCCTTAAGGCAGCCACCTGGTGCTTCGTCAACACTAACAGCTACGAAGATTGCGTGCTTGCCGCCGTCAATCTGGGCGACGACACTGACACCACCGCAGCCGTCGCAGGCGCGCTCGCCGGCACGGCATACGGCATCGACGCCATCCCGCAGGAATGGATCGACACCCTGCGCGGAAAAGAGCTGATTGAGAGCTGCCTGTTTTAGGACACACTTACGATAGAAACTGACCAGGAGACACCATGGAAAGAGAGACCGCAAATATAGACGAGTTCCAAGTGGACGAAAACGGGATTCCGCTATTTCCAGCAGGACTGAAGGAAGAAGCCAACCTCTATGTCCTCCCCGACGGGCGCTACCTCCCCTGCGGGGTCTACCGGACCGAAGATGGCGGCTCGCTCATTTATGAGCCATCCGAACTAAGCTTCTTCGGGCAGATGCTTGCTCAATTCAAAGAGTGCTAGAGGTTTGATCGCCCGTTAGATCGATACTGCTCCAAACCATGGGATGGGCAGGATGCCTCCCACCGCGGCCTGTGAGGTAAAATCTTGACTGCCGCGGAATCCGCCTGCGGGCAACGCTCCGATCTCCGGTTGGGGTGAAGCCTATGAACTTGTTTCTTGAAATCCTGCGCCTCTCGATGTACGTGACCGGCATTGCCCGGAACCTCTACTCGATCTGGCGGGAATATAAGCAGTAACGGATAGCGAAGGGAGTCATGAAAAGGGCCGGTTGCAGCCGGCCCTTTAGACGATAATACCTGCGTTGCCCGCGCTTCCAAAGTTGACCGACTGAGGAGCGGGTTCCGCGGCACAACCTGATTTTACCCAGCGAGGCTGATCTTTTGCAGCCGCTCCACCGTTTATTTACATCTACCGCCACAAGCGGATACCGCGCGAACGAGAGCAAAGAAACAGCGCCGGCGCGGCCAACAGAGCAGACAATCCATGCGACCAAAGAAATAGAAAAGCGCCCGCGGCCTCGGTTCTTCACCCAGGTCTAGGCGCTTTTCTTGGCACCATCGCACCACATCCGCCATCGCCTCCGGCCCGACACTCATTAAAATGCAAGCGGGAAACGACCTCAAGATTACTAACAACAGCTTCAAGCAAGCGCTTGGACAACCGTCACAACACGAGCGCCCATAAATAGAAGTCGATTTAAATAAGTCAGAAAGCCTTGCCACCAATTGTCATTCGGGCACGATCAGCCAATAGGCCAAATGGCAACTAACGGGTGTCAGATATACCAATATATACAAGATTAACTGCTAGAATGCAATGGTGGACAGGCTCACCAGCGTCGTGGAAGCATAAGGTAAGGAGTGCGCATGATTGCTGTCGATTACAGCTCCTCAACGTCATTTAATGAGGATGCTTTCGAACAAGGCATCATTGACCACTTGCAAACGAGTCTGGGATACGAGCACCTCTATGGACCTGATGTCGCCCGTTCCTCCGACGCGTTTGACGACGCCTTCCTGCCTGACGTCATTGGGCCCGCTCTTGAGAGCATTAACCCCACGCTCAACCGACGCGCGATTGATGCCTCAATAACTAGACTAAAGGAAATCGAGGGCAGCGACCTCATCGCCAAGAACAGCATCTTTATGGACATGCTGCAGAACGGTGTGGAGGCAAGCTGGTTTGACGGCAAAGAAGAGCATACAGACATCGTGCGCTTGGTCGATTACGGCAATCCCGAAAAGAACAGCTTCCACGTTGTTAACCAGTGGACCTACATCGAACGCGGCACCAACAAACGTCCAGATGTCATCGTATTCGTTAACGGTCTTCCGCTCGTTCTCTTTGAATTGAAGTCGCCCGCTCGAGCCGACGCTGACAGCGAAGATGCCTACCAACAGATTCAAAACTACAAACGACAGATTCCATCGCTTTTCGTGTACAACGCCTTCTGCGTCACCAGTGACATGCTTCACACCAAGGTTGGCACAATCACCGCCAACGAGTCGCGCTTCGTTGAGTGGAAGAGCGTCGATGGAAGCTACGAGGCCACCCAGTACGCCGATTGGAAGACGCCTCTGGACGGCATGTTCCCCAAGGAGCGGCTCATCGACATCCTGAAGAACTTCATTCTGTTCTCCGAGGACGCGAAAATCCTCGCGGGATACCATCAGTACTTCGCGGTGAACAAAGCGCTCGAGAGCGTGCATGAGGCCATCGGCGGCGACGGCAAGGGCGGCGTCTTCTGGCACACGCAGGGCTCGGGCAAGTCGCTTTCGATGGTTTTCCTTGCCCATCTGCTCGAAGAGAAACTCGACAGCCCCACCATCGTAGTAATCACCGACCGCAACGACCTCGACTCGCAACTGTTCGCGCAGTTCTCCAGATGCTCAGACTTCCTGCGCCAGACGCCCGTTCAGGCGCAGAGCCGCGCCGACCTTGCGCAGCAGATCTCGAGTCGCCGCGCCAACGGCATCATTTTCACCACCATGCAGAAGTTCGAGGAGGAGGCCATCGCCCTCTCCGAGCGCAAGAACGTCGTCGTGATGGTAGATGAAGCGCACCGCGGGCAGTACGGGTTCGAGGAGAAATACGACCGTGACGGCAAGAAGCACACGGGCACCGCGTTGCTCATCCGCCGCGCCCTTCCGAATGCGACTTTCATCGGCTTTACCGGTACCCCTATTTCTGCCGAAGATCGATCGACTCGCGAGGTTTTCGGCGATTATATTGACGTCTACGACATGACTCAGGCAGTAGAGGACAACGCAACTCGACCCGTGTTCTACGAGAGCCGCGTTGTCGCACTCAAGCTGGATCAGGGCATCCTTGCAAAAGTTGACGATGAGTACGAAAAGCTCACCGAGCAGGCTAATGCCGAAACCATTGACGCAAGCAAGCGTAACTTTGCAAATCTAGACGCCGTTCTAGGTGCACCAGAAGTCATCGATGCCCTATGTCAGGACATCGTAGAGCACTATGAGACCAACCGTGCGCACGAACTCACCGGCAAGGCAATGATCGTTGCGTATTCGCGCCCCGCTGCCATGGCTATATATCAACGTATATGCGAGCTGCGACCCTCTTGGAAGGACGAGGGCAAGCTCGGCGTTGTCATGACCATGGGCAATCAAGACCCCGAGTGGTGGTTCGACGTCGTAGGCAATAAGGCCCATGTTAAGGAGATGGCAAAGCGGTTTAAGGATGACGCCGACCCGCTTAAAATCGTAATCGTCGTAGACATGTGGCTCACCGGTTTTGACGTGCCGAGCCTTGCCACTATGTATGTGTATAAACCCATGCGCGGATATAACCTGATGCAGGCAATCGCACGCGTAAACCGAGTATATAAAGACAAGGTTGGCGGACTGGTTGTTGACTACGTAGGCATAGCTAACGCCCTTAAACGCGCCATGAAGGACTACACCAAGCGCGACCAAAAGAAATACGGCGACATGGATATCGGGAAAACCGCCTATCCCAAGTTCTTGGAAAAACTGGCGGTCTGTCGCGACAAAATGTTTGGTTACGATTATTCGGAATTCATGAGCACCGAGTCCGCCGCACGTCGAAGCGAACTCATAACGGGTGGAGTAAATCATATCCTTGCACCCGGCGACGAAGATATCACCCGCGACTTTGTTGAGCAGGCAGGAGTCATGCTCAAAGCCTATGGACTCGCCAAAAGTCGCGCAACAGACATGCAGCGCGTCGAGGCTGGCTATTTCCAGGTTGTTCGAGAACTTATCCTTCAGCTCACCGAGCAGGGCGGCACCCGCAGCAAAAACGGAGGCAAACTTACCCTTAAGCAGGTAAATGACCGCATCAATGCACTACTCGAACAGAACATCGTCCATACCGACGGCGTAATAGACTTGTTTAAGGTGGAAGACGAAACGGTTTCGATTTTTGATCCCAAGTTTCTGTCGAGCCTCTCGCGTATGAAAGAGAGGAACCTGGCTTACGAGCTGTTGAAAAAACTCATCGACGACCAGATTAAGGGCTACCGCAGAAAGAGCATAACGCAGGCAAAAAAGTACTCGGAACTCATGCAAAGCATGGTAAATGGCTATCTCAACGGGCAGCTCACAAACGCTGAGGTATTCGAAGAAATGCTCAAGATGGCGAAAGAGATGCTTTCCGAAAACCAAAAGGCAAAGGCGCTTGGGCTTAGCGAAGAGGAGTTTGCGTTTTACGAGGCGCTAACACAACCGCAAGCAGTCGCTGATTATTATCGCGAAAGAAATGACGAGCTGGTCGCCATCACGCAAGAGCTCGCCGCGAAGATGCGCGAAATGCGCACGGTCGATTGGCAGAAAAAGCAAAGTGCTCGTGCTGCCATGCGTGTTGCAATCAAGCGCCTGCTCAAACATCATAAGTATCCGCCAGAGGGCATGGAGTCGGCACTGGCCACCGTGATGGATCAGTGCGAACTCTGGGCCGACAATGCAGCATAGGGAGTTAAAACAGCATGGCTAAAAGCAAGGCTAAGGACACCAAGAAGAACACGGCCGACGTCGGCTTTGAGGATCAACTGTGGAACGCTGCAGATGTGCTGCGTGGCAACTTGGACGCTGCCGAGTACAAAAACGTCGTATTAGGCCTCATTTTCCTGAAGTACCTCTCGGACCGTTTCGACGAACGCTATCTAGAGCTCGTCGAAGAGGGTTACGGCGACGAGGAGGATCGCGACTGCTACATGGAGCAGAATGTCTTCTTCGTTCCCGAAGAAGCACGTTGGGTGAATATCTCACAGGCGGCGCATACGCCCGAAGTTGGCCAGATCATTGACAATGCCATGCGCGCCATCGAGCGCGAAAACGACAAGCTCAAAGACGTGCTGCCCAAAAACTTCGCTCGCCCCGAACTAGACAAGCGGCGCTTGGGCGACGTCGTTGACTTATTCACAAACGTACAAATGACCGATAACGAGAGTGAGAAAGACCTGTTAGGGCGCGCATACGAATATTGCCTGCAGAAATTCGCATCAATGGAGGGCAAAAACGCCGGCGAGTTCTATACGCCGTCGTGTATCGTGCGCACGCTGGTTGAAATCCTCCAGCCTTTCCACGGTCGTGTGTACGACCCCTGCTGCGGCAGCGGAGGCATGTTCGTACAGTCCGCCGCCTTCGTCGAGCACCATGGCGGCAACGTAGTACAGGACATCACCATCTTTGGCCAGGAGAGCAACCCTACCACGTGGAAGCTCGCAAAGATGAACCTCGGTATTCGCGGCATCGAGGCCGATTTGGGCAACTATGCAGACACCTTCAGCGCCGACCAGCACAAGAATGAAAAGTTTGACTATGTGTTGGCAAACCCACCCTTCAACCTCAAGAACTGGGGCGGCGAAGCGCTGCAGGAAGACGTACGTTGGAAGTACGGCATGCCGCCCACGGGCAACGCCAACTTCGCTTGGATGCAGCATATGATTTGGCATCTTAACAGCACAGGTAAGATTGGCCTTGTATTGGCAAACGGGTCGCTCTCGAGCCAGACGAGCGGCGAGGGCGATATTCGACGCGCTATCGTAGAGGACGATTTGGTCGAGGGCATTGTAGCCATGCCGGGGCAGCTGTTCTACAGCACCCAAATTCCCGTGTGTCTGTGGATCCTGAACAAGAAGAAGGCTCAGTCCGGCAAGACGCTATTCATCGATGCCCGCGAAATGGGCACCATGGTCTCTCGTAAACTACGCGAGTTTACCGAAGAGGACATCAACAAAGTTGCATCCGCATTCGACTCCTTCCGTAAGGGCGAGTTCGAGCCCGTGAAGGGGTTCAGCGCCATAGCGGATTTGGATGAAATCGCCAAGCAAGATTTCATCCTGACACCCGGTCGCTACGTAGGCATTGCTGAGGCCGAAGACGACGGCGAACCATTTGAAGAGAAGATGGCACGCCTGACTAGCGAGATTGCAAAGTGCTTTGAAGAGTCCAACCGCTTGCAGGAGCAAATCAAGGAGAACTTGGAGGCGGTTGGTTATGGGATGTAGGGCATCTTATGTCCCACTGGGCGAAATAGCTAAGTTTGAGTCGGGCGGAACCCCGAGCAAAAAGAACAAAAGATACTGGGATGGTTCTATACCCTGGATTAGCGCAAAGACGCTTGTGGGGGATACGGTCTATGAGAGCGACCTTGCAATTACTAAGGAAGGCCTTGAGGCTGGTAGCAAATTAGCGCCAAAGGGCTCACTGTTGCTTTTAACGAGAGGTAGCGGGCTGTTTAAACGAATACCACTTGCTATAGCCGGAAAGGAAGTCGCATTTAATCAAGATATAAAGTGCGTCAACTCAGCCGCTAAAGGCATATCAAATAGGTATCTTTTTTATGCACTCACATCGCTGGAGCCTTCCATTTCCGCAATGCTGGAGACAACGGGCATTGGTGCTGGGAAACTAGCGACCGATAGGCTTAAAGCGCTGCCGGTCCCCGTTCTTGACGAAGCCGCCAGAGATAAAGTGACCCATTTTGCTGACTGCATCTATCGCAAGATACATCTCAACACTAAGCTAAATGGCTATTTAGCTGCTTGAGATCGACCTTCGAGACGTCGATTTCTCCTGACATTAATTTAGGGAGGAGATTGTCACGAAGAGCGGCAAGACGATGGTTCTCTTTACTTGAGCTTGATGCTTGGCTAAGCGCTGATTCAATAAAATCAACGGTTGCTCCACTTGGATTACTCGCAACTTTATAAGTGAGCATCTGCTTTTTGTCCCCTCTTGGCATCTTTGTGCCCTTTGCGCCCTTCATGACGTAATCGAAGAAAGCATCGCTGCGCATGCATGAATAGAGGTAACCGGACTGCTCCGGCTGCTTGGCTCTAAACACTAGGACATCACCCGAGCAGGTTCCAGTTCGGTCTGCATACCAAATTTTTTTAAAGTATGGGCGAATGTTCGAAACCAGAATGTCCCCGGCCTTGTAGACCGTAACTTTTCCGGTTTGGGGCAGGGACGACGGTGCCTGCCTACCCTTCTTGCCAGGGAGCAGAGACTCTGTTGAAACGTAGGTATCAAAGTCAGCCTCATTGTAATCGGCTTTTTCTTTCACTAAATCGCATAGCGAGGAAAGCTCGACAGCGAGGCCTTTTTCGTGATTGGCAACCGCTTCGCACTGTTCTTCTAAATAGCCATTTAGCTTAGTGTTGAGGGTAATCTTGGCTTGAATCGAATCGATAAATGCCGCAACCTTATTCTGGACGTCGATCGGCGGAAGATTGACGTCCAGGTTCTCTAGCATTCTCTTGGTCAGAGCATTTCGTGTCGCGCCAGAGGACGCGAGCTTTAGAAGGATACCCTTGTTCGCCTGCAACCAAGCGAGGAGGAACAGGTTGTTAGCTTTGTCATTTGCCCGAATAATAGCCACATGTTGATTTACCCTGGCAGGCAAGAATTTTGATGGAACGATACAAGCACGCGCCACAGAATCGCCCAGTAATATTAAGAAGCACGTCGCCATGTTTGACCTCAACGCTCGAAAGAGCCTCCGCCTGGTCATCGTCGATGAACGCAAGACCGCTAGAGCTAAAGCTCCAATCGAAAACGTTCTGGCTCCTTATGATGGCCATACCAGAATCCTTGTATGAGTCCTTGCCGCCGCGGGGCGTAGCGCCGCTACCGATTTTGCTGCAAATATCCCCAAGCTTCATTCCAAATACTTCCTATGCGAAGCCTTCACATTGCTCTGATTAACCATGGCGTAGTACATGGTTGTGTCTATTTTCGCATGGCCCAACAGCTTTTGCACCTGCTCTATGGGCATTCCCTTGTCGATAGCATGGGTGGCAAGCGTACGGCGAAACTTATGCGGATGAACGCGGTTGATACCGGCGCTTCTGCCTAGGTCACGTAAACGGAGTTCTATGCTCCCCACCGTAATACGTCGAGCTGAGGAATCGAGCGCGACAAATAATGCAGGACTCTTGTCAGCACGGCTCGAAAGATATTCCGTAAGATGAAGCTTAGCGCGCGCATCGAAGTAAACGGGGCGCTGCTTATTTCCCTTTCCCATTACAAGGCATTCGCGCTCGTGCAGATTGACATCCTTCCTGTCGAGTCGCACAAGTTCGCCAATACGCATACCCGTCGAAGCGAGTAGATCAACGATGGCAAGATCTCGCTTGGACTCACAGGCGTCTCGCAATACCTCCAGTTCCTCATCGCTAAGCACCTCTTTGGTTACTTGAGCTGTTTTGACGCGACGAATGCGCCTTACAGGACTTTTCACAATGTAATCCTCATCTTCAAGCCACGAAAAGAAACTCGACATGATGCGACGTATATTATCGATTGTGACCTTACTAGAACCGCGTTTCACCTCGTAATCATTGAGATAACGGCGCAAGTTGTCGCTCTCAACCTGGGTATAGGGCTTAGCAAGCGCTGTGTTCATATGCCGTAAGGTAGCCTCATAGTATGCAATGGTTTTAGAAGAGCATCCCTCGACCTCTTTAGCGGTGAGAAAGAGCGCAAGCAGATCTTGCCCTGGCTCTGTTTGTTTCGGTCCGAGTGCCTGTCTAAGCGTAATGGTTAGATGTTTGAGCTGGTGTGGGTCGAGAAGGCCCTGCATTTCCGAAAGTACGGTATTGATGACAGTTTCCACGCTGTTCCTTTCGTCGAGTACGATAGCCACAGTGTGGACGGCGCGTTGTACATAGTGAAGTAAATGGCTATTTAGAAGAGCTGGCCGCGCTTGAGTTCTCTAGACGATTTGGCGAGATTGAATCGTCTATTGATCTCGGTAAGGTTCTCTCGATTTCAACAAAAACATTGAAACCGCAAAACTGTCACGGAGAAATTTGGGAGCATTACAGCATTCCCGCTTATGATGCAAACCGTCGGCCTGTTTTTGAGTTGGCTGACGGTATCAAAAGCAACAAATATGTTATTGATGCCAATAGCATCTTAATTTCCAGGCTTAACCCTAGTATCAGGAGAATTTGGATGCCTGCCTGCTCAAGCAAGCGGGCTGTGTGTTCAACGGAATTCATTGTTTACAAGCCAAAGAACCCCGTCCATAAAGCTTTCTACTATGCCGCAATTGGCGCACCAGCTTTTAGAGACTTCCTTCTTGCGCATGTCACCGGTTCAACGGGTAGTCGCCAAAGGGCGCAGCCTAAAGCAACGCTAACATATCCGATTCCCAACCCTGGTTTGGAAGCCGTCGAAGATTTCTGTGCGTTTGCAAACCCGCTATATGAGCAGATAAAAGTCAATGAACGCAATTCGAAGCAACTCGAGGAGCTTCGCGACGCCCTTCTCCCCAAACTCATGACGGGCGAGATCGATGTCTCAAAGCTCGACCTCAAGCAGCTAAATAGCCATTTAGCTAAGTCTCTACGGCAGCTCGGACGCCATGTCTCGCCGCACAAAAACGGGGCAGCTCGCGCTTCTGCGAACTGCCCCGCACCCCTAGCTATCGCGTCATAAGACTAACCAGCACCACTTCCCTACTTACCAAAAATCGTCGCAAACAAGCCCTTGCGTTTGGGCTTCTCCTCTCGGTAGGAACCCTCGGCCGCCGCTGCCACCTGGCGCGGTTGCTCGCCGCCTCCACGGCGCACGATCTGGTATAGAAACGGCGATTTAACGTATTTGACCTCGATGGGCGTGGCGTGCACGGTGCTTTCGCTCGACAGCATCACGTTGGGATTGAGCGGTGCCACCACATGCGTCTCGCGCTTGTCGCTAAACACTACCGCGGCCGCGCGACCCGTCTGGCCGTTCACGGCAATGCGCACCTGCTCGCCGTCGCGGCTATCCGACGCCGGGCGATCGACAAAGTAGACCGGTACCATCACCAGGCCGTCCTTGTGCTTGCGAGCCTTGCGTGCCCAGGCGCGGATGCTCTTTTTATTGAGCCCCAGCACCGCCTCGGCATCGTTGCCGACAATATCGAGCGCCAGCTTATCAATAATCACCTGGTCCTTGGTGGACGCATCGACGGAAACGACGCGGAAGTCACCTTCCTGCATGGCGGGATCGAACGACCCCACCTTGCCAAAGTCCCACGGCTCCAAAATGCCCATAAGGTGAACGTCCAGGTAGTTTGCCCGCGGATACGCCCAGTCGAGCACCTCGTAGTACACCAAGGTCTCCTTGCTCAGGCCCTTTCCCGGGAAGGACGCCATCATGCGCAGGTCCGCCAGCGCCATGGGGAAATAGAAGAGCATCATGTCGTTTTGAATCGCGTCTTCCACGTCGTGCCCGGCAAAGGCATCAGGGTACTGGCGCACCAGCTGCAGCGCGTTGGCACGTGCCTGCTGCGGCGATATCTCACAGGGGACGCCCTGTTCGGGAACGTATTCGGCACCCACGCCCATGGTCAGGCGCTTACTAAACGTGCCGGGCTTGAGAAGGTCAGCCATACCGATTTTGTTGCCGCAGGACGGGCACTCAAACACGCGTTGGGTCGACTCGCCCTCAAAGGACGCGCCGCAGAAGGGACAGGGAATGCTCACGTGCGTCGCCTCTTGGAACTCCTGCGCCGTTCCGCGATCTTCCCACAGCAGATGCTCCAGAACCGACTGATTGCGCCAGTACGAATTGAAGAAATACCAGTCCGGGTCCTCTGGGCGCTCGAGCTGCGAGACGTGCGTGAGCTTGAGCAGCCCGTCAACCACCGTCAGCGGCGTATGACGGATACCCAGGGCGCTCTTGGGCTCCCCGGCGTCCGCTTGCCACGGAATAACCGTTTCGCAATAGGCGCACTCAAAGCTGCGCTTTGCCTGGTGCGAATACATGGGGCCGCCGCAGTTTTGGCATTTAATGGCAAACATCTCGTCCATGGAAACGTCCTCCTTTGCACAGGGCTGTCGACAATAAGTATGTCGAGCAAATCGGCACGTGCCCATACCCATGTGGCCCAAAATGGAGCACTCGGTCGAACGGGAAGGCTCAGTGAACTCGAAGGCGCGCGGATAATCGCCCCTCCGCCTCGCGCCCGTTAGCGCCGGCAGACCATTGCTGCATTTTCTGAGCATCGGTACACGTTGCGTCTGTGCGAGCTACACTATCCCCTTAAACATGATTGTGAGGACGATCGTTATGCTATTTGTAAATCGGCTGGTACATACGCTTGTTCCCGGCAGCGAAAGCGAGCCGGTCGATACCTCCTGCCGCACCAACGCGGGTTTTGCCGCAAGCCTCATCTGCATCGGTCTCAACATCACGCTGTGCCTGGCCAAGGGCATAGCTGGTCTGCTCGCTGGCTCCGTCTCGCTTATCGCCGATGCCTTCAACAACCTTTCCGACGCCTCGAGCAACATCGTGAGCCTGCTCGGATTCCGCCTTGCCAGCCGCCCGGCCGACGAGGGGCACCCCTATGGCCACGGCCGCTACGAGTACCTGGCGGGGCTGTTTGTCGCCGTTCTCGTTTGCGCCGTCGGCATCAACCTGGCGCTCGAATCCATTACCAAGATCATCAAGCCTTCCCCCACCGCGTATTCGGCGCTCTCCATGGCAGCCCTTGTCCTGTCCATGCTCGTCAAGTTTTGGATGGCGGCGTTCAACCGCACGCTGGGCAACCGCATCGATTCCGAGACGCTTATCGCCACGGCGCAGGATTCCAAAAACGACGTCATTGCCTCGGCCTCGGTCCTGGCCGCAGCGCTTATTTCGCAGACGACCGGCTTTGACCTCGATGGCTGGGCAGGCCTGGGCGTGGGCATCTTCATCTGCATCAGCGGCATGGGCCTGGTGCGCGACGCTATCAGCCCGCTATTGGGGCAAGCGCCCGACCCCAAGCTCGTCCAGGCAATCCGCGACAAGATCATGTCGTACCCCCAGGTCTTGGGCACACACGACCTCATGGTGCACGACTACGGCCCCGGCCGCCAGTTTGCCAGCGCACACGTGGAGATGCCCGGCGAGGGCGACGCGTTTGAACATCACGAGATCCTGGACACCATCGAGCACGATATCAAACGGCAGATGGGCATCGGTATCACGCTGCACTGCGACCCCATCGCCACCACCGGCGACGACCTGCGCGGCTGGGTCAAGCGCGGCGTCATGCAGATCGATCCCGCGCTCTCCATCCACGACCTGCACGAGCACGACGGGTTCGTTTCGTTTGACCTGGTGCGCCCCGACGGCTTTGACATATCCGACGAGGAGCTGCTGGAGCTCGTCACGCGCATCGTGCACGAGCGCCGACCCGATGTCTCGTGCGTCGTCACATTTGACTCGGGCTTCAGCTCGCCCGACCGTCCGGCCGAGCAGCTGTAATCGGCAGCAAAACGGGACGCAGGACCGACGACCAACGCGCCTACGCGCCCGGTCACGCAATCCTGCGCCCCGTTTTTGCTTGCACTGCTAAGGCTCTAGCCGCTCGACCGCTAGTTCCCCTGCGCGCCCGAAATACCGTTTTGCAGGGCACCCCAGGCGTTCGTTGCCATATCGCCCAGGTTCTGTGCGGTATCGCCGAGATTCTGAGCCGTGTCACCCAGCTCTTGGGCCTTGTCCCCAAGCTCCTGTGCCTTGTTGCTCAGGTCCTCTAGCGTGTTGGAGCTCGAGCTGTCCGCGCCGCCCTGGTCGCCGGATGCATTACCCGACGAGCCGTCCTTGCGCGTGAGCTGGACCTCGAGGTTACCGTTGTCGTTATAGTAGGCAGATGTCACGACCCAGTTGGCATCGACAACGGGCGTCGAGCCGTCGTCGGTCAGGATCACGGCGTTCGAAAGGTCGGCCCCGCGCGACTTGAGGAGCTTTTTGGCGTTGGACCAGTACTGACCCGGGATATCGCTCAGGTCGACGGTGCCGGACTGGGTAGTCTCAGTCTGCTCGGCCGTGGTATCAGTCGTGGTGCCCCGCTTGTTGAGCATGCCCGACACGATGGCAAACACAACCGACAGGGCAAAGAAGACCGCCAGCACGATCAGGATTTTCTTGATCACGCTCGACGAACGCGAAGGCTTCTTCTCCTCGTCCTCGCCATACTGAGGGATGGACTTGGGATACTCACGATACGGCTCGCGCGCATATCGGTCGCGCGAGCCGTAGCGCGGCTGTGCCGTGCGCGGCATATATGTCGTCTGCTGAGGTTGCGGAATGGGATTTTGCAGCAGGTCATCATAAGGGTCTGCCGCCGCGTCGCCATAGGAGCTCTGCGACGAGACACCATACGGGTCCTGCACTGCGTTCCCGCAATTCACAACGCGCGTGGGATCGGCCGAGGCCTGGGTCGCATCGGGGGCAGCGTAGCCGGGATTCGGCACGACGCGGGTCTCATCGGCGCCATTGCCCGTCCGCGGGGAGCCGTAGCCACCCATTACGGTCGTCTTATCCTGGTCCATGCAACGATTCCTTTCCGTCGCCCGTAAGCATCAAGTTATCCATGCATTCTACCCGCGCAAAAGCCTATGATGGGCAAATCCCGCCGGTATCTACAAGACATGCGCGGCCGACGGTCACAAGCGAATCGAGGAACGTCATGGCAAAAAGCAAGCTCATCAAAGACACAACGCGCGCCGAGCGCGAGGAGATCATTAAGCTGGCACTCGCGGGTTGCGGCAACGGCAGCTGCGATAACTGCGGAAGCTGCAGCTTGGGAGCCGGCGATCCGTACGGCACCTACCAGCCCTACATTGATGGCAAGATGGAAATCGCCGACATCAATATGATGGTCGCCGAGCGCAACGCCAAACTCTTCGGCCTCCAGCGCGGCTAGGCTTTTTGATCCGTTTTCCTCCGTCCCCTTGGGATCAAAAAGTCCCCGACGGCGCTGTGTTTTGCGCTACCGGGGACTATTCAGATTACTCCCTGCCGCTTTGTTCTACTCGTTGGGCACGTATGAGGCCCTGGCTCGTTCGGGCGTTACGTCCTGGCCGCTGGAATAGCTCGAGTCGAAGGCGTGCGCAACCAAGTCGTGCGTATCCCATGCCATGCAGTCAAACTCGCCAGTATCGAGGACGATGATATAGCCCTTGCCGTCGTAGTAGAAATGGTCCTCAGTGTAGTTATCGTCATCGTCGATGTTGTCTTCGGACACGGAGTCCATATCCGGCTTTGCCGTCTTAATTGCCTGCCTGGCCTCGCTCTTGAGGGTGTCATACGATAGCCCATGCTGCGCAAGCGAGTCCTCGAGCGAAACCTGCTCGCCCGTCTTGAGGTTGTAGTACGCCGACCTTGTCACTCGCTCTGATCGATACGGAGGTTGATAGCTGTCGGTAAACGTGCGCACACAGGCAATATCGCCATCGATCGAGACGATCTCGGCGGTGTACATCATGGTCACGCGGCTGTCCTCGTCATCCATCGAGGCCTGCTTGCTCGCTTCGAGCATATCCGCAACGAGCTGGACCATGTCCTTGTTGAACTTGGCGACACCCACGCCCTGGCCCTTCACCTGGGGATAGGTCCACGTAGCCGTAATCTGACATGTGTCATCGGGAGACGGATTCAGCGGGCCTTCGCCAACCGCAGCCGTAAAGTCGACATCCTGCGTGGCAGAGACGGCCTCGTAGCTCGCCTGCGCATCGTCGCCGGCATCCTTAGACTTCAGCTGCTCCAGCGTCGTGGCCACCGTGCCAATGGTGCTGTTAACCGAGCTCTCGTCGGCATACAAGAAACCAAAACCGCCCAAAGAGGCAGAACCGACTTCATTCGGGGCAACAAGATCGGTCATGGCTTTGAATGACTTGCCGTCGTAGCCAATGAATTTAACTTGGTATTCGTGAGCAGAAGGACCACTTTCACCAGAGAGATCGCTTTGTTTAATTGCTGTCCCATGGTCATACCACTGCGAAAAACCAATCTTGCCCTCGTATTCATCAAGCCAGACAGACACACACGCCTCCTGATGAGATACGTTTACCTCTGGCGTGTAGACCTTCTCAATCTCGCCATTCTTATACGCCCAGACCTCAAGATGCGCAGCGGCTGCGTTATCCCCACGGTCCACCGGTTCATCGGAATACTCAATCAGCAGCTCATCTTGACCATCGCCATCAAAGTCAATGAGCTTGGCGTAAGCAACACCCTGGGCTCCATACGCATATTCATCGAACCCGACAGCCTCACCCTCGCCGTACTTTTTCTGATACTCGAGGATTTTGTCGGTGAACAGCTCGTTTGCCGTCTTGACCGCTGCCTTGGCAGAGGCTTTGGCCTCCTTCTTGGACTGCGTGAGCTCGACGTTCTTGGGGGCGTCCGAACCTTCCTTGGTATAGTCGACCTTCATGGTGGTCGTGCTCTTCTTTTTGCCCTTGCCCGAGGTGATGGTCATCTGGTACTTCTGGTCGGGCAGCTCGCCAAAGTCCTCCATGGCAAAGCCGTCCTCGCCATCGACCTTGATGGTGTAGCTCTTGCCCTTGCCGGACACCGGCGCCAGCTCGACGGTATAGCTCTTGAGCTTTTTACCCTTGCTGTTCTTGGGCAGCACTTTAGTCTCGCACGCGCAGACAACATAGCCCTTGCCGCCCGAAGTCACCTCGGACGATGCCCCGATACGCGGTACGACGACAATTGCCGCCACAATGGCGACAACGGCAACACCGCCGATAACGGCAGCGACGATACGGCCCTTGTGCTTGGGTTTCTTGGGCTGCGGCGTCGGAACAAGCGGCTGAGCGGCCTCAGCAGGCTCGGTCATAGGAGACCCACAAAAACGTCCCACGATCAAAGGAGGCTCACGAAAACGTTCCCAGATCACAGGAGACGGGACATCCTGAAGAGCGCGCCGTCCCGCAGGGTCGTCCACCGGCACATCTCCTACCGGAAACGCCGCAGGCTCTGCTTGGTCCTCAACGCCGCCCACGCGAGCGCCGCAGCTCGTGCAAAACATGGAGCCATCGGGTATCTGAGCTCCGCACTTGGTGCAATACATCGCATCTCCCGTCTCTCGCCGCAGCCGCAATGCGCCCGCGCAGTTCTTCCAACTACACCGTACGAGAGAAATCCCCATTCTTGTTGCGCAACATTGCCGCCGCAAAAAATGATCCCTTGGGGACGAAGGAAAAAGCCCCGCCGGGCTTTGGTAGGCGCGACGGGGCGGGCAAGCAGCTATGGGCAACAAGCTTAGAACAGGCCGGTGATGTTGCCGTCGTTGTCAACGTCGATGTTCTCAGCCGCGGGGACCTTGGGCAGGCCCGGCATGGTCAGAACACTGCCGGTCAGTGCGACCACAAAGTGGGCACCGGCGGAAACCTTGAGCTCACGCACCGTGATGCGGAAGTTCTCGGGAGCGCCCAGGGCCTTGGCGTTGTCGCTAAAGCTGTACTGCGTCTTGGCCACGCACACCGGCAGGTTGCCAAAGCCGTTCTCGCGCAGCTCGGCGAGCTGGCGCTTGGCGGCCGGCGTAAAGTCAACGCCATCGGCGCGGTAGACCTTGGTGGCAATGGCCTCAAGAGCGTCGGCGACATCGGCGCCGTCCTCATAGGCAAACTTGAGCTCGCTCGGCTGCTCAATCAGACGCATGACCTCATCGGCAAGCTCGAGCGCGCCCTCGCCGCCCTTGGCCCAGACCTCGGAAAGCTTAACGTTGACGCCGAGCTTCTGGCACTCGGACTCGATGAGCGCAAGCTCAGCCTCGGTGTCCGTCGGGAAGCGGTTGATGGCGACCACACAGGGCAGACCATAAACGTTCTGGATGTTGTCGACGTGACGCAGCAGGTTGGGCATGCCGGCCTTGAGTGCCTCGAGGTTCTCCTCGTTGAGGTCGGCCTTGGCGACGCCACCGTTGTACTTCAGCGCACGAGCGGTCGCGACGATCACGACGGCGCTGGGGCGAACGCCCGTCATGCGGCACTTGATGTCGAGGAACTTCTCGGCACCCAGATCGGCACCGAAGCCGGCCTCGGTAATGGCGACATCGCCAAAGCGCATCGCCATACGCGTGGCCATGATAGAGTTGCAGCCGTGGGCAATGTTGGCGAAGGGACCGCCGTGGACAAACGCGGGCGTGCCCTCGAGCGTTTGCACCAGGTTGGGCTTGAGCGCGTCCTTAAGCAACGCGGCCATGGCACCCTGGGCCTTAAGGTCGCGGGCACGGACGGGCTCGCCGGCAAAGCTGTAGCCGACGACGATCTCGCCCAGGCGCTCCTTGAGGTCGTTAATGCTCGTAGACAGGCACAGGATTGCCATGACCTCGGAGGCGACGGTGATATCGAAGCCGTCCTCGCGCGGCACGCCCTGGGCCTTACCGCCAATACCGTCGATGACGTGGCGCAGCTGACGGTCGTTCATATCGACGACGCGCTTCCAAGTGATGCGTTTAACGTCGATACCGAGCTGGTTGCCCTGCTGGATGTGGTTATCAAGCATGGCGGCCAGCAGGTTGTTGGCAGCACCGATGGCATGGAAGTCACCGGTAAAGTGCAGGTTGATGTCCTCCATGGGGATGACCTGCGCCCAGCCGCCGCCGGCGGCACCGCCCTTGACGCCAAAGACGGGACCGAGCGAAGGCTCACGCAGGGCCACAGCACTCTTGACGCCGCGACGGCGCAGGCCATCGGCCAGACCGATGGTCGTGGTGGTCTTACCCTCGCCCGCAGGCGTGGGGTTGATGGCGGTCACGAGGACGAGCTTGGCCTGGTGATCAGTTGGCTCATTAAGCAGAGAGTAGTCGACCTTAGCCTTGTCGAAGCCGTACGGAATCAGGTGCTTTACGTCGACACCGGCGTTCTTGGCCACCTCGGTAATGGGCAGCGGTGTGACGGAACGTGCGATTTCGATGTCAGTAGGCATGGGCGGTCCTTTCGTTACCGAATGAGAAAAAGACCAATTCAGCATAGCACGGGCGCGCAATAGTAAAACACCCGTAACCGATGAATGGCGATATGTTTATCCAATGCTCAGCGATAGCTTAACAGCCCGCCAAAACAAAGCGCCCTAAATGGTAGGTTCAATCCCCAAGTGCTCAAAGGTGCGAAGCGTTGCCTGGCGGCCCTGGGGCGCGCGAATCATCAAGCCGCACTGCAGCAGATAGGGCTCATAGACATCCTCGAGCGTTCCCGGGTCCTCGCCCACCGCGCTGGCAAGCGTTGTCAGGCCCACGGCACGTCCGGAGAACGTCTTAGCGAGTGTCTCCAAAATGCGAATATCCATCCAGTCCAGACCAAGCTCATCAATCTCGAAGAACTCGAGTGCCTGACGGCAAATGTCAAGCTCAATAGGACCGTTGCCGCGTACCTGCGCATAGTCGCGCACACGCTTGAGCAGACGGTTGGCCAAGCGCGGCGTGCCACGCGAACGTGAGCCGATCTCGAGCGCACTCGGATGATCGATCGTCACGCCCAGAATGGTTGCCGAGCGCGTCACGATCTGGGCGAGCTCCTCGACCGTGTAGTAGTCCAGGCGATACGAAATGCCAAAGCGGTCGCGCAGCGGGCCGGTCAGCATACCCGAGCGGGTCGTTGCCGCCACCAGCGTAAACTTAGGGATATCCAGGCGAATCGAACGTGCGGCCGGGCCTTTACCGATCACGATATCGAGCGCAAAGTCCTCCATAGCGGGATACAGGACTTCCTCGACCGAACGATTAAGACGGTGGATCTCGTCGATAAACAGCACGTCACCCGGCTGCAAGTTGGTAAGGATAGCCGCCAGGTCGCCGGTGCGCGCGATGGCCGGGCCGCTCGTCGTCTTGATCTGAGCGCCCAGCTCGTTGGCGATAACGGTGGCCAGCGTGGTCTTGCCCAGACCCGGAGGGCCCGAAAAGATCACGTGGTCGAGCGTCTCGCCACGGCTCTGCGCCGCTTCGATAAGCACGCGCAGACTCTGCTTGATATGCTCCTGACCGCAGTAGTCGTCCAGGCGCTGGGGACGCAGGGTACGGTCGACATCGAGGTCTTCGGACGTCAGCTCCGAGCCCACCATGCGCTCACCGTGCGCCATGGATGCCGCCGGCGAATTGCCGGGCGTCGCCCACAGGTCCTGAGAGTCATCGGCTTCCCACATCACGCATCCATTCCAAGTCGCTTAAGCGCCGCGCCGAGCAGATCCTCGACACGCATATCCTGCCCATCATACCCGCTCAGGGCAACCTCGGTCTCCTGCGGGCTAAAGCCCATGGAAAGGAGCGCCGCACGGGCGTCATCGATCGCCGAAGGAGCGGCGGCGGGCACGGGCATCGCAACCTGACCGGGGATCGCATCGACCGGCACAAAGCCCTTGTCCTTGGCAAAGGTGCTCTTGAGCTCCAAGATGAGGCGCTGGGCGGTCTTTTTGCCCACGCCGGGCACCTTGGCCATGCCCTTGTCGTCCTCGGCCATCACCAGGGAATACAGCTGTCCTACGGTATAGGTGGAGAGCACGGCAAGCGCCAGGCGCGGACCGACACCCGAGACGGACACGAGCCGATCGAACATCGTGCGCTCATCCTTTGAGGAAAAACCGAAAAGTGTCATGGCGTCCTCGCGCACCTGCATACGCGTGTAGAGGCGGACCTCGCCGCCGGGCGTCGGCAACGTGGCCGCAGTGCTGCCCGAGATGCCGAGTTCAAAGCCAACGCCCGACACGTCGACGACGGCCGAGCTCATCGTGGCCTCGACAAGCGTTCCATGGAGCTGGGAAATCATCAGTATCCGGTTCCTCTCTGTTGATAGAACTCGCCGCCGGTGAGGGCGCGGGTGCGGCTGAGGTTAACGTGGCAGATGGCGCAGGCCAGGGCATCGGCGGCATGGTCGGGATGCGGGTCGTGATCGAGCTGCGTGAGCGTACGAACCATATACGCGACCTGCCGTTTGTCCGCAGCGCCGGTGCCCACAACAGCCTGCTTAATCTGCATAGGCGTATACTCGCCAATCTCGAGCGCGCATTCCGAAAGCGCCACGAGCGCGGCGCCGCGGGCATGCGCCGTAGGGATGGCCGAGCGAACGTTGGCGCCAAAGTAAATGCTCTCGATAGCAGCGGTATCGGGTCGATAGCGCTCCACGACACCCTTGAGGTCGCGGGCGATATGCGACAGGCGCACCGCGAGCGGACTACCCGCGCTGGTCTCGATGCAGCCATAGGCACGGCAGCGAACCTCGCCACGCCGCTCCTCGATAATCCCCCAACCCGTATGAGCCAAACCGGGGTCAATGCCTAAAATAACCAAGCCAACCTCCCCTCGTCTTTTACCAAGCGCAAGGCAAGGCCCCGCGCACTACTCACGAACGTCTGTTCTAGAATAACACAACGGGGTCAAGATGCTTAGTTGAAGTATCGGGGTTGAGAGCGAATCCCATCCCCAGTTTAGTTCTGCGAGAAGAATGGGAACTGTCGGGGATCAACCGGCGGATGCGGCATCGGGCCACCCTGGGGCCCACCCTGCGGGCCACCCTGGCCGCCCATCATCTTATCGATGGCGTCCTGAACCTCGCCCTCGAACTTTTTCATTCCCTCGCGTAAACGACGCTGACCGTCTTCAGAGCGCAACTCCTCCATTTGTTCGGGCGAAATACCCAGTAGCTCGCCCAGCACGCCCATCATCTCGTTTCGCACGCGCTCACTAGTATCCTCGTCAGCAAAACGGCGCACCTCGGCGCGCGCCAGCGAATCGACCGTCATACGCTCCTTGCCGTTAAGCCCCAGGTCGGACCACGCGAGCATGTACGGCCAGGAGCGCTCGGCAAACGAACGGGACGAAACGATCGGCGCCGTCGGCAACATGCGGCGGGCAGCCTCACCCTGTCGAACGAGCATCAGCAGCAGCGAGCAGGCCTCAGGCTTGCCAGCGGCCATCGGGATGTCGTCGAAAGATCGATTGCGGTCCACGTGCGCCTCAAGCGCGCCATCGATCTCACCCGGCTCGACCCCGCCGAGCAGCTGTGCCGCGCGGTCGAGCATATCGACCGGACCGTCGAGCGTCGAGAGCGCCTGCGCCAGCACTCGCTCCATACAATCTTCCACCGCGTTGAGCGTCACGAGCTCTTGGGGCACCACGGCAGACGTGCGGTTGCGCACGCGCGCCACAAACTCAAGCGTCGACAGGTACACATCGCCAAAGGGCGCATAATCGCCCTGGTAGCCGCCGCAAAGCGCCGGCGCCGCCAGTGCGTACTCGGTTTTGGACAGCGGGCTCAGCGCCATCGCACCCAACTCGAGCGCCGTGTCCTCCAGCATGAGGCCCAGCGTGCGAGAGCGCAGGCGCTCGGCGTCGCCCGCCGACACATCGCGGTCGAGCACGCGCGCGGCATCCGGCGCATCGCGCTCAACCGTGCGAATATGCAGGCGCTCGGCAATGGCGCGAACGGCGGCACAGCGAGCAGCCTCGGCCTCCTCCTGCGCCGGCGTAAAGATGCGGTTGCGCCCCAGCACCAGGCCAATCACATTACGTGGGCCCAGAGCGTCGACGGCCAGCGCCGCCAGCAGGGACGACGGCAAGTCGCCCTCGAGTGCCACCACGGCGCGCGACGCACCGTGGGCCCGGGCGTTGTCGCGCACGGCGAGCACCAGCGCCTGCCACAGCCACTCCTCGGAACGGAACTCGGGCAGTTCGTGATCTTCCAGGGCATCGAGCATCACGCCGCGCTGAATCTCCTGAACCAGCAGGCTCTCCTCAAAACACGGCGCTTGGGCCACCACGCGACCGCAGTCGTCGAGCACAAACGAACCGCCGGTATACACCGACTCGTCATAGGCACCGACCGGCGCCATACAGGCAAACCACACACTGCGCTTGGATGCGATCTTGCGGTAGGCGCCGCTGCGAACGGCGGCAATGGCGGCAGTCTCGCGGTCGGTCATGTCAAACGCATTGAATTGGAAATACGCAATGAGGTCAACACCGGTCGGCAGCATCTCGAGTTCGCGGTCCAAGTCAAAAATCACGGCGATGCGCACGCCGTCCACGTCGAACACCGGCGGCGCCCAACGCGTGTCGTTGTTCTCGCCACGCTGCAGGGCAATGCTCGAACGCGCCGGCACCACATGACCGTCCTTGAGCATCATGTAGTCGAGCAGCGGCTGGCCCTCAAACGAAACCGCCGCGGGCACGATGCAGATCATGTCAAGCTCCTGGATACGCTCGGCGACACCAGTCAAGCCGGCAAGCATGTCGTGCTCAAAGTCGGCAGTGCCCACCAGGCCCCCGGGCATGGCGCCCATAAAGAGCGGAGCCGGAACGCACAGCACGCGCGCCCCGCGCTCGTGGGCCAGACGAGCCTGGTCCTCGATGCGGCCGCAAATGCCCTCAATATCACCCAGGCGCATATCGATCTGTGCAAGCGCGAGCTTCATGGCTCAGCCCTTTCCGTCGTAAACCATCGTTGTCGTAGTAAAAGCGCCGGCCGCATAATGCAGCCGGCGCTCGCATGTGCATATGCTAGCTATGATACCCCGAGCGGGGGCGCGCTCCTAGAACGTCGCGGACCACAGCCCGTGCAGGTTGCAATAGGCATAGACGGTACCGGTCTTGGAGCCGCCCGCGAAAAACGTCGCGGGCTTCATGCCGGGCTCAAGGTAATGGACCTCTAAGCGGCCCTCGGCCTCAAGGGCGATCCACTCAATATAGTGCTCGGGCAGGCTGGGGTGCTCGACCGAGCCAACGCGTGCGCGAATCACGTGACCGTCGCGCTCGGTCTCGACAACAGGCACGTGCTTCTCGTGCGCCGCGTCCTCAGTGTTTGCGGTCAGTTCCGTGCAACCGGCAGGGGTTGCAACGTCGTTGCCAAGGGCGGCAATGAGCTTACCGTCGGGGTCCTTAAAGAATTTCGCCATGATGTTCTCCTTTGCTGACGTGCCAATGTTCTTGATGGTTCTTATGCCCAAAGGCAGACAAACCATCCACGGCATTGCAAATGAACACATAACGGGCGGGGACGATGGGGCAGCGTGCGCTATCCGCCCTGGCGGCCCCACCCGAGCGGGTTAGCGCCCGTCGCCGCCCAGCAGCGCCAGAACATCTTCGCGGGTAAACAGCGCCGACGAGATGCCGTCGCCGCCGAGCACGCTGTTGACCAGGTCGCGCTTGGACTCCTGCATCTGCATGATGCGCTCCTCGATCGTGTCCTTGGCGATGAGCTTGTACACGGTCACGGTATGTTGCTGGCCAATACGATGCGCGCGGTCGGTCGCTTGGTCCTGCGCCGCCACGTTCCACCACGGGTCGTAGTGGATGACCACGTCGGCCGCCGTCAGGTTAAGGCCCACGCCGCCCGCCTTGAGCGAAATCAAAAAGACCGGGACCTCGCCCGCTTGGAACTGCGCGACCATCTTGGCGCGGCTCTCCTTAGACGAAGCGCCCGTGAGCTTAAGGAAGGCGATGTCCTCCTTGGCCAAGCGCTTACCGATGATATCGAGCATACCCGTAAACTGGCTGAACAACAGGATGCGATGCCCGCCGTCGAGTGCGCCGTGCACGAGCTCCATACACGTATCGAGCTTTGCGCTCCCCGCCTTGTAATCCTCGTAGTGTAGATGCGGGTCGCAGCAGATCTGGCGCAGCTTGGTGAGCTCGGCGAGCACCTTGAGCTTGTCCTTCTTAAACTCCCCAGCCTCGCGGTGCTGCACCTGCTGGGCGATGCGGTCCTGGTTGGCCAGGTAGAGCTTGCGTTGCTCGCCGGTAAGCTGTGCCATGACGGTGTCCTCGATCTTCTCGGGCAGGTCGGCCACCACGTCTTCCTTAACACGGCGCAGCACAAACGGCGACACGAGCGCCTGCAGGCGAGCGGCGCTATCGCCCTCGGCATGCTCGACGGGGCTCTCAAAGAGCTTGGCAAACGACTCGCGCGTCCCCAAAAGGCCCGGCATCAAAAAGTCGAAGATGCTCCAGAGCTCGGACAGGCGGTTTTCGATGGGCGTGCCCGTCAGGGCAAAGCGCACGCCGGCAGGCAGGCGCTTGGCAGCGCGCGCCACCTGCGTGAGCGGATTTTTAATGTACTGTGCCTCATCGAGCACCACGCGGGCAAAATCCTGCTCGACGTACTCATCGATATCGCGCCGCATAAGGTCATACGACGTTACGACCACGTTATGCTCGGCCACGCCGGCAATCTGTACACGACGTTGAGCCTTGGCGCCCACAATGGCGCACACATCGAGCGACGGGGCAAAGCGCTCCAGCTCGGCAGTCCAGTTGTACACGAGTGAGGCCGGGCATACCACGAGCGTGGGCTTGGTGTCCCCCGCCTCCACGCGCGCCAGGATATGCGCGATCATCTGGAGCGTTTTGCCCAGGCCCATGTCGTCGGCCAAGATGCCGCCAAGGCCCAGGTGTTCGAGCGAGCCGAGCCACTGGTATCCGTCGACCTGGTAGCCGCGCATCGTTGCCTTGAGCGATGCCGGCACCGTAAAGTCCATCTTGCCGAGCGTGTCCAGGCGCTCGACGGTGCGGCGGAACGCAGCGTCGCGATCGGCCTCGAGCGCGGGCGTGCGCGCGAGCATGCTATCGACGAACAGGGTGCTCGACGCGGGAAGCGACACGCCGTCGAGCAGGTCGACGGCATCGACACCCAGGTCCTCGGCGAGACCAAACGCGGCTCGGGCGCCCTCGTCCAGGCGAATGATGTCGCCGGACGTAAGGCGCGCAAACGTTTGATGACGCTTGTACGAATCGAGATAGATGGCAAGGTCTGCCGCCGAAAGGCCGCTCGCGCCCAGTTCGACGTCGAGCAGGTTACTCTTGACGGTCGCACGCACCGAAAGCTTGGGCGCAGGGCGGACCGAGACCTGGCGCAAGCGGTCGCTGAGCATGACCTCGCCCAACTCGGACAGGGCAGACAGGCCCTCGGTCAGCAAGTGGAACAGGCTCTCGTCATCGCGTTCCTCAAACGCTAGGCCGCCCTCGTGGAAATCGAAGTACAGGGCCGCCGTGTCCATAACGCGAAACTCCGCCACCTCGTCGCGCGGCGGAACGCCCGGGCGCCGCTCTTCGAAGGGGCTGCCCGGAGCGCCCAGACTAAAGAGATCTGCCGACCAGTCGCCGTAGGTAACCGTAACTTTGCAGGTCACGAGCCCATCGTCGACGCCAATCGCCATGGCAAAGCTCGGCTCGGGCGCCACGGTATCGAGCGCAGCGGGCGCGGTAAGGTCGGTGTAGTCGCGCAAAATGGGCAGCACCATACGACAGAACTCCCCCACCTGCTCGGCGGCGATATGGACCGGCGTGCGACAGGGCAGCAAGCGCGATAGAAACGGCGCCGCATGCTGGGCAAACGCTACATCGGTACGGCGCGCACGGCGGGTGTCGACCAGATAGGCAACGTCGCCCGAAGCAAAGCAGTATGCATCGGCCGGCAGGCGTAGATCGTAGCTGCCACCAGCCGCCGGCGCGATTTTGGCGGCAAGGAGCGGTGGGCGCTTAGACAGCGCCTCGTCCGCCCCTTCCGGAGGCATCTCAACCGCCACGTCATAGGTGCGATGCGTCGTCGTCCCCCGCGACCAGGCGGGCTCAAAAGAGATAGTCTTGCCGCGCAACAGGTCCAGCACATATACGATGCTATGCTCGGACAGCGGTAACTGACGCTCGGCGACAAAACCGCTGCGTGCAAAGTCGTACGACGCCGAACGCGAGCTTGTGATGTCATCGAGATAGGCAACTGTCGTCACGACAAGGTTGAGCAGCTTTGTCGACACGTCTTCGAAGGCTTCGGGCGTATGGACAAACGTGAGCTTCTTGCCGTACGAGAACGTACCGCCTCGGACATAGGCGTCGGCCATGCCGTCGATATCCTTGACCACGTAGGACACCGAACCGCAGCGAATGCGGAACTCGAGCGCCCAGCTAAAGCGGTCAGCGAACAGCGGATTGTAGTACGGCACCAGCGAAGGCTCCAACGCCGCTTTGGGGGCGTCGGGATCAACGGCACCGGCAAGCTTGCGGCGCATGCTCGCCAGCTCATCCATGCGCGCGTCCGAAAGATCGGAGAGCGCCGCCATGAGGCTGGGGCTCGTGGGGACGGGCGCCGGAAAGGGAAAGTTGGGGTTGACGGCCGGCGCTTTGGGCGCGGTGCGAACGGGCTGTTTCGGCTGCGCCGTAAACGTGCGGACCGGCGTGCGCAAACCTTCGACGGGCTCGGCGCCGCTGGCATCCAAATACGCCAGAGCCGTGGCAATAGCGTGCTTGCACATACCGGGGTAACGATAGGCGGCGGGGCAATCGCAGTCGTAGTCAATCACCTCGTGCTCGTCCATGTCGAGCGCCACGTGCGTCTTGTACAGGTCGCCGCGCGAACCGCGCACCGAGCCCTCAACCGTCACGTTTTTGGAGAAGCGCGAGCCGCTGTCCTCAATCGACAGCACGGCGCCGTTGAGCATGAGCGAGCGGCCCTTCATAAAGGTGCCGCTCAGCGCCGCCTCTTTCCGGAGCGCCTGCACAAACGTCCCCTGTGCCATCACTTCCTCCAATCCACACAGGGTAGCTAATTTGGGACGGGGCTATTTTAGCTACCCCCATATGTCGGTTGAGATGTATTCCGACCCCGACTCATTCGCCGTCAGCCAAAGGGTAGCTAAAATAGCCCCGTCCCAAATTAGCTACCCCGGCAAAATCATTTTAGATAACCGTCACTCTGCCTTGGTTACCCACGATAGCCTTTGCCTCGGCCAGCAGCGGAATCGAGCGCGCGTTGACCTTGGCAGGTACCTCGGCACGCAGCACGCGCCCGTCCACCTGCTCGATAAAGATCTCCACGCGGTCGCCGCCCGGGTTAGCGGTGAGCACCGTGGCCAGGCGCGCCATATTGCCCTGGCTAAAGCGGCTGTTGGGCACCATGACCTCAAACACCTTGGGCTTGTTGTTCTCCTCGTTAAGCTCGAGCGGCACGATCTCCTGCGCGATGATCTGGTCGCCGCGGTCCGAGCGCTCGAGTTTGCCCTTAATGCGCACAAAGGCATCGGACAGCTGCGCGCCGGTCTCGGGATCGACCTCGCCGTACAGGTACCCCTCGGCCTCTTTATAGGTCTTGGGGAACACGACGACGGTGGCCTCGCCTTCCATGTCCTCGAGCTGCACGATGCCCATGGGGTCACCGTTTTTGGTCACGCGCTTGGACACGCTCGAGACCATGCCGGCCCACCACAGCGCCTTGCCCTCGGGAATCTCCTGGTTGATGGTGCCGCCCGTAGGATTCTGAACTTCGTAGCCGGTGTCGATCTGCGAGAACGAAAAGTCGCGCGCCTTGGCTAGTGCATACTCAAACGGGCGCAGCGGGTGGTCCGAGACATAGATGCCCAGAACCTCTTTCTCCTGGCTCAGCTTGAGGTGTCGGTCCCATTCCTGGCCGTCCGGATCGGGCACGCTGACCTCGAAGCCCGAGCCCTCAACGTCGCCAAACATATCGAAGAACGAGGTCTGGCCGCTCGCGCGGTCCTTCTGGCGCTTTATCGCGGCGTCGATGATGTTCTCGGGGTTGTTCTTGTCCACAAAGTGCATCATCTGGCGACGCGGATACCCCGTGGAGTCGAAGGCGCCTGCCTTGATGAGCGATTCGATCACGCGACGGTTGGCCTGGCTCGAGTCCACGCGCTCGACAAAGTCGTGCAGCGTCTTAAACGGACCGCCCGCCTCGCGCTCGGCGATAATCGCCTGCGCCACGCCGGTGCCCACGCCGCGGATGCCGGCCAGACCAAAGCGCACGCCCTCCTTGGTAGCCGTGAACTCGGTACCGGACTCGTTGACATCTGGCGACAGCACGGGGATGCCGTCGTGACGGCACGCCGAGACGTAGTGAACGATCTTGTCGGTCTTGCCCGTATAGGACGTCAGAACGGCCGCCATGTACTCGTGCGGATAGTGCGCCTTGAGCCACGCCGTCTGCATAACCAGGATGGCGTAGCCGGCGGAGTGCGACTTGTTGAAGGCGTAGGATGCGAACTCGAGAACATCGTCCCAAATCTTCTGGGCGACCTCGCGCGTGTAGTTGTTCTTGATAGCGCCGTTCATCCAGTGGTCGTAGGTGGTCTCGTCCGAGCCATCCTCCCAGTGCAGCACCGTCGACGTGAGCAGCTTAATCTTTTTCTTAGCCACGGGCTTACGGATACGCGAGTCCGATTCGCCCTTGGAGAAGCCGCACATCTCGACGGAGATGAGCATAACCTGTTCCTGGTAGACCATGGTGCCGTAGGTTTCGCCCAGGATGTCGTCCAGGCGGTCGTCGTAGGAGACGGCCGGCTCCTTGCCGTTCATACGGTTGATGTAGGACGAGACCATGCCGGCGCCCAGCGGGCCCGGGCGGTACAGAGCGATCAATGCCACGACGTGCTTGTACTCGGTGGGCTTCATGTTCTTGATCGTGGCCGTCATGCCGGCGGACTCGACCTGGAAGACGCCGGCGGTATGGCCGGAGCCCATGAGCTTAAAGATCTCGGGGTCGTCAAAGGGGATCTCTTCCTCTTTGATGTCGATGCCGAAGTTCTTTTTGATGTTTGCCTTGGCCTTAGAGATAACCGTCAGCGTGCGCAGGCCCAAGAAGTCCATCTTGAGCAGGCCCATGTCGGCAACGGTATGACCCTCGTACTGGGTAATCTCGACGCCGCCCTTGGTGTCGAGCTTGGTGGGTACGTGCTCGTTGACGGGGTCGCGGCAGATCAGAACGGCGCACGCGTGCACACCCTCGCCACGGGTAAGGCCCTCAATCGAGAGCGCCGTGTCGATGATGCGGCGGGCGTCGTCGTCCTTTTTATAGGCCTCGGCAAAATCGGGGTTAAACAGATCCTCTTTGCCGGGTTGCTTTTCGAGCACCTGCTTGAGCTTGACCTTGGGATCGCTCGAGACCATCTTGGACAGGCGCTGGCCCATGTAGACCGGGTAGTCCAGGACGCGCGCGGCGTCGTTAATAGCCTGCTTGGCCTTAATGGTCGAGTAGGTGATGACGTGGGTGACCTTCTCGGGGCCGTAGAGCTGGCGAACGTGCTCCACGACCTCGAGGCGCCGCTCATCGTCGAAGTCCATATCGATATCGGGCATCTCGGTACGCTGCGGGGACAGGAACCTCTCGAACATCAGACCGTTCTCGAGCGGGTCGAACGCGGTGATGTTCATGGCGTAGGCGACGATAGCGCCGGCGGCCGAGCCACGGCCGGGGCCGACGCCGATGCCGTTGTCCTTGGCCCATTGCACGTACTCGGCAACGATCAAGAAGTAGGCGGCAAAGCCCTTGTCGCAGATGACTTTGTATTCGTACTCAAAGCGCTCTTTGATGTTGACGCCACCAATCTCGCGCGTGGCCCAGTCGTCGCCGTAGTGCTGGCGCAGGCCCTTCTCGCACTCGCGGCGGAACTGGCTCTCGTGCGTCTCGCCGGGATCGAGCAGCGGGAAGCGCGGCAGGATGATGGAGTCCCAGTCCAGCTCAACGTAGCACTTGTCGGCGATCTCGAGCGTGTTGTCGCAGGCCTCGGGGCAATACGGGAACATCGCCCGCATCTCCTCCTCGGTCTTCATGTAAAACTCCGAGCCGGTCATGCGCATGCGGTTGGGGTTATCGACCTTGGCGTTCATGCCAATACACATGATGACGTCCTGCACCGGCGCGTCCTCGCGGCGCAGGTAGTGGAAGTCGTTGGTGGCGATGACCTTGACACCCACCTGCTTGGCGATATCGATGAGCGTGCGGTCCATTTGCTCATCGGTCAGGCCGTTGTCGGTGGTGATGCCGTGTTCCTGAATCTCGATGTAAAAGTCGCCGGGTTCGAAGGTATCGCGGAAGGTCTCGGCCCACTTGATGGCGCCCTCCATGTCGCCGCGGTCGATGTATTTGGGGATGATGCCCGCGATGCAGGCGCTGGTGCAGATCATGCCCTTGGCGTGGCGGCGTAGGTTGTCGAGCGTCACGCGCGGCTTGTAGTAAAAGCCCTGCACGGCGGCCTCGGAGACCGTCTGCATCAGGTTGACGTAGCCCTCCTGGTCCTTGGCCAGAAGGATCATGTGGTAGAGCTCGGGCTTATGGTCGCGGGCGAGCGTCTCGTCCGGCGTAAAGTAAACCTCGCACCCAAAGATGGGTTTGATGACCAGGGGCGGCTTGAGCTCGTCGATGTTGCCCTTCTCGTCCCACATGGCCATGTCCTTCACATACTGGGCATGCTCGCGCGGGTTTTCCTCGGGATCGGGCTCCACCAGCTCGTCGCGGCGGTCCTTTTCCAAGAAGGCCTTGTCGTGGCTCCAGGTTTTGTACTCGGGTGTGTTGTGGTTGACGGCATCGCAGGCCAGCGCCAGATCGGGCACGCCATACATGTAGCCGTGATCGGTAATGGCCACGGCGGGCATGCCAAGCTCAACGGCACGGTTGACCATATCCTGGATACGGGTTGCGCCGTCGAGCATGGAGAAAACAGTGTGATTGTGCAGATGGACGAATGCCATGTGATGAGCTCCGATGCAGGTTCGTGTTCTGACTGAACGATTTTACCGCACGGCACGGACAGCACCCGAACCTAGCCAAACCCACACGGCTACTCACGCAGTTGCGGTGAAATGCGGACTGTTTGGCGGCTTTTTTGGCCAAAACAGTCCGTATTCCACCGCAAGTTATTGAGGGCTAGAGGCTGTAGGTGACCACCTGAGGCTCGCACGGGTTGGCGAGGTCGACTTGCTCCACGCGGACGAACTTGACGGTCACGGCCTCAAAGCCCGCCTTGTGCAGAACATCGGCGTAGACGCGCGCCTGCAGGGCGTGCTTCTCCTGCAGCTGTTCCGGCGTCTCGTCCGGTGTGCCGCCCGTCTTGTAGTCGATGACCAGCGCGCGCGACGAATCCGCCGGGTCGGTCGCTAGCGCATCGATGGCGCCCTCGGCATATGCACCGTAGCGAGCGATGTCCTCGTCTTCGCAGCCCAGCGAAAAGAACGGCACCTCGGCGCGAACGCACGACCACGCGAGCAGGTCGGCACGAACAGCCGACTTGAGCCAGCGGTCCAGGGCAACGTCGAAGCGTTCGCGCTGATCCGGCGTCAGGCACCACAGGCGCGCCAGCGCATCGGCACGCTCAGCGGGCAGCGCATCGGCACCCATCTCGATCAGCCACTGGCAGGCGGCATGGAAGGCCGAGCCCAGCGCCATGGGATTGCCGGCGGGCTCGACAGCAGCCACGTCCGCATCCGTCATCTCGGAACCATCCGACTCCGCATCGTCGCCAGCCTCGTCCATGGGCACCCGCGTCACGGCGGCACGGTCTTCGGCCTCGGCATGCAGCGCCGCGGCAATCGACGAATAGCTGTACGAATCACGCGCCGGGAACGGACACGTGCCCATGCGCACGCCCGCCGCCTGGGGATATACGAGTTCAAACGAATCGGGCGACGGGTCGGCGGGGCCGGGCTCGACCGGGCGATCGGCGGCAGCATCGGCACCCTCCGCCTCCGCATCACCGCGAACGAGCCTACCCTCGGCATCCAGTGAAGCGTTGGCCTCAAACGCCTGCTCGCCAAACGTAAAGTCCGCGAGCGAGATGAGCTCGTAGTCGCCCGGCTGGGAGTTGTCGAACACCAGGCGGTCGGCATCGAGCTGTGGCATGTCCAGGCCGTCCGTCGGCAGAATACGGCGCAGCACGTCGTAGGTCAGATCGGTCTCGACGTCGAAGGTCGGCGCGCACAGCTTGCCGCGGCTCACGCCGGCATCCATCGCCAAGATCACCAGCTCACGCGCTCGCGTCATGGCGACATAGAGCAAACGAGCCCGCTCCTCGAGCGAAAGCTGCAGGTCGTCGTTGCGCAGGCGAGCAAATGCCTCGGCGGGAGAACCCGTCGCGCAGACATCCTCCATGAGCTCTGGCGGCAACCACAGTGACGTGCCCTTGCCCTTAAACGCGTGTTCAAACTGCTTTTTGACGTCATCGCCCTTCACGAAGGTTCCATCGGCAAGCTTAACGCCATCAAAACGAGCCGGCAGCGCCACGACTTGCGCCCCACCGTCGACGCGGCCCATCTGTGCCGCACCGGACGATTTGCGCACGCCAAAACACTCGGACACCGCGACGACCGGATACTCCAGACCCTTGGATGCATGCACGGTCATGATGCGTACCGCGCCGTCACCCTCCTCGTTGAGCGCGCCCGGCGCCTCCTTGCCCGCCAGGAAGCGGTCGAAGGCGAGCGCGATGGAGCGCGGCGAGTTGCCGAACTCGGCCTCCGCCTCGGCCACGGCGTCGAGCGCCTTGAGCACGTTGGCGGCGATGGCCTTGCCCTCGGGACCACGCTGCGCCAGACGCACGAACCAGCCCGAAGCGTTGACCACGTCGCGCGCGATGGCGGCGAACGAATCGCGGCCCACGCGACGAAGCGCATACCGCAGCACCTCGCGGGCGCGCGTCACGAGCGGCAGGTCTTGCAGGCCCGGCACATCGGAATCGCTCATGATGCCCGCGTCGATATTCCGGCGCGAGGTCTCCCCCGTCTGGTCGTCCAGCTTGGTCGCCAGCGCCAGGAACTCCTGGGCGCCGAGCGCAAACATCGGCGAGGCGAGCAGCGGCATAAGGCCCTGCGCCGTATCGGCCGGGTTGGCGAGCGCGCAGACTAGGGCGCGCACCGTCTGCACCTCGGCAGCTTGGGCAAAGACTGAGCCGCCTGCGATCACGCAGTCGAGCCCCTGGTCGCGGAAAGCCTGGGCGTAGACGTCGGCGTTGGTCATGCGGCCCAGCAGCAGCACCATGCCACCCTGGGGCTGGCCGGCATCGGCAAGCGCGCGGAACCGCTCCGCGATCGCGCGGGCCTTGGCCTGCGTGCGCTCCTGCGTACTGCCGCCGGCAACAAAGAGGGCCTGGCGGCGCGAGGCGTCTGCCACCAGCGTATCCTTGCGGCCGTTACTTGCCTCAAGGTCCAAAAAGCCCTGCATCAGGCCACCGTCATCGCCGTCGAAGACGCGTGCCACGTAACGCAGTACCTCGTCATGGCTGCGGAAGTTGCGCACAAGTTTAACGAGCTCGCCAGCAGGGGCGTCGGCCACGGCAGTCGCCTCGGACGCCGTCGTCGATCCCACCTTGCGCTCCTGGCGGCGGAAGACCTCGACCTCGGCACCACGGAAACGATAGATCGACTGCTGCGCATCGCCCACGGTGCACAGCGCACGCTCCCCCGCACCGGTCAGGTAACGAATCAAATCGACCTGCATCTGGTCGGTATCCTGGAACTCGTCAATCATGACCATCTTAAAGCGGCCCTCGTATGCCGCTCGGATGGCCGGGCAATCGCGCAGGGCCTCATAGGCCATGCGCAGCAAGTCGTTGTTGTCGAGGGCAGACTGGGCAGCCTTGAGCGCGCGGTACTCAGCCTCTACAGAGCGGGCCAAGCCAACCAGTGCATCGAGCGCGGGACCACCGCAGGCCAGCACGATATTGATAAACGCATCGGCAGCTTCCGCCTTGAGCAGCTCCACCTGCTCCTTGGGGAACGCCTTGCTCGCCCGCGGCATGGCGCACGACATCATGAGTCGCGCCGCGTCGGCCATGGTTTTGCCGCTCGCCTCAAACGCGTCGATGGCGTCGAGTGCCACTTGTGCCTTCTCGGTCGCGGCCTTGCTCGCACCCAACGCCGCGCGATAGGCATCGGCAAGGGCCGAGGTATCGGCCTGGCCGCGCGCCACGCACACATCGTCCATGCCGCCCGGCAGCTGGCTCGAGAGCTCCAGCAGGTCGCGCACCAGACCCTTGATGGTCGTGCCGGCGCCAAAGGAACCGCCCTCGCCCGCCATGGGATACCAGGCGTAGAGGGCCTTGAGCGATGCCGCGAGCTCGGGGGCGGTATCGGGTGCCGTCGCGCGACCCAGCACATGCTCAACAGCCTGGTCCATAAGCTCGTCGGTATCGGTGAGCACCGTGAACTCGGGATCGATGCCCAGCTCCAGCGCGTGCGCGCGCAGGATACGCGAGCACATGCCGTGAATGGTCGAAATCCATGCGTCGTCGACGGTCAGCGCTTCCTCGTCCATGCCCTCGTCGATAAGCGCACGGCGCACGCGGTCGCGAATCTCGGCCGCGGCATCTTTGGTAAAGGTAATGGCGAGCACCTGGTCCAGATGCTCAACGAACGGACCGGATTCGGGCGAAAGCGCGTAGACGATGCGGCGCGTGAGGGTAAAGGTCTTGCCCGAACCGGCGCCCGCCGAGACAAACAGCGGACGGTCGAGCGTTTTGACGATCTGCAGCTGTTGCGGCATCAAAGTCGAAAGATCCATGGTCTACACGTCCCTCCTTACAAACGTTCCTTCGTGGTTATACGAGCAGCGCGCATGCGCGGCCTGAGCCGACGTCGGGTCGACGGCGGCAACGTTGCCTGCTTCGAGCTCGCGCAGGCGCTCGGCGATGCCGGCCTCCACGCGATCGAGCAGGGCGTCGAAGTCCATGCTGCCACCCTCGCCGGGGAAACCTTTCTTAAGGCCCGGGATGCGACCGTCGCCGCGCTCTTCCTCGAGCAGCTCGGCGCTCGCGGCACCGCGCAACGCCGGCTTGCCGCCCTTGGTCGAAAAGTAGAGCGCCGCGCGGGTGTCCAAATCCAGCGCCCGGCGCATGGCCTGGGCGTAGATGAGCGTTTGGGTATGTGGCGGCAACCAGCGCGGATCGTCGATGGGCGCCGTGCCCGATTCCTCGTCGCGCACCGTAGGGTCGGCGAGCTTAAACTCCTCAACGCCCGTGCGATGCTTGTAGTCGATCACCACGGCACGATTCTCGGCGTCCACGTCCACGCGGTCGATGCGCCCGCCAAGCGGCCAACCGGCATACTCGACCTTGAGCTCGTTGAAGGCGAACTCCAGGTAGCGCGGAGCAAAGGGGGCAAGTGCCTCGGACTCGTAGGCAAGCACGCCCTCCAGCTGCGGCAAGATCTCGGCCACCTGGCGCTCCTCCACCGCAGAGAGCGGCACCAGCGGGCCCTCCGTGCCTCGCTTGCCGGCGTGCTCGGCCAACGTCTCGTCAAAGACCTCGCGCAGCAGCTCCTGAGCGCGCAGCAGATTCTCGGGCGTCACGCGCTGCATGCCCTCCTGGGGCAGGCGGGCATGCAGATGCTCCAGCACATCGTGGACAAAGTTGCCCTTCTCCATGTTGCCAAAGCCCGCGTCGATGGACTGGGGCTTCACGCGATACGACACGAACCAGCACAGCGGGCACGTCGAATACGCCTCGATCTGTGAGGCGGACGTCAGACGCGGCACGAGCGGCGCGTTCTCGCCCTCGCCATCGCGGCGACGCAGGACCAGATACGGCACAGCCGCTTCACTCAAATGCTGAGGAGCCTCGCACGCGACGCGCTTGCACTCGATGCCCTCGCCGGCCGCTGGATCAAAGCCAGCGATGATATCGCCCTCGCCCACGCATGTCACCTTGGCGGTGCCAGCGGCCTCGGCATGCGCCCGCAACTCGGTCCACACGGCAGCCGGATAGCACTCGCGCGCCTGGCGATCGTGGGTCACGCGGGCGAGCACAACGAGGCCGCGTGCCGCCTGCATCGCGCGGCCAAAGCGCACGCGCAGCAGAGCCGCGGGCTCAAGCGTCACACCGCTGCGCCCCAGCTCGGCCGTCAGCGTGGCCAGCGGGCCCTCCTCGTGCGAAAGCGGGTAACTGTCCAGGTCGACGTCGGCAAACAGCACGGCATCGTAGCTGGCGGGGCGCAGGGCTGCCGCATCGGCAAGCGACGCAAAGCGCACCTGGGCGCGCGGCGTGCGGTCGACCTCGTAGGTCTCGTAATCGTATGCGGTACTGCGCTTGTCCACCTTGGTACGAACGTCGTCGAGCACGGGCACGGTCGCGGCCTGCGACACGTCGAGCGCGCGAGCATCGTTCATAAGGATGTCGATGGCATGGCGCAGCAGAGCCGTCTCTGTCTGGCGACGGGCCTGGCCGTCAAGGCCGCCTAGAGCGCGATCGGGCAACGCCTCGGCGACGGCAAGCATTGCCTTGAGCGCCGTCACGGGTTTGTCGCGCCACAGCGCCTGAAACACGTCCGAGACCACACATGGCACGTTCTTAAACCAGTTCTCATCACTGGCAGCCTTGCGCGTGCCCCTCACCTGGCCCTGCACGCTCTGCAGCAGGCTCTTGACGGCCGTGGTGGTCTTGCCACGCGACAGGCGCATGTTCTTGTCGAAGGTGCGCGCGCTGGCGGCATCGGCACCCGAAAGCGGACTGTAAATCCAGTCGGTAAGCTCCGGCGCGGGCCACCACTCGGTCTTGGAGGCGGTGCCCTCGTCGGCGGCCTTCATGCGCTCGATCAGATTGGCGAGCGCCGTAAACTGCCCGCCCGCGATGGATTGGGAAAACGCCGTGAACTCAGTTGTCTCGGCCGCAATATGACGCGCCGCCAAACGGGCAGCGAGTTCACCGAACAGCCGAGGCGCCCGGGCAGACACCACGAGCACGCGCACGGGGTCCGCGGACGCCGCGACGCTGCCGTCGACCTCGGCGTCCTCACACGTTTTTACCAGCTCATCGATTGCATCCACATAGGCGTGGGCGCGGGCGTGAGGGCCGGCAACCTCTACAAAGGTAGGCTGAGCGGCGGACTTGGAGGCAGTCTGGGGCGCGACGGCACCCTCCCCCAGCAGCGCGGCCTCAAACAGCACGCCGCGGGCATCAAATGCCGCGGCAAGCTCCTCGCGCATCGCCGCCTGCTCGCGGGCAAGCAGCACGACGACCTCTCCCCCGTTGTTCGCCACGGCCGACAGCAGCTCGAGCAGGCCGTGCGTAAACGACGTGACGCCGCGCACGCAGACGGCGCGGGCGCACGCCGGAAGGTTGTCGGCCAGCACCTCGGCCATAAGGTCAGCCGCCTCGCAGGGCTCGACCATGCCTCGACGGTCCAAGCCGCTCGCACAGGCGCTCAACAGCTCAAACACGCGGGCCTCGGCGTCACTTTTGGGCTCGGGCTGAGCGGCGGCATCGCGGCAGCGCTCGGCACCCGTTCCCGCTACGCCCGGCAGCACATCGCGGGCCATGCGCGCGAGCATGCGCACCGTTCCCTGACTGCGCGAAAGCGGCTGCAGGTCGACATCGTCGCGACGGGCGATCATGTCCGAGAACAGCATCTGGCGCTGCATGTTGTCGACGAAGCCGCGGCCATCGCCCATAAGCTCCCACAGCGAACGAAGCCACGACGCAGGGGTTTTGTAGTCAACGCCCAGCGAGACGCCAGCAACCGCGGCATCATGACGGCACAGGTCGAGCTCGGCAAACGAGGGCGCCAGCAAAACGGCACGCCCGTGGCGGGCAACCAGGTCGGCGAGCAACGCAGCCTCGGCATCGCTCAAGTCCGTACCGGTATGGGTGGTATAGATTCGAACAGGCATGGTCCTCCACTCAAACCGTTCGCAATAATCAATGCATCCATCCTACCCGCCCACGCGGACAGATTTGCCCCACGCCAACAGATTTCCTCCGTCCCCGAGGGATCAAAAAACCGCCCCCGAAGGGACGGTTCTGCGCAATTCGTTTGTCGCCGCTGGCCTACTCGCCATCCTCCAGTTTGATGAGGATCTTGCGATAGCCACCGTACTCGCCATTAAGTGCCTTGGACACGCGGCTCACCGTGGTGGACGAAGCGCCGGTGCGGGCCTGAACCTCAACATAGGGCTCGCCCTCATCCAGATAGCGCGCGACCTGCAGGCGCTGAGAAAGATCGCAGATCTCGCGCGGTGTGCAGATATCGGTTAAAAACGCCTGGATATCGTTCTCGTCGTCCAAAAGACTAAATGCGTGGACCAGCTGCTTGACATCAGGCTTGTCAAACATGTTCTCGATATTCATCGATCACCGCCAAACCCGCCAAAAGGCATCGAAGTTGATACTGACATCGGGCATCGTTCGCCCGTTCTATGCAATAAAACTAATGCATGGAGCATTTGCCCGTAGCAGTGTAGCACACCACCAAACTAAAGTGACAAGACTCTCTGTCAGCGGCACGTTTTTCAGGACGAACGCCGCTTAGAAACCGAATGCGCACGTAAGCTCCACGAATATTTGAGACAATGGGCGCCCAAACACCGCGGCGCGCGCAACCATCCATGTCGCCGCCGCAAGCCGCTTCACGCGACGCCAGCAACCCCGGCGCAAGAAAGGATTCACGCCATGCGCTTTATGCTTAACTGGCTCTTCACCTCGATCGCCATCGCGATCGCCACGTTCCTCGTCCCCGGTATCCAACCCTTCGGCTTTGCCGAGGCCTGGGTCTGCTTTGCCTTTGTGGGACTGTTCCTCAACATCGTCGATTCGTTCGTCAAACCGTTCCTCACGGTCATCTCGCTGCCGCTCACGATCATTACGCTCGGCATTTTCCAGCTCGTGCTCAACAGCTTTATGCTGGAGCTCGCAAGCTACCTGTCGGTCAACCTGTTGGGTGTCGGCATCTCCATCGCCGGCTTTGGCTCGGCCTTTATGGGCAGCATCCTAGTGTCCATCATGCGCAGCATCCTCGATAGTATTGCCGAAGAGTAGAACGCCCCCGACGCACAAACGCATCGGACCAAATCAAAGGCCGCCCATCGCAAAAAATGGGCGGCCTTCTTATTTGCCAAGTCTCAGAGGGCAAGAAAATCTACCATTTCCACCCCATCCCAACATGGCAGGCGGGGTTAGATGACGTAGTCGTAGCCATGGTTGGGAGCGACAAGTTGATCGAGCGTCACGCCGTCGAGGTAGTCGTTGATGAGCTTGTCCAGGTTCTTCCACACGTCGAGCGTGGGGCACTCATCAGCTCGCGAGCAACCCTTGCAGTCGCCATCCAGGCAGGCGACCGGCGCCAGACTGCCCTCGGTCAGGCGCAAGATCTCGCCCACCGTGTACTGCTCGGGCGGGCGCATGAGCACATAGCCGCCACCCTTGCCGCGCATGCCCGAGAGCATGTTGGCGCGCACGAGCGTCGCCAGAATATTCTCGAGGTACTTCTCCGAAATACCCTGACGCGCCGCAATCTCTTTAAGCGGGATACGGCCTGTCGCCTGGTGCTCGGCCAAGTCGACCATAACGCGCAGGGCGTACCTGCCCTTAGTAGAAACCAACATATATAGTGCTGCCTTTCGGTCTTTTAGTCCGTTGAAATTCTAGCCGAAAAATTGGCTTTGAAAATACCCGTTCCGGTCAAGATGGTTAATCAACTTGCAATAATCTCCTATTTCCTATTGCATTACTAGGCTTTGGTGTCTACTATGCTTCCCAACAGCTAAACGAACAACCTATAAGGTTTATGGGTTTAGCTGCTAGACGCACCGTAAAACCACACGGTATCCAGTCATTTGAACGCTTTGGAGGTTCATCATGAGCAAGGTTTACACGTCCATCGATCAGCTTATCGGCCACACCCCGCTCCTGGAGCTCACCCACTTTGAGGCCGATGAGGACCTCAAGGCCCGCGTGCTCGTCAAGCTGGAATACTTCAACCCCGCCGGGTCTGTTAAAGACCGCGTCGCCAAGAACATGATTGACGAGGCCGAGAAGGCCGGCAAGCTCGTGCGCGGCGGTGACTACACCATCATCGAGCCCACGAGCGGCAACACCGGCGTCGGCATCGCCTCGGTGGCGGCGGCTCGCGGCTACAAGGTGATCATCACCATGCCCGAGACCATGTCCGTCGAGCGCCGCAAGCTGATGCAGGCATACGGTGCGCAGCTCGTGCTCACCGACGGCTCCAAGGGCATGAAGGGCGCTATCGCCAAGGCCGAGGAGCTGCAGAAGGAGACCCCCAACAGCATACTCGCCGGCCAGTTTGTGAACCCCGCCAACCCCGCCATCCACAAGGCCACGACCGGCCCCGAGATCTGGGACGACACCGACGGCAAGGTCGACATCTTCGTCGCCGGCGTTGGCACCGGTGGCACCGTGACCGGCGTGGGCGAGTTCCTCAAGGAGCAGAACCCCGAGATTAAGGTCGTCGCCGTCGAGCCCGCCACCTCCCCGGTGCTCTCCAAGGGCCAGGCCGGCCCGCACAAGATCCAGGGCATCGGCGCCGGCTTTGTGCCCGACGTCCTCGACACCCAGGTCTATGACGAGATCATCCCCGTCGAGAGCGACGACGCCTTTGCCACCGGCCGCGCCGTGGGCCACAAGGAGGGCGTGCTCGTGGGCATTTCGTCCGGCGCCGCCGTGTGGGCCGCACTGCAGCTGGCCAAGCGCCCCGAGAACGAGGGCAAGACCATCGTGGCGCTGCTCGCCGACACCGGCGAGCGCTACCTGTCTACGGCGCTCTTCCAGGACTAGAGCTTCTCGTTCTTAGAACGAGTCCAAGGCACGCCGGTCTCCCCTCTCTTCTGGCAGCCTGAGCTCATCCCAACAGGGTGTCCCACATGACGCCTGAACTTGCTACAATGTCTGCGGCGCGGAACCAGCCTCCCGCGCCGCTTTTCTTTTTTGGCCACATGCCACCAAGGAGAACCTCCCCATGCACAATAAGCGCGTGCTCGTCGCCATGAGCGGCGGCGTCGATTCCAGCGTGACCGCGTATCTGCTCAAAAGTCAGGGTTACGAATGTGTCGGTGCCACCATGCGCCTCACCTGCCCCGCACCCGATCCCGTCACGGGCATGAGTAAGGTCGACCGCGATATCGCCGATGCAAAGGCCGTCGCCGAGCGCCTGGGGATACCCCACCATGTGCTCGACCTGCAGCAGACCTTCGACCGCAACGTTATCGAGCGCTTCGTGACCGCCTATCAGGAGGGACTGACGCCCAACCCGTGCATCATCTGCAACCGCCACATTAAGTTTGGCGCGTTGCTGGATGCGGCGCTGGATATGGGCTGCGACTACATCACCACGGGCCACTATGCCAAAACGAGCCAGGCACCCGACGGCACCTGGCAGCTACATCGCGGCGAGGACCCCAAAAAGGACCAGAGCTACTTTTTGTATTCGCTCACGCAGGAGCGGCTGTCGCGCACGATCTTTCCGTTGGCGGGTCTGGACAAGGAGCACGACGTGCGCCGCATTGCCGCCGAACAGGGCTTTGCCAACGCCAAGAAGGCCGAAAGCGAGGATATCTGCTTTATTCCAGACGGTGACTACGCGGGCTATATCGAGCGCCGCTGCGGACATGCCGCCGAGCCGGGCGATATTGTATGGCGCGACGGCAGCGTGGTCGGACGCCATAACGGCGCGCTGCGCTACACCATCGGTCAGCGCAAGGGCCTGGGCGTCGCGATGGCGCACCCCGTGTACGTAACGGGCGTCGACACCACCGGCAACACCGTGCATCTGGGTGAGGCCGAAGACCTTGTCGCCACCGCTCTCACGGCTAACGACTGGATTTGGAGCGCCCCGGCCGATCGTATGGAGACAGAGCTCAATGCTGGCGGCATTCGTGTGGGTGCCAAGTACCGTTATCGTCAAAAGGACCAGGCAGCGACCCTTACGCACGGCGAAGACGGGCAAATGCTGCTGACCTTTGACGAGCCGCAGCGAGCCATCGCCCCCGGCCAGGCAGTCGTAGTCTACCGCGGCGACATCGTCCTGGGCGGCGGCACCGTTACGGCAGCCATCAGGTAGCCACGGGATTATCGCCGCACGTGTCGAAGCACTTCAACAGCAGCATTCACCTCGATAACGCGACGCTTCAGGCCGCGGCGAATGGACTCGAGCCGGCCCTCCGCCGTGGCCCACTTGCTCCGCGATAGAATCTTTATCGCTTCTTCAACAAATCCGTTGAGCCGCGATGAATCGAACCAATCGAGCGAGTCCGCAAGCGCCAGCTGGACGGAAGGGTCGGGCCCAAACGGCTTAGCGGAAAACCCAAACTCCCCAGCTGCGAGCACGACAGTTGGCACGTTATACCACAGACAGTTGCCGCTATCGAACAGCGGAGCAGGTTTTATCTCCAGGGTATCGACATTGCGGATGATGCCGAAGTTTCGCCAATGGCGGTCGCTGTTGGCCAATAGGGCATCGCAGACAATCATCTGCGACATAGACCTTCTCACAGCGGCCTCATCGGCACCATGCTTGCCGAGGTAGCAACAGTACCGGTCGTACGTCGAGTTTCCCCGCTGACTACCAAGTACGCCCTTAACGTAAACAGCCGGAACGTATTCCTCGCGGCCGTCAAGAAAGTCGTCGCACAGGCACACGGGGCCATTGAACATGCGCTCAACCGTGTAAGGAACAAACTCCCCCTTGGAAAGCAAGCGACGATGTAGAGCCGTTGCAACCGCCTCGTTAAAGGGACGTTGATCGTCCATCCCGCACCCTTTAGCCAAAACGCGAATGCCGTTTCGGATCATCCACGATTTAGGGAGCTCGCCCTCGGACGTGTTATCCGGATTTTTTAGACCGATGCCTTCCAGCCAACCCGAGCGCTCTTCGGGCGCCGATCGCTCAAATTCGTTCTCAAAGTAATTGATGCTTTGCCATTTGAGTTCGGCGCAATCGGCCGGCCGCAGCCAATAACAATCCGAAAGCGATAAGCCCAGGCACCGAACCGGAACCTCGATGCCACTGGCAATTCCCAGTTCACGATAGCGCGAGACGAGTCCAGGGCGGACGTCAGGCACCGACCGATGGCTCCACCACACGTTGAGCTCCCGTTTATTCACCGTAGGAGAAGAGCTCGAGCATGTGCCAAACGGCATTCGTTGCGCATCGAGGACCTCGGCGATTTCGAAGGGAAACTCACGCGTCGGATCAAATGAGACATGCGCGACCTCATGGTCGGCCGACATCAGCGTAAACTTGCGTCCCACATCAGCCGCAGGACGGCGTCCTCGCTTACGGACCTTTTGGTAGGCGGTCGCAGAATTGTACTCGACCATCTTCCGGCCGCCCACAGTATTGCATGCGAGCGTTCCGGATGCCGCCAGTTGCGATATGCGAGCCTTCGTGACGCCTAGCAGGCGGGCGGCATCACCCATAGATAAGTATTCCGATGTATCCATGCGCCGCATCACCTCGTTAAGTATTTCACACGTTAAGATAACTTATCTTATACATGATAATACTAAACGGACTGAATTGAAAAAAGGCCCGAAAAATCGGGCCTTAGTGATTGCTCGGCTGAGTTACCGACTGCCCCTTAGCGCTGCACGTAGGCGCGGACCAGCTCGTAGGTATTGCGCACACCGTCGGTGTGGCTGCGTTCGTAGTTGTGGCTCGCGTACACGCCGGGGCCGATCAGGCCGTGACGGATGTCGTAACCGGCCGAAAGCGTGGCCTCGACGTCGGAGCCGTAATGCGGGTACACATCGATGGCGTAATCGAGCTCCAGCTCGCGCGCGATGTTGGACAGCGTGGTTACCAGGTCGTAGTTGTACGGACCGCCCGAATCCTTGGCGCAAATCGAAACCATGCGCTCGGTGCAGCCAAGGTCGTCGCCCACGCAACCCATGTCCACGCTGATCATCTCGCGCGTGTCGGCCGGCACGAAGGCGCCGCCGTGGCCGACCTCTTCGTACACGGTAAAGAGCAGCGATACCTTGCGCGAGAGTGTCACCTCGCCAGCGGCGACGGCACGCGCCAGGCCCAGCAGAATCGACGCGGACAGCTTGTCGTCAAGGAAGCGGCTCTTGATGTAGCCGCTCTCCGTCACCGTGGTGCGCGGATCCATAGCGATGATGTCTCCAGCCTGAATGCCCAGCTCGAGCACGTCGTCCTTGCTGTCGACGTTCTCGTCGAGCAGGATTTCCATGTTCTTCTCGATGGTCTTGACCGGCTCATCGGCCACATGCGCCGAAGGCTCGGTATTGAGAACCACACCCGTGTAGACATTGCCATCGCGCGTGTAAACGGTGCAGTTCTCGCCATCGGCCGTAGACCACTGATGCCCGCCAAGCGTCGTGGGACGCAGGCGACCATTGTCCTTGATGGAGCGCACCATGGCGCCCAGGGTATCGACATGACTCGCCAATACGAGCGGCTCGCCCTCGCCGCCAAGCTCAACCAACACGTTGCCCTTATTGGAGCGCTCGGGGCCAAAGCCCATATCGCGCAACGTTTCCATTAGATAGTCAGTAGCCGCACGGGTATAGCCCGTAGGTGAAGCAATAGAAGTCAGCGTCTTCAACTGGTCAGTAATATAGGAGAGCGTCTCCTCTAGAGAAGCATCAACATTAGAAGCCATATGCATCCTTCCAAGTAAAACTAAGACCGAGCCCCGATTTTAACCGTTCTGCACGTGCAATACTCTAGAAACCGAGCCGACTCCAGACGTCCCCGCACCGGTTTTGTGCACGCGCTCGGTTTACAGTCCCAATCTTGCATAAATCCTATCGGTATCTGCATAAATATGAGGCATCTATTTGCTTCGTCTCAGGGTACCCCACCTTGGACCGTGCAAAATACGGAGTATTCAGCACCGTGGACCCCGTCAGCCCCATCGCAAACGGCAAAGCGACGCGGTTACAGCAGTGTTGCAGGTCGTCGCAAACCAAAAACGCGGTGGCAGCCCCCTCCGCTCATCGATAGCCCGCCCACAAGGGCTGTCGATGGGCGCCCGCGGGCCGCTACGGCCCATTCGCAACGTTATGCATTTTTCAGAGCTTGCTGAATACTCCCAAAAATGCACGCTGGGAAGTGCACCACCTATCCGCAGCGGGCAGCATGCCTTGGTTTTGCCCATCTTGGGGCATCGGCGCGGCACAAAAAGCCCCGCCGCGCGTAGCACGGCGGGGCCAGCAGCAAGTCAAAAGACCATACGCCTACGGGCGAAGGACCACCAAACTGGGCTAGGCAGCCGGGCAGATCTTCTTGAAGAGCTCGATAACGTCGTCGAGCGTCGCCTCGCGCGGGTTGCCCGGGAAGCAGGCGTCAGCCATAGCGTCCTTGGCCAGGACCTCGATCTCGTCGGCCTTCATGGCCTCGCAGACGTGCGGGATGTTCACGTCTGCAGAGAGCTGCTTAACGGCGGCGATGGCGGCATCGGCGGCCTCGTCGGTGCTCATACCCGTGGTGTCAACGCCCATGGCGACGGCAACCTTGGCCAGGCGCTCGGCGCAAACCGGCTTGTTGAACTCCATAGCGATCGGCAGCAGCATGGCGCAAGCGACGCCGTGCGGGGTGTCGTAGTGAGCGGACAGGGTGTGAGCCATGGCATGGTCGATGCCCAGGCCAACGTTGGAGAAGCCCATGCCGGCGACATACTGGCCAAGGGCCATGCCCTCGCGGCCGGAGCCGGGCTGGCCGGACTTGGCCTCGGCGACGGAGTCACGCAGGTTCTCGCTGATCAGCTTAATAGCCTCAAAGTGGAACATGTCGGAGAGCTCCCAAGCGCCCTTGGTGGTGTAGCCCTCGATGGCGTGGGTCAGAGCGTCCATACCAGTGGAAGCGGTAAGGCCGGCGGGCATGGAAGCCATCATGTCGGGGTCGACGACGGCAACCTCGGGGGCGTCGTTGGTGTCGACGCACACGAACTTGCGGACCTTCTCGGGGTCGGTGATGACGTAGTTGATGGTCACCTCGGCGGCGGTACCGGCGGTCGTCGGCACGGCGATGGTGAACACGGCGTGGTTCTTGGTGGGAGCAACGCCCTCGAGGCTGCGGACGTCGGCGAACTCGGGGTTGTTGATGATGATGCCGATGGCCTTGGCGGTGTCCATGGAGGAGCCACCACCGATGGTCACGATAGCGTCAGCCTCGGCGGCCTTGAAGGCCTCGACGCCGTCCTTGACGTTCTGGATAGTGGGGTTGGGCTTGATCTCGGAGTAGAGGCTCCAAGCGATGCCGGCGGCGTCGAGCTCGTCGGTCACCTTAGCGGTAACGCCAAACTTGACCAGGTCGGGATCGGAGCAGACGAAGATCTTCTTGTAGCCGCGACGCTGGAGCTCGCCGGGGATCTCCTTGATGGCGCCGGAACCATGATAAGAAATGGTGTTGAGAACGAAACGATTAGCCATTGATAGCCTCCCATCGTGTGCGGGGCACCCATTACGCCCCACGCTGCAAGTTCCATCCTAACGCTTTTGAAACAAAAAACGCGTGAGAACGTCAAAAGTGTTAAAGCGTTTCAACATAATAACGGAGCCCCAGTCCTTTCCTCCCGACAGCAGCGAAGGCTAGATTATAGGAGCAATCGCCCAAAGAATACGACCAACTCAGTCTATAAATTATTTCGGTTGATTTCCGATCTCAGCCGAACACATTGAGCGAATAGGCCGTTCCCGCAGCTAGCCGAACGCCCCCGAGGTCCCATTCGGGCCCCCGGGTCGGCATTTTCCCAGTTGAAGGAACGGTGGAGATGTGTTTCGATGGGTCCGGTGGCCATGCTCCGCCC
>NZ_QSIN01000001.1:354523-355664 GCF_003469205.1 Collinsella sp. AM33-4BH
TTCCCAGTTGAAGGAACGGTGGAGATGTGTTTCGATGGGTCCGGTGGCCATGCTCCGCCCGCCGCCCGGCACCTCCTCCCAGACCCAGCCGAACGGTCGGTTCCGTCTATTCCGTTTTTCCCTTTCAGGCTAGGACAGCGGGGCATCGCCCCTCTCTGCGCGCGCCCGCGCGATGAGCCCCGGCGTCAGGTCGAGCCCGTCGACGGGCACGTCCTCGATGCCGTACGCCTCCAGCAGCGCCGCCGCGTCGTCGCCGAGCATCGCCCGGAAGGCGCGGGCGGGCGTCGCGAAGCCGAGCGCGCCGCGGGGCTCGGAGTTCACGTGCGACATCGCCAGCGCAAGGTCGGCCGGGGCCAGCCGGTCGAACCTGAGGCCGCGGCCCTTGGGCAGCAGCTTCCTGATCTCGACGTGGTTGCGCTCGCAGGCGCCCTTCTGGTCGCTGCGCCGGGGGTCGCAGTAGAACAGCCTCGTCTCGCCCGGCCCCTCGCCGATCAGCGCGGCGATCGCGCCCTCGTCGGAGAACTCGGCGCCGTTGTCGGTGAGGACGGCGCGGAACACGCGGCGCGTCCCGTCGGCGCCGAGGACCGCCCGGACGCCCTCCAGGGCGTCCGCGACGCACCCGGCGGTCTTCTCCTCCAGCGGCAGCGCGAGCTGGAGCCTGCTGGGGCGGTGCAGCAGCGTGAGCAGGCAGGCGCTGTCCTCCCGCGCGCCCTCGACGGTGTCCATCTCCCAGGCGGCGGCGCACGCGTCCTCGCCGAGGGCGAGGAACGCGGCGTGCGACCTGCGGGGCGAGTGCCGCGTGGCCGAGGCCGCCGGTGCGCGCCTCCTCGGCCTGTAGCCGACCTTCCTCCTGAGCTCCATGTTGGTCATGCCGTCGTAGCCCGCCGCGACCCAGCGGTAGATCGTCGAGGGCGACAGGTCCACGGGCCCGCCGTTGCGGGCGGACAGCTGCTCGGGCGAGAGCCCCCGGCCCAGGCCGTCGCGGATGAGGGCGAGCGCCGCGGCCGCGGCGGGCTCGTCGGCGTCTATCCCGCGCCTCGACGAGACGAGGACCGAGTCCGCGCACAGCTGCGCGGCGCGGGCCTCGTAGAAGACGTGCGGGCGGCGCTTGCAGCCGATTGCGCGGTACCGGCCGCACCCG
>NZ_QSIN01000010.1:0-45018 GCF_003469205.1 Collinsella sp. AM33-4BH
TTAAAGGCTTTAGCCTGTGCGGGGCGCGCAGCGCGCCGCATCAGAAACCACCCGCTATGCGGGTGGGGACAACCGGCTTTACAAAGCCGCCCCCTCGCCGGACACTTGCGATTGTTCAGGCCGCAAGGAATCCGAGTCGAGAGGGCGGTGGTGGCGTATGGCCCAGAAGGCCTACAGCCTGTCGCACACGAAGTGGATGTGCAAGTACCACGTCGTGTTCACGCCGAAGTATAGGCGCAAAGTCATCTACAACCAAATAAGGTCCGACCTTGGGGAGATCTTCAGGAAGCTCTGCCAGTACAAGGGGATAGAGATCATCGAGGGGCACCTGATGCCCGACCACGTCCACATGCTGCTGGCGATACCGCCGAAGTACAGCGTGTCCAGCGTGATGGGCTATCTGAAGGGGAAAAGCTCGCTGATGGTATTCGACAGGCACGCGAACATGAAGTACAAGTTCGGCAACAGGAAGTTCTGGGCCGAGGGCTACTACGTTTCCACCGTCGGCCTGAACGAGGCGACGATCGCGAAGTACATCCGGGAGCAGGAGAAGGCCGACATCGCGCTCGACCGGCTGAGCGTCAAGGAGTGCGAGGACCCCTTCGATAGGGGGCCGGGGCGCAAATAGCGCCGGTTTGACCGGCCCGTCACGGGTCAACCTGCAGTGCGGCCCGAACCCCGTGAGGGCCGGCGCCTTTAGACGCGTGCCGGAAATCCAAGGGTTATACCCTAAGAGCAAACCACCCCTTTTAGGGGTGGTTTTGATGCCTCGCCCTTAAAGTAGTACCTTGCACTTTACGCTATCAAAGTGCTTGCTGCAAAAACGATACTGGAGGGCATCTATGGCACCAGCTTTGTCCGATCTTCAACCGCAATCAGCGCCCAAGGCCACCGCAGCGGCGCAGACCGCTATCGGTGACGGTCTCGTTGCAGAAGCTCAGGCTTTTGCAGACGAGCTCGCTGCGTGGCGACACGATCTCCACCAGATGCCCGAGCTGGGTAATAGCCTCCCACAGACCTCTGCGTATATCCAAGCGCGCCTGACTGAGATGGACATCCCATTTGCCACGCTCGTTGATGGTTCCTGCGTTGTGGGCCTTGTCGGCGCCGGTGCCGCCGCGGCCCAAGGCAATGGCGTCTGCACGGATGAGCAGGCCGGTACGGTCATCATGCTCCGTGGCGACATGGATGCCCTGCCCGTTGCCGAAGAGTCAGGTGAGCCTTTCGCCTCTACGAACGGCTGCATGCACGCATGCGGACACGATATGCACGCAACGGCGTTGCTTGGAGCGGCGCGCCTGCTCAAGGCCCGCGAGTCCGCGCTTGTTGATGCCAACGCCACGGTTAAGCTGCTGTTCCAGCCGGGCGAGGAAACCTTTGAGGGTGCCCGCGCCGCCATCGCCGACGGTCTGCTGCAGAACCCGCGCCCCCAGGTCGCCTTTGCCATGCATGTCAATAGCCAGTCGCCGCTTGGCCTGGTGCTCTACGGCAGCCCGGCGCTCTCGGGCGTGTACGGTTTTCGCATCACGCTTCAGGGCAAGGGCGGCCATGGCTCGAGCCCCGAGATCTGCATCGACCCCATCACGGCCGGCGTCCATGTGCATCTGGCGCTTCAGGAGCTCATCTCCCGCGAGGTGCCGGCGGCCAAGGAGGTCGCGCTTACCGTTGGCAAGTTCGCCGGCGGTCAGGCCGCAAATGTCATCCCCGACACTTGTGTGCTCGAGGGAACGCTGCGTGGCTTCGACGTCGAGCTCATGGAGCGCCTCAAGACCCGCATCGCGGAGGTCGTCAAAGGCGTTGCCACGACCTATCGTACGCCGGCGACTATCGAGACACTCTCGGATGTTCCCCCGCTCGTACTCGACGACGGCATGACGCAGGCGTCGCTTGGCTACGTGGGCGCGGTGCTGCCCAAGTCCGCCTTCCTGCCGCTGTTCCACGCCATGGCGAGCGAGGACTTCGCGTTGATCTCGAGCGAGATCCCGAGCGCGTACTTTACCGTGGGCGCTGCTGTGACTGATACGGACGAGCATTTTGCTCAGCATCATCCCAAGGCACGTTTTAGCGATGCCGAGCTTCCCCTTGGCGCCGCGGCTTATGCCGCCGTCGCTTTGGGCTACATCGCCGACCACCGGTAGCACCCAATCTTGCTACTCGTTTGCTTAAAAAGGAACAGTATGTCTCAGCAACGTAAGTTCTTCCCCGGCTGGCTCGTGGTGGCCTCCGGCTTTGTGATCATGGCCACGTGCTACACCATTTTCGTCAACTGCATGAGCCTGTTCCAGCCGTTGATCGTCAGCGACCTGGGCATTTCCCTTGCGCAGTACACCATCTCCAACGCCCACTATCGCTGCGTCTAAGCAGTTTGGCATGGCCGACCTGGGTAAGGTCACGGGCACCATTACCTCGCTCGAGATGGTTGGCGGCACGGTGGGCGCCATCGTCTCGGGAATACTGTTCGATGCCACGGGCTCCTTTACGAGCACATGGATCGTGTGTCTGGCGTGCTCGGTGGCAATGCTGGTGTTCCTGCTGGCGTCTGAGCCCATCGCGGCTAAGCTGCGCGCGAGCGTGGCGGGGGAGTAGGGACGACGTCGCTCGTAGCTCTTTGCCCCGTTTTGTCCGTGGCTGCCTTGGAAGCCGAATGGATGCTCGTACCGTCATTCGGTTTCCCATGTAGCCACGGGCTCAAGAGATGACCCGAAGTCTTTCCGTCCAACGGATTTTGTGATCCGAAGAGGCGGAAGGATTGCAGATTGCACACCGCGGCGGCGCATCTGGCCGAACGAGTCCCCATACCCTCGTTCGGTCAGATGCACCGCCGCTGTTTGTGTTTGTGCCGTATAATGACCACTACCTATGACGCGATACAAAAGAAAGGTGTTTGCCCATGCAGGCACAGAAGGCGGAGGGAACCCGCGACCTTATCGGCGCTGAGATGCGCGCTTGGCAAAAGATGCAGCAGATCGCTGCCGGCGTGTTCGAGCCGTTTGGCTTTAAGCCCATCGAGACGCCCGCCATCGAGCAGGTGGACGTGTTTGTCCACGGCATCGGCCAGTCGACCGACGTCGTGCGCAAGGAGATGTTCCGCGTGTTTAGCGGCGCCAACCTGGAGCGCGTCTTTACCGAGGGCACCGATACCAAGCTCAAGCCCAAGCAGCGCCTGGCGCTTCGTCCCGAGGGCACGGCTGGCGTGGTGCGCGCCGTCGTGGAGAACAACTTGGTGCCCCAGGGCTCCACGCCGTTTAAGGCTTACTACGCCGAGGCCATGTTCCGTGGCGAGCGTCCCCAGAAGGGTCGCCTGCGCCAGTTCCACCAGGTGGGCATCGAGTGGCTCGGTGCTCCCGATCCGGCGGCAGACGCCGAGTGCATCATTATGCTCATGGAGTTTTACAAGCGCCTGGGCTTCGATCTGTCCAAGCTCCGTCTGCTCATTAACTCGATGGGCGATGCCCAATGCCGTCCGGCCTATCGCGAGCAGGTTAAGCAGTTCATTCTCGACCATGCCGATGAGATGTGCGACGAGTGCCGCGAGCGCGCCGAGCTTAACCCGCTGCGCGCCTTCGACTGCAAGAACGACCACTGCCGCGAGATCATGGCCGACGCCCCGCTGATGGGCGACAACCTGTGCGATGAGTGCCGCGAGCACTACGAGCAGGTCAAGCGCTATCTGGACGCCGCCGGTATCGAGTACGTCGAGGATCCCACCCTGGTGCGCGGCCTGGACTACTACACCCGTACCGTCTTTGAGGTCGAGGCTCCCGGCGCCGGTGTCGGCTCCATCGGTGGCGGCGGTCGCTATGACGGCTTGGTCGAGCTCGAGGGCGGCAAGCCCACGGCCGGCGTCGGCTTCGCCGTCGGTTTTGAGCGCGCCCTGCTGGCCCTGCAGGCCTTTGGCAGCGACCTGGGCGCCGATGAGACCCCGTGCGTCTACGTTGCCAACGCCGGCAAGGATCTGCGTCAGAACGTCTTTGCCATTACGCAGGCGCTTCGCGCCGCAGGGATCGTGACCGAGGCCGACTACCAGGGTCGTTCGCTCAAGGCCCAGTTTAAGCAGGCCGACAAGGTGGGCGCCAAGCTCATCCTGGTCCTGGGTGGCGACGAGCTTGCCGCCGGCAAGGTCAAGGTGCGCGACATGCAGAGTCACGACGAGGTTCTCGTCGATTTGGCCAACGTGGTCGAGGCGGTTCGCGAGCGCCTGTAGCGCATGTTTTTTGAGCTGCGGGGCTGCTAACGTGCCCTGCTCATGGAGAGCGATTGTTACGGGGGTGTTTCGCTTTTATGCGGAATGCCCCCGTTTGCGTATGCCGTCCACCGAGAAATACGACCATTTGGGGCAAAAACCCTTGCAATGCAGAAAATACTTTTGTGTGGTAAAGCGCAATCAGCTCCGAAAGTTTTTGCCGAGTGCCTATAATGGATACCGCATGTTACGTGCATAGAAGGAGGAATGGGAGGAAACGTGGCTGAGAACCTAAGCAACCAGTCTGTACCCGAAGCCGCGGCGCGCGTCGCTGCCGTGGTCAACCGCCTCGTTAACCGAATCGGCTCGAATGCCGAGTCCAAGGAGCGTCTCGCCGAGATCGAGATCCCCGAGGAGCTGCGCGACAATCTGGCGCTGTTCTTGCGCCTGGAGCGCCGTGTGCTTAGCGAGTATGATCCCGAGATCGCGGACCTGTTCGACAAGATTTTGACAGCCGAGATTGTGGCCAATGCCGGCAACCCCGGTAGCCGTGCCGCTGACGAGGCCGTCGACGAGCAGGGCGTGCCCACCGCCGACGAGCCCACCGCCGTGGCATTTCGTGAAGTCGTCGATCTGATCGATAGTCTGCCGCTCGATAAGCAGCAGGTTATCGTCCGCGCCTTTACGAGCTTCTTCCACCTGGCAAACCTGTCTGAGGAGAACTACCGTGTGGCGCAGCTGCGCGAGCGTGAGGCCGGTGCGTCGACCGATACCGAGGTCGATCCCGCCAACGAGCTCACCGTCGCCTATCACCAGCTGGTGAATGAGCTGGGCGTCGAGGGCGCCAACGAGCTGCTCGGCAAGCTTGAGTTCCACCCCGTCTTTACCGCGCATCCCACTGAGGCCCGTCGTAAGGCCGTCGAGGGCAAGATTCGCCGTATCTCCAACCTGCTGGAGGAGCGTCCGCGTCTGGGTGGCTCCGACCTGGTGGAGAACGAGCGCCATATGCTGCAGGAGATCGACGCCCTGGTGCGTACGAGCCCCATCGCGCTCAAGAAGCCCACGCCGGTCGAGGAAGCCGATACCATCATCGACATCTTCGATAACACGCTGTTCGACGTTATCCCTGTCATCTATCGTCGTTTTGACGACTGGGTGCTGGGCGACAAGGCCGGCACCGTGCCGCCGCTGTGCCCGGCGTTCTTCCATCCCGGCAGCTGGATCGGTTCCGACCGCGACGGTAACCCTAACGTCACCGCCAAGGTGAGCCGTGAGGTCGCCGCCAAGTACTTCACCCACATGGTGCTCAAGCTCGAGGACAAGTGCCGCCGCATTGGCCGCAACCTTACGCTCGAGGCCACCTACAGCAAGCCGTCTGCCGAGCTCATCAACCTGTGGAACCATCAGGTCGAGATGAGTACCCAGTACACGGCTCGCGCCGAGCTGATTTCCGAGCACGAGCCGCATCGCGCCGTCATGCTCGTCATGGCCGACCGTCTGAACGCCACCGTGCGCCGTATCACCGACACCATGTACCACAGCGCCGATGAGTTCCTGGAGGACTTGCGCGTCGTCCAGCGCTCGCTGGCTGCCTGCGGTGCCGTCCGTGCTGCCTACGGCCCGGTCCAGACCATCATCTGGCAGGTTGAGTCCTTCGGCTTCCACATGGTCGAGATGGAGTTCCGTCAGCACTCCGTGGTGCACGCCCGCGCCCTCAAGGATATCCACGAGAACGGTATCCATGGCGATCTGCAGCCCATGACACGCGAGGTCATCGACACCTTCCGCGCTATCGGCTCCATCCAGAAGCGCTACGGCAAGAAGATGGCGCATCGCTACATCATCTCGTTCACCAAGAGCGCCCAGCATGTGGCCGACGTCTTTGAGCTTGCCCACCTGTCCTTTGCACACGAGGAAGACGTTCCCGAGCTCGATGTGATCCCGCTGTTTGAGCAGCTCGAGGACCTCGAGGGCTGCGTCGACGTGCTCGACCAGATGCTTACGCTGCCCGTGGTGCAAAAGCGCCTTGCCCAGACCAACCGTCGCATGGAGGTCATGCTGGGCTATTCCGACTCCTCCAAGGATGCCGGTCCTACCACGGCCATGCTCGCGCTGCACTCCGCGCAGGAGCGCATTGCCAAGTGGGCCGAGAAGAACGATATCGACCTGGTGCTCATGCACGGTCGCGGCGGTGCCGTGGGCCGTGGCGGCGGTCCGGCCAACAAGGCCGTGCTGGCGCAGCCCAAGGGTTCGGTCAACTGCTTCTTTAAGCTCACCGAGCAGGGCGAGGTCATCTTTGCCCGTTACGGCAACCGCACGCTGGCTCAGCGTCATGTTGAGTCCGTTGCCGCCGCAACGCTTTTGCAGTCGGCCCCGAGTGTCGAGAAGACCAACACCGAGACCACGCAGAAGTTCTGGGATATGGCCGAGAAGCTCAACGCCGCAAGCCACGAGCGCTATCTGGACCTGCTGAACACCGAGGACTTTACACCGTGGTTCTCGACCGTGACGCCGCTGACCGAGGTCGGTCTGCTGCCGATTGGCTCGCGTCCCGCCAAGCGCGGCCTGGGCGCCAAGTCGCTTGATGACCTGCGTACCATTCCGTGGATCTTCAGCTGGAGCCAGGCGCGCATCAATCTGGCCGCTTGGTACGGCCTGGGCACCGCTTGCGAGCAGCTGGGCGATCTGGACCAGCTTAAGGCTGCCTACCAGGAGTGGCCGTTCTTCCGCACGTTCATCGACAACATCGAGATGTCGATCGCCAAGACCGACCAGCGCATCGCCAAGATGTATCTGCACCTGGGCGATCGCCAGGATCTGTCCGAGAAGGTCTTCACCGAGATGCAGCTCACCCGTAAGTGGGTCCTTGCCATCGTCGGTGACGAGTGGCCGCTGCAGCGCCGCCGCGTGCTCGGCTGCGCCGTTCGCGTGCGCAATCCCTACGTCGACGCCCTGTCCATCGCCCAAGTCCGCGCCCTTCGCGAGGTGCGTATGAACCAGGACGAGATGGCGGAGGAGAAGAAGGCCGAGTATATGAGCCTGATTCTTTCGACTGTGACCGGCGTCTCGGCAGGACTGCAGAACACGGGGTAATCGATAGCCCTGTAGTCGTCCGGGCCCGCCATCAGCTTACTTTTAAGCACGTCCTCGGACATGCAAGAAGCCCTCGCTGCGCACTTCGTGCGGCGAGGGTTTCTTGCGTCCTGCGGAGTGTGCCTATAAGTAAGCTGATGGCGGGCCCTGCGATGTCCGGTCTTCGGCGGATTACTGCTGAGGAAAAGATAGCGCGCTTCGCGCACTCTGATGGGGCTTCGTGCTGCGGAATGCATTCAGAGGGAAACCCATCGGGCCCCTTCGTCCTCGGTCTTCGGGGATTAAAGCTGAGGAGAAGAATTGTGCGCTTCGCGCCTCGCGTCTTATCGATTGGGATTGAGATGCATTTGGCGCTTCTCGCCTTACGACTGTTCCGGCCGCGGTCCTTTTTGGGATCGCGGCCGTTTTGTTGTGGGTCAAATATGAACGTTGTGTTAATGGGTCGGTAGACGGTGGTGTTTTTCGGTGAGCGGCGTATCCTTCCAACGGTTTATCTAGTGTGTCAGTTGAAAGGAAGAGGGCGCTCGTCATTGTTTGAATGTGAACTGCCGTTTGACCACAAGACGTTGCATCTGGAACTCGAGGATAAGAACTTCGCGGGTGTGATGGAAGGTCACCAAAACGAGTTTAAGACTACGAAATCGCAGGAAGAGCTGGTAGAGGAGTCGCTTGCCAACCCTTATGGCTCGCCTTCGCTCGAGGAGCTTTGTGCTGGCAAAAAGGACATCGTCATCATTAGCTCCGATCATACGCGTCCCGTTCCCTCGCGTGTGACGATGCCTATTCTGCTGCATCACATTCATGCCGCTGCGCCCGAGGCCCGTGTGCGTATTCTGGTTGCTACGGGCATGCACCGTCCGTCGACGCACGAGGAGCTCGTCAACAAGTATGGCGAGGAGATCGTTGCCAACGAGGAAATCGTCATGCACGTCGCAACTGACGACAGCATGATGAAAAAGATCGGCACCCTGCCTTCTGGTGGCGAGTGCATTATCAACAAGATCGCTGCCGATTGCGACCTGCTGCTTGCAGAGGGCTTCATTGAGCCGCACTTCTTTGCCGGTTTCTCTGGTAGCCGCAAGTCCGTCCTGCCTGGCATCGCCAGCTACAAGACCATCATGTACAACCACAATGGTCAGTTTGTGAACGATTCCCACTCGCGTGCCGGCAACCTGTGCCACAACCACGTGAGCGAGGATATGTTTGCCGCTGCCGAGATGGCTCACCTTGCCTTTGTGCTCAACGTGGTGCTCAACGGCAAGCACGAGGTCATTGGCTCCTTTGCCGGCGACATCCACAAGGCGCACGAGGCCGGCTGCGACTTCGTGAAGAGCCTTGCCGGCGTTGAGCCCGTCGAGTGCGAGATTGCCATCACTACCAACGGTGGTTACCCGCTCGACCAGAACATCTATCAGGCCGTGAAGGGCATGTGCGCTGCCGAGGCCACGCTTCCCGAGGGCGGTGTGATCATCGATGTCGCCGGTTGTGCCGACGGTCACGGTGGCGAGGGCTTCTATCACAACATCGCCGACAACGATCCGGCAGAGTTTGAGCGCGCCTGCATCGACCGTCCCAAGGACGAGACCCTGCCCGACCAGTGGACGAGCCAGATCTTTGCCCGCATCCTGGCGCATCACCCCGTGATCATGGTCACCGACCTGTGCGATCACCAGATGCTCAAGGATATGCACATGACGCCGGTCAACACTATCGAGGAGGCGCTCAAGCTCGCCTTTGAGATGAAGGGTGCCGATGCCAAGGTTGCCGTCATTCCCGATGGCCTGGGCGTTGTCGTCGCGCAGCACTAGTGCGTGGCCCAAACGAATCGTTTATAACCGACAAGAAAGATAAGGTTTTATGCTTACCAAACTCCTCTGCGAATTCGGCGCGACGGCCCTCATGATCGTCTTTGGCGTGGGCGTGCACTGCGATACCGTGCTCAAGGGCACCAAGTATCAGGGCTCTGGTCATATGTTTGCCATCACCACCTGGTCTTTTGGTATCTCGGCCTGCCTGTTTATCTTTGGCGGCGCCGTGTGCATGAACCCCGCCATGGTGCTTGCCCAGTGCATCGTCGGCCTGGTGCCGTGGGGCAACTGCATCCCCTTCATGCTTGCCGATATGCTCGGCGGCTTTGTGGGTGCCGTGATCGCTTGGTTTATGTATGCCGATGAGTTCAAGGCTTCCGAGGGCGTCGTCGACCCCATTGCCCAGCGCAACATCTTCTCGACCAACCCCACCACCGAGGGTACGAACTATGCCCGCAACTTCTTCTGCGAGGCCATCTGCACCTTCGTGTTCATTAGCGCCATCCTTGCTGCTGCTAGCCGTGCTGGCGAGAACGTTCTGTTGCTCGCCATCTGCGTCGGCCTGATTGTCTGGGCCGTTGGCATGGGCATGGGCGGCATCACCGGCTTCGCCATGAACCAGGCCCGTGACCTTGGTCCTCGCATGGCCTATCAGGTGCTGCCGATTAAGAACAAGGCTGACAACAACTGGAAGTATGGCCTGCTTGTTCCTGGCATCGCGCCGTTTGTCGGTGCTATTGTGGCCGCGCTGTTTGTGCATGGTTTCTTGGGCATGTTCTAGTCGAAGGCTACATAGTTGTCCGCTGGCCGCATGGGGTAACTTCCCAGCGCGTCCTCGGACATGCAAAAAGGCTCGCTGCGCACTTCGTGCGGCGAGCCTTTTTGCGTCCTGCGGAATGCGCTGGGAAGTTACCCCATGCGGCCAGCTGCGGGATCTTTGCTGCGCTCGAGCAAGCAACCCAACATATATCTGAATTTGGATGGGAGGGGCTTGTTGCTGATAGGGGCGTTGAGCTGTTGTTGACACTTTGGGATGCGTGGCGCCCTAGGTTGGGGTGATGCTTTGGGATGAGCTTCTTACTTAGCTGAAGAGGGGCTGTATGGCTGAGAGGTAGTCTTTGGCTACGTTGGATTTGTTGGCTTGGAAGTTGTGCCAGGCCCACCATTGGACCATTCCTACGAAGCTTGAGGCTATGTGGTGTAGTAGGAAGCTTCGGTCCATGGTGGCGGCGGGGCCGTTTGGGTCGGTGGGGACGGTTTCGGCTGCTCGTGACATGATGGTCTTGCGTAAGCAGTCGGCGAAGACGCGTGAGCCGGCGCCGGCTACGAGGGCTCGTACGCCCTGGCGGCGTTCCCAGAGGTTGTTGAGGATATGCTCGACTTGTACGAGCGGATCATCGAGCGGTGTGCCATCGTCGTCGAGGGCGTGGGTGCAGATGTCGCTCACGAGTTCGGACAGTAGGTCATCTTTGCTCTTGAAGAGGCCGTAGAACGTGGCCCGACCCACATGGGCGCGAGCGATGATGTCGCCGACGGTGATCTTGCCGTAGTCCTCCTCGCGAAGGAGCTCGGAGAATGCTGCAACGATGGCGGCGCGGCTTTTTTCCTTGCGGGCATCCATGGCTATGCGTCCGCGTGAACGAGCAGGCAGCGGAGCGTGCCGGAGCAGCCCTCGTAAGGGCGCTTGCCGGCGCCGTAGCCGACGGCCTCGATGTGGTAACGGACCGGCAGGTGCTCGGACGTGCGCAGTGCGGCGACGACGGCAGCGCCCGTGGGCGTCACGAGCTCACCAGCGACCGGTGCAGGCGTGAGGGCGATATTGCCCGCCTGACACAGGTTGACGACAGCGGGGACGGGAATGGGCATAAGGCCGTGGGCGCAACGGATGGTTCCGTGGCCCTCGGAGAGCGACTCGACCACGATATCCTCAATACCCAGATCGTCGAGGCAGATGGCAACGGAGCAGACGTCGACGACGGAGTCGACGGCGCCCACCTCATGAAACAGGACGGTGTCGGGCGTTTTGCCGTGAGCCTTTGCCTCGGCATCAGCGAGTACGGAAAAAATGGCGAGGGCGCGACGCTTGGCGCCATCGCTTAGCTGCGAGCCATCGATGATGGCGGTGACGTCCGCCAAAGAACGGTGGTGATGGCCGTGGGCGTGATGGTGACCCTCGTGGCCATGACCGTGGGCCTCATGGTCATGCTCGTGGCAGTGCTCGTGCTCGTGCTCGCCATGATCATGATGGTGGTGCTCATGCTCGTGTGTGTGCTCGGCAGCCGCTTTGTTGCCGTAGAGCCAGGCCATATCGTGATCGTGGTTCTCGAGTTCCTCTGCAAGCTGGACGTCAAAGTCGCAGGCGTCGATGCCATGCTTGCTTACGCGTGTGACGGCGATCGTAAAGCCGTCGACCGGCAGCGTGGCGAGCTGCTCGCGCAGGTGCTCCTCGCTGGCGCCTAGGTCGAGCAGGGCCGCGACGGTCATATCGCCGCTGATGCCCGAGGTGCCGTCGATGATAAGCGTGTGCTGATGATTGGACATGGAATGCTCCTTAACGGGCGCAGGGCGTGCCGGCGCCCAGATGATTGATAAGACTTGCCTGGTAGGCGGCACCAAAGCCGTTGTCGATGTTGACGACCGAAACGCCGCTGGCGCAGGAGTTGAGCATGGCGAGCAGCGCGGCTACGCCACCAAAGCTCGCGCCGTAACCCACGCTGGTGGGAACGGCTATGACCGGACAGCTTACCAGGCCGCCGACAACGCTCGCCAGTGCGCCCTCCATGCCGGCGATGGCGATGACCACCTGCGCCTGAGCAAGCTCCTCGGCATGCGCGAGTAGGCGGTGCAGGCCGGCGACACCTACGTCGTAGAGGCGGTCGACCTCGTTGCCATAGAACTCGGCCGTCAACGCGGCTTCTTCGGCGACGGGCAGGTCGCTCGTGCCGGCGCAGGCGACGACGATGCGTCCGTTGCCGGTGGGGGAGGGCTTGCCGCCCACGAGGGCGAGCTGGGCGTCCGGGACATATCCCAGGTCGATGCCGTTGCCGAGAAGCTCAGCGGTGCGCGCGGCTTTTTCGGCATCCAAGCGCGTGACCAGGATGCGCTCCTGGCCGGCATCGCGCAGTGCTTCGATAATGGCGGCAATCTGATCGGCGGTTTTACCGGCCCCGTAGACAACCTCGCCGGCTCCCTGGCGCACCCCGCGCGAAAGATCGAGCTGCGCAAAGCCCAAATCGGCGGTCGGAGCCGTCTGGATGCGCGTGAGGGCGTCGGCAGGGGTGACTGCTCCGCCGGCAACATCGCTCAGCAATTGCTCAAGATCTCGCTTATCCATATATGTTCCCTTCGACGGCGCAAAGTCTAGCACTCAAAGGGTATGTTTCCGAACACTAAGACAAAATTGTTCGGAAACTATAGGACAGACTGATTCACTTGTTAGATGGATTGACTAGTCGCGCAGGATGATGTCCATGGCGAGCATCAGGTTGCGTTCGTCGATGGCAAACGGGGCCGCCTCGCGCGTCTTGGGCTTGGCGCAAAACGCGATGCCCGTGCCCGCGGCCTGAATCATGGGGATGTCGTTGGCGCCGTCGCCGATCGCGACCGTGTGGGCCATATCGACGCCGCACTCAACTGCCCAATCTAGCAGCTGGATGAGCTTGGACTCCTTGGTCACGATGTCGGCCGCCAGCTTGCCGGTGAGCTTGCCGTCCACGACTTCCAGGCGGTTGGCCAGGCAAAAATCGATGCCCGCGGCGGCCACGATCTTGTCGGCGACCTCGTGAAAGCCGCCGCTTACCACGCCGACCTTCCAGCCCTTGCTGTGCGCTGAGCGCACAAGCTCCAACGCGCCGGGGGTAAATGTCACGCGCTCAAAGGTGCGCTCGAACACGCTCTCGTCCAGGCCGGCGAGCAGCCCCACGCGCTCCTCGAGCGCCTGCTTAAAGTCAAGCTCGCCGCGCATGGCGCGTTCGGTGATCTGTGCCACCTGCTCGCCCACGCCGGCCTCTTCGCCCAACAGGTCGATGACCTCCTGGTTGATGAGCGTGGAGTCGATATCCATAACGATGAGGCGTGCAGTCATGGCGGGCCTTTCCGAGTGCTGTTTTATTGGGGCATATTGTCGCACGTGACGAGTGCGGGCGGGTGCCGCGGCGTGTCAATTGTTTCGTCTCCGTCAAGTCTTTGGGCAAGAGCTACTTTTTCGCGGCACATCGACACAGGTGCGATAAGATAGAACGCCATGTCTGGCTGCGCGGTTTACGCAGGCCAGGCAAATCTGTACGACGCCGCCCGGAACGACACGGGGCGGCACAGATCCATAAAGGAGGATCACTGGTATGAGCCAGACCCGTCCCATCGACGAGCATTCCATGCACACCCGTACCTGCGGCGAGCTTCGCCGCGAGAACGTGGGCGAAGAGGTCACCCTCACCGGTTGGGTGAGCCGTCGCCGCGACCACGGCGGCCTTATCTTCTGCGACCTTCGCGACCGCGAGGGCATCACGCAGCTCACCTTCGACCCCGAGCACTCCGACGGCGACGCCTTTAAGATCGCCGAGACCATGCGTCCCGAGTGGCCCATCAAGATTCACGGCGTCGTGCGCGCCCGTGGCGAGGAGACCACCAACACCAAGCTCGCGACCGGCGAGATCGAGGTCCTGACCGACCACGCCGAGGTGCTCAACACATCCGTCACCCCGCCGTTCCAGATTGAGGACGGCATCGAGACCAGCGAGGACACCCGTCTGCGCTATCGCTATCTGGACCTCCGTCGTCCCGAGATGATGGCCAACCTCAAGCTGCGCTCCGACTTTACCTTTGCCATTCGCGAGGCGCTGCACAACCGTGAGTTCATGGAGGTCGAGACGCCCTCCCTGTTCAAGTCCACGCCCGAGGGCGCCCGCGACTTCATCGTTCCCAGCCGCATCCAGCCGGGCAACTTCTACGCCCTGCCGCAGTCCCCTCAGCTCCTGAAGCAGCTGCTTATGGTCGGTGGCGTCGAGCGCTACTACCAGGTTGCCAAGTGCTTCCGCGACGAGGACTTGCGTGCCGACCGTCAGCCCGAGTTCACCCAGGTCGATATCGAGATGTCCTTCGTGGACCAGAACGACGTTATGAGCGCGCTCGAGGAGGTCCTGGCCGACGCCTTCGGCCGCATGGGTGTCGAGATGCCCACGCCGCTGCGCCGCATGGACTATTGGGAAGCCATGGACACCTATGGCTCTGACAAGCCCGATACCCGCTATGGCATGCACCTGGTCGACCTGACCGACATCTTTGCCAACTCCAAGTTCAAGGTCTTTGCGACTGCCGCAAACGAGGAGGGCTCCGTCGTCAAGGCCATCAACGCCAAGGGCGCCGGTGCCTGGGCTCGCGCCAAGATCGATAAGCTCGCCGGTGTGGCCTCCACGTTTGGCGCCAAGGGCCTGGCCTGGATCGCATTCCGCGAGGACGGCTCCATCAACAGCCCCATCGTCAAGTTCTTCTCGGACGAGGAGATGGCGGCTCTGCGCGAGCGCATGGGCGTCGAGCCCGGCGACCTTGTGATGTTCGCCGCCGGTCCGCGCCTGCTCTCCGACGAGATCCTGGGCGGCATGCGTTCCCACATGGCCAATGCGCTCGAGATCAAGCGCGAGGGCCACGACTTCCTGTGGGTCGTCAACTTCCCGCTGTTCCACTGGGACGAGGATCGCAAGGCTTACGCTGCCGAGCACCAGCCCTTCACCCTGCCGACCGAGACCGACATCGCCAAGATCGAGGCCGACCCGCTGGCAGCCGGTTCGTGCACCTACGACTTTGTCATGGACGGCTTTGAGGCCGGCGGCGGCGGTATGCGTATCCACAACGCCGAGATGCAGATGTCCATGCTCAAGCTCCTGGGCTTTACCGAGGAGCGCGCCGAGTCGCAGTTTGGCTTCCTCATGGAGGCGCTCAAGTTTGGTGCACCCCCGATGGGCGGTTTCGCTCTGGGTCTGGATCGCGTGTGCATGCTGCTCACCGGTTCCGACTCCATCCGCGACGTCATGGCGTTCCCCAAGACGGCCAGCGGCTCCGACCTTATGTCGGGCGCTCCGAGTGCCGTTTCCGGCGCCCAGCTCAAGGATGTCAGCCTGCGCCTGATGTAAGCGAGCGGCTACATATTGCCCGCAACGAGGGAAGGACGCGTGCCTTCCCTCGTTTTTTATGCGCCGAGATTGTGAGGGCATGGGATGACCGGGCGTCGCGGAAAGTGCGTCCCGGAATCTGCGTCCAGAACGGGTCGCGCTTTCCCAAAGGGGGTCCTCTGGGAAAGCGCGACCCAGAATTCGGCAAAATAATGGGACACAGTTTCCGGTTGAGCTGTCTAACGGAAACTGTGCCCCAGAATGAGCGCTCAAAACGGGCCGGGCTTTCCACAGCAACTGTCTGGCGGAAAGCCCGGCCCAGTTTCCTACAGCGAGTCTCTCTGAACGAGCTGCATGTGCATGACGGTGGTGGTGGGCTCGGCACCCTTGATCATGTCGAGCGCAATGTTGGCGGCCATGTGGCCTTCTTCGCGCAGGGGCTGGCGGACGGTCGTGAGTGCGGGGACGCAGCGCGTCGCAATCTCGTGATCGTCGAAGCCGACGACAGAAACTTCCGCCGGAACAGATAGGCCTGCCTCGTTGAGTGCGGTGATGACGCCAGCCGCGATACGGTCCGATCCGCAGAGCACGCCATCGAAAGCAATCTTGCGCGCGAGGATCTGGCGCATGGCCTGATAGCCGTCTCCGCTGTTCCAGCCGGTATAGATAACGTTTGCGTCTGGGAGGTCTTCGCCCAAGACGGCGCGGTAGCCGCGCAGGCGGTCGACAACAGCGGGGTTGTCTTGCGGTCCCAACACGGCGACGATATCTTTGCGCCCGCGCTCCTTCATGGCGTGTGCCGCAAAGCGTCCGCCCTCTTCGTCGTCAGAGTAGACCGTCGAGAACACATCGCGATAGGGGTGGCCCTCGAGCTGGCCGCACAACACGGTGGGTACGCCCAGCTCGCGCAGCACCTCGAGCAGCTCGCTGCCCTTGTAGGGGGAGACGTCGATCACGGCGTCGAACGAGCGGCGCTCAAAGTGCTCGCGTGCGCGGTTGCGCTCATGCGTAGAAGACGCCTGCAAGATAACGGGCAGATAGGACGACTCCGACAGTTCCTCGGTAATACCGCTCAAAAACTCGCTATAGGTGGGGTCGCTGAAGAGTTCACTCAGGGGCTCGGTCACGAGCACGGCGATGATTTCCGTGCGCCCGACAGCGAGCGCTCGGCCACGGGCATTGGGGACAAAATTGACTTTCTTGGCCGCCGCACGGACGCGCTTTTTGGTTTCCTCGCTAATGCGGGGCGAATCGTTGAGGGCGCGCGATGCCGTGGAGCGCGACACGCCGGCAGCTGCGGCAACCTCGGCAAGCGTAGGTGCGGTGCGAACTGGTTGGGTCATGGCGTCTCCTGGAAAATGCGGTCGATGTTGTCACTGATACGGGCTGGTGCGGATACAGCTTACTATAGTGCACCTGAACAGCGTTCATGATATCCGGTGACAGGTGTCGTTTTGCAACCAAGCCGCAATCGAATACGTCTCGTGTGGGTGAGATATCAGCGGGCGTGGCGGTTGCCTACGAGCTTAAGAACGATGTTTTGCGCTGAGTTTCGATACTCAGGGTGACATAAGTGTCGCAGCTGTACAACCGGTTGCACCGTTAATCCGACCAAATCGACCGTTCAGCGGACAACCGGTTGCACAATTTTTTGCATCGCCCGTAAGATAAGGACAACCGGTTGCACAAGAATCACTACGATGACGAAGGAGCATCACCATGGACGCCATTAACGATTGGGAAAACCAAGCGCTCACCCACAGGAACCGCCTGGCACCCCATGCGTACTTTATGGGTTACGAGACCGCCGATCTCGCCGCTACGTACAGCCGCGAGCTGTCGCGCGGGTTTGTCCAGCTGTCCGGCTCGTGGCAGTTCCGCCTCTTTGAGGGGCCTGCTGCCGTTTCCAACGAGGAGCTCTCCACGTACGAGCCCGAGTGGGATCACGTGGAGGTTCCGCACCTGTGGCAGGTGGATGGCTATGGCAACCTTGCCTACACCGACGAGGGTTTCCCGTTCCCGGTGGATCAGCCGTTCGTTCCCTCCGACGACCCCACGGGCGTCTACCAGCGCATCGTCAACCTTCCCGCCGTGCCTGCCGGCGCTCGCGAGATCATTCGCTTTGACGGCATCGAGAGCTATGGTGAGCTGTACGTCAACGGTCAGTTTATCGGCATGACCAAGGGTTCGCGCCTGTCTGCCGAGTTTGACGTGACCGACGCGCTCGTCGAGGGCGACAACCTGTTTGCGGTCAAGGCTCTGCAGTACAGTGATGGCAGCTATATCGAGGATCAGGACATGTGGTGGGCCTCGGGCATCTTCCGCGATGTGTACCTTATGCAGCGTCCCGCCGCGCACCTGGTCGACTTTAGGTTCCGCACGCACCGCGAGGGCGATGCCGCTCTGATCACGCTCGATACGGTGGCCGAGGGCGCTACCCGCGTCGTGTATACGCTCAGCGATGGCGGAAACGTGGTGGCTACGGGTGAGTGCGTCGACGGCCATGCCGAGTGCAGCGTTGCCGATGCCCACTTCTGGAATCCCGAGGACCCCTTCCTCTATGACCTTACGTTTGAGGTCTACGATGGCGACGAGGCCAGCGAGTACGTTCCGCATCGCCAGGGTCTTGCCGAGGTGACGGTCGAGGGCAATCATATCTACCTCAACGGCACCTACTTTAAGATGCATGGCGTCAACCGCCACGATCACGACGATCACAAGGGCCGCGCCGTGGGCCTCGATCGCATGCGCCGCGACCTGGAGCTCATGAAGCGGCACAACATCAACGCGGTGCGCACCTCTCACTATGCCAATGACCCGCGCTTCTACGAGCTGTGTGATGAGTATGGCATCATGCTGGTCGCCGAGACCGATATGGAGAGCCACGGCTTCGAGAATATCGGCAACATCGCCCTGGTCACCGACGATCCGGCATGGGAGCCGGCCTACGTCGACCGCATTGAGCGCCTGGTGATGCAGGAGCGCAACCACGCCTGCATCATTATGTGGTCGATGGGCAACGAGAGCGGCTATGGCTGCAACATCCGCGCGATGTACGCCAAGGCTCACGAGCTCGATGATCGTCCGGTCCATTATGAGGAGGACCGCAACGCCGATACCGTCGACGTTATCTCCACGATGTACTCCCGTGTTTCGCAGATGAACGACTTTGGCGAGCACCCATTCCCCAAGCCGCGCATCAACTGTGAGTACGGTCACTCCATGGGCAATGGTCCCGGAGGCCTGTCCGAGTACCAGGAGGTCTTCGATCGTTGGGATTGCATCCAGGGCCAGTTCATTTGGGAATGGTGCGACCACGGTTTGGCTGCTGTGACCGAGGACGGCGTTGCCTACGATATGTATGGTGGCGACAACGGCGATTACCCCAACAACAGCAACTTCTGCATCGATGGCATGGTGTTCCCCTGGCAGCAGCCGAGTCCGGGCCTTACCGAGTACGGCCAGGTTATCTGCCCGGTCCGCATGGCTTATGACGCCGAGGCAGGCGAGCTGACCGTCACCAACAAGCGTTGGTTCACCACCCTCGAGGATGTCTGCCTGTCGGCCGAGACCCTGGTGGACGGCGACGTGGTCTGCCGCAAGACGCTCATGCCCGGCGCGGTTGCCCCCGGCGAGTCCGTCCAGCTGCCACTGGTGATTCGCGAGGCCGCAGTGGGCGAGACCCTGCTGACCGTGCGCGCCTACACCATGGCCGCTCACGTCTGGTGCGAGCCGATGTTCCAGCTGGGCGCTAGCCAGTTTGCCATCGCAAACCATCCGGCGCCGACCATCGTGGCCCCCGCTCGTCCTGAGCTTACGGTTGAGGAGACCGAGCAGGAGATCCGCATCCACTCCCTCAACGGCGAGCTGACCTTCAGCAAAGTCAACGGTACCGTGAGCGAGTGGAAGGCATCCGGCCGCGACGTCATGGCCTCTGGTCCCCAGGTTGGTTTTTGGCATCCGCTCGTCGATAACCATGCCCAGGAGTATGACTCACTGTGGAAGGACAACTTCATCGATGTGATGCAGACGTCTACCCGCAAGGTTTCTTGGAAGCAGGATGGCAATGCGGTCGTCGTTACCGTGAGCCAGCGTATCGCTCCTCCCGTCCGCGCGTTCGGCATGCGCGTCGAGCTCGTCTACACCGTGCTTCCGAGCGGTCGAGTCGACCTCAAGGTTTCCGGCGAGCCCTACGGCGATTACTCGGATATCATCCCGCGCATCGGCATCTCCTTCGAGGTCCCCGGTTGCGATCGTGCCGTCGAGTGGTATGGCCACGGCCCGGGCGAGAACTATCCGGACTCGCTGCGCGCCAACCCGGTCGGTCATTACCGCACTACGGTCGACGACATGTTCACGCCCTACGTTATGCCTCAGGATTGTGCTAACCGCGAGGGCACCCGTTGGGTCGCCCTGCGCTCTAGCCACGGTGACGGTCTGGTCGTGACGCGTCCGAGCGACGCCGCCTCCAACCCGTTCTCGTTCTCGGCATGGCCCTATAGCTGCGAGGCTATAGATAACGCCAAGCACGTCTACGACCTTGTCAAGGGCGACACGGTTACGGTCAATATCAACGACCAGCTGCTCGGCCTTGGTTCGAACTCTTGGGGTTCCGAGGTGCTCGATTCCTACCGCACCCGTTTTGAGAGCTTCAGCTTTGAGGTGTCCCTGCGACCGCTGACGTCTGCCGATCTGGCTCAGGCGCTGGCACCCATTAAGGAGGCATAAGTCATGCATGTCTTTAACTCGCGCGCCGATTTCGACGCTCAGATGAAGTCCGTCAAGAAGTGGATGCGCACCGGTCAGGCGCTCGATGGCGTTGCCGACCTGCAGCACGACGTGGCTTACTCCATCGGCGACTCGTTGGTGTACTGGTGGGTCTATGCCCGCGAGGCCGCTACCGCCGATCTGGTCGGTCACCGTCGCTACCATGCCGTGCTCGCTCCGCTCGACGGCGACCTGACCGTCGAGGTTGCCCCCAAGGCAGACCTCACCTGCATCCGTGCTTACAGCGATATCGATGATCGCGAGCGCTTTGAGGGTGCGGGGGAGACCGTGACGATTCCCGCCGGCGGCGTTGCCGTCGTCGAAATTGACGAGGCCTACCGTGTCGTGGCCGATGCCGCGGATTCCCGCGTCGTGGTACTGCACGTGACGGTTGAAGGTTATTCCTTCCCCAACAAGTAGTATTCGTCCGTTTGGACGTTTGCTTCGCGCCGTTAAGGGGGATGGCTTTGTTGACTCCCTTTTCCCCATTCCCCTTAGCAGGTGCGCCGTCCACGATTGCGCTTGCAGTCCGGACGGTTTTAGATGAGATATAACGGATGATTGGGAGGGCTTATGAGCTCTGAAAAACGAGGAACGATTGGTTCGTTCGCTCTGCTGGGCATGACGGTCGCCGCCGTGTTCGGTATCAAGAACATCATCAACAACAACGCGGCCATCGGCTTGGCAGCTGCGCCGTCGTTCTTTTTCGCTACGCTTTTGTACTTTGTCCCCTATACCCTGGTTACCGCCGAATTCGTCGGCCTTAACAAGGACTCCGAGTCGGGCGTGTACGCCTGGGTCAAGACCTCGATGGGCGGTCGCTGGGCATTCCTGACGGCATTTAGCTACTGGTTCGTTAACCTGTTCTACTTTGCGTCCGTCCTGCCTAACGTCATCATCTACGCGAGCTGCGTGTTCTTTGGTGCCAATGCCGAGCTCTCGCAGCTGTGGATCACCATTATCGAGATCGTCGTCTTTGCTATCGCCACGTGGGTTTCGACCAAGGGTGCTAAGTGGATCGGCTCCATTTCCTCCTTCGGCTCGACCGCGGCTCTCGGCCTGACTGCCGTGTTCATCTTGCTGTCCCTGGCTGCTGCCTTTGGCGGAGCCGAGTTCGCTACGGCTCCTACCCCCGCTAACATGGCTCCCGACACGAGCAACTTCGCAACTATGTGGGGCTTCTTCGGTACGCTTGCCTGGATCATCCAGGGCGTTGGCGGCGCTGAGTCTGTCGGCGTGTTCCTTAACGACCTTAAGGGTGGCGTCAAGGCCTTCGTGCGCACCGTCGTTATCGCCGGCCTGACCATCGGCCTTCTGTATGCAGGCGCTTCGCTGCTGGTCAACCTGTTCATTCCCGAGGGCGGCGTTGCCATCTCCACCGGTATCTTCGACGTATTCGGCGCTGTCTTTGCCCACTTTGGCATTCCCATGGAAGTGTCCACGCGCGTCATTGGCCTGATCCTTCTTGCCGCCACGCTGGGCTCCCTCATGATGTGGACCTCTGCTCCCATCAAGGTCTTCTTCACCGAGATCCCCAAGGGCGTCTTTGGTAGCAAGATCGTCGAGCTCAACGAGCACGGCATTCCTGCCCGCGCTGCCCGGCTGCAGTTCGCCATCGTCGTCCCCATCCTGATCATCCCGGCCCTGGGCTCCGGCAACCTAGACGACCTGCTCATGATCGTCACCAACATGACGGCTGCCACCGCTCTGCTCCCGCCGCTGCTGATTCTGCTTGCCTACTTTATGCTGCGCAAGAACTTCGACGCTGCGCCCCGCGACTTCCGTATGGGTTCGCGCACCTTCGGTCTGGTCATTGCCGCCTTCCTGCTCGTTGTCTTCTGCTTCGTGCTTATCTGCGGCACCATTCCGCTCGATCAGCCTCTGTGGCTGACGCTGGTCTACAACGTTGGCGGTGTAGTTGTCTTCCTGGGCCTTGCCGTGATGTGGTACAACCGCTACATCAACCGCCTGCGCGAGACCGATCCCGAGGCCGCCGAGAACGAGCTTCGCCCCTCCGTCCTCGACATGATGGAGTAGCGGCTAGGATTAATCTACGGCTGTGGAATAAATCGATTCCCTTTCCTAAGGAGGGGCCTTACGAGGCCCCTCCTTTTGTGTTTTGGGGCATGGTTTTGGACCCCGTGGTCAAAAAATGCCAAATATGAGTACTGTTGCAAAAGAGGTGTCATATTTTTCGGCCTGTTCTGAGCAAAAACGGGCTCAAAATCAATTTATCTAACCCCCTTTAAAGGGCGTTTGACGGCTTTCAACCTCTTCGAATCGCTCAAAGCAGGCACTTTGCTCGCGATTTTGCTGCTACTAAATCGGTGACAGTACTCATATTTGCCACTTTTTGCCCACGAGGTGTTCAGAGGAGCTCTCGACAAGCATCTAACGCTACAATAACTACCACGTGGTTGGGTTTGCCGGCCGAATGTGCGATGCCGCGGGAGGGGACATGGTCGAGTTTACAAAGACGATTAAAGATCCGTTGGGACTGCATGCCCGCCCGGTTGCGCTGCTTTACGACATCATTGCCAAGCATCGTAGCAACGTATCGGTCAGTATCGGCGATCGCCATACCGACGGCCGCGATGTAATGGGGCTCATGGCTCTCTACGGCGAGTGCGGCGAGGACATCATCTTCCGCGTTTCGGGCGTAGACGAGGCTTCCTGCGTCACATCGATCAGAAACCTCTCGCTCTAAGCATGACAGGGCGCGGCAAAGGACAGCTCTTTGCCGCGCCTTTTTGTTTCGTATAGGAAACTTTTTCGAAATCTAAATGGGGACCCTTTCCAAAAAGTTAACCACGTGCTAGTTTACTATAGCGAACATAGACGTGGTTAACTTTTGCTGCGTCGATGTTGAGGACGAACTGACGTTAGGAGCTCACTCATGTCTTGCGGACCGCAGATGCCGGCTATGCCGCTTTCGATGGTAAAAGCGGGCGAAACCGTGCGCGTGTCTCGCGTAAAGGGCAATGAGGATATGAAGCACCATCTCAAGGACCTCGGCTTTGTCGAGGGCAACGAGATCCACGTGGTGAGCTCGAGTGGCGCCAATATCATCGTCACGGTGCTGGGTGCACGCTTTGGTATCGATTCCAAGGTTGCCATGCACATCATGACCGTCGGTTAGTTCGTAGCATTTCGCAAAAAGCTGAAAGGGGGACAAGTACATGAAGACGTTGGGTGACGTCAAGGTGGGCGAGAGCTCTACCATCGTCAAGCTTCACGGTGAGGGTGCACTGCGCCGTCACCTTATGGACCTGGGGCTCATCAAGGGCACGTCGTTTAAGGTCGTAAAGGTCGCACCGCTCGGAGATCCGGTCGAGATCAACGTGCGCGGCTACGAGCTTTCCATCCGCAAGGAGGAGGCTGCCGTCGTCGAGGTCCAGTAAGGGCCAGCGGCATGTATTCTTGCAGGTAAAGTTAGGTTTTTCTAACTTAGCAATGCAACGTTGAAGCACAATATCCAGCCCGCTCGGAGATGACAGCGCGGGCACACAAGGAAGAAGGATTGAATGGCGGATTCTCAGATCCATGTCGCGCTGGCGGGTAACCCCAACTGCGGCAAGACCACGCTTTTCAACCTGATCACCGGCGCCAACGGCTACGTTGGCAACTGGCCCGGTGTCACGGTTGAGAAAAAGGAAGCCAAGCTCCTGAGTGACAAGAACGTCACGATTACGGACCTCCCCGGCATCTACTCGCTTTCCCCCTACAGCCCCGAGGAGCAGTGCTCGCGCGACTACCTCATGAGCGGCGAGCCCGATGTCGTTGTCCAGGTGGTCGATGCCACCAACCTCGAGCGCAACCTGTACCTGGCGCTTCAGGTTATCGAGACCGGCCTGCCCGTGGTCGTGGCCCTCAACATGGCCGACCTCGTGGAGAAGAACGGCGACAAGATCGACACGGACAAGCTTTCCAAGAAGCTTGGCTGCCCGGTCATGATGATCTCGGCCCTTAAAAACAAGGGTATCAAGGAGCTGTTCGAGCAGGTCAAGAAGTCTGCTGCTTCCAAGGGCCAGGTGCCGGAGCACAAGTTCGATTCCTCCATCGAGGACGTTCTGGACCACATCGAGAACAACCTGCCGGCGAGCGTTCCCGCCAACAAGCGTCGCTACTACGCTGTCAAGCTGTTTGAGCGCGACGCGGACGCCTGCAAGCTCATCAACCTCACCAAGGAGAAGGCCGCTCGCGTCGAGCAGCTGGTCGCCCAGTGCGAGCAGGATTGCGACGACGACGCCGAGTCCATCATCACCGGCGAGCGCTATGGCGTGATTGCCCACATTATCGACGAGTGCATGACCAAAGCTCCGGCCAAGATGAGCGCCTCCGAGAAGATCGACCGCGTGGTTACCAACCGTATCCTGGGCCTGCCGATCTTTGTGGTCATCATGTTCTGCGTGTACTACATCGCCGTTTCCACCCTGGGCGGCACGGTGACCGACTTCACCAACGACCAGCTCTTTGGCACCGACGGTTGGTATGTGCTCGGCCAGGGCCGCGACGCCTACGACGCAGCTGTCGAGGCTGCGGGTGACGCCGCCGACTCGGTCGACCCGGCACAGTACGGCCCCTATGTTCCGGGTATTACCACCGTGGTGCACGATGCCCTTGTGGCGGGCGGCACCGAGGACGGTGGCCTGGTCGATTCGCTGGTCTGTGACGGTATCGTCGGCGGTCTGGGCGCCATCTTCGGCTTCGTGCCGCAGATGTTCCTGCTGTTCGTGATGCTGTCTTTCTTGGAGGACTGCGGCTACATGGCCCGCGTCGCCTTCATCATGGACCGCGTGTTCCGCCGCTTTGGCCTGTCCGGTAAGTCCTTCATCCCCATGCTCGTGTCCTCGGGCTGCGGCGTCCCCGGCGTCATGGCCACCAAGACCATCGAGAACGAGAAGGACCGCCGCATGACGGTCATGACCACCACGTTCATTCCCTGTGGCGCCAAGCTGCCGATCATCGCTCTGCTCATGGGTTCCATCATCGGCGATTCTTCCACCACCGCCGCATGGATCAGCCCGCTGTTCTACTTCTTGGGCGTCTTTGCCGTCATCGCCTCGGGCCTCATGCTCAAGAAGACCAAGCTCTTCGCCGGTCGCCCGACGCCGTTCGTTATGGAGCTTCCCGCCTATCACTTCCCGGCAATCCGCTCTTGGGCGCTGCATGTATGGGAGCGCTGCTGGGCCTTTATCAAGAAGGCCGGCACGGTCATCTTCGCGTCCACCGTCGTGGTTTGGTTCCTCTCCAACTTTGGTAGCTACAACGGTTCCTTCGGCTTCCTGCCTGCGATGGACGGCATCCCTGAGGAGTTTATGGACTACTCCGTGCTCGCCATGCTGGGCAACCTGGTCGCTTGGATCTTCGCCCCGCTCGGCTTTAGCACCTGGCAGGCCACCGCGCTGACTGTCTCTGGACTTGTCGCCAAGGAGAACGTCGTCGCCACCGCCGGCTCGCTGCTGTCCGTTGCCGACGCCGCCGAGACCGACCCGAGCCTGTGGACCGCGTTTGCGGGCATGTTTCCCACCATGGGCGCTTGCGTTGCCTTTGGCGCCTTTAACCTGCTGTGCGCCCCGTGCTTTGCCGCCATGGGCACTATCCGCAACCAGATGGACTCCGGCAAGTGGACCGCGATTGCCATCGGCTACGAGTGCGCCTTTGCCTGGGTGATCGGCCTGTTCATCAACCAGTTCTACAACCTGCTTGTCCTTGGCCAGTTTGGTATTTGGACGGTTGTAGCCATCGTTCTGCTGGTTGCGATGCTCTTCCAGATCTTCCGTCCCATGTCCAAGCACGCTTGGACCGACGAGGACGAGACCAACACCGCTTCCGCTGCAGTTTCCGCTTAAGTCCGAATAAGGATCAGCCCCTTTCCACGAGCCCGGGTGTCCCAGCGACACTCGGGCTTTTTGGTGAGGGAGATGTGGCGTTTCTGCAGATAAAACCGACCAAAATATACCTGTCCCTTATTGGCAGGTGGAGAATGGGGTAAAGTAAGTGATGGTTAACTAGAGGAGGCTTGCTATGGCACCTATCGATATTGTTGTACTGGCTATTATCGGTATTGCGTTTGTCGCCGTGTGCGTGCGCATTTATCGCAAGGGCACCTGCGCCGACTGCGCTCAAGGTGGCGTTTGCACAGGACATTGTTCCAACAAAAAGACCTGCGCCGCACTTAAGGGCGTGGACAAAATTGCCGAAGACTTGGGCCGCGGTATCAAGTAAGGTCCGTCATCCAAGCGCCCCGCGAGCATCCGTTCGCGGGGCGCTTTGCACATTTGGGGGCGAGCGTGGCGAGTTGAAGGGTGATTTTGGGGTATCGTTACCTGTACTGTTAATTGGCAACTTATCTATAACGGAGTAACCCCATGAGCGCTCGCGTAACCATGAAGGACATAGCCGCCGAGCTTGGCGTTTCCATCAATACCGTGCATAAGGCCCTGACGGGCAAGGCCGGCGTGAGCGAATCCGTGCGTGCCAAGGTGAATGCCAAGGCCGAGGCCATGGGTTACCACCGCAACACAAGTGCCTCGAGCCTGCGCCGCAAGGATATCAACTTGGTGTTTTGCCTGCCCCGCGCATCGCGCGAGGGGGCGTACTTTTTCCGTTACCTTTGGGAAGGCTGCAACCGCTTTGAGCAGGAGGTCATCGATCAGGGCATTACGGTTGAGCGCGTTGAATTTGGCGTGGGTGGCTACGCCGATGCGCTCGAGCAGATTGATGAGCGTCTGCAGGTGGGCGAGAAGATTGATGGCCTGCTTGCCTATGTTCCGGGCGATGACCGCGCAACCGAGCTCTTGAGGCAGATTGCCGAGGCGGGCGTGACAATCGAGCTCGTAGACGGCGACCGCCCGCACCTCGATCGCCTGGGTGCCAGTCTGGCGGACTATTCCGCGGCGGGCAGTCTTATGGCGGAGCAGGCGGCAAATCTGGTCCACGCTTCTGGGGCTGACGCCCGCGTGCTCCTGTTGGCGGGCGACCCTTATACCGACTCGCACTATCTGACCGCCCGCGCCTTTCATAATTACCTGCGCGAGCACGATATTCCATGGCGGGTTGAGGACCTTGCCGGTGCCCATGCGCAAGTCAAACAGCTCGAGCGCGAGCTTGAGCAGCGCTTGAGTGCGCCGGATGCTCCCGAGCTCATCTGTAGCGTTTTTGCCGTTGGTTCCGAGGTGGTCGCCGATGCGCTTGTTTCGAGCGGCAAGGCCGGCAAGGTCATGGTGATCGGCAACGACCTGTTCCCCGAGAGCGCCCTGGCCTTACGCCGTGGCATTTTTACCAATATCGTCTATAAGGACCCGGTGAGCTTGGCCTACCGTGGTGCCAAGACCTTGGGCGAGTATTTGCTGTGGGGTAAAACTCCGGCGGAGCCCGTGCAGAAGGGTGCTGTGGAGATGGTGTTTGCCAGCAACGTCGACCGCTACTGCGAGCTTGCGGGAATTTAGCCGTTTGGTCAGGTACCCCCTCTTGCGGCGTGCATTTTTTGGAGTATTCAGCAATGGCGTGTTCCGAAAGAGGCTCAGAACGACTGTTTTAAGTGCCTCCGATGGCGTAAATCGCCATCGGAGGCACTTTTTTATGCCGATCGGGCGCGATATGCGCATCAAATAGGGCGTCGAGGACGGTGCGCAGTACGCCCCGATGCTGAATATTCCCAAAAATGTACGCCGAGACATGACCCACCTGAGCAAAAACGCCCAGGTTCGGTGTTCGGGGACGTTAGTCCATCCGCAATGCATGCGTGTCACGGCTCCAACAACCGTTGAACGGACAAAATCGACCGTTCACCCCATGGTGGTTAGGTGAACGTTCACCTTTTAAGTCGCAATGAATTAGTATAGTGAACGTTCACCTAGAGGATAACGAGCGCATCGTGTGCCCGCTCCGCCAACAAAGGGGTTGTTTGATGAAAAACTTCATGGACGATCAGGATTTCCTGCTGAGCACCAAAACCGGCGAGGAACTGTTCCACAACTTTGCCGAGGGTATGCCCATCGTTGACTACCACTGCCACATTTCTCCCAAGGAGATCTGGGACGACAAGCGTTTTGAGAACATTACCGAGGTTTGGCTGGGCGGCGACCACTACAAGTGGCGCCTAATGCGTGCCAACGGCGTCGACGAGCGCTTCATTACCGGCGATGCCCCTGCTCGCGAGAAGTTCCAGAAGTGGGCCGAGACCCTGGGCCGCTGCGTGGGCAACCCCGTCTTTGAGTGGAGCCACCTGGAGCTTAAGCGTTACTTTGGCTACGAGGGCGTCCTGAACGGCAAAACCGCTCAGGAGGTCTGGGACCTTGCCAACGCCAAGCTCGCCGAGGCCAGCTTTACCTGCCGCAACCTCATCAAGCAGTCCAACGTCCGCATGATCTGCACTACCGACGACCCCGCCGACAGCTTTGAGTGGCACAAGAAGATTGCCGCCGACGACAGTTTTGACGTTCAGGTCGTTCCCGCCATGCGCCCCGATGCCGCCCTGCGCATCGAGCGTGGCCAGGAGTTCGCCGACTACTGCAAGCATCTCTCCGAGGTTGCTGGCGTTGAGATCAGCGACTTCGAGGGCATGAAGGCTGCCATCTCCAAGCGCTACGACGTTGCCCACGAGCTGGGCTGCCGCGCTTCCGACCACGCGCTCGACTACGTTATGTACGTTCCGGCTACCGCCGACGAAATCGAGACTATCTTTGCCAAGGGCCTTGCCGCCGAGCCGCTTACCGAGGACGAGGTCCTCAAGTACAAGACGGCCTTTATGCAGTTCGTCGCCGGCGAGTATGTCCGCCTTGGCTGGGCCATGCAGCTGCACTTTGGCTGCAAGCGTGACAACAACCGCGCTATGTTCGCCAAGCTCGGTCCCGACACCGGCTACGACTGTATCTCCAACTACACGCCGTCCGACCAGCTGGCCGATTTCCTCAACTCCATCCAGGAGTCCACGGGTCTGCCCAAGACCATCCTGTACAGCCTGAACCCCATCGACAACACCATGATCGATACCGTGATGGGCTGCTTCCAGGAGGCTCCGACCGCCGGCAAGATCCAGAACGGCTCTGCCTGGTGGTTCAACGACAACGAGATCGGTATGCGCGAGCAGCTCACGGCTCTGGCTAACGAGGGCGTGCTGGGCAACTTTGTGGGCATGCTTACCGATTCCCGCTCCTTCCTGTCCTACCCGCGTCACGAGTACTTCCGTCGCGTGCTGTGCGGCGTAATCGGCGAGTGGGTCGAGCAGGGCAAGTATCCGGCCGACATGGAGCTGCTGGGAGCCATCGTGCGCGACATTAGCTACAACAACGCGGTCCGCTACTTTGGCTTTGACCTGGATACCGTCGAGGCCTAAATCCGCATCGAATCACACCGAACTCGGGAGCGCCGTTGCCACACGCGGCGCCCCCGTTTTGCCTGCACGCTAACAGCAATCTAAGGAGAGACATCGATGGAGAACATCAGCTACGAGACGCTCGAGAAGATCGGCTACAAGGGCTACCTGCTGCCCAAGGACGCGCCCGAGAAGGTTCTGCAGTTTGGCGAGGGCAATTTCCTGCGCGCCTTTGTCGACCGCTTCTTTGACATGGGCAACGAGGCAACCGGCTGGAACGGCAAGGTTGTCATGGTCCAGCCCATCAGCGGTGCCTTTGGCTTTGCCGACGGCATTAACGCTCAGGACGACCTGTACACCGTGCTGGTGCGCGGCAAGGAGAACGGCAACACGGTCGACGAGTCCCGTGTGATCAGCGCCTGCAGCCGCTGCCTCAATCCGTATCGTGAGGACGACTACCGCGCCATGATGGAGGTCGCCGTCTCCGACGATTTGGAGATTATCGTCTCCAACACCACCGAGGCTGGCATTGCCTACGATCCGTCCTGCAAGGCCGACGACATGCCGCCCGCGAGCTTCCCCGCTAAGCTTGCCCAGGTGCTCCACACCCGCTGGGCCGCCGGCAAGCCGGGCGTCATTGTGCTCGCCTGCGAACTCATCGATCACAACGGCGAGGAGCTGCTGCGCATCATGAACCAGTACGTGAGCGACTGGGGCTGGGAGGACGAGTTTGCGCAGTGGATGGCCGACGACTGCACCGTCTGCACCACGCTCGTCGACACTATCGTCCCCGGCCGCATCCGCGACCCCAAGGAGGCCGCTGCCGTGGCCGAGCGCCTGGGCTACGAAGATCCCTTCCTGGCCGTGCGCGAGCCCTTCCAGATGTGGGGTATCCAGGGCGACGAGTCACTTGCCGAGAAGCTGCCCTTCGTGAAGGCCGGCCTGCCGGGCGTCTTTGTGACCCCCGATGTCACCCCGTACAAGAAGCGCAAGGTCCGCATCCTCAACGGCGCCCACACTGCCTTTGTTCCGGGCTCCTGGGTTGCCGGCTTTGACATCGTGCGCGATTGCATGCACGACGAGACCGTCCGTGGCTTCATGAACACCATGCTCTACGACGAGGTCATCCCGACGCTTGCCGCCGATCTGGATGTCGAGGACTGCAAGGCCTTTGCCGCCGCCGTCGAGAACCGCTTCGACAACCCGTTTATCGACCACGCGCTGCTCTCCATTTGCCTCAACTCAACCGCCAAATGGCGTGCTCGCGACCTGCCCACGCTCAAGGACTATGTTGCCGAGACCGGCAGCCTGCCCAAGTGCCTGGCGACGAGCCTCGCTACGCTCATTGCCTTCTATACGCAGGAGCTTGTGTCCCGCGAGGGCGATGGCCTGCACCTGCGCCGTGCCGACGGCACCGAGTACACCGCTCAGGACGACGCCTTCGTGCTCGATTTCTACGCTGCCCACGCCGGTGCAGACGATGCCGAGCTGGTGCACGACGTGCTCAGTAACGAGCAGATGTGGGGCGAGGACCTTACGCAGATTGCCGGCCTTGAGGAGTTCGTCGTCAACGCGCTTGCCGTCGTGCGCGTCGAGGGCGCCAAACAGGCCTTCGCCAACGCCCAGGCCTAAATCCTTCTGTGCGCCCGCCGGGCAACTGGCGGGCGCCCGCTGACTTCTGCTCAACCTGTAGGGTTAGGACCATTTGTAATGAACACTATCCAGATCAATCCGGCCGATAACGTGATCGTCGCGCTGTCGCCGCTTGCCAAGGGCACCGCTGTCGCGGTTCCCGGGGTGGGCGAGGTCGTTGCCGCGGAGGATATTCCGCAGGGCCACAAGATGGCCGTGCGTGCCATTGCGGCGGGGGAGGACGTCGTCAAGTACGGTCTTCCTATCGGCCACGTGACGGGCGACATCCAGCCCGGTCAGTGGCTTCATACGCATAACGTCAAGACCAACCTTTCGGGCGAGGTCGAGTACGCTTACAACCCGACGCATCCGGTCGTTGAGCCGGTTGCGCCCGAGACCTTTATGGGTTTCCGCCGCGCTGACGGCCGCGCCGCCACGCGCAACGAGCTGTGGATCATCCCCACGGTCGGCTGCGTCAACGAGGTCGCACGTGCCATGTGCGAGCAGGCTCAGGATCTGGTCGAGGGCTCGCTGGAGGGCGTTTACTACTTCCCGCATCCCTTTGGCTGCTCGCAGACCGGTGCCGACCATGCCCAGACGCGCCGTCTGCTGGTGGCGCTCTCGCGTCACGCAAACGCTGCGGGTGTGCTGTTCCTGTCCCTCGGTTGCGAAAACTGCACGCACCAGCAGGTACTCGACGAGCTCGGTGACTTCGATCGCGAGCGCGTTCGATTCCTCGCCTGCCAGGATGTAGCCGACGAGCAGGTCGAGGGTCACAAGATCCTGTCCGAGCTTGCCGACCTGGCCAAGCAGGCCAAGCGTGAGCCCATTCCTGCCTCCGAGCTGGTCATTGGCCTTAAGTGCGGCGGCTCTGACGGTCTTTCGGGCATTACCGCCAACCCCACGATCGGTCGCGTGAGCGATATGGTCGTCGCCCGCGGCGGCACGTCGGTGCTCACCGAGGTTCCCGAGATGTTTGGCGCGGAGAGCATTCTGCTCGATCGCTGTGAGAGCCAGGACGTCTTTAACGCAGCTGCCGACATGCTCAACGGCTTTAAGGACTACTTTATCAGCCACGGGGAGGTCGTCTATGAGAACCCGAGCCCCGGCAACAAGGACGGCGGCATTACCACGCTCGAGGACAAGAGCTGCGGCTGCGTGCAAAAGGGCGGATCTGCCCCCATCGTCGACGTGCTGCCGTATGCCGGTCAGGCTACCAAGCATGGCCTGAACATGCTGTGCGGCCCGGGTAACGACATGGTATCCACCACGGCCCTGACGGCTGCCGGCTGCCACGTAATCCTGTTCTCGACCGGCCGCGGCACGCCGTTTGGCGCACCGGCGCCTACACTCAAGGTGTTCACCAACCAGCGTCTGTGCGACCACAAGGCCAACTGGATGGACTTTAACGCCGGCGTGGTCGCCACGGGCGAGCGTACGCTCGACGAGGCTGCCCACGACCTGTACCAGCTGGTGCTAGAGACGGCGAGCGGCAAGCTTACGAGTGCCGAGCGCCGCGGCTGTCACGAGATCAGCATCTGGAAGGACGGCGTCTGCCTGTAGCGGTAAATGGGTTCGCATAGGGCGCTATTGACCATGGCCCCGTCGGGAGTGTTCCCGGCGGGGCCATGTTTGTTCTGTCTGTTCGGGCGTGTCTTTCTGAGGGTACGGGAGCGGCGAAAACAATAAACGTTCACCTAATCGACCTCAAATTTAAACCCACTCAATACCCATGTAATCGTGATTTTTTTCAAGTCAGATGTCCGTTTAACGGCAAAAAACGACCGTTCAAGGATAATATACAAGTGAACGTTCACCTATCATAAGCAATCGCGCATAATCTAGCTAAACGTTCACCCTGAACGACATGCAGACGGATGTCGGTATGGATTCCAATGTCTTGTTACAAGACAATCGAGAGAAGAGAGGGAGCTCGATGACTAATAAGATTGGAAAAAAGCGCAAAATCACATTCTGGACGCGCTTGGGCTTTGGTATGGGCGGCATGCTCAACTCCGGTGCCCTGAGCTTTACGCACAGCTACATGGTGCTGTTCCTGTCCACGGAGTGCGGCCTGTCCGCAGGCGAGGCTGCGCTGATTAGCTCGTTCGCCATCTATCTCAACGCCATTCTTTGCCCGCTGATGGGTTTTGTGGCCGATAACTTCTATGCCACCAAGATCGGCCGCATCTTTGGTCGTCGCCGTTTCTGGATCTTGCTCGCTATCCCGATGATGGTCGCTGAGCCGCTCATCTTTGTGGCTACGCCGTTTGGCTTCCCGTACTACTTTGCGCTGTACCTGATCTACAACGTCGCGTACACATTCTGCACTGCCAACCTGTCGCCGCTTACCATCGAGATGACCGATGACTTCAAGGAGCGTACGTACCTCACCGGCTACAAGCACCTCTTTGGTAACGCCGCCGGCTTCCTGATGGCAGCACTCGTCGGCTTTGGCTTTGGCACCTTCGGCGAGACCAACCCGTTCAGCTACTTCATTATTGCTACGATTAACGCTTCGGTCATGGCAATCTCGCTGCTCTGCGTGTACCTGTCTACGTGGGAGCACACCCCCGAGGAGGTCGCTCAGGAGAAGATCGAGAGCGTCGGCGAGGGTATCAAGAAGTTTTTCATCGACGTTATCTCTACCTTCCGCAACAAGTCCTTCCGCAAGGTCCTGTATGCGCAGGTCTCCACGAAGCTCGCCGCTGCCTGCTGGTCTGCGTGCCTGTCCTTCTTCATCGTCTACTGTCTGCAGATTCCTAAGTCCTACGAGTCCGTGATGGAGATGCCCGGCAAGGTCGTCGCTATCGTCTGCACCGCCATCTGGGTCGCCCTCATGGCCAAGAAGGGCTTCCACAAGTCTTGGTACCTGGCAAACGTCGGTTGCGCCGCGTGCATCATCGCCTACAACTACTTCGCCTTTGGTCAGATCAACGGCACCTCCACGGTCGCCATCGCCATGATCGCCTACCCCATCATCTTCGCCATCTGGAAGTTCTTCTACGTTGGCTTCCAGTATCTGCCCGATGTTCTGCTCAACTACATCCCCGATGTCGATGAGCTCATCACCCTGCGTCGTCGCGAGGGCATCTACAGCTCCGCACAGCAGCTCTGCCAGCAGATCGCCCAGGCTGTTGCCGTCAACGTATGGGCTATCGTCCTTGCTGCCTCCGGCTTCATTCAGACCGCCGGCAACAGCGACGCCGTGACCCAGCCCGCCACCGTGCCTCTGTACATCTGCGGCTACATGCTCATTGGCTGCGCCGGCTTCTTCCTGCTCGCGGCCGTCCTTGCCCGCGGCATCAAGATTGACAAGGAGCAGTGCGACATCCTTTGCGACGAGATTCACCGTGTCAAGGAGGGTGGCAAGATGGCCGACGTCAAGCCCGAGGTCAAGGCGCTTTGCGAGGAGCTCTCCGGCTTTAAGTACGAGGACTGCTTCGCCCACAACAATGTTGGCTTCCAGGACGGCAGCGTAATTCCCGCCGAGTAGGGCAGGCGCATCGTCCAAACCAAAGGGTCGTGCCACCGGAGATCCACCGGCGGGTACGGCCCTTTTTTAAAAACGAGTAGTATGAACTTCTGATTACATTTGAGGGAGAGACCCATGGAGACGAACGTTATCTGGCGCAACGCCCGCGCGGCCGTTATCGAGCTCGACGATGGCGGCTACTTTACCTGTGCCGATACGTGGGAGATTTTTGTCAACGATGAGCCCGCCGGTACCACGAACACGGTCGAGACCTATGTTGACGGCCTGGTTCCCGGTAAGCGCAACCTGATCCGCTTTGTCTGCGGCGAGCGCGAGCTGAGTGTGGGCGTCACCACGCCGGCCGAGCCCTTTACCATCAACGTTCGCGACTGCGGAGCCAAGGGCGATGCCGAGCACGACGACACCACTAATATCCAGGCTGCCATCATGGCCTGCCCCAAGGGCGGTCGCGTGCTGATCCCCGCCGGCAACTACCGCATCAAGTCCCTCTTCCTTAAGAGCAATATCAACATCGAGCTCGCCGAGGGCGCGGTGCTGCTGGCCCGTCACGACCGCGCGGCGCTTGCCTACATTCCGGGCATGGTCACGGGTGACGAGGGGGCTGGGTACGCCGGCACCGATATGCTGCCCCTGGGCCGTTGGGAGGGCGAGAGCTTCTCGACCTACTGTTCGACCTTTACGGGCCTGAGCGTGCACGACGTGTGCATCTATGGCCGCGGCGCCATCGACGGCCAGACCGATTTTGCCGAGGACAACTGGTGGAACAAGGACTTTAAGAACATCTTCCGTCCCGAGGAGGGCCGCGAGATCGCCCGCCCGCGCATGATCTTCCTGTCCGAGTGCGAAAACGTGAGTCTTGCCGGCTTTACCGTGCGCAACAGCCCGGCGTGGAATATCCATCCCATTCTGTGCGAGCACGTCGATGCCCTGTGCCTGTCCATCGAGGGTCCCAAGAACTCCCACAACACCGACGGTTTCGATCCCGAGAGCTGCGGTTTTGTCCGCATCCTTGGCTGTCAGTTCTCGGTGGGGGACGACTGCATCGCCATCAAGAGCGGCAAACTGGGCATTGAACCCGAGCTCCGTCCCGCCACGCACGACGTGCTGATCTCGCACTGCTACATGCACGACGGCCACGGCGCCGTGGTGCTGGGATCCGAGGCCGCCGGCGGCATCAAGGACCTCACCGTGAGCAAGTGCCTCTTTGAGCGCACCGACCGCGGCCTGCGCGTCAAGACACGCCGCGGACGCGGCAAGGACGCCGTCAACGAGGGCATCACCTTCGAGCACATTCGCATGGATAAGGTGCTCACGCCCTTCGTGGTCAACTCGTTCTACTTCTGCGACAAGGACGGCAAGACCGACTACGTGCAGTCTCGCGAGGCGCTGCCCGTCGACGACCGTACGCCCGGCTTTGGCGCCACGACGTTTTGCGATATCGAGGCCATCAACTGCCATGCGGCCGCGGCCTATATCACGGGCCTTCCCGAGAGCAAGGTGACGCGCCTGACGTTCCAGGATGTCCATGTGACCTTTGCCGCCGATGCCGAGCCCTTTGTGCCGGCCATGGCCTGCGGCGTGGAGCCCATGGTGCGCCAGGGCATCATCGCGCAGAACGTGAAAGTCCTCGACCTGCAGAACGTGCGCATCGAGGGTCAGGATGGCGACGAGCTGCAGCTGCAAAACGTCGACAAGGTTATCCGCGCGTAGGGTAGTGCTCCTGCACAAGTGAATACGGCATGTTGAGGCGTGCGACGGTCGGGTCTGCCCGGCTGTCGCACGCAATCTATAGGTGCCGGTATTGCACGGTGGGTGTTCTGTGACAGAAAGCGTAATGACAGATGAGTGGTAAAGAACAGCTCTTTGAGGTATCGCTCGAACGCGAAGGCGCGTATCGCAGCATTTCGGCGGCGCTCGAGGCGGCGGAGCGGTGTGTGCCCGATGCGACCGTGCCGGTGCGCGTGCTGGTGGCGCCGGGTGAGTACCGCGAACGGGTCGAAATTCGTCGTCCGCATGTGACGCTCGAGGGCGAGACGGCCGACAGCGTGCGTATCGTGGGAGGCCTGGGTGCCAAGATGCCTTCGGAAGATGGTAGCGGCCAGGATGGAAGACTCGGCACCTTCCGTACGTACACGGTGCTGGTCGATGCCGACGACGTGACGCTTGCGGGTCTAACAATCGAAAACAACGCCGGTGATGGGCGCGAGGTCGGCCAGGCGATTGCCCTGTATGCCGATGGTGACCGCCTGGTTGTCGATGTCTGCTGCATTAAGGGACACCAGGACACGCTCTTTTTGGGGCCGCTGCCGCCGCGCGAGGCCAAGCCGGGCGGCTTTATAGGCCCCAAGCAGTTCGCCCCGCGCCGCGTGGGGCGGCAGTATTTTCGACGTTGCCGGATCGAGGGCGATGTCGACTTTATCTTTGGCGGCGCGCGTGCCTACTTTGAGGGGTGTGAGATTCGCTCGCTCAACCGCAATATGGATGTCAACGGGTATGTAACGGCAGCCTCCACGCCTCAGGGCGAGCCGTACGGATTTGTGTTTCATGGCTGTTCGTTTACAGCCGATGAGGGCATTGCCCCCGGATCGGTCTATCTGGGTCGTCCATGGCGCGAGTGGGCCCAGACCGTTTTGCTCGAATGCTGGCTGGGCCCCCATATTTCACTCGAGGGTTGGTGGGATTGGAATAAGCCAGCGGCACATGACGGCACCCTGTATGCCGGCGGTGCCCTGTTTGGCCCGGCGGGTGATACTGCCGCTTGGGTGCCGTGGGCGCATTGCCTGACCGGTCAGGATTCCGAACGCTATGCGCGTGACCGAGTGCTTGCCGGCACGGATGGTTGGGATCCCGAGGGCGGCGACGGTGATGCGGTAGAGACGGCCGGGCTATCTGCCAATGGCCGCACCGTGCACATCGAGACGTACTACGAGGACGAACCTGCGCTGCGCGCCCGACTGAAGCGCGAGGGGCGCTCGGCCGCATTTACGGGCAAGACTCCCATAGACTTTGAGGCATGGAAGGCTGCGACCAGGACTCGTCTGTACGATATTTTGGGTCTTTCGCTTATGGACCGCGCCCCGATTGAGATTCGTGAGCTCAATCGCGTGCGGGTTGCCGGCAGCATCGTGCGTACTCATGCGGTGTTGCAGGTTGAGCACGATGTGTGGATGCCGTTTTACCTGTTGGAGCCGTCCCGCCCCAAGCTTGACGAGCGGGGACTCAAGCGCTGCTATATCTGCCCGCATGGTCACCAGGGGGCGGGTGCTGCAAGCATAGCCGGCGTTGCGGGCGTGCCGGCGGTCGACGATGCCGTGCGTAAGTTCAATTACGACTACGGTCTGCGTTTGGCGCGCATGGGTTACGTGACCGTCTGCCCCGATGCGCGTGGTTGGGGATACCGTCGTGACTGGAAGGGTCAGGGCGACGACGAGAACAGCTACCTGCGCGGTACGTGTCTGAATCAAGCACGTATGGCCGAGCCGCTGGGTCTTACGGTCGCGGGCCTCAACGCCTGGGACAACATGCGCTTGATTGATTACTTGGAGACACGCGGTGACATTGCCATGGACGACCTGGGCTGCTTTGGTTTTTCGGGCGGCGGTTACATGACGTTGTACCTGTCCGCGCTCGACCCGCGCGTGCGCAAGGCGTTTGTCTCGGGCTATCTGTACGGCGTTGATGATTCGCTACTGCACCTCAACGGCAATTGCAGCTGCAATTACACGCCTGGACTCTGGCGTCTGCTCGACATGGGCGACATTGCATCGCTTGTCGCGCCACGGCCGCTCTTGGTTCAGAGCTGCGAGAAAGACCATCTCAACGGCGCCCGCGGGCTTGCGAACGTAGACGAGCAGCTCGATATCGTTCGCGACGCCTACGCGCTGCTGGGCAAGGACGAAAACCTTCTGCACGAGGTCTGCCCGGGTGGACACCACCTGGGCGTGGCGCATCTTGCCGAGGATATCGAATGGCTCGATTCGCAAGTTGCGGAATGCGCCCACGCATAGCCCCTCGGATGTTGCGAATGAACGGTATGTACCTGTATGACCGCCGGTGTGCGGGTGAGGAGAAGAATATGGAAACGAAAAACTTGAGCGAATCGACCATCTGCTGCTTTGGCGATTCGACCACCTGGGGCGATAACGGATGCGGCGGGGGAGGCAACGATATCTCCTGGACTTCGCACCTGGGTGCGCTGCTGGGCGGCGCTACGATCGAGAACTTTGGTATTAAGGGTTCGCGTATTGCCGTCAAGGCCGACCGTAGCGATTCGTTTGTCGAGCGCTTGGACGGCATCGATCACACGGCAGATATCTGCATCGTCTTTGGCGGCGTTAACGACTTTAGCCGTAACGTGCCGCTGGGAGAGCTGGGCAGCACGGACGTGCACGAGTTCTACGGTGCGCTCGACTACCTGATCCGCACCATCACGGCGCGCTCGCCTCAGGCAAAGCTGGTGTTTATGACGCCGTGCAAGACGAGCGGCAAACACGAGAAGGATATTCCGGCAAGCAACGAGGCCAACCATCTGGGCCTGACGCAAGACGCCTATGTGCGCGCGATGCTGGAGGTCTGCGATCGCTACTCGGTGCCGGTGATCGACCTGTATGCGCAAAGCGGCATCAGCCCGTTTTTGCCGGAGCACCGCGAGCTCTACATGCCGGACGGTCTGCATTACAGCCCTACCGGCTATGAGCGCCTGGCGCATCGCATCGCTGCGGGCCTCACCGCCGTTTGCCGTTAAAAGTTTGCCGTTCACGGGGATTATAGGGTTAACGTTCACCCTATAATCCCCGTTCGCGTTACACTAGGGGAAACGTTCACCCATCAATAACGTCAGAGGGGACAGCAATGGGTTGCAATCAGATTCTGGACCGTTATATCGAGCAGTTGATCGAGACCTCTACGCCTCAGGCGCCGGCCTGGAATATCGAAAAGCTTCGCGCCGGCAAGGAGAACACCTGGAATTACATTGACGGCTGCATGATCAAGGCACTCATCGAGCTGTACGAGATCACCGGCGAGCAGCGCTACCTGACCTTCGCTGACGACTATATCGACTTTTTTGTCCAGGATGACGGCACCATCAAGCATTACGATCCCCAGGAATACAACCTCGACAACGTCAATGCGGGCAAAACCCTCTACAAACTCTATGACCTGGTGGGCAAGCCCAAGTACCGTGCCGCCATGGATACCATCTATCGTCAGCTCGAAACCCAGCCGCGTACCAAAGAGGGTGTGTTTTGGCACAAAGCCGTCTACCCCAACCAGATCTGGCTCGACGGCATGTACATGGCGCAGCCGTTCTACATGCAGTACGAGCTGAGCTTCCACAACCGCCGTGCCTGCTCGGATAGTTTCCATATGTTCCAGGTCGTGCATGACCTGATGCGCAACCCCCTCAACGGCCTGTACTATCACGCCTACGACGCGAGCCGCAAGCAGTTCTGGTGCGATCCCGTCACCGGCCTTTCGGCCAACTTCTGGCTGCGCGCCGAGGGCTGGTTCGCCATGGCGCTCATCGATACCTGGGAGCTCATGCCGCCCTCGATGTCGGCCGAGAAGGACGAGATCCGCAAGATGTTCCACGACCTGATCGACGCCATGCTGCCGTATCAGGACGAGAAGACCGGCATGTGGCACCAGGTCATCAACCTGCCCAATATCGCCCCCAACTATCTGGAGGAGTCGGGCAGCGCCATCTTTGCCAACGCCATCATGAAGGGCGTGCGCCTGGGCGTGCTGGGCGAGCGCTACTACCAGTACGGCCGCCGTGCGTTTGACGGCATCTGCGACACGTGCCTGTCCGAGCGCGACGGGCAGCTGGCGCTCGACAACATCTGCCTGGTGGCGGGTCTTGGCAACACCGCGCACCGCGAGGGCACGTTTGGCTACTACATGAGCGAGCCCGTCGTCAAAAACGACGCGAAGGGCGTGGCGCCGCTGGTGCTCGCCTATATCGAGACTATGCATCATGACAAGTTGGCCGGTAAGCGCGATCCGCTCGCCCCTTCGGGCGTGTGCTCCATCGATGACCCGTTTGGCGGCTACACCCCGGGCATCAACGCTCAAAAGGGGCGTGAATAGCGTGGGGGCCATTACTCCGGGCGTACGTTTGCACGATCTTGTGCAGGGAACCGTCGAGGAACGCATTCGCATGGCAGGAGAGCTGGGCTTTTCGTGCATCCAACTGCCGAGCAAGGTGCTCTACGCATCGATGGGGATCGATCGGGGCGGCCTGACTCGCGAGCTTGCCGAGCACCTGCGTGCGGTGCTCGACGAGGCGGACGTTTCGGTTGCCGTGCTCGGCTGCTATAAGAATCTGGCGACGCCCGATCGACAACAGCTCATGGATAACTTTGCCGAGTACGAGGCATGCTTGAACTTTGCCCAGATGCTCGGCGGATGTCCTGTTGGCACCGAGACCGGTCGTCCCAATGCGCAGAACCGCGTTGCTGACGACCGTATGACCGACGAGGCACTCGATGCGTTTATGGACGGACTCGCACGTGTCTGTGAGCGCGCCGAGGCCGTTGGTGGGCAAATACTGATTGAGCCCGGCTGGAACGAGACGGTCAACACACCGGATCGCTGCCGCGAGGTATTGGAGCGCGTCTCGAGCCCAGCGCTCGGCGTGATCTACGACCCGGTGTCGCTGCTGCACCCCAGCGTCGTTAACGAGGCGCAGGAAATCACCGCGCGTATGCTCTACTTATGCGGCAGCAAGATCCGCGTGCTGCATGCCAAGGATTTTGAAGTCGTCGACAACGAGGACGAGGCCGGTTGGTGCGACGGTACAGGTTCGCGCCTGGTGTGCCACGGCGTGGGCGAGACGGGCCGTTATGACTTTGAGCCCGTGGTGGCCTGGGCGGCTGCCGCCCGCCCTGGGATTCCCTGCGTGGTCGAGAACAGCGTGCCGGCGACGGTGGCTGGCTGCCTGACGACACTCGGGCGCATGTCCGCTCGCTGCGGGGCATCGCATCGCGAGATATAGCATTGGCTTTTGCTGTGGCGGCAAATTGAGCTTGTCTGACTGGGGGCGACGGTGAAGGGTCTTTATCGTCGTCTCATTGGATTACGTCAAAAAGGGGAGTTGCGTGGCTATCCACATTGTCGAAGAGGCGAATCGTTGCCTAGGTTGCAAAAGGGCGTTCTGCCAGCTTAAAGGCTGCCCGGTTCAGACACCTATCCCGCAGGTCATTGACCTGTTCAAACAGCGTCGTCTGGAAGAGGCGGGCGAGCTGCTGTTCCAGAACAATCCCATGAGCGCGGTCTGCTCCATGATCTGCAACCATTCGGGCCAGTGCGAGGGCGCGTGCATCCAGGGCCGCAAGGGCACACCGGTGCATTTTTCGAGTATCGAGAACTATATCTCGACTGCATATTTGGACCGTAAGGAGTGGAAGCCCGCGCCGTCGTGCGGCAGACAGGTTGCCGTGGTCGGTTCCGGTCCTGCTGGCATTACCGTTGCCATTAAGATGGCTCAGCTGGGCTGTGCTGTCACGGTGTTTGAGCAGCGTCCCGAGATCGGCGGTGTGCTGGAGTACGGTATCCCCGAGTTCCGCCTGCCCCGTGCACTCGTGCAAAAGTACCGTCACGTGATGTGCTCGCTCGGCGTGCGCGTTCGCCCCTCGACCACCATCGGCGGTGCGCTGCATATCGACGACCTGCTGCGCGACGGCTACGATGCAGTCTTTGTGGGCACCGGTACCTGGCGAGCCCGCAAGCTGGGTATTCCCGGCGAGTCGCGCGGCAACGTGCTGTTTGGTATCGATTATCTGGTCGATCCCACGAGCGTGGCGATCGGGCAGAACGTGGCGGTTATCGGCGCCGGCAATGTGGCCATGGATGTCGCCCGCACGGCCCTGCGCTCGGGCGCTCGTAAGGTTACCGTGTATGCCCGATCGCGCCATATTTCGGCCATCGATGACGAGGTTGAGCTGACCGAGCTTGACGGTGCCGAGATCGTGCGCGGCAAGGCGATCTGTGCCATCGACGATAACGGTCCGGTGTTCGAGACGGCTATCTTTGACGAGGACAACAACGTGGTGGGCTACGAGGAAGAGCTTGACCATGTGCCCGCCGACACGGTTGTGATTGCGGCCTCGCAGGTGCCCAAGGACAAACTGGTGCTTACGACGGGCGGTCTGGAGACCGACCATCGCGGTCTTCTTTCGGTCGATGAGCACGGCATGACCACCGTGCCTGGCGTCTTTGCCGCCGGCGACGTGGTCAACGGCCCGCTCACTGTGGTCCATGCTGTAGCTGGCGCCAAGCTTGCCGTCGAAGGCATGACTAACTACCTGGGCCTCTAACCCATCCCATCCATCAGTTGCGGTGGAATACGGACTGTTTTGGCTGTCAAAGGCCTTATCTACTCCGTATTCCACCGCAACTTTTTTGTGGGTCGAGCAGAAGCTGGGGAGCGCATGCGGTCGGGTACTGCGCGGTTGCTGATACGATAGGTAGGTCATCAACTGCCGCCGAGCGGCTCAAACGAAAGGAACCCTGTATGGAGTCCTCCGCCTATCCGATGCTCTTTAGCCCGATCAAGGTCGGTACGACCGAGGTCAAGAACCGCGTCTTTATGCCGCCAGTGTCAACCAACCTGGCCGATCATGGCTATGTGACCGACGACTTGGTCGATCATTACCGTGCCCGCGCCAAGGGCGGCGTGGGCCTGATCATCACCGAGGTCGTGACGGTCGAGCCCACCTATACCTATCTGCCGGGCGATATGTGCTGCTATGACGACACGTTTATCCCCGGTTGGGAAAAGCTCGCCGCAGCCGTCCACGAGCATGGCTGCAAGATCATGCCGCAGCTCTTCCACCCCGCCTACATGGCCTTTAACATTCCAGGCACGCCGCGCCTGATCGCTCCGTCCTTTGTGGGTCCGTCCTATGCCCGCGAGGCGCCGCGTCCCATCACGGTTGATGAGATTCACGAGCTCACACATCAGTTTGGCGATGCCGCTGTGCGCATGCAGAAGGCTGGCGTCGATGGCGTCGAGGTCCATGCGGCGCACGCTCACGGCATGCTTGGCGGCTTTTTGACTCCGCTCTACAACAAGCGCACCGACGAGTACGGCGGTTCGCTCGACGCCCGCATGCGCTTTTTGCTCGAGGTCATCGCTGAGATTCGCGAGCGCTGCGGCAAGGACTTTATCATCGACGTCCGTATTTCGGGCGACGAGTACACCGATGGCGGCCTGACCCTCAACGACATGATCTACGTCTCGCGTCGCCTGGAGAAGGCCGGCGTCGACATGATTCATGTGTCGGGTGGTACCACCATCAAGCGCGGCTCCGCGATTCCTGCCGCCGGCACGCAGCAGGCCTCGCATGCCGCCTGCTCGCGCGAGATTAAGAAGCACGTCAACATTCCCGTCGCCACCGTCGGACGCATTAACGAGGCCTGGATTGCCGAGGAGCTGATCGAGGACGGCGCCGCCGACATCTGCATGATGGGCCGCGCCAACCTGTGCGATGCCGAGTTCTGCAATAAGGCGGCTGCCGGCAACGCCGACGAGATCCGTCCCTGCATCGGCTGCCTGCGCTGCCTGAACGGCATCATGTTCGGCAAGCGCATCTCCTGCACTGTCAACCCGGACGTGGAGCGCGACGAGGCCGGCTACGAGCCTGCCGCCGAGGCAAAGAACGTGCTCGTTGTGGGCGCCGGCCCCGCGGGCATGGAGGCGGCCTACATCGCCGCCAAGCGCGGCCATAACGTGGTGCTCGTGGATAAGCAGGACGAGCCGGGCGGCGAGATGCGCATTGCGGCCGTTCCGCCGGCAAAGCAGGAGCTCACTCGTGTGATCAAGTATCAGTACCGTCGCCTGGCCGAGGCCGGCGTCACGTGCGTCTTTGGTACCGAGCTTTCGGCCGAGGACATTCAGCGCGATTACGCGGGCTACGAGGTTGTCCTGGCTTATGGCGCCGAGCCCATCGCTCCGGCCTTTATGCAGGGCTTTAAGCAGGTTATGACGGCTGACGACCTGCTGGGCGGCAAGGCTTTCCCGGGTAAGAAGATCGTCATCGTGGGCGGCGGCACCGTCGGCTGCGAGACGGCCGATTACCTGGCCCCGTTGGTCAACGACCTGTCGCCGGCCAATCGCGATGTCACCGTTATCGAGATGACCAAGACGCTCGCCGCCAACGAGGGCGGCGCCGGCCGCGCGGTGCTCATCACGCGCATGCTCTCCAAGGGCGTCCACGTGCTGACCGAGGCCAAGGTGACCGAGATCACCGAGGACACCATCAGCTACGAGAAGGACGGCGAGGTCCACACCATCACCGGTGCCGATACGCTGGTGCTTGCCATGGGCTATCGTCCCAATACCAAGCTGGCCGACGACCTGGCTGCAGCCGGTGTTGCCACCCACGTGCTGGGCGATGCCAACGAGTGCGGCAACATCCGCGAAACCATCGGCGATGGCTACAAGGTTGCCTGCGAACTCTAGTCAACCCCTGGAGCTAGGGGGACAGGCTGCTTTGCACCAACGTGGTGCCTAGGTATCTGACCCCTCTGCACCATTCGATAGCAAAAAGCGGCGGCCGCCCCGGGCTTCGGGGCGGCCGCGGCTTGCGTTGGCTGCGATGAGGCGTGCG
>NZ_QSIN01000010.1:45028-79038 GCF_003469205.1 Collinsella sp. AM33-4BH
TTAGAGGCCCAAGATCTCCTTGACCTTGGCGATGATGGCCTCGTCGGTGGCGTTAGCAAAGAAGTACTCCTGGAAGTGCTCGCCGGCAAGTGCGCCCTTCACCAGGTCCTGGTCGATCTCGCCCAGGACGTCGACGAGCGGACGCATGGTCACAGCGCGCACGCCATCGAGGATCTTCTTGTTGCGCTGCTCGGGCTCAACGCGCTCGGCGGGGTAGCCGTTGCCCGAGCCAAAGCCAAAGAGCTTCTCGAAGGTGTACTCGAGGTTGAGCTCCTGGCCCCAACCGTTCTTGAGAGCGAAGGGCATGGCGACGGCGTTGCCATCGTTGACCTGAGCAAAGGTGTAGGCGTCAAGCGGGTCGGCAACATGGCCGCACAGCACTCCGGGGAAGGAGTTGCAGGCGAGCATGGCGCCCTCGCCGGTGCCGCAGCCAGTCACGACGTAGTCGGCGGCGCCGGAGTTCAGCAGCACGGCGGCAAGAATGCCGTTCTGCACGTAGGTGAGGGGCTTGGAGTCGGCGTCGGCATACATGCCATAGTTAAAGACGGTGTGGCCCATGGGCTCAACAACCTTCTTAAGTGCGGCCTCGATCATTGGGTTCTTAGAGTTCTGAGAGTTCTCGTTGATAAGTGCGATCTTCATTTGAGTTAACCTTTCAGTTTTTCAGTTTTCTTACTGTGGCTGCTTGCCGATGTAGGCCAGGATGCCGCCATCGACGTACAGAATGTGCCCGTTGACAAAGTTCGATGCGTCGGAAGCCAGGAACACAGCGGGACCCTTCAGGTCCTCGGGCGTGCCCCAACGGGCCGCCGGCGTCTTGGCAATGATGAACTGGTCAAATGGGTGGCGGCTGCCGTCGGGCTGCGTCTCGCGCAGCGGTGCGGTTTGCGGCGTGGCGATATAGCCGGGCCCAATGCCGTTGCACTGGATGTTGGCCTCGCCGAACTCGGAGCAGATGTTCTTGGTGAGCATCTTGAGTCCGCCCTTGGCGGCGGCATAGCCGGCGATGGTCTCGCGACCCAGTTCGCTCATCATCGAGCAGATATTGATGATCTTGCCGTGGCCCTTGGCGATCATGCCGGGCAGGCAGGCCTTGGACACGATAAACGGTGCGTTGAGGTCGATATCGACGACGCGGCGGAAGTCCTCTGCACTCATGTCGAGCATCGGGGTGCGCTGGATGACGCCGGCGTTGTTGACCAGGATGTCGGGCGTGGTGCCAAAATCTGCCTCGATCTTGGCTATGAGCTCGGCGACGACGGTCTCGTCGGTGACGTCGGCAACATAGCCGTGAGCATCAAAGCCCAGCTCACGGTAGTGCTTTTCGGCCTCGGCGACTTTGTCGGCGTGACGGGCGTTAAAGGCAATCTTGGCCCCGGCCTCACCGAGTGCCTCGGCAATGGCCATGCCAATACCGTAGGTGGCACCGGTCACGAGCGCGACTTTGCCATCTAGGCGGAAGCTGTCCATAAGATCAGACATAGCAATCCTTCCTAAAGAAACGTTCATCTTTATGAGTCCTACTTCTAATACAAGCTCAGTATAGGAGAAGCAGAGGAATTTACTCGCAGCTTTTCCTAGAATCAGGTGAACGTTCACTTTTAAAAGGCGAACGGTTGTGGCCGATTGTCGCGATGCCCGCCATTCGCTCTGTGCCTGTGCACTCTCCGCAATCATGTTGCGGTTGTAGGGCAGGTGCAAACACATCGCATCGTGTGCCGCGGTGGGCTTGCGCGCTTTGTGGCCATGCTTGCCATCTGCGGCTCGAAGGGGAGGCGACATGCTCATAACCTGTGCGGGGAGCGCCGCGGGATGCGATAGTATTACGTGGTGATATTCGACAAACCGTGAGCTTCATTCGAGGGCTTTATGGAACAACACCAGCATTATCAGAGCCTGCAAGATCAGGCATACAACGCACTGCGCTCCAAGATCATCTATGCCGAGCTCAAGCCCGGCACACGCCTTTCGGCGATTGGTCTGGAAAAGGAGACGGGGATCGGACGCACGCCCATTCGCGAGTCCTTTGTGCGCCTGCGCGAGCAAGAGCTGGTGGAAACGCGTCCCAAGAGCGGCACCTACGTCTCTAAGATCAGCATGGAACACGCCGAGAATGCCTGTTTCTTGCGCGAGAAACTCGAAAGAAGCGTACTCATAAAATGCTGTTCGGCCGCTTCACCCGAGCAAAAGCATCGGCTCGAGCAGATTCTTGCCGAGTCCGAGTCGCTCGACCATAGCGAAACGCGTCGCTTTTTCGACCTGGATAACCTGTTCCATGAGACGTGTTTCGTGATTGCTGGCCGTCACATGTTGTGGGATTGGATGAAGAGCGTCAACACGCATTTTGAGCGATACAACTGGTTGCGTATGGTGTCGCAGGATCTGGATTGGGAGCCGATTCGTCGGCAGCATCGCCGGATTCTCGAGGCCATTAAGAGGGGCGATACCGACGCGGCGAGCTATCTGGCAGAGACGCACCTGCACCTGATGCCCGAGGAGCAGGGCCCGGTTATCGCCCTGCATCCCGACTATTTTGAGCTGTCCAAAGACTCGGCCATCTAATCGTTTCCCCCATAAGTCGCGATGAAATAGGGGTTGTTGTGCTGCCCAGGTGGTGCAGACGCCCCCAGTTCACTCACGAGCTCGGGGCCTTTTTCGTCCGGATTGTTGACGTATTGCCGAACGAAAATAGTTTGCGTTTGGTAATAAGCGTACGAAAGCGCAGTTTCCATTCTCATTTCGGACGCAAATCAAGACGAAAACCGTTTTCGTCTTCTATTAATCTGTACGAAAACGGTTTTCGTCTTATAATACGGTCATGAATGGTACGAAACGAAGAGGCTGGGCGTATGGTTGTTAGAGAGAGCCCTACAGTCGAATACAAGGAAAGCGTTACGCCGACGTTTCTTAAAACGGTTAGCGCTTATGCAAACTACGGGACGGGCAAGATTGAGTTTGGCGTTGATGACGAGGGCGTGGCTGTCGGCCTTGCAGATCCGGTCGCAGAGTGTCTCCGCATTGAGAACATGATTAATGACAGCTTGGATCCCGCTCCCCGTTACACGCTCGAGCCCGATGAGAAACACGGGACCGTAATCCTTACGGTTTATGAGGGACAGGACAAACCCTATCGAAGCAAGGGAAAGGCCTACAGGCGAAACGATTCGGCAACGGTGGAGGTCGACCGGTTTGAGTATGGCAGGTTGACGCTCGAAGGCAGCAACGTAACGTTCGACGCGCTCGCGTCGACTTGCCAGGACTTGAGTTTTTGCACGCTCGAACAAAAGTGTGTCGAACATCTCGGCATATCTGAGCTAACGTCGGATATTATGCGCACGCTTCGCTTGCTCGGCAAGGTCGGCTATACCAACGCTGCGGCGATTTTGGCGGATAAGAATGATTTTCCTGGCATCGACTGCGTCCGTTTTGGTGATACCGAGGATGTGATCTTGGATCGTGAGTCGGCGACAAATGTATCCGCCATTGAACAGGTGGACAGGGCGGTGGCTATGTTTGCACGCTACTACCGTTATGAACGTATCGAAGGGATGGAACGCGTCCAAACTGATCGAATTCCTCTCGAGGCGTTTCGCGAAGCCGTTGCAAACGCTTTGGTGCATCGGACGTGGGACGTTCGAGCGAATGTTCAAATTGCCCTGTACGACGATCGCGTCGTTGTCACTTCGCCCGGATCGCTGCCCGCCGGTTTGACGACGGAACAATACCTGTATGGGCAGATATCCGTGCTCAGAAACCCAATTGTCGCCGAGGTCTTTTTAAAGCTGGATTACATCGAGAAATTTGGCACGGGAATCGCGCGAATCAGGCGTGCGTATCGAGATTCTTTAAGCCGACCGGTATTTGATGTTCGCGGCGGCATGGTGACCGTCACATTGCCCGTTATCGATGCCTTTGAGGGGTCTGAGGAAGAGGCCCAGGTTCTCAAGGCTTTGTCGGTCGGACGAATAATGTCGCGGGGCGAGATTGAGCAGCAGACGGGGTTGAGCCGCGCGCGTGCGTTGACGGCGCTTGAATCACTGATTGGGCGGAAAGCGGTTGTAAAGCGGGGGACTGGGCGTTCCACGAAATACGAGCGCGCATAGGCCAAAAGAACCATATTGCAAGACAGGCCCCAAGCCTTTGCCCGCTTGGGGCCTGTTGTATGTTGGCTGGCAGCGGTAGATTTATAGCAAGATATAGCAACGTTAGTGAGATATAGCAACGTATAGCGCTGTTCGCGGGTTCTTACGGTGGTGCTATTATCCGAATGCCGCGCGGATAAAGTGCTGGGCGAAGAGCTTGTTGGCGACGTTGATGACGTGGCCCAAGAACAGCGCCGAGATGGCTGTGGTCACGCCAAAGCCGCCTAGGTTGTGCATGAGCGCGAGCGACAGAATGAGGGACACGGCGACATGTGAGCAGTCGAACACGACTTTTACGTCGCCAAAGCGGCGTTTAAGCTTTTCGGCAATGACCTGCACCAAGCCGTCGGGCGCGTTGGGGACAACGCCCATGTTGACGACGAGACTTACGCCAAATGCGGTGACAGCGAGGGAGAGCAGCATGGTCGCAACCTGTGCGGGGAGTGCCGTGGGATGCAGTGGGTTGACCGCCATGAAGAAATCGGTGAAGCCGCCGATGAGCGTCGAGAAGCACAGCTCGAGCAAAATGCGCGGCTGGAACTCGCGTCGCAAGATGGCCAATTGCGCCAGGATGTAGGCGACATAGGTAGCAGTGATCCAAAAGCCGAGTGTCTTGCCGGTGAGCATGGATAGGGTTGTGGCAAAGCACGTGAGCGCAGCGACTCCCAAGCCGGATGCCGTCTGGAGACTCATGCCGAGTGCCAAGATGGCAACGCCGGCAAGATACATGAGCATCCTGATGACTGTGTGGAACCAATCTATATTCTCGCCATTCATTACGATGAGCGGCCGCATGTCGTGACCTTCCTTTCGGAATTTGGGAGATGCAGTAAAGGCTGCGGCGCCGCTTGGGGGAAAGATCGGAAGCAAGGATCCATTCCTCCAGACGGCGCCGCAGCTGTTTGGGTGACATGGCTTTTGTCGAAGTGGCTTAGTTGAGTGCGCCTGCCAGCCGCATAAACAAAGCGGCTCGGGTGCGTGTCGCTTCCGTCACGTTCTATCAGCATACAAGACGGTTTCGGTTCTTGTCCGTGACGGAAACGGCGCGCACCCGAGCCGTTTTAAAGGGGCGCGGCCTCGGTCGCGCCCCCACGATAGAGAGCGAGTCAAGCGGGGAAGTCAAGCAGAAAATCCACCATTTCACCCCGTCTCAGGCGGCAGGGTTAGCCGCGGACCTTCTTGACGACGTCCATGGCCTCGCGGGCGATCTGCTCGACCTTGGAGAAGTCGCCGTCGGCGAACAGGGCCGGCTTGACCATCCAGGTGCCACCGCAGGCGATGATGGCGCTGGAGCTCAGGTACTCCTCGACGTTGGCGGTGCTCACGCCGCCGGTGGGCATAAAGCGATGGCCGACAAACGGAGCGGCGAGGGCCTTGATGGTGTTCAGGCCGCCATACTGGGCCGCGGGGAAGAACTTGGTGACCTTGAGGCCGAGGTTCTCGGCGGCGGTGACCTCGGAGGGGGTCACGGTGCCGGGGAGGACGGGCAGGTCGATGTCGATGCAGTGCTTCACGACGTCCTCGTTGTAACCCGGGGAGACGATGAACTTGGCGCCGGCGGCGCGGGCCTGCTCAACCTGCTCGACGGTCAGGACGGTGCCGGCGCCAACGCACATCTCGGGCTCGGCGGCGGCCATAGCGGTGATGCACTCGGCGGCGCAGGCGGTGCGGAAGGTGACCTCGGCGGACTTCATACCAGCTGCCATAAGGGCGTGAGCGAGCGGAGCGGCGTCCTCGACCTTGTCGAGCACGACGACCGGCACGATGCCCAGGGATTCAAGCGTGGTGTAGAACTGATCGAACATGGTGTTCCTTTCGATGTGAGGCGCGCACGGGCGCGTGATTGCCAAAGAAGATTGGCCATGAGCCGGTTCCGGATTGGTTATCGGAGGCACTGCTTGGGGTTCAAGCAATTTCGGAACCGGCTACGAGGCCAGTCGTGAAGGAATGCCAGACAAAACCGGAATGGGACTAAGTGGTTCTACCTGGCCGGAGGAATCGGGGAGCGGGCTGCAGAGGTATGGGTATGGAAAGCTGCAGTCCGCGGAATGGGGAACGAATTAACGGGCGACGCGGGTGCCACCGTCGGCGGCGTTGGCCACAGCGGCGATCTCGTCGGCGGTCACCAGATTGGAATCGCCCTTGATGGTGAGCTTGAGGATCGAGGCCGCGATGGCGTAGTTGACGGCGTCCTGCGGGTCAAAGTCGTTGATGAGGGCATGGACGAGGCCGGCGTTGAAAGCGTCGCCGGCGGCAACGCCCTCGAGCACATGCACGTCGTGAGCAGGGGAGAACCAGTGCTCGCCGCTCTCGGCGTCAAAGAGCATGCCCATCCAGATGGAGCGCTCGACGCAGGAGATGTTGCGGACGACCGAGGCGACCTTCTTGCAACCGTACTCGGCGCAGATCTGACGGGCCATCTCGACGTAGGTGTCGCGCTCCTCGATTCCGTGGGCAAGGGAGCCGGAGACGCAGGTCATACCAAGGCCGGCGGGTGCGTCCTCGTCGTTGGCGATGCAGATGTCGACGAGTGGCAGGAGCTCCTTCATGGTTGCCTGCGACTTCTCGGGCGACCACATCTTGCCGCGATAGTTCACGTCGCACACGGTGGTGATGCCCTTGGCGCGGCAAGCGGTGAGGGCATCCTTGCAGGCAGCGGCCATCTCGTCGGACACGGCGGGAGTCACGCCAGAGAAGTAGAAGACATCGACGCCCTTGAGGATTTCGTCCCAATCAAAGACGTCGCGCTTGGCCATGTTGATGGCGGAATACTTGCGGTCGTAGACGCAGCCGTTGCCGCGCTGCGAGGCGCCAACCTCAAACACATAGGAGCCAAGACGGTCGCCCTGGCGCACGACGCGCGTGGTGTCGACGCCGTAAGCCTTCAGCGAGCGAAGGGCGCACTCGCCCAGGCGGTTGGCCGGAACAACGGAGACGTAAGCGGCCTTGTCGCCCTGATAGGCCAGGGAAAGCGCGGTGTTGGCCTCGGCGCCGCCGTAGCGAACGTCAAACTCGGTGGCCTGTTCAATGCGCAAGTGATCTTTGGGCGAGAGCCTCATCATGATCTCGCCGAAGGTAAGAACCGTTTTACCCATGGTCGCGCAGCTCCTTCTTGCTCGTGCGTACACCTTTGATATGGCGTTGGCACGGAGGTGCCAAGACGGTAGGGTGCATCTTTGCACCTCCGTGCCAACGCTCGCCGAAATCGGTTTACGAAATCGGTTTCGTTTCGAGTTGTAGTATACTCACCTACAGCGTTTTGCAACCGAGATTTTTAAAAAATGCCTAAAATGGCTCAGACCGCCGACAATTGGGAAACGGGGTGCGCTATGGCGCAGATGAGAATCAAGGACATTGCCGCCGCGGCGGGCGTGAGCCCGGCCACGGTCTCGCGCTATCTCAATAACCGCCCCGGGCAGATGACCGAGGAGACCCGCGCCCGCATCGCGGCGGTTATCGAGCGCACCGGCTATCGCCCACGTGCCGCCGCACGCAATCTGCGCAGCTCGCGCACCAACCTCATCGGCGTGATTCTGGCCGACATCGCCAACCCGTTCTCCAGCGCCATGCTCGAAGGGCTTTCCGCCAGCGCCGCCGCGCGCGGCTGCTCGCTCATGACGGCCATTAGCGGCAACGACCCCGCCAAGGAGGCAGAGTCGCTCACCAGACTTATCGATGCCGGCGTGGACGGCCTGGTCGTCAACACCTGTGGCGGCAACGACGAGGCAATCGCCGCGGCCGCGGGACGCCTACCCGTTGTGTTACTCGACCGCGACGTTGCCGATGGTGGCATCGATCTGGTGACCTCCAACAACCGTGAGCTGGTCGCCGGCCTGGTAGACGCCTTGACCGCTGCCGGCAGCGAGCGCCTGTGCCTACTTACCGAGGCAAGCGACGACAGCCCCGTGCGTCGCGAGCGCGCCGAGGCCTTTGCCGACGAGCTCTCGCGCCGCGACCTTGCGGGCGAGGTCGTCACCCTGGCCGACGGCGGCGCCACGGGCGTCGGCCGCCTGGACGAGACTATTCGCGGCAACGCAGGCAAAAAACTCGGCCTTATTGCCGTCAACGGCTTGGTCTTTTTGCGTCTGACCGAGGCGCTGGCGCAGCTTGGCCCCTCGCTGCCGGCGGGTCTCAAGATCGCGACGTTTGACGATTACCCCTGGAACCATGTGCTCTTTGGCGGTGTGACCACGGCCGCGCAGGACACCCTCACCATTGCCGAGCGCGTAGTCGAGCGTCTGTCCGAGCGCATCGATGTCGTTACCACTACGGTGGGCGAGGCCGCAAGGCTCGCCCCCAAGCGCATCGAGGTCCCCGGCCACATCGAACACCGCGCTTCGACCTCGCGCTAGTCTGTGTGATATTATATAGACAATGTCATACAGGAGGTATCCATGGCTGCGTCTGTGCTGAGTGTTCGAGTGGACTCGTCAATTAAAGATTCATTTGCCGAGCTGTGCGAAGAACTCGGCATGACTTCGTCCGTTGCGGTCAATATGTTCATGAGGCAGATGTTGCGCGAGCGCTCGCTGCCGTTTGTGCCTTCACTCGGTAAAAGCTCTGCGAGCGAAAGCGCCACAGCGGGCATTTTGGATACCGCTCAGATTGAGTCCGCCGTCCGCGAGGCAGCCAGCCCGATTCCCGCCATCAAAACCGTGATCCTATTTGGATCGTATGCCCGTGGCGAGGCGCGTGCAGATAGTGATATCGACTTGCGCCTCGAAGTCGATCGCGAGCAGGGCTTTGGTCTTTTTGCGTTGTCGGCGTTTGGCGAGGCAGTGCGCAAGGAAACCGGGAGGCAGGTTGATCTCGTCTCGAGTGATCATCTTGATGACGATCTTGCCGCGGTAATCGAGCGCGAAGGAGTGATCCTTTATGATCGCGCGTAAGTCAGACAGCCTGTTCGCGCACGTTTTTTGAGCGCTTGATACGCTTTAACCCTGCGGAAACATTTTTCTGCGATAGTATCTGCGATATAGACCAGTCGAAACCCGCCCGAAAGAAAGGGGAGCGACATGAACCAGCAGAACATCGATTACGTACTCCGCTCCGTAGAGCAGCGTGACATCCGCTTTGTGCGTCTGTGGTTTGTCGACATTCTCGGCCGTCTCAAGAACTTTGCCATTAGCCCCGAGGACCTCGAGGTCGCATTTGAGGAGGGCATTGGCTTTGACGGCTCGGCCATCGAGGGCTTTGCCACGCCCGAGGAAGCCGACATGCTCGCATTCCCCGATGCTTCGACCTTCCAGATCCTGCCGTGGCGCCCGAGCCACAACGGCGTCGCCCGTGTGTTCTGCGACGTGTGCACCCCCGATTGCAAGCCGTTTGCCGGCGATCCGCGCGACGCCCTGCGCCGCATGTTTCACAAGGCCGAGAAGGCTGGCTATCTGCTCAACGTGGGTGCCGAGCTGGAGTATTACTACTTCCCCGACGAGCACACCCCCGAGCCGCTCGACAACGTGGGCTACTTCGATCTTTCGGTGAGCGACGCCGCTCGCGACCTGCGCCGCAACACGGTCCTCACGCTCGAGAAGATGTCCGTGCCCGTGGAGTACACCTTCCACGCCGCCGGTCGCTCACAGCACGGCATGAGCCTGCGCCATGCCGAGGCCCTGAGTATGTCCGACGCCATTACCACGGCCAAGCTCATCATTAAGCAGCAGGCTTACGAGAGCGGCTGCCACGCCTCCTTTATGCCCAAGCCGTTGGCGGGCGAGGACGGCAGCGCCATGTTTTTGCATCAGTCGCTGTTCGACCATGACGGCAACAACGTCTTTTGGGGCGAGGGCGACGAGAGGTACCATCTCTCCGACGTCGCCAAGCACTACATGGCCGGCATCCTGGCACACGCGCGCGAGATCAGCGCCATCACCAACCCTACGGTCAACTCCTACAAGCGCATTACTACCGGCGGCGACTCCGTGCCGCAGTACGCCACGTGGGGCCTGCGCAACCGCGCGAGCATGATCCGCATTCCGGTCTACAAGCCCGGCAAGCAGCTGTCCACGCGCATCGAGCTTCGCAGCCCCGACCCCATGGCCAACCCGTACCTGGTCAACGCCGTCACGCTGGCGGCCGGTCTCGACGGCATCGAGCGCAAACTGGAACTCCCGCCCGAGGCCACGGCCGAGACGCTCAAGCTCACCGACCGTCAGATGGTCGAGGCCGGCTACACGCCGCTGCCGCGCTCGCTCAAAGAGGCGCTCGACGTATTTGAGGACTCGCAGTTTATGAAGGATGCCCTCGGTGAGCACATCCACAGCTTCTTCCTTAAAAAGAAGCGTGACGAGTGGCATAAGTTCGAATCCACGATCACCGAGTGGGAGATCAAGCACTACCTGGCGAACTCCTAATCGCGCTGGCTTGTCCCAGTACGATTGAGCTCATTTCTTTGGAGGCCGATATGTCCGAAAAGAGTGCCCTGTTCATGGCGCGCACGACGCGCTTCCACGAGTTTGCCCGCAGCTTGACGACTACCCTGGGTGTCGAGGTGAGCCTGGCCACCCCCGATTCGCCGACTGCGGCGCACGACTTCGACCTGCTGATTCTCGATTCCGATGGCATCCGTAGCGACCGCATCGATCAGATCGCCAAGTGGCTTGACGATCGCGGCGGCGTTCCCATGCTGGTGATCGTCGACGACGAGGCGCTCGGCACCCTGCGCCTGCCCAATCACGCGCATGCCGACTTTGTATGCCCCACGGCGACGCCCAACGAGCTCAAGGCTCGTGCGCAGCGCCTGATGGGCGAGGAGGAGACCGTCACCGCCGACGATGTACTCAACATCGATAACCTCGAGATCAACCTGGCTACCTACCAGGTGACGCTCGATAACGAGCCCATCGACCTGACGCTGATGGAGTACTCGCTGCTGAGCTTTTTGGCCACGCACCCCAACCGTGCCTACAGCCGCGAGGTGCTGCTGCACCGCGTGTGGGGCTTTGAGTACTGCGGCGGCACGCGCACCGTCGACGTGCACATTCGACGCATCCGCTCCAAGGTGGGCCCGCAGATTGCGGCACACATCACCACCGTCCGTGGCGTGGGTTATCTGTTTAAGGACTAGCAAGTAAATAGAGGGCAATGTGAGGGTACCGGAGAATTCACCAGTACCCTTTTCTCGTTTAGGGCGAAAAGAAGACCTTTCACCGATTAAAAGTGTGTCAGTAAAAACAATATCAAACGTATAACACTATCTAGCAAATATCATCTAGTTACCGTATCTCCCTACTACACGGATGGAGGAAGAAATGCGTTATTCGAGAAAGGTGATTGTCGGATTCATAGTGTTGCTTGCCGCCCTGATGTCTCCAAGGTTGGTTTTTGGAGACGACGACTTGGTCCGTGTCACACCGCAAATAGCTGTGGAGCAAGCGCAGGCTTTCTTTGATGATGTATCGGATGAGCCGGTGACCGCTTGTGACCCAGTAAAAATGGTGAATTCCGATGGGGAATCAATCGGGTATATCGTTCGTGCGAAGCGGGATGACGTTAACTATGGCTACGTCGTATTTGATTCAGAGCGATCTTGGTGGATCAGCGAATACTGCTTGGCTCCGAACGCTCTTTTACCTATCGAGAGTGCAAGCGAAGAAATTGCACTCCTCGCATCCTCGGATAACGTCGTTGCGTTAAAGATTGACGAGCTAACTGTTGGCGTTGCCGACTTAGATAAAAACATTGTTTTAGACGCAAGTGGAAAAAAAGTACCAAATAAATTGTCCTCGGGAGGCAATCGCAGCGGATCGCCGGAACATTTCGATGACGTTTTTGTATCTGCCAAGGATTTGTATAAACAGGGATATGTTGTTGATGCGAGCAAAACGGTTTCGGGAATAATAACGCCAACGCAAACAGAAGTTATCAAAGAAACGGGGACTTATGCTTGCGCTGTTTCGGCAATGTTTGCAGTTAGCAGTCACTATGTGACTTTGAACCGCCTTAAATTGTCCGATTTATACTCGGAGCTTTGGAGGCTGTCGGGGACATGGGAAGAAGAAGAAAAGAAATATGATCAAGCGACTGGTCTGTACTTTACTCAAGGCAAGACTTCTCCTGACAAACCCGCTCCGGCCTTAAAGGAGTTTTGTGCAAGACGAGGCAAGGAGCTTGAGACGTCATTCGTTTGGTATCCGTCATGGGATTCCTTTAGGGTGAATACCGACTCGGGGAATCTGAGTATTTTCTCTGGAAGGCTCCGGTCAAATGGCAGCGGGCACGCAATGGCAGTTGTGGGCTACGTGGCAATGCATAACACATACTCGAATGCCAAGAAGTACCTGCTTGTTGTTTGGAATGGATGGACAAACCAGCTACAGTTTCTTCCATATGACGTATCAATTTACACGTCTCACGATGGCACATATTGCAAGGGTTGATTGTACTCGTGAACGGCGACAAGTTCATTCGAAGGGCAATGCTCCTATTGGTGCTTTCCTTTGCTTTGCTCACCGCAGCGAGCTTCTTTCTGTTAAGGGCGACTAATGGGGGAGAAAACGACACGGTTGTTGCAGTCGAGGTGCGCGCTCTATCGGATGTTCATAACGGGCAATTTGAGGCGCTTATGCCAAGTGGTTGCCGTAAGAGAATCGATATGCGCCGTAAGTCAAGTTCCGGATATGTCTCAGGGTTGAAAGCAGGTGATAAATGGATTCTAGTTTTTGTGGAAGATAAGGAACTTGACGGGACTGTTCTGTATCCCCATTCAGCTGAGAAAGTCAAATCAAGTAGACAAGGGGAATGAAGAATGATTGATAGAAAGCAGTTCTTAGGTCTGATGGCGGGGGCTCCTATTTTGATGCGAGCCGGGATGGCAGAAGCCGTGGAGTTGCCGGACGCTCAGAAGCGATTGACGCTCGTGGTCGACACGGTGGTCAGAGATGAAAATGGCAATGAAAAAACGCGAACAAGAAGCAGAGAGACTATTTTCACGCCAGAGAGCAAAACTGTGTCTGCCGACGCTATGGCCGGTGATGTCATAACAATCCAGAGGGAATCAGATGAAACGTTGCCGCTGCTTGCCAAGATTGAGCTCACAGTCGCTTATTATAACGATAAAACAGAAATTGAGATTCGTTCCGGAAAGTACTCGATAGTCCAAATCGATCCGCTTGTGATGTATGCAAACGCTTGGTATGCGCTCATGCAGAAAGATAAATATGTGATGAACTACTTCGCAGAAGGCGAAGCATCATATGAAACGGGGTGGGGGCCAACGCCATACGACGCGGAGAAGGATAAGTGGACGTGCGGATCAGGCATGGGCGCGACGATTACGGACTTCATTAACGATTCAACATATAGCTTTGCTATCGACTGTTATATCGAATAGACATGACGGCATAAAACGAATTGGCCTATAAGCATGTCATTACTTAAGCAAAGCTGAAATCTTGGCATCTAGTGCTCGGGACTGCCCAGCTTGGGGTACAACTCAACGTGAACAATGATGGCCCGCCACATGTTTGGCGGGCCTTTGGTTATTTGACGAAAGGATCGCAGCTATGAGCGAGTACGATTCCCAGCGTCCCCAGGATGCGGGCAACGCCGGCGAGACCCAGCAGCAGCCGTGCGTGCAGGTGGAGTCGACGCCTGCCGATGGCAGTAACATTCCTTACGTGCAGGCCTACGACACGCAGACCGGAAAGCCGCTGGGCAGCCAGCAGGTTGTAAACAAGCACACCGTGGTCAAGACTAAGACCAAAAAGCTGCCGATCTTTATTACGGCGCTCGCCGGCTGTGCATGCGGCGCCCTGCTGGTCATTGCGCTCATTATGAGTGGCACGCTCAACATTGGCAGCGGAAAGAATGCCGTGACGGCGGGTGCTTCGGGTTCATCGACGCAAAAGATTACGATCGACTCCGAGGACACCACGCTGGCCGAGGCCGTCTCTGCCAAGGCGCTGCCCTCCGTGGTTTCCATTACCGCCACTTCGAGCGGCGGCCAGAATGGCTCGCTTTCGCAGTCTGCCGACGAGTCGGACGGCTCGGGCAGCGTCGGTTCGGGCGTTGTGCTCGATACCGAGGGCCACATCCTCACCAACAACCACGTGGTCGATGGCTATGACCAGTACGTGGTGACCATGGACGACGGCACCACCTACGAGGCCGAGTTCGTGGGCAACGATGCTTCGAGCGACCTAGCCGTCATCAAGCTCAAGGATGCTGACGCCTCTAAGCTCACGCCGATCGAGATCGGCGACTCTTCCAAGCTCAACGTGGGCGAGTGGGTCATGGCGATCGGCTCGCCGTTCGGCAACGAGCAGTCTGTCTCCACGGGTATCGTGTCGGCGCTGTATCGCTCCACGGCCATGAGCTCTACCAACGGTAACACCATCTATGCCAACATGATCCAGACCGATGCCGCCATCAACCCGGGCAACTCCGGCGGCGCGCTCGTTAACGACAACGGTGAGCTGGTGGGTATCAACTCGCTCATCGAGAGCTACTCGGGCTCCAGCTCGGGCGTGGGCTTTGCCATTCCCGTTAACTATGCCAAGAACATTGCCGACCAGATCATCGACGGCAAGACGCCGGTTCATCCGTACCTGGGCGCCACGCTTTCGAGCGTCAACGCGCTCAATGCTCGCACTAACAAGCTGAGCACCGATAGCGGCGCGTACGTGGCAAGCGTCGTCGAGGACGGTCCTGCCGCCAAGGCCGGCATCCAAGAGGGCGATGTCATTACCAAGCTGGGCGACGATGAGATTTCGAGCGCCGATGGCCTGATCATCGCGCTGCGCAGCCACGAGGTGGGCGAGAAGGTCGAGATCACGCTCATGCGCGGCAAGGAAGAGAAGAAGGTTACCGTCGAGCTGGGCTCCGACGAGGAGCTGCAGAACCAGCAGCAGGACGACAGCGCGACCGACACCGGCAACGGCGGTATTACCGACGAACAGCTGCGCCAGTACCTGGAGGAGCTGCTGGGCCAGCAGGGCCAGGGTCAAGGCTACGGTCAGGGTTACTAGCGAGCCGTTTCGCACATATCGAGGCCAGGGGGGCTGTCCCATCAACGTGGGACAGCCCTTTTTTCTTATTGATCCGTTGGGGACGGAGGAAAACGGATCATTTGGAACTGACAGGGGCATGGTTTGATCGCGCGATCCACCCCAGTCTGGCGGCTGCCGATTCGGTGCGGTTCGAGACCGCTATTCGGCCTCATTGCGACCGGTGGTACTCTAGTATCCGTTTGAAATCGAGCGAAGGAGTGCCGCTATGGAGCAATCGAGCCTGTTTGGTGACGGCGTGGACATCGATACCGAAACGCCCGCGAGCACGGATACCGCCGTACCGGCCGATGCCCGTGCCCAGGCGGCAGCGCGTGCGGCCGAGCTGCGCCACGAGCTCGATTACCACGCCTATCGCTACTACATGCTCGATGCGCCCGAGATCACGGACGCCGCCTTTGACAAGATGCTCGTTGAGCTGCAGGAAATTGAGGCCACCTACCCCGACCTGGTGACGCCCGACAGCTATACCCAGCGCGTGGGCGGGTACGTGAGCGAGCAGTTTACGCCGGTCACGCATATGGCGCGCATGTATTCCATGGACGATGCCATGGATCTGGACGAACTCGACGCGTGGCTCCAGCGCACCGAGGATGCGCTCGGTGCCGGCAGCGTCACCTATACCTGCGAGCTTAAGATCGACGGCCTGGGCGTGGCGCTTACCTACCAAAACGGCACCTTCGTACGCGCAGCCACACGCGGCGATGGCACCACGGGCGAGGACGTGTCGCTCAACGTCCGTACCATCAAGGATGTGCCCATGCACCTGTCCGAGCCGGCGCTCGCCCACATGGGCGCCGACCGCGAGCGCACCATCGAGGTCCGTGGCGAGGTCTATATGCCCAAGGGCAGCTTTGTGCGCCTGAACGACGAGGCCGATGCCGAGGGGCGCGACCCCTTCGCCAACCCGCGCAACGCTGCCGCCGGCAGCCTGCGCCAAAAGGACCCCAAGGTCACGGCGCGCCGCGATCTCGCTACCTTTATCTATGCCATCGCCGATACCGATCCGCTGCACGTCCACAGCCAGCGCGAGTTCCTCGATTGGCTGCGTAGCGCCGGCTTTAGCGTCAACCCTAACGTGGCTCGCTGTGCCACACCCGCCGAGGTCCACGAGTTCTGTGCCCAGGCGCTCGAACACCGCGGTGACCTGGACTACGACATCGACGGCGTGGTCGTAAAGGTCGACAGCTTCCAGCAGCAGCTCGACCTGGGCTTTACCGCCCGCGCACCGCGCTGGGCCATCGCCTTTAAGTTCCCGCCCGAGGAAAAGCAGACCGTCCTGCGCGAGATTCGCATCCAGGTGGGCCGCACCGGTGTGCTCACACCGGTCGCCGAGTTCGACCCGGTGACGGTTGCCGGCTCCACCATCGCGCGCGCCACGCTGCACAACATCGACGAGATCCGTCGCAAAAACGTGCGCGAGGGCGACACTATCATCGTGCACAAGGCGGGCGACGTGATTCCCGAGGTCGTAGGTCCGGTGCTCGATAAACGCCCGGCCGATTCGGTCGACTGGCACATGCCCGAGGTCTGCCCCGTGTGCGGTAGCCCCGTGGTCCACGAGGATGGCGAGGTTGCCTACCGCTGCGTGTCCATCGACTGTCCCGCACAGCTCAAGGAGCGCCTGCTTCACTGGGTAAGCCGCGGCTGCATGGACGTCGACGGCCTGGGCGACGAGATCGTCGACAAGATGATCGCTGCCGGCCTGATCCACGATGTCGCGGACTTCTACCAGCTCACGGTCGACGACATCGCAGGCCTGGACACAGGGCGCGTGTACGCTAGCTCCAACAGCAAAAAGGGCGTCAAGAAGGGCGACCCCATCCCGGTGGGCCTCAAGACGGCCGAGAAAATCATCGCCGAGCTCAACAAGTCCAAGAGCCAGCCGCTCGGTCGCGTGCTGTTTGCCCTGGGCATCCGCCACGTGGGCAAGAGCGTGGGCGAGGTCATCGCCGAGCGATTCCTGTCGATTGATAAGCTCATCTTGGCGAGTGAAGAGGACATCGCCGAGTGCGAGGGCATCGGTCCCAAGATTGCGGCGAGCGTCAAGCAGTTCCTGGCCGTGCCCGAAAACCTTGCCGTGCTGGAGCGTTTGCGCCAGGCGGGTCTGTCGCTCGAGGTCGACTTGGGCGCCGCGCATGCACAAGCCGCAGCCGACGCGGGCGTGGCGGGCGAGCTCGCCGATGCACAACCGCTCGCGGGTCTGACCTTCGTGCTCACCGGCACGCTCGTCAACCGCACCCGCGACGAGGCAGGCGCGGCGCTCAAGGTGCTCGGCGCCAAGGTCTCGGGCAGCGTGTCCAAGAAGACGAGCTATCTGGTTGCCGGCCCCAAAGCGGGCTCCAAGCTCACCAAAGCCGAGCAGCTGGGCGTACCCGTGCTGGACGAGGACGCCCTCGAGCAGATCCTGGCGACTGGTCAGGTGCCGGAGGCTTAAGGCGTCGATAACCAAATTGAAGAACCGCCCGGAAGCACGATGCCTTCCGGGCGGTTCTTACTTTGCTGGGGCAACCGGCACCGTGATCTGCGTCACGTAGGTTGCCGGGTCGTCGCTGATGATGTCATCGATCAGGGCAATCTCGCGTTGCCCCGCTACGCCACCAACTTGTCAAAAGCCCCGCGGCGGTTGAGTACGGTAAATGCAATCACGCAAATGACCGCCGACAGAATGGACCCGCACGGCGAAGCGATGCCCATGGGAAACAACGTATCGGAATAGGCGTTCGACAGCAGCCACGCGCCCGGCACGCGAATGAGCGCCACCGCCAGCACGTTGTGCGCAAAGCCGATGTAGCTCTTGCCGTATGCAGCGAAAAAGCCGCTAAAGCAAATGTGGATGCCGGCAAAAATCGCGTCGAAAATGTAGCTGCGCATATAGCCGGTGCCGGCGGCGACTACTGCAGCGTCCTTGGCAAAAAAGCCGATAAACGCCGGCGCCACCAGCCACATCAGCACCGTGATCAGGCAGCCGTACACTACCGAGATCGTCATGGCGTCCTTGAGCACCTGACGCGCGCGGTCGCCCTTGCCCGCGCCGGCGTTTTGCGCCGTGAGTGCGCTGACGGTGGCGCCCATGGAACTCGGCACAATGAATAAAAAGCTGATCATCTTCTCGACCAGGCCCACGGCGGCGGCGTCGACGAGCCCTCGGTGGTTGGCGATGACGGTGATAAACATAAACGCCACCTGGATGCAGCCGTCCTGTACGGCCACGGGCACGCCGATCTTAAGAATGCTGCCGAGCACCTCGGGCTGGGGACGCAGGTCGCTGCGCTTAACGTGAATGTTCGTGCGGCGGCTCTTGAGCCACACGAGCGCAAGGGCAACGCTTGCCGTCTGGGCGGTTACCGTGCCGAGTGCCGCGCCTACGGGACCGAGTCCCATGTGGCCGATAAACAGAAAATCGAGTGCGATGTTGATGATGCATGCCACGCCAATCACGTACATGGGCGAGCGCGAATCGCCCAGGCCGCGAAAGATGGCCGAGAGGATGTTGTATGCGGCGATAAACGGAATGCCGACAAAGCAGATGCGCAGGTAGGCGGCAGTGCCTTCGACCGCTTCGACTGGCGTGCCAATGAGTGCCACGATCTGCGGGCACAGTGCGAGCAGGACAGCGGCCAGCACCACCGAGACGCCCATAAAGAGCGTGATGGTGTTGCCGATGGCAGCCTCGGCGCGGTCAAAGCGGCGCGAACCCACGGCGTGGCCGACGATGACCGTCGTTCCCATGGCCAGGCCCACAAGCGCCACGGTAATGATATAGAGCGTCTGCGCGCCATTGCCCACGGCGGTGATGCCGGCGGCGCCGCTAAACTGCCCCATCATGTACAGGTCGGCCATGCCGTAGAGCATCTGCAAAAAGTACGAGAGCATATAAGGCAGGGCAAAGACCGCGATGGTCTTGAGGACATTGCCGCGTGTGAGGTCGTGTTCCATAGGTGGGGCTTTCTGGCTGGGTTTGTTTACGTACCAGTGTAGTGAAAACCCTATAACGATTGTAGAGTCAAGGTTTATGTTGGCAGCGGGGCGAAAAAAGTCGCGCTCCAAGCACGATGCTTTGACCCTCCGTGCCCCTCACCTCGCCTCAAACCATCACAACATTCGACGTTTTTTGCCAAAAACGGGAAAAACATCGAATGTTGTGATGGTTTTTCTACCACTCGATCGGGTGGAATCGCTTTCTTGCGCACGAAGGTGTGCGGACCCGTGGGCAGGGGAATAAGGTTGGTTATCCGACTCCATTGGAGGGCTCATGGACCTGCCGATCGTCCTGTCCCATAAGACTGCTTGGCTGTACCACAACGTGGCGCGCCCGTCCGAGCCGCTCTCGCGAGCAAGCAGCCTATACGACGAGGACTCGCTTGCTAGCGAGGTGGAGCCGACTGCGAGCCTGCCCAAATTGGGACTCGATGCCAAGGGACTGAGGGCTTCGACAGCAGTTGGGATCGTTACCGACTATCTGGTTTCGCTTGGTATTCCACGAGAAGAGCTCGATCATATCGACACACTCGTCAACTTCGATTTTGAGCGTTCGACGCCGGCTGGGTTTAGGTGCCACGTGTTTGGGGCGCCGGTACCTCCAGGCCATCTTATCGAGGTGGCAGAGGGCCTTCTGGTGGTTGATGAGGCCATGTGCTTTGTCCAAGCGGGTTCGTGGATGAGTGAGCCCGAACAGCTGGAGTATGGTTATGAAATCTGCGCCCGATACCATTTGAATCATCTGTCGACAGGCGATTATATCGAGATGGGGCAGAGGTATACCGTTGCCGACTTGATTGCCTATTGCAATGAGAACCGATCTCGTCAGGGGGCCATACGCGCGGCCGCCGTGCTCAAGCGCGTGCACGATGGCGCGCGGTCGCCCATGGAGACGGCCACCGCAATCATGGTCGTAGCAAAACGTTCCCAGGGCGGGCTGGGATACGCCAAGATCGAGCTCAACCATTGGGTCGATGTTCCCAACGAGTTCAAGTATCTCGCAAAGGCCGGGTATTTCGAGATCGACGTATATGCGCCTGCGAGCGGTACGGGGATTGAATATAACGGCTCGGACCATCTTGATAAGCAGCGCAGCGCGTCGGATGCGGAGCGTATGACCGTGCTGAGCGCGCTGGGCTTTAGGATGATCGTCCTCACCGGGACTCAGTTTGCCCACCAGCTGCAATTGCACCGGGCGATGAACGCCATCGCGCTTGCGATAGGCCTTAAGTGCGACCGAAGCGAAGCGTTCCAGAAACGTCAGAACGACCTGCGAGAATTCGTGATTCGGCACTGGGACGGCGGTCTCTAGGGGCGTTTTGGTCCTTCTACGGGGTGCCGTGGGCAGGCAAACCATCACAACATTCGACGTTTTTTGCCAAAATCGGGAAAAGCATCGAATGTTGTGATGGTTTGTATGCTGAGGATGGGCTTGGAAAGTCCGTTTTGCTCGAAGCGACTTGTCCTGTCGTACGGGTGTCGGCATGATTCTCTCGTGGGGTATTATGTTTTCCGAAGAATAAAACGCCGCGTGAGGGGAGGGCTGCGTGGACGGGCGCGTGCAACATGACGGCTTTGGTCGCGATATCAACTACCTGCGCATTGCCGTTACCGACAAGTGCAATTTCCGCTGCATTTACTGCATGCCGGCCGATGGCGTAGCGCCCCGCGCGCACGACGAGCTGCTCAGCGCCGAGGAGATCGCCCGCTTTGTGCGCTTAGTGGCGGGGGAGGGCATTCGCCGCGTGCGCCTGACGGGCGGCGAGCCGCTGGTCAGCCGCCGTATCATCCCGCTCATTCGCGACATCCGCGCGATTCCGCAGATCGAGGACATCTCGCTCACCACCAACGGTGCCCTGCTGCCCAAGCTGGCGCCACAGCTCAAAGATGCCGGCCTTAACCGCGTCAACATCTCGCTCGACACACTCGACCCTACGCTGTTTGGAAAGATTACGCGCCTGGGCCGGCTCGAGCAGACCATGGCTGGCATCGACGCGGCGCTGGCTTGGGGCTTTGAGCCCGTTAAGGTCAACTGCGTTGTGGTGCGCCGGCTCAACCAGGATGTGGCGGCCCTTGCGCGGCTCACGCTCGACCGCCCCATCCACCTGCGCTTTATCGAATACATGCCCATCGGCGACGAGCGCACGAGCTCGCATTGCGCTGTGGACCCGCATGCGCCCGCGCTCAATCCCGAGCTGTGGGACGCGAGCGATACCGTGCCGAGCGACGAGCTGCGGGCACGCATCAATGCCGGGGCCACCGCGGCGGGACTGGACGAGCTCGAGCCGCTCGACATCAACGACGCTCCTGCCGGCGCGGGCCCTGCGCGCTATTGGCACTTTCCGGGCGCGGCGGGAACGGTCGGCTTTATTAGCGCCATGTCCAACCATTTTTGCGCGAATTGCAACCGTCTGCGCCTGACGGCCGATGGCAACGTGCGCCCGTGCCTGTTCAGCGATGCCGAGTATTCGGTGCGCGACGCCCTGCGCCGTGGTGATGATATGCAGGTACTTTCGATTTGGCGCGATGCCGTCGCCCACAAACCGCAGGAACACGCGATAATTGAGGGCACGCAACGATTTATGTCCCAAATCGGAGGATGATCATATGGCCAAGAGCAGGTACGCCGATGCCACCAAGGCCGCTCGCAGGGCCGCGATGTCTGCCCATAAAGCTTCAGCCGCGGCGAATGCTGGCGATGCCGACGCGTCCGCGCGGCCGACTGTCAGCGCTGCCACCGACACCGCCCGCGACGCCCGTCGCGACGAGCTGACGCACGTGGACGCCAAGGGCGAGGTGCGCATGGTCGACGTGTCCGATAAGGCCGAGACCCATCGCATTGCCATCGCCGAGGGCACCATCCTCATGCACCCCGAGACGCAGGCCATGGTGCTGCAGGACCGCGCCAAAAAGGGCGACGTGCTTGCCTGCGCGCGCGTGGCGGGCATCATGGCCATCAAGCGCACGAGCGACATCATTCCCATGTGCCATCCGTTGCTCATCACCAAGAGCAAGTGCGACATTGCGCCCATCGCTCCGGCGGGGACGCCGGCCGAGGACGTGCCCGAAGGCTGGGCGCCGGCGCGCGCGGACGGACAGGTTGGCTTTCACGTACTGGTTACGGCCGGCGTGACGGGCAAGACGGGTATCGAGATGGAGGCCCTGACCGGCGCGAGTGCCGCGTGTCTGACCATCTATGACATGTGCAAGGCCGTCGATCGCGGCATGGAGATCGTCGGCGTGCGCCTGCTGCACAAGGAGGGCGGTCGCTCGGGCGTGTGGGATCGTGCCGAACGCCAGGCCGCTACTGTTGAGGCCGTGGGAGCCGCGGGCAATGCACCCGCGGGCACACCCGTCGCCGTTGCGCCCGCAGCTCCGGCACCGGCCGTTCCCGCGATCGCGTTTATCGGCTACCAAAACTCGGGCAAGACCACACTCGTCGAGAAGGTCATCGCCGAGCTCACACGCCGCGGCCTGCGCGTGGGTTCGCTCAAGCATCACGGGCATCACGGCTTTGATATCGACGTGCCCGCTAAGGACACCTGGCGCCATCACCAAGCCGGATCCAAGCACGTGGGGCTCATCTGCGCCACGCGCTGGGCGGAGTACGCCGACACGCGCGAGGAGGACGAGATGCCCGCGCGCGAGCTGCTGTCGCGTTACAACGATGTCGACGTGGTGATCATCGAGGGCTACAAGACCGAGGGCTTCGACAACATCGTGGTCGCGCGCTCCGGTGTCGACCGTCTGCGCGGCAAGAGCTCGCTCGACCTGGTCGACGGTCACACGCTGGCCCTTGCCTGCAACGAAGCCCTGGCGCGTCAGGCCTTCGACGCCGGCTTTGCGACCCGAGCCATCAACATCAACGACGCCCGAGCCATCTGCGACCTCATCCAAGACCACCTGACCTAAAACCTGCCAAAAAGGGACAGGTTTATTTTGGCAGGTTTTATCTGGGCAAACGTCATTTCCACCACAAAGGGGCCAGGCACCTTTGCGGTGGTTTTTTTTCTTTGGTAGATTTTTGGGACATGCCTTAAAATCTACCAAGTAGTTCATGCTGGGCGGAAAGACGGAAGGGGTTCGATGCGACCCTAGTCAGGCATACGGATAGATTGAGCCAATGGACAGCGGATGAATGGCCGCTGCCCACTATTCGTATGCGATAAGGAGCACCCATGCCCACGCTTGTATTCCCAAAAGTCCGCTCGTCGCTGTCCGTGCAGGCCAAGCGCCTGGTGGCGATGCGCTTTCTCATCTACACCGGGTTTCAGACCAGTTATTTTATCGGCGTTATCGGAACACTCACCTATGCAGACGATGCCTCGGTCGTCGCGACATCGCTGGCCGTCCTGTTTATGAATGTATTTGTGATCCTGGGATCCTTTGCGGGCGGCGCTGCGCTCGACGCATGGGGTCCGCGCCACCATTTCTTGCTGAGCATCGTCGGCACGCTTGCAACTGGCACGGCAATCATCGCCTTTGGTAGCGCGACCGGCGTCGTCCTGCTCGGCGCGGTGTTTCTGGGCTTTACGATGGGATTCGCCCAGCCCATTGCCACGTCCTATCCGGCCTACCTCACCGACGATCCTGTCGAGCTCAAAGACATCAATTCCGCCATCGCCATGTTCTCAAACGTGAGTATTATCGTCGGACCCACGTTGGGCGGCTTTGTCGCGGCGGCTGCGTCGTCGCGCGCGGTGTTTGTGCTTATGATGCTCTTTACCGTGCTGGCGTTCGTCGTCGGTTGGGGCTTTAGGCCGCAGACCAGCCATGTCGCCGGGGATGCGGATGCCGATTCGGCAGAGGAAGGGGAGCGTGCGGGACAAAGCTCCAACCCCAGCACGTCCGCCCGCGCCACCTTCGCAGCCAGCATCAAGACAGTCTTCACCAACAGCGTCCTCGCCCTGCTGTTTTGTATCATTTTTCTTTCGAACTTTGGCTACGGGGCCTTCGATCCGCTCGAGTCGTTTTTCTATCGCGATGTCCTGCACGTCGGCGTTGAGTGGATGGGCTGGCTTTCGTCGGCCTGCGGTGTGGGCGCGGTGCTGGGCGCCGTGGTTGCGCTTCGGATGCCGCCGCACCTGGTCAACCTTAAAACACTGCTCGTGGCGCTCATGTCCGTGGGCCTGGGAAGCCTGCTCTATGTGGGGACACCGTACGTGGGCGTGGCTCTTGTCGGCCAGATTGCACTGGGCATAGCTTGGGGCATCGTCAACCCGCTCCACAACACTATCGTGCAAACGACGGCTCCGCTCGAGCAACTCGGTCGCGTGAACTCGGTCATGGGCTTTGGCAACATGTTCGCCGGCGTGGCCCCGCTGGCGATTGCCCCGTGGCTGGCGGCGACATTTGGCGTGCAGCAGACGCTCGTAGGGGCGGGCATGGTCGTGACGGCGGTCCCTGCGGCGTTGCTGCTGTTTGGTCGCAGGCATTTTGATCGTGCCGCAAGGCAGTAAAACCATCACAACATTCGATGAAAATCGCGATTTTGCCGAAAAACATCGAATGTTGTGATGGTTTGGCCCGCAAACGTCATTTCCACCACAAAGGAGCCAGGCACCTTTGTGGTGGTTTTTGCTTTAACGGGCCGCGCCTGCGCCTTGGTATACCATGTACGCCGTTTGCGAATATACCCCACACCGCCGCACAACCCAGAAAGGCCCCCATGGACACTACCTTCAGCCACATCAAAGCCGTGTTCTGCGATATCGACGGCACACTGCTCACGAGCCAGCACACGGTGTCCCCGCGCACCGTGGCGGCGATCCGCGCCCTGCGCGAGCGCGGTGTGCTCTTTGGCCTGTGCACCGGGCGCGACGCCCACGCGACCGAGGCCATGTACGAGCTCTGGGGCATCGAAGGCCTGGTGGACGTGCTCGTGGGTTGCGGTGGCGCCGAGGTCATCGACCGTGCGCACGACATCAACGAGCTGAGCTATCCGCTGCCGGGCGAGACCATCGCGCGCATCTGCAAGCACATGGCGGACCTTCCGGCAACGCCCGTCTGCCCCCGAGACGGCGTGTTCTACGTGCCCGAGAGCAATGCGTGCGTCGAGCACCTGTCGCGCGTCGACGGCGTGCCCTACCAGGTGGTCGATTTTGCCGAGTTCTTGCGCGGGCCGCAGCCCAAGGTGATGTTTACCATGGCACCCGAGGTAATGCCGCGGGTGATTGAGCGGGCGTCGACGTTTGCCGATGACACTGTTAAGGCGGCAGCTCTGCAAACCACGCAGCGGCTCTACGAATTCATGGATCCGCGCGTGTCCAAGACTCGCGGCCTTGTGCGCGTGGCGGAGCTCAACGACATGGAGCTCCAGAACATCTGCGTGTTTGGCGATGCCGATAACGACACCTGCATGGTGGCCGACGCCGGCGTGGGCGTTGCCATGGCAAACGGCAGCGCCGCCACCCGCGCCGCCGCCGATTTTGTAACCGCCAGCAACGACAATGACGGCATTGCGGTCTTTATCGAGGAACATCTTCTGTAGCGCCGGGGGAGAGCCACCGCAAAGGGGACAGGCGCCTTTGCGGTGGCCTCAGGCGATTTGGGCGAATTGATGCCTAAAATCTGCGCGAAAATTCAAATTTAGTTGTCTGAACATTACGCTTCTAACCACCGATGGGTTAAAGATATTCTCATCAGTTTGGTAGGGTATTCCTCCCGGTTGATGACCTACCGCTCACTGTCGTTATTCGACCGTTCACAGGATGTTTGCTCTTGAGCAAAAGGTTGTGCAAATAAATAAAATGCTATTAAAAAACTGATAACTAACTTAATTACCAGTAGAAACAGATGTTTTATAGCGAATAAACGAAGGCAAATCTAAACAATTGTCAAGAGAATTAGGAACTTGCACAAAAATGTCGGTTTTGCTGCTCAGATGTTTAAACAATCGTTATAATTGCATCACTTAGCGAGCGCAATTACAGATTGCGCAGATACGTTTGATAGGGAAAGAGCAAGATCGCGGTCTCTTGGGGAGGAGACATCGATGAAAGCGAATTCGGACAAATCTAAGCAGAGTAATAAAGCGACGCGCCGTGTACTGGCAGGCGTTTTGTGCGGAGCCTCCGTGTTGAGCCTGGTACTGTCGCTCGTCATGCCTCCGATCTCGCAGGCCATCGCCAACGATGCCGAGGCGGTTTCTACCGAGGAAACTGTGATGGGGGGGGGTTCCTCAAGTGAGTCTACTGGTATAGACAACAGTACTAACGGGGATGCCGGCACAGACGCCGATAACCAGAACAGCGACGATGCTGCGAGCGACGACGATGCTCGGCCGGAGGAGCAGTCCAAGTACGAGTCGCAGGCGGAAGATAATGATGCGATGGATGTTAACGCTGTCGCGTCAGCCGAGGAGGCTGCAGAGAGCGAAGAGACAACCACAGCTATTACTAACATTACTAACGCCGATGATTTGTCAGCTAAGCTTCAAGGCGTTGGGGAAAACCAAACTGCCTGCTTCGAGCTTACAGCTGATATTGACTATGCTGGTGAAATCAAACTTGAGAAGAGCGGCAGCAATATAACGCTGAACTTAAACGGTTATAAGATCAAGTGCTTGAACACCGAAATGCCGTTATTTGATGTTGCTAACGGCGCAACACTTACAATTAAGGACGAAATTAAGGACTCCGCGCCGGTGACTGAGACGGTCAACGATGTCCAACAGCTGACTAATCAGGGGCAGAACCCGAATCCCAATAATTATGGCAAGAAAGTCGAGCTAAATTACGTTGGTGGCATTCCGTCTAATCTTACCTACTACGTGACCAAATCGACTCCGAGTGGTACAGGGACAATCGAGACGCTTGTCAGACATAACGTCGATATTAAGGGCGCCATCGTGGCGTGCGACGGCAACGCAAATCTAAAGCTCATCAATCTGTATAACAACAACGGCAAGGGTGGCACGTTTAACCTTGTGAGCGGCGTGATCACGCAAAAACAAGGCAGCAGCGTTAGCAGCTTGGTCTATGCCGAGAACGGCTCTACCGTCAACATGCGCGGCGGCTATGTGTGTGGAGCTTCTGGCTCGGGTGCGGGCGGCGGAATTGAAATACACGGTAATTCGACCCTCGAGGTTTCCGGTGGCGTAATTGCCGGCAACAGTGCTCCTAGTGGCGGTGGTGTGTATGCTAAAGACTCCACGGTCAACATAACTAATGGTGTAATCTCCGGCAACAGCACGCTTGCTACTGGTGTTGGTTTCGGCGGCGGCATCATGGCCGAAGGCGGCAGCGTTACTGTTTCTGGTGGCTACATTACTAACAATAAATATGCCAATTACTGTGGTAACGATGGTAATGGCGATCATGGCGGTGCTGGACTTGCCGCTAAAAACGGTACTCATGTCACCATTTCTGGTGGCCAGATTACGGGCAACTATTCTGAGGAAGCTGGCGGTGGCGTCTATGTGACCGACATCGGACACCAAGGGGGGAGAACGGCATTGCTCAACATTACGGGGGGAACTATTGCCTCTAACGTGAGTTTTCGCTCTGAGGGTGCCGGCATTCGCGTGGGCCAGATGGTTGACGCGATGATAAAAGGAGCGTCAAATTCAAATCCAGTCTATATCACTAATAACCACTGCATGTCTCGCTTTGACTGGGGTGGAGGCGGCATCTTCGTCCAGGGCGATTCTAAGGTCGCGTCTAATGCTGGTAGGCTATTTGTCTATAACTCCTATATAAGCAGCAATGAGGCCGGTGGCTACGGTGGCGGCGTTGCGGTTTGCCCGACGGGTAAGACTTTGGTGACAGGCACCGACGGCACGGCGATTTTCGGTAATACTTCTGCCGGAAATGAGCAAAACGCGAACGATTACGAATCCGTGAGTAATACAGGCAATAACGGCACCCCCCATCTTTCCGGCGGTGGTCACGGTAAGGACCAGGACTCCGACGCCTACAATGCCGAAGTGTTTCGCGAAAACGGCCACGCGGACTTCTTCCTTGCGGCGGAGGGTCATACGACTCCGATCGCGGCGGTGATTGGCAAAATGCTTGGCGGCGGCGATGCTAAGTATCGGGGAAGCTTAGAGCTTCAGAAAGCCATTACTGTCCCCGCTAACGGTGGCGTGCAGGTATATAACAGCATCGGCCTGAGTTCGAATGTTAAGGCTCAAGACCCCGAGGCGATCAATGCGCGAAAGGCTGCGCTAGAGGCGGGCGCGACGTTTATCACGGGCAATTATTCCTGGAACCATGGCGGCGGCATCATGTCGAACGGCGACCTGTACATGGGCGCGCCTGAGGACACGTATGTCTATCCGAGCCTCAAGCTCAAGGCGACCAAGAAGCTGGAAGGCCGCAAGCTCAATGATGGGGAGTTCTCCTTTACGGTGTATCGCAAGGATTCAGACGACCCTTTGGCTGGCACGACAGCTGGCACGACATTCAATCGCGACGTTTGCACCGAGGTTGGAACAGCAGCAAATGATGCAGAAGGCAGCATTACGTTTGACCTTGGTGAACAATTCGCATCGAGTGGCGCGGGTAACGAAATCACATACTACTTGGTCGAAGATCCCGGTGGTGATTCTGGCATCACGTACGACTCCAGCGTGTATAAGATTGTGGTGACGGCCGAAGATACCAAGACCTTGCTCATGTCTGTTCCGAGTAAAGAAAACTCAAGCCAACTGAAGGATCTTTACATCCATAACTACACGATTAAAAACGTCGGTGTAACCAAGTACGAATTCCGCGAGTCGTCTGGGAAGTGGGAGAACGTGAAAGCGAGGAGCAAGGTGCAGAAGAGTGGAGACTATTATCCAATTATCTGTGAGGGTGACTCCACGACTTTCACTAACAAGTTCACTCCGTACGACTCGAAGGGCTCCTGGACGCCTATGGCGACTAAGGTCGTTGAGGGTGGCGAGATGAAGGAGTTCACGCTCCAGCTTGCGACCGACACAGATTTTACGGATATCGTTAGCAGCAAGTCCACCACTGCCGACGGCGACAAGTCCCAGACCCTGAGCTTCGACAAGATTGATTACAAACTCGATCAACTCGACCAGCTCGCGTCTGGCCCCACTGGCCGTGGTGCTTCCAAGACCTTCACGTACTACGTGCGCGAGAAAGACGACGGTTCGCTGTTCTCGCACTATACGTACGACAAGTCGGTCTATCAGATTACGGTTAACGCGACTGACGACTCTAACCACCATATCGACGTCACTGCGACCTACAAGCAGATTCAGGATCGTGATGGCAATGAAGTGACCACTGACACGCCCCACGACCTCACCGGCAAGTCCACTCCCACCTTCACCAACACCTACTCCACCTCTTTGCCCCTTTCTGGTATGTCGGGCGTCACTCTGACGTACCTTGCCGGCGCGGCGGTGCTTTGCGCTGCTGCGGCCTGGATGCACATTCGTCGCAAGGCGAATGCGAAGGGAGGTGAGCGTCGTGAATAAGAAAGTTTGCTCCTTCCCGATCTTGTTTGCGCTGCTTGCCCTCCTGATCGGCATCTGCGCGGTTGTGTTCCCCGCATCCGCGCAGGCCGCGCCGACCTCGACCGGTTCCATCACGGTGAGCGGCGCCGTGGCGAGCAACTACGACGCCTACCAGATCTTTAGCGCCAACGTCGTCGACGGCGACGGCGACGCCAAGACCTTTACCGACCTCGCTTGGGCAAGCGACGCCGCGCGCGACGCTGTCCTGCCTGTGCTGCACAGCGCCGGCATGCCCGATTCCCAGACCACCGCGCAGGAAGCTGCCGAGTGGCTCAACACCGATTCCCACCTTACGAGCGCGCTGAGCGCACAGCTCGCTCGTTCCCTCCAGAGCTCTGGCGCCGTGCCCGTGGCCCTTAACGCGGGCACGGCGGCCGAGCTGCCCTGCGGCTACTGGCTCATCGTCGCCAGAGACGACGCCATCGCCCAGGGCGAGGCCGGCACCGCGCCGATCATGGCGCTGGTGGGCGGCAACGCCGTCACCGTCAAGCCCAAGGCCGCGACGCCCAAGGTCGCCAAGCACGTGCTGGAGGACAACACCGCCGCATGGCAGAAGGCCGCCGACGCCACGGTCGCCGACGACCTGTACTGGCGCCTCTCGGCCACGGTTCCCGCGGGCCTTTCCGCCTATGACACCTACGCGGTGCAGTTCGTCGACACCATGAGCGCGGGGCTCGACCCCTCCAAGGTGGCCGCGAGCATGCGTGTGTACGTGGCGGCGGGCGCGGATGGCACCTTCGACGCCGTCTCGAACGGTAAGGACGGGCGCGCCGGCACCGAGCCCGCGCAGGGCTGGACCGACATCACGGCCCAGTGCGCCACCAAGGTGGCGGCGGACGGGACCTTCACCGTGCGCACCGGCGACCTGATCGCCGCGCTCGGCGGGGCCGACGCCTTCGCCGCGGGCGCCCGCGTGGTCGCCGTGTACAACGCGCCGCTCAACAGCGCGTGCAACCGCGGCATCGCGAAGGGCAACCCCAACGAGGTCTATCTGCGCTACCCGCGCTCTCCCTTTGCCGACCAGTCCGGCGATGCCGGCTTCACCCGCACGCCGAGCGACGATGCGTGCGCCTACACTTGGGATCTCGCGCTCACCAAGCGCGGCAGCGACGGCGACAAGCCGCTTGCCGGGGCGGTCCTGAGCATCGCCGACGACCGCGGCCGCACGCTGGCGGCCGACGGCACGTGGGATGCGGAGGGCAAGGCCACCGTCACCACGGGCGAGGACGGCCGTGTGACCGTCTCGGGCGTGGACTCGGGCAAGCTGGAGGTCCGCGAGCTCAAGGCGCCCAAGGGCTACACCGCCTTTGAGGGCACGCGCTCCGTGACGGTCAAGGCTGAGGGCCTGGACGTCGACCAGGTGGCGGCCGCCAAGCCTAAGGTGACCGTATCGGCCGAAAGCCCTCTGCGAGTTGATGCCGCCGATGCCGGGAAGGGTTTAGTCGAGTTGTCGGTGCTTAACACCCCAAGTAACGAAGTGAGTCGAGGCTTTATGCCCTCGACGGGAGATAGAACGTTGGTGTTGGTAACGGCTTTGGCCGTCATCGGAGTAGTGGCTATTGTCGTCGCGCTCGTCATCAAGCGGGGAGGAGGTCGCCATGATAAATAATTGTCCCCCCCCCCTGCTCAATGGCGTACTGCCTCCGTAGCGATTAGAGCGCAGGGAAATGAGCCTGCTGACTTTTGGTGATGACGAGAATTAAAGCAACCTCCAAGAAAGAGGTCCCAACATGAAAACAACCAAGAACATCGCACGCCTGGCAGTAACCGCCGGCCTCACCGCAGCCCTGAGCTTCGGCGGCGTTATGGCCCCGGTGACCATGGCGTTTGCCGAGGGAACGGGGTCGACCGTCACGTTCGAGGACGCCGATTACGCTGCGTCCACGACCTATAAGGGTATCCAGATCTTCAAGGCAAAGGTCACGACGACCGGTGGGAATACGACGGTGAGTAGCATCGAATGGGCCAGCTCCGAAGCCCAAACTGCTGTCGTAAACGCCATCAAGACAAAGGATGCATCCTACGATAGCAAGAACGCACAGGATGCTGCCGATTGGCTTAGCACCAAATCTGAAGTTACCGGGACCGATTCGAAGGTTGCTAGCGACAACGTTCTCAGTCTAATCGCCGATGGCCTGAAGAGCAGCACCGCCTGGGAGGTGACGAGCGAGGGCAGTGCATCCCTTTCCGGACTCGGCGCCGGCTACTGGCTCTTCCTCACCGCTACTCCCGGTAAGCCTGCTGACAAGTCGACCGATGTGTTCACCTCTCCCGTCTACGCCGTGATCGACGGCGTAGACGCGACGACCGTTACGCCAAAGAAGGGCGTGCCCACTGTCGAGAAGAAGGTCCTCGACGATGCCGACGCCGCCGATGCCACCGACATCAAGGGCTCCAACAAATGGAATGATGTCGCCGATTCCCAGATCGGCCAGGAAGTTAACTACAAGCTGACCGGCACGATCGCCAGCAACTACGCTACCTTTGGCACGTATGCTTACAAGTTCACCGACGGGCTTTCCAATGGCCTTGACTATGTCAAAGGCTCGGTTAAGGTGTACGCGCTGAACGGCGAGACTTACAGCGAGATTGAGTCGAACAATTATACCGTGACGGATGCTGATGCTAGCAACAACAACACGCTGACGGTCGAGTTCAAGACCGGAGACGGCAAGAAGGGCCTCAAGGACGTCGCGAGCGTGACCGCCGACACCAAGATCGTTGTCTTCTACAAGGCAAAGCTCAACGGCAACGCCGTGATCGGCAACGCAGCCGACGGCAACAAGCGCGGCAACCCCAACACCGTCAAGCTCGAGTACTCCAACAACCCGTATGCCGAGGACACGGGCGAGACGATCGAGGATACCGTCGCCGACTTCGCTTTCAGGCTCAACCTCAACAAGGTCGACCAGGGCACCGAGAAGGGCCTTGCGGGCGCCGTCTTCACCATCCAGTCCGCTGATGCGAACACTCAAGACCAGTATATCGCCTCGAAGGACGACCCCACCGCGGGCGTCGTCGCGGGCCAGCTCGTGACCGTTGCCGGCACCACCAGCCTTCCCGGTTACGTGAAGTTCACGTCTGGCGATAATGGCCAGATTGCCGTGAAAGGTCTCGATGAAGGCTCCTACAAGGTGACCGAGGTCCAGGCTCCCAATGAGAATTACACCAAGGCCAACCCCTTCACTTTCACCATCACCGCGACGTATGATGACGCGAGCATGAAGGTGACGGGCCTCACGGCGGCGGTTTCCAAGGCCGACGAGGGCCGCACCGACATCGCCTTCGGTAAGCTCGACGGCAATGACGGAGACAATAAGCTGACCGGTACGGATGGCACCGGCACCAACGCCGCCACCGGTGAGATCACCATCAACGTCGGCAACACCAAGTCCGTCGGCCTCCCGCTGACCGGTCTCAACGGCGTGACCTTCACTTGGATCGCTGGTGGCGCGGTGCTGTGCATCGGCGTGGCGCACCTCATCCGCAGCCGTAAGCAGGCTGAGGAGTCCGAGCAGGAGTAACGCTCACTCACCCATCCCTTTGGCAGGTGGGATGTGATGGCCATGAGACTTGCGGACACTTTTCTCGTCCATCTACGTTCTTGCTTTGCCATTCTCTTTTCGGGGCAGACTCCGCACTGGAGTCTGCCCCGTTCTTTTTCAAGACTTTAGTCTGCTGGCCGCGCAGCGGCCAGCTTTAAACCACCCGCTACGCGGGTGGAGACAAACGGCTTTACAAAGCCACCCCTCCGACCGATATTGACGATTGTTCAGGCCGTCAAGAATTCGAGTCGAAGGGGTGGTCGCCATGGCCCAGAAGGCCTACAGCCTTTCCCACACGAAGTGGATGTGCAAGTACCACATCGTGTTCACGCCGAAGTATAGGCGCAAAGTGATCTACAACCAAATCAGGAGCGACATAGGGGAGATCCTCAGGAAGCTGTGCGAGTACAAGGGGATCGAGATAATCGAGGGGCACCTGATGCCCGACCACGTGCACGTGCTGCTGGCGATCCCGCCGAAGTACAGCGTCGCGAGCGTCATGGGCTACCTGAAGGGGAAGAGCTCGCTGATGATATTCGACAGGCACGCCAACCTCAAGTACAAGTTCGGCAACAGGAAGTTCTGGGCGGAGGGCTACTACGTGTCCACCGTCGGCCTGAACGAGGCGACGATCGCCAAGTACATCAGGGAGCAGGAGTCCCACGACATCGCACTGGACAAGCTGAGCGTGAAGGAGTACGAGGACCCCTTCAAGAGGGGGTGATGCCGCCGGTTCGACCGGCGCGCCACGGGTCAAGATGCACTAGGCCTGGACGAAGTCCGGGCCCGCGCCTTTAGACGCGAGCCCGGGGCCCGTGGGTTATACCCTAAGAGCAAACCACCCTTTTTAAGGGTGGTTCTGATT
>NZ_QSIN01000011.1 GCF_003469205.1 Collinsella sp. AM33-4BH
CCGGGCAGGTGGGCGACCGCCAGCCCCGCGGCGCGGGCGCGCCGCACGGCGAGGGACCCTATGTTGCGGAACTGGTCGACCACGACGAGCGTGCCGGCGGGCGCGGAGGAGAACAGCGCGTCTAGAGCGCCCTCCCGGTTGCGGACGGGGGCGCTGGCCAGCACCTCCCCGCCGCGGTCGATAAGGCAGGCCCAGTGGGAGGACTTGCCGACGTCCAGGCCGAGCACGGCCGCGGGCCTGGTGGATGGCGCTTTCACGGTGGTATCCTTCCGGTAGTCGTTCGACCGGATGGCCTCCCCCTCGGCACTCACATTACCAGCCGCGGCCTCTGCCCGGCACTTTCCTATCAGCCGTCGGGGGCGGCGCGTCCCGCGCCGGCAGCACCCAACGGGCCCTCTCGGGGGCAGGGACGTTCGGCCGTGCGCGGGCGCCCGGTCGGCGGCCCGTTCTGGGCGCGCCTCAATCGTAGCCCGAGACGGGCCCGGGCTGACAATTTCGACTGTAATGGACGTTCTTAAATGAGTGGTCTCGTGAGTCTGTGGGCGAGGCGGGCGCTCGATACAAGGTGCGTGTCGTGGACACATGAGGCATGACGGAGGAGGAGCTTCCCGGAACCTTTGAGGGCAAGTTCCGCATCGATCTCCCAAGTAAGCAGTATATGATGCTTCGCCTGACCAAATTAGAGGCGTAAAACAGAGATAATCGGCTCCGGGTGTGACTTGCTGCACGACCATCGCAGGGGGGTGGCCCCTGTGATGGTCGCGGCGATGCGCGTCCGGGGCTACGCTTGTAAGGAGTGAACATGCAGGAGTTTTTTGGAATCGATGTGGGCGGTACGGCCGTTAAATGGGCTGTGCTGGGCGAGGATTTTTCCATCCGCGAGCGCGGAAGCCTGCCGACGGGCTTTACCACGGCTGATGAGACGGTCGCGGCGCTGATCTCGCTCGTCGAGCCGTATCGCGAGCGCGTGAGCGCCGTGGGCGTGAGTGCGCCCGGCGGCATCTACGAGGGAGATGTCACAGGAACGATCCATCGCGGTGGTGCGCTCACGTTTATGGATGGCTGTCCGCTCGGAAAGCTCATGCGCGAGGCTCTGGGGGTGCCGATTGCCGTCAATAACGACGGTAGGTGCTGTGCACTCGGTGAGTATGCGGCTGGCGCTCTGCGCGGGACGCGTTTTGGCGTGGTGCTCGCTATCGGCACGGGCATCGGCGGCGGTATCGTCATCGACGGCAAGGTCCTGCGCGGCGCGCACTGCTTTGCAGGCGAGTTTAGCTTCTTGCGCAACGATGTCACGACTGCTGCGAGCATGGAAAACTCCTTTGCGGGTTCGGGCGGTTGGCGTGCGCTCCGCGATGCCGCCGTTGCCGAGAAGGGCCTGCCTGCGGATTCTCCGGTGGACGGCCGCCGCGTCTTTGAGTGGATCGCGGATGGCGACATGGCGGGGCAGCGCGCGCTCGACCGCTACGCTCGCGCATTTGACGGACAGCTCATCAACCTGCAGGCCGTGCTCGACCCCGAGGTCTTTGTGATCGCAGGCGGCATCTCGTGCCATCCCGAGCTCGTCGATGCCCTGCGTGCGCAGATGCCGCTGGCCCTCTCGAGTTACGAAGGGACCCTTGCCGGCATTCCTGTGCCGCAGATAAAGGCGGCCGAGCTCGGCAACGACGCCAACCTTTACGGTGCTGTCCAGGAGGCCATGCGCCTGGTGTAGCGCATTGGACATAATCATTGGGGACGTTCTTGTTTGACTAGTCGTTTAAGAACGTCCCCAATGGCTACCCACAGAATGAGAGTGGATAATCTCCCGTTTTTGGCCTGCATACAGGCTCAAAGTGGGAGATTATCCGCTCTCGTCATTTGATTGGCACTTGCGTCACTTGCACTCATTGGGGACGTACTTAAATGAGTGGCAGTTGGGGACACTCCTTGCCGAGCTGCAAGCCGTGCGCGCCCCTTCTGGGCCTTGCGGCTCAAAATCGGTTTACGCCGTGGGCTGTTGGGGTCAAATTAGCGACATTTTGAGGATAGGTTCGATATTAGGACTGGTTCTCTAATAGAATGAGTTTGCAGGCCATTAAGCGACTGCGGGGGGGGGGGGTATTCATGAAAGGTATGGGAGACACAACAGCGTATTTGCGTTGGGGCATTCGGGAGATTATATGCCTGGCGCTGTTCTATTTTACGTTTTTGGCTGGCGAGTACCTCTTCGACATGCGCGTGGCCGAGTTTGTGCCGCCGAGCGAGGTTGCTACCTACGAGACCCTCATCGTCGGTGCGAGCGTAATCGGCTTTTTTGTGCGTCCTATTCTGTACTATCGCCGCCCCCGCGCGATCGATACGACGAGCGACATCACGGGCGTGCTGCTGGTGTCGGCATTGCTGCTGATGATTATGGCGGTTCGGTTTGAGGTGGTAATTGCCGGCGGTTTGATGGCGTGTTGCACGCTGGGCTACTGCGGATCGACCGCTCACGCCAACTTTGCGCGGCGCTTTGCGCGGACGCCGTACTTGGCGCGCGCGGCGGCGCTTTCATATGCTCTGGGCGTCCTGCTTCAGGTGTTCAGCCACATGGTGATACCCGCGGGGATTCCGCAGCAGTTTGTTTTTGTTGCCTGTGCGGTCGCGCAGGTGGCGCTCCTCCACGGCGTCCGCCGTGCCAAGCTGCGCGGCGAATCTGAGTTTGGGCCTGAACCCGATATCTCCGAGCTTTCGGTGGATGCATCGGAGTTTGGCGCCAAATGGCGAAACGATCCCGAGTCAACGGCGGCTTTTCGGCGCGCCGTGGTGCGTCTGACGATTGCAACCGCCTGCCTTACCGGGGTGTTTGCCGCCCTCAATGCGGGGCTCACGATCTCGCACGCCGCCGGGTCCGTTGACTTGGGCGATTGGTCGCGCTTGCTGATGGGCGTGAGCGCTCTGCTCGCCGGCGCCCTATTTGACCTGCGCGGGCGCTCGTGTATGAACATCATCATGACCTGCGCCGCCATGTTGTCCACGCTCTCATTCGCTGTGCTTATCACCGATGCCAACGGCGCCAACATACTTGCCGCCACCGTCATCTTCTATCTGGGTGCGGGCTTCTTCGTGGTGTTTTTCACGGCGAAGTTTGCCGCCATTTCGGTGTATGCGCATTGGTCGTATCTGTGGCCGTGCATGGGCCGCGTCATCAATAACGTTTGCGCGATGCTCGTGACGGCACCGGCGGTGGCGATTGTCTCGAGCCAGAACGTGCTGTTGGCAGTGGGCGTGGGGCTTGTACTGCTTGTGGGCATTGCGATCTCGCTGCTGGGACAGTCTGGGCATCAGGTCTATGACGTTGAAGTGCGCGGCGACCTGGCGTTTGCTGCTAGCGACCTTGGCACGGATCCCGTATCCGCCCAGAGCGAGCCCGCCCCCGCAGAGGTGCCGGAGTCCACACTCGACGAGCGTCTCGATACCTTCGCCGTCGCCTTTGAGCTTACGCAGCGCGAGCGCGATATTTTGGAGGCCTTGGTCGCATCGCGCGAGAGTGTTCAAGACATCGCCGCAACGCTCTTCCTTTCGCGCTCCACGCTTTACCGTCATATCGCCTCGATCAACAAAAAGACCGGCGCCTCCTCACGTGTGGCCCTCATCAACTTTTTCTGGTCCTGGGCGCCCAAGGACTAGCCCATTTGGGACGGGGCTTTTTTAGCTGTTTTGGGCAGCCACTGCCAGCGCGAACCACCACAAAGGGGACAGGCACCTTTGTGGTGGTTTTGACGGGAGCGCCTGTGGAGTTACAGCAGTTCGCCGTGGCGGGCGATGTAGCGGCGTTTGGCCAGCTGGGTGAGTGCGATGTAGGCGGCGACGATGCTGACGAGCAGCGCGAAGAAGATTGGCGGCAGCGGCATGAGACCCAGCGCATCGGCGATGGGGCTTGCCGGCAGCCAGGTGACGAGCACCAGGCCCAGCACGGTGAGGAGGCACAGCGCGGGCGCGGCGTGGTCGCGCGGGCGTGGCAGGCGCGGGGAGCGCAGCATGTGGACCACGAGCGTCTGCGACCACATGGACTCGACAAACCAACCGCTCTGGAAGAGCGCCGTAAAGGCCGCCATGCCTGCGACGTCGCCTACAGCGGCAAGCTCGGCCCAGCTCGCGCCCACGGCGGCGGGGCACACCACAAAGAAGAGCGCGGCGAAAGTCACGATATCAAACAGTGAGCTCACGGGACCCAACTCGAGCATAAAGCCCTTAATGGACGCGGCATCCCAGGCGCGCGGACGGGCAGTCCAGGCGTCATCGACGGTGTCCCACGGCAGCGCGATGCACACGATCTCGTAGACCAGCGACAGCAGCACCAGCTGCAGAGCGCTCATGGGCAAGAACGGCAAGAACAGGCTCGCGACGGTCACGGATAGCACGTTGCCAAAGTTGGAGCTCACCGTGGTCTTGAGGTACTTGAGTAGGTTGCCGTAGGTGCGGCGGCCTTCGATGATGCCGCGCTCGAGCACGCCCAGGTCCTTCTGGAGCAAGATGATATCGGCGGATTCCTTGGCGATGTCGACGGCGGAGTCGACCGAGATGCCGCAGTCGCTCGCGCGCATGGCGGCGGCGTCGTTGATGCCGTCACCCATAAAGCCCACGGTGTGACCGAGCAGCTCGCGCATGACGCGCACCAGGCGCGCCTTCTGCAGAGGCGAGAGCTTGGCGAAGAGGTGGGTGTTCTCGGCGCGCTCGGCAAGTTCGGCGTCATCGAGCGCATCGATCTCGGAGCCGAGCAAGACGTTGCTCGCGTCGATACCGATCTGTTCGCAGACGGTGGCGGCGACGCGGTCGTTGTCGCCGGTCAGGACCTTGACCGCCACACCCTTGGCCTCGAGCGTGGCGACGGCGCCCGCGGCACTCGCCTTGGGCGGATCGAGGAAGGCCAAAAAGCCCATCAACACCATGTCGCATTCGTCGGCAATGCCAAACTCGCCCACGCAGCGCGGATTGGTTTTCTGCGCCACGGCAATCACGCGCAGGCCCTCGGCGTTGAGCCCGGCGACCTGCTTGCGAATCTGGGCGAGCTTATCTTCGGTAAGCGGCTGGGCGGCGCCATCGACCTCGACAAAGGAGCAGATCTCGAGCATTTCCTCGGCAGCTCCCTTGGTGACCATCTGGGTTTTGCCCTGGGCGTCGGCGACAACTACGCTCAGGCGGCGGCGCGAGAAATCGAAGGGCACCTCGTCGACCTTGGTATAGCGGTCGCGCAGGCTCTGGCCCAGCATAGAATCGGGCACGACGGTCGAGGGCGTCACATCGGCACGGTCGATGACGGCCAGGTCGATAAGGTTTTTGAGGCCGGTCTGGAAGAAGCTGTTCAAAAACGCATGGCGCAGCACGCGCGCATCCTCGTTGCCGTCGGTGTTGAGGTAGCGCTCGAGCACGATGCGGTCTTCGGTGAGGGTGCCGGTCTTGTCGCAGCACAGGACGTCCATCGCGCCGAGGTTTTGGATCGCCGGCAGCTCCTTGACGATAACCTGGCGGCGGGCGAGGTCCTTGGCGCCCTGCGACAGGCTCGTGGTCACGATGACGGGAAGCATCTGCGGCGTGATGCCCACGGCCACGCTCGTGGCGAACAGCAGCGCGTCGATGACGTTGCCCTTGGTGGCGGCGTTGATGGCAAAGACCGCCGGCGCCATAACGAGCATGAGGCGCACGAGCAGCATGGAGACGCTCGAGACGCCGCGGTCAAACGCGCTCTTCTCGCCGCGTCCGTTGAGCATCTTGGCGATGCCGCCCAGGTAGGTGTCCGAGCCGGTGGCAACGACAAGCGCCATGGCGGTGCCGTTTTGCACGGAGGTGCCGGTAAAGACGATGTTCTTGCAGGCAGAGAGTGGTAGCGCGGAGCTGTCGGCACCCGCGGCGGCAGCGGTCTTCTCGACGGCCTCGCTCTCGCCGGTGAGTGCGGACTCGATCACAAACAGGTCGCGCGCGGTGATGATGCGGGCATCTGCCGGCACCATGTCGCCGGCAGAGAGGCGGATTACATCGCCGGGGACGAGCTCGTCGAAGGGGATCTCGACGCGCTCGCCGTCGCGCAGGGCACAGCAGGTGCTGGAGACCAGGTCCTTAAGGGCCTCGGCCGCATTGCCGCTGCGGGCTTCCTGGATAAACTTCATGCCGCCCGATACCAGCAGCATGATGCCGATGACGATGACCGTGGAGGGGTCACGCTGCAGCTCGGGCACGGCGAGCACGTCGATGTAGAGCGAGACCAGTGCGAGGGCGGCGAGGATGCCAGCGAAGGGATCGACGAACGCGTCGGCGATGCGGCGGGCGAGCGTCTTGGTCGGCGCTTCGATGGTGTTGGGGCCGACGGCGCTCAGGCGCTCGGCGGCGTGCTCGGCGGTGAGGCCGTCGGCTGTGGCGTCGAGCAGCACGAGGGCATCCTCGGCGCTATGGGTGGCGGCGAATATGGTGTTCTTGGACATGCCGGTATGAGCGGCGGGGCGCGCCGTGCGGCGGCGCTTGGAGATGGCTTCGAGTACCGTGGCGGTTTTGAGCATCAGCATAGGGTCCTCCTTGTTGAAGGGAGTTAGCGTACGTGTCGTATGTGCTTCAAAAAACCTAGATGTCGCTCACGTCATGCTTTCGAACCACCACAAAGGGACAGGCACCTTTGTGGTGGTTTTGACGATCGGCTGTTGGCGCTTATGCGTGCGCGGAATCCTCGCGGCGTGCCGAGGGCGACATGCAGGTTTTTCGACTATGACTGCCTTCCATGGCACACCTCCTTAAGGCCGGGCGCGGCGCGCTTTGGGTATCTCGTACCCGTTACAATCCGCCCGTATTCTTGATGAGGGGGTTTGCCGTGTCAACCCCAATGTTTGGAAAACCATTGCCCCTGACAAAGCCTTTACAGAATGCCGAGGCCCCAAAGCGCGCCCGCAACGCGCCCTGCCTGCGCTAAACTGGAAGGCACGTACGCGATTACGAGAGGAGCCCGCATGGAGGCTTACAAGCAAGAGTTCATCAAGTTCATGGTTGAGTCCGACGTTCTTAAATTCGGCAGCTTTACGCTCAAGAGCGGCCGTCAGTCCCCGTTCTTTATGAACGCCGGCGCCTATGTGACGGGCTACCAGCTCAAGAAGCTGGGCGAGTATTACGCCCAGGCCATCCACGATAACTTTGGCGACGACTTTGACGTGCTGTTTGGACCGGCCTACAAGGGTATTCCGCTGGCCGTCGTGACCGCAATTGCCTACCACGAGCTGTACGGCAAGGAGGTCAAGTACTGCTGCGATCGCAAGGAGGCCAAGGACCACGGCGCCGACAAGGGCAACCTGCTGGGCTACGAGCCCCAGGACGGCGACCGTGTGATCATGGTCGAGGACGTCACCACCAGCGGCAAGTCCATCGACGAGACCTATCCCAAGGTCAAGGCTGCTGCCGATGTCGAGATCAAGGGCCTGATCGTGTCCCTCAACCGCATGGAGGTCGGCAAGGGCGGCGTGACCACCGCGCAGAAGGAGATCGAGGCCAAGTACGGTTTCCCCGTCGCGAGCATCGTCTCCATGGCCGAGGTCGTCGAGACCCTTTACAACCACGAGATCGACGGCAAGGTTGTCATCGACGACGAGCTCAAGACCGCCATCGACGCCTACTACGAGCAGTACGGCGTCAAGTAGGTTCCGCCTCCGTTAGTTACGCGGTTTTACCAAACCGCGTAACGGCTCGACGCTGCAAACCCGCCAGAGCGGCAATCTGCCTTTCAACTTCGGCGGCATGACCAGAAGGTCAATGCCGCCTCGTTTCAAGGCACCTTGCTCGCTCTGGCGGGTTTTCGCTGTCGCTACCAAAACATCGGCGTTGTCCTGGTCCAGATGCGGCACTTGGGGACGTTCCTTTTCTGCCGACACCTGGGGACACTCCTGATGTAGTCGTTGGGGACGTTCTTAAACGACTAATCATTCAAGAACGTCCCCAATGACTACCCGCAAAATGAGCGTGGATAATCTCCCACTTTGAGCCTGCATCCAGGTCAAAAACGGGAGATTATCCACGCTCGTTATTTGAGTGTCCAATAATCCTCGCTCGTTGTTACTTGAGTCCGGGGAGGCGGGTGTAGGGGAACGAGCGCTCTAAGAACTCGGAGCAGCGGGCGTAATCTTTGGCAAAGTAGCTGCTATAGAGCGAATCGAGTACGTATTGCACGGCGATATGGCTGGCGAACTGCGTGATGCGGTGCGTCATGCTCTCGTGGTCGCTTACCGTGAGATAGGCGGCAAAGCCGGGGTGAATGCGGGCACAGTACGGCGTGCCGATGACGATGACCGGGACATGTCGACTGCTAAGGATCGGCAAGATCTCCTTGAGGTTGGGGGCAAGGCCGCTGTAGGAGATGATGATTGCCACATGGTCGGGACCCGAGGCGAGCGCCGTGCGCACCTGAGCCTCGACGCTGTCGTGGCACGTCGCGCTTTTGCCGGCGGAAAGCAGGCGATCGCGGAACATTCCCGCTGGATACAGGTTATGCGAGCCCGTGTAGATGTCCACGGTGCCGGCGCGCATGATGAGCTTGGCGGCGTGGTTGAGCTGTGCAGGGTCGAGCAGCTCCTGCGTTTCGGCCAAGGTGGTCTGGTAGAGCCCCTCCATGCGTTCCATCACCTGCGCAGGGGTGGAGGTGGCATCGAAGGGAAAGTTGATGTCCACGTCGCGCCGGTTGCCCGCCTCGGTCGCCTGGCGGATGAGCTCGACCTTGAGATCTTTGAAGCCCTCGAGGCCGAGCTTTTTGCAAAAGCGGTGCACGCTCGCGACCGAAACGTTGGCGCACGCGGCAAATTCCTTAATGGAAAGCCCGCGCACATCCTCGCCCATGGCGAGGGCCGTTCGCCCAAGTTGTTGCTCGGTGGGGGTGAGGCTTTTGCCCTGCGTGATCTTTCGCCTGATATCCATATGGCTCCTATGCGTTTGCGTCGCGATAAACCAATCATAGCGATAAATAAAACGTTCGGCTTGGCTGGGAGTTTTGGTCCGCCGGTCTATGAACGACGGACCGCTCGACGCTGCGCGGGCTCAACATAGGGCGTGCCCTGCCCGAGTTGTTTGCGCTCGGGCTGCTATCCGAGCACGCGTACGGGCCCCAAGAGGCCGCTGGGATCGGAGGGCTCGGTCATGCCGAACATGTCGGGGACGGCGTGGTCGAGGGTGTTGATGATATCGATCGTAAGCGCGTGCTCGCCGGCCAAAAGCGCGCCGGCCTCAAAGCGGTAAGGCGGACAGATGCGTGTGCCGAGGGATTTGCCGTCGAGGGTGACGGTTGCGGTCTCAAAGACCTCGCCAAGGTCGATGACGGTGCGGGTGGCCGCTTCGCCCAGGACAAAGGAGGCCCGGTAGCGGAATGTGCCGGCCTTGCCGGGGAACTCGGCCGAGGAAAGGTCGCGCAGGTCTGCAAGCTCAACAGACTCGCCAAAGGCATCGGTGCCAGGGGCAGAGAAGGCAACCGCCCAGGGCCCGTCGACGCATGTGGCTTCGTCTTCGGCGGTTGCCACAGCAACGGAACCTGTAGCCCCAAGGACCACGATGCAGCTCTCGTAGGGAGCCAGCTCGAGCGTGCCGTCAAAGGCGGCGGGCTCGGTGCCGTTGAGCAGGTCGAGGCGCGCGCCTGCAACGGGTGTGCCGTCGGCAAGCGCAATCTGAGTGGAGATACCCTGCTTGGGATGCTCGTTGACGAGCATCAGATAGCTCTCGCCCGCCCGCTCGTAGCGCAGTGCGCGCAGCCAGGGCTGGGGCTCGGCGCAAACCACGGTCTGCATGCCGGTATTGGCAAGTGTGTCTGCGAGCTCGGTGGTCGCCAGGAGCTTGATGTCGGCGACCGCGGCTGCATCCAGGGAGGCAAAGCCCTCGCGGCCTGCAGTGTCACCGTCGTAGCGCTTGTTCGGCAGCTCATCCAGCGCGTACACGGCAACACCTGCGGCTGCGGCACGCGCGGCAAAGTCGAGCACGGCTCCGCCGACAAACTCGGCTCCGGGCATCACCAGGCAGCGGTATGCCTGGCCGTTCACGCTAAAGCCGCTACCGTCTGCGGCAATTTCAATGGCATAGCGCCCTGCGTCCTCAAATGCCTCTGCCGGCACGATGTCAAAGTCGACCTGCGCGCGCAAAAGCTCGGAGGCGGCATGCTGCATAAAGTTCGCCTCGCCTGCCCACTCGGCGTCCGCATGGTAGAGAAGCGCCACCGGGGTCGTTGCGCGCCCGCCGCTCAGCAGGCTCGCCGTACGGTTCATGTAGCTCATGAGCTGCCCAAAGTGTGCAATCTGGGGGTTTTGGCCATGCGCATAGAAATGCGGCGGGCAGTCCCAGTCGGGGAAGGCGGCCATGCTAAAGGCATGCGGCACAAACCAATTGACGCCGCGCACCAAAAAATGATCGGCGATCCACTTCATCTCGCGTAGGCCTTCGTGCCATCCAAATGCGCCAAAGACCTCGGCCATGCAGCGCCCCTGCTTTTTGGGGTCGAGGTGTGCTGCCGAGGAGCCCAGCTTGGGCAGCACGTAGTTATAGAACTCGAGGTTCCACACGCCGCGTCCGTAGCTGTGAAGGCCGCGGTCCATGCCGGGTACCAGCTGGTTGATCACGATGTCGACGCCCGCCATGTCCTGACCGCCCACGGCGCGGAAGTAGTGCCCGGCGCCCACGCCCAGGCGCGCGTGACAGTCCTTGTCCTCGATAACGTGGCCGATGTACTGCACGCCGCGCGCGCGGCACCAGTCTCCGAGCTGGTCGCAGAAGCACTCCTTATAGAGGGTGCTCGCGATGTCCATATAGACGTGGCGTACGTGCGCGCCGGCCGGCTCGCGGTCCCACAGGTGCGGGAGCTCGGCCAGGTAGCGCTCGCCCAGTGCCGCGCGTAGGCGACGCTCAAGCTCGGCCGACCAGGGTAGGGGCGCGGTGGCCTTGCCGATGAGCGTGTCCGAGATGCCATCGGGGCCCGTGGTGCCCTTCTCGTTGGCAAATCCGGGCTCATCGGAGAAAAAGCCCAGGATCGTCTTACCAAACTCATCGCCCAGATGCTCAAAATGCGGCTCGTAGACAGCATCGATGAGCTGCGCCACCGAGGCGCGGTCGACCATATTGATGTAGTCCTCGTTGTAGGAGGTCTTGCCGCTCGTGAACATCACGCATGCCTGTGTGAGGCCCGCAGGTGCATCGAAGACCAGGCGGCTGGGGTTGCCGTCTACATCGTCGATTACTCGGTAAGCGACGTCGACGGGGCTGCCGTCCTGCATAAATGTCACGCCGTGGAAGCGCTCCGTTTTGTCGAGCATGTTGGCGAGCGCGATGCTTGCGGCGGACGTGGGGCCCACGATGTCGAACGTGCGGTGCGTGAGCACGATCTTGCGGAGCTCGGGCACGGCTTCCTTGACGACGCCGTTGGCAAAGCCCGTGGGGAAGTGCGCGTCGTCCAAGATCCAGAGCTTAAGGCCCAGCTGCTTGCACTCGTCAATGACAAAGCGCAAGTCGCGCCACCAGCCCTCGCCGCAAAAATCGGGGTGTGGGCGGCTTTCGAGACAGACCTCGTGGATGTCGGCGCCGGCGATCTTTTCCAGATACTCGGCAATGGTCTTATGGCTCTCGCCCTTCATCCACAAAAACGGAAGCACGTGGTTGTCGTATGTGCCCTCGAGCACCTGCTGATAGTACGCGGTCATGGATCCTCCTTGGCTCGATCGATCTGCTGCATAGCACAGATTATGGACGCGTCGGCGCGTTCTGCTAATATCTGAATCACGACGAACTATGACCAAATCAACGATTGGCAAGCCATGGAGATCGACGAGCTCGAGCGTAGGCTCAGCGAACTGAGCACCAGTGAGATCGCTTATAAAGACGGCATGGCATTTGATTGGTCGATTATGACCGAGCATGTCGAAATCGACGGATGCCCAGTGCGCAAGATTGGGCAGCCAGGGTTTGCCTATGCCCAGCCCGGCATGCCGCGTGGCCTGACGATAAGGAAAAACTCGCGCTTTAATGCAGTTCCCGAGCACGTGCATGATTACGTGGAGCTGAGCTATGTGTATCGCGGACGCTGCCCGCAGACGGTGGCGGGGGAGAGGCTCGAGCTGGGCCGCAACGAGGTGCTTTTGCTCGACGCCCTCTGCCCGCATGCCGTGGCGGCGCTTGGTGAGGACGACATCATGCTAAGCATGACCGTTTCACGCTCTTTTTTGCGCCGGAGTCTCGAGTCGAGCCTCTCGCGCGAGAGCGCGGTCTCGCGGTTTTTGTTCAACGCGCTCAACAGCGAGACGGACCATCGGGGCCATGTCCGTTTTCATTGCGGCGAGAGCCGTCGGATTCGGCGCTACATGCAGGAGATGCTCTGCGAGCTGTACGACCCGAGCCCCAACGGTCCCGAGATCGTCTTGCGTCTGTTTCAGCTGTTTTTGGCCGAGCTCATGGATTGCTACGAGCGCGAGCTGGTGCGCGGCGCGGCGGACGGCGCGGCGGGGCCCACTGCCCTGGTGACGGGAATGCTCGGCTATATCGATCGCGAATTCGCCGCGTGCTCCCTCGAGGGGATGGCGGCGGAGTTTGGCTTGAGCCCTAATTATGCGACGGCGCTCCTCAAGCGGCATGTGGGCAAGACCTTTAGGCAGCTTGTGCAGGAGCGACGCCTGGTACGTGCGGCCGAGCTTCTGTGCGGCGGCGCCACGGCCGGGGCGGCTGCGCATGCGGTGGGCTATGAAAACATGAGCTTCTTCTACCGTAAGTTTCACGACAAGTATGGCTGCACCCCCGCGGCATACCGCCGGTAAGCGCGGAGCGGATCGTCTTCGCTCCTTCGGTGTCAAAAAGTTTCAGCTGCAGCGCTGTTGCAGCGCGCGTCTGCGAAAAGAAGTGTCCAAATCGGCGCCTTCGCCCTGGCCTGGAGCGACTCGGCGGCATACTCGTTTCATCAGCAACACGCATGAGCGAGGAGGCACTTATGGGATTCCCCGAGGGTTTCTATTGGGGTGGCGCTACCGCCGCCAATCAGTTTGAGGGCGCTTGGAACGTGGACGGCCGCGGTCCGTCGGTCGACGACCACTTCTTGGGCGGCAGCTACAAGGAACCGCGCCAGATTACGATCGACATCGACCCCAACCGCTTCTACCCCAATCATGACGGCATCGATTTCTACCATCACTACGAGGAGGACATCGCGCTGTTCGCCGAGATGGGCTTCAACATGTTCCGCATGTCCATCTCTTGGAGCCGCATCTTCCCCAACGGCGACGACGCCGAGCCCAACGAGGCCGGCCTCGCCTTTTACGACCGCGTCTTCGACTGCCTGCGCGCTCACAATATCGAGCCGCTCGTGACCCTGTCGCACTACGAGATGCCCTATCACCTGGTCGAGAAATACAACGGCTGGGCGAGCCGCGAGCTCATCGGCTTCTTTGAGAAGTACTGCCAGACCGTCTTCGACCGCTATCAGGACAAGGTCAAGTTCTGGCTCACCTTCAACGAGATCAACTGCGGCACTCAGGACATGGGCGCCATGATGGAGACCGGTCTGATCCAGGGTTTCGAGGGCCCGGCAAGCGCCATCAAGACCACCGCTCAGCAGCGCTATCAGGCCCTGCATCACCAGTTTGTCGCCAGCGGCCGCGTCGTGCGCTATGCCCACGAGCACTATCCGCAGTTTAAGATGGGCAACATGGACTGCTTCATCCTCTCCTATGCCGCCACGTGCGATCCGGCCGACGTGTTCGCCACGCAGCAGGAGATGAATACCATGAACTGGTACTGCTCCGACGTGCAGGTGCGCGGCAAGTATCCGTTCTATGCCAAGCGCTTCTGGGCCGAAAACGATGTCGAGCTCGTGATGGAGGACGGCGACCTGCAGGATATCGCCGACGGCAAGGTCGATTTCTACACCTTTAGCTACTACATGTCCGGCACCGTGGGCACCCACAAGGATCACGAGATGACCGAGGGCAACATGACCTTTGGCGGCAAGAACCCCTATCTGGAGTCCACCGATTGGGGCTGGCAGATCGATCCGCTGGGCCTGCGCATCGCCCTCAACGAGATTTACGCCCGCTACGAGATTCCGCTGATGGTGGTCGAGAACGGCATGGGCGCCTACGACGAGGTCGAGGAGGACGGCTCCATCCATGACCCGTATCGCATCGCCTACTTGCAGAGCCACGTCAAGGCCATGGGCGAGGCCATTGCCGACGGCGTCGACCTGATCGCCTACACCTGGTGGGGCCCCATCGACCTGGTTTCCGCCGGCACGGGCGAGATGCGCAAGCGCTACGGCTTTATCCACGTCGATAAGTACGACGACGGCACCGGTACCTACGAGCGACGCCGCAAAGACAGCTTCTACGCCTACCAGAAGATCATCAAGTCCAACGGTGCCGAGGGCCTGGATTAATCGACAATATGAGTGCCACCGGGGAAAAGCGTTGGGATGGGCTCGCGATTCGAGTCCCCACCTTAGCATTTGAACCATTTGGCACTATAATCACCATAGGCATGCGCACAACGTTGCGCTTAATCAAGAGGAGAAAACGTATGGGTCTGTTTGACATGTTCAAGAAGAAGGCTGAGCCCGCGGCTGTCGCTGCTCCGGCCTCCATCTCTGCTTCTGCCGGCGCCGACGTGCTGTGCTCGCCCGTCAAGGGCAAGGTCATCAAGATGGCCGACGTGCCCGATCCCGTCTTTGGTGGCGAGGTTCTGGGCAAGGGCTGCGCTGTGTGGCCCGAGGACGATCTGGTCTACGCTCCCTGCGACGGCAAGGTGACCGTCACCATGGGCCACGCCGTGGGTCTGCAGTCCGATAGCGGCATCGAGGTTCTGGTGCACGTTGGCGTCGATACCGTCAACATGAACGGCGACGGCTTCGAGGGCTTCGTCAAGGCCGACGACGTCGTCAAGGCTGGTCAGCCCATGCTCAAGATCGACCGCGCCAAGATCGCCGCTGCCGGCTACAAGGACTGCGTCGTCGTGGCTGTGTCCAACACCGCCGAGTTCGCCGACGTCGAGCTCGCCGTCGAGGCTGACTCCGCTGTCTCCGCTGGCGATGCCATCGTCAAGGTCGTCCGCAAGTAGTCTGCGGCAACATAAGGGTGTTTTGGGGTGGTCGGGTTATCCGGCCGCCCTTTTTTATTGCAATGCGGCGGAACGTTTTATTGCGCGTTGGGCGGACCGGTAAACCGTTCGGACGTTAAATCGAGCCGACTGCGCCTTTGCTTTGCCGGGGGTGTTCGTTATCGGCTAGTATGGCCTTATTGTTACGACGCGCACCGCGTCGGGAAGCGCGGTGCCGCTTGTTGGGAGGAATGTCATGAAGAAGAAGCTGCTGCTTGCGCCCCTGATGGCTGTTCTGGTCGCGTGCGTGGTTGTGCTTTCCGGCTGCGGAGGTCCTTCGGTTGAGGAGCTCATCACCGAGGATCTTACGACGCAGTTTGACGAGGTCAAGAACGGCGGCGACGACTTCCTCGCCGGCCTGGAAGAGGCCTCGGGCGACGAGTTCGAGCAGCTGGGCATCGATCCCAAGGAGTACGCCAAGAGCTATCTCGAGGGTTTTGACTACAAGATCGGCGATGTGACGGTCGACGAGGACAAGGGCACCGCGACTGCCGATGTCACCATTACCTGCAAGTCCATGAACAAGATCGTTGAAGATTTCGCCACCCAGTATCAGGAGAAGATCGCGGCGCTCGATACGATGCCTTCCGAGGACGACCTGTACAAGATGGCCGGCCAGGTCATGGTCGACGTGACCAAGGCCGCTAAGACCAAGGACACCAAGGTTACCTTCAAGTACACCGCCAATGACGATGGCGAGTGGTCTGCTGACGATTCCGCAACCACCGAGATGATGAATGCAATGATGAACTAGGGGAGTTACGCGGTAGTTTGTTACGGCGTTTTACCAAACGCCGTAACTGCTCGACGCTGCAAGCCCGCCAGAGCGGCAATCTGCCTTTCAACTTCGGCGGCATGACCAGAAGGTCAATGCCGCCTCGTTTCAAGGCACCTTGCTCGCTCTGGCGGGCTTTCGCTGTCGTTGCCAAAACAACGGCGTTTCCTTGGCTGGCTTAGGTGGCACTTGTACCTGTGGCGTTGTCATCGCTGCCGAAGATGGCAGTTGGGGACGTTCCTTTTCTGCCGGCAGTTGGGGACACTCCTTGCGCCAGCGTTGCATCGAATGCTCGGGAAAATACGAGCCGGTATTTGGCCGAATAGCGGGTCACGGTTTCCGGATGGGGTGGGTTGCGGAAAGTGAGACCCGGAATACTGCTCTGAAACGGGATGCGGTTTCCCCGACAAGGCTCAACCGGAAAGCGCATCCCATTCTGAGGCGGCAAAACGGGATGCGCTTTCCGCGCGACAGAATCTATGCAGCCGTGTTGAGCGACAGCCCCGCTACTCGCCCAGAATCAGCGCCGCGAGCTCGTCCTGGGTGTCCACCACGTAGTCGGCGCCGGCGGCTTCCAGCTCTGCGCGGCCGCGGAAGCCCCAGCTGACGCCCGCACTCTTAAGGCCGGCGTTGTGGCCGGTCAGAACATCGACATTGGAATCGCCCACATAGAGTGTGGTTGCCGGGTCGGCGCCTAGCTCTTTCATCACATGCAGCGTAACAGGCGCCTCGGGCTTGGGAGGAAACGCATCGACGCGGCCCTGCGCCAGCGCAAAGCGCTCGGAACCAAAGTATTTCTCGATAAGCGGAGCCGCCGAGACGTGGTCCTTGTTAGTGAGCACGGCAAGCTGCACACCCGCGGCGCGCAGGCGGTCGAGCATCTCGATCGTACCGGCATAGGGGGCGGTGTGGTCCTCCTTGTGCTCGCCGTAATAAGCCCTAAACTCGGCAAGCGTCTGCTCAAACATACGGCCGTCGCCCGCATACTCGGCGGGCATAAAGCGCTCAACCAGCTTGAGCATGCCGTTTCCCACCTTGTAGCGGTACTCGTCGACGGCAAACGTAGGCCAGCCGTGCGTCTCGCAGGTATGGTTGCCGGCGGCCGCCAGGTCCTCGAGCGTGTTGAGGATGGTGCCGTCTAAATCAAAAATCACATGGGAAAAAGCTGCTGCCATGAAAGCTCCCGTCATTGGGTTTAAAACGCACCTCATAATACTGGGCTTACGTGTCTGGCGTGGCTGGAATCTGAACATCTCCAGGGATATCAAGCCGCATCGCGCCGACCGTGCGGTTCCGCCCTAGCAAATTCTCGGAAGCTGTTCTCCTACGAGCATGTCGAGGATGCGGGTCGATCCCCAGCCGGTGCGTACGCGCACGGCGGGACGGGTGTCCTCGGCAAGCGGCAGCACGCGACCGATAATCGCGGCGTTTTCGCCGTAGCGCGCGGCGCGCATGGCTGCCAGCGCGGCATCGGCCTGCTCGGCCGGCACCACGGCAACCATCTTGCCCTCGTTTGCCACCTGCAGCACATCGTAGCCGAGCATCTCGCAGGCGGCCTGCACGTCGGGGCGCACGGGCACAGCATCCTCGTCGATCTCCATGGCAACGCCGCTGGCCTGGGCAAACTCGTTGAGCGTGGATGCCAGGCCGCCGCGCGTGGGGTCGCGGAAGCAGCGGGTGTCGGGGGCGGCGGCGAGCACGTCGGCAACCAGATGATTGAGCGGTGCGGCGTCGCTTTCGATGTTGCTCGAAAACGCCAAGCCCTCGCGCTGGCTCATGATGGCGATGCCGTGGTCGCCTAGCGTACCCGACACCAGGATGACATCGCCGGGCCGACAGTTTGCACCGCTGAGCGCTACGCCCGCGGGCACTTCGCCCACGCCGGCGGTATTGATGTAGACGCCGTCGGCACCTCCACGCTCGACCACCTTGGTGTCGCCGGTGATTATGGACACGCCCGCCTCGCGCGCTGTTTCGGCCATGGTTTGCACAATCTGGCGCAGCTTGTCCATGGGATAGCCCTCTTCGAGGATAAAGCCGCATGAGAGGTAGCGCACGTTGGCGCCCGAGGTCGCGACGTCGTTGACGGTTCCACATACGGCGAGGCGGCCGATATTGCCGCCGGGGAAGAACTGCGGCGTTACCACAAAGCTGTCGGTCGACATGGCGATTCGCCCGCTTGCGGGCAGCGCGGCGACGCCGGCATCGTTGCCCGCGAGCAGCTCGGGCGACCCAAAGGCATCCAGAAAGACCTCATCGATAATGCGCTTCATCATCTGGCCGCCGGAGCCGTGGCCCAGCAGGACAGTGCTATCGGTGGCAGTACGGGACATATCGAAAACTCCAATCGTGGGTGGAATCGGCAATAGCCGAGTGTGGCAGAATCGATGTTAAGTAAAAGTCAGCGAGCGCCATTCAGACGAAGTGAGTTGCCTTGAAAGAGGAGGCTGCTGGGCTTTTGCCCGCAGTCGACGATTGAAAGGCAAATCGCTCGCCTGAATGGTGCGCAGCGTCGGCCGGTCCGCCGTTCGTTAGAACGGCGGAACCTAGCAGTCGCGGTAGCGGTAGTACGCTGCGCAGCTGCCTTCGGAGCTCACCATGCAGGGGCCGACGGGGTGTTCGGGCGTACATGCGTGGCCGAACAGCGGGCAGTCGCTCGGTGTGATGGCACCGCGCAGCACGTCGCCGCAGCGGCATCCGCGTGGCTCGACCGTCGCCTCAACGGGCATATCAAAGCGGGCGCACGCATCAAAGCGCGAGAACTCAGGGCGGATGGAAAGGCCCGAGTTGGCAATCGGCCCCAGCCCGCGCCATGTGGTATCGCACGGCTCAAATACCTGCTCAACCAGCTGGCGCGCCACGGGATTGCCGTCGGCATTGACGCCGCGACGGTAGGCGTTGTCGATCGCGGGCTGCCCCTCGACAATCATCTGGACCAGCATGCAGATGCCCTGCAAGATATCGACCGGCTCAAACCCGGTGACTACGCCGGGGGTCTCGAACTCATCGACCAAAAACTCAAAGGGCGCCAGGCCTGTGATGGTAGCGACGTGACCAGGCAGGATAAAGCCGTCGATGGTCGTCTCGGGGTCGTTGGAGATCGCACGCAGAGCCGGCGGCGTGGTCTTGTGAGCACAGTAGACCGAGAAGTTCTGGAGCCCGCGCGCGTCGGCCTCCAGGATAGCGGCGGCAATGGTGGGCGTTGTGGTCTCAAAGCCGACACCCATAAAGATGACCGGGCGTTCGGGATTTTGCTCGGCAATGTCGAGTGCGTCGAGCGGAGAGTAGACGATACGGATGTCGCGCCCCGCCGCCTTTTGCGCGGCAAGCGAGGTGGACGATCCGGGCACGCGCATCATGTCGCCAAAGGTGGTGATGATGGCACCGTCCATGTTGGAAAGCGCGATTGCGTGATCGATGTCGCGGTTGGCGGTGACGCAAACGGGGCACCCCGGGCCGCTTAGCAGTTTGAGTCCCGTCGGCATAATGGAGCGAAAGCCATAGCGGCCAATGCTCACGGTATGCGTACCGCAGACTTCCATAAGGTTGATGCTGCGGTCGCCGACAAGCTCATGAATACGATCGATGAGCTCGCGAGCCAGCTTGGGGTCGCGAAATGCCGAAAAGTCGATACCGGAGCGAACCGGCTGCGCCGCCGCCACTAGTATGCCTCGGCCGGATTGGTGGCGAGCTGGTCCTCTTCGGCCAGCTCGGTCATGGTATTGACGAGCTCGAGTGTCTCTTGGGCTTCCTGCTCGTCGACAATCTGAATGCCAAAGCCGGCGTGCACGAGAATATAGTCGCCTACCCGTGCCGTCGGCACGAGGCGCAACGAAACGGGGCGCTCGATGCCCATCATGTCGACGGTCGCCTTAAGGTCGTCGTCGCGTTTGACCACTTTACCGGGAACGGCAAGGCACATAATGTTCCCCTTTTATACGTTTTGCGCTGGATAGGCGCCTAATTACCCATCAGTTGATGGTAGCGCTCGCGGGAGTCACGAGCAAACGCGTTACACCTGTGAGACGGCGGCGCGCAGGCTGGCAAAACAGCCTATCGCAACGCCGTCTGCGCGAGGCGAGCGCGAGCGATGGCGGCCTGGCCGTAGGCGATGCAGCCGTCGTTGACGGGTACAGCGTGAGGGACCAAAACGGCAAGACCGGCGTCTTTAAGTTCGTGGGTAAGAAGCTGAAGCAAAAGCCGGTTCATGAACACACCGCCCGAGAGCGCGACGGTATCGAGGCCTTCACGGACGCAGATCTCGCTTGCGATGCGGGCCGACGCGCGTGCGATGGTGACATGGAAGTCGAGCGCGAGCTTGCCGGCGGGCACGCCGGTCCTGATTCCCTCCAAAAGCGCCTCAAAAAGCGGTCTGGAGTTCAGAACATGGAAGTCGTCCGGACGGGATGATTCGGTTACGGAAAAGCTGGCCATATTGCCGGTGGGGCAGGCACTTTCACTGCTGAACGCGCGCCAGGCGGCGGCTTCGAGTTCTATGGCAGGCTCGCCCTCGTAGGTTGCCTTGTCGCAGATGCCCAGAATTGCTGCCGCGGCATCAAAGAGACGCCCCATGCTGCTGGTGCGCGGGCTGTTGATGCCGTGCTCGATCATGGTGGCTGTCACGCTGCGCGTTTGCTCGTCGAGGCTGCCCAAAAGCCGAGCGGCGCCTGGGTGCTCGAGCAGACCGAGCTCACTGAGCAGGGCAAAGGCGTTGCGGCGGGCGTCGCGCACGGAGGCCGCCCCGCCGGGGAGCGCCCAGGTGAGTAAATGCGCGGCGCGCTCAAAGCCGCCAAGGCCGGCAACAAGAAACTCGCCGCCCCAAATGGTCCCATCGGTGCCGGCGCCGGTGCCGTCAAAGGCGATGCCAAGGACACGCGCGTCGGTTGTAAGCTGGCCCGCGGCGATGGCCTCGGCCATTACGCTCGCGATATGCGCATGATGGTGCTGCACCTCGACGAGCGGCAGATTGTGCTCCCGTGCCTGCTCGCGCGCCCACTGGCTCGATAGATAGCTGGGGTGCAAATCGCAGGCCAAGGCGGCGGGCGCCAAGTCAAAGAGATCTTCCAAGCGCGTGCGCGCGGCGTTCCAGGCATCGAAGGTCTCGCCGTTTTCGACATCGCCGATATGCTGCGACACAAAACAGGTTGCCTCGCCGTTCGTCCCTTCACGCGTGAGCGCAATCGTGGCCTTTTGTTGTGGCCCGCAGGCGAGCACGCAGGACGGAGCGCCGTCGAGCGCCGGCAACGGCAACGGCTGGGGTGCATATCCGCGAGCGCGGCGCACGGGCATAACGGCGCCGTCGACCACGCGCACTACAGAGTCGTCGTAGCGCGAGAGGATCGCGCGGTCGTTGCCGAGCAATGCATCGGCGATGCCGGCGGCAACGAGGTGTTCCCAGGCAAGATCGTCGTCGGTTTCTATGGGTTCTTCGCTCAGGTTTCCGCTGGTCATGACGAGCGCGTGCATACCGCAGGCTTCTGCCGCGGCAAGCAACAGATGTTGAAGCGGCGTATAGGGGAGCATGATGCCGAGCTCTGGAAGGTCGTGCGCGACGGACGGCGCGAGCGCGAGGGCGTCGGGGGAGCCGCCGCTCTCGCAAGCAGTACGTCGGCGCAGCAGCACAATGGGGCGAATGCTGCCGGCCAGCAAGCCGCGCTCAACGTCGCTGACATGGCATAGGCGTTCAACGTCGGCAAGGTCGCGCATCATGACGGCAAGTGGTTTGTTGCTGCGGCGTTTGCGACGGCGCAGCTCGGCCACCGCCTGCTCGCTGGCGGCGTCACAGGCTAGATGAAATCCGCCCAGGCCCTTGATGGCGACGATGCCACCGCTGGCCAGCAGCTCAACGCAGCGCTCGATAATGGCGTCGCTGGCCTCGCGTGTGGTGCCGACTGCCGGTGTCGCGGACGAATTCCCGCACGCATCGCCGTTCACAGCCTCGCGCCACGTAATATGCGGCCCGCAATCAAAGCAGGCATCGGGTTGCGCGTGAAAACGCCGGTCGAGTGGGTCGGCATACTCCGCGGCACACTTGGGACACATGGGAAAACAATCCATCGACGTGGCCGCTCGGTCATAAGGCAACGATCGGATGATGGTAAAGCGTGGGCCGCAGTTAGTGCAGTTGATAAAGGGGTAGTGATAGCGTCGGTCGGCGGGATCGAACAACTCGCGCAGACAATCGTCACAGGTAGCGATATCGGGCGAGACGAGCGTCGTGTGCGCGGTCTGGTCCTGCGATGCCACAATGCGAAAGCCCTGCTCATCGGCAGCACTCCAACCGCCAGGCCCCAAGTCCACAACCTCGACATGCTCTACGCGAGCCGCCGCGGGCGCATGCTCAGAAAGCGCGGCAACAAAAGCATCGAGCGCATCGGCCGGAGCGTGCGCCTCAATATGTACGCCGTCGCCCGCATTGAGCACCCATCCGCAAATGCCATGCGCCATGGCCTCGCGATACACAAATGGTCGCATGCCAACGCCCTGCACAATGCCCGTCACATGAATATGCACATGCCGCATGCGACACTCCTCATCAAAACCGACCAAAAAGGGACAAGTTTATTTTGGTAGGTAAAACGCTAAACCTGCCAAAACAAACCTGTCCCTTTTTGGTAGGTGCGCTACAGCCCCAGGCTCTGCTTGGTGGCGGCGCACGTGAGCTCGCCGTGCTTAACGCCGCGCAGGCCCAGCAGGCGATCGGCTAGTTCGTAGACGCGCTCGCCGCGACCCTTGAGTGCCAGGATCTCCAGACAGTTGTGGTGATCCAGATGCACGTGCATGGTCGATACGATCTCGTCGGTGTAGTCGTGCTGCACTTCGTCCAGACGGCGCGTCAGGTCGCCGGTATGGTGGTCGTAGATCATGGTGAGCGACCCGATAACATGCTCGTCGGGCGTGCGCATCTGCTCCTTGGCGATCGAGGCGCGAATCAGGTCGCGCACGGCCTCGGAGCGGTTGGCCACGTCGCCGCGGCGCGCGATCTGTTCGTCAAAACGGCGCAGCAGGTCATCCGGTGCGGTAACCGAAAAACGGACCAGCTCGGAGCCGGAGCCACTACAGTGGCAGCCCGCGTCACCGTCCGCCCCGTGCGGATGCTCGTGCTCGTACCCGCAGCCGTGCTCGTGTTCGGCCACCTTACACCAGCTTCACGGAGCCGACGGAGTTGTGGTCGGCCTCGATGGCTTCCTCGTAGCCCTCGAGCGCGTCATGCGCCTCGTGCAACGCGGCCATGGCGGCCTCGAGCTTGGCGCCGATGCGCTCCATGTCAAAATTCTCGGTCGCATGCAGCAACTGATGGCTCCATTCGTGAGCGAGCTCGATGGTGTCGTCGACCTGTTTGACGCTCATGGCAAGCTGGCTCATGTTCATTCCAACATCATGCATGGAAAATCTCCTTTTGTATGGGGCAGTTCAGTGGTTCAGATTTTACTACGCTCGCTCTATGCGCTGCTGCATAAGAAAACGGGTACGAGTCTGTGTGACTCGCACCCGTTCACTGGGGGCTGTTTGTAACTACCATACTATCCGTGGTCGCACGCGCCGCACCCGGCAGTCCGGCGAGCGGTGCAAAACCGCTCATGGACGGCGGGCAAGTAACAAGCGTATTACAGATGCTTCTCCAGCAGCGCCTGCAGCCTCGCCTTGGGCAGAGCGCCAACCGAGCGGTCAATCTCCTCGCCGTTCTTAAACACAATCAGCGTGGGGATGCTCATGACGCCATACTTCATGGCCAGGTCCTGGTTGTCGTCGACGTTGCATTTGGCAACGGCAAGCTTGCCCGCCAGCTCATCGGCAACCTCGTCAACGATGGGCGAGAGCGATCGGCAGGGCCCGCACCACGGCGCCCAAAAATCGACCAGCACGGGCAGGCTGTCGTTAACGATGGAATCGAAGTTCTCGGGGGTAATCTGCTTAATGTCAGCCATGGTGACCTCCATAATACGACGCGGCTCGGCCGCGTAAAACTCAGTACGACCGTGCTTATACCCAGCCGCCCGCAAAGCAACCACTCGCGGGCAGCTCTTTTATATAATGGTGGGCACGCAAACGATTGGAGAGCGCATGTCCACGTCACAAAGCCAGAAAAAAGAAGCCATCGCCCAGGCGGCCGAGCAGGAGCTCACATCGCTTGCGGTCCGTGGCGTGCGCATCGTGGGCAACGCGTGCTCGCCGATCGTGCTGGTCAAAGGCGATTTGGACGAGGCCGAGCGTTCGGGCGGCGAGCTGGCTGCCGGTCCGGACGGTGCTGCGCTGCGCAAGGCGCTTGGGGCCATCGGCTACGCGCCCGAGGATTTTTGCGTGCTGGCAAGCGTCGCCGGCGCAGGCGACGGAGCGGTCGCGGTGGGCGAGACTCTGCCGTGCGAGCTGTTCCGCGAGGCGCTTGAGGCTCTGGATCCCGAGGCGGTGCTGCTGCTCGATAACAGCGCGGCCGATGTCATGCGCGAAACCTACGCCGATATGCTCGTGGCGATTGATGACTTCGACACCGCCATGCTCAAGCCCGGCCTGGTCGCCCATGTGCAGGGCCGCCGCGTGCTCGCGCTCGATGGCTTTGAGGCGGCGCTGACCGACAAAGCGGCCAAGCAGCGCATGTGGGCCTACATCAAGCAGCTGACCCCGGCGGTCGCTCCACTGTAGCGGATCGGCACCGGCGAGCGATTGCCTGGCGGGCGAGGCGCGCCGCGAGATCGGCGCCGTACTTCTACATCACAGCGCGCAGCTCAAACCGATCGCCGTTAATGCGGAACTGGCAGTTGCCGTTCATGCGCTCCACGGCAAGTTTGATGCTCTTGGTTCCAAAGCCGTGGCCCGCATGCCGGGTCACGGGCATGCCGTCGACCATGCGCGGCGCGCGGTCAAACGTGTTGGAAACTAACAGCAACAGCTGGCCGTCCTCAAGTCGCAGGTCAAGGTCGACGAATCGCTTTCCTTGGGGTGCGGCGCTTGCGGCGGTGATAGCGTTTTCCAAGGCATTTGAGAGCACGCTAAACAGGTCGGCGTCACCTACGTGGACGGTTTCGGGTACGGCGGCGCGCAGGTTGGCGGTAATGCCGTTTCTATTGATATCTGAGTTGAATGACGAAAGCGCGATGTTTACGGTCTCGTTGGCGCAGAAGCGGCGTACGGCGGTGCGGTCGCCGGCTTCGCAGAGCTCATCGATGCGTTTGAGCGCCTCGTCGGTGTGGCCCTCCTCAATTAAAGTGGCCAGGCCGCGTAGGAAGTGGCGCATATCGTGGCGAAGAATCGACAGCTCGCGCCCAGATTGACGCCAAGCCTCGAGCTCTTTGATGGCGGCGCTGTCGCGGGTTTCGAGCATCCAACGCTCTCGCTCGGCGGTTTCCTTTTCTTCGTATTCGCGCAGGTAAACGGCAAGAAACATAAGATAGAAGGCACAGAGCGCAAATGCCAAAAACTCAACTGTCACCACCGAGCCCGAGTGGAACAGCGTGGTGTAGACGTTGGTGGCGTAGTCAAAGATGTAATAGACGAGCGGCAGGATTAAAAGGATGCCCAGCTCGGTGGGGCTTTTAATCGCCAGGCGGGGTCCAATGTCGCCGGCCCAATGCAGCAGGACGGCAAAGACGCCGAGCGTGGTAGCGATGCGCGCCAGATAGTACGCGATCTGAGAATCGGTTGCGGCAAATGCGGCGATGCCCATCCAATTGCTGAACTGGCAGCTCAGATAGGCGCTGGTGACGCCCAACGTCGCGAGTAGCGGACTCAAGTGGTAGCGCGCGCATAGGTAGACGGTAAGCGGCAAGTGCACGACGAGCGGATAGACCTGACGGGCAAAAAGCTCTCCGCCAACGACATTGGCGATCGAAAAGGCAGCGCCGGTTGCGGCTCCGACCCCCACCAACTCGAGTGCATGGCGTCGATTGATTTCGATACCGCACAGCGCCGCCGAAGCAAAGACGCCAAAGAGCAGCGTCGTGGCGTGGTGGATTGCCCAAAGGACCATTTCGACCGAGGAGATCATCAGCGCCTCCCGCCCTCAAAGCGCACCGCAAAGTAGGCGTCTTGGAACCCCTGCTTGCTGCTGCGCGACAGCGGAATGCACGCGCCCGAGCGCATGACGATGTCCGTGCGATTGAAGTGGTCGATGTTGCGCAAGTTGACCTGGTAGCTACGGTGGCATTTAAAGAAGGTGGCATTTTGCGCCAAACGGTCCTCGACGCTGCGGAACGACTCGAGTGCCTCGATATCGCGTCCGTCGCGCAGGTGGAAGACCACGTGCTTGTTGCGCGCCTCGGCATATTCGATGTCGGACAGGCGCAGGGCGTGGTAGCCAAAGGACGTTTTGATCACGAGCTCGTCGGTTGCCGCCGGGCGCATGCTCGAAAGCTCGTCGAGTAACTGCGCCAGGCGTTCGTAAGTCACGGGCTTGAGCAGATAGTCGAAGGCGCGGACCTCGTAGGACTCCAGTGCAAACTCGGGCGATGAGGTGAGAAACGCCAGGCGCACGGCGGTATCGGCCTGGCGCAATTCGCGTGCGGTGTCCATGCCGTTGACGAGCGGCATGATCATGTCGAGCAGGATGATGTCGGCGCGCGACGCGGCATGGCGCGCCAGCAGGTCCTCGCCGCGCGTGACGAGCACAACGTCGACCGCCGTGCCCGTCTCGATCGACCAACGGTCGATCATCCGGTGCAGTCTATCTAGAAAAGCGACGTCATCGTCGCAGGCAATAATCTTGAGCATTCTGAGCCCCCTTAGTAGTTCGATTTTGCCACATTGGGTGCGGACCGCTCGCGGAGGCGTGTCCCGTTTGCGCCCCACGGCGTGCAACTCGCGCCGAGCGGAATTGCGGTGGCGAAAGATGCCTCCTGCGCTATCGAGAGCTCGGCTATCCTCAGCTTGCCAGTTCGAATATGGACTTGCCGCATGGTCGAATCTTTATTTCAACTTTACACCTAGGTTTACAGCTGTCTTGTCAGCTGTAAACCTAGGTGTCATACTAAAGCCCCAAGATTCGCCAAAAGAGAGGGGCCTTGATGGCACAGAGCGCGAACATGGATGCGTCGGAGCTTGCACGCGATATCGCGGCCGGCCTAGCATCGGCAACGACGGCAACGGAGCGCGCGGCACTGGTGCCCGCAGAGCTCGTCGAGGCCATTCAGCAACTTAAAACCCAACGCGACGCGGTGATCCTGGCGCACTATTACGTGGCGCCCGAGGTTCAGGCTGTGGCCGATTACGTCGGCGACAGCTTCTACCTGGCAAAGCTTGCCAAGAGCCTGCCGCAGCAGACCATCGTGCTGTGCGGCGTGGAGTTTATGGGCGAGAGCGCCAAGCTGCTCAATCCCACCAAGACCGTGCTGCTGCCCGAGCCGGGCGCGGACTGTCCCATGGCGCACATGGTCAAGCGCGAGACGGTCGATGCGGCGCGCGCCGAGTACGGCGACGACCTGGCCGTGGTCTGCTACGTCAACTCCACGGTCGAGATCAAGAGCTGGAGTGACGTGTGCGTTACCAGCTCAAACGCCGTCAAGATCGTCTCCGAGCTGCCGCAGCAGCACATCTTGTTCATTCCCGACCAGAACCTGGGCCGCTTCGTAGCCGAGCAGGTGCCCCAAAAGCACGTCATCCTCAACAACGGCTACTGCCCGCGCCATCACATCATCACCGTCGAGCAGATCGTTGACGCGACGGAGGCCCACCCCGACGCGCTCGTGCTGGCGCATCCTGAGTGCAAGGCCGACGTCTTGGCCGAGGCCGACTACATCGGCTCCACCGCCGGCATCATCAAGTACGCCGAGGAGTCCGACGCGAGCGAGTTCATTATCGTGACGGTCCGCGGCGTGCTCTACGAGCTCGAGCGCCGCTGCGAGGGCACCGGCAAAAAGTTCTACTTCCCCGCGGTGCAGCCCACCTGCGTCAACATGGATCTCATCACGCTCGAAAAACTCGTGCGCTGCCTGGAGACGGGCGAGGGCGAGGTGCAGATCGGCGTGTCGGACGAGGCCGCCGACCAGGCCAAACTTACGCTCGACCGCATGCTCGAGTACGCGGCGCGCTAAGCCAATGTGACATGAGGGACAGTCCCTTATGTCACATAACAAGGGAGAGGATTCCTGTGGAAACCAAACAATACCCCGACATGGAGTGCGACGTTGTCATTGCCGGTTGCGGCGTGGCGGGCCTGTACGCGGCCCTCAATCTGCCGACGAGCACGCGCGTGATCATGCTCTCCAAGGGCGCTGTCGACGAGTGCGATTCGATGCTCGCGCAGGGCGGCATTTGCGTGCTGCCCGAGGGCTCGGACTACGATGCCTTCTTTGAGGACACCATGCACGCCGGCCACTACGAGAACCGCCGCGAGAGCGTCGACATCATGATCCGCTCGAGCCGCTCGGTCATCAACGACCTGCTGGCGATGGGCGTGGACTTTGAGCGCAAGGCCGACGGCAGCCTCGACTTTACCCGCGAGGGTGCGCACAGCCGCCCCCGCATTGCCTTCCATGCCGACATTACGGGCAAGGAGATCACGACCAAGCTGCTTCAGGCCGTTCGCAAACTGGATAACGTGCAGATTTTGGAGCACGTGGCCATGACCGACATCCTGACGGGCGAGCGTGACGGCGCCACGGTGTGTGCCGGTGTCGTCGCCGTTCCCGTGGACGAGGACAACTCGGTCCGCCCCGCCGACGAGCTGATAAATGCCGCCGAGGGCGCGCATGCCGGCGAGCCGTTTAAGATCCATGCCCGCCACACGCTGTGGGCAACGGGCGGCATCGGCGGCATATACGACCACTCGACCAACTATCCGCAGCTCACGGGCGATGCCTGCTACATCGCTCAGGAGCATGGCATTAAGATGGAGCACCTGGACTACGTGCAGATCCACCCCACGGGACTGTTCTCGCCGCAGCCAGGCCGCACCTTCCTGATCAGCGAGAGCTGCCGCGGCGAGGGCGCGATTTTGCTCAACGCCGCCGGTGAGCGCTTTACCGACGAGCTTCAGCCGCGCGATGTGGTCGCTGCCGCTATTCGCGAGCAGATGAAGCGGGACGGTACCGAGCACGAGTGGCTGAGCTTTGCCCCCGTCGAGCGCGATGTAGTGACCGGGCACTTTGCCAACATTCGCGCACGCTGCTTGGAGGACGGCCGCGACATCTTGGACGAGCCCATCCCCGTTACGCCTACGCAGCACTACTTTATGGGCGGCGTGTGGGTCGACAAGGACGGCCGCACCTCGATGCCCGAGCTCTACGCAGCCGGTGAGACGGCCTGCAACGGCGTGCACGGCAAGAATCGCCTGGCTTCCAACAGCCTGCTCGAGGCGCTGGTCTGGGGTCGTCGCGCCGCGTGGTACATGCGCACCGGCGAGTCGCTCGCCGTGGAGCAGGCGGGCGAGCCCGCGCTCGACGGGCGTCATCGCGCCCTGAGCGCCGACTCCCTGGCAATCGATGATTTGGCCCGTGCCGCCGGCACGCAGGCCGTGGAGGAGTAGACCATGAATCCCATTACCATGAAGCTCGTCGTCGATGATCTGATTCTGCAGGCTCTACGCGAGGACATTACGTTTGAGGACGTGAGCACGGCGAGCGTGTGCCCCACGGCGCGCCCCGCCACGGTGGAGCTCATCGCCAAGGCCGATGGCATCATCGCGGGCTTGGATGTGTTCGCCCGCACCTTTGAGCTGCTGGATTCGCAGAGCTCGGTGCTGTTTGATGTTGCCGACGGTGACGAGGTGCACGCCGGCGACCACGTGGGCCAGGTGCGCGGCGATGCGCGCGTGCTGCTTTCGGGCGAGCGCGTGGCGCTCAACTACCTGCAGCGCATGAGCGGTATCGCTACCTATACGCACAGAATGGCAGCGGCGCTCGAGGGTACCAAGACCGTGCTTGTCGACACACGCAAGACCACGCCGGGCATGCGCGTTTTCGAGAAGGCGGCGGTTGAGATCGGCGGCGGCAGCAACCATCGCTACAACCTGTCGACGGCCGTCATGCTCAAGGACAACCACATCGACGCCGCCGGTGGCGTGGCGCGCGCGATTGAGATGGCGCGCGCCCATGCATCGTTTACCACGACGGTCGAGATCGAGTGCGAGAACCTGGACATGGTGCGCGAGGCCGTGGAAGCCGGCGCCGACATCATCATGTTCGACAACATGACCCACGACGACATGGCCGCCGCTATCGAGCTTATCGCCGGTCGCGCCAAGACTGAGTGTTCGGGCAATGTGGACGCCAGCAATATTCGCGCCCTGGCCGATCTGGGCGTCGACTTTATTAGCTCGGGCGCGCTGACACACTCCGCCCCGATCCTCGACCTCTCGCTTAAGCACCTGCGTCTGCTGGACGGTAAATAATGAACGCCCGCGAGCGCCGTCGTGCCATCATGGGCGTGCTCGAGGGAGCCAGGGAGCCCGTTTCGGGCAGCGCACTTGCCCGCGAGGTTGGCGTGAGCCGCCAGGTCGTGGTTCAGGATATTGCCCTGTTGCGCGCCGATGGGCACGATGTCGTGGCAACCAACCGCGGCTACGTGCTGCAGGAGGCCCCCAGCAGCCCCGCCGTGCCCACGCGCTTGGTCAAGGTTCGCCACAGCGTGGAGCAGGCAGGCGATGAGCTCACGAGTATCGTCGACGCCGGCGGCGCCGTGCTCAACGTGATCGTCAATCACCGCGTGTACGGTAAGATCACGGCCGACCTGGACATTCGCAATCGTCGCGATGTTGAGCGCTACCTGCACGATATCGAGAGCGGCAAGAGCTTTCCACTACTAACGGTGACGAGCGGCTATCACTTCCACCGCATTGCGGCAGAGGATGAGCAAACCCTCGACGAGATCGAGGCCATACTCAAGGAGAAAGGCTATTTGGCAGACCTGATGCCCTACGAGGACGATCTGTCGTAGCCGATGCTGCAAACGTCCCTAAGCGGCAATCTGACGTTCAATCGTCGGTCGCGTACCAAAGTACGCTTCCCTCCTCTTTCACGTCACCTTGCTCGCTTAGGGACGTTTTCGCTGACGTGAGCTCAACCTGCGATGGTGCCTAATTGGTTATCCGCACAAAAAAAGGAGGCCTCCGCGGCGATGCGGAGGCCTCCTTTTTTGTGCACGGTGTACTTTTGAGTGTGCAAGTGCGGGAGTTGTTACTCCTCGACGATCTCGGTGATCGCGCCAGCGGGGCAAGCGTCCTGGCAAGCGCCACAGGCGACGCAGGAGTCCTCGTCAGCGACGGTGGCGACGTCCTGGAGCTCCAGAACGCCAGCGGGGCAGGAGTCGACGCAAACGCCACAAGCGATGCACTCGTCGGCATCAATTACGGGATGAGCCATGGTAGTTTCCTCTCTGTTGACCGACGCTACAGGCGATGCGCGTCGGTTTGATTCGGGCAAAAACATACCACGGGAGCGACCGTTTGCAATACCCTCTGACCGGCATCTTCATACCGTTCGCCGAGTATGCCATGGCTTACTAAAAAACATGCAGGTGAGGCCGTTGAGCTGCGCAAATGTTAGCTACAGGTGACTTGAAATATAGGGCGATTGAGCGTGTTTGCGGAAACCGCATCCCGTAATCCACGTCCAAAACGGGACACGGTTTCCGGTTGGACCGCCCGGCGGAAACTGCGTCCCGGAATTTACGCTCAGACTGGGTCGCGCTTCCCCCGGGGTCGCTCCAAGGCCCCCTGTACGGCTTCAGGCTCACACCTCAGTCAACTCTACATAGATCTCAATAGATCTGCCGAGAACTCAATCAGCGCATCTACCTGCGCATTTAAGAACCTAAACTCTCAGCAATAAGAAATCTTATATGAATTGACTTAGATTTTGTATATTCCAGCCCATAAGGGGATACACTACATCCTGAAAGACAAGCCGAAGCGCCGCGCGACAGACCGTCGAGGCGACGCGAACGCAAAAGAGAGAGGGAATTTCTAATGAGTAAGATTCTTGGTATCGACCTTGGTACTACTAACTCCGCCATGGCCGTTCTCGAGGGCGGTTCTCCGACCATTATCGTGAACGCCGAGGGCGACCGCACCACCCCGTCCGTCGTGGGCTTCCGTGCCGACGGCGACCGCGTTGTGGGTAAGGCCGCTAAGAACCAGGCTGTCACCAACCCCAAGAACACCGTGTTCTCCATCAAGCGCTTCATGGGCCGCAAGTACTCCGAGTGCACCTCCGAGATCAAGACCGTGCCGTATGAGGTCAAGGAGGGCCAGGGCGGCCGTGCCGTCGTCGACATCGAGGGCAAGGACTACACCGCCGAGCAGGTGAGCGCCATGACGCTCGCAAAGATGAAGGCCGACGCCGAGAAGTATCTGGGCGAGACCGTCACCGACGCCGTCATCACCGTCCCGGCCTACTTCAACGACGCCCAGCGTCAGGCCACCAAGGATGCCGGTAAGATCGCCGGCCTCAACGTCAAGCGTATCGTCAACGAGCCGACCGCTGCTGCTCTGGCCTATGGCCTGGACAAGCAGGGCACCGACCAGCGCATTCTGGTCTTCGACCTGGGCGGCGGCACCTTCGACGTCTCCATCCTCGACCTCGCCGACGGCGTGTTTGAGGTTCTGTCCACCTCGGGCGACAACCACCTGGGCGGCGACGACTGGGATCAGCGCGTCATCGACTGGATGGCCGACAAGTTCCAGCAGGAGAACGGCGTCGACCTGCGTCAGGACCCCATGGCCCTGCAGCGTCTGAAGGAGGCCGCCGAGAACGCCAAGAAGGAGCTCTCCGCCGCCCAGCAGACCACCATCAACCTGCCGTTCATTACCATGAACCAGTCCGGCCCGCTGCACCTCAACTACACGCTGACCCGCGCCGAGTTCGAGAAGATCACCCGCGACCTGCTCGAGCGCTGCAAGCAGCCTGTCACCAACGCCCTGCGTGACGCCAAGCTTAAGCTCTCCGATTTGACCGAGGTCATCCTCGTCGGCGGCTCCACCCGTATGCCCGCCGTCCAGGAGCTCGTCAAGACCATGACCGGCAAGCAGCCCAACATGTCCGTGAACCCCGACGAGGTCGTTGCCGACGGCGCTGCCGTCCAGGGCGGCGTGCTCACCGGCGACGTCGAGGGCATCCTGCTGCTCGACGTTACCCCGCTGTCGCTGGGCGTCGAGACCATGGGCGGCATCATGACCAAGATGATCGACCGCAACACCACGATCCCGACCTCCAAGACCGAGGTCTACTCCACCGCTGCCGACAACCAGACCAGCGTCGAGATCAACGTGCTCCAGGGCGAGCGCGAGCTTGCTCGCGACAACAAGTCGCTCGGTAAGTTCCAGCTGACCGGCATCCCGGCTGCCCGCCGCGGCGTGCCGCAGATCGAGGTCACCTTCGACATCGACGCCAACGGCATCGTCAAGGTCTCTGCTAAGGACAAGGGCACCGGCAAGGAGCAGCAGATCACCATCTCCGGCTCCACCGCTCTGTCCGACGACGAAGTCGATCGCATGGTCAAGGACGCCGAGGCCCATGCCGAGGAGGACAAGAAGCAGAAGGAGGAGGTCGAGGTCCGCAACCAGACCGATAGCCTGTGCTACTCCACCGAGCAGACCCTCAACGAGCTGGGCGACAAGGTTTCCGCCGATGTGAAGTCCAAGGCCGAGACCGCTATCGCCGACGCCAAGAAGGCGCTCGAGGGCTCTGACGTCGAGGCCATCAAGGCCGCTGGCGAGTCCCTGCAGTCCGTGGCCTACGAGCTGGCCCAGGTTGTCTACGCCGACGCTCAGCAGCAGACCGACGGTGCCGCCGGCGCCCAGCCTGCCGACGATGACGTGGTCGACGCCGACTACGAGGTTGTGGACGACGAGGACAAGTAATCATGTCCGCCCGTAAAGCTCGCACGGAGGCGGCTGCCGCTGGCGCCGCCCCCGTTGACTCTGAGGAGAAGGACGTGAAGATTCCCGTAGAGGCCGTCGACGATACCGAGGCCAACGAGGCCGAGGCCGCCGAGGCTGCCGAGAACCAGGTAGAGGATTCCAACAAGGAGGCGACGATGACCGAGGACGAGATGGTGGAAGCCGCTATCCGCGCCGGTGAGGAAGCCGCCGACAACGACTTTAAGCTCAAGTTCGAGCAGGCCCAAAAGGAGCTTGCCGACGTGCGCAGCGAGCTCGATGCTGCGGCAGAGGCTCAGAAGGCTGCCGAGGACAAGGCGAAGGACGCCACCGAGCGCACCGCCCGTTTGCAGGCCGACTGGGAGAACTTCCGTCGCCGCACCGCCAACGAGCGCATCGCCGAGCGCGACCGCGCGACTGAGAAGCTTGTCACCGCGCTGTTGCCGGTAATCGACGATATCGAGCGCGCGATCGACCATGCCCGCAGCCAAGAGCTTGCCGACGACTTTAAGCAGTTCGTCGATGGCGTCGATGCGGTGCATGCCAAGCTGCTCGATGTGTTTGCGCACGAGGGCGTTGAGCCCATCGACCCCAAGGGCGAGGCGTTCGATCCGCTCGAGCACCAGGCTGTGGGTCGCGTCGAGGACGCATCGCAGTACGACGAGACCGTCAACGACGTGTACCAGAAGGGCTACCGCATGGCGGATCGCATCCTGCGTTCCGCGATGGTGACGGTGACCTACGGTGGCGAGAAGCGCCCCGCACCGGAGCCCGAAGCGGCGCCCGAGGATGCTTCGGCCGATACGGCCGAGAGCACCGAGGAGTAATTGAGAAGGGCCCCGGGGCAACACCCGGGGCCCTTTCTGGCCTAGTGCCATATGAAAGCATGAGCCGCCGCCCGCTGGGCGGCGGATGAAACAGGAGAGGAGCTACGATGGCTGCAGGCAAAACCTTCTATGACATCCTGGGCGTATCCAAGAGCGCCTCCGACAAAGAGATCAAGAGCGCGTTTCGCAAGCTCGCGCAAAAATATCACCCCGATGCCGGCGGCGACGAGGCCAAGTTCAAGGAGATCAGCGAGGCCTACGAGACGCTTTCGGACGAGAAGAAGCGCAAAGAGTACGACCAGATGCTCATGTTTGGCGGCATGCCGGGCGCGGGCGGCGCATATGGCGGCGGCTACGGTGCCGGCGCGGGCGCCAGCGGCTGGGGCGACATCTTCGACAGCATCTTTAGCGGCAACGGCGCCTGGGGCAGCGATTGGGGCTCGGGCTTTGCCGGGGCTGCGGGCGCTGCCGGTGCCGGCGCGGGTCGCAGCCGCGCTCGCAAGGGCGGCGACCTGTCGCTGACCGTCGATGTTTCGGCCGAGGACGCGTTTCGCGGCGTGACGCACAAGGTCACCTATCGCATTCCCTCGACAGGCGAGCAGCAGACCATCACGGTCTCGGTGCCCGCGGGCGCGGTCGATGGCGGCAAGCTACGCTACAAGCGTCGCGGCGAGTATGGCGTTGCGGGTGGCGAGCGCGGCGACCTGGTCGTGACCACGCATGTGGAGGAGCACCCGCTGTTCAAGCGCAAAGGCGCCGACGTGACCATGGAGGTACCGGTCTCGGTCTACGAGGCGGCGCTCGGCTGCACGGTGGACGTGCCCACACCCGGCGGTGCGACGGTCCGTTTGAAAGTGCCCGCGGGTACCCAGACGGGCAAGAAGTTCCGCTTTAAGGAGATGGGAGCGCCCGACGTTAAGCACCGTGGCCGTACGGGCGCGCTGCTCGTCGAGATCAAGGTGCAGGTCCCCACGAACCTATCCGATGACGAGCGCGATGCCATGACCAAGCTGCGCGAGGCCGACACGCGCGACTATCGCGAGAAGGTCAACCGTTACAAGGCGACGTACTAGGGCGGTCGCGGCGCGCGCCCGCGCCCGCGGGCTTATGATGGACGATAACGAGACGGAAAGGGGTCAGGTAGCATGGCCGAGGACAATAGGAACAAACCGCTGTACATGATCAGCGTGGCGGCCGAGCTGACCGGCATGCATCCGCAGACTCTGCGCGTCTACGAGTCTAAGGGCCTGGTGAACCCCCAGCGCTCGGGCGGTAACACACGCCTGTATTCGCGTGCCGATATCGAGCGTCTGGAGCTCATCAACCAGCTGACTGACGAGGGTATCAACCTTGCCGGCGTGGTGCGCATTCTCGATATGAAGGAGCGTGCCGAGGAGCGCGAGCGCGAGAACGAGAAGCTCCGCGCTCGCGTGCGCCAGCTCGAGGATGAGCTGCACGAGTACAAGATGCAGAAGAAGATCACCGCCCTGGCCCCGCGCGATGGCTCGGTTAACCCCGAGCAAGTCATGCGCAAGCTACTGGGCGCCGGCGGAGATCTCTAGGTTCCGCCGTTCTACCGAACGGCCGACGCTGCGCGACGTCCGGAGCGACAATTTGTCATTCAAAAGGCAAGGCATGACCAGAAGGTCTATGCCTTGCCTTTTTCATGCCAACTTGTTCGCTCCGGACGTCGCTCGCTGTCCGTCCTCTACCTGCGGCGTTGCCTTGCTCCGGATGCGGTAGTCATTGGGGACGTTCTTAAATGACTAGTCGAAAGGGACACTCTTGCGCCAAATCTGCCGGCCCCACACCGGGCTCGTCCTTTGCTTTACCGAGATAAAGTGAACGCGCAGATTCGTAGCCCACTCGCAACCGTTCTATGGCACGATATTGAACGAATGTATGCTATGCGCCCAAATTGTTTGGGCAGAGTGGGAGACAGTATGGTCAAGCTGTACGAGGACGGCATCTACCTGCGCCGTGGCAGCGAGGTTGTGCCTGCGGCCGAGGCTGCTGAGCGCGGTATTACGCAGACGCCCGAGGATGCCAAGCGTGGCACCATCGCGTATTCGATCCTTCAGGCACACAATACGTCCGGCGACCCCGAGGCGCTCAAGATTCGCTTCGACGCCATGGCGAGCCACGATATCACCTTCGTCGGCATCATCCAGACGGCGCGTGCCTCGGGCATGGAGCAGTTCCCGCTGCCCTACGTGCTCACCAACTGCCATAACTCGCTGTGCGCCGTGGGCGGCACCATCAACGAGGACGACCACGTCTTTGGCCTTTCCGCGGCCAAGAAGTACGGCGGCATCTTCGTTCCGCCGCACATCGCGGTCATCCACTCCTTTATGCGCGAGAACTTCGCCGGCTGCGGCAAGATGATCCTGGGCTCGGACTCGCACACCCGCTACGGCGCCCTGGGCACCATGGCCGTGGGCGAGGGCGGCGGCGAGCTGGCAAAGCAGCTGCTGCGTGACACCTACGATGTCGCCTATCCCGGCGTCGTTGCCATCTACCTCACGGGCGCCCCGCGCCCCGGCGTCGGCCCGCATGACGTGGCGCTCGCCATCATCCGCGCCGTCTTTGCCAAGGGCTACGTCAAGAACAAGGTCATGGAGTTCGTGGGCCCCGGCATCGCGAGCATGACGACCGACTACCGTAACGGCGTCGACGTCATGACCACCGAGACCACCTGCCTGTCGAGCATCTGGGCCACCGACGAGGACACGCACGCGTTTTTGACCATGCACGGCCGCGGCGACGACTACCGCGAGCTCAAGCCCGCCGATGTTGCCTACTACGACGGCTGCGTCGAGGTCGACCTGTCGAGCATCAAGCCTATGATCGCCCTGCCGTTCCATCCTTCCAACGGCTTTGAGATTGACGAGCTCAACGAGAACCTCGAGGATATTCTGCACGAGGTGGAGCTCGAGGCCGCCAAGATCGGTGAGGGCAAGACGCACTTTAGCCTGCTCGACAAGATCGTCGACGGCAAGCTGCACGTGCAGCAGGGCGTTATCGCCGGCTGCTCGGGCGGCAACTACGACTCCGTGGTCCAGGCTGCCCGTGTGCTTAAGGGCGCCAACACCGGCTGCGGTGAGTTCTCGCTGTCGGTCTATCCCACGAGCCAGCCTGTGGCGCTCGAGCTCACGCGTCGCGGCTATATCTACGACCTCATGGGGGCCGGCGCGATCGTGCGCACGGCGTTCTGCGGCCCGTGCTTTGGTGCCGGCGATACGCCTGCCAATAACGGCCTTTCGATCCGCCACACCACGCGCAACTTCCCCAACCGCGAGGGTTCCAAGCCGGGCAATGGCCAGCTGAGCGCTGTGGCCCTGATGGACGCCCGCTCCATTGCGGCAACGGCTGCCAACGGCGGCGTCCTGACGCCGGCGACCGACCTGCCCGAGGAGACCTGGGACGAGGCCTGCGAGTACGCCTTCGACGACGCTCCCTACAAGAAGCGCGTGTACTGGGGCTTCGGCAAGGCCGAGCCGGCCGACGAGCTGGTCGAGGGTCCCAACATCAAGCCGTGGCCTGCGATGGAGCCGCTCGGCGACGACATCCTGCTCAAGGTGTGCTCCAAGATCATGGACCCGGTCACCACGACCGACGAGCTCATTCCCTCGGGCGAGACGAGCTCCTTCCGCTCCAACCCGCTGGGTCTGGCCGAGTTTACGCTGAGCCGTCGCGATCCGGCCTACGTGGGCCGCTCCAAGGAGGTCGACGCTGTGGAGAAGCGTCGTGTGGCCGGCGAGGCCGCGGGCGACCTAGCGGCGCTCGATGCCGAGCTTGCGGGCGTGTTTGAGGCGCTGACCGGCGCGGGTGTCGCGGCCGACGCCAAGGCGACCGAGTACGGCTCCATGCTCTATGCCAAGAAGCCCGGTGACGGCTCTGCCCGCGAGCAGGCCGCGAGCTGCCAGCGCGTGATCGGCGGCCTGGCCAACATCGTCCACGAGTACGCCACCAAGCGCTATCGCTCCAACGTGATGAACTGGGGCATGGTGCCCTTCCAGATGGAGACGGAGCCCAACTTTGAGGTGGGCGACTACGTCTTTGTGCCGGGTATCCGTGCCGCGCTCGATGGCGACCTCAAGAACATCGCCGCCTACGTGGTGCGCGCCGACGGCACGGTCGAGCAGATTGAGCTTTACATTGCCGATATGACGGCCGAGGAGCGTGCCATCGTCAAGGCCGGCTGCCTGATCAACTACAACAAGTTCAAGGCCGCTGCCGAGTAACGCACTTAATTGTCCGCCCGGGGCCACCCTTTCCCGCCCGCTCACGCGCTTCGCGAGGGTCGCGTTCGGCAAAGGGTGGCCCCGGGCTACATTTCTGCGTTCTCGTTGGGTCTTGAGGGATGCTAATAAATAGACTTGCTTGATGCCGCCTCTTTTATTGGGGCGGCTTCTTTTTGTCGAAACCCACCACATTGGGGTCAGGCACCTTTGTGGTGGTGGGGGTGAGCTCAATGTCGGTGTGCACGTTGAGCGACATTCCAATAAGCGCCTCTACAGGATTTCATCCGGGTTGGCGGGTTTGGTTGTTTTGGGGATGCCGAGTTTGGAGGACGCGAAATCGTCAACATTGTCCTTAATTCCGTCTTTGGTGTAGACAGTGACCATATAGGTGCTGTGTCCGAATTCGCCCTTGTCGCGTGTTGCCCAGGCATCCCAGTAGGCGGCCCCGTTTCGCCCTTTGATTTTTCCGACACGGCGGAGTTCTGTTCGCTTTAATTTCTGGTTGCTATAGATGGTTCGACCGGCCTCCTCGGTGAGCCCGCACTGTCCAAGCATCTTGTCGAGGACTTGGTTCATGTGGCGCTCATCGGTGTTTGGTGCGTAGTCGTAGGCGAGGGTGATGGAGTCGAGTGGCTGGTCGTCGATTAGATAGTTTAGCGCCTGAGGTCCAAGGCAGAAATAGGGGGAGCATCCGTCGATCTGACCGAGCAGTGGCAACTTTGACTGCCAAATTCCGGTGGGAATTCCATCTTCGTAAAACACGCCGCGACAGATAAAGGAGAGCGAGGTGGCACGTGAGCCGGCGTCGACCATTCCGCATAAATCGAAGGGCGAGGTGATACCAAGGGAAAAGGGCGTGATGACGATAAGGAAGAGCATCACGATGGGTATGGCGAGAATGGCGATGACGTTGCGACCGGTGGAATGAGGCGGCTTCATATGCGCTCCTCGAGACAAAGATCTGTTGAGGATAGGCAGAAATAGATATGTTCAGAGAACAATTCAAGTTTAATCTCATGGCGCGAGATGGTCGACCGTTAGCGTCTAAAACCACCACAAAGGTGCCTGTCCCCTTTGTGGTGGTGAGGAGCGCGCGGCTTCTTTTGGTAATAGTGCTGGCTGGCGATATCATTAGTGCAGGTAGCGAAGGTTTGCGTTGCGAGGTGCTTTGCTGTGAGAAGTCCTGCCCGTATTGGATTGATTGTTTTGGCGCTTGCGATTGCCGTGGTTGGCGTGGGCACTGTCGGCATGGCGTTTCTACCTGCTGCGGTGACGGAGCCGGTGGTCAAGCCTGTGACTCAATCTGTCGAACTTCTGACCGGCGACGACAAGCCCGAGACCATTACCGTTGATTTTGATGAGCAACCGGCTGCGCTGGGCATTAGTAATTATCCACATATTCAGCTTGGGGCTATGCGCTATACCACGGATTCTAGTCTGATCGACAGGGCGTCCGAGCTGCTCAAGGGCAAAACCTTTAAGCGCTGGTATGGATATGCGTCCTATCGGGCAAAAGCGAACGACATGGTTGGCGGATGCCACTCTTCCATCGAGCTGGACACTGCAAACGGCGCAAAGTTATGTGATGTCTCGTACGATCCGGGCTACGAGGGCAATGAGGGGCCGGGCATCTACATCATGGACGGCGATGTCGCCTATGTCATGGAGGGCGACCAGACCGAGCTCAACGATTTTATGGGTCAGTGTATCCAAGATGCCTATAAACAGACCTGCTTGCCTGACCCGCAGACTGCACGCGATAGTGGGTCTGCCCGTACATGGCTGTTCGAGGATGAGATGCCCTGGACCGTCGAATCGGGAAGTACGGGTTCGGCGAAGGAGTAGAGACCGCGACCACCACAAAGGTGCCTGTCCTCTTTGTGGTGGTTTTCGGTCTGTCTCGATCTGTAGCATCTTGGCCGCTAAAAGTGGGCCTGGTGTTACAGATTTAGATTTTCGATTCGGGTGTCTTCTGTTTGTCTCGATTTGTAACAGATAGAGCTCTATTTGCTGACTAGATGTTACAGATTTAGATAAACGGGTGCCGCTGGTCATTTCATCTCGATCTGTAACATCTAGAGCCATAAACAGTCGCTAGATGTTACAGATTGAGATAGTAAGGGGACGAGGCCGTAGCGGGTGAGCGCACCTGCTCCCTATCTTTCAATCACTCAGAAAATCTTATATATAGAGACTTAGATTTGTGTATAAGATCGCGCAAAGCTGGCAACAATACTTCTCGAACAACGTGAAGCCGCCCCGTAGGGCGGCCGCCCCAAGAGAGGTGATTCCATGAGAATCGATAAGCTAGCAATGACGTCGCGCGAGGCGCTGCAGACCGCCATGAGCACGGCTGCCGACGCGCAGGCCGGCGCGGTGGAGCCGATTCACCTGCTGTCCGCCCTGCTTGGTGCCGGCGAGCGCAATATCTCCGTGATCATCGAGCGCATCGGCGCCGATCCGGCCCAGCTTGCACGCTCCACACAAGATGCCATCGACCGCGCGCCCAAGGTTTCGGGCGAGGGCCAGCAGATGGGCCTGTCCAATGAGCTCGTCCGCGTCATCGAGAAGGCCGAGAAGAAGGCCACCAAGATGGGCGACAGCTTTGTGGTGACCGAGCATTTGCTGATGGCGCTTGCCGAGGACAAGGGCGAGGCTGGTCGTGTACTGCGTGACGCCGGCGTCACCAAGGAGCGCATCGAGCAGGTCTACGAGGAGCTGCGTGGCGATGACCGCGTGACGTCTGCCGAGGATAAGACCCAGTTTGAGGCGCTGGAGCAGTACGGTCGCAACATCTGCGATCTGGCCCGCGCCGGCAAGCTCGACCCGGTCATCGGCCGTACCGACGAGATCCGCCGTACCATCCAGGTTCTGTCCCGCCGCACCAAGAACAACCCCGTGCTCATCGGCGAGCCGGGCGTCGGCAAGACGGCCATCGTCGAGGGCATCGCCCAGCGTATCGTGGCCGGCGACGTGCCGAGCACCCTGCGCGACCGCGACCTCATCGAGCTCGACATGAGCGCGCTGGTCGCCGGCGCCAAGTATCGCGGCGAGTTCGAGGACCGCTTGAAGGCCGTGCTCAAGGAAGTGCAAAAGGCGCAAGGCAAGGTCATCCTGTTCATCGATGAGCTCCACACCATCGTGGGCGCGGGTGCCACCGAGGGCTCCATGGATGCCGGCAACATCCTGAAGCCGGCGCTCGCCCGTGGCGACTTGCACGCAATCGGCGCGACTACGCTCGACGAGTATCGCAAGTACATCGAGAAGGACGCGGCACTCGCCCGTCGTTTCCAGACCGTTATGGTGAGCGAGCCTACCGTCGAGGACACCATCTCGATCCTGCGTGGCCTCAAGGAGAAGTACGAGATCTTCCACGGCGTGCATATCACCGATAGCGCGCTCGTGGCAGCTGCCGACCTCTCCGATCGCTACATTGCCGACCGCTTCCTGCCCGACAAGGCCATCGACTTGGTCGATGAGGCCGCAAGCCGCCTGCGCATGGAGCTCGACAGCATGCCGGTCGAGATTGACGCCACCACGCGTCAGCTCACCCAGCTGCAGATCGAGGAGCAGGCGCTCATGAAGGAGACCGACGACGCCTCCAAGGAGCGTCTGGAGGCCCTGCGCCAGGAGATTGCCGAGGTCCAAGAAAAGCTCAACGTGCAAAAGGCCGGCTGGCTCAACCAGAAGAACGCCATCGACCACGTGCAGGAGCTCAAGGGACAGCTCGACGAGGCCAAGAGCGAAGAGGAGCGTGCGACGCGCAACGGCGACCTGGGCCGTGCGTCCGAGCTGCGCTACTCCGTGATTCCGGGTTTGCAGCAGCAGATTCAGGATTCCGAGGCTGCGCTCGAGGCACAAAAGCAGCAGGACGGCGAGGGTCTCAACGAGCAGGTGACCTCCGACGAGATCGCCGAGGTCGTGAGCGCCTGGACCGGCGTGCCCGTGTCCAAGATGATGCAGGGCGAGCTCGACAAGCTCAAGGGCTTGGAGGGTGAGCTGCATAAGCGCGTCATCGGTCAGGACGAGGCCGTCTCCGCCGTCGCCGCAGCTGTGCGCCGCAGCCGCGCGGGCCTCTCCGATCCGGACAAGCCCATCGGCAGCTTCTTCTTCCTGGGCCCCACCGGCGTGGGCAAGACCGAGCTCGCCAAGGCGCTGGCCGAGTGCCTGTTCGACGACGAGCGCGCACTTGTGCGTATCGACATGTCCGAGTACATGGAGAAGTTCAGCGTCCAGCGTCTGATCGGTGCGCCCCCGGGATACGTGGGTTACGACGAGGGTGGTCAGCTCACCGAGGCTGTGCGCCGTCGTCCGTACTCCGTGATCTTGCTCGACGAGATGGAGAAGGCTCATCCGGATGTCTTCAACGTGCTGCTGCAGGTGCTCGACGACGGTCGTCTGACCGACGGCCAGGGTCGTCAGGTGTCCTTCAAGAACACGATCATCATCATGACATCTAACGTGGGCTCCAAGGCCATCGCCGATCTGTCCGGTAAGGACGAGGAGGAGATGCGCCATCAGGTCGACGCCGCCATGGCTCAGACCTTCCGCCCCGAGTTCCTCAACCGTATCGACGATATCGTGGTGTTCCATCCGCTCGGCATGGCGCAGATCGAGAAGATCGTCGACATCCAGCTTGCCGACGTCCGCGCGCGTCTGGCCAAGGAGCGCATGACGCTTGCCATCACCCCGGCGGCCAAGCAGATGCTCGCCGTGGGTGGCCTGGACCCCGTGTTCGGTGCCCGTCCGCTCAAGCGCCTGGTCCAGCGCGAGGTCGTGGACGCCATCGCCGCCGCCATCATCGACGGTACGGTGTGCGAGGGCGATCAGGTGACGGTCGATGCCGACAAGGACGGCGGCTTTACCGTCGTGTGCGACAACACGCCGTCTGCTACCTACGAGGTCCCCGACGCCGAGTAGATTTATGGGACATGCCTTAAAATCTGCCAGCCGTCTCTAAACGCCAAGGGCGGCGGATCCAATTGGGTCCGCCGCCCTTTTTCGTGCGACAATCGATAATGTTGAACACGATTGCATGGCAAGGAGATATGCAGATGATAGACAAGAACAAGACGAATGCGCCGGTCGCCAACGCCGCGCCGGCCGCACCCAAGCCTGCACCCAAGCCTGTGCCCAAGCCGCGCGACCCCTACATCCGTGCCGAGAACGAGGATGACGACGGCTACGATCCTTATAGCGATCGTCGCCCCGAGCGCGAGCTCCTCTTCGAAGCCGACCCCTGGCGTTAAGTAGCTCATTTGGGACGGGGCTTTTTTAGCTACTTTGTTTTCGGCTAGAGGCGTTCATGCCTGCCCCCCTCGGCCGCTCGATATCCTCCGGGAGGGGCCACTAATAGAAAACTTGCTTATCCATTAATCAAGATACGCATAATCTTGCTCTCCTGCTAATCAAGAATCGTTATAATCTTGATTAGCAGGAGAGCAAGATTGGAGAATTATGGCGTTCAACGACTTGGTGGCTCAAAAAATAAAGGACTTTGAGCAACAGGGGATTCCGCAGGTCTTTGAGCGCGACCTTGATCTGGGCAACCCGCAGGAGCCAAAGCGCGACAACATCGTATATGTGATTGTGGGCGCCCGTCGTTGTGGAAAGACGTATCGCCTGTATCAGGAGATACGGCGGCTTCAGGGCCAAGGCGTCGAGCTTGACCGGATGCTATATTTCAATTTTGAGGATGAGCGCTTGCGTCCGTATGAGCCATCGCTACTAGCGGACGTGCTCGATACATTCTATGCACTATATCCTGCTGCTCGAGGCGAGGGCGCCTACCTTTTCTTTGACGAGATCCAGGAAATACCCGAATGGGGTGCGTTTCTGCGACGCGTGGTCGATACGGAGAAGGCGACCGTTTACGTGACGGGATCTTCTTCTAAGATGCTGTCCTCAGAACTTAAGAGCGAGTTCAGGGGCCGTTCTCTTGTGCGAGAGCTTTTTCCGTTGAGTTTTTCGGAATACGTCCGATATAAGACGGGGAGCGTTCCTGAGTCGAACGCACCCTTCTCCTCGAGCGATGCAGCGTTGCTCCGACACCATCTGGTCGGATATCTCGAGCGAGGGGGATTCATCGCGACACTTGAGCAGACGCCCGCAGACGCGATTCAGCTGCTACAGGAATATGCGTCGCGAACGGTCGCCATGGACGTCGTTGAACGTTACGACGTCAAGAACCCCCGTTTGGCCTCGCTGTTTCTGGCGCGGTGCATGGCATCTTCGGGACGAGAGCTGTCAGTGAACAAAGTGTACAACGAGTTCAAGAGCAGACAGATATCCGTCAGTCGAAATACGCTCAGCGACTTACTTGAGTATTACGAGGACGCCTACCTGCTGTTTTCGGTGCCGGAGTTCACGCGTTCGCTTGCAAATAATACGCGGTCTGCGTCTAAGGTCTACGCCGTCGATCCTGCGATGTTCGGAGCGTTCTCCCCCGCATCGGCATTGGATCATGGTCAGAGGCTCGAGACCGCGGTGTTCAATGCGCTCAGAAGAAGGACCCCCGCCGTGCGGCCCGGTTCGGTTTGCCGCCTGCTGATTAAAGATAAGAATAAAAGCCATGAGGTGGACTTTGTGGCTGGGGATGCACTGCTCATGCAGGCTTACGGCCTGATTCAGGTAAGTGTGGATATGACAAGCGAGAAAACGCGCGAGCGCGAAATTGCCGCGCTCGATGCCGCGATGGCCCAGTTTGATCTTGGCGAGTCGGTAATCGTTACCATGGATGAGCAGGCCGATATTCCATGCAAACACGGCGTGGTACATGCTGTGCCCGCATGGAAGTGGCTCCTTTCCTAATCGTCTATGGATTTGCGAGGCCAGGACTCAGGTGTCATGGTCCGCTAGTCCTGGGCCTTGATGCTCGGCATCAGAATCTGGGCGAGGTAGTCGGTCTCGAGTTTGGTCGCAGCGTCGGCCTTGCCGTCTTTGCCGACCAGTACGTTCTTGATCTGGCTATAGGTGTAGCGGTTGCCGGTCGTGAGCTCGACAAGCTCAATGGCCGAGTCCATGGGGTAGGTCGACACGGGATTCTGCGTCCGTCCGTTGATGGTCTGGGGCACCACGTACGGATAGACGGGGCCGCTGGCGTAGACGGTATAACCGTTGCCTAGGTTGGCCGCACCCAAAACCGTATCGCCCTCATCGGGCGTAAAGCTCTCGCCCTCGCGCACTGCGACGAGCGTCACAATCGGCGTATCGCTGTCGCCGGCAAGATAGATGCATAGCGTGCTGCCATTTTGCCAAGTCTCGACCTTGCCGTACCACTCGACAGGGATATCGAGCTGGTAGAGGCCGGTTGCCTTGTGACGGGCGTCGGCATCACGGGCTGCCTGTGCCTTTTGCGCGCTCACGGCATTGACGGCGGCGTCGCGCCGCGCGGTTGCCGCCTGCTGGAGCACCTTGGCGGTGGCGGCGGAGCTCGCGCCTCCCTCCTCGGCATATTTGGCGGCGGCATCGATCTGGTCGTCGGTTACCGTGTCGGCCGAAGGCACCTTGAGCTTAAAGGCGGCCTGGCTGCTTAGGTCCTGTCCGTCGCTCTTGATCGTGACCTGTGCCTTGGTGGTCGGCACGGTATAGACGGTGCCGTCGGACGCGATGGGGGAGGCGGCAATGGAGAGCGTGTAGTCACCGGGTAGCAGTTTGATGCCACGGCCGTGCTCGTCAATATAGAGTGTTTCGCTCACGGAGGATCCGTCAGAATCCTGGCCACTCACTTGTACGGGAATCTTGGAGCCGGCGGAACAGTCGAGGCCCGCGGCATGCACGCCAATCTGCACCGACATCATCGTGTGGGCATTGGCGGCGACAGCGGCAGCCTGCTCTTGCTGATATCCGTTCCAGGCAGCATAGCCTGCACCGCCGGCGACGAGCGCGACGGCCACGACACCGGCGACCATCAGATTGCGGCGCTTGGGCGACATCTTGCGATGGCGGACCTCGGCTTCGTGTGCCGAGGGAACGGACGGCAGGGGAATATCGCCCATGGCGATGGTCTCATCCACGGCTGGTGCGGAACCCAGGCCAGGAAGCTCGCGAGTCAGCGAATCTTCGGCCGGTAAGCTGTCGAGCAAGACGGTTTCCTCGCCCGTGTCGGATTCGGGCTGGTCGTCGGCCTCGCATTCGGATTCCTGGTGCCCCGCTTCGTCTTCGGTGGGCGCGGCGCCATCGTCTTTTGCATCCTGATCATCGGGCTGCGCCTCGATTTCCGGCTCATCCTGCACATCAACGCTCGAATCGTCAAACGCAATCTCGGCCAGCGCGATCTGGTCTAGGCTCTCCAGGGCCTCGGCGCATGCTTCTGCATCTTGGGCCGCATCCTCTTGGCCCATCGTCTCATCTTTCATATATCCCCCAAGCTCGACATCGGGACAACACTGTACCCAAAAACGGGGCTCCATAGAGCCGCCGCATGATTTGAAATCCGATTTTATATATGCGCGTGTTTTTGAATAGATGAATAGAGGCGCAACGACAAAAAGCCCCCGGAAAGCGAGCGAAACGCTTTTCGGGGGCTCTGCGAGACATTGGATTGAAAGGCCTGGTGAGCGGGCCTATGCCCAAGTGCCAACAGCGGCCAACATGTTACTCGGCGTGCGCGTAATCAACCTTGGCACGGCGAGCGGTGGCCTTTTCCCAATCGCTGGTGCCCTCAAAGACATCCTGCTTGTAGGGATTGCGGCCGAGCTTCTTGGCGCGGTAGGCGATGTAGATGATCGCGGCGACGTTGGCGACCAGTGCGGCGATCGAGACCGCGGTAGCGGCGCCGGGGTCGAGCGTAGAGTGGGTCACAAAGATGGACTCCTCCTGGAAGTAGGGGAACACCTGGGCAAACATGCACCAAATGGCAAGCGTAAAGGCGCGATTCTGGATCCAGCCGCCCTTGTTCCAGATAAAGGCGGCGACGGTGGGCGCCAGCAGCAGCGCAAAGCCGCAGAACCAGGAGTGGGTGGGCAGGCAGTTGTAGGTGTAGCAGAAGTTCCAGATATCGTAGGCGATGATGTAGACCCAGGTCATGTCGGGCCACAGCATGTCGGTCTTGTCCTCGGAGGCGTAGACGCTCCACCAACCGGTCATGCAGAAGATGTTGATGATACCGGCGATGCCGTTGAACACGTTGTTCCAGCCGGCAAGCTGCGTAGCACCTTCGGAGGTGACCCAAGTGGACTGGCCCAGGACAAAGAAGTGATAGGCGCTCTCAAAGTCGGACACGACGGCGATCATGATGTTGATGGCGACGATCACAAACGGCCACGCGCGGAACCAGTGTGCCTTGCCGATCTTGCCCCACTGATACTTAATGGCGATGAAGCCCCAGCAACCGGCCAACGCCGCGTAGACCTTGGCGTAGTGGAACCAGCTGTTCTGGTACACATGGGTGGGGTTGGTGAGCGCCCACTCGGCGCCCTGCGAAACGCCGATGGCGATGGCGACGCAGTAGATGGTCATGGCCAGCGGAGCCACGCCAAAGATGATGGCCGCGCCCAGCTTGGTGCGGCGGCCGACCTCGTTGAGCACGATCAGGCCAATAAAGACCATGGCCCAGCCGGCCCAGTGGATAAGGGTATCGCTACCCCAAACATCGAACAGCATGCTGCTCTCCTTTCACACGCCCGCGGCCCCTCTTCTGATCGCGGGCAGTTTGGCCGAATGTCGTCAGTTCTGGGGCTTGCGCTCCGGATACTTGGCGGTATAGCCCTCGATGTGGAGTGTCGAGGCGATGATTTCCTTGACCGTCTCGTCGGGCACATCGGGGTGCGTGCGGATATACATCAAAAGACCCATGATGAGGGTGTAGAACGTCTCGTAGACATGGTCGATGCGTAGCTCATGATGGGCGACAAAATCCACCACGGTGGTATCGCAGATATACTGCGCCACGCGCTGGACCACGTTGTGCAAAAAGCCGCCGTAGAGCGCGCCGCTGCTCGAGGTGAGCGTGCTCGGCAGCTCGTGGCCGCTGGCGACCAGGCGTTTAAAGAGCGGGGCGACGGTGTCGAGCGCGCCCTCGATATCACCAACGGTGCGGCCGGCATTCCACTGCTCGAGCTCGGAGATAAAACCGTCGATTGCCTCGTCCATGACGGCGGTGACGGCGGCGTCCATGTCGGCGAAGTAGTGGTAGAACAGCGAGCGCGTGCAGCTGGCTCGCTTGGTCACGGCCGATACCGATAGGTGGGACACGCCCAGCTCGGAGCTTACGGTGCGCACGGCATCGAGGATCTCGCGACGGCGTTCGTCGCCCGTCAGGCGCTTTGCCGCGCTATCGGATGCGGGGATGGCATCGACCACAGAGGTACCTGCTGCGTTGTTGCCCATGTTTTGCCGCCTTTCATCCTCTTTTGCCGGACCGTTCGCCTAACAGTCTTGAATATTGTTGACGGTTCGTCAATACTATTTTTGACACAATGTCAACAATGGTGGGTGAACGGCATGGGGGCATGCCCGGCCTGCAAAAAAAGAGGGGTGCCGCGGCCTCGCCGGGCTGTGGCAAGAGAAGGGACAACCATGATTCTCAACGGACCGGGAATTAGCTATACCGAGCCCGATATCGGTTCGGAGTTCGTGCCGCCGCTGCCGGAGCATCCGCGCGAGGCAATCGTCAAGCTGTGCGAGCACTGCACCAACCGCCTGCTGCATCGCGATGAGCTGCTGGGCTACGAGTACTGGTCGTTTGCCGAGGCCGCGACCGACGAGCAGGCCGAAGTGCTCTGCAAGATGAAGATGCGCCGTCCCTATACGCTGCCCGAGATGGTCAAGCTCACCGGCATGCCCGAAGCCGATATCGAGAAAATGCTCGACGACATGAGCTACACGGGTCTGCTCGAGTACAACTGGGAAAACCCCGAGCGCGCCAAGCAGTGGGTGCTGCCCATGCTGGTGCCGGGTTCCGCCGAGTTCCTCAACATGCGTGTGAGCCAGCTCGAGGAGCATCCGGTCTATGCCAAGTTCTTTGAGCAGGCGTCCAAGGGACCGCTGTCCAAGGCCACGCCGATGGTGCCGCCCGGCGGTGCCGGCATCGGCATGCATGTCATTCCGGTCGAGAAGGCCATCGATGCCGCGAGCACCTCGGTGCCGATCGAGCATATCGAGCATTGGCTCGACAAATACGAGGGTAAGTATGCCGCTAGCACCTGCAGCTGCCGCGCGAGCCGTCGCGTGATGGGTGAGGGCTGCGCCGACGACCCGGCAGATTGGTGCATCGCCGTGGGCGATATGGCCGACTACGTGGTCGAGACCGATCGTGGTCATTACGTGACCCGCGACGAGGTTTACGACATCTTGCGCCAGGCCGAGGACAACGGCTTTGTACACCAGATCACCAACATCGATGGCGAGAACAAGATCTTCGCCATCTGCAACTGCAACGTCAACGTGTGCTACGCCCTGCGCACCTCGCAGCTGTTCAACACACCCAACCTGTCGCGCTCGGCCTATGTCGCCAAGGTCGAGAAGGACAAGTGCGTGGCCTGCGGTCGCTGCGTTGAGGTGTGCCCTGCCGGTGCCGCCAAGCTCGGCCAGAAGCTCTGCAGCAAAAAGGCCGGCGGACAGGTGCCTGAGTATCCGCGCCAGGAGCTGCCCGATGCCACCAAGTGGGACCACACCAAGTGGTCGCCCAACTACCGCAACGATAACCGTATCGAGACGCACGAGTCCGGCACCGCGCCCTGCAAGACGGCTTGCCCCGCGCACGTTGCCGTTCAGGGCTATCTGAAGCTTGCGGCACAGGGGCGCTATGACGAGGCGCTGGCGCTCATCAAGCGCGAGAACCCGCTGCCCGCTATCTGCGGCCGCGTGTGCAACCGCCGCTGCGAGGATGCCTGCACCCGCGGCCGTGTGGACGCCGCCGTGGCTATCGACGAGGTCAAGAAGTTTATCGCCCAGCGCGATCTTGATGCCGCGACCCGCTATGTCCCGCCCGTGGTGACGCCGACACGCGCTGGCGGCTTCGATCAGAAGATTGCCATCATCGGTGCCGGCCCGGCCGGTCTGTCCTGCGCCTTCTATCTGGCCGAGAAGGGCTACAAGCCCGTCGTGTTCGAGAAGAACGAGCGCCCGGGCGGCATGCTCACCTACGGTATTCCCAGCTTTAAGCTGGAGAAGGACGTTATCGAGGCAGAGGTCGAGATCATTCGCCTGATGGGCGCCGAGTTCCGCTATGGCGTGGAGGTCGGTCGCGATGTGACGCTCGACGAGCTGCGCGCGCAGGGCTTTAAGGCCTTTTATGTTGCCATCGGCTGCCAGGGCGGCCGCCTCGCCGGTATTCCGGGCGAGGCGGCCGAGGACGTGACCGTGGCCGTCGACTTTTTGCGCGAGGTCAACAGTGGCAAGATCGACGCGCTGCCCGGCCGCACCATCGTGGTGGGCGGCGGCAACGTGGCCATCGACGTCGCGCGCAACGCCTGCCGTCTGGGTTCCGAGCACGTTGAGATGTTCTGCCTGGAGAGCGAGGCCCAGATGCCCGCCAGCGAGGAGGAGCGTCGCGAGGCCGTTGAGGACGGCGCTCACATCAGCTGCGGTTGGGGCCCCAAGGAGGTTCACCTGGACGAGGCCGGTCGTGTGTGCGGTATCACCTTCAAGCGCTGCACGCGTGTCTTTGACGACGAGGGCCGGTTTGCGCCCGAGTACGACGAGAACGATCTGCGCCGCGTCGATGCCGACCGCGTGGTCATGTCGATTGGCCAGTCCATTGTGTGGGGCGACCTGCTGGCTGGCTCCAAGGTGGAGCTCGGCCGCGGCCAGGGTGCTCTTGCCGACCCCCAGACCTATCAGACCGCTGAGCCCGACATCTTTGTGGGCGGCGACGTCTACACCGGCCCCAGCTTTGCCATCGACGCCATCGCCGCCGGTCACGAGGCCGCGGTGTCCATCCATCGCTTTGTGCAGCCGGGCTCCACGCTCACCATCGGCCGCAACCAGCGCCGCTACACCGCGCTCGACCGCGACGACGTTGTGCTCGAGAGCTACGACAACGCGAGCCGCGAGGTTGCGCATGTGGACCGCGAACGCGAGAAGGCCGCGCCGTTTAGCGAGTACGTCGAGACCTTTACCGAGGAACAGGTGCGCGCCGAGACCGCTCGCTGCCTGGGCTGCGGCGCCTCGATCGTCGACCCCAACAAGTGCATCGGCTGCGGTCTGTGCACCACCAAGTGCGCGTTCGACGCCATCCATCTGGATCGCGACCGCCCCGAGTGCTCAACGATGGTCAAATACGAGCAAAAGCTTCCCAGCCTGGGCAAGTACGCACTCAAGCGCGCCATCAAAATCAAGTTTGGGAAGAAGTAATGAGGTTCCGCCGTTCTAACGAACGGCGGCACTGCCGACGCTGCGCGGCACCCAGGTACCCCATCTTGCCCCTCAACTGCGGCGCCGCGGGCAAAAGCCCAGCGGACGCCTTGTTTCGGGGCAACCTGGGGCACCTGGATCGTCGCTCGCTGACGTTTGGCTGACATCGCATCAACCATTGTTGAAAGGTTTTCGCCTTGCATGAATTGGGAATCGTTTACCACATTATTCGCGATGTCGAGAATGTGGCGCGCGCCAATGGCGTGCGTCGCGTTTCGAGCGTGACGTTGCTGCTGGGCGAGGTCTCGGGCGTCGTTCCCGACTTGCTGCTCGACGCTTGGCGCTGGGCGGCGGATAAAAAGCCTATCACGCAGGGCGCGGAGCTTATCGTGGAGCCCGTCGAGGCCGTGACGCATTGCGAGGCGTGCGGCTGCGACTACGCGACGGTCGAGCACGGCAAGACCTGCCCCCATTGCGGCAGCGGCGAGACATACCTGTTGCAGGGCCAGGAGGTCATGATCAAGCAGATCGAGACCCCCGACGAGGACCCGGCAGACGCTGCTCCTGGCGACCTCTCCGACGCCCCCGATGCCGTCGACGCCGCCAACCCCCTCCACATCGCCTAACTTAGACATTGGGGACGTTCTTAAACGACCAGTCGAAAAAGAACGTCCTCAATGACTAGCCATTTAGGAACGTCCCCAACGACTACTTTGCTAGAGCATATTTCTTACCATTAGTCAAGCACCATCTGTTTAAACGAAATAGCCTCAACCAGAGCACATTTGTGTCTGTTTAAAACCGGCAATAATGAACAGCGTGCTCAATTCGGTCATGTACATAGATCAGTTATCAATCCTCAGCAGTAAATCAGCCAAAATGCTGGAATGTAATCAGGTTGTAATAAATCAAGACGTTTAAACAAATAATGCTACCTTTTGCAGTTTTTCATATAATTCTGCTGTAATTGCAGCTATACTCTTTTTTGTCGTGTAGGAAATACGTAGACAAAAAGGAGGTTATGTGATGGTAAGTATTGTTCTTGCTAGCCATGGTGACTTGGCGGCTGGAATCAAGCAGACGGGCTCGATGGTCTTTGGCGATCAGCCGTCTGTTGCCGTGGTCTCGCTCGAGCCGAGCATGGGCCCCGACGACTTCCGTGCCAAGGTCGAGGAAGCAATCGCTTCCTTCGAGGACCAGGAGCAGGTGCTCTTCCTCGTTGATCTGTGGGGCGGCACGCCGTTCAACCAGATCAGCGGGCTCATCGAGGGCCACGATTCCTGGGCTATCGTCACCGGTGTCAACCTGCCTATGCTCATCGAGGCATATTCGCAGCGCTTTGACGCAAAGAACACTGCACATGCGATCGCAAAACATCTCGTGACTGAGGCTAAGGCTGGCGTGCGCGTCAAGCCCGAGTCTCTGGAGCCCGAGGAGAAGAAGCCGGCTGCGGCCGCCGCTGCTCCTGCAGGCGCCATCCCTCCGGGAACGGTCATCGGCGACGGGCACATCAAGATCGCCCACGTCCGTATCGACACCCGTCTGCTTCATGGTCAGGTGGCCACCACGTGGACCAAGCAGATCAACCCCAACCGCATCATCGTGGTTTCCGACGGCGTTGCTCACGACGAGCTCCGCAAGACCATGATCGAGCAGGCTGCCCCTCCGGGAGTCCATGCCAACGTCGTGCCCATCAAGAAGATGGCCGAGGTCGTCAAGGACACGCGCTTTGGTGACACCAAGGCCATGCTGCTCTTCGAGAACCCGCAGGATCTGCTCAAGGCCATCGAGGCCGGCGTCGACATCAAGGAAGCCAACATCGGTTCCATGGCTCACTCCAAGGGCAAGGTCGTCGTCACCAACGCCGTCGCCATGGGCGATGACGACGTTAAGACTCTCGAGGCTCTCAAGGCCAAGGGCGTCAAGTTCGAGGTCCGCAAGGTTCCTTCGGATTCCTCCGAGGATCTCGACGCCATGTTGAAGAAAGCTAAGGCCGAACTGGCCGCTCAAGCATAGTAAAGGAGGGTCCGATACATGTCTGCAATCACTATTCTGCTTGTTGCGATTGTCGCGTTGCTTGCCGGTATGGAAGGCATTCTGGATGAGTTCCAGTTCCATCAGCCGCTCGTGGCATGCACGCTTATCGGTCTCGTAACCGGTCACCTTCAGGAGGGCATCCTCCTGGGCGGTTCGCTCCAGATGATGGCCCTTGGCTGGGCTAACGTCGGCGCCGCCGTCGCGCCTGACGCCGCTCTGGCCTCGGTCGCTTCTTCGATCATCATGGTGCTCGCCCTCAACGGTGGCGCCACCGATTCGGCCAAGGCCGTTACCGCCGCCATCGCCGTCGCCGTCCCGCTGTCGGTCGCTGGTCTGTTCCTGACCATGATCTGCCGTACCCTGGCTACCGCTATGGTTCACGGCATGGACGCCTGCGCCGAGAAGGGCGACTTCGCCGGCATCGAGCGTTGGCAGTACGCCGGCATCCTCATGCAGGGTGTTCGTATCGCCATCCCGGCAGTACTTCTGTGCATCATCCCGGCCGAGGCTGTTACCAACGCGCTTAACGCTATGCCCGATTGGCTGTCCGGCGGCATGGCTGTCGGCGGCGGCATGGTCGCTTCCGTCGGTTACGCCATGGTCATCAACATGATGGCCACCAAGGAGACCTGGCCGTTCTTCATCCTCGGCTTTGTCCTTGCTGCCATCCCTCAGCTCACGCTGATCGCCCTTGGCCTCATCGGCATCTCCCTTGCCCTCATCTACCTTGGCCTTAAGGATCTGGCCAAGCAGGGTGGCGGCATGGGCGGTGGCTCCGGTGACCCGCTCGGCGACATTCTGAACGATTACGAGTAGGAGGGGAGTGATACATATGGCAGAGAACAAGATTCAGCTCACCAAGGCTGACCGTAAGAAGGTTTGCTTCCGTCATCAGTTCCTTCAGGGCTCGTGGAACTACGAGCGTATGCAGAACGGCGGCTGGTGCTTCGCAATGATCCCTGCGATCAAGAAGCTCTACACCAGCAAGGATGACCAGATTGCCGCTCTTAAGCGCCACCTGGAGTTCTATAACACCCACCCCTATGTTTCCGCCCCCGTCATTGGCGTTACCCTCGCCCTTGAGGAGGAGCGCGCCAACGGTGCTCCGATTGACGACGTCGCCATTCAGGGCGTCAAGGTCGGTATGATGGGCCCGCTCGCCGGCGTCGGCGACCCCGCCTTCTGGTTCACCCTTCGCCCGATTCTGGGCGCACTGGGCGCTTCCCTGGCCCTGTCCGGCAGCATCGCCGGTCCGCTGCTGTTCTTCTTCGCGTGGAACATCATCCGTTACGCCTTCCTGTGGTACACGCAGGAGTTTGGCTACAAGGTCGGCTCCTCCATCGCCAAGGACCTCTCCGGCGGTCTGATGGGCAAGGTCACCGAGGGTGCTTCCATCCTGGGTATGTTCATCATCGGCGCCCTGGTCGAGCGCTGGGTGTCCATCTCCTTCACCCCGGTCGTCTCCAAGGTCACGCAGTCCGCTGGCGCCTATATCGACTGGGCCAACCTGCCCGCCGGTTCTGAGGGCATCAAGCAGGCATTGACGATGTACAGCTCTGTCGGTGCCAACGCACTCGACCCGGTGAAGGTCACCACGCTTCAGGCCAACCTCGATCAGCTCATCCCCGGCCTTGCCGCCGTGTGCCTGACCCTTCTGGTCTGCAAGCTCCTCAAGAAGAAGGTCAGCCCGATCGTCATCATCCTGGCTCTCTTCGCCGTCGGCATCATCGGTCGCGTCTGCGGCTTCATGTAAGCACGCTTCGGCTTAAGACCGAGAGTTGCTAGGCAAGGGCTTTTGAGCCATTGAAACGGACCGCACCCGGTGGGTACACTGGATGCGGTCCGATTGTTTTTATTGGAGGGCGAGGCGCGTATGGCGCAATCTCAGAACAGCACGGTCGATCTGGCAACGCCGGCAACCTGCCTGATGGGGCTTACCAGTCACGGTAACGTGATGGTGGGCAATAAGGCGTTTGAGTACTATAACGAGCGTAATCCCGAGGATTATATCCAAATCCCGTGGGACGAGGTCGACTATATTGCCGCCGAGGTTTTGCGCGGCACCAAGAAGATTACGCGTTTTGCCATCTTTACCAAAGAGAATGGCCACTTTACGTTTTCGACGCGCAATGACAAGGAAACGCTTCGCGCGGTGCGTAAGTACATTGACGAGGACAAGCTCGTTCGTTCGCCCGACTTTATCGATGTGACGGCTAAGGGCGCCAAGAGCATCCCCTCCGTCATCAAAAGCCTCTTCCATAAAGGCGACTAGTCGCCTGGGACGTTCTTAAACGACTAGTCATTAAAGAACGTCGCAGACGACTATCTCGAAGAGTGGCTATGCGCTGCATGGTAGTGGCGCAAATCTGCTACACTAGTACAACATGCCTCCGTAGCTCAGGGGATAGAGCACCGCTCTCCTAAAGCGGGTGTCGACGGTTCGAATCCGCCCGGGGGCACCAGAGGAATATCGAGCCCGGTACCGCTACGGTGCCGGGCTCTTCTGGTCTAAGGGCAGGATTCGGACCGTCGACACCCGCGTCACTTATTTCCCCGCGGGGGGGAGTTTTCGAATCCGCCCGGGGGCACCAGGGGAATATCGAGCCCGGTACCGCTACGGTGCCGGGCTCTTCTGGTTCATGTCATGTCAAAAACGAAGCGCCCGCTTGCTGGGGAAGCAAGCGGGCGCCTGTGAGCGAATATGTTTGCGGCGAGAGCCGAAATGAACGGTGGGGGGCGACTTAGTTGGTCGTACCGGAATCGCCGCCCGTGCCCGTGCCCGAACCCGAACCCGAGCCAGAAAGTGTAACCGTCAGCGTAATCGTGCTGTCGGTGGACTGCTTGCCGGTGGGGGAGACGCCCGTAACGGTGGCATCCTCGTTACCGCTCACGGGATTGCCGTTCTGGTCACAGAAGCCAATGTTATAGAAACCGGCGTTGTTGAGCGCGGTAACGGCGGCGGAAATGCTCTTGCCGTATAGGTTGCCCGGGACGGAGGCCTTGCCGGACTTCTTGGCAATGACGACGGTAATCGTGGCGCCGGGCTTCTGCTTGCCGCTGGGGTTCCAGCTGATCACGGTGCCCTCGGTAACCGAGTCGTTCTCCTGGTAGCTCACGTCGACGCCAAAGCCTGCCATATCGAGGGCGTTGCGCGCCTGGGCCTCGGTCATGTCGGTCAGGTCGGGGACGGACGTGGTATCCGGGCCGCTCGAGACCTTATACGAGATGGTCGTGCCCTTCTCGACTTCCTTACCGGCTTCGGTGCCCTGCTCAAAGACCTGGCCCTCATCGGCCTCGTTGGCCTCCTCGGAGGCGTTGCCCTTCAGGCCAACGCTTGCCAGCGCGGCTTCTGCCTGGTCCTTGGTCAGGCCGACAAGCAGGGGAACCTCAACCTTCTCGGAGGGCTTGGGGCCCTTGGAGATCACCAGGTTCACCTTGGTGCCCTTGGCCTTCTTGGTGTGGCCGTTGGGCGTTTGCTCGGCGACCTTGCCTTCGTCGACATCGTCGTTGTAGCTTTGGTCGATGGTGCCGACCTCGAGGCCGGCTTCCTTGATCAGCTCGACGGCAGTCCGCTGGTCCTTGCCCAGCACGTCGGGCACGGGGACCTGCTCGCCGCCAAAGAGCCCAGTAGCAAAGGCCACAACGATGCCGATGACGGCAACAGCTGCCACCACAGCGGCGATGATCTTGTTCTTGTTGGATTTGGGCTTTTCGACCTCGTAGGAGCCGGTGGAGCCCGAAACCGAGCTACGGGCGGTATTCTGACCGCTCACGCCCGAGACGGGACGAACCATAGCGCGCGTTGAGTCGGAAAGCTCGCGGGTCTTGGTGGCACCCAGGTCGCCGGCGGCACCGATGATGCGCGTGGGCTCCGAGACATTGACGGCACGGCCGGACAGATAGCTGTTAAGCACCTGGCGCAGCTCGTCGGCTGTCTGGAAGCGGTTTGCCGGGTCCTTCTCCATGCACTTGAGGATGATGCGCTCAAGGTCGGCATCGACGCCGGAGTTGATCTGGCTCGGCGGGATGGGGAGCTCGTTGACCTGCTTGAGCGCGACCGAGATGGCGTCGTCGCCGTCAAAGGGCACGCGGCCGGTGGCGCACTCGTACATGACGACACCCAGCGAGTAGATATCCGAGGTGGGGCCGAGGTCCTGGCCGCGGGTCTGCTCGGGGCTTACATAGTGGGCGGTGCCCAGAACGTTGTTATCCTGCGTGAGGTGGCTGTTCTTGGCGCGTGCGATGCCAAAATCCATTACCTTGATGTTGCCGTCGGGTAGCACCATGATGTTTTGCGGCTTAATGTCGCGGTGGATGATCTCGTGCTTGTGTGCGACCGAAAGTGCGGAGCTGATCTGCGAGCCGATCTGCGCGACCTTCTTGGGATCGAGGGCGCCGTGGCTCTTGATGCCGCTCTTAAGGTCGGTACCGCGCAGGTACTCCATGACGATGTAATAGGTGTCGCCGTCCTTGCCCCAGTCGTAGACGCCCACGATATAGGGGGAGGACAGGCCGGCAGCTGCCTGAGCCTCCTGTTTAAAGCGGGCGGCGAAGGTGGCGTCGCCGGCATACTGCGGCAGCATGATCTTGACGGCAACCGTGCGGTCGAGGACCTGATCCTGTGCACGGAAGACGGTCGCCATACCGCCCGTTCCCACCTTATCCTTGAGGAGGTATCTTCCCCCGAGGACCCTCTGTTCCATTCCTGCTCCTAACATAACTATTCGCTCAACGATGTGTGTAGTACCAAATGTGTGGCCGCTGGGGCCGTGTGGCGCGTAGCCGCTAGCTCATCGGCCGCGGCGCGCCCCAAGTATCCGCTTTGATCACGGGCATCACGCTCCCTGTGCGGCGAGCGCCGCGGTCAGGACGATGCCGGCAATCTTGGCCGCCTCGACGTCGTGTTTGTCGAAATCCTCCAGGGCCACCGAGATGGCAACCGTGGGTGAATCGTAAGGTGCAAAGCCAACAAACATAGAGTTGACGTTGGTGCCGCCGATCTCGGCCGAACCCGTCTTGCCGGCAACCTTGACGCCCGGAATCTGGGCATCGGTGCCGGTACCGGACTGGACGACGGCGAGCATGGCCTGCTTGACCTGGTCGGCCGTGGCAGAGCTGACGGCCTGGCCCAGCGAGCGGGACTGCGTGGTCTTAACAACGGTTCCGTCCGGGGCGAGTATCTGGGACACAAAGAACGGGTCCATGACCACGCCGCTGTTGGCGATAGCTGCAGCGATCACGCAATTCTGCATAACGGTGGTCTGCGGGCCAGGCGTGTGGTCCATGCCGACGGGCTGGCCGGCGCCTGCCCAAGCGGTCTCCCACTCGGTCATAAGCGACGGGTCGGCCATGATGGAAGCCGCGGTGGTCAGATCCTGACCGAGCTTTTGACCGTAGCCAAAGGCGTTGGCAAACTGGACGAGCGAGCTGGCGCCGACCTCGTTTGCCACCTGGCCAAAGACGACGTTGGACGACACGGCGAAGGCCTGCTGCAGGCTGATGGTGCCGTAGCTCTCGTTGCCAGAGTTGGTGACCGGCGCGTTGCCAATATCCATGGAGCCGGGCGCCTGGTACGTGCTGGTAAGGCTGGCGGTGCCGGTTTCGAGTGCCGCGGAGAGCGTGACGACCTTAAAGGTCGAGCCCGGGGTGTACAGCGCGTCCATGGCGCGGTCGTACATGGAGCCGTCCTCGCCGCCGCCCGACTGGAGCAGCGCATCGATGTTGGTGTTGTCGTAGGTGGGCGAGCTCGCGCACGCAAGGGCCGCACCGGTGCGCGGATCCATGACCACCACGGCGCCCTTAAAGCCCTTGAGCGCCTGCTCGGCAGCCGTCTGGATGCGCGAGTCGATGGTGAGCTTGGCGGTATTGCCCGGCTGGGTCTGCCCCGCGAGCGACGCGATGGCGTTGTTCCAGCTGGAGTAATCCTTGGAGCCGGTGAGCGTATCGTTCATGACGCTCTCGATGCCGGCGGTGCCGTATTGCTGGCTCACGTAGCCCACCACGTGCGCGGCCATGTTGCCGTTGGGGTAGGAACGGGCGTAGGTGCCGTCCTCCTGCTGCAGCGACTCGGCTAGTGTCACGCCGTCGGACGTGATGATGGAGCCACGCTGGATGTACTTGGAGCGGGCGATGGTGTGGTTGTTGGTCGGCATGTCCTGGTAGTCCTTCGCCTTGATGACCTGGACATAGGTGAGGTTGCCGATAAGGATGGCGAACAGCGCCGTAAAGGCAAACACGGCACGAGTCAGCCGGTTGGCAAGTGCCACGCGGCCGAGCACGCCGGACTCAGGCGTGTCGAGCAGGCGACGGCGCATGCGCGAGCCGACGGAATGGCTGCCGCTGCCGTAGGAAGACGAGGTGGCAAAGCGCGTGCCCGTCGGGGCGGCGGCAGATGCGACCTGATCATCGGTGATGGCGGCCATGGTGCCGGTGCCGGTAAGCTCGGCCTCGCGTCCGGTCGCCTCGTCACCGGCGCGCAGCAGGAGCGCGACGATGATAAAGCTCGCCAGCAGAGAGGAGCCGCCCTGGCTCATAAAGGGCAGGGTGACGCCGGTCAGCGGGATCAGGCGGGTTACGCCGCCAACGATCAAAAAGGCCTGGAAGCTGATGGCGGCCGTAAGGCCCGTGGCGCTAAAGGCAGCGAGGTCGGATTTAGCGCGGGCAGCCGTGGTGAGGCCACGCACGGCAAAGAGCATAAACAGGATGAGCACGGCGCCGCCGCCCAAAAGGCCCATCTCCTCGCCGATAGCCGAGAAGATAAAGTCGGACTCGACGACGGGGATGTTGTTGGCCATGCCGTTGCCGATGCCAACACCGACCAGGCCGCCATCGGCAAGCGAGAAGAGCGACTGGACGATCTGGTAGCCCTGGCCCTGGGCGTCCTTAAACGGATCGACCCAAACCTGGAAACGCACCTGAACGTGAGACAGGAACTTGTAGGCGCCCACAGCTCCAACGGCTAAGAGCGCAAGGCCGATAACGACATACGAAAAGCGCCCCGTGGCAACGTAGAGCATCAGCAAGAAGATGGTGTAGAACAGCACGGCCGAACCCAGGTCGCGTTCGAAGACGACGACGAGCAGGCACACACCCCACACGGCAAACAGCGGCAGCAGCAGTCGCAGGCGAGGGATCTTAAGACCTAAGATCTTGCGGTTGGAGATGGAGAGCAGCTCGCGGTTCTCGGCCAGGTACCCGGCCAGGAACAGCACGATAAAGACCTTGGCAAACTCGCCGGGCTGGATGGTAAAGCCCGCGATGCGAATCCACAGCTTGGAGCCCGAGATCGTGGTGCCGATAAAGATAGGCAGCATCAACAGAATGATGCCGATAATGCCAAAGGTGTACTTGTAGCGCATGACTACGTCGAGGTTCTTAACCAACGCGAGCGTTCCCACCATCAGGGCCACCGAGACAAACAGGATGATGAGCTGTGAGATGGCGAGAGCGGGGGCGAGACGCGTCACGAACGTGATGCCGATGCCCGAAAGCACAAAGACAATGGGCAGGATGGCGGGGTCGGCACCGGGCGCCAAGATGCGCACGGCAATGTGGGCCGCGGCAAAGGCGGCAAAGAGGCCGATCGGAACGGCGAGCGTCTCAAAGGAGATGGCAGCGCCCGCGGTGAGCACGTACATCGCATACAGCAGGATGACGGGGAACGCCGAGGCGATGAGCAAGAGCAGCTCGGTGTTGCGGCGACTCATAAGCGGCACTCCCTTTCTAATTCTTATCGGAGGCCTCGGCCTCGGCGGACTGTTCGGCGGTTTTCTCGGAATCTGATTCGGAGGTCGATCCCTGATTGGTGTTGTCGCGAATCGTTTGCGCGTCGATTACCTGGCGGGTCTGCTCCTCGTCGATCTGGTGGCGGTACTTGGATATCGTGTCCTGCGCATCGTCGACACTTGTTTGCGGAATGCCCGCCTTGAGGCGGTTTTGCGTGTCTTCGGGCAGGTCGGATAGCTTGATGCTGGTTTCGCTTTCGAGCCAGTGGAGCTTGAGTCCGAGCGGCTTGCCGGGCAGGCCGCGCCAGACGGCGACATTGCCCTGGTAGGTACCCAGGTAGTACGAGCCGGTGACACCCGTGTAGGCCCAGATGGCAGCCGCCAGCACCAAGACGAGACCTAAGACGACGCCGATGGTGACGTTGCGGCGACGCACGCGTTGCGCCTCGCGCATAACGCCATCGTCAACCAGGTCAACGACTACTACGGTCACGTTGTCGTGGCCGCCGGCGGCAAGCGCCGCGTCCACTAGGTTGTCGACGCAGATTTGCGCGGTTGAGGACTGCGTGGCGATGTTCTCGATATCGCTATCGGGAATCATGCTCGAAAGGCCGTCGGAGCACAGGATCAGGCGGTCGCCTTCCTCGATATGCAGAGTGAAGTGGTCGGCATACATGGCGGGGTCCGAGCCCAGCGCGCGGGTGATGACCGAACGGTTGGGGTGGACGCGAGCCTCATCTGCCGTGATCTCGCCGGCGTCCACGAGCTCCTCCACGTAGGAGTGGTCGCGGGTCACGCGGATGAGCGTGCCCTCGTGGAGCAGGTAGGCGCGAGAGTCACCCACGTGGGCGATGGCGAGCGTGTCGTTTTCGATATAGGCGCAAGTGGCTGTGCAGCCCATGCCGGGCTTGCCTAGGCCGTTCAGGGCAGCCTCGATTACGGCGGCGTTGGCGGCCTCGACGGCTGCCGCCAGGCGTGCGGCGTCGGCAGACTGAGGAGCTGTCTTGGCGATGGTCTCGACAGCGATAGAAGAGGCCACCTCGCCGGCGGCGTGACCACCCATGCCGTCGCATACGCAAAAGAGCGGCGACTGCACCAGGTAGGAATCCTCATTGTGCGGGCGCACACAGCCAACGTCGGAGCGGGCGCCCCACATGAGTTGCGTGGTGGTGCCGGCATCATAGGTCGAGTCGGTCTCGATGCGCTCCTCGGTCAGGGGCTCAAAGCTCATGGTCGAGCCGGGGTCTTTGAGCTTGGCCTCAACGGCGGCAACATCGATTTCGGCTGTGTCACCGGGAGAGACGGTGTCGGTCTCGGCGTTTGATTCGGAATCGCCGGTGTCCGGGGAGTCGGACTCCTCGGACACGCGGGCGGTCGACTCGTCGTCTTGCGGGCTGACGTCTATAGGCTCGGGCGTCGGCGTAGACGCGGGCGCAACCTCGGATGCCGGGGCTATGGGAAACGCCGGCGCGGCGGGCTCGGGTGCCGCAAACACCGCAGCGCTCTCGTTGATTGCCGCGGCGACGGGCTCTGCAAAGTGAGCCGGCGCCGGGGTTGCTTCGGGCGCTGTGGGCTGTTCCGCAGCATGTGCGCCGATGGGCGCCGCTACGGCATCCTCTTCGTCCTCGTTATTGGCGAGATCCGAAATATCATGCGTTACATGCGAAAGAGGCAGGGAGAACACGGTGTCCTCGGGCTCCACGGGTGCGGAGCCCGCCGGAGCGGCGTGGGCCGGCGCAGCTGTGGCGGCGGCCGGTGCCTCGGTCATAGTTGCGGACTTGTTCTCCTCGTCGATCATCGACGGTTCACCTTCATGACCACGTCGCCAATCTGGACTTCGTCGCCCTCACGCAGCGTCGCGGGCTCCACGAGCTGGCGGCCGTTGACGAGCGTGCCGTTAAGCGAGTTGAGGTCCTCGATGATGAGCGCCGGGCCCTGCAGCGAAAAGCGCGCATGCGAGGCCGAGACGAACGGTTCGTTGATACAGATGTCCGAAGACGGAGAGCGACCGACGATGACGGGGCCGAGCATGTCTACGTGGATGCCGCGGATACCGCGCGGACCCTTGTCCACATCAATCGTCCAGATAGCCGAGTCGCGGCGCTGCCCGCGCACGAGTCCCACGCCGGTCTTCATGACGGCGAACAGGAAGATATAGAGCAGGGCGACCAGGACGATGCGGCCTGCAAAAAGGACGATATCGATGTTCATAAGCGACTATCCCCTAAATTCAAAGGTGCTCAGGCCAAACGTCAGCAGGTCGCCGTTGCGCAGCGGGCAGCGCGTGATGCGGCGGTTGTTGACGAGCGTGCCGTTGGTGGAATTGAGGTCCTCGATCGACCAGTCCGAACCGGTAAAGGTGAGCTGGGCGTGACGGCGCGACACGTTGGGGTCGCGCAGGGCGATGTCCGAAACCGAACGCTCGCGACCGATGGTCACCTGCGCGGAAGTGATGCTGTGGCTCTCGCCGCTCACGACGTCGACGAGTTGGGCGAGCGGGCGCTGCGGGGCGCGGGTGCTCGCCATGTTGGAGGCAATACCGGCCGCGGCGCCAAGGCCCACGGCGGCGCCGGTCGCGGCGGCTCCGCCCATACCGGCGAGGGCGTCACGAGAGACGGTCTGCGGCACGGGGATGGGCGCGGCGGCGGGGTCGGGGGCGTTGGGCGCAAAGGGGTCGGCAACGGCGAGCGGGTCGGGAGCGGCGGCACGGGGCGC
>NZ_QSIN01000012.1:0-216 GCF_003469205.1 Collinsella sp. AM33-4BH
TGTGTTCGGCTGAGATCGGAAATCAACCGGGAAACGCTCCAGAAATGCGGTAGGGACAAGTTAGCGCAACAACCACGTCCTCCATCCGCCCCAAAGTAGCGCGCCTTTCGCGGCAGAGCCGCGAAACAGCGACCGGGACACGCATCCCCCACAACCACGTCCTCCTCCGCCCGCCGACCTCAAGGCCGTAAACGCAGGGAATCCGGGGGCGTGACG
>NZ_QSIN01000012.1:226-60184 GCF_003469205.1 Collinsella sp. AM33-4BH
AGGGAATCCGGGGGCGTGACGGGGGCTTCCCTCCGGAACATTCCGCAGGACGCAAAGAGGCTCCGCAGCGCGAAGCGCGATGCGGAGCCTCTTTGCATGTCCGAGGACGTTCCGGAGGGAAGCCCCCGTCACGCCCCCGGATTCCCGGTGGGAGTTCTAGACCTTGTCGGCCTTAGTACATACCGCCGCCCTGCTGACCAGCGGTAGCAGCAGCGATAGCGTCCTCAAGCTGAGTGTTTTTGGGCACATCGGAGACGGTAGCCTCGGTGATGAGGATCAGGCTGGCGACAGAAGCAGCGTTCTGCAGGGTGACGCGGCTGACCTTGACGGGGTCGAGGACGCCCATCTCGATCATGTCGCCCCACTCGCCGTTGGCAGAGTTGAGACCCTGGCCGGCGGGCAGCTCGGCAACCTTGTCGACCACGACAGCGCCCTCAAAGCCAGCGTTCTTGGCGATAGTAGCGACCGGAGCGGTCAGAGCCTTCTTGACGATATCGACGCCGATCTTCTCCTCGGGGTCGTCGATCTCGACAGCATCGAGCGCAGGAGCAGCGTCCATGAAGGCGACGCCGCCACCGGCGACAATGCCCTCCTCGACAGCAGCGCGGGTAGCCTGCAGGGCATCCTCGACGCGGTGCTTGATCTCCTTGAGCTCGGACTCGGTAGCAGCGCCGACCTTGATGACGGCAACGCCACCGGAGAGCTTGGCCAGGCGCTCCTGGAGCTTCTCACGGTCGAAGTCAGAGGTGGTGTTCTCCATCTCGCCCTTGATCTGAGCGATGCGGGCGTCGATGGCCTCCTTGGAGCCAGCGCCGCCGACGACGACGGTGTTGTCCTTGGAGATAGTGACGGACTTAGCGGTACCGAGCATATCGGCGGTGATGTCAGCGACCTTCACGCCCAGCTCGTCCAGAGCGGCCTGGCCACCGGTGAGGACGGCGATGTCCTCGAGGATGCGCTTGCGGCGATCGCCGTAGCCCGGGGCCTTGACGGCGCAGACGTTGAGAGCGCCACGAATCTTGTTGAGGACCAGGGTCGGCAGAGCCTCGCCGTCGATGTCCTCAGCGATGATGAGCAGGCCACGGCCGGCGCGCTGGACAGCCTCGAGAACAGGCATGATGTCCTGAACGCTGGAGATCTTCTGGTCGGTGATGAGGATGTACGGATCCTTCATCACGGCCTCCATGCGGTCGTTGTCCGTGACGAAATAAGCGGAGACATAGCCCTTGTCGAACTGCATGCCCTCGACGGTGTCGATGGTGATGTCGAACGTCTGGGAATCCTCGACGGTGATGACGCCGTCCTTGCCCACGACCTCCATGGCCTCGGCGATCTTCTCGCCGACCTCGGGGTCACCAGCGGAGATGGTGCCGACGGAAGCGATCTGCTCCTTGGTCTCGACCGGCTTGGCCTGCTTCTTCATCTCGGCGACGGCGGCGTTGACGGCCTTGTCGATGCCGCGACGGATGGCCAGCGGGTTGGCGCCAGCGGCGACGTTGCGCAGACCGTCGTTGACGATAGCCTGAGCGAGCAGGGTTGCGGTGGTGGTGCCGTCACCCACGGTGTCGTTGGTCTTGGTGGCGACCTCCTTCACCAGCTGAGCGCCCATGTTCTCGATGTTGTCCTCGAGCTCGATCTCCTTAGCGACGGAAACGCCGTCGTTGGTGATGGTCGGGGCACCGAACGTGCGCTGCAGAGCGACGTAACGGCCCTTGGGGCCCATGGTGACGGTAACGGCGTCGGCCAGAGTGTTGACGCCCTTGGCGAGCTTGGCGCGGGCATCGGTGTTGAACGTAATGTTCTTTGCCATGGTAGGTAATCCTCCAAAAGAAATGTGACTCGCGTCGCCGCTTCCGAGTCCTATGCGACGATCGCGTTCAAAGACGAATCAGAGATTCTGACGAGACTAGGCCTCGACGACAGCGTAGATGTCGTCGGCGCGCATCAGCAGATACTTCTCGCCGTCGACCTTGACCTCGTTGCCACCGAACTTACCGTAGATGACAACGTCACCGACCTTGACGTCCATGGGGATGCGCTCACCCTTGTCGTTGACCTTGCCGGCGCCAACGGCAACGATGGTGCCGCGCTGCGGCTTCTCCTGGGCGTTGCTGGCGATATACAGACCAGAAGCGGTCTTCTGCTCGGCCTCGTCGGGCTTGACCAGAACACGATCTGCAAGCGGCTTCAAAGACGACATGCTTGTCTCCTCCTTTTTGGGCCGCGTGGTTATGCCACGCGAATTAACCCTTTTTGTTTGCGTACGCGTTGAATGGTACCCACGAATGGCGGGTTATACAACACGGAGTCAAAAAATCTTATTTTTTGGCACTTAGATTTTCTGAATGCCGGGGGATAACCTAACGGTGGCTCCCGGGGCGGACCGGAGGGCATGTAGTTTGCTGCTCTACAGTCCTGCGCAAGACGGAAAGCACATTAAGTGCTTTCCTTTGCGTGCGGAACTCGCGACAAACTTCATGCCCTCCGGTCCGCCCAGGGAGCCAGGTTAACTAATTCGGGCCCGGCATTCAGAAAAGTCAGTGCAGCAAAATGGCGATGCAGATGGTGCGAACAAGAAAGGGGCACGTTGCAGAAACGCGCCCCTTATGGGTGGGGTATGGGGCTAGCGCTCGTAGATCAGGTTGCCGGCTAGGTAGGTGGCTTGGACTTTGGTGGCTTGGAGTTCTTGGGGGTCGATGGTGAGTGGGTTTTGGTCCAGGACTACCAGGTCGGCGTATTTGCCGGGTTCTAGGCTGCCGAGGTTTTGCTCGTCGCCCGCTGCATAGGCGCTGCCCAGGGTGTAGTTGCGCAGAGCCGTTGCCGCATCGATACGCTCGCTCGGCAACCAGCCGCCCTCGGGCCAGTGGCTTTTGGGGTCTTGGCGCGTAATAGCCGTGTAGAGCACGTTCATGCTGGTAACAGGCGTGATGGGGCTGTCGGTACCGAAGGCTTGGCGAATGCCGCGCTGCTTATAGGTTGCAAACGGCCACATGATGCGGCTGCGCTCCATGCCCAAATCGCGCTCGGGGCCGCCCGGATCGAGCGTGATGTGGCAGGGCTGGCTCGAGGCGACCACGTTGAGCTTGCGCAGGCGGTCGATGTCCTCGGGCAGGAGGTTCTCCAGATGCTCGAGTGTGTTATGGCCGTGCTGGGGCAGGCCGTACAGGTCGGCGGCCTCCTCGAAGATATCCAGCGCGGCATGAATCGCACCGTCGCCGATGACGTGGATACGCACAGTGTGGCCGCGCTCCGCAGCCGCCAGAACCAGCTTACGCATGCGCTCGGCAGGAACTGTCAGACGGCCCTGGTCGCCCGGGAAGCGCGGGTTGGTATAGGGCTCAGTGAGGTATGCGGTATGCTCGCTCGACACGCCGTCGAAGAACTGTTTAAAGCCTGGCGCCGAGAGCAGCGCGTTGTTCGCGTAGCGGGTCTGGAGTTCTTCCAAGCGCGACTGGTCATCCAGCAGCGTGGGAAACAGATGGGCGCGGATGCCCAGCTTGCCGGAGGCCTGCAGCTTGTCGTAAACATCGTCGCGAATAAAGTCGCAGCCCGGCATGGGCATGAGCGACATATCGCAGATTGAGGTGATGCCTTGCTCGGCCATACGCTTCATCTGGTCGGCGTAAGCGCTCGCGATGCGGTCCTCGCCCAGCCACTCCAGGCAGCGCGGCAGCAGCTGCATAGCAGCCGCCTCGTGGGCGATACCCGTAAGCTCGCCATTTGCATCTTTGTCGTAACTGCCACCCGCCGGAGGCTCGCTGTCGCGCGTAACGCCGAGCGCCTCGAGTGCGCGGCTGTTGAGCCACAGCGTGTGCCCGTCGCCCGAGTACATAACGCAGGGACGATCGGGAAATGCCGCATCGAGGGAGGCCTTGGTAGGGTGCTCGGGCGGATCCCAGCGGTAATCGCGCCAACCCTGGGTCACGACCCAGGCGTCATCTGGCAAGCCTTTGGAAAACTCGAGCGCATGCTGCACCAATGCTGCCTCGGACGCGCCCATATCCATGAGCATGTACGGCGAGGAGCCAACCGAAGTATGGAAGAAATGCAGGTGCGCATCGTGGAAACCGGGGCAGACAAACTGCTCGCCGTAGTCGATAACCGGCGTGGCGGCAGGCGCGGCGGCAATCACGTCATCGGGCGCACCGACTGCGACGATACGGTCGCCTGCGATGGCAATCGCCAGCTCGCGGGCGGTATCGATGCCGTCTTGCGCGGTAAAGACGTTCTTAGAGCGGATAATCCGATCGATATGTTGCATGGGCATCCCCATCTCTGGCAGGAAATTCAACACCCCCGAGTGTACTCCCCCGCCCTTGTAACAAAACCCCAAGCGGCAAACGGCAACTTTACCAGCCCTAGCGGCAGGTGGCATACTGGAGAGAGCCTGTACGATTTTGCGATCAACCCAGCAAGGAGCAAATCGACCATGACGAAGACCAAGGCACAGCAGATTATGGCGGCGACCGAGGCTCGCGCGGCTGACGACGTCACCGCAGCCATCAAAGATATCGCTACCGAGTTTGAACCCTATATCATCAAGCAGCGCCGCCACTTCCATAAGCACCCGGAGCTGAGCCTTGCCGAGGAGCGCACGACTTCTGACATCGCCAACCAGCTCGACGCCATGAATATCCCCTACGAGCGTCCCCTTAAGACGGGCCTTGTGGCAACCCTTCGCGGCACCGCGCCCGACGCCTATCGCGAGGACGGCACGCCGCGCCGCCGTATCCTGCTGCGCGCGGATATCGACGCCCTGCCCGTCACCGAGCAGACCGGCGAGGAGTTTGCCAGCGTCAACGAGGGCTGCATGCACGCCTGCGGCCACGACTGCCACATCGCCATGATGCTCGGCACGCTGCAAATCCTGCGCCATATGACCGACGACATCCACGGCGAAGTCCGCATCGTCTTCCAACCCAGCGAGGAAAACGGCCAGGGCGCCAAGCTCATGATCGGCACGGGCGTGCTCGACGGCGTCGATGGCGCCTACGCCGCGCACATCTGGAGTGAGGTCGACGCCGGCACCGTGAGCTGCGAGCCCGGACCGCGCATGGCCAATACCGACTGGTTCCGCATCGACGTCCGCGGCACCTCGTGCCACGGTGCCATGCCCCAGCGCGGTCACGACGCCGTTATGGTTGCCGCCGAGATCGTCAACGCTCTGCAGACCATCGTTTCGCGCGAGATCAGTCCCTACGAGCCGGCCGTCATTACCGTCGGCGAGCTGCACGGCGGAACCGCGCGCAACGTTATCGCCGGCACGGCCTACCTCGCCGGCACGGTGCGCACCTACGGCGATTCGACCCACGAGGAAATGCCGGAGCTCATGCGCCGCATCGTGGAGCATACCGCGGCCGCCTTGGGCGCCGAGGCAAAGCTCACCGACTACACCATCGCCAACTACAAGGTCGAAAACGATGCCGCCTCGAGCGAGCGCTGCCGCCAGGCAGTAATCAAATGCTTGGGCCCCACCGGCCAAGGCCATTACCGCGGCACGCTTTCGGGCGAGGATTTTTCGGAGTACCTGCGCCGCGTACCGGGCGTACTCGCCTTTGTTGGCACGCGCAACCCCCAGATTGGCGCCACGTACGCCCAACATTCTTGCTTCTACAAGATTGACGAGTCGGTACTGGCCAAGGGCTCCATGGTGGCCGCCCAGTATGCCATCGACTTTTTGGCCGAGCCCACGCAAGAGGAGCTCGACGGCCCCGCGATCACCGCGGTCGCCGAAACCAACCCCGACCTGGCAGCCAAACTGCGCTCTGCCAAGGCCACGGCCGCCGAGGCCCGCGACGCCATGCACGATGCCCGCACCGCCCGACACGCCGCAATCAAGGGCATCCACGATGCACGTGCCGCCGCTCGCCGCGAGGAGAAGCACGACGAGTAGTCGATTCGCGGCCATCTCGCAGTCATAGCCGCATCGCGATATCAAAGCGGGGGCGGACGCTTCGGCACGTCCGTCCCCGCTTATTTGTCAAGCGCTATTTCTACCGTTTCTACCCCGTCCCCAAATGGCAGGTGGCAGGGTTACTCGTCCTGCGGGTCCTCGTCGGAGCTTGGCGCAGGCTCGGGCTCAGGCGCAGGCTCGGGCTCCGGTTCCGGCATGGGCGCGGGCTCGGGCTCAGGCACGGGCGCGGGCGCGGGCTCAGGCTCAGGCTCAGGCTCGGGCTCGGGCTCGGGCGCAGGCGCCGCAGCGGAATCGGATACGGGCGCTGCGTCGGCGCTAAAACCAGCCGGAGCAGACTTCTTCTCAAACGGCAGCACAAAAGTCAGGACGTCGTCCTTGTCCTCGTCGGCCCACTCGCTTGCGTAGCGCGCAACCCAATAGCCAACGGCACGATGCTTGAGCATCTTGCCAAAGACCGTGAGGAATACCGTGACAAACGCCGTCAGCACCAAGAACAATACGAGCGTGATGCCACCGCCGGTAACAAGCGCCTCAATAGCCGAAGGACGGTAGTAGTAGCTATACATACCGACAGAGGCAATGGCGCCGAAGACGAGCGTCAGGATCCATGTGACAACGTTGGCGACCAGACCCGTCAAAAACTCGGGAAGGAACGAAGCGCAGAACAGTTTGGTCTTGTTGTGCTTAAAGGCCGCCCAGACCTTATCGAGCGAAAACGCGCTCTCGACACGACCGGTCACCGCAAAGTGCATCACGGCAATGTCGGCGAACATCTTAAAGAAGACCCCCAAGACCGCCGTGGCAATCATAGCCAGGACAAGCAGGCCAAGCGAGCCGAACAGCGCTGCCTCGAGTGCATAAGAGCCGTAATACGAATACGAGCCCGCGGCGCCAATTACCACGCTCTCCACCAGCGAAAGCACTACACCGATAACGGGAATGGCAGCGATAACCTCGAGCACGACCGAGATAACGCTCGAAAAGACTCCGAGGCCAAACGACGTGGAACGCATGAGTGGACGATCCATACCGTCATCAACCTTGAGCGACAGATCGCGACCCCACTCAATACCAAAGCCGGAACCACACACGCTCGCAATGCAAGCTGCCAAAAAGCCGATGGCAGCTGCAATGCCGCCAATAACGGGAATAAACAGCACGAGTACCGACACAACACAAATCAGCGCCGGTAAAAAGGCAATCTGGCACACGCGCTGCAGCACGCCCGGAGTCTTGGTCATATCCTCAAACGCCTGAGCCACACAGCCCTTGGACGCATTCGCCACGGGCGGTTGCGGAACAAACTGCTGGGGCTGACCCTGAGGGGCAGAGGCTGCGGCACCGGCATTGGGGGCACCACACGCGCCGCAGAACTTGTCGTTATCGCCCATGGGGGCACCACACTGCGAACAGAACATCGAGATCATCCCTTCGTATCTTGAGCGAATCATCTGGATCGCAAACGATGTCTTTGGCATCATTATCACCCAATGTGGGGACAAATACTCCAACATGACGCATTTGCAATGCGCAGGGCGCTATTCGATTGTTTGATGAGCTCGACCGCGTTAGTTCGTTCCGCGGAAGCCCTTGCCGACGATTTCGGAGCTATCGACGATGGTGATGAAGGCGCCAGGGTCAATCTCGCGGGTATAGCGGCGCAGTTGCACTGCCTCGCGACGGCTCAGCACGCTCATGATCACCGTGACGCACTTGCCCGAGAAGGCGCCATAGCCACGGCTGATCGTTGCCGTGCGGTTGAGATGCTTGACGATAAACTCCTCGACTTTGCGCGGTTCGGCGCAAATAATCGTGCAGACCTTGCGCAGGTGAATGCTCTCGATGGCCTTGTCGACCACAAGCGTCTTGGCAAACAGGCCGAGCACGCAGTACAGGCCGACGCGCGGGCCATACAGGAAAGCCGCGATGGTCACGATGCCGATATCGACCAGCAACAGTGCGCGGCCAATCTCGAGCGTGGTGCGGCGTTTGAGGATCATGGCAAGAATGTCCGTGCCACCCGTCGAGGCGCCAATGTCAAAGACAATAGCACTGCCGAGCGCCGGCAAGATAACGGCAAAACACAGGTCGAGCCACATATCGCCCGTCATCGAAACATCCGTCGGGAGGAAGAGCTCGAACAGCGAGACGTAGGCCGAAAGCGCAAACGAGGCAAAGACACTCCAAAGGATTGCCTTGCGCTCCAAAAAGATAAAACCCAGGATGACCAGGATCGCGTTGATAATCCACATAAAGACGCCGACGGGCAGAGTCGGGAACAGCGTAGAAAGAATGACCGACACACCCGAGGTACCGCCGAAGGCAAAGTGATTGGGCGTTTTGAAAGCCACGATGGCAAAGGCCGTGAGGATCAGGCCCAGGTTGAGCTCGGCAAAAAAGCGAGGAAAGCCTGGTTCCTGGCTGCGCTTGCGGCCGGCGCGCTCGCCTTGCTCAATAACATCGCGATCGACAACGCGCTCCATCGGCACCACCGGAGGACGATGCACCTCCTCGGCGGCACGCGACGCCGCCTCTGCCGCAGCGGCCTCAATCGCCCATGCCTTGCTTTCGGTCTCGTGTTCGTCGGCCATTACGGCAACCCCTCGTTAACAATTTGGAAACAATGCGCCCATTAGGGTAACGCGGAACGCGAAGATTGCAACCCTTAGTTAGACGAGCGGTATGCCCGCATCGGGGGCATACAAAGAACGGCCGGCCGCGCATGTGCATGCGCGACCGGCCGTTTGACGTTTACGCAGATAAAACCTGCCAAAATAAACATCCCTTTTTGGTAGGTTACTCGTGCTGGCTGGTACGGTGCTCGTACTCCTCGGGGGTGATGACATCCTCGATGCGCAGGTTGACGCCTGCCACCTCAAGGCCGGTCATCGCGGCAAGACGCTCGGTGACGCGCGCCTTAACGTCGTCAAAGATCGCAGGCGCATAGGCGCCGTACTCGATGATGACCGAGATGTTGACGACCACGCGGTTGTCGTCGGTGACCTCGACCGTCACGCCCTTGGTCAGGTTCTCGGCACCAAACTGCTCCTGCACAAAGTGCATGAGGTTGCCCTTCATGCCCAGAACGTGCGGCACCTCGCGGGTGGCCATGGCGACGATCTTCTCAATCACGCCGTTGGAATAGGTCAGCGAGTCCTCGGACTCGTCCGCCTCCTCGTCATCCTCGTCCGCCTCATCTTCGGACTCTGCCTCGACGAGCGCCTCGTCCTCGAGCGTTACGTCCTCCGCCTCGGCGGCGATGGCCTCATTCGCCTCGAGCTCGGTATCGGCCACATCGACCTTCGTGTTAAAAGCCATGGTTCCTCCTTATGCCTGCCACGGATGCGACAGTCGAATACATATTAGCGGCCGCTAAACAGACGGCCGAAGAAGTTAACGATACCGTTCTCGCCGTCGCGAATCTGGCCGATCACGGCGCCGATCAGCACAAAGAATGCGATGACAAGCGTGTCCCACAGGCCCAACGTAAGTACCAGCACGGCGAGGATAAAGCCTGCCACGGCGCCGAGCGTAGTGTTGGGGTGGCGCACGGCGTAGCTCCAGATAGCAGCGCCCGTACCTTTGATGAGACCCATGGCCTCGTCAAAGTCGTTGGCGGCGCTGTCGTGCTGCTCGCCGGCCTCGGGCTTGGTGTCGGCGGACTCGCCTGCCGGCATAGCGTTCTGATCGATCGTCAGGCGCGGCGTGCGGGCGGTCTTGTCTTGGTTGGTATCACTCACCGGAAACCTCCACGGTCTGGACGGTAGTCTTGGACGGCAAAAAGCGAACGCGCGCAGTCGTGCCCGGCGTACCGAGCATGGTGTCGCAGGCCCGCTCGATACGCTGCTGCATCGCAGTGGCAAGGGAAGCGACGTCTTTATCATCGAGCGCGATGGCTTCGACCTTAAAACGAACGTGCGATTCGTCGGAACCCTGAACACGCGCCTCGATATGCTCGACCATCACGCGGTCATCGCGTTCGGCAGCAGCGCGGGCACACGAGGAGAGAGCCGCGAGCGTGACCTCGATATTGCGCTCCCCTGCCGGATGCACGCAGGACGGCTCGCGGCGAGCAAACATCAGGCGGAAGAAGACCGCCAGCACGCCAAGCGCCACGACACCGCCGCACACTGTAACGACAATGCGCGGCATGGGGTCACGCATCAGCAGCATAAAGCGGTAGGTATATGGCCCCCAAAACTGGCAGACCAACGTGCCCAGCGCCACGACGGCGGCGGCAAGATATACGATCGCTAGGGCTCGTTTGAGCACGCGCATGCGGCGCTCCCTTCAAATCTCGATCCACAGAATGCAAAACGATTCGCATCATTATAAAAGAGCCGGGTCCGGTGCCATACGCACGCGGATCCGGCTCATCTATTCCACGAGGCTTGCATGCTCGCTTCATTATGCCCAGATATGCACGGCTTAACCCGTGCAGGCGCTACTCCTCCTCGAGGGCAGCGATGACCTCGTCGGTCATGTCCATGGTGCTGTAGACGTCCTGGACGTCGTCGAGCTCCTCGAGACGGTCGATGAGGCGCTGAACCTTCTTGGCGTCGGTACCGGAGACCTCGGTCGGGGTGGTCGGAACCATGGTGGTCTCGGAGCCCTTGACCTGGATGCCCTGCTCCTCGAGTGCCTTGGAGACAGCCATGACGTCGTTGGCAGCGGTCCAGACGATCCACTCCTCGCCGGCATCCTCGTAGTCCTCGCCACCGGCCTCGGCGATGGCCATCATGAACTCATCCTCGTCACCGGCAGCACCGTTGGCGATCATGGTCTCCTTCTTGGCATTCTCGTCCAGGATCTCCTTGGCGACGACAATCTGGCCCTTGCGCTCAAACTGGAAGGCGACGGAGCCGGAGGTGCCCAAGTTGCCACCAGCGTGGGAGAAGGCGGAACGGACATCGGCGGCAGTACGGTTGCGGTTATCGGTCAGGCAGTCGACGTAGACGGCGACACCGGCGGGACCATAGCCCTCGTACACGATGTTCTCGTAGACGGCGGCATCGGCACCCGAACCAAAGGCCTTGTCGATAGCGGACTTGATCTTGTCCTTGGGCATGGACTGAGCCTTGGCCTTAGCAACGGCAGCGGCGAGGCTGGCGTTGTTCTCGGGCAGCGGGTCACCGCCGAGACGGGCAGCAACGGTGATGTTGCGGCTCAGCTTGGAGAAGAGGGCGGAACGCTTGGCGTCCTGCGCGCCCTTACGATGCTTGGTTGTGGCCCACTTAGAGTGTCCGGACATACGTGTCTCCTATCGGTTTTGACCTAAAGCCCAGCGCAGATGCTCGGGCAATATAAACAAACGTCGTTATGATATACCTACTAGCCTGCGAGATAAACCCCAAAATGAAGGCGTCGTGATGATGCCATCCTTTGGTGCAAAGCAACCTGTCCCCTTTGCACCAAATTAGGACCAGAGGAGGTCGCTGCGAGTGATGGTGGCGCCGATGGCAAAGGGCATGCAGGCGATAACCGGATACAGGTAGCGCATATAGGTCGAACCGTTGCAGGGACCGATCAGACACACGGCGAGCACGCCCAGCAGCGGCACCCAAATGGCCAGCCCGCGCCACGAATGGCGGCGCAACAGGTAGACCACCACGGCGATCATAATCCACACGTAAGTAGCCGAGCTCATGGTGAGCGAGATAAACGGGATGCGCTGTACTGCCACGCGATACAGGTTGATCAGGTGGTCGCACCAGCGCACAACCTTGCTATCGACCGGATGGAAGTCAAAGTACTTGAGGTTATCGGGCTTCGCCATAATCTCGGCACTGCGCGCCGTGCTGTAGACCCACGCATCGCGGGCACTCGGATAAAAGTAGCCGTAGTAGTTATTGATGAGCGCCGAGATGTAGCACTCGGGATCCTTTTTGAACATCTGCGCCCAGACCTCAAAATAGGCCTTGATGTCCTCCTGCGAGGCGTACTCGTTAAAGCAATTTTTGACGGCGTCCGACTTATCCGGGTTGTAGCGGCGGCCCAGATTGTCGTACTTGAGCACACGGTCGATCACGGCACGCTCATCGTCGGTCACCAAGCCGTCGCGAGGAGCCTCCACGATAGTGCCGTCCTCCTTAACCGTAGGGTTGACACCCGAGTTGAGGCCGTCGTGCTTTTGGACGAAACGAGCCGTCTGCTGGAACGGAATCGAGAGGATTTCGCGCTTGGAACTAGGCGTAATGTCGTGCGCCGGCATAAACACCTTGGTGAAGTACATATTAGAGGCAAGGCAGAGTCCAAGCACCGCAAGAACTCCCATCCAGCGGAAACGCGGGATGGCGCCCGAAGGCGCAGCACCGGCCTGCTTGACTGCACGACGAGCCACATGCGCGTCCCATGCGCAAAACGCCGCCGCGATTACGCATGCCGCCAGGGGAAACACCAGGCCGCCGTTGCGCAGAAACGTGGAACCCATGGCACCCAGAGCGAGCAGCAGCCAGTCATGGCGCGCAAAGAGCACGGGCCTCTGTTCGCCCGCACGCTCGGCATTGGCATCGCGACGGGGCAGGCCGCAGGCCACGAGCTTCACGGTCTGCACCAACAGCACCAAAAACGCGTCGGTAAACAGCACATCTTTGGTAAGCAGGGCCGCGTAGTTGGAGAACATGGGCATAAACACAAAGAACAGCAAGATCACGCCGCGGATCGGCAAGCTCACGCCCAGCTTGCGCAGCGACGAGATGGAATAGGCCATGCAGGCGGCCGTGATGACGAACTGAGCGCAGGTGTAGATGGCAAGACCTGCGTTGGCACTGTTGAACAGTGAAAGCCCCAGCTGGACGCACGAACCGATGATAGCCGTGTGCACCACGGGGTGATGTCCGTTGAGCAACACATTGGGATTGAGCAGACGCAAGTAATCACTCGTGCCGTTGGGGTAGTTGAACCACTGGCGAATCTGCGCACCCGTATCTCCCATAAAAAGGCCGGGCAGCGAAGCGATAAGCGTGGGCGCCCAGGCGATCACAAGCACCAGGAAGGGCCCGGCAAAGGGATGGACCGAGAGCACGGCGTGAGCCACACGCCATACGCGGCCAAAGTGCGCTTCGGAAAACGGAATGCGCCGAGAGCTCAGCCAATCTAGACACTCAAAAGCCAGGTAGAAGGCAACGACCGCCAAGAGCATCCAGCCCGCACCGCCTATCCAGGCGCAGATGATGCGAGCCTTGTCGCCGAGTACGATCTCGGCAGAATCGGTGAGGTCGTAGCTGCGGCCAAACACCATGCAGACGGCAAAGAACAGCGACGGAAGGATCACCGAAGGACGCCAAGCATCGCCGCGGCCAAAGAATACGTAGCGAAACGGCAGAGTGAGCAGGCAGGCAAGCGCAAGCAGCATGACCGCGTCGGTATGGCCGGCAAACGAGAGGAGCACCTCGTAGCACACGTACAGCATGCCCGAGGCTTTGGGGTCAATCGCCAAGACTGCGTTGCTCGAGACCGGCGCGGGATCGATGGAAAACGCCGTGGTCGCCAACAGCGCGAGCAGAAATGCGATGAGCGTCTGCTTGGCGGGGTAGCGCTTAAACCAAACAATGCGAGCGGCGTCGCGCGCAGCTGTTGTGGAGAGGTCGGAATCCTTCACAGTCAAAAAAGCCTTTCTAGAAACCTGCCAAAAAGGGACAGGTTTATTTTGGCAGGTTTTATCTGGGAAAACGTTACGGTTCTGTCATTGTTGCCCAGCAAACCACCACAAAGGTGCCTGTCCCCTTTGTGGTGGTTAGACGTCCAGGTAGATACGCTGGGGACGATTGCGGTGTCGGGCGAAGATGATGAGCGCCAGGCCGGCGATCACGAGCGGCAAACTCAGCAGCTGGCCCATGGTGATAACGCCTCCCAGCAGATAGCCCAGCTGCGCATCGGGCACGCGCACAAACTCAATCAAAAAGCGAACGATGCCGTAGCCCATCACAAAGACGCCCATAAACGTACCCTGGGGCAGCAGCGGTTTTTTGCGACTGAGCACCTGCAGGATGCAAAAGAGCACAATGCCCTCTAGAAACGCCTCGTAGAGCTGGGAGGGATGGCGCGGCATATCGCCCGCGGTGCCGCCAAAGACCACACCCCAGGGCAGATCGGTCGGCTTACCCCACAGCTCGCCGTTGACGAAATTGGCGCAGCGTCCCAGGCACAGCGCCAGCGGAGCGCCGATAACGGCAAGGTCGGCGACGGTCCAGGCGTCGAGCTTATACATGCGGCACACGATGATGCCGCCCAAGATGCCGCCGACCAGGCCACCGTGGAAGCTCATGCCGCCCTCGTTGGTGGCAAAGATCTCGAGCGGGTGGGTCCAATAGTAGCCATCGCCGTAAAAGACGACGTAAAACAGGCGCGCGCCGATGATGAGGCCAAAGACCGCGCCGACCACGACGCTCGTCAGGTCATCAATCGTAATGTTGAAGCCCCAACGACGCTGCGTGCGGTACATAACGACCGCCGTGAGCAGAGCACCGACCACGTAGGCCAGGCCGTACCAGTAGATGGTGATGGGGCCCGCCGAGATCGCGACGGGATCAAGCATATGGTAGAGGTCGTTGAGCATATCGATCCCCCTGCTCCCTACATACAAATGCGGCCGCGGGCCTTACGCTCGCAGCCGCATATTTGGGCGTAACGTCTATGCGAAGCGTACCGTCCGCAGCTTTCGCATCTTAGAACGGCGCGTACTCGTCGTACAGGTCCTCGGCCTCGCCGGAAGCATTGACCTGCTCAACGCGGGTAACGCCGGGCACATGCTCCTTCAGGATGCGCTCGATACCCATGGAAAGGGTTAGCGAGCTCATGGGGCAGCCGGCGCAGGCGCCCTGCAGCTCCAACTTGACAACACCCTCGTCGTCGACGCCCACATACTCCATATCGCCGCCATCGGCCTGCAGGTTGGGGCGAATCTCTTCAAGAACCTTCTTAAGCAGCTCTTCGTTAACAGCCACAGGGGCTCCTTTCTCACAATAACGCGGGCACGCCCGCGGACAGGGGCTATGTTACTACAGCCATGTACCCGCTTAGGCGCCAGCCATGCGTGCGGACACGACTTTCACGAGCAGTCAATTTGGGACGGGGCTCTTTTGGCTGTTTTGCCGCCAGCTGGCGTTGGCACGCGCTACTGCCGAGCCTGTCCCCCGGTACCAATCTGGACATCGACGATGACCTGGCGGTAGCTGATGCCGCAGGAGTCGAGAATGCGGCGGCTGATACGGCCGTCATCGGTGTCGGCATATTTATTGTCGAGGTAGACGACCTCGCCCACGCCCACCTGCGCCAGGATCTTGGCGCAGTCGTGGCACGGGAACAGCGTGACGTAAACCGTGGAACCCTCGAGGTCCTTGAGCGAGCCACGGTAGTTGAGCACGGCGTTGGCCTCGGCATGGACCACGTAGTTGTGCTTGTCCTGCAGCGGGTCATCGCTCGTACCCCACGGGAAAAAGTCGTCGTTGAGCGCCGAGGGCGTGCCGTTGTAACCCACCGAAAGGATGCGGTGGTTGGTGCTGGCGATGCACGCTCCCACCTGCGTGTTGGGGTCCTTGCTGCGGCGCTGCGCGGCGATGGCCACGCTCATAAAGAACTCGTCCCAGCTAATAACGTCGCGGCGCTTGCCCGACGCGGTTTGATGAAGATCGTCCGACATGGCAGACACCTCCGCAATCGCAATAGTTTGGCCCATTGTAGCAGGTGAAAGGTGGGGGCGCTTATCCCACAGCCCCTCGCCCTACGCGCGGCGGGGCTTTTGGCTGATGCGGTAGAGCTCGGCGAGACCCCGCAACGTCAGCGCGTCGTCTACCGTCAGGCTATGGCCGACCAGCGCCGCAAGTGCCTCGGCATCGTCGCCGGTAATGACGATGGGCACATCGCCCTCCCCCGCGGCCTTGGTCGCGCGCATCTCGGCAAGCACCATGTCGAGCATTCCGTCGATGCGGGCTACCTCGCCCAAAACCACACCCGAGCGCATGGCCTCGCGCGTGTTGCGTCCGATGACGTGCGTTGGCGCCGAGGGCTCAACCTGGGGTAGGCGCGCTGCTGCCGCCGAAAGCGAACGGGCGCCGAGGGCCAGGCCTGGCGCGATAACGCCGCCCACAAAGGTACCGTGCGCGTCGATGACCTCGATATTGGTCGTCGTGCCCAGGTCAATCACGATGCACGGCGAGCCGTAGACGGCGCGGGCCGCCACGGCATCGGCGATGCGGTCGGGACCGATCTCGGCCGGATCGTCGTAGTGCACGGGTATGCCGGTCTTAAGTCCCGGCCCCACGGTGAGCACGCGCCCCGTGCAGGTGCGGGAAAGTGCCGCCTTCCACGGGCGCTCGAGCGCCGGGACTACACAGCTCAGCACGGCCGCGGCGGGTGCAAGCACCCCGGGCACACCTGCATCGGCGGCGAGCGCGCCCATGACCTGTACAAGTCGCATGCGTGCCTCGTCGGCCGTAATGCTCGACGGCGTCGTGATCTCGCATGTCGCAAGCGGACATTCCTGCGCCGCGGCCGAATCCTCTGCAAACAGGCCAAAGCGAATGAACGTGTTGCCCACGTCGACCGTCAATATATATGCGCACCCATTAAGCATCGTCGGCGCTCCTTTCGTCTGCCCAGCAGTATATCGCCTACCTAAACCAGTCATCCCAAAATGACTAGCTTGCGGCTATACTGGTGCGCGGTCGTTTGCGAGCTCACGCGGCGGCCCTTGGTAACCCGACTTCCCGCGCCGTATCCGTAACGGCGCTCCCGGGGGAAGCGGATATACGCAAAGGAGTTCTATATGAGCAATCCCTCGAACCGCGCTTCGATGCGCGGGCAACTCACGCTGCGCGGCGTCGTCATAGGCGTCCTTGGCTGCGTGATCATCACGGCAAGCTCGGCCTACACGGCCCTCAAGATGGGTGCACTCCCCTGGCCGATCGTCTTCGCTGCCGTCATCTCGCTGTTCTTCCTGAAGCTCATGGGCAACGCCAGCCTCAACGAGGCAAACGTCACCCATACCATCATGTCCGCAGGCGCCATGGTCGCCGGCGGCCTGGCGTTTACCATCCCGGGCGCCTGGATGCTGGGCTATGCCGACCAGATCAGCTGGCTCGACATGTTTATCGTGGCACTCGTCGGCACCATCTTGGGCCTGCTGGCAACGGCGCTCATCCACCGCCACTTTATCGTGGACGCCGCGCTGGAGTTTCCCACCGGCAATGCCGCAGCTCAGACACTGCGCGCCACCGAGGCCGGCGGCAAGACCGGCAAGCAGCTCTTTGGCTCCATGGCCATCGCAGGCATCTACAGCGTGCTTCGCGACGCTCTGGGCGTGGTGCCCAGCATGCTGTGCACGCTCAATATCCCCGGCGTGACCTTTGCCATCTATAACTCGCCCATGCTGCTCTCCATCGGCTTTTTGGTTGGCTTCGCCCCGGTTGCCTTCTGGTTTGCCGGCGCGCTGCTAGGTAACTTTGGCATCATCGTGGGCGGCACCGCTGCCGGTCTATTCGACGTTGTGACTGCGCAAGGCATCGTCAAATCGCTCGGCATGGGCCTCATGATGGGCTTTGGCGTCGCCGTCGTCCTCAAGGACATCCTGCCGCAGGTCGCCGGCATCGTCCGCGGTCTTGCCGCCGACAGCTCCACCGACACCGACGAGCAGTCGCTCATCTCGGGCTCCCTTAAGCTCGACGCCGGCATCATCGGCCTGGGCGCTGCCGCCATCGCCGTGATCGTCGCCATCGCGCTCGACCTTGGTCCCGTCCCGGCCGTCATCGTGACGCTGTTCACCTTTGTCACTACCATTATGAGCGCACAGAGCTGCGGCCAGACGGGCATCGACCCCATGGAGATCTTTGGCCTCATCGTCATGCTCATCGTGGCTGCCTTCGCACAGATCGCTCAGGTCAAGCTGTTCTTTATCGCCGGCATCGTAGCCGTGGCGTGCGGCCTTGCGGGCGACGTCATGAACGACTTTAAAGCCGGCGCCGTGCTGGGCACCAACCCGCGTGCACAGTGGATCGGCCAGGCCATCGGCGGCATCGTGGGCGCCCTGGTCGCCGCAGCCGTCATGGTCGCGCTCGTCACCGCCTATGGCCCGGACGCCTTTGGCCCCGACAAGAGCTTTGTTGCCGCGCAGGCAAGCGTTGTCGCCACCATGGTCTCGGGCATCCCAAGCGTGCCGTGGTTCGTTGGCGGCTTTATCGCCGGCATCGTCATGTACTGGCTCGGCATTCCGGCCATGATGATCGGCCTGGGCGTGTACCTGCCGTTCTACATGTCACTCACGGCATTCCTGGGCTCCTGCGTCAAGCTCGCCTACGACAAGTGGGCCGCACGCCGCGACGCCACTGCCGGTCTTTCGGACGAGGAGAAGGCTGCCAAGGACGCCGCCTTCCAGGAGCAGGGCCTGGTTGTCGCCAGCGGCCTGCTGGGCGGCGAGTCCATCGTCGGCGTTATCCTGGCGTTTGTCTCCGTGGGCTTAAGCCTGCTGGGGTAGGCCGAACAACAACGCACCAGCGCAGAGCGCGGGGTCGGAATCAAACCGGCCCCGCGCTTTTTTGTCTATTTGACTCTTATGATCCTCACGGCGTTTTAGCCATGTCGATTGTCCTGACTTCCAGGTCAACAAACCTTGTCTGACACCTCGCCTAACGCGGTGTAGAGTAAAGACGACAGACGCAAGAAGCGGCTCAGAAGCTAAACGAGGTAAGCATGGAACTCGACAAACAACAGATCAAGCGGCTGCGCGAGCGTCATCATCGTCGTCACGGTATACGCCCTGCACACAGCGAGGCCATGGAGAATGCCACCCGTTTCCTTAAGCAGGCGTTCAACATACGCGAGGGACGCGCGCCCTATCACGTGATTCGCAAGCGCTTTGTAAACGGGGCGCGCCTGACTGGCTCGCACTTATGCATCCTGATCATTGCCATGTTGATCGCGAGCATCGGCCTCGATATCGACTCGGACATTGCCATCGTGGGCGCCATGCTCATCTGTCCGCTCATGGGCTCGGTCCTTGCCATGGCATACGGCATCGCCACGCTCGACCGCGAGATTGCCGTCGAGGCAATTGCCGGCCTCGCGCTGCAGATGGTCTTTTGTCTAATCACGTCCACGCTGTACTTTAAGCTCTCGCCCCTTGGCACCACCACGGCCGCCATCATCGACAACTCGACACCGACTGTGTGGGACCTTGCCGTCGCGCTCGCGGGCGGCTTTGCGGGCGGACTGGGCAACTCGCGCGACCAGGAACCCGCCACGCTCATCGCCGGCGTGGCCGTGGCGACCGCGCTCATGCCGCCCCTGTGCGCGGCGGGCTATGGCATCGCCATCGCGAGCGGGTCGCTGTTTCTCTCGGCCCTCTACGAGTTTGGCATCAACGTCGTCTTTATCGCGCTGGCGGCCGAAGCCGTACTACTTCTTTTGCGCGTGCCGCTCAAGCGCGACCTCAACGGCGACGGCATTGTGACCGCCGAGGAAAATGCCGAGGTCGATGAGCTGTCACACAAGGTGCGCCGCCGCATCATCGTGGGTACGGTGATCTTTGCCATCCCCTGCATCGTCATGACCGCGGGGTCCATTGGCTCGGCACAGGCCGGCGTGCAGGACGGCTACGGCGTCACCGAAACCACGCGCGAGCTTGCCGCGGTGCTGCCGGGCTTTAAGGATTACACCGTTGCCGTCGAGACCTCGGCCACCGAAGGCGAGGAGGAGGGCCTTGTCGAGCGCGAGGTTGTCGCCCACGTGACGACAAGCGAGGCGCTTGGGGCACACGACCGCCGTGTAGCCCGCAAGCTCATCGACCTCAATGTGCCCGAGCTCGATCGCGTGGAGTTTGATGTGCAGTAATACGCGACGTGGGATGGATGCGCGCAGCCGCGAGTCACGACATGGCGCAGACGTGACGCGGGCCACGAGCAAATAGCGGGGCGCGGTCCATGGCCGCGCTCCGCTCGCTGATTTATTGCCGTGAATCATCTGTCCGCATCGACATCGCCAGACTCCACTGTAAACGCCGGACCGGTACTCACCAGATAAAAACGGGTCACCCTGGTATCTCTAAATAGGTAGAGCAAGCCCTGATCGCGTCGGCGCGAAATATACGCCACGTGGACCGCACCGAATTCTTCGCCGTTTTCCTTCTTTAATATCAGGATGTTGGGGTCATCCGTACGCTTAAACTGCCCGTCTGTGCAGATTCCGTCTTGGTCGACCAGCTGCCATCGACAGTTGTCCTCCTCAAGAAAAGCCAGGGTTTCCCGACTTGTTTCGTCATCCCGATAGTAACCATCAATGGCAAAGCCTTCGGAAACGCATTCCTGCATATAGGATGTTTCTCGATTTATAGCAAACTGCCCTGCAGCGCCCAGGAGCACAGCCAGGCAGACCACTGCGAGGGCTATCGAGATAGTACGGCGGTTCATGTCAACCAGCCCGATACTTGTTTAACGGAGTGCAAAACATACTTGGTACCTCCGGTATCATGACGAACGTCACCTACGGCCTGCCGGCAATCATATGTTTACAACATCAAACCATATGGCAACCACTCGCGAGAGGAGTATCGGCGAACGGTGCATTTTTGCGTTCTATTGGCCAAACGTCAACGCGCGCTACGGCTCTTGCTCGACCTATTCAGATCTTGTCGCATACTACCGTAGATCCCCAACGCTTCCGCCCCCAAGAGATCATTTTTAGTACGTAAAGAAGCCCTCGCCCGAGCTTTCGCCCAGCTTACCTTCGTCGAGCATCTTCTTGAGGACGGACGCCATAGCCTTAAAGTTGTAGGGCATCATCATCTTCTTGAGCAGCGGGCTCACCAAGCCCGGCACCTTCTGATACTGCATGACGATGTTGTAGGCCGTCTGGATACCCACCGTGTCGAATACGCGGAACGGGCCCTTGGGAGCGCCGGTGCCACGCGTCCATGCGAGGTCAATGCTCTTGGGGTCGCTCACGCCCGAAACGTACAGGTCAAGACCCGAAAGCAACCACGGTACCAGCATGGAGTTGAGCAGGTAGCCGTTCTTTTCCTTGTTGACGGGCAGGGCAAGCATGCGGATGTCGTTGGCGAAGTCGACGAGCTCGTCGAAGTAGCGCTTGTCGGTTTGGTCCTGTGCCATGACCTCGGTCATGTTGTTCTTCCAGATAGAGTTGGCAAAGTGCAGCGACAGGTACTTCTCGGGACGGCCGGTGTACTTGGCAAAGGTGCTCGGCAGCAGCGTGGATGAGTTGGTCACGATGACGGTCTTTTGCGGCAGAACCGGGGCGAGCTTCTTGTAGAAGTCGATCTTTGCCTGGGTGTCCTCGGCCATAGACTCGATGACCAGGTCGGCGTCGGCCACGGCCTTGGCAAGATCGAGCTCCAGCTTGAGTGTGGAGTAGGCACGCTCGACGGCGGCGAGCGCCGCTTCCTTGTCGAAGGGCTGGGTGCCATCGGCGATACCGGCGCACCACTCGCCCGTACCGTCCGCCATGCCCTCGATTGCCGCGATGTACTCCTTGCGCACGCGATCGATCTTGGGCTGGGTGCGGCCGATGCTGCCCTCGCTGCGCAGCCAAATCGTTACATCAAAGCCGCAGTAGGCAGCCTGAAAGGCAATCTGGCTTCCCAACACGCCGCCGCCGGCAACACAAACGGTCTTGTAGCTCATGGAACGGTCCTCTCTTACGTAATTCCATAGATGTGTATTTATTCAACCGTAAGGATGACGCACGCTGGGGGTGGGTTCTATAAACGGGCGGTATTTCGCGGCAAACGGCTACATATGTTCATTATCTCAGGGTTCCGAGGACAGTTTTTGGTGCCACCGAGACGTCGTTTTTGGAAGTATGCGGCAAATTCCGGAACTCTTGAGCACATCCTGGTTTTTCGCCAATAAAACCGCAGGTACAGAGCTTGGACATATCCGGTGTGCTCGGCCTATTCAGATTTTGCCGCATACTTCCGAAATCTAAGTTCGCAAAGGGTGATAGTTGGGGCATTTACGCAACATATGTCCAGCAAAAACGGGTGGTAGTCGATACGCTACCGCCCGTTTGTCTCATATCTAGCCCATAGCAGGCCAGTTACTTCTTAATGCCGCGTCCCAGACGCTCGGCGACCGACGCAACGGCTTCCTCGCTGGCCGGTCCGCAGCTCGCGCAGCCGTCGTGGGCACGCATCTGGCCAGTGACCTCGTCCATCGCGAGCGGCGCCACCTTCTCGAGCTTAAAGCCCTTACCGGCGCGCATGTTCTCCTTGGCCACGCTGATCATGAGTTTAATGCGGTTGAGCTGGTTGACCTCGGACGCACCGGGATCGTAGTCCACAGCGACGATGTTGCTCTCGGGATGCTGGCGGCGCAGCTCCTTGATCACGGCCTTGCCCACCACGTGGTTGGGCAGGCACGCAAAGGGCTGCGTGCAGATGATGTTGGGCGCACCATGGTCGATCAGGTCGAGCATCTCGGCCGTGAGCAACCAGCCCTCGCCCATGTTGTTGCACACCGAAAGCACCGTGCGGGCCTTGTCGGCCATGGCACCGATGCGCTCGGGCGCCTCAAAGCGACGGGACTTCTCGAGCATCTCTTCCACCGGCGTACGCATCCAGTCCACGAGCTTGATGAGCGCTTGCATGCCCGCACGCGTCGTGGCGGAGCTGCCCAGCTCGTCCTTCTGCAGTTCGGCGTTACTCATGGAGTAGAGGAAGAAGTCGAGCAGGCCCGGCACCACAGCCTCGCAACCCTCGCGCTCGATGACGTCGACCACGTGGTTGTTGGCCGTGGGATGGAACTTGACCAAGATCTCGCCGACCACGCCCACGCGCGGCTTGGTGCCCTCGCCCACAAGCGGCATGGTATCGAACGCGCGGATGGCCTCGCGGCACAGCTTGGTGTAGTTATGCCTGTTGAACTTGGGCGCCAGCTTGCGGGCGCGCGCCATGTACTCCTCGTAGAGTGCGTTCGCCGCACCGGGCGTTGCCTCGTACGGGCGGCAACGATAGAGCATCTGCATCATCACGTCGCCAAAGAGCACCGCGTAGACTGCCTGCTTAAGCAGCGCCGGCGTAATCTTAAAGCCGGGGTTGTCCTCGCCCAGCGCCACGGCCGAAAGCGAGATCACCGGAATCTCGGGGTGGCCGCTCTCGCGCAGGGCCTTGCGGATAAGCGCGATGTAGTTGGTGGCACGGCAGCCACCGCCGGTCTGGCTGATGACCACGGCTGTCTTGGACAGGTCGTACCGACCGCTCTCGATGGCCTCCATGATCTGACCCGTCACCAGGATCGACGGATAGCAGATGTCGTTGTTCACATAGCGCAGACCGGCCTCGACGGCATCGTGGTCAGTCGAGGGCAGCAGCTCCAGGTTGTAGCCGGCACCGCGGAACACCTCTTTGACCAGGTCAAAGTGGATCGGCGCCATCTGCGGGCACAGGATGGTGTAACCCTCCTCGCGCATCTGCTCGGTAAAGGGCACCTTGGGCCATGCGGTCGAGGCGCTCTCACGCTGCGCCTCGAACGTGTACTTGCGGCTCGCGAATGCGGGAGCATCCATGGAGGGTGCCACCGGCGCGGCGTCGCCCTGCTCGTAGGCCTCGCCCGCTGCCGTAGCCTCGGCCAAGCGCTCGGCCTCCTGGTCCTTGAGCGCCGCCATGAGCGAGCGGATGCGGATGCGCGCAGCGCCCAGGTTGGACACCTCGTCGATCTTGAGCACGGTGTAGATCTTGCCGCTGGCCTCAAGGATTTCCTGCACCTGGTCGGTGGTCAGAGCGTCCAGGCCACAGCCGAAGGAATTGAGCTGGATCAGATCCAGGTCGTTGCGCATCGTCACAAAACGGGCGACGGCATACAGGCGGCTGTGGTACATCCACTGGTCGACGACGCGAATCGGACGCTCAGGCTTTACCAGGTGCGCGAGCGAATCCTCGGTAAAGACCGCAAAGCCAAAGCTCGAGATAAGCTCGGGCAGGGCATGGTTGATCTCGGGGTCGTTATGGTAGGGGCGGCCGGCGAGCACAATGCCGTGGCCACCGTGGTCCTCGACCCACTTAAGAGCCTCCTCGCCCATGGTCTGGATGTCCTCATGGAAACGCGCATCGGCCTCAAAGGCAGCGTTGACAGCGGCATCGACCTCGGAGCGCGTGATCTTGGGCCCACGCACGCGACCGCGACCGGCTTGCGCATCGGCCACACGGTCGACGGCGAGCACCTGGTACAGACGGCGCTTGAGCTCGGTCTTGTCGTGATACGGCACAAACGGATACAGGAACTCGATGTTCTGCTCGCGGATCTCGTCGATGTTGAGTGCCAACGCCGTGGGGTAGCTCATGACGATGGGGCAGTTATAGCAGTTGCCAGCCGTCGGATCCTCCTTGCGCTCCCAGCGCACGCACGGCATCCAGATGAAGTCGACATCGCGGTCGATAAGGTTCATCACATGGCCGTGGCTCATCTTTGCCGGATAGCACACGCTCTCGGACGGCATGGACTCGATGCCCGCCTGGTAGGTCTTCTTGCTCGACTGGTCGGACAGCTGCACGCTAAAGCCCAGGCGCGTAAAGAACGCATGCCAGAAGGGGTAGTTCTCGTACATGTTGAGTGCGCGCGGGATACCCACGGTGCCGCGCGGGGCCTCGTCGGGGCTCAGCACCTCGCGGTTAAAGAGCAGCTCGTTTTTCTTTTTAAAGAGGTTAGGAGCCTCGGTTTTTTGCTTTTTGTGGCCGGCACCCTTCTCGCAGCGGTTACCGGTAATGAAACGCCTGCCGCCGCCAAAATCGTTGACGGTGAGCTGGCAGTTATTGGAGCAACGGCCGCAGCGGACGTGTTTTTGCGTCACGGTGAGGTGCGCGATGTCCTCGGCAGAAAGGATGGTCGAGGTGCCGTCGGCGCCGGCGCGGTCGCGGGCGAGCAGGGCCGCACCGTAAGCACCCATGCAGCCGGCGATGTCGGGACGCACGGCGTGCACGCCGGTGAGCTGCTCATATGCGCGCAGCGTGGCATCGGACATAAAGGTGCCACCCTGAACGATCACCTGGCTGCCGATCTCCTTGGGGTCGCGCAGCTTAATGACCTTGAACAGGGCATTCTTGATGACGGAATAGGACAGGCCGGCCGCGATGTCGCCCACCGTGGCACCTTCCTTTTGCGCCTGCTTGACGCGCGAGTTCATAAAGACCGTGCAGCGGCTGCCCAAATCGACCGGGGCCTTGGCATGGATGGCGGCATCGGCGAACGCGCGCACGTCCATGTTCATGGACACGGCGAAGCTCTCGATAAAGCTGCCGCAGCCCGATGAGCAGGCCTCGTTGAGCATAATGTGCTCGATGACGCCGTCCTTCACGCGCAGGCACTTCATGTCCTGGCCGCCGATGTCCAGGATAAACTCGACACCGGGCAGGAATGCCTTGGCGCCGCGCAGGTGCGCGACGGTCTCGATCTCGCCGGAATCGGCCTTGAGGGCCTCGATGAGCAGCGCCTCGCCGTAGCCCGTGGTGGTCACGTGGCCGATGGTGCAGCCGGCAGGGATGTGATTGTAGAAATCGGCCATGATGACCTTGGCCGTGCCCAGGATGTCGCCGTTGTTGTTGCCGTACCAGGTGTGCAACAGCTGGCCGTCCTCGCCCACGAGCGCGGCCTTCATGGTGGTGGAGCCGGCGTCGATGCCGATGAACACGCGGCCGGTGTAGCCGTCGAGCTTACCCTTGGGGACGACTTCCTGGTCGTGGCGGTTCTTGAACTCGGCAAAGTCCTCGTCGGTGGCAAAGAGCGGATCCAGGCGCTCGACCTCGGCACCCTGCGTGTCACCCAGGCTGTCGATGGCCTCGATAAGCTGCGGGAACGTGCTGAGCTTGTTGGACTCGTGCGCCATGGCAGCGCCGCTCGCCACAAACAGGTGGGCGTTTTGGGGCACAATGCGGTGCTCCTCGTCCAGGTTGAGCGTGAGGTAGAAGCGGTGGCGCAACTCGGAGAGATACTGCAGCGGGCCGCCCAGGAAGGCGACGTTGCCGCGAATGGGACGGCCGCACGCCAGGCCCGAGATGGTCTGGGTCACGACGGCCTGGAAGATGGAAGCGGCGACGTCCTCGGGGCGGGCGCCCTCGTTGAGGAGCGGCTGCACGTCGGTCTTGGCAAAGACGCCGCAACGGCTGGCGATGGGATAGATGGTGGTGGCGTTGGCCGCGAGCTCGTTGAGGCCGCTCGCGTCGGTGTGCAGCAGAGTGGCCATCTGATCGATGAACGCGCCCGTGCCGCCGGCGCAGGTGCCGTTCATGCGCTGCTCGATGCCGTTGTCAAAGTAGATGATCTTGGCGTCCTCACCGCCCAGCTCGATGGCGACATCGGTGGCCGGGATAAGGGTCTCGACGGCGCGTTTGCTGGCGATGACCTCCTGGACAAACTCCAAGTCGAGCCACTGGGACAGCAGCAGACCGCCCGAGCCGGTGATGGCGCAGGTCATCTGGGCCGTCGGCAGCACAGTCGCGGCGCCCTCGAACAGATCGCGGGCGCAGGCACGGACGTCGGTGTGGTGGCGCTGGTACTTGGCGTAGACGATCTGGTTGTCATCGTTGAGCACGGCAAGCTTGACGGTGGTGGAGCCCACGTCGATGCCCAGGTGCAGGTTGCCGCGGGCGGCCTCGGAGTTGAAAATCGCGCCTTCGGGGGCGTGGGCGGCGGCCACGGGCTCAGCGGCGGTGGCGAGCTCGCTAGCGATGGACGTCTCCCCTGCCGCGTTCTTGGCATCGGCAACTGCCTCGGCAACTTTCTCGGCAGCCGCGGTCGCGGCCTTCTGCGCGGCGTCCACCACGGCGGGCGCGGCCTCGCGTGCGGCAGCGACCATACGATCCTTGATGCCCTCGACGAGTTTGCTCATTGTCTCTCCTCTTAGTTGTTGGACTCGACGGTTGCGGCGGTGTCGGCCGCGTCCTCGAGCTGCAAGTTCAATAGCTTCATGCCGTATTCCGGCACGTTGATATCGATGGGTTGGCCATACAGGTCACCAGGACGAACAAAAGCGAGCACCGTCATAATGCGCGCCATGGCCTCGGGCGATTCGGTGAGCCCACGCTCAAACCAGCGCTGAATCATGCCAACCTCGGCGCTCACGACGTAGGTGACGTAGTAGTCAAAGAACGTGCCCAGCGCCAGGCCCAAAATGCCCGTCTGCGCACGCGGCACCACAGCCTCACGCGCGGTGTCGATGATCCTTTTAATGAAGGCCTGGTCGCCGCCCGGACCCAGCAGCGCACCGATTAAGTCGCGGTTGGCCGCAAGATAACGCAGCAGCTCAACCGAACCGGGCGCCGGCTCGAGCTCGTCGATATTGTGATAGAGATCGGGCAGCTGAGCTGCGGTGATGAGCTCAATGCGCTCACGGATCTCGGCCAGCAAGCCGTCCTCGATTTGATTGATAAAGTCGGGGATATCGCGGTAGTGCGAATAGAACGTGCGGCGCGTAAGGCCAGCGCGCTCGGTGAGCGACGCGACATTAATGCGCGAAAGGTCGCCGCTTTCGGCAAGCTCGCTGGCAAGTGCCTGGCGAAGGGCACGCTGCGAGCGAAGGGACCGGCGATCGCATTTCTCGAGCTGGGACAAGCGTCCTCCTTGTTACTCAGCCTGTGCGCTATTGCACAGTGCGAGTATTATTGCACACCGTGTGTACCAACACGTAAAGGCAATATTTGGAATGTGACGAGGGGGCAGTCCCTTTGTCACATTATTCGATGATGGTGCGGGAGCTCTGCTTATGCATGGTGGCGAGCATGTGTTTGGGGACGGCGTGGACCATGCAGCTGCCGATAGTTGCGCTCGCGGCGACCTTGGCTGCATCGCTAGCGTTTTTGGTCGCGTAGCTGTGGCGGAAACGCTTGAGCATGGCGATGTCGTTTCCGCCGTCGCCATAAACCGCGACCTCGTCCTCGGCAATGCCGTGGTAGCCCGCCAGCCAGGCCACACTCTCGCCCTTGTTACACGCCACGTCCGTGATCTCGAACATCACCGGATCGAACGGCGCGTTGACCACACGGTCCGAGCGCTCGGCAAGATACGCCTTAAGGTCGCGCTCCAGCTCGGGCGAGGTCACGCGACAATTGATCTTGCATACATCGTGGCGCAGGATGTCACCGATCGACTGGTCGAAATACTGCTCCTCGTGATACCCGCCGCGCGCACGCATGCCGCGCATCACAATACGCTTGATGGGGCTGTCCTTTTTAAAGCCCGCCTGATGCATCTCGAACGAACCGCTCGAAAACATGCCATCGGGCGTGGAGCAATCAAAGCAAATGTCCGGGAACGCCTTGAGCAGTTCCTCAGTGACCTGCGGGTCGATGGTCCAAGTCTTGAGCACCTCGCCATGGCTGTCGCGCACGATGGATCCATTGGAGCAGCAGGCGTCAAGCGCCAAGCCCGTAAAGCCATGCTCGCCGATCGGCAACGTCGAGCGTCCAGTCGCGGGAACCACGTGCAGGCCAGCCTCAGTCAGCTCGCGAATGGCGCGGCGGATGGTCCCATCCGCCTCGTGCAGGGCGTTCAGCAGCGTTCCGTCTAAGTCACTCGCGAACATCTTGATCATGGACATGCCTCTCCTTCGTCTGCCCGATATTGTAGACGAAGGAGAGGCATGTCCAAACAATGCCGTCCCGGCGCGGCGTACCACCGCCTTCACAAATTCACGGTGCCCCAGCGCGTTAAGACAATCGCCGCAATCGATTTTTCAGCCGATAAAACAGAGCCGTCGTCAACGTCAGCACCGCCAACATGGCTGCGAATACAATCGCCGGTGTCCATCGATCATATGCAACCCCGTACGTCAATTGGCCGATAGGCGTTGCGCAGGAAAGGACCATGTAAACGACCGAAAGCACTTTTCCGCAGAGCTCAGTCGGCGCTACCCGCTGAACAAACGCGGTGATTTCAACCGACGTAATGCTCGCCCACACCATGACCCATGCCGAACCAACCGCAAACACGGTGAACACGCATACATCTACGCCGAACAGCAGCGTAACAATAATCGGCGCGACTCCAAAACAGATCATCGCAACATATCGGCATATGCCATTGAAAGAAAAACGATGCGGCCAAATGCCGACCAAGCCACTGCCGGTAAGACCACCCAGGCCCAGAGCAACCTCAACTATCCCAACGCAGGACGATTGCATACCGAGATGCTTTGTAACAATAATGGGAGCGCCAATCGTTAGCCCAACCAACGCAAGGTTCAAAACTGCCGCAAGCAAAATCACAGCGACCAATGATGCATTTTGCAACAGATACCGAATCGACTCCCGAAAATCGTTTCGGCATGTCGTGCGAGTCGCGCCGTCTCTCATCGTTTCAGATGAGGCGTTTTGCTTGAGTGCGACCCCAAACAAGAGAGCTGAAATCGCAAACGCCACCGACGCGGTTGTGCAAAGAGCATCGATGCCAAAGCACCCATAGACTGCCGTCCCGACCACAGGACCCAAGATATTGCTCACCATGGTCATCTGCGAAACCAATGCAGTGGCCCGCTCAACCTTCTCTTCACCCGCCATACGCACCGTCTCAATTTGGAGCATTGGCTTTAGCAGCGATTGAACACCATATTGAACACAAAGTATCGCTACTACGACGACCGCAAGAGGCAACGAGCGCTTCATGGGGATAGACAGCAGTGATGCAGTCATCAGAGCAATGCCGAGGGACACGAGGACCTCGCGGTGTCTTCCCCGATCCGCTAAGATCCCACCAGCCGGAGTTGCGAGTACGCCGGGTATGAACGCCGTCGCCACGACGGCGCCATATAACGTTGACGATCCACTGCAATCGAACAAGTAAAGTGGATACGCAAAGCACAGCGCCGACAGCATCGAATACGTGCACAGCTGCGCAACCAGAAGTTCCGCGAGCCTGATTGACCGCACTGTTTTTGATTTCAACGAGACGCCGACGTCTCTCAGCCCAGCCATAAGCCCACCCCCTATACATACCACTAGTATGTATTTAATGACTTGAAAAGGGCAGCCGTGGCTACCCTCACAAATCAATTACATACCGTTGGTATCTATATTACCACCCGGCGCGGTCCCATACGTCCCAAATCTGCGCCGTTGTCTGAAGCACTTCATTACCCAAATCGAGCCCCACCGCGGCAGCCATCTGCGCCAAACATTGTGCGCGAGCGAGCATTCGCTCCTTGGGCTCGAGCGGACGGAACAATGGCAGCAGCCAAAGATTCGCCAACAACGATACGGCCTCCGCCGCTTCGCGCGGGCATTCGCACGCAATGGAGCCGTCGGCGATGCCCTCCTCGATCACTGGCAAGAGACAGCCATCGGCCGACTCGTCAAATGAGCCCTGGTACTGCATCGCCAGTAGGCGCGAGCTTTTTACCGGATCTGCTGCAGGACGCATACGTGCCCATAGCTCAATTTGTGGAACAACGGACTCGGGAGCGTACAGTCGCTTGAGCTTTTGGGCTCCGGTCATATTACCGACGCCAAGCATCGAGCGGCGGTGCTCAACAATCGGAGTCATCGCCCGATCAAACGCGGCGTTGAAAATCTCTTCTTTGCTCTTGAAGTGATGATAGACAGCGCCCTTGGTCATGCCGTCGAGACGGTCAACGATATCTTGAATACTCGTCCCCTCATAACCCTGTGCGCAGAATAGCTCCAGTGCCGCGTCGAGAATCTTCGCGACCGTCTCCTCGGGATATTTATTGCGACCCATAATCCGCCCATCCGCAACGCAAGTCTTGTGCCTCATTGCAGCATTTTAACGTTGCGGATGGCAGACGGTCGATTCTACACCGCGGCCGGGCCGTGTTCGCCGGTGCGAATGCGGATGACTTCTTCGACCGGCTCGACCCAAATCTTGCCGTCGCCGACGGCACCGGTGCGAGCGGCGTTGCAGATAATGTCAACGATACCGTCGACATGCTCGTCGGCGCAGATGAGGGTGAACTGCACCTTGGGGATCGTGTTGACGAGCAGCTCGTTGCCGCGCACGTATTCCTTCCAGCCATGCTGCGCGCCGCAGCCCTGCACCTGGTTGATGGTCATGCCGCGAACATCAGCCGCAAACAGCGCATCTTTGAGAACCTCAAGCTTCTCGGCACGAACAATCGCTGTAATCTTCTTCATAGTGAATTCCTCTCTTCAATAAAAGAAATTGATTTACCTTCACATGGCACGGGTTTTCCAGGTGCCCGAGATTGCCCCGAAAGAGGAGCGCCGCGTACTTCGGTACGCAAGCGACGGTTTGAGGGGCAAGGTCGGGTGCCTGGGAAACCCGTGCCGCTAATCGAGTCCCGAGAAGGAAGGGTATGCGCTCTCGCCGTGCTGACTCGCATCCAGGCCCAGCGCCTCGTCGGCCTCGTCCACACGCAGGCTGCCGTGGAACAGTGCCTTGACCACCGCGGCGATCACCAAGTCGAGCACCAGCACAATAACGACCGTCACCACAATGCCCAGAACCTGCGAGACAAGCAGCGACACGTCGCCCGTGTAGAACAGGCCGCCCTTACCGGTCCACGAGAGCTCCGGCACGCAGAACAGGCCCGTGAGCACACCGCCCAAGATGCCGCCGATACCGTGGCAACCGAACGCGTCGAGCGCATCGTCGTAGCCAAACTTGGTCTTAAGATGGCTGATGGCCAGGTAACAGACGGGCGAGACGATCAGGCCCATGACCAGCGCTGCCCACGGCTCGACAAAGCCCGCACCCGGCGTGACCACCACAAGGCCCGCAACCAGACCGGTGCTGGCACCCACCAGCGTGGGGCGACCGGTGTGCACGCGCTCGACGACAAGCCACGAGACCATGCCCGCCGCGCTGGCCGTCACGGTGTTGAGGATGGCGAGTGCCGCCACGGCGTCGGCCTTAAACTCGCTGCCGCCGTTAAAGCCAAACCAACCAAACCAAAGTAGACCGGCGCCCAGCGCCACAAACGGCACGTTATGCGGACGGTAGCTCACCATGCCAAAGCCGCGACGACGGCCGAGCATTAAGCAGAGAATCAGGCCCGTGAGACCGGACGAAATGTGTACCACGTCGCCGCCGGCAAAGTCGAGCGCGCCGATGATGTCGCCGATAAAGGAACCATCGCCGCCCCAAACCATGTGGGCGAGCGGCGCATAGACCACGAGCAGCCAAATGCCCAGGAAGGCCGTCATGGCACCAAACTTAACGCGGCCTGCCAGACTGCCCGTAACGATAGCGGCGGTGATCATGGCAAACGCCATCTGGAAGGCGATGTTGATGATCTGAGGGTAGACGGCACCATCCGCAGCATTGCCCTCGGCCGCCTGCAGCACCTGGTTGAGCACCGGCAGGCACAGCAACTGGTCAAAGCCGCCAATAAACGGGCTAGAACCGTCGCCACCGTAGGCCAGCGACCAGCCGGCAACAATCCACAGCACACCAACCAGGCCAATGGCGCCAAAGCACATAAGCATGGTGTTGATGACATTTTTGCGCCTGGACAGGCCGCCATAGAAAAACGCCAGACCCGGTGTCATTAAAAACACGAGCATGGTGCAGATGAGCATAAACGTTGTCGATCCCGTATCGTACATTCGCTCCCCCTTGGTCGCATGAACGTTGTCGGCGCTCATGATGCGGCCGAGGGGCAACTGGTGTAGACCAGATACGGCGTTGTTAAACGCTGCGTTGTCGAATGGAAACGGCACCGCAATCTTGGAAACGGCGCGGCAACGGACGCGAAACGAACGGGAAACGTGCGAACGAGAAGGGCTCGCTTGGCTCCGCTCTGGCTAGCGCCGGAACAGCTCGCGGGCTCGGTCGCGGAGGTCGGTAGCTCGAATGACACCCTCGTAACGATTGATGCGCAGACGCGGGAAGGCGTTAAAGAAGCGTAGGTCGCGGCGGCTGAGTGACACGCTCGGTACCGGGCGGCTCATGCGCTTGCCGGCAAGGCGACGACCGAGCGACGGACGCGGCATACTCGGCGCGGCATCGGCCACGCGGCGGGCAGCGAGCGCCAGGCCGCGAGCACCATCCGAGATAAACGTCGGCATCGAAGTCTTCTCGCGCAGGGCATCGAGCGCCGCGTCGCCCAGCTCGGCCAGCCAAGCGTTAACGGCGCGACCGCGGATATGCGTCTGCGCCACCGAGTCAATCGCCGAATCGGGAATACGTTCGAGCATAGAGTCGGAGGCGTCGGCAAGCGACTCATTGATGCGGTCGGCAAGGTCGGCACGCACACGCTCAAGCTGATCGGACAGACGCCGCCAGCTCGCCAACGAGCACACCGCATCGACCATCATCGCGACCGCGACGATAAAGGCGGCCAAGCGCACGATTAGCACCGGCAGATGGCCAAGCAGCCCCAGCAATGCCGGCTCCACTAAACGGCAAATACACAACGCACCCAAGCCAAACGCGCAGGCCCAGTACAGGCAGATGCGTCCGTGCAGGTTAAACGGCAGATGCGAGTAATCCCAAAACCGGGCACCCGTCGTTTTTTCCAACAGCACGCCCACGCTATATTCGATCACGCTGCATACGAGCGCGGCAGCGACAAACTGGCTCGAGGCGTCTGGGATTCCACGCAGCAGCAACCAGCACGCAATGCCGCCCGCACCGTAGATGGGACAGCACGGCCCTAGCAAAAAGCCGCTGTTGGCAAAGCGTCCGTGGTTGAGCATGGCGCAGACTGTCGACTCCCATACCCAGCCGCAAAAACCGTAGAAGGCAAACGAGAGTACCAGCGCCGAGAGCGGACAGGCGGCAAGCGTCGCGCCGTCAAATGCCATGTCGATCGCGGTTCCCACCGTCTACCCACTCCTCTTTTCGTTCGATTCTTTGCTCGAGCCGTCACTCGGGCCCTCGTTCAAATCGTTCGCGCCGCCTTTGCGCGGCAGACGGCCGGCAATCGTCTCGCGCAGTGCGCACCATTTATCCGCCAGGCACACAATCCATGCCTCACGACACGTCGGCGGCACCGGTACCAGCGGAAACATATGCCGTACGATAATATTCCGCTCGCGCGGCGTCAGCTCAAAATCTTCCTCCGCACGCGCCAAGGCAAAAAACGGGTGACGAAAGCCATGCAGTCGATGGCTTGGGTCGGGATCGTGCCAGTCATAGAGAAAGTAATCGTGCAGCAGGGCCCCGCGCAGCAGCGATAAGCGGTCGACGGAGATACCGACGCGGCCCAGGCGCTCGGCAAAGGACAGACTTGCCCGCGCTACCGAGGTCACATGCGTATAGACCGTCACATCGCCATGTTGGATAAACTCATGCATCAGGTCCAAGCGGCCCGCCTGGGCAAGCTGACGGGCGGCATCGTCGACCTCGCGCGCGATTTTCTCGGCACGAACGGTATCGGACATGCGGCCTCCTTCCGGCGGCGCTCGGCGGCAAGCCGCGGCCTGCGCGCAATGAATAAAATCATCATCGAATTTACCAGTATGGCATCGGACAAAACGTTTTGCCCCACCAGTTGGCGAATTACCGCGCCGCCGTCACATATCAAACGCCAAAATGTGCGAGACTGTCTTGTGCAATTGTGCCGGCCGAGGGAGTGCCGGCGCACGATTCGCATGGAGTAACCCACAACGATGCTGCTTACGCAAACGACAACGCCCGAGGACGTCAAGGCTCTCGATCGCGCCGAGCTTCCGCTGCTCTGCGGCGAGATCCGCCACGCCATCCTCGAAAGCTCCGCCGCCGTCGGCGGGCACGTTGCCCCCAACCTGGGCGTCGTTGAGCTTACGGTTGCGCTCCATCGCGTGTTTAACTCCCCCATCGACAAGATTGTCTTTGATGTTTCGCACCAGACCTACGCCCACAAGGCGCTGACTGGGCGCGCGTACACTTATATCGACCCGGCACGCTACGGCGAGGCCTCTGGTTTTGCCAATCCTGACGAGTCCGAGCACGACCTGTTCGCCATGGGCCACACCTCCACGTCGGTGAGTCTGGGCTGCGGCTTGGCGCACGCTCGTGACCTGGCGGGCGATGCGTACAACGTCATCACCATCATTGGCGACGGTTCGCTTTCGGGCGGTCTGGCGTTTGAGGGCTTTAACAATGCCGCCGAGCTCGACAGCAACCTGATCATCATCGTCAACGATAACGACCAGTCCATCGCCGAAAACCACGGTGGCCTGTATCGCAATCTGGCCGAGCTACGCGCCAGCAACGGCACCTGTGAGCGCAACGTTTTCCGCGCGATGGGGCTCGACTACTGCTATCTGGACACCGGCAACGATGTGTTGGCCCTGGTCGACACGCTGCAGGAGCTGCGCGATATCGATCATCCCATCGTGCTGCACGTCTCCACCGCAAAGGGCAAGGGCTTTGAGCCAGCCCAGAGCGACCCCGAGCGCTGGCATCATGTGGGTCCGTTTGACATGGCGACTGGGCGCAAGCTCTGCCCGGGCCATCCGAGCGAGCCTGCGCCGCGCACCTATGCCGACATTACGGGCGAGGCGCTCAGCGCCGCCATCGAGCACGATCCGCAGGTCGTGGGCATCACGGCCGCCACGCCCTACATCATGGGCTTTACACCCGAGCTTCGCGCCGCCGCCGGCAAACAGTTCGTCGATGTGGGCATTGCCGAGGAGCACGCCGTGACCTTTGCCACCGCGCTTGCGCGCTCGGGTGCCAAGCCAGTCTTTGGTGTGTACGGCACGTTTTTGCAGCGCGCCTACGACGAGCTGTGGCACGACCTGTGCCTCAACGATGTCCCCGCAACCATCCTGGTGTTTGGCGCATCGATCTTTGGCACCACATCCGAGACGCATCTTTCGTTCTTTGATATTTCTATGCTGGGCGCTCTCCCCAATATGCGTTACCTGGCGCCTTCCTGCATGGAGGAATACCTATCCATGCTGAGCTGGTCGCTCGACCACCGCGAGCATCCCGTGGCGATTCGCGTGCCGGGCATTGGCTTGGTAAGCCGCCCCGATCTTGCGCCTGCCGAGGACGCCGATTACGGCGCCGTTCGTTACAACGTGGTGTGCCAGGGTCGCGACGTGGCCGTGCTCGCGCTTGGCGATTTCTTTGAGCTGGGCGAGCGCGTGGCAAACCGTCTGACTGCCGAGTACGGCATCGAGGCCACGCTCGTCAACCCGCGCTATGCAACCGAGCTCGACCGCGAGTTCCTCGACAGCCTTGCCGCCAAGCATCGCGTTGTCGTCACCCTCGAAGACGGCATCTTGGACGGCGGCTGGGGCGAGCGCGTCGCGTGCTACTTGGCCTGCACGCCCGTGCGCACGCGCACCTTTGGCATCGCCAAGGGCTTCCCCGACCGCTACGACCCCAACGAGTTGCTCGCTCAGAACGGCATGACGGCCGAGAACATGGCCGCCGAAGCCGTTAGGCTACTTAACGAGTAAAAAACCTCCGCAAGGGAAGCACCCCTGCGGAGGTTTTTATTTTCGCGCGCGATTATCTCAATCTGTAACATCTAGGGCCCGAATTCCCGTCTAACTGTTACAGATCTAGACAAACCGTCTTTGCCCCTGACCTTTGTCTCAATCTGTAACAGATAGAGACCTTTTGGCCGTCTAACTGTTACAGATCGAGACATTCGAATTCCCCTGAAGAGAAAATCTCAATCTGTAACAGTTAGAACCCATTTCCTCGTCTACCTGTTACAGATTGAGACAAAGCAGCGAGACAGGCCACCACATCTGCAAGAACCACCACAAAGGTGCCTGTCCCTTTATGGTAGGTAGAATAACCCATAAGGTAAGTATGTTTCTGAGTTATTTCGTGTTGACCCATTTGAGCGGGATAGGGTATAACTCTACTCAACCGCTAGGGATTTTATTGAGAAAGGTGTTCTACCATGAGCAAGAACCTCTCCCAGCAGGTCGTTCTCGACCGCCGCGGCTTCGTTGCCGCCACCTTCGCAACCGTTGCCGGCCTTGGTCTTGCCGGCTGCTCCGACACCAGCGCCGAGGCCGACAAGGGTTCCGCCGTCGGCTCCTCCAAGAGCTCCGAGGATACCGAAGTTTCCACCACGCTCGACGCCAAGGCATTCGACAAGCTCGTCGACAACGGCCCCAAGGCCGATGACGATGCCATCGCCGCCAGCACCTGGGCCACGGCCGTCAAGGACGCCGGCGTCTTTAAGATCGGTGGCGTTCAGACCTCCACGCTCTTCTCCCTCCTCAACGAGAAAGACGGTCAGACCCGCGGCTTCGACGCCGGTATCGCACAGCTCCTGTCCAACTACATTCTGGGCGAGAACAAGGTCGAGATCACCCAGGTGACCTCGGACACGCGCGAGTCCGTCCTGCAGAATGGCCAGGTCGACGCCGTCTTTGCCACCTACACCATCACTGACGAGCGCAAGAAGCTCGTCTCTTTCGCCGGCCCCTACTACTACACCCAGCAGGCCATCCTGGTGCTCGCGGATAACGACGACATCAAGAGCGTCGACGACCTGGCTGACATGAACGTCGCCGTCCAGTCCGGCTCCAACGGCCCCGCCATCCTGGAGGAGTTCGCTCCCAAGGCCAGCCAGCAGGAGTTCAAGACCGACGAGGAGGCCCGCCAGGCACTTCAGCAGGGTCGCGTTGACGCCTACGTCATCGACAACAACATGCAGCAGAGCGCCCTGGTCCGCGAGCCCGGTAAGTACAAGATCGCCGGCAAGCCCTTCGGCAGCAAGGAGCCCTATGGCATCGGTCTGCCGCTCGATTCCGACGGCGTCGCCTTCGTTAACGACTTCCTTAAGAAGATCGAGGACGACGGCACCTGGACCGAGCTGTGGCAGATCTGCATCGGCGACCGTACGGGCGACACCAATGTTCCCGAGCTGCCCGAGATCGGCGCCTAGGCAACGCGCCTAGTAACGGCCGCAACGAAACCATACGGAAACGCACGGTGCGCTTTATTGCGCTAAACTGTTTCCTTACTGAGTTGTCGGGGCTTCCGTACGCACGGGAGCCCCTTTCCTTACCGGCAGGAGGTCCGCATGAGTCTCTCCGAGCTCTGGTCGCTCTATGGCCAGAACTATATCGACGCGCTGCTCGCAACCTGGGGCACGACGCTTGAGTCGTTTGCCATCGCCATGGTGCTGGCCGTCGCCGTCACCGTGATGCGCGTGTCGCCGCTCAAGCCGCTGCGCGTCTTTGGCGACCTGTATGTCCAGGTCTTCCGTAACATCCCCGGCATCGCGCTGCTTATCATCGTCGTCTACGCGCTGCCGCCGCTCAAGGTCGTCCTGCCCTACCGCACCTGCGTTATCGTCGCCACGGTCCTTTTGGGCTCGGCCTTTGGCTCCGAGAACTTTATGAGCGGCATCAACACCGTCGGTGTCGGCCAGGTGGAAGCCGCCCGCTCGCTCGGCATGAGCTTCAACCGCATCCTCGCCAAGATCGTGATCCCGCAGGCACTGCGCTCGAGCGTGCTGCCCATGACCAACCTCTTTATCGCCGTCATGCTCACCACCGCGCTCGGCAGCCAGGTGCCGCTTAAACCGCAGGAGCTCACCGGCGTGGTGAGCTACATCAACACGCGCTCGCTCGGCGGCGTCGCCGCGTTCTTTATCTCGGCGCTCGGCTACCTGGGCACGGCCTTTGTGGTGAGCCACATTGGCAACTATATCGATAAGAAGGTGAGGATCCTCCGATGAGCAAGCACTCCACCTCCGCGCTCACCATGCGCGATGCGCTCTACGAGGCTCCCGGCCCCAAGATGCGCACCAAGATTCGCGTCGGCACCGCCATCTCACTTGTTGCCGTGGCCGCGCTCATCGCTCTGGTACTGCAGCGCTTTTATGCGACCGGCCAGCTTTCGGTCCATTACTGGTACTTCTTTACGCACCTCACCACCTGGAAGTTCCTGCTTGCCGGTTTTGAGGGCACCGTTAAAGTCGCACTCACCGCCGGCGTCATTGCGCTGGTACTGGGCTTAGCCCTTATGCTCGGCCGCACGAGCGGCATCAAGCCGTTGCAGCTGGTCTGCCGCGTGCTCACCGATTTCTTCCGTGGCGTGCCGAGCCTGCTGTTCATCTACTTCTTCTTTTTGGTGCTGCCCCAGTACAAGATCGCACTGCCGTCGTTTTGGATGCTCACGCTTCCCGTCGCGCTCGCTGCGGCCGGCGTACTGGCCGAGATCTTCCGTGCCGGCGTCAACGCCGTGCCGCGCGGCCAGGTCGAGGCCGCCCAGGCGCTCGGTCTCTCCAAAGCTAAAATCACCTTTAAAATCGTGCTGCCGCAGGCTATTCGGTTTATCATTCCGTCGTTGATTTCGCAGCTTGTGGTCGTCGTCAAAGACACCACCGTCGCCTACGTGGTGAGCTACCCCGACCTCATGCAAAATGCCCGCGTGCTCATTACCAACTACGATGCACTCGTGTCGGTCTACCTAGTGATCGCGGTCATCTATATCCTCATCAACGTCGCGATCAACAAGGCCGCTGTCTACGTTTCGCACAAGACCGGCGCGACCATCATCCGCTAACGCTTTACCATTTCGAGTCATAAGGAGCCGAGCACCATGGCACAGAGCACCTCTTCCACCGGCAATCAGCCGCTGATCGAGCTCAGACACGTCGATAAGCACTATGGCGATCTGCACGTCCTCAACGACATCAATCTCTCGGTCGACCGCGGCGAGGTCGTCGTGGTGATCGGCCCCTCGGGCTCGGGCAAGTCGACCATGTGCCGAACCATCAACCGCCTGGAAACCATCGACTCGGGCGAGATCCTCATCGAGGGCGAGCCCCTGCCGCAGGAAGGCAAGGACCTTGCCCGCATGCGTGCCGAACTGGGCATGGTGTTTCAGCAGTTCAACCTGTTCGCACATATGACGGTGCTGCAGAACGTCATGCTGGGACCGGTCGACGTGCTAGGCGTGTCCAAGGAGGAGGCTCGTGAGCGCGCCATGGACCTGCTGAGCCGCGTAGGCGTTGCCGAGCAGGCCGATAAGGTGCCCGCACAGCTCTCGGGCGGCCAGCAACAGCGCGTCGCCATCGCCCGTTCGCTTGCCATGCAGCCCAAGGCCATGCTCTTCGACGAGCCCACGAGCGCCCTTGACCCCGAGATGATCAACGAGGTGCTCGAGGTCATGGTTCGCCTGGCCCAACAGGGCATGACGATGATCGTGATTACGCATGAGATGAACTTTGCCCGCCGCGTGGCCGACCGCGTCGTGTTTATGGCCGACGGTCAGATCGTGGAAACCGGCACGCCCGACGAGTTCTTCGACCATCCCCAGACCAAGCGTGCCCAGGACTTCCTCAACTCCATCAAGGGCCACTAGCCCAATTGCCATGTTCGCTCGCCATGACCATCCAAACTCGAAAGTTACACCTATGATCGGAACTCGTACTTCATCGTCCTACACCCCGCATGTCGACGTTGCCCCCGCCGACCGTCCTCTCATCCTCGTCGCGCCGCGTTGGGAAGAGGCAAAGCCGTTTTTAAGCGAGACGCTCTCCCCCAACGAGGAAATCGCAAGTGTCTTTGTCGATGCCATCCTTGCCGCCGGCGGCCTGCCGCTGCAGATGTCTATTACCGAAGACATCGATGTTATCCGTCATTACGTGGAAATCGCCGACGGCATCGCCATTCCCGGCGGCCCGGACGTCAACCCCAAACGCTGGGGCGACGAGCGTCCGTACGACCCCACGCTGTGCTGCGAGATCCGCGACCGTTTTGAGTTTAAGCTGGTTAACGAGGTGCTTCGCGCCAAAAAGCCGCTCTTTACCACCTGCCGAGGCACGCAGTTGCTCAATGTCGCCACCGGCGGCACCCTGTGCATGGACGTGCCAAGCCTGGGCGCGCGCGAGGGCCGCACACAGTGGCGCCATACCCACGTGCTCAACGACCCTGTGCATCCTGTCGAGGTCGTGCCGGGCTCGCTGCTGGAGCGCGCGGTTGGCGGGCACAGGCTGATCCAGACCAACTCCGCACACCATTGCTGCGTCGATCGTCTGGGTAAAAGCACGCGCTTGGTCGCCAAGGCAACCGACGGCGTGCCCGAATGCATCGAAGTCGAAGGCCAGCCGTTCTGCCTGGGCGTGCAATGGCATCCCGAGTACACCTGGCAGACGCTCGAGACCGACTTTAACCTGTGGAAGTCGTTTGTCGAGGCAGCGGCCAAGGTAAAGCAAGCTCGTTAGTTCACGGACGGCACAGCAGATAAGGGCGCCCCGCCGGCCACATGGTCCGACGGGGCGCCCCTTTACCTATGCGCGGCAGGCGCACAGCCCAAGGCACGCAAGCTCTTATTCAGCCGCCTCGCGTAGGGCCGACATCGTGGCCGCATATTGCTGCTGCAGCGCATGCATTCCCTCACGAGCGCCGTCAACAGTATCGGCACCGCGCAGCGCTTCGGTCACCACGACCGCCGGCTCGAACAGATTATCGAATCCCAGGTTCTGGCTCACGCCCTTGAGCGTGTGCGCCGCCATAAACGCTTCCTTGGCGTCTCCTGCCGCCATGGCAGCCTCCAGCTTGTCCATGCTCTCGTCATCCAAAAACTTGAGGGCAAAACGGGCAAGCATCTCCTCACCCATCAGCCGAGTGCAAGCGTCATCATAATTGGCGCCGATCTTCTCATACGCCTCACGCATGGAAATCATGGATTCAAACTCCTTTGGTCAAACTAAATCGTAGGAAGCGCAACGACCTCGGCGGGGCGCGCCAATGTTTCGGCAATACGGTCTTGCACCTCGAGCAGGCAGTCGAGCAGCAGCGGGTTAAAGGTACCGCACTTGCCGTCCAGGATCATCTGGATCGCCTCCTCGTGCGGAATAGCATCCTTGTACACGCGCACGCTCGTCAGCGCATCGTACACGTCAGCCACCGACACCACCTGTGCGGCGATGGGGATATCGTCGCCCTTAAGGCCGTCGGGATAACCTTTGCCGTCCCAGCGCTCGTGATGCCAGCGCGCAATCTGGTACGCATATTCCATAAGCGCATTGCCGGCGTGATGGCGACCCAGCTCACGCAGCATGTCGGCGCCGATCGTGGTATGCGTCTTCATAATCTCGAACTCCTCGGGCGTGAGGCGCCCGGGCTTGTTGAGAATCGCATCGTCAATCGACATCTTGCCGATATCGTGCAGCGCCGAAGCCAGGGCAATCGTGGAGCGCTCCTCATTGTCGAGGGAGATGTTGTCGCTACGGTGGACCAGGCAGCCAAGCAGCAGCTCGGTCAGCTTCTCGATGTTCGTAACATGCCTGCCGCTCTCGCCATTGCGGAGCTCCATGACGCCGGCCATGATGTCGATGAGCATGCGGCTGTTCTTGACGCGCTCGTTGTACTGTTGGGACAGCAGGCTCGTCAGACGACGCTGCTTGGCGTACAGGCGGATGGTGTTGCTTACACGGCGACGCACGACACGAGAGTCAAACGGGCGGTTGACATAGTCCGAGGCACCCAGCTCATACGCGCGCAGCACCACATCGTCGGAATCTTCGCTCGAGATCATGATGACAGGCAGATTGTCAATAATCGACCGGCGCGACAGATCGCCCAACACCTCAAAGCCGTTCATGCCCGGCATGACAATGTCCAGCAGCACGAGCGACAACTCATCGCCATAGCGGTCGACCATGTCGAGCGCCGCGCGACCGCTATCGGCCTCGAGGATGCAATACTCGTCCTTGAGCATCTCGCTGAGAATAGCTCGGTTCATCTCGGAGTCATCGACGATAAGCACCGAAGGCTTTTCGCTTTGGAAGGCCTCGATGGAATCGGCATCGGTCACGACCGTACCGGCTTTTGCCTTAGCGCGGCTCAATAATTGGACAGCGCGGCCAACGCCCTCATCGACCGTCTCGCCATTAATGCGAACGCCACCAACACATGCCGTCAAGCTAACACGCTCATGGCCCGGAATAACCGTGGAATGAACGGCATCGGATACGTGACGCAGGCGACGGGCGAAATCATCGGAGGGGATATTGGGCATGACGGCCACAAACTTATCGCAGCCATAGCGGACAAGCTCGTCAGTCGAACGAATACTGCTGCGTATGGCCGTCGCCACCGCACCGAGTGCAAGGTCGCCGGCATGACGGCCACAGGTATCGTTGAAGACCCTAAAATCATCAAGGTCGATCATGGCCACACCGGCCTGCATGCGGGCGCTACGAAGCTTTTCCTCGTAATATCGGCGATTGCGCACGCTCGTCAGCACGTCGGTGTAGACAAGGTCCTCTTCTGCGGTCTCCTGTTCATCAATCGGACGCACCATCAGCAGGACGTGAGGCTCGCCCTCGACCTTCAGAGGGCGCAGGCGAGCGCGGTACTCAACGCCACCGTTGAGCAGCCGTTCCGACACCTCATCGGAACCTGCCAAGACCTCCAGACCTGACTGGCGCAGACAGGGACACCGATCGCCGGCGAGCAGGCAGTTGGGATCGCCCTTAATCTGGTCGGCCGACAGCAAACGTACCACGGGGTAGGTCTTCGCGACACGGGCGACCTCGGCGGCAGCCTCCTCGTCGGTTAGATTGGCCTCGTGATTATTGAGCATAGGGGGCCCTTTCTATCGTTACGCACGGCAACGGTGCATATCAATTGGTACAAGGGTAACATCTAACAGCTGAAGGCAAACGCGCGTTTATCGTTACATTTTTATGACCTGGCAAACGGCGGTAATGGAGCCTCGGGTGCGCGGTTATGGGCGCATTCGTTAACAATGACGAAACGCCAGCAGCCCTTCTCCCCGCAGGTCATCGAGCGTGCTAACGCTCCAAGACATCGCGAACGGCGTTTGCCGCCGTAACGGGGCGATCGCGCAAACCGTTATGCTCGCCCGGGATCGTCACAAGGGGGCAATCGAGATATTCGGCAGCCGCTCGCGTGCCAGCCTCGCGGGGTGTATCGACCGAAAGCTCGCCGAGAAGCACAGCAGCAACGGATTTCGATGCGCGGGCGCGCTCCCAGTCGGGAGCATATGTCATATTTGTTCCGTATTCATTGGCCATAAAGCAACGACCATTGCGCAGGGCATGTTTGACTTCCGCTTCGGTCGTCCCGGGAGCCTCGGGGTCCAAGTCGCCGAGGGCTCCCAAGAAAAGCCGGAGCGCCCTTGAAACCTTTCCAGCCGCAATCATATCGAGCAAAACCGGAGCTGCGCCCATGCCGACGCCTTCGGCCGACACAGCCGGCTCATGCAGAATCGCACGGGCGACGAGATGGGGTTCGGTGCGAAGAAGCTCCAGCGCCACCAACGTACCGGCGCTATGCGCAAGCACATTTGCCGGAGCGCCAACGTGTTCGATCACGGCTTGCAGGTCGGCGGCCTGGGCGGCAAGATCATAGCCGCCGTCTGCCGCATCGCTGCTGCCACCGCAGCCGCGGCGGTCGTAGGCAATTACGTGGTAGTTGCGGCTGAGCTCACAAGCGATACCGTCGAAAAATGTGCCGTCGACACAAGCGCCGTGCACGCACACCAAGGCAGGAGTATCAGGCGACACATCTGGGCCGGCATATTCGCGACAGGCAATCGTGGTGCCCGCATTCTCGACCGTAAAATCCATGTTGTGCCCCCATCATCAACGCTCATCCGGTTGCACGTCAGTGCGGTTGGATGGACCCGTATTGCCTTACGCCTTGTTAACAGATTAACTTTACCCGACCCGAGGCTTTTCATGGCACGGCATAATGAGCGACGTGAAAAAACGAAACTTGTAAAGCAAGAGCCCGCACCTTGCTTTGGAGCCGATGCTATGCTTAGGCACAATTGTCTTGAGGAGCATATGCCTATGTCTACGTTTTTGAATGCAAGCCCCATCTTTGGGCCCGTTCGCAGCCGTCGCCTTGGTCTCTCGCTCGGCGTCAACATGATGCCGGCCAGCGGCAAAATCTGCACGTTCGACTGCATTTACTGCGAAAACGGCCTCAACGCCGAACGCCCCTGCCATGAGCCGTACAACACGGCTGCCGTGGTACTCGACGCGCTCGAGGCAAAGCTGCGCGAGATGGCAGCCGAGGGCGAGCTCCCCGATGTGATCACCTTCGCAGGCAACGGCGAGCCCACCGCCGCACCGGAGTTTCCTCAGGCTATCGCCGGCGCCGTGGCGCTGCGCAACGAGCTTGCCCCAAACTCCAAGATCGCCGTGCTCTCCAACGGTACGCGCGCCGATCGCCCCGAGGTGCACGACGCGCTCATGATGGTTGACGACAACATTCTTAAGCTCGATACCGTCGACCCGGCGTTTATCCAGCTGCTCGACCAGCCTGTTGGCCCCTACGACGTCGAGCACCAGATTGAGACGTTCGCAAGCTTTGACGGTCACGTTATTATCCAGACGATCTTTTTGACCGGTGAGTATCAGGGCAAGCCCATCGACAACACCGGCGAGGAGTACGTTGCCCCCTGGCTCGCGGCGCTTGAGCGCATTCGCCCACAAGAAGCGACCATTTACACGGTGGCGCGCGAGACACCGATCGCCGGCCTTGCCAAAGCAGCGCCCGAGGTGCTCGACGTCATTGCCGCGCGCGTGCGCGCCCTCGGCATCCCCTGCCAGGTGAGCTACTAGCAAAACCACGCAGCAGCTAGTGCCCGCCATCCCGCCCCATCAGTTGCGGTGATATAGTTCCTATTTGTGCTGTTAAACCGCTTAAATCGGAACTATATCACCGCAACTTTTATGGACGCGTGGGTGGGCTATACTAGCTGCGAATGAAAGGAAGTTAGCCATGTTTGACAATGGACCCGTGCCTGGCCGCAACGACGCTTGCTGGTGCGGCAGTGGCAAAAAATATAAGAAATGTCATAACGCCTTCGACGAGCGCCTCGAGCGCCTGTGGGAAGAGGGCTGGGAGGTTCTGCCTCGCACGCTCTACAAGACGCCCGCCGATATCGAGGGCATCAAGCGCTCGGCCGCCATCAACGTGGGCGTGCTCGACTACGTAGGCGAGCACATCGCCGCGGGCATGACCACCAACCAGATCGACCAGATGATCTACGACTACACCGTCGAGCACGGTGGCACGCCGGCCGACCTCAACTATGAGGGCTACCCCAAGAGCGTTTGCACCTCGATCAACGACGTGGTCTGTCACGGTATCCCCTGCGATACGGACGTGCTGCACGAGGGCGACATCATCAACGTGGACTGCTCCACGATCCTAGACGGCTACTTTAGCGACTCGAGCCGCATGTTCTGCATCGGCGAGGTCTCTGCCGAGCGCCAGCGCCTGGTCGACGTCACCCGCGCCAGCGTGGAGGCGGGTCTGGCTGCCGTCAAGCCGTGGCTGCCGCTCTCCGTGATGGCTGAGGCCGTGCAAAAGACGGTCGAGGACGCCGGTTTTAGCGTGGTGCGTGAGTACGGCGGACACGGCATCGGTAAGGAGTTCCACGAGGACCCGTTTGTGGGCTTTACCACCGAGGCACCCGATGTGGACACCATCATGGCTCCGGGCATGGTCTTTACCATCGAGCCTATGGTCAATGCCGGAGCGCCCGACATCAAGATTAGCAAGGGTGACGGTTGGTGCGTGCGCACCAAGGACGGCAGCGATTCGGCCCAGTGCGAGGTACAGCTCGTAGTGACCGAGGACGGTTACGAGCTGCTGAGCTGGTAGCCGTGGATGAGCCGGGCTTCGCGATGGATATGTTAACCATCGCGAAGCCCGGCGTTTTTATAGCGTTTTGCCTGATAAAACCTGACAAAATAAACCTGTCCCTTTTTGGCAGGTCGAGCGGAGAGGACTGCTTGTGAACATCCTGGTTTTGCTGCCCGTCAACGACCGCCATCGCGCAATTCTTGAGTCGAGCGCTCCGGGCGAGGACTTTATCTACACGAGCTCCGACGCCGCCACGCGCGAGCAGGTCGCCGATGCCGACGTGATCCTGGGCAACATCGACCCTGACATGCTCACGGCATGCGAGCATCTCCAGCTGTTGCAATTGCAGACCGCCGGCCATGACGACTACCTTGCCGCTGGCACCGTGCCGGCTGACGCCAAGCTGTCTTGCTCGATCGGCGCCTACGGTCAGGCCGTGAGCGAGCACATGTTTGCCATGGTCCTTTCCATGATGAAGCGCCTGCCCGGCTACCAGGACCTGCAGCGCGAGCATCGCTGGGAGGACTTGGGGCCGGTCGCCTCGCTCAAAAATGCCAACGTGCTGGTGCTGGGCGCGGGCGATATCGGCGGCCACTTTGCCACGCTCTGCCGCAGCATGGGTGCGCACGTCCGCGGCATCAAGCGCCATCCGCTCGTCTATCCCATTGTGTTTGAGGACATGGACGGCATGGATGCCCTGTCCGAGCGCCTAGCCGAGGCCGACATCGTCGCATCCTTTATGCCCAGCACACCCGAGACCCGCGGCCTGGCGAACGCCGAGTTCTTCGCCGCGATGAAACCGGGCGCCTTCTTTACCAACGGCGGCCGCGGCGATCTTGTGGTCGCCGACGACTTGGTTGCCGCCCTGGAGTCGGGACATCTTGCCGGCGCTGCGGTCGACGTCACCGACCCCGAGCCCCTGCCTGCGACAAGCCCCCTGTGGGATGCGCCCAACATGCTCATCACGCCGCACGTCTCCGGCTGGTTCCACCTGGCAGCCACGCTCAACAACGTGGTCGACATCGCCGCCGAGAATCTACGTCATCTTCAGGCCGGAGAAACGCTGCGCTGCTGGATTGAACACTAAGCATTACGCCGTTCTAACGAACGGCGTAATGAGCCGACGCTGCGAGCCCGCCGTTTGGCCAATCTGCCGCTCAATTTCAAAGGCGCGACCAGAAGGTCAGCGCCTTTTCATTTCACGGCACCTTGGCTCAAACGGCGGGCTCTCGCTGACTTTTGTTCAACCTGCGGCGTTTCGCTGGCGTCGGCTTCATCTGCAAGCCTTAGCAGTTCCGTCTTGCCGTTGGCGTTGTGGCATTTGCCCAGATAAAACCTGCCAAAATTAACATCCCTTTTTTGGCAGGTTTTAGAGTTCCACGCTTTCGGCTCCGTTGATGGTTAGGTTGCGCTCGTAGAAGGCGGTGAGGGCGCGGATGGCGTACATCACGTCGCGTACGCCGCCGGTCTCGTAGCTCGAGTGCATGGCCAGCTGCGGCAGGCCCACGTCCACGGCGTGCATGCTCGCCTGCATGTTCGACAGGTTGCCAAGCGTGGAGCCGCCGGCCATATCGCTCTTGTTGGCGAAGGCCTGCGTGGGCACGTCGGCGTCATCGCAGATGGCCTGGAACACCGCGCGACTAAAGGCATCGGTGCAGTAGTGCTGGTTGGCGGCCTCCTTGATGACGATGCCGCCGTTGAGCACAACCTGGTTGCGGGCGTCGCACTTCTCGGCGTGGTTGGGGTGCACGGCATGCGCGTTGTCGCAGCTCACGAGCATCGAAGCGGCAAGCGCACGGTGGTACGACTCGTCGTCAAAGCCCAGCGATCCGTTAATGCGGCGCAGCGCATCGGCCAAGAACGTCGACATGGCGCCCTGCTTGGTCTCGGAGCCAACTTCCTCGTTATCAAAGCAGCAGAAGACCGAAACGTCGTGCGCGTTCTCAGCACCCAAAAATGCCTGCAGCGAGGTGTAGGCGCAGGCCAGGTCGTCGAGCTTGGGCGTCGAGATAAACTCGTCGGCCCAGCCCCAAATGCGCGCATCCTGACGATTGACCAGGAACAGGTCGCGGCCCAAAATTTGCTCGGGCTCAACGTCCAACTCGTCGGCGATCAGGGCGTCAAAATCTCCCTGCTTGAGTTCGCCAGCGCTGATGAGCGGGCACAGGTCGACGGCGCGATTGGGAGCAAAGCCCTCGTTAACGCCGCGGTTCATATGGATAGCAAGGCTCGGAATGATAGCGACCTCGCGCTCGGTGGCGAGCAGGCGGCTCTCAATACGGTCGCCCTCGCGCACCAACACGCGGCCCGCGAGCGCCAGCGGACGGTCGAACCAGGTGTAGTCGATCATGCCGCCGTAGGCCTCGGTGTTCAGGCGCAGCGTCTCGCCCGCGCCGTCGAGCTCGGGCACGGCCTTAACCTTAAACGTCGGCGAGTCGCTGTGCGACGCCGTCAGCTGAAAATGGTAGTCGCCGGCAACGCCGTCCTCGCCCCACGTAGCAGCCAGGTCCTCGCCCACCTTAAAGGCAACAACGCTCGAGGTGTTGCGCTGCGTGTAATAACGCCCGCCCGGCTCGATGTCCCACGCCGCGTTCTCGGGCAGGTAGGTAAAGCCCGCCTCGTCGAGCTCGGCCATAATAGTCGCCGCCGTATGGAACATGCTGGGGCATGCCTCGATAAAGTCGATGAGGTCGTTGGCGGCCTCGATATCGTCGGCCGTCACATGCGCGCGCTCGGGCGTTTCCTGATCCGTCATGCTCTCCCCTTTCGCTGGGTTGATGGTCCCCTCCAGCATACCCCGCCGCGCCAGTGCCGTGCCTTTCATTCCATGTTTAATCCCGCGCCGCTCGCCAAGTTGAGCCATCATGTCCGTGCACCTTTTGCGACAATTACGCTAACAGGACGAAAGGAGCCGTCATGAAGCCACGTAACATTGCCATCGCCTGCGGTGTCGCGGGAGTCGCCGTCGGCCTTGCCGCTGCCACCGGCATCGTTTATCACAAACAAATCAAGTCCGCCGCGTCACTCAAACGCTTGACCGGCTACGCGGATGGCTATGACCTGTACGAAATCGACATTGCCTACGACTACGATCTTGATCGCATCATCGCCGCTGGCGTGCGCGACGACCAGGCCTATATCGATGCCGTGGTGGCGCAGGTGCTGCCCGGTGTGCCGGCACATGTCCAGGCGCCCCAGTTTGCCTGCAGCGCTTTTGTCGCCGTAGATGCCGAAGGCCGCGTGCGCACCGGTCGCAATTACGACTTTAAGGACGACACCTCGGCGCTGCTGGTGCGTAATCACCCACACGGCGGCTATGCCTCCATCGGGTTTGCCGCCCTTAACAACCTGGGCGATAACACTCCGCTTGACTCCGTCGCCGGACGCGCCGCGGCGTTGATGGGCCCGTTTGCCCAGCTCGACGGTGTTAACGAATGCGGCGTGTCCATTGCCGTACTCACTCTGGATTCCAAACCCTGTGACCAGGACACGCAGCGCCCCGTCATCAACACTTCGCTCGCCATCCGCCTGGTGCTCGACCGCGCGGCTACCACGCAGGAGGCCGTCGACCTGTTTTCTGCCTACGACATGCACGCCATGGCAGGACGCGATTACCACTTCTTTATCAACGACGCCGCCGGTGACGCGCGCGTAGTAGAGTGGGATCCGCGCGATCCGGACCGCGCTTTCAAAGCGACTCCTGTACGCCAGGTTACAAACTTCTACGCCTGCTATGGCGACGAAGTGCTGCCCAACCAAAAGAATGGCGAGCTGGGCCATGGTAAAGAGCGCGCCGTCGCAATCGCCGATGTCCTCGACGCCCATGCCGGCGCCCAAGACGAGGCAGTCGCTTGGAAGGCCCTTCGCGCTGCGGCGCAAGAGCCCAATCCGGAAGACATCACCAGCAACACGCAGTGGTCGGTCGTCTTTGACAACACCGAGCCCGCTGCCGCCATCACGCTGCGCCGCCATTGGGGCGACGTCGACGCCTTCGCGCTGTAAGGAGCCAGGCCCGTCGTCCTTACGCTCGCCTGACGCTGCTTACATTTCTATACGCTTGAGCTAACACGTTTTACCTCCGCATCAACAGTGTGCGGGGGTAAACTTATGCGCATGTTATAACTTGCCCGGAAGGATTCATCATGCTCAGGATCGGTCTTCTTACCAGTGGCGGCGACTGCCAGGCGCTCAACGCCACCATGCGCGGCATCGTCAAAACGCTCATGACCAATAGCGAAGAGCCTATCGAGATCTACGGTTTTGAGGACGGCTATCAGGGCCTTATCTACAGCAGGTTCCGCGTTATGACTCCCGCCGATTTTAGCGGCATCCTCACCCGCGGCGGCACTATCCTGGGCACGAGCCGCACGCCGTTCAAGCGCCTGAACATTCCCGAGGCCGACGGCGTCGAGAAGGTGCCCGCGATGGTCCACACCTATCACAAGTTGCAGCTCGACTGCCTGTTTATGCTGGGCGGTAACGGCTCCACCAAGACTGCCAACCGCCTGCGCGAAGAGGGCCTCAACGTTATCGCCCTGCCCAAGACCATCGATAACGACACCTGGGGCACCGAGTTGACGTTTGGCTTTACGAGCGCCATCGACGTCGCCACCAAGTGCATCGACGACATCCACACCACTGCCTCGAGTCACGGCCGCGTGTTCGTTATCGAGATCATGGGCCACAAGGTTGGCTGGATCCCGCTGTACGCCGGCGTCGCGGGCGGTGCGGATGTCATCTTGATTCCCGAGATCCCCTACGACATGGATAACGTCATCAAGACCATCGAGCATCGCATGGAGACCGGCAGCCGCTTTACGATCGTAGCCGTCGCCGAGGGCGCTATCTCCAAGGAGGACGCGGCGCTGTCCAAGAAGGAGTACAAGAAGAAGCTCGCTGAGCGTACGAGCCCGTCGATCGTCTACGACATCGCCAAGGAGATCGAGGCCAAGACCGGTCGCGAGACCCGCGTCGCCATCCCCGGTCACACGCAGCGCGGCGGCCAGCCCGACGCTCAGGACCGCATCTTTGCGACCCAGTGCGGCGTCGAGGCCGCGCTTGGCTGCCTGCGCGGCGAGTTTGGCTACATGATTGCCCTGCGCGACGGCAAGATGTGCCACATGCCGCTCGAGGATGTCGCCGGCAAGCTCAAATATGTCGACCCGCAGAGCGATCTGGTGCGCGAGGCCAAGGCGTTGGGCATCAGCTTCGGCGACGAATAGCCTCGGCCGAAACTGCTCTCATCGGAGACCCCAGGGCTTACCTCCCAAATCGTCCTCGGACATGTCAGGATCCCGCCGTGCGCTCCGCGCGGCGGGATCCTTCCGTCCTGCGGAAAGATTTGGGAGGTAAGCCCTGGGGCCTCCTGCGGTAACTAGGGAGGCCGAGGCTATTCGTCTTCTTGCTGCAAGTGCGTGGGCTGAGATTTTGGGATGTTGCAGGCTCTTAGCTGAGAGTAGCACTGACATTTGTCCTGAAATGGCTGGTCGTTAGGGGTTGCTACCGGTAGTTGCGGTAGGGTTGGGGCAGATTCTAACTAGAAATGGTGGTCGCTACCGGTTGTTCTCGGCATACTCGGCTCATTCGATTACGGTCACCACATGAAAGGAACTGCCATGGATCTTGCGATGGCACAGCGCCTCGTCGATCGCCGCAAAGCCGCTGGGCTTTCTCAAGAGGCACTTGCTGCACAGCTGGGCGTAAGCCGCCAGGCTGTCAGTAAATGGGAGCGCAGCGAATCCTCGCCCGATACCGATAACCTTATTGCACTCGCCGCGCTGTATGGCGTGTCGCTGGATGAGCTGCTGTATGGGGAGGCGGTGGATAGCACTGATGACTCGCAAGCTGATGATGAGGCACGGAACAGCAACGCCGGCACCAAAGCTTCAGATGAGGCTGAAGAGGCTGAGGCTTCTACTGAGCACGCTGATTGCAGCGATAAGCCACTTGTCGATATTTCCCTCGCGCGCGGTATCCACGTCATTGATCCCAATAAAGGCGAGGAAGTCCATGTTGGCTGGAGCGGCATCCATGTGACCAACGAGCGCAAGGGCGAAGAGGTGCATGTGGGGCCGGACGGCGTGCATATCGATACGCTTGAGGACGATGGACATAGCGTACGCACCAATGACGACGGCACCGTCACCATCGACGGCGAGACGTTTTCCAGCTGGAAGGAAGCACACGACAAGCTCGACCATCATGGCAAGCATTTCCACACCAAGGTCGGACGTGCATGGAACAAATTCCCCTTCCCCGCACTTGTCACTCTCGCCTATCTGGTGCTCGGCATTGTCTACGGCACATGGGGCATGGGGCTTTTCCTCGTCTTTCTGGTTCCCGTCTACTACGCGATTGGTGACTTCATCGATCGGCGCCACCTGTCTAAGCTGATCGAGGCCATCTACCCGGCAGCCGCCATCGCTTGGTTCCTCTACATGTGGCTCTGTTTGGGACAGCCCCATCCTGCATGGATCATCCTCATCACGATTCCCGTCATAAAGGCGCTCATGCGCTGGTGCCGCAAACAATGGAAGTGCCGCAAACAGGCCTAACACGCTCCGACCCACCAGCACCCAACCACCCCCGCCCTTCTCCTAAGTTGCGGTGAGATAGGGACTGTTTTGAAGCTCCAAAGCGCCAAACAGTCCGTATATCACCGCAACCTACAAACAACTGGGTCAGTTCCGGCACGGAGATTAGCATTGAGCTGACCACGCGCCAAGAAAAGGGCCTATTTACTACGTTTAACTCGAGAGGGCCGACCATACCCGCCTTTTCCGAATATTAGCAAGCCCTCTACCTGCGGTTTTAATTTCATAATCTTTGTCATGGTCGAGGGTGTGGTAGCAAACGTAGTAGATAGGCCCGTTTTGCGGCATACGACCCATTCAAGCCCAATCTCGAAGGCTAAAGAGAGCCTCTCATCCACGCCTGCGAGCGAAAGCCAAATAGAATGAAAGGCAAATGGAAAGCCCGTTTGACGGGGCAAACGCCGGGCCACCTAATGGTTGTCCGGCGTTTGCCCAGATAAAACCTGTAAAATAAACCTGTCCCTTTTTGGCAGGTTACTCGGCACTCTTGAGGGCACCGACCATGTCAATCTTGTTGAGGGTACGGTTGGTGGCGAGGTTGACGATAAACGTAAAGCCAAAGGAAAGCACCACGGCGAGCACGTAGCTTAGCGGCTCGACCTCGACGTCAAAGTACAGCGACGGCATCTGCAAAATGTACGTAAAACTCTCGGCCAGCAAGCCGCCCAGCGGTACGCCCAGCGTGGCTCCGATCGCCGTGAGGATCAACGTCTCCTTGTTGACGTAGTGGTGCACCTCGCCACGGCGGAAGCCCAGCACCTTGATGGTCGCCAGCTCGCGTTCGCGCTCCGAAATATTCGTATTAGACAGCGTAAACACCACCACAAACGACAGGCACGCCGCCATAAAGGTCACGAGCACCACGACCGAATTGATAATCGTAAAGTTCGCCTCATAGTTTTCCCAATGCTCGGCCGTACTCGAAATCGTAAGCCAACCGTCACTCTTAAGATTCTTGCTAAACGCAATCTGGTCGGCCGACGAACCCTTAAGCAGCACAAAGACGCCGTTAAGGCGTGCACTTCGACCGAACGCGCGCTCATAGGTGCCCTGCGTCATGTAAAGCGTGTTGCCTAGATAGTTGAGCGAGATGTCGCTGACTTTGACCTTGGCAACATTGAGCGACGAATCCTGGACGTGAGCCGTGTCACCCGGCTTGATCCCCAGCACCAGCTGAGAGCTCTTGCTCAAATACACGTCTCCGTCACGCAGGGCGAGCGGTTCTTTGGACTCATCCTCCAGGCGCACGTAATCGCCCAAGTCACCCGTGCGGTCGTCGGGAATCACGATGAGCTGCACAGTCTCGCTCTTGCCGCCAAACGTAAAGGTGACGTTGTCGGTCATAATCGGCAGGGTCGAGGTCACCGTCACGTTGGAATCATTGGCCGTGCTGCGCTCATCCAATGCCGCGCACGTCTGCGAAAAATCGTCGGGATTGGCGACCGCCAGCAAGTCATAGCGCGTGATATGCCCGTACTGCTTGGGCGACAGCGCGACCGACGTATCACGAATGCCCATGCCGCAAATCACAAGCGCCGTGCAGCCCGCAATGCCAAAGATGGTCATAAAGGCGCGCTTTTTATAGCGGAACAGGTTACGCGCTGCCACCTTGTTCAAAAAGCCCATGCGGCGCCAGATAAAGCCGATGCGCTCGAGCAAGATGCGCGAGCCGGCGGGCGGAGCCTTGGGACGCATGAGCGAGGCAGGGGTCTCGGCCATCTCGTGGCGGCAGGCGATAATCGTGGCTCCCACCACGCCCACGGCAAACAGCGCCACCGAAACGATCGAGGACACGATGTCGTACGAAAGTAGCATCTGGGGCAGCGAGTACATGTCGTCGAACACCGTAAACAAGAACAGCGGCAGACCCACAAATCCGATGATATTGCCGAGCACGCCACCGATCAGACACGCCCACAGCGAGTAGTCCACATATTTGGACAGGATACGCCCGCGTGAATAGCCGAGCGCCTTGTACAGGCCAATAAGCGTGCGCTCCTCCTCGACCATGCGGGTGGCGGTGGTGAGGCTGATAAGCACGGCGACGATAAAGAAGATGAACGGGAACACCGTGGCGATGGCCTCGATCGAAGAACTATCGCTCTCGACGCTCGAGTAGCTTGCGATATTGCCGCGGTCCTGGATGTACCAGGTGCATTCGCCCAGGTCAGAGAGCTCGGCGCGGGCATCGGCAAACTGCTGGTCGGCGGCGGCGCGGCGCTGGTCCAGGTCGGCTTGCGCCTGCGCACGCTCGTCGCTGCCCTCGGCCATGCGATTGATGTTGTCCTGCTCGATCCCAAAGACCATATTCGCCTGACGCTCAGCCGCGTCCAAGCTCGCCGGTGTGTCGACCGTCAGCTCCTGAGTGCGCGCCTTCTCACGCTCCTCGCGGATCTTCTCGATATTGCCCTTGACCTCATTGATCTTTGCCGAGTAGGCATCCGAATAGGAGTTGAGGCTCTTGGCTCCCTCGACGACCACGTGGACAGCGGAGTAGGAAGAAGATGTCGCGGCATCCTCGCTCACGTAGAACTTGTAGTCCGCAGTCGAAGCAGCACGGAAGGCGTTGACCGTCGAGTCGGAGCTCACGTCGGTGGGATCGAGAACCTCTGCCGTGATGGTGTAGTCCCCATCGGCAAACTGGTCCTTGGCGCTTTGGTTCGACGAGCTCGCATCGTTGGCGGCAAAGCTCACCGTATCGCCGATTTTCTTGCCCGAAGCCTTCAAAAAACGTGAGGTCACCGCGACCTCGCCGGCACACTCGGGCAAATCGCCGCTCAACAGCACCGGTTGATCGATATTCTCCCTGGAAAGGCTCTGGACAACCACGCGCTCGCGCGTTGTGCCCACGGCGGTGTAGGCAGTCTCGGTGTAGATGCCCTCGGCCGTCTCGACGCCATCGACCTCTTGGATCGCAGCAAGATCGTCATCGGTCAGACCATAGGTCGACTGCACGTTGATGTCATAAACATTCTGCTGGTCAAAGTAAGCGTCGACCGAATCGCACAGATCCTCGCAACCCGCCTTAAGGCCACACATCACGCTCACGCCGAGCGCGGTGATCACGACAATGGACAAGAAGCGTTTGAGGCTGCCGCGAATCGTGCGGTAGACACCGCGGCGAAACACCGTCGGCACCATGTCGTTTGAACTTTGGGCAGTGCGGTAGGTCGTAAAATCCTGCTCGCGCTCCGTGTTCTGCGCGTCGCGGCGTTGGCTGTTTTGGCGGTCCTGATCCATGGGCGCTACCACTCGATCGTCTCGATCGGCACGGGATTTTGCTGGACCGTCTCGCTCTCCACTCGACCACTCTTAAAGCGGATCAGGCGATCGGCCATGGGCGCGAGCGCGGAGTTGTGCGTGATGATGATGACCGTGATGCCCTGCTTGCGACAGGTGTCCTGCAGCAGCTGCAAGATCTGCTTGCCGGTTTTATAGTCGAGCGCGCCCGTGGGCTCGTCGCACAGGAGCAGCTTGGGGTTCTTTGCCAGTGCACGGGCGATGGACACGCGCTGCTGCTCGCCGCCCGAAAGCTGCGCGGGGAAGTTGGCGAGGCGCTCGCCCAGGCCAACCTGGCAAAGCGTTTGCTCGGCATCGAGCGAATCGGGGCAGATTTGCGCCGCGAGCTCGACGTTTTCGAGTGCCGTCAGGTTGGGGACCAGATTGTAGAACTGGAAAACAAAGCCGACATCGGCGCGGCGGTATTCCACGAGCTGCGTCTCGTTGGCGGAGCTCACGTCGCGTCCGTCCACCGTCACGGTGCCGGAAGTTGCCGTGTCCATGCCGCCCAAGATATTGAGCGCCGTGGTTTTACCGGCGCCCGAAGCGCCCAGGATAATGGCAAGCTCGCCACGCTCAACGGTAAAGCTCGCGCCGTCGAGCGCATGAATGCGGGCATCGCCCTCGCCGTATGCTTTGATGACGTCTTTGAATTCAATATAGGCCATCGATTAATTCCCATCTGGTCGGATAACTCTTTAGTATTACCCATTTCGCACCGACCAAAAAGGGACAGGTTTATTTTGGCAGGTTTTATAAGGGGAAACGTACCTCTTTGGGGGCAGCGCGGGACGCGCAGGGGCGGCCGTGCAGATCGGCACAGCCGTCTCACGTGGAATCGACCGACGCCCGCCTTTCCGTGACACCGGCAACTCGTTTTTGCTTGTTGGCATGGCCGCCATTATGACTTGGGACTGAGCACTCAAATTCTCACTCCTCATTGCCACGCTTGCCGCAAGCTATCAGGGTGACGAGATGACGACGCTCGCTGTAGCAGCGCAGCCACACTCTATAAGCGAGGCGTTTGCCAGCAAAAAAGCGCGCGACAGGGTAAGCCCGCCGCGCGCTATCCTATGCGGACTAGTTATTGTTGTTGGTCATCGAGGCCACTGCTGCCGCAAGATTGGAAATGGGCATCGTCTGCAACCAGATGCGACCGGGACCGGTGAGCACGGTGTTGAACACGCCCTCGCCACCAAACATGATGTTTTTGACGCCCTTGACCATTTGAGCGTCGATGCTCACGGTCTCCTCAAAGCCGGCCACGTTGCCGGTATCCACAATCATCTGCTGGCCAGCAGCGAGCTCGTACTCAACCAGGTCGCCGTCGATCTCGGCAAAAGCAACACCCGAGCCCGTGAGCTTCTGCATGATAAAGCCCTCGCCGCCAAAGACGCCGGCCTTTGCCTTCTTGTTAAAGTGAATGCTCAACTCGACGCCACTTTCCGCGGCAAGGAACGAACGCTTCTGCAAAATCCAGCTCTTGCCCGGACCGATCTCGATTGGCACGATGCGGCCGGGGAAGCAGGAGCCAAACGCGATCATGCCATCGCCACGCGCGGTCCAAATGTTTTGGAACAATGCCTCACCCGAAAAAGCCTTGGAGAACATCTTGCCGATGCCACCGCCCGAGGTAGACATTTCCATGTTGGGGGTCATCCAAGCCATGGCGCCGCTTTCGGTGATCATGGATTCGCCATCGCTAAGGTTGCACGTAACAACCGGGAAAGCCCCTCCGCCGATCTCGTACTGCATGACCGTCTCCTTTCCACTCAGGAGCCGAATAACGATGCCTATATTTTAGCAGGTAGAGATGCATATGTTCACACCGCCCATGCCCTCTCCTGCGGACGTTTCCCCAGATAAAACCTGCCAAAATAAACCTGTTCCTTTTTGGCAGGTTTTAAAGGCAAACGGTGAAGGTGATCTGGTTGCCGTGACCGGATACGGTGGCGGCGCCTCCATGGGCCTCGGCGATGGCACGCACCACGGACAGGCCCACGCCCGAGCCACCCGTCTTGGAGCTGCGCGACGCATCCGCACGATAGAAGCGATCGAACAATCGGTCCAGGTCGCCCTCGGGCAGCTCGTCCACGGCGTTCGATACGACAAGCTCGGCGGCGCCCTTGCCTTTGCCGTGCGAAACGGCGCACAGGCTCAGCTCAATCACGCTGCCCTCGCTCGCATAGCGCGTGGCGTTGTCCAGTAGCAACTCAACCACCTGTGCCACCGCCGCGGCATCGGCATGGGTCCGCACGCCGGTCGCAATCGACGTCGACAGGCGTTTACCGCCTGAGACCGCCACCGACTTAAACGGCGCCGCCGCCTTGTTCACCGCCTCCGAAAGATCGATCGACGCCATGGTAAAGCCCGCCGAGCCCTCGTCCATGCGTGCCAAGAACACCAAGCGCTCCGTGAGCGCCGATAATAGCGCACCCGCACTCGCCTTAGTGCTGCCTTAGCAGGTCGATGAGCATATTTAAAAAAGCAAGGTTATAGCTTAGTCGGACTTAAGGAACGGGCGGCTTCACATCTCGCCCTGCAAACAACGCCCGTACAGCGAGCGCGCTTGCCGCATGGGCGTTGCGGCCGCCTGCAGCTTATAGATAGGCACCCTCGAGGCGCAGCAGCCACTCCTTGCGATCCAGTCCACCGGCGTATCCGTTGAGCGATCCGTCGGCCGCGACCACGCGATGGCACGGCACGATAATCGAAATAGGGTTGCGAGCGACCGCAGCCCCCACCGCGCGAGGAGATACAACGGGCGCTTCATTTCCCGGCACACGATGTCGAGCCGCAACACGCTGGGCGATCTCGCCATACGTAGCGACCTCGCCACGCGGGATCGAAAGCAGCTCAAACCAAACCTCACGCTGAAACGCCGTGCCGATCATATGCAACGGCGGCGTAAACCGAGGTTCCTGCCCTGCAAAATAAGCATTCAGCCAAGCCCAGGAACGCTCAAGCACCGAAGAGGCCGCACCATTTGCCGGACTCACCGACGACATGCCACCAGTACCGGAAACCGCATCGACGCCTTCAACATGTTCGGAGTCTTCACGGAGAAGCGTGGAGCCAAAGTGCTCCTGCCCCTCAAACCAAAGCCCCGTCAGACCGCGGCCATCAGCGGCAAGCAGGATTTCGCCCAAAGGCGAAGCAAACGTCGTCGTGACCACCAGCGGCTCCTTTCAAAACTCCGCAACATAATACCGCGAATTGTGCAGACAACCCCCGCAGATACGTCCGGGCGAGCTCGCAATTACTTCAGCGAGGCTGTTTTTCCCAATCAAGCGAAGAAGACGCGGGGCTTCGACGCCAGGGCGGTACCCCCGCCAGCTGAGCTCTAATACTTTTCCCGAGAAGTGAACGAGTAAAAACGAAGTCCCGGAGCATCCACACCTTTAGACCGCAAAACCGCAGGATTCGCGCTGCAAAACCGCAGGAAATAGCGGTCAAAATATGCCAATGCTTCGGGGGTCCAAATAAGGTCCTTCACTTCTCGGGAAAGTATTAGACCTCAATTCGCACCAAGCCCAAAGTCACCCCAGGCAGCAGGCGCGAAGCGCCGAGGCCGCCGCCGGGACTAGGCCCCGCAACAACCACGTGCTCCCATATCAGCCCAGCGGCCCCAACCAACAACGGCCCCATCGCAAGCCGCTCGCAGCAACGTCACCGCAAGCGGGGGCCGGGCTTAGTTTTCAGAACACTCCGCAGACCAG
>NZ_QSIN01000013.1 GCF_003469205.1 Collinsella sp. AM33-4BH
CTAAGAGCAAACCACCCTTTTTAAGGGTGGTTCTGATTGGACAACGCAGCCGGGGCGCCGTTGCTCGCAGGATCGGGCGTATGGTTAGCGAACAGATGTTTGCAAATATTGCGTTTACCAGCTGTAAGTGTGAGTGCTCGCAGTAAAATACCCTTGCGACGCATCCCGTGCGCGGGCGGCCGACGACTCGATCGGAGGTTCCCAAATGCTGAAATTCCTTAACGCGCTCGCCGCCCTCGCGGCGGTTGGCACGTTCGTCATCGCGTTTCTTGACTCGTATGAGGTTCGGTTTAAGGTCCGTAGGCGCACGCGCGGTGCGGACGGTAGAAGGCATTTGCGCCGCAACAAGCGCAAATAAGAATGCCCGGGGTTAGAGGCCCGGGCATTTAACAAAACCAGAAAACTAGGCCGCCCGCGCTCCCAAACATTTACGCGGGGTGCGTCGTTTTCTATTGACATTGTATCCCGAATCGCCCCGCCGATTCGGGATATTTTGAAAACGCAAATGCAGACCCATGCTCGCGCCGCGCAATGCTGTTTAGCTGCGTTGTCTGGCGCATGAGTTCGCTAATCGGCTATTATTTGTTTAGACAACTTGAGTTGTAGAGGAGTGACCGGCGATGGTGCAGGGCGCTAAACATATGAAGAGCAATAACGCCGCGGACAACGGCGGCTCAAACCCTCAGCCCAAACCTCAACCAAAGCCCAAGCGCCGTCGCAAGCGGCTGCCGCGCTGGGCCGACCGGCTCATCACCATCGTCATCATCCTTATTGGCGTGGGCCTTATGACCTGGCCGTGGATCTTGGACCGGCTTGAGGCCTCGGGCGTGTTCAACCAGATCAGCACCGTGTCCAGCACCGTGGACGCGCTGTCTGCCGAGGAGCGCGAGCGCATCCTGCTCCAGGCGCGCTCCTTTAACGAGCAGCTGGCGGGCGAGGCCACCGAGCTTCCCGCCGACCAGATCGAGCCCTACGCCCAGCAGCTCATCTTTGACCGCGACCCCATGATGAGCTGGGTCGAGATCCCCTCCATCGACGTGAGCATGCCCATCTACCACGGCACGAGCGAAGAAGTCCTTATGGCAGGCGTCGGCCACCTGGAGGGCACGAGCCTGCCGGTGGGCGGCACCTCGACGCATTGCGTGCTCACCGCGCACTCGGGCATGCGCAACCTGAGCATGTTCGACGACATCCACTCGCTGGAGCCCGGCGACCTGGTGCTGCTGCACACCATGAACAAGACGCTCGCCTATAAGATGGTGGACTCCGAGGTGGTGCTGCCCGAGGAGATGGAGTCGCTGACCATCGAGCCCGGCGCCGACAAGGTGACGCTCGTCACCTGCACGCCCTACGGCGTGAACGACCATCGCCTGCTGGTGCATTGCGTGCGCACCAAGTACAACAAGAAGGACGTCGACAAGCAAAAGTCGCTGGCCGGTCGCCACTGGGGCAAGCGCGAGTTTGCCGTGCTCATCGTGGTCGTGGCCATTGTGCTGTTGCTGCTGGACATCGTGATCCACACGATCCGTAAGCGCCGCAAGGCCAAGGCCTCGGCATAGGACATTCTTCAGAACCACCACAAAGGGGACAGGCACCTTTGTGGTGGTCGGGGCTTCCAAACCATCGCAACATTCGATGAAAATCGCGATTTTGACGAAAAGCGTCGAATGTTGTGATGGTTTTCATTATGGACGGCGCGGTTTTCATTGTGGGCGGGACGGTTTTCGCTGTGGGCGGTGCGGTTTCGCTGCAGAACCGTCAGCCCGCCGCCTGCCAACCGCCGCCCTCGTTACGTTTTCGCTGCATTTGGGTAAAGCATCTGCTCCAAGCGGCGTTGCCTTGTATACTAGAGCAGTTTATCTGTTATGCGGAAGGGAGCGCCTATGGCACTCAGCGAGAAAGACGTGCGCGGCATCGCCGAGTACGCAAAGATCGCACTGACCGATGACGAGCTCACCCAGATGACGTCCTACATGAACGACGCCGTCCAGATGCTCGAGCCCGTCCTGCAATATGACTTGCCCGACGTGGAGCCCACGTTCCATCCTATCGGAAGCCTGTCCAACGTGATGGGCGATGACCTGCGCGAGCCCGAACGCGACCTGCCGCTCGACGTCGCGCTCGAAAACGCCGGCAGCGCGCGCGACCGCTACTTTCGCGTGCCGTCCATTTTGGGAGAGGGGGAGAGCGAGTAATGGCGCAGAGCTTCGATTCCCTTACCGCCGCCCAGATCGCCGCGGGCGTTGCCGCCGGCGACTTTACCGCTACCGAGGTGGCCCAGGCCTCCCTCGCCGCTATCGAGGCGCGCGAGGGCGGGGTCCAGGCATTCCTGCAGGTGGCGCCCGAGCTTGCGCTCGAGGCCGCCGCGCGCGTGGATGCCGACCGTGCCGCAGGCAAGCCGCTGCCCCCGCTTGCGGGCGTGCCGCTGGCCATCAAGGACAACATGAACCTCGTGGGCACGCGCACCACCTGCGCTTCCCGCATGCTCGGGGACTACCAGAGCGTCTACACCGCCACCTGCGTCCAGCACATGCTCGACGCCGGCTGCCTGCCCATGGGCAAGGCCAACATGGACGAGTTTGCCTTTGGCAGCTCCACCGAGGGCTCGGCGTTCCACCGCACCAACAACCCTTGGGATACCGAGCGCGTGCCCGGCGGCTCCTCGGGCGGCTCCGCTGCCGCCGTCGCCTCGGGCGAGGTCGCGCTCTCGCTGGGCTCGGACACCGGCGGCTCCATTCGCCAGCCGGCGTCGCTGTGCGGCGTGGTGGGCTTTAAGCCCACGTATGGTGCCGTGAGCCGTTACGGCGTGGTTGCCTTTGGCTCGTCGCTCGACCAGGTGGGACCCTTTGGCCGCACGGTCGAGGATGTCGCGCTGGCCATGAACGCGCTTACCGGCGCGGGCCACGATCCGTATGACTGCACCAGCCAGGATTGCGCCGTCGACTTTACCGAGCATCTCAACGACAGCATCGAGGGCAAGCGCGTGGGCATCATCCCCGCATTTATGGAGGCCGAGGGCCTGACGCCCGAGGTCAAGGCCGCTGTTCAGCGCGCCGCCCAGGAGCTGCAGAACCAGGGCGCCGAGCTGGTCGAGGTCGACCTGCCGCACCTGGACGCCGCCATCGCCGCCTACTACGTCATCGGCCCGGCCGAGGCGTTCTCCAACCTGGCACGTTTCGACGGCATTCGATACGGCTATCAGGAGGAGGGCTGCGCCAACCTGTCCGACCAGAGCTCGCTCAGCCGTGCCCACGGCTTTGGTGCCGAGGCCAAGCGCCGTCAGATGCTCGGCGCCTACCTGCTGAGCTCGGGCGTGTACGACAAGTACTACTACGCCGCGCAAAAGGCCCGTACGCTCATCACGCAGGACTACGACGCCGCGTATGCCAAGGTGGACACCATTCTCATGCCCGCCTCGCCGCGCACGGCTTTTAAGTTTGGCGAGATCAGCGACCCCACGCAGATGTACCTCTCCGACCTGTATACCATTTCGCTCAACATCTGCGGCAACGGTGGCATTTCGGTGCCGCTGGGCCTGGGCGAGGATACTCAGCTGCCCGTTTCTGCCCAGCTGGTGGGACCTGCCTTTAAAGACCGTCAGCTGCTTACGTTTGCCCGCGCCCTGGAGCGCGGCTTTGCCGATGCCGCCACGGGTGCGCCCGCGCTTTCCGTCGCGCCCGATTTTGCCGGGAAGGGAGGCGAGCTGTAATGAAGGAGCTTTCCGAGGTCCTGCAGGATTGGGAGGCCGTGATCGGCCTGGAGATCCACACCGAGCTCACCGCACTCGATACCAAGATGTTCTGCAACTGCAAGCTCAGCCACGATGACGAGCCCAACGCCAACGTGTGCCCGGTGTGCCTGGGCCTGCCCGGTGCCCTGCCGGTGCCCAACAAGCGCGCCATCGAGAGCATCGTCAAGGCTGGTCTCGCCACCAACTGCGAGATTCAACGCCACTCGATGTTCTACCGCAAGCACTACTTCTATCCCGATATGGCCAAGAACTTCCAGACCACGCAGGGTCCGGTCGCCTTTGCCATGTACGGTCACCTGGACCTGGACGTGACCGGTCGCGGTGCCGCCGAGCGCCCCGACTGCGCGTTTGGTGAGGCCGAGGCCCAGAGCCTGGCGAGCGCCTCGGCCAACGCCGAGGGCCTGTCCACGTCCATGACGTCGACCATGCGCGAGGGCAACCAGCGTGCCGGCCATCTGGCCAGCTACGATGCGTCCAACCTGCAGATGCCCGAGCGTCGCGAGGACGGTTCCTACACGGTGCCCATCCGCATCCTGCGCATCCACATGGAGGAGGACGCCGCCAAGATGGTCCACGTGGGCGGCGCCGAGGGCCGCATTACCGCCGCTGCCGAGTCGCTCGTCGACTACAACCGCTGCGGCACGCCTTTGATTGAGCTCGTGACTGAGCCCGATCTGCGTACGCCCGAGGAAGCGCGCCTGTTTATGGAAAAGCTCCGTCGCATCTTTGTGACGCTGGGCATTTCGGACTGCTCCATGGAGAAGGGTTCCATGCGCTGCGACGGCAACGTGTCGCTGCGTCGCCGCGGCGAGACCAAGCTGGGCACCAAGACCGAGCTCAAGAACCTCAACTCGTTTAAGAGCCTGCATGACGGCCTTGCGTACGAGATCTGCCGTCAGGCCGAGGTGCTCGAGGAGGGCGGAATCATCTATCAGGAGACCCGCCACTGGGAGCCCAGCCGCAAGCGCACCGTGGTCATGCGTGTGAAGGAAACGGCCGACGACTATCGTCTGTTCCCCGATCCCGATCTGGCGCCGTTCGATCTGGACGACGAGTTCATCGACCGCTGCCGTGGCGAGATTCCCGAGCTGCCCGATGCCAAGCGCGCCCGTTTTGAGACCGACTTCGGTATTAAGGCGGCCGATGCCGAGCAGATCGCGGGCGACCCCGAGTTTGCCGAGTTCTTTGAGGCTGCCGCTGCCGGTATGGCTGGCAAGGAGGCCCAGACGGTCGCAAACCTGCTGGTCAACGAGATGATCGCCTACCTTAAGAGCGCAGGCGTGTCGCTCGCCGAGTCCGGCATCGCGCCGGCTCAGGTAGCAGCGCTGGCCAAGCTGCTGGTGACCGATGCCATCAGCTCCAACCAGGCGCACGAGGTCTTTGAGGCCATGGCCCAGACCGGTGACGATCCCAACAAGATCGTCGACGAGCGTGGTATGCGTCAGGTGAGCGATGCCGGTGCGTTGCAGCCGATCGTGGACGAGGTGCTGGCTAACTGTGCCGATCAGGCGCAGCAGTATCGTGACGGCAACCAGAAGGTTATCGGCTTTTTGGTGGGCCAGTGCATGAAGGCGAGCCGCGGCAAGGGCAACCCCAAGCTCTTCAACGAGTTGCTGAGAACGTCGCTCTCGTAGCTGCGAGGCCGGGGAAGCCCCGAGTCGCCGGGGTATTTCCTCCAAATTTCAAACAGTCCTATGCAAGACGAAGGCCACGTTTAGTGGCCTTCTTTGCATGCGGAACTCATTTGGAGCAAACACCCCGGCGACTCGGGGCTTCCCCGGCCAGACGACTCGGCCGTTCGGGTCAGGCGGGGCTGAATGGAATAGAGTGAATGGGCGTGCCGTCGGCACGCCCATTGTTTTGAAGGGAACTCATTGAGAGGCAAGGCCCTGCGCCCGGCCCCTCGGTTCCGTAACGACTCGGCCGTTCGGGTCAGGTAGGCTGAATGGAATTTGGTGAATGAGGGCGCCGTTGGTGCCTTCATTCTTTATATATGTTGGGAGCGCCAAGCGGTGGGGGTGGTGCCGGTGTGTTGCTTGAAGGCTTGGGCGAAGGCGGCCTGCTGAGGGTAGCCTAGACGCTCTGCGACCTGCGCTATCGTGAGCGAGCTATCGGCCAAAAGGTCCTGTGCTCGCTCCATACGGCGTCTGCGAATGTAGGCGCCCAGGGACTCGCCAGTTTGGGCCTTAAAGGTGGCGCATAGCTTGGAGCGGCTTGTGTAGAGCCTCTCGGCCACCTCGTTGATACCCACACGTCTGCCTTTGTCGAGCGCGCGCTCAATCATTGCCGTTGCTTCTTCGGCAATGGTTATGCTGACGCGTGTGTCTGCCGCCTGCCGCGCCTGCTTGTGGGCCGCGCGCGAACAGGCGAGCTCCGCGACCATGGTCTCCACGATGCCCTGCATATAGACATGCCCGCCTACGGTGCGGGCGCGGTCCTCGTTAATCCGGCGCAGCGTGTGGCAGATGGCAGACGTCGCCTCCTCGTGCCACGACTCGGCAAACGCCTCAAAGACTCCCGCGAACTCAGTGGGATACCGATGCTCCAGCTCGTCAAAATACCCGGGCAAAAAGAGCACCGAGCGCGAGTGATAAAGCTGCCCTGCAAACAGCGGACTTAGTTCCTCGCCGCAGCTATCTTGGATAAAGCTGCACACCGCGCTGTTCGGCCACGGTCCATGCAAGGGTTTAAGGTTCGCAGGCGTTATGCCAGCCTCGGGCATGCATATAAGTGTGGGCGCGCTGACCTCGCTCACGCAGGCGTACGGTTCGGGTGTGTATTCGGCCAGGTACATATCGTGCATCGGGGTAATGAAATGCTCCATAACGATGCAGGCGGGGGAGAGAGGCATGATCCATGCGCGTCCGTGCGCCCGATCGTTTGCCACCTCGCCGGTAAAGACGGCGCCCTTGCCGGTAAGCTCCAGGCCAAACTGCTCAAACTGCGGTGCGTAGAGCTCGGTTATGTCGGTCGCTGCCCGCCGTATTTGCAAAAGCGTCCCTTTCCTTTGCAGAAACGTCCACGCCTGGCTCGATTGTGAGCCATGGCTAACACATCAATGATAAGTTCATTACGGTTAACTCTCAAGCCGTTAGAAAGGAATCTCATGGCAAAGGGATCAAAAAAGGAAGGCGGCGGTATCGGCGAGCTGCTTGCATATGCCGGCGACCGTAAATTCCTAACATATTTGGGCATGGCCCTCTCGGCGCTCTCGCAGCTGCTGAGCTTTGGCCCGTACGTGTGCATTTGGCTTGTCGCGCGCGATCTGATCGCCGTGGCACCTAACTGGAGCGAAGCCTGCGATATCGCGATGTATGGTTGGTGGGCCGTCGGTTTTGCCCTGGTGAGCATCGTGATTTATTTCGTGGGGCTCATGTGCACACACCTATCCGCGTTTCGTTGCGCGTCCAATATCCGCAAGGCTACGAGCGAGCATCTGCTTAAGCTGCCGCTCGGCTACTTTGACACGCACGCCACCGGTGAGCTGCGCCGTATCGTAGACGGATGCGCCGCCTCAACCGAGACACTGCTCGCGCACATGCTGCCCGATATCGCCGGCGCCACCGCCATGGTCGCAGGTCTGCTCGTGCTGCTTTTCGCCCTCGATTGGCGCTTGGGCGCGGCATGCCTTATCTCGGTCGTCGTTTCGCTTGGCGCCATGGCCGCCATGATGGGCGGCAAGGGCGGCGAGTTTATGAAGGCCTACATGGGCGCGCTGGTCAAGATGAACAAGACCGGTACCGAATACGTACGCGGCATTCCCGTGGTCAAGGTGTTTCAGCAGACGGTCTATTCCTTTAAGGCGTTCCACGACGCGATCGCCGAATACGCCGACATGGCACAAAGCTATGCGGGCACGTTTTGCCGAGGTCCGCAGGTACTCAACCTTACCGCGCTCAATGGTCTTGTGACATTCCTGTTGCCCGTGGCGTTGCTGTTGGCGCCGGGCGAGAAGGACTTCGCGCATTTTATGGCCAACTTCACGTTTTACGCGATATTTTCGGCCGTGGTACCGACGGCCATGACCAAGCTCATGTTTGTGGGCGAGGCCTCTCAGATGAGTGCCGATTCGCTGGCTCGAATTCGAAGCGTCATGGATTCCAAGCGGCTCTCCGTGCCCGCGCAACCCAAGCACCCTGCCGGCGGCGACGTGCGATTTGAGGACGTGAGCTTTACGTACGAGGGTGCCGAAGCACCTGCCGTTAGCCATGTGAGCTTTAACGTTTCCGCGGGTAGCACCCTCGCCCTGGTGGGTCCCTCGGGCGGCGGTAAGTCAACCTGCGCCAGCCTGATCCCGCGTTTTTGGGATGTTTCTTCGGGTCGAGTGCTCGTAGGCGGTGTGGACGTTCGCGACATGGACCCGCACGAGCTTATGGACCAGGTTGCCTTCGTGTTTCAGACCAACCAGCTGTTCCGACAAACACTTGCCGACAACGTGCGCGCCTCCAAGCCTGGAGCCACTGACGACGAAGTGCGCGCGGCCCTCTCCGCGGCCCAGTGCGACGATATCGTGGCCAAGCTCCCGCAGGGCATTGACACCATGCTCGGCGCCGGCGGGGCGTACCTTTCGGGCGGCGAGGTCCAGCGCGTGGCACTCGCCCGCGCAATCCTTAAAGACGCGCCTATCGTGGTGCTCGATGAGGCCACAGCGTTTGCCGACCCCGAGAACGAGGCGCTCATCCAGCGCGCCTTTAGCAAGCTGGCGGCGGGTCGCACGGTCATTATGATCGCGCACCGACTCTCGACTGTAGTGGGCGCAGACCAAATCGTGGTGCTCAACCAGGGCAGCGTGCAGGAGGCCGGCACCCATGCCGAGCTGCTGTCCCAAAAGGGTCTATACGCCAAGATGTGGGCCGAATACGAACAGGCCGCGAGCTGGAAAATCACTGCAGCGACCGCGGATGCCGCCGTCACGAAGGGAGGCGAGGCATAAATGTTCGCCTCATTCCAAAAGAAGTATTTCCTATCCGATAAAGGCGTCGCCGGCGTAAAACGCGGCATTTTCTGGACCACGCTCACCAATCTCATTACCATGGCCGGCATGGGCTTTTTATTCCTGGTCATGGCCGGCTTTGTCGAGCATCTCGCCAGTGGGGCCGATCTGCCGAGTGCACTGCCTATCGTGGGCGGTCTCCTGGTCTTTTTCGTGATGCTCTTTGCCTCTAACTGGCAGCAGTATTACTACACCTACTGCATCTTTTACGAGGAATGCGGCAAGCAGCGCATGGGGATTGCCGAGCGCTTGCGCAAACTGCCGTTGTCGTTTTTCGGCCGTCGTGATCTGGCCGATCTAACCGAAACCATCATGGGCGACGTTCAGACTATGGAGCATGCCTACAGTCATGTGCTGGGAGAGCTTTGGGGTGCCATCATCGCAAGTGCCATCGTGTTCGTGGCGTCGCTGTTCTTTTGCTGGCAGCTGGCGATCGCGGCGTTTTGGAGCGTGCCCGTGGCCTTTGCCGTGCTGTATCTGACACGCGGGCCCATGACCCCGGTGTTCGACCGCGTGCGCGCCGAGAAGGTCAAGGTCACCGAGGCGATCCAGGAGACGCTCGACTGCGTGCGCGAGATCCGCGCCACCAACCAGGAGGCCCATTATCTTGAGGGACTCAACGCCGTGATCGATGCCGAGGAGCGCGAGACCACCAAAGGCGAGCTCGCCAACGGGCTTTTGGTCAACTCCGCCTTTGCCATCCTGCGCCTGGGGATTGCCACCACGTTGGTCACGGGCGCTGCGATGGTCGCCTCCGGCCAGGTCGACTTTTTGGTGATGTTTGCCTTCCTGCTTATGGTGAGCCGTATCTATGCACCCTTTGACCAGGCGTTAATGTTAATGTCCGAGCTGTTTGCCGCCGAGTCGTCTGCCAAGCGCATGCGTTCCATCATGGAAGAGCCTGTGGCGCGGGGTAGCGAGAAATTTGAGCCCGTGGGCCACGATGTGGTGTTCGATCACGTGGCATTTGGCTATGGTGCGGGCGAGGACGGCCGCGCCGGCGAGAAAGTTCTTACCGATGTGAGCTTTACCGCCAAGGAAGGCGAAGTTACGGCGCTGGTCGGTCCTTCGGGTTCCGGTAAGTCCACGGTGAGCCGCCTTGCCGCGCGCTTTTGGGATGCCACCGCGGGCAAGGTTACCGTGGGCGGTGTGGATGTTGCAAGCGTCGATCCCGAGGTACTGCTGCGTGATTACGCCATTGTGTTCCAAGACGTGCTGCTCTTTGACGACACGGTGATGGGAAACATCCGCCTCGGGCGTCGTGATGCCACCGATGAGGAAGTGCTTGCTGCCGCGCGTGCCGCCAACTGCGACGAGTTTGTGAGCCGCATGCCGCAGGGCTATGACACCATGATCGGCGAGAACGGCTCCAAGCTGTCCGGCGGTGAGCGCCAGCGCATCTCTATCGCCCGTGCGTTGCTCAAAGACGCGCCTATCGTGCTGTTGGACGAGGCGACGGCGAGCTTGGATGTGGAGAACGAGACCGTGGTTCAGCAGGCGCTCTCCCGCCTGCTCGCAGGTAAGACGGTTATCGTTATTGCCCACCGTATGCGTACGGTGGAAAATGCCGACAAAATCGTTGTACTCAAGGATGGTGTGGTTGCCGAGCAGGGCACTCCGGCGCAGCTCAAGGCGGCAGGTGGAGAATTCGCCCGCATGGTGGCGCTGCAAAAGGAAGCAGCTACCTGGCAGTTGTAAGAAGGGGCAAAGGGACAGTCCCTTTCTCACATTGACAATCGGTTACTCCGCATCGTTAATTTTCAAAAGGTTAGCCATGGCTGACCTAGATAGTTAGATAAAATTGAGATATTTCAAAAGCGTGCTCGAGCAAACTTGTTTACTCGGGTGCTGAAGCACCATGCCGCGTCCAATGCGGCAAAAGGGAGAAGCAACATGAAGAAGTCGACGTTCAATACCCTGCTTGTCGGTGGCGGTTTTCTGCTTGGCACGGCCGGCATCAAGCTGCTTACCAGCGCTCCGGTAAAGAATGCCTGCGTGCAGGGTATCGCGTGCGGCATGCGCATCAAGAACGGCTACCAGGACATGGTCGAGCAGGCCAAGGCTAATGTTGACGACATGGTTGCCGAGGCTGCTTACATCACCCAGAGCGAGGCCGCTGCTGACGAGGCAGCCGAGTAACGCTCCCAGGCACAAACTATGAGATTCTCGATTATTAGCGAGATCCCCGGCAGGACCCGTCTTCAATTGGCGGGTCCTGTGCCAGAGAGCGATCTCGATGCACTTCTTAAGCTCAGCGGCGATATCGACGGCGTGCACAAGGTGCGCGTATATGGCCGTATTGGCCAGATGGCGCTCGAATACGACGAGCCACGTCGCGCGAGCGTGCTCGACGCCTTGGGCGCACTCGATGCTCAAGCTATCGCCGATGCCAAGTCGGGCTATGTGATGCAGCTTGAGCCGCGCAAGCACAAACTCGTTATGGACCTTGCCACACTTGTCGGCGCTCACTATGCACGCCGATGGTTTTTGCCCATGCCCCTGCGTGCGGTGTTTGTCGTGGCCGGTTACATGGCCTTTTTGCGTGCCGCCCTCCGTGAGCTCGCGCAGCCGCGCCTGACCGTTCCCGTGCTCGACGCTTCGGCCATCGGCATTTCGTTCGTCAAGCGTGATGTCGACACCGCGGGCCAGACAATGTTCCTGCTCAACGTGGGCGAGCTGCTCGAGGACTACACCCGCGCCATGAGCGAAAACGAGCTCATCAACTCGCTGCTCGATGTACCCGACAAGGCGCAAAAGGTTGTCGGCGACACCGAGGTAAGCGTTGCTGCGACCGAGCTCGAGCCCGGCGATCTGGTCGCCGTGCGCACTGGCATGTCCATTTGCATCGACGGTGTCGTCGAGCGGGGGAGCGCTATGGTCAACCAGGCGACCCTGACCGGCGAGCCGCTGGCCGTTGAGCGCAGCGTGGGCGACGACGTGTTCGCCGGTACCGTCGTGGAAGACGGCAGCATCTTGGTGCGCGTGCGCGCCAACACGGCGCAGACCAAACTGCGCTCGATCGTCTCGCTCGTGCAGACGGCCGACTCGCTCAAATCCGAGGGCCAGTCGCATATGGAGGACCTCGCCAACAAGATCGTCCCGTGGAACTTCCTGCTCGCGGGCCTGGTTGCGCTCACCACGCGCAGCCTTATCAAGACCTCGGCGGCGCTGATGGTCGACTACTCGTGCGCACTCAAGCTCACGGGTTCCGTCGCCGTCATGACCGCCATGAGCGATGCCGCCAAGATGGGCGTCATGGTCAAGGGCGCGAAGTACTTTGAGTCGTTTGCCAAGGCTGACACCATCGTGTTTGATAAGACCGGCACGCTTACCGAGGCGCAGCCGCGCCTGGCTTGCGTGCTGACGACAGATGGCTGGAGCAAGGACGAGGTCCTGCGCCTTTCCGCTTGCTTGGAGGAGCATTTTCCGCATCCGGTGGCGCGTGCCGTGGTCAACGCCGCCCTCGAGCGCGGGCTCGAGCACCGCGAACGCCATGCCGCGGTCGAGTACATCGTGGCGCACGGCATCGCTTCGTCCATCGAGGGGCGTCGCGCCATTATCGGTTCGGCGCACTTTGTATTTGAGGACGAGGGTGCGCAGCTCGAGTCCGACATCAAGGAGCAAATCGAGCTCCAGATGCAAGGCCTGTCGCCGCTGTATCTGGCGGTCGACGGCAAGGTCGTCGGCGTGCTCGGCATCGAGGATCCGCTCAAGCCCGGCGTCCGTGAGGCCATCGCCGACCTACATGCGCTGGGCGTCAAGCATGTCGTTATGCTCACGGGCGATTCGGAGCGCACGGCCGAGCGCATTGCGCGCGAGGCGGGTGTCGACGAGTTTAAGGCCGAGCTGCTGCCCGAGGACAAGTACGCCTATGTGGAGCGCATTAAGGGTGAGGGGCGCCACGTTGCCATGGTGGGCGACGGCGTCAACGATTCGCCGGCACTCGGTTTGGCCGACGTGGGGCTGGCAATGGGTGGCGGAAGCGACATCGCCAAGGAGGTCGCCGATATCATCCTGACCGACACGGATCTGGCCGCGATCGTGCGTTTGCGCCGCATGAGCCAGGGCCTCATTGATCGTCTGACGAGCTCCTACTCTAAGGTGATGCTCACCAACTCGGCGCTGTTGGCATTGGGTATTACCGGCGCGATTACCCCGCAGACGTCGTCACTGCTGCACAACGGCTCGACGATTGCCTACAGCCTGAGCAACGCGAAGGCTTACCTGCGTTAGCAGACGTGTTCGCCCACGTTATCTGGCCTGCGCCCAGACGGCATCGGTGTCGTCCGAGCGCAGGCCTTTTGCGTTTGGATGCCAACGTATGGGTCGATTCGTTTTGCGTCGACCATGCCGAGTCGCTTGCCGCGCGTGCGTTTATTGAGCGGGCGACGGAGACGGGGGCGTTGCTGTTCTTTCCGGTGCATATCGCCAAGGATGTGCTGTACGTTGTCCAACACGAGCTGAAGCGTAGCGTTCTTGCCAGTGGGGAAGCGCTCGACGAGGCATCTGCCCGTGCAATTGGCGATGCGGCGTTGGCGTTTGTTCGGAACATGACCGAAAACGCCACGGCCGTGGGTGCAGATGCGTCGGACCTTTGGCTGGCCGACAAATACTTAGCGCTCCATCGCGATTACGAGGACAACTTGGTGTTCGCCGCGTGCAAGCGCGCGCAGGTCGATTACTTGGTGACCAACGATCGCAAGCTGCTCGAACATGCCGATCTTGCAGCAAAGACCCCGCGCCAAATGATGCCGATTCTGGCTTTGGCCGAACGCGGCGGCGCGGCTATCGGTTGACGCGAACTGTTTGCGGGCCTCTTGGACGACGTTGCGCCAAGGGACCCACGTCTGCTATTTACAAAAGCTCGGCCTTAATGGCGGGACTTTCTGCGAGCTGCTCGGCTGCCTTTTCTTCGGAGCTGTCGAGTGCTGCCAGGCTGCGGTAGACCCACTCGTTGACCTGGGTGTTCTTGACGCCTGCGGTCTGCATGAGGGCACCTACCTCGCGGATTGCTGCGAGCAGATCGACTTTGGGACCCGCGAGCTCGACCTCGATGCCGTGGTAGGCGGCCACGCCGCGGTTCTCACTCACGTGGTCGATAAAGCCTTCGACGGTCTCAAGCTGCTGGGCGAGAGCTGCATCATCGTCAGCGTCCAGCGCAACAAGGGCGTTCGAAACCGTGAGGGCGGGATGTCCGCAGGGGACAAAGCCTTCGATGACATCCATAGCTTCGGTAATGGTTGAGCCCAGGCCTGCGAGGGCATTGACGAGTTGCTGCTTGGTATCCATAACGGTCCTTTCGACGGGTCAATTTTGCTTGGCGAAAATATACGTGACGCGTTCGGTGGCAAAAGTGCGAAGTGTGGTGCACATTAGGGTCTTCACAGCTCGTGCATAGAACAGCTGTCCGCTTTCAGAACGTGGTAAGATAACACTCCACGAGCGGGGCTCACCCCCGCGTGTTCCTTGAAAAGTCGACGGTTATCGGGTGTTTGCAGGCCTGATACCATCCAGACTTTCCCGACATTCGGGGGCGACTGGTTTCGACACGATAGCTCTGAGAGAGGAAGCAAGCCGAGGTCTCCTCGCCTCGTTAAACAGGGGTACCGTCAAATTGAATTGACAACAACTCTTCTTTTGAGCCTATGGCTCTCGCTGCTTAGTTAATAGCGGCGCGTCAACCCGGTGATTTCCCCGACACCGGCGCGACGTCATGTTAGGGGAATGCTCCTGCGCATGTAATCGGTATGGCGCGGGCTAAGATCGAACCGGTTGGGACGCCGCGAGCGTGTCGCTGCGCGCAAAGCGTCCGAGACTAAACCAGCGACTGAGCTTGGAGATGCCAATCAGGGGGCTTTCGTGGACCGGAGTTCGATTCTCCGCGCCTCCACCAATAGTTACAGGCAGGTAGAGAAGTGTCTCTACCTGCCTTTTTATTACTTGCAGATACCGCGGAGAATCGAACTCTGTGCAGGGCGCGAGCGTTAAGCAAACGCGAAGCGTTTGTAGCGAGCGGGCGAGGACGCCAGCAGGCGGCCGAAGCCGGTGCGGATTTGCGAAGCAAATACGCGGATTCTCCGCGCAAAGCTTCAACCCTATGCAGATGCGATGCCGATCGGACTGCAGCCTGCCATGCCCCGCATCAACGTCGCCCCAGGCGGAAAATCCATCCCAGAATTCCGGTTCAGACTGGGATGCGGTTTCCGGATGACGTTTCAAGCGGAAACTGCATCCCGGAATCCTCATTCGGAATGGGATGCAATTTCCAAATGAATGGCTAGCGGAAAGTTCATCCCGGAATCCGCGCTCAGAACGGGACACGCTTTCCCAACGGCGGTCCAAACGGAAAGTTCATCCCGGAATCCCGCCTCAAACTGGGACGCACTTTCCGCTTCACCTGCCGCCTCGAAAAACCTGCGCGCCCTCCATTCCAAAACTGGGTAGAAGAAAGCCAAAACGCAATCGCAGGAGGTCAATATGACTGCAGAAGATAAGGCAAAGAACGTCGGCAAGGTCGCGCTCGTCTTGGAGGGTGGCAGTTTTCGTGGGCAGTTTACCGCCGGCGTGCTCGACGTCCTCATGGAGGCCGGTGTCGAAATTCCGGCGGTGTACGGCGTATCGGCCGGTGCGCTCAACGGCGTCAACTACAAGTCACACCAGATCGGTCGCGTCAATCGCATCAACCTGACCTTCTGCAACGACAGCCGCTACATGGGCGCCGCGTCGTTTGCGTCCACGGGTTCCATCGTGGGTTACGACTTTATCTTCAACGACGTCCAGGACCGCCTGGATCCTTTTGATAACGAGACGTTCGACGCGAGCCCCATCGAGATGTACGCCGTCGCGACGGACATGCTCTTTGGAACCGCTGCCTACCTGCCGGTCAAAAGCGCCGTGCTCGACCTCGACGCCGTGCGCGCCTCGACGTCGCTGCCGCTGGTCACGCCGCCGGTCGAGATTGACGGGCACAAATACGTCGACGGCGGCGTAGCCGATTCGGTTCCTATCGAGCATGTGCTGGAGGAGGCCGGCTTCGAGCGCGCGGTTGTCATTGTCACGCAGGACCGCTCGTACGAGAAAAAGCCCTACGAGTTTATGCCTGCCGCGCGCGCCCGCTATGCCGACTACCCCTACCTGCTCGAGGCTATCGAGACGCGCCACGACCGTTACAACATACAGCGCATGCACCTATGGAAGTATGAGCGCGAGGGCCGTGCGTTGGTCGTCGCTCCGCAAAAGCCGGTCGAGGTCGGCCATGTCGAGCACGATCCGGCAAAGCTTTTGGACCTGTATATCCAGGGCCGTCAGGAGGCAAAGCGCCTGCTCGCGGAAATCCAAGAGTTCGTTGAGCGCTAGCGACGGCGAACCCTCAAAAAATGACAACAGCTAAAGAGTTGGAAAAATCACGGCTCGTGGATGACATGTGCAGAAACTCTGGTCGGAGCCAAAATACCTGTTGACTCGTACGGCGAGCGGGGTAATATGGACGGGTTACTTGCAGAGCCCCGTGAATCTCTGTAACAACACGTACTGTACATGGAGGAGTCTAAGTGATTTCGAAATCGACTCACTACGCCAAGCAGGGCGAGGTCCAGCGCAACTGGGTTCTCGTCGACGCCGATGGTGCTGTCCTGGGCCGTCTTGCCACCCAGATCGCAATGATCCTGCGCGGTAAGAACAAGCCCCAGTTCACGCCCAACAGCGACTGCGGCGACTTCGTTGTCGTCATCAACGCCGATAAGGTCCAGCTTACCGGTAACAAGGCCGACACGAAGACCTATTATCGCCACAGCGGCTACAACGGCGGCCTCAAGGCTGAGAGCTTCCGCCAGGCTATGGAGAAGCACCCGGAGAAGGTCATCGAGCGCGCCGTTCGCGGTATGCTGCCCAAGACCACCCTCGGCCGTGCCCAGATGACCAAGCTTAAGGTCTACGCTGGTGCCGAGCATCCGCACGCTGCCCAGAACCCCACGAAGATTGAGCTGGAGGCTTAAAGATGGCTGAGAACACCGTTGTCTACCAGGGTACCGGCCGTCGTAAGAACGCCGTCGCCCGCGTCCGTCTCGTCCCCGGCACCGGCAAGGTGACCATCAACAAGCGTGACGCCGAGCAGTATTTCGGCCGTCATCAGCTCGTTGAGAACGCCCTTGCTCCCTTCAAGGTGACCGACACCGCCGGTCAGTTCGATGTCATCGCTCTGTGCGATGGCGGCGGCATCTCCGGTCAGTCCGGCGCTCTGCGCCTGGGCATCGCCCGCGCTCTTCTGAACGCTGGCGACTACCGTGCTGACCTCAAGAAGGCCGGTTTCCTTACGCGCGATGCTCGCGTGGTCGAGCGCAAGAAGTACGGCCTCAAGAAGGCCCGCCGCGCTCCCCAGTTCTCCAAGCGCTAAGGTTTTATCTCCTTACGAGATACAATGTACAAGCGGGGCCTGCCGATTCCTCGGCGGGTCCCGCTTTTCTTTTTCGACTAGGGTGGGCGGTTGCATATCGCCTGCTAGGGAAGGAGCGATCCTATGCCCCAGAACATCTTCGGTACCGACGGCGTCCGTGGCGTCGCCAATGCCGACCTCTCGTGCGACCTCGCGTTTCGCCTGGGCCGCGCGGCGACCAAGTTCCTTGGTCCGGATATCTGCGTCGGCCGCGACACGCGTCTTTCGGGTACCATGCTCGAGAGCGCTCTGACTGCCGGCATCATGGCCGAGGGCGGTCGTCCGCACTGCTGCGGCGTCATCCCCACGCCTGCCGTGGCGCTGCTCACCGTCCAGAACGAGCTCGACGGCGGCATCGTCATCTCTGCTTCGCATAATCCGCCGGAGTTCAACGGCATCAAGTTCTTTAGCCGCAAGGGCATGAAGCTTCCCGATGCGGTCGAGGAAGAGATCAGCGCCTGGGTCATGTCCGAGGAAGCCATGGCTGCCGACACGCTGCCGACCGGTGCCGGCGTGGGCCACATCATCAAGATGAAAGACGCCCGCAAGGCATACGTCGACCACGCCATCGATACGCTTGATGGCCTGAGGCTCGATGGCCTGGTCGTTGCCGTCGACTGCGGCCATGGTGCTTCTTGCCAGACCACGCCCGCCGCGCTGCAGCGCCTGGGTGCCACGGTCCATGCCATCAACACCGATTACTGTGGCACTGACATTAACGTTGAGTGCGGCTCCACTCACCTTGAGCCCCTGCGCGAGCTCGTGCTGCGCACCCACGCCGATATCGGCCTGGCCCACGACGGCGACGCCGACCGCGTACTGTTCGTGGACAGCGAGGGCAATGAGATCGACGGTGACTACATCCTGGCTATCTGCGGTTCTGACCTCGCCGCCCGCGGCAAGCTCGCCAACTCCGAGATCGTCTCGACCGTCATGTGCAACCTGGGCTTCTCCATCGCTATGAAGGAGCAGGGCTTCGAGATGGTTCAGACCGCCGTGGGCGATCGCTACGTTCTGGAGCGTATGCTCGCGGATGGCGCCGTCATCGGCGGCGAGCAGTCCGGCCACATCATCTTCCTGGAGCACAACACCACCGGTGACGGTCTGGTGACGGCTCTGCAGCTGCTGGCCGTGCTCAAGCGCACCGGTCGTACCCTCACCGATCTTGCCGGCATCATGAAGAAGTACCCGCAGGTACTCGTCAACGTGCATTCCGACAACAAGGCTGGTCTGGATGATTGCCAGCCCATCTGGGATGCCGTCGCTGCTGCCGAGAAGGAACTTGACGGCCGTGGTCGCATTCTGGTGCGTCCGAGCGGTACCGAGCCGCTGGTCCGCGTGATGGCCGAGGCCGAGACGCACGAGCTGACCCAGCGCGTTGTCGACGACATCGTCGAGGTTGTCAAGCGCGAACTTCCCTAATGGTCAAAAACGAGTGCCAAGTGGTAAACTGTTAAGGCTATTTTGGTCGATTGGTATGTCCGAGGGGGAGCATGTTCACTAAAGTCCTAAGGTCTTTTGGTATGCGTGGTCGAGTCCTTACGCTGGATGCTCCCATCTCGGGCGACGTCATTCCGCTTTCCGAGGTAAACGACCAGACATTTGCCACCGGCCTTTTGGGCCAGGGCGTGGCGATTCAGCCTACCGGCACGCGTGTGATTGCACCGGCTGATGCCAAGGTCGAGGCCATTTTTCCCACGGGTCACGCTGTTGCGCTTAACACGGTCGATGGTTTGGACGTGCTCATCCACGTTGGTTTGGACACTGTTCAGCTTGAGGGCAAGCATTTTAGCGTGCATGCACAGGTGGGCGATGTCGTCCATAAGGGCGACGTGCTCATCGAGTTCGATCGCGAGGCAATTGCTGCCGAGGGCTACGATGTGACGGTTCCCATCTTGGTGTGCAACTCCGTTGAGTTCTCGAGTATCAAGGGCTCCGTTGGCGTGCATGTCGAAGAGATGGACCAGCTCATCGTTGCTCGGGAGCGCTAGCAAGTGCACGTGGCCATTAGCCTACAATTCAAACACGTTTATGGAGGGCGCCCTTGAAAGAGGGCGCCCTCCGTGGCAAGATGGGATTTGTCCGAAGCTAAACGGCTTTGGGTCACCGTGGACGGGCAGGGGCCTCGACGCGGCTAGACACGAGACACATACATTACGCGACCTCGCCCTGGTGGCCGCACACGTTGGTTGCGGCCGACGCGGGCCGCGGGCAAGTGCTTGTAAGGGGAGCCTTGCCTCTCTTGTACGAGAAAGGACGCGTAATGAAGATCATTAAAGCTAAAGACTACGAGGATATGAGCCGCAAGGCCGCCAATATTATCTCGGCGCAGGTTATCCTCAAGCCCGATTGCGTGCTGGGTCTTGCCACCGGCTCCACCCCGATCGGTGCCTACAAGCAGCTCGCTGCTTGGTACGAGAAGGGCGACGTCGACTTTGCCGAGGTCAGCACCTACAACCTGGACGAGTATCGCGGCCTTTCGCACGACGATCCCCAGAGCTATCACTACTTCATGCGTGAGAACTTCTTCGATCACATCAACATCGACCTGAACAACACGCATGTGCCCGACGGTTCCAACCCCGACGCCGCCGCTGCCTGCTCTGAGTACGACAAGATCGTCGCCGCCGCCGGTTACCCGGATCTGCAGCTGCTCGGCATTGGCAACAACGGCCACATCGGTTTCAACGAGCCCGATGACCACTTCTCCAAGGGCACGCACTGCGTCGACCTCACCGAGAGCACCATTCAGGCCAACAGCCGCCTGTTCGACAGCATCGACGATGTTCCCCGTCAGGCCTACACCATGGGTACCCAGACCATCATGTATGCCCGCATGATCCTAGTCGTCGCCAACGGCGAGGCCAAGGCTCAGGCCGTGCATGACATGTGCTATGGTCCGGTTACGCCCGCGTGCCCGGCTTCGATCCTGCAGCTGCACACCAACTGCGTTGTCGTTGCCGACGAGGCCGCCCTTTCGCTCTGCGAGTAGCGCGAATCCTGCATCTCGACATAGCCTTGCCTAAGGCCTCCGCTTTGCGGGGGCCTTTTTGTTATCCCTCTCCGCCCGCTTGACCAAAATCTTGCCGCAAGCTTGACGAATGCCGGATGCCCAACAGCTTGATTCATTCCATACCAGATTCTATGCAAAAATGCCACTAAAAGGTCGTAGACGGTAGCGGGTGCTAGGCGAGTTGAATGACATAGCTGAACCTTGTTCATTTGCGTTACACTGCCGCTTAGATGGGACAAGCTGACAAGCTCATTTACCTGCTTAAAGACCGATTAGTCGGGGGATTAATAACAATCGGCCCTCGCTGTACAAAAACTTGCCGCTTGCGTACCAAAAGACAACCTAGAACACAAGGTCGCTCTATTCATAGCGCGGCTTGTATGGTCTTGCGGTTACAGTGTCCATACGGTCGAGTTGAGGAGCGGGCATGGTAAACGATTTGGGCAGTATGGACGACCTCGAGCTGATGCCGCTGGGCGGTGGCTATATGGTGCGACGCGAACGCTTGATGAATGAGCTTCTCGCCAAGGGCCGAAAGGCCGGCATCGTGGTTCTTTATGCGCCCGACGGGTTTGGGAAGACCTCGGTGCTGCTGCAGTACACCCATGAGGTTAAATGCGACCCGACGCGAGGCCCCGTGCGGATTATCGAGGCCGATCGCGCCACTGGGCGCGAGGTGTTTATGCAGCTCGAGGTGGTTACCGAAGAACTCAAAGACAAACCGCACTCCCTTATCGCGATTGATAATGTGCCAAACCTCGATCAGCACGATACCGAAGACCTCATCGACAGGATTCGCGGCCTGCGCGCTATGGGGGTGGGGGTCTTTATCTCCTGCCGTCCTTCAAATCGTCAACTGATTCAGGGGCTGGGCGATTCGGTTAAGATCAATGCGCAGATGCTCAAGGTGCATGCCTATGAGTATTCGGCGTGGGCATCGGCGTTTTCGATCAGCACATCGCTCGACTTTTATCAGCTCACGCAGGGCGTGCCCGAGCTCGTTTCGGCATTGCAGACGGGTCTGTATGGCCAAGGCGACGTAGCCGGTCTGCTCGAAAACGAGATTGTCAACGTATATGGCGCGGCACTTGTCGACCTGGCTTCGCTCGACAATAATGCACTGTTTTGCGTGGCATGTCTCATGATTTTGATGGGCGAGGGCAATATCGCAGAACTCGAGGCTTGCGGGGTGAGGCTATCGATGGTCGACCAGTCCTACTTCGTACGCGACTACCCGATCTTTGGCTTGGACCCCGCCGAGCGGAGTTTTACGTGTCTGGGCACGGAGGATAACGGACGCTTGCGCTTGCGTAAGTTGGTGGCCGAGGTTCGCCCCGAACTTGTTCCGAGGGCGGCCCGGATTTTGCTTAAGGCGGGCCGATGCGATGCGGCGATGGGCCTGGCGGACGCTTTTTTGGACCGTGATGCGGTCCTTGAACTTGCTGGGCAGTATGGGGTCGATCTGGCTCTGACGGGGCACGGGGCCGATATCTGCCGAGCAGCGCTGGGCACGATCGATGCCGAGGATCCGGCTCCAGAGCCAACGCCTGCCGAGGCGCTTGGCGTATATCTGGCAGCGGTCAGCGTGTCCAATACAAAGCTCGCTCGCTATATGGCATCGGCCATCGAGCGCGGGGGCGAACGGGCGGCCTGCGAAATAGACCCTGTTTCATGGAGGGTGGCCCAGACACTGACGGCTGTTTGCTATGGGGACAACGGGCTTGGGCTTCCTACGAACCTGACCGTGCCAGAAATCGAGACATCCCATACCGCACTCGATATGTTGTCCGCGCATATCGAGGTCAAGCGCTGCCTGACCGAGCGGGGAGATGACGGCGGCGTTCTACAGCAGCTCAAAACGAGCAAGGCCTACGACTGCGAGCTCGACATCGCGGGGATTGTTATACGGGCCGACAGCATGCTGGTGGAGCTTTTTGACGGGTCGTTTGCGGGAACCGACGAGCGCGACGACGAGATGACGGTGGTGCGGGAGGCGCTCGACGTACGTGGGCTCAAGGCGATGGCTATCTGGGTGCGCATGGTGTTGGCGGCACGGCGGCTCCTTTCCGGCTTGCCGGTAACCGACGACGCGGCATTCAACGAGCTCGATCGTTTTGCCGTGCGCATGCGCGACAACCAGATTCAGCTGTTTGGCCTGTTGCTAGAAGGCTGGCAGTCGCTGGCAGAGGGACGGCCGGTTAATGCAAAGTTCCGTGCGGTCCAAGTGCTCAAACTTGCCGAGGAGTCGATTGCGTACATGCGCGATAACGCATTGCTGTTGGAGCGCGCGGCGTATCTGCGTAACACCTCGATGGTTTCGGTGCGCGAGGAAGCGGAGCTACTCGATATAAGCCAGACGCAGGTTGGTGGAGCGGAGGCCTGGATGGTGGCGCTGCATTTGGCCTGTGCGGGCCGAGACAGCGATCTTGCGGCCTGGATGTCCATGAATCGTGCGGGGATTCTGGAGCCATCGTATCGGCTCTTTGCGCGCCTTGCCATGCATTGTCTGGGCGAGCCGGCGACCAGGATTCGCAAGAAGCTTCCCGTGCGCGAGCTGTCGCGGTACTCGCTGCGCGATGATCTGGAAGGGGAGGGCGAGCGCCTGTTCCAGGCCGGCGAGGTTGAAGCCGTTGATACCATCGACCATATCGAGATTCGCATGTTTGGTGCGTTCCGCGCCGAGCGCGACGGGTTTCCCATCACGGACAAAATGTGGCGCCGCAAGAAGGCGGCGACACTTGCCGAGCGGCTTGCGCTGGGCATGGATGCGCTCGTCGACCGCGAGACGCTGGCCATGGAGTTGTGGCCCCATGCCGAGTTCAATAGCGCCCGCAACAACCTGTACTCGACGATATCGCGCTTGCGGTCGGCTTTGGGACCGACGCCGGATGGCAAGTCGTGTGTGCTCATCCAAAATGAATGCATCGGACTCAACGGCGACTACGTCAAGACCGATGTACGGCTGTTTGACCAGATAAGCCGCGAGGTTTTGGGAAATCGCACGGGTGCGCGCGGGCCCCATTTAGTTGAGCTGTGCCTTAAGATTGAGCAGCTTTATGCCGGACCGCTGTATGTTCCCAATGGCTGTAATCCCACCTACTTTTTGCGTATGCGACGCATTATGCAGTCAAAGTACATCGATTGCATGATTAAGGGAGCAAATGCCGCTCTAGAAGAAAACGATCTGCAGTCGGCGATTTGGCTGGCGGAGTCGGGTCTTCGACAGGAAACGGCGCGTGAGGATATGGTGCGCTGCGCCATGCGTGTCTACAGTGCGGCGGGGCGGAGGCGCGATATCGTCGAGCTATACAGTGGGCATATGCACCATCTGAGGGAGCAGGTCAATGGCGTACCCGAGCCCGAGACGCGGCATCTATATGAGCGCTTGGTGGAGGGTCGGCTCAACCGCGTGCTGGTCGAGCGATAAAAAACGGGCGCCCGAAGTACTTGGGCACCCGTAAGCTTGCTATGTGTCGGCTCGCCGGATCATTGGCTCTTAGACGAGCTTGATCTTCTCGATGTCCTTGCGCGAGGACTCGCGATACAGCGAGAACTTGCGGCCGATAACCTGAATGACGTCGGCGTGGCAGCGCTCGGCGAGCTCCTCGGCGGCCTCACGGGCAGAAAGGCTGGAGCCATCGAGCACGGAGCACTTAACGAGCTCGTGCTTCTCCAGGTAGGCGACCGTCTGCTCGACGGTGCCCTCGTTGACATCGGACTTACCGATGATGATGGCGGGGTTGAGGTGATGGGCCATGCTGCGAAGCTGCTTGACCTGGGCTCCTGTCAGTGCCATGGGTTCTCGCTTTCTATGTATGGGGCGCCCCGCGACGGGGCCTTAATCTACGTGAGCTGTCCCACGATAGCGCAGGAACGGCGCGGTGTGGAGCGCGTTTGCCCAGTTCAAAAAGAATGCGGATGCCGAGGTGATGGGCAGTGCGGGCTGTGAACGGGCTACGAGCGGGATTCAGAGACCGGTTCCCATGCAATAAACGCCCAGCGAACCTTACGGATATGGTCGAGCATATAGCGCCCCTGCGGCACGCCCTTGGAGCCCGGCTCGCCGGCATGGGGGTTTTCGATCATGTGCTGAGCGATATAGTCGCGCAGGCGGTCGATCTTATCCTCGTTGCCATGCTCGAGCATACGGGAAAAATCCGCCACGCCTGCCTCAAGGCTATCGAAGGTATCGCGACGAGGCGATTCAAAGTATGTAACCTGCGGCAACGCACCCATCTGAATGAGGATGTTGAAGGCGTACACAAAGCCATTGCTGCAGGTAACCGAGGCGCCGATAGCGTTCATCAAGTGCAGATCATAGCGCGGGCTGGAGTTAGCGACCATCGTGACAGTACAACGCCGACGAGCCGCACGGTCAAGCTTGGCAAGCGCACCTTTTAGATTGGTCGTCGTAACCGACCGACTGGCAAAGGCAACATCCACCGTTTTCGCGACCGGTCCAACCAAATCCCAATCATCATCCCAAGCAAGCTCAAGCGGCGTAATGCGATCCTCGAGCCCATAGTACTCAATACCAGCATCAAGCGTGCCCAACATGGCAGGGGAAAAATCAGCTGCAATCACGGGATGCCCGTCTTGCGCAAGCGGAATAGCAATCGACCCAGCTCCACACCCCATATCGAGCACCGACTCGCCGGGCTCAAGTGCCAACAGCTTTATAAAATCCCGAGCATAAGGGGCAGTCTCAAGAGGTCGAAAATGTCGAGCTCGCTTATCCCATTCAAAAGAATCATCAGCCCGATGCCGAGCGGCCTGCAGACGCATCCATTCGCCATTCCAATCCGCAGCAAGCAGCTCAGAACGAATCTCCCCATCAACCACGGGCCAACCTCCTCACACAACAAAAAAAGCGGCCCCTCCCAAAAGAAGAGCCGCAACAAGCATATATCAGAAAAAGAACCGTTCCAACGCCAAAACGCCGCACCAGCCAAGTGGTGCAGGAGCGAAGCAACTGCAACCGGGATAGAACCCAACTGAGGTCCCGTTGTGCGAGGAGCCCCGGGGAGGACAAATATATAAGGTCGATCGCGAGTTCCGCACGAGCCGGAGAGCACTTAATGTGCTCTCCGTGCGAGTCAGGACTGTCCGAGCAGGCGACCTTATATATTTGCCCTCCCCGGGGCTCCTCGCCAGCACCCCTCAGCTAGTTCTTGAGCGAGTTCAGCGGTGCCGGGAAGCGTCCACCGCGATGGGCAAGCACGGTGCCGGCGTTGGGGTTCACCGGCATGATGGGCGCACGGCCGAACAGGCCGCCGTACTCGACGCAGTCACCCACGCCCTTGCCGATGGCGGGAATCACGCGGACGGCCGTGGTCTTGTTGTTGATGACGCCGATGGCCATCTCGTCGGCGATGATGCCGGCGATGGTCTCGACCGGGGTGTCGCCGGGGATGGCGATCATGTCCAGGCCGACGGAGCACACGCAGGTCATGGCCTCGAGCTTCTCGAGCGAAAGCGCGCCGGCTTCGACGGCGGCGATCATGCCGGCGTCCTCGGACACGGGGATAAAGGCGCCGGAAAGACCGCCCACGCTGGAACTGGCCATGACGCCGCCCTTCTTGACGGCATCGTTGAGCATGGCGAGCGCGCAGGTCGTGCCCGGGCCACCGCAGGTGCCCACGCCGATGATCTCGAGAATGCGGGCAACGGAGTCGCCGATGGCAGGCGTAGGCGCCAGCGACAGGTCGACAATGCCCTTCTCGACACCCAGACGACGGGCGGCCTCGCGGCTCATGAGCTCGCCGGCACGGGTGATCTTAAAGGCGGTCTGCTTGATCTTCTCAGCGACCTCCATCATCGATGCGGAATCGGGGAGCGTCTCCAAGGCAGCAGCCATAACGCCGGGGCCCGAGACACCAACGTTGATGACGGCGTCGGCCTCGCCACCGCCGTGGACGGCGCCCGCCATAAACGGGGAGTCCTCGACCATGTTGGCAAAGCAGACAAACTTGGAAGCGCCGACGGAATCCTGGTCGGCCGTGAGTTTAGCGGCATCGATGATGGTCTGGGCGGCCATAAGCACGGCGTCCATGTTGATGCCGGCGCGCAGGCTGGCGACGTTGAGGCTGGAGCAGACGCGGCTCGTGGTGGCGAGCGCCTGCGGAATGGACTGTATAACGCGGCGATCGGCGTCGCCGATGCCCTTCTGGACGAGTGCGGAGAAGCCGCCCAGGTAATCGATGCCGAGTGTCTCGGCCGCGCGGTCGAGGGCGTGCGCGATGGGGGTGAGGTCCTCATCCTTGCAGCACGCGGCGATCTGCGCCACCGGGGTGACGGAAACGCGCTTGTTGACGATGGGGATACCGTACTCGCGCTCGAGGTTCTCGGCGGTCTCGACCAGATGCTCAGCCGTGTGCGTCACGTGGTCGTAGATCTTCGTGCACATGCGGTCGAGGTTCTCGTCGCCGCAACCCATGAGCGAAACACCCATGGTGATGGTCCTGATGTCGAGGTTCTGCTCCTCAACCATGCCGCGGGTTTCCGCGATTTCTGCAGGCGTGATCGCCATCCTTGCGCTCCTATCTGCCAAAACGAGCATAGTCTTATCTATTCTAACGTGCCGCACGTGCCAAGTGGCGCGTGCGGCACGTTTTAGTGCTCGGTTGTTTCCGTTGTGTTACTGCCCAAAGACCTCTTCGGCAATGCGCGCGCTTTCGGCGGCATCCTTGGCGTAGTAGTCCGCGCCGATCTGCTTGGCGTATTCGGGGGTGAGCACGGCGCCGCCTACGATGATCTTGACGCCCGGAACCTCGGCATGGAGCAGCTTGATGGTCTCCTCCATGGCGACGACGGTGGTGGTCATAAGCGCCGAGAGGCCGACGAGTTTGATATCGCGCTCCTTGACGGTCTTGAGTACCTCCTGCGGATCGACATCGCGGCCCAGGTCAAAGACGGTGTAGCCGTAGTTGTCGAGCAGCATTTTGACGATGTTCTTGCCAATATCGTGGATGTCGCCCTTGACGGTGGCCACGCAGATCTTGCCCTTGTCGGCGATCTCGCCGGCGGGCATCAGGCGCTTGATGGTGTCGAAACCCACGCGTGCGGCCTCGGCCGAGGCCATGAGTTGCGGCAAGAAGAACTTGCCCTGGTCAAAGAGGACGCCCACCTCGTCGAGGGCGGGGATAAAGTGGTTGTTGATGAGGTCCATAGCGTCGTGGTCGGCCAGCAGGCGCTCGGTCTCGGCCGCGATCTCGCCTTTGCGGCCCGAGACGACCATGTGGCGGATGGGGTCGTCGTTGCCGTCGGTGCCAGCGGTGCCAGCAGCGGGCACGGTGTCGGTCGATGCGGCCTGAGCCGCTGCCGGGTTGGCGGCGATCTTGTACGGATCGGTCCAGCCGGCATAGCGCTCGATGTATCCGGTCGAGCCCTCGTCCTCAACGCTCAGGACGCGATAGCTGTAGACGGTGTCCATAAAGCGCTTGGAGCCCGGGTTCATGATGGGGGCGTCCAGGCCCGCGCCAAAGGCGGCGGCCAAAAAGACCGAGCCCAGCAGCGGGCGCGCGGGCAGGCCAAAGCTGATATTCGACACGCCAAGCGCGCATTTGACGCCCAGGCGCTCCTTGCACAGGGACATGGCGCGCAGGATCTGCTCAGCCTGGCGCTGGTTGGTCGAGGCGGTCATGACCAGGCAGTCGATGAGGATGCGGTCCGGGCCGATGCCGTAGCGGGCGGCCTCGGCCACGATGCGCTCGGCGATGGCGAAGCGGGCCTCGGCGGTATCGGGGATGCCGCCTTCGTCGAGCGTAAGGCCGACGACGTTGGTGCCGTAGTGGGCAACCAGCGGAAAGATCTCATCCATGATCTGCTGCTTGCCGTTGACCGAGTTGATGATGGGCTTGCCGGCATAGCGGCGTACGGCGGCCTCGACAGCGGCGGGATCGGTGGAGTCGATCTGCAGCGGCAGGAGCGTGGAGCCCTGGAGCTGCTCGGTGGCCTGCTGGATAATCTTGACCTCGTCGATCTCGGGCAGGCCCACGTTGACGTCCAGGATGTCGGCGCCCTGTTCCTGCTGGCTGATGCCCTGGCTCACGACGTAGTCCAGGTCGCCGTCGCGCAGGGCCTGCTGCAGGCGCTTTTTGCCGGTGGGATTGATGCGCTCGCCGATGACGGCGATCTTGTGGCCGTCGCAGGGAAGGTCCACGACCGTCTGAGCGCTCGTGACCGACATGCTGGGCTTGCGGTGGCGCGGGCTGGGCGTGTGGTTATCGATAAGCGTGCGCAAGGCGGCCATGTGCGCCGGCGTGGTGCCGCAGCAGCCGCCCACGACGTTCACGCCGTCCTCAATCATGCCGGCGACAGCCTCGGCGTATTCGGGTGCCTGGATATCAAAGACGGTGTTGCCGTCGTCGTCCACATGGGGCAGTCCCGCATTGGCCTGCACCATAACGGGCTTGTCCGTAACGGTGAGCATACGCGCGGCGAGTCCTCGGAGCTCGGCCGGGCCCTGGCTGCAGTTGATGCCCAAAACGTCGGCGCCGATGGCGTCGAGGGTGATGGCGGCGACCTCGGGGCTCGTGCCCAAGAAGGTGCGGCCGTCTTCCTCAAAGGTCATGGTGGCAAAGACGGGCAAGTCGGAATTCTCGCGGCAGGCGAGGACTGCCGCCTTGATCTCGGCAAGGTCAGTCATAGTCTCGATAATAAAGAGGTCCACACCCGCGGCGACGCCAGAGCGCACCTCCTCGGCAAAGAGGTCGTAGGCCTCGTCGAAGCTGAGGGTACCCAAGGGGCGCAGCAGCGCGCCGATGGGGCCGATATCGCCGGCGACGTAGTGGGCACCGGCTGCGCGGGCGCAGGCGACAGCGGCGGCAAAGACATCTGCCACGGTGGCGGTACCGTCGAGCTTGTGGGCGTTGGCGCCAAAGGTGTTGGCGGTGATCACGTCGCAGCCGGCCTCGACGTACTGTCGCTGAATGTCGGTAATGACCTGGGGCTCCTCAAAGTTGAGCAGCTCGGGCAGGGCTCCGGCCTTCATGCCGGCCGCCTGCAGCATGGTGCCCATGCCGCCGTCGAACAGCAGATGCCCCGTGCCCTCGATGGCCGCACGCAGGCGATCGTCCTTAATGCGCAGATCGTCGATCGTGCGCGTCTTGTACGTGGCACCGTTGCGACGTGCGGCATCAACGGGAGCCGCCAGCGCAGCACCGTCAGAATCATGAGTGATAAGCGGGGTAAACATCGGTGGGCTCCTAGTGGCTGGAATAGCAGGTGGTGTGGGCGGCGCGGAAGCGGCAGTGCTCACGCATGCGGCAGATAGTGCAGGTGGGGCGGCTCTGGGCGTCGTGGACCTCGCCATCGAACAGACCGATCACCGCGGTCACGCTCTTGGTGGGCATGAGCAGGCTGGTCGGCGTGACGGTAAGTCCGATGAGCCGCGTGGCGTTGAGTGCAGCCACGATCGAGCGCTGGGCCGTAAGCGGGCAGTCGCCGTAGCCGGGGCTAAAGCGCCAGTTACCGGCGAGTCCGTGTGCGGCGGCCGCAGTCTTGACTTGCTGGTCCATCTGCTCGACGGCGGCTTCCACATAGGCGGAGCACGCGGCATCGAGCACGGCTCCCTCTAGGGGCTGCTGGGCTCCCGTGGTGCGCAGACGACGCTCGGCGTCCATGCCGAGGGTGCATGCTATGAGCGCGGCAAAGCGGGCATCTTTGAGATGTCGATAGATATCGCGACCTCGCAGCTCAACGTTGGTGCCAACCAGACGGATGCTGGGCTCTCCCTGCTCGTCCACGCCCGTGGCATCGATGGCAAATACGCGGCGCACGCCACGGGGCTCAATGTCCAGTTCCAGACGCTCGACCACAAGCTCAATACGTCGTGACAGTTCGGGCTCAATCTGCTGGCCGCCGTAACCCAGATACCGCAGCATCTCGGCACGGTCGACACGGGGATGGTGCGCAGCATCGACGCGGTAAAGCGCCGGCGACGCAAGGTCGGCCGGCACTTCGACAGCGGTTGTATCGATGTGCGGTTTTTCCATTACCCCAGGCGCTCCATAATGGTCGCGGCGATCGCAGGACGGTTCATAGTGTACAGGTGCAGACCGTCGGCACCGCGCTCCTTAAGGTCGCAAAGCTGGCGGGCGGCATAATCTACACCGGCTGCCTGCAGGCTCTCGGGGTCGTTCTCGTATTTGGCGAGAATCTTGATGACGGGGGAGGGTAGCGACGCGCCGCACATAAAGACCATGCGGCTGATCTGCGACTTGCCCATAAACGGCATGATGCCCGCGGTAATGGGCACGGTGATACCGGCCTTGTCGGCAAGCTCGCGAAAACGGTAGAAGCACTCGTTATCAAAAAAGAGCTGCGTTACAAAGAAGCTCGCGCCGGCGTCCTGTTTTTGCTTGAGGTGCTCGACCGAGAGGTTGAGATCCTCGCAGGCAATGTGGCCCTCGGGGTAGGCTGCGGCGCCCACGCAAAAGCCGGCGTCGACGAGCTCGGGGATAAGGTCGCGGGCGTAGGCGTAGTCCGAGGCGGGCTTGTCGTCCTCGGTCGCGCCGGCGGGAAGATCACCACGCAGGGCTAGGATGTTTTCCACGCCGGCGGTGCGATACTCGTCGATCTTGGCGGCGATGTCGGCGTGGGTGCGGCCCACGCAGGTGAGGTGCGCTACCGAGGGCGTATCGAATTCGCTCGAAATCATATGCGCGATGGGGGCGGTGGTGGCACCGTTGCCCGAGCCGCCGGCCGAGCAGGTGACCGAGACAAAGCTCGGCGAAAGCTTGCACAGATTGCCAGCAACCTCGCGGGCCGTGTCGAGGGTCAGCTCGCCCTTGGGCGGGAACATCTCAAACGAAACGGGCGCGGTGCCCTGGGATGCTGCCTGCTTAAAAACCTCGTCGACGCGCATATCGTGCTCCTTTAGATACATTAGTGTGATGTGTTGTAAGGATTCTACAGCACCACTGCGCTGCGGTGGAGTTTTACTCGCTATTTGGGGATACCAATCGAAAATGCTTCGCTATCGGCATTTCCTATAACAGAGCGGTCAATGTAGGATGGGTCTATATTGAATGGTATCTGATGCGAAATACCAGTTAATAGAGCCCCATCCTATCATTGACTACTCTTAAACCATGAGGAGAGGTCTGCAATTTATGCAGTTGATTGGCTGTTGAGGGTGGCAATGCCGCCTCGATAGGGTAACCTCATTGATTGGTTTCGCGACAGCAACATAACGGTAATGTCGCGGAAACACGGCGAGTCTAAGCTATGACTCGTTCGTTAGTAATCAACACCGCTTCTCACGCGGTGCCGATACGAAGGGAGTTCCGTATGGCCGAACTTACTGACCGCTTCGGGACCATGGTGTTCTCTGAGGAAGTCATGAAGGACTACCTCCCCAAGGACATTTGGAAGCGCCTTGCTGCAACCCTCGAGGGCGGTGAGCCGCTCGACCTGGATGTGGCCAACGCCGTTGCCCATGCCATGAAGGTCTGGGCCATCTCCAAGGGCGCGACGCACTACGCGCACTGGTTCCAGCCGCTTTCGGGCATTACTTCCGAGAAGCACGACAGCTTCCTGGAGCCCAACCACGACGGCACCGCCATTACCAAGTTTACGGGCAAGAACCTCATCCAGGGCGAGCCCGATGCCTCGAGCTTCCCCAACGGCGGCCTGCGTGCCACCTTCGAGGCTCGTGGCTACACCGCTTGGGACCCCACCAGCCCCGCCTTTATCAAGGACGATGTCCTGTGCATCCCCACGGCTTTCTGCTCCTACACGGGCGAGGCCCTGGACAAGAAGACCCCGCTGCTGCGCTCCATGACCGCGCTCTCGCGTGAGTCCAAGCGCGTTTTGGCGCTGTTCGGCAAGACCCCCAAGAAGGTCGTTCCTTCCGTGGGCGACGAGCAGGAGTACTTCCTGATCAAGAAGGACGCCTACCGCAAGCGCAAGGACCTGGTCATCACCGGCCGCACCCTCTTTGGCGCCGCTCCCTGCAAGGGCCAGGAGCTCGAGGAGCACTACTTTGGCGCTATCCGCCCCACCGTCTCTGCCTATATGAAGGATCTGGACGACGAGCTGTGGGCGCTCGGCATTCCCGCCAAGACCAAGCACAACGAGGTCGCTCCCTGCCAGCATGAGCTTGCCCCTGTCTATGGCGAGGTCAACGAGGCAATCGACCAGAATCTGGTCATGATGGAGAAGATGAAGCTCATCGCCTCCCGCCACGACTTGGTCTGCCTGCTGCACGAGAAGCCCTTCGAGGGCATCAACGGTTCGGGCAAGCACAACAACTGGTCGCTTGGCACCGAGTCCGAGAACCTGCTCGATCCGGGCGACACTCCGCTCGACAACCTGCAGTTCATCGTCTTCCTCACCGCGGTGATCGAGGCCGTCGATAACTACCAGGAGCTCCTGCGTGCCTCTGTTGCCTCGGCCGGCAACGACCATCGTCTGGGCGCCAACGAGGCTCCTCCGGCGATTATGTCCATCTTCCTGGGCGACCAGCTTACCGAGGTCGTCGAGAAGATCATCGATGGCAAGGCTTCCGTCCATGCCACGCGCGGCGTGCTTGACCTGGGCGCCGATACCCTGCCCAAGCTGATGCAGGACAACACCGACCGCAACCGCACCTCCCCGTTTGCCTTCACCGGCAACAAGTTCGAGTTCCGTGCCTGCGGCTCCGAGCAGAACGTCTCCGACTCCAACCTGGTGCTCGATGCCGCCGTGGCCAAGTCGCTCAAGTCCTTCGCCGACGCGCTTGAGGGTACGCCCGAGGACGAGTTCCAGGACGCCGCGCTCGAGTACTGCAAGAAGGTCCTGACCGACCACCAGCGCATCCTCTTCTCCGGCGATGGCTACTCCGATGAGTGGCCCGTCGAGGCCGAGAAGCGCGGCCTTGCCAACAACAAGACCACGGCCGATGCCCTGCCCGCCTTTGTTTCCGATAAGGCCATTGCGCTCTTTGAGGAGACGGGTGTCCTGACCAAGGCCGAGGCTCAGTGCCGCTACGACTGCAAGCTCGAGAAGTACAATAAGCTCATGAACATCGAGGCCACCACGATGGTTCGCGAGGCGCGTCGTACCTATCGCCCGGTCATTACCGCCTATGCCACCAAGGTCGCTAAGGGCCTTGAGGCTATCCGTGCTGCCGGTGCCGATGCTGCCATGCAGTGCGAGCAGAACACGCTCAACAAGCTCTGCAACGGCATCACCGCCATCAACGACTCCATCAAGGCGCTCGACGCCGTACATCAGAAGGCCGAGGGCCTCGATGGTCAGGAGCAGGCCAACGTGTACGCGCACGAGGTCGTTCCCGCCATGGATGCGCTGCGTGCCGCCGTGGATGCCATGGAGGAGATCGTGGCCGCCGACTACTGGCCGGTCCCGACCTACGACGACATCCTGTTCTACGTGTAGGACTGGGACAACATACCGTCACGGTTGAAAGCCGGGGCCCGCATCGCGCGGACCCCGGCTTTTTGTTTGTGAAGGACGCTTTGGAGTCCGTTTTGCAACTGATTCGCCCACGCAATAAGGGGCCGTGGACAAAAAACGCAAATATGAGTACTGTCACTAAACTAGTTCCATATCAAAATGGCAGTTTTTGCCGAGTTAGACCACATATGTCCAGGTATATAGCTGAGGTCGGGCCTAATCTGAGCACTAGGTCGTTGATTTGACATCTGATTCACCATCTAAAAGGCCGAATTCGCTGTTACTAAATCGGTAACAGTACTCACATTTGCCATTTTTGCCCACAGGCCTTGCGATGGTGCCGGGATCCGCACCCTGTCGGGTTCGAATCCCGGCGTTGAGGCAGAAAAAAGCCCGTCACCGCGAGGGCAACGGGCTTCTCGATTTAAATGGTGCCCCCAGCGGGATGTCCGCGTGCGGCTGGCGCCGCCCGCTTTCGCTGCGTCGCTCCGCTCCTTGCGTGCTGCGCTGGAAAACGCTTGCGCGTTTCCTCAGCTCCGCACCCTGTTGGGTTCGAATCCCGGCACATCGGTAGCAAAAAGCCCGCTACCGAATTGGTAACGGGCTTCACCTCTCAAATGGTGCCCCCAGCGGGATTCGAACCCGCGATATCCACCTTGAAAGGGTGGCGTCCTTGGCCGCTAGACGATGGGGACAGCGGGAAAGAGTATAGCAGACTTTTTTGCCGGCGCGTATATCGTTGGCAAACTGGAAAACCACCACATAGGAGCTGGCTCTCTATCCCGATTCTCAAACATCTCAACCTGTAACATCTGGGCTGATAAATCGGCTCTATGTGTTACAGATCGAGACAAAAGGCAGGCGTCGGGACGAACATCTCATTCTGTAACAGTAAGACGACTTTTAACGGTCTAGATGTTACAGATTGAGACAAACCGCTGGGACGGGTCAAAACCGCCACAAAGGTACCTGTCCCCTTTGTGGTGGTGGGGTGCTAGGGGAGGAGCTTCATGGCGGCGTCGTGGGCGGCGCGCTCGTAGGTGTCGTCGAGGGGCTTGAGCGGCAGCAGGGCTGTGGCCTGCGCATCGCCGCGGCGCTCGAGGGCGTGTGCGATCAGCCAGTCGGCGAGTTCGGGGTTTTTGGGCAGCGCCGGCCCGTGCAGGTACGTGCCGATCACGCCCTTGTAGACGAGGCCCTCAAAGCCATCGTCGCCGTTGTTGCCGGTGCCCGTGACGACGGACGTTCCGAGCGGCGTGGCCGCTGTATCGAGCAGGGTGCGGCCGCCGTGGTTCTCGAATCCCACAAAGGGCTCGGGTGCCAGATTGGTTTCGACGGCTACGTTGCCGATCAGGCGGTCGGAGCCGCGTACGGTTTCGGCGGCAATGACCCCCAGACCCTCAATGCGATCGTCGCCCATATAGTACGAACGGCCGAGCAGCTGATAGCCGCCACAGATGGCAAGCAGCGAGCCGCCGTCCTCAACATAGGCCGCGACCTTGTCTTTTTGAGCGAGCAGTTCATGTGCAACCGCCAACTGGTCGCGATCGGAGCCACCGCCCATCATAACGATGTCGGCGTCGGTGAGATCGAGCGTCTCGCCCATGTGGACTTCGTCCACACGCACGGGAATGCCGCGCCAGGCGCAGCGGCGTTCGAGCGCGATAACGTTGCCGCCGTCGGCGTAGAGGTTGAGCGCATCGGGATACAGGTAGACGATGCGCAACGGGCGCGAAAGCTCGACCGGCGCAATATCGGTGGGGACAGCGCTGCCATCGGCGCGCGTTATGGCGTGGGAGACAATCGAGCTTGCATCGTCGTCTTTAAGCCCGTCGAGTTCCTTGACCAGCGGCGGGAAGGCCGTGTAGTTGGCGACGGCGTAGAAGGTGTCATCGGCGGCCTCGTCTGCCATGGCGCCAATTGCCTGCGCGACGTCCGAGATAATGGCGGCGTCGATGCCGGCGTACTTGAGGCGCACCTGCATATCGTGTGCACGCGTGCCGCCGGCAAAGGCGACAAGCCCCGGGGTATCGGCGATGCGCTCGAAGTCGACGTCGTAGATCCACGAGACATCGTGGCCGTCGGCGTCGTTGTCATTGAGGAAGAAAGCGCAGAGTCTGCCGCCTGCCGTCTTGATGGACTGGATTTGTCGATCGAAGCCTACGGGATTCTTGGCCAGGTTGGCCTCGACGGTGCGGCCGGCGATATCCCAGCGCCCCATACGACCGCCGGCAGGCACATAGGCATCGAGCGTAGGCTGTAGAAGCGCCGTGTTCACGCCCAACTCGTGTGTGGCAAAGAAGGCGGCGGCAACGTTATAGACCATGTACAGACCGTTGTAGCGCGTGGCGATGTGCGTTGCGGGTGCGTCGGTATCGGGTCCAAAGACAAGGTCAAAGCCGTAGCCGTCGCAGCCGAGTTCCACGCCCGTCACGCGACGGACAAGCGCAGGGCGGGCCCAGCCGCACGAGGGGCAATGGTAGGCGCCGAGTTGACCATACTGTACGTAGTCGTACTCCAACGGGGCGTTGCACTGCGAGCAAAAGCGCGAGTCGCTAATGCGGTCGGACTCGGTGCCCGTGGCGCCATCGATGCCAAAGGCAATACTCGCGTTGGGAACGCGCGCGGCAATCGAGGCGCACAGCGGGTCGTCGGCGTTGTAGATGAGCGTCGTTGCCGGCGAAAGCTCCAACGCGTGGGCGATGACCTCCTGGGTGTGATCGATCTCGCCATAGCGATCTAGCTGGTCACGGAACAGGTTGAGCAGCACGAAGTACGTCGGCTTGAGCTTGGGCAGGACGCGCACAGTGTAGAGCTCATCGCATTCAAAAACGCCTACGCGCTTGCTGCTGGCGGTTCGCTTAAGGTTGCCGCGGGCCTCGAGCAGAGCGCCCACCACACCAGGCTCCATATTGTTGCCGGCACGGTTGCACACCACGGTAGCACCGCTGGCAGCAACGGCGTCGGCGATGAGGTTGGAGGTGGTGGTCTTGCCGTTGGTGCCGGTGATCACCACGCTGCGGTCGACCAGGCTCGCGAGGTCGCTTAGCAGCTCGGGGTCGATCTTCATGGCGATGCGGCCGGGGAGTACGCCGCCCTGGCGCTTAAGGACGGAGCGCAGCCCCCAGCGGGCGATATCGCTCGAGGCACAGGCGAGAGATGAGCGGAAGTTCATGAAGCCGTTCCTAACGTGAATGACATGGTCGTGGCGTTTGCGCCGTTAAAAGCCGTAACGGCGCGCAAATTCCTGGGCAAGCTGCGATACATCTTCGCAGGCGTTGGCCCAGGGGGCAAAGTCGGGGGTGTCCGAGATGATGCCGTCGGCTTCCCAAACTGCCTGATGCGAAAGGTCCCAGGGGTCGTGCGGTTCGGGCCGGCAGGGAAGGTACGGTGTCTGATACATGGGGTTCAGCAAAAAGAACGCGCCGCCCTCGCAACGGTTAGCGAACTCACGCAGCGCGCGCGTCGCCGGGCGCATCTTGTTTGTTTTGAACAGCAAGATCGTGCGGGCGAGCAGGTACCAAGGAGAGTTTTCGAGTGCGTCTGCCCCCATCTGTTCCTCGAGCTGGTGGGCTAGGGCAAAAAAGCCGTCCTGGTCTTCCAGGCGAGCGAGAGCGAGCAACACGGTGCCGGCAGCTCGGGTGGGATAGCCTTCTGCCTTAAGGACGCGGCGGGCGTAGTTGGCAGCAGCGCGGTAGCGGGCGCTTGCCATGCACAGCTGCGAGATGGCCTCGAGTGTGTGGAGCCACCCGATAAGGGCCGGCTCGCTCACGGTAAGGTCCGCTGCGGTGACACCGTCGGCCAAAACATTATTGGCCCAGTAGTGTGGGGCCTCCATGTCGAACCCGGGCACGCTTTGCCGCAGGTAATCGGTCGTGGTCGCTTCGAGCTTCATCAGGTCGCCCAGGCAGGCGTCGACGGGTGTGTCCGCCAAAATGATGGCGAGCAGCTGGGCATCGACCGCCAGCGCATCGACGCGAACGATCTTGAGCAGCTCATCGCGCATATCGTCGAACAGGCGGTTGCGCGTCTGCTCAAACTCCTCGTCGCTGCCCATGTCCTCGATGCGATGGAGCTCGTCGAGCAAATGACGATGCACACCGGCATAGGACAGCAGCGCCTGAGCATGCTCGGACTGCGCATACTTTTGGGGATTCGCACTAATGTCGTTATGGACAAGCTCGCGTGCTGCATCGGTGAGCTCGGGGTGCGACGCCAGATAGGTGCGCTCCAGGTAGGCGGGGATGTAGACGCTCGGATCCATTAGAGGTCTCCTCCCTTAAACGGCAAGCCCTGCTCGGCCGCCCGCAGTATGCGCTCGTCGATCTGGGAGCGCACGATGTCGTTGGTGGCGACCCAGGCGGCAAAGCTGGCGTTGTCGGGCGCGCCCAGGCCCTCCTGCAGTACCGGCGTCGCCTCGGAGAGTGCAAGGACGAGCTCGTCGGTGGAGCCTGCACCCACGTTGACGCGGGCATAGACGCCATCGGGAAACTCGGTTTGGAAGTAGAGCGCCTCGGCTGCGTGCGGGCACGAGCGCGCAAGGATACGCAGGTAGTGCTCGGCACCCTCGTAGTCCAGCTCGCGCCAGGCTGCGCTCATCAGCGCGATGAGCGTCCACGGGTCCAAGTCACGCTCCGCGTCCTTGGGACGACGGCGCAGCGGCGTGTTAGCGAGATAGGGGACGGAGTGGGCAGAGCGAAAGCGCTTGAGCTCCTCGGCGGGGTATTCGAGCTTTGCCATGGCAAGCATCGCAGTATGGCGGACGCCGGCGGGGTCGTTGGGCGCAAAGTCGAGGCTGCGGTTTGCGGCTTCGAGCGACATGCGGTAGCGGCCGCTAATGAGCGCGCGCGATGCCAAGGCGGCAAGCCAGCGCAGGTAGGGGCGGCGCATAAGGTCGCCTGCGGCCTCGCGCTCGTAGGGGTCCTGCGCCGAGACGATCTTGAGCGCCAGGTCGTGTTCGACTTCATCGCGCTTGGATACCAGGTACTGTACGTATTCCTCGTTGGAGTCGGCGGTGAGGGCCGTCAGCATGCGCTGGGCATCCCAGTTGCTCGGATCGAGCGCGGCTGCCTCGCGGAGCATGTTCTCGGCTGCGGCCTCTTCTTGCTCTGCCTGGGTATCGTCAGGGATAAAGGGAATGCGGTAGTCGACAGCCTCGACCACCTTGGCAATGAGGTGCCCGGCGCGGTCGCGGTCGTGCACGATGAGCGGCGCGGGGTTGCGAGTGAATTGTTCCATCAGACGCTCTACGGCGGCACCGTCGGTGAGCGGGATATTGTCGCGGCGCAAGGCCTCAAGAACGAGGCGATGGCAATCCTCTTGAATGGGATCGAATGCCATGGGGCCTCCTTTGCTGCGGTTAGGGTTCAAATGTCTCTATATAAGGTTCTAGTTTACCCGCATGTGGCACACCGGGGGTGCCGCACTTGGACATGCACCTTTGCACCACGAAGACGGATGCCGCACAAATGTCGGCACCTGGGACGACTGAGTGGTATCACGGTGCCGCAAACGGTCGATTTTTGGCGGCGAACGGGGTGCATTTTGGAGGGGCACAGTCCTGCCCGGGATATGTGGTCAACCTTGATAAAACGTTTGCCCAGCTTGGGAGTATGAATGCCCCACAAGGGTCTTCAGGGATAGAAAAAACGTTTCATCATTGTCGGCTTTAGGTGAATAACTGACCAACCAGAACGGTAGAATAGTGTTTGTCTGAGCGTTGAGACGTTTAGACATCGCGCATTGTCATCGCCGGCAACGCGCAAAACGGTCCTAACGGAGCCAATCGGGTGCTCCGTTATATACGCAAGTCTAAGAGGGGCTTGTTTAGGAGGCACAGTATGGGACGTTTTACCAATCCTCGCGATCTGTACTTTGGTGAGGGCGCTCGCCACGAGGTGAAGAACCTCAAGGGCAAGAAGGCCATCATCGTTTCTGGCGGCAGCTCTATGCGCCGCGGCGGGTTCCTGCAGGACGTTGAGGCCGACCTCAAAGAGGGCGGCTTCGAGGTCAAGCTGTTCGAGGGCGTCGAGTCCGATCCGTCCATCGAGACGGTCATGAAGGGCGCCGAGGCCATGCGCGAGTTCGAGCCCGACTGGATTATCGCCATCGGCGGCGGCTCGCCCATCGATGCCGCTAAGGCCATGTGGGTCTTCTACGAGTATCCCGAGGAGTCCTTCGATAACATCATCCAGCCGTTCAGCTTCCCCGAGCTGCGTCAGAAGGCTCATTTCTGCGCCATCTCCTCTACCTCCGGCACCGCTACCGAGGTCACCGCGTTCTCCGTCATCACCGACTACGCCAAGGGCATCAAGTACCCGCTGGCCGACTTCAACATCACCCCTGATGTCGCCATCGTCGACCCCGAGCTCACCTACACCATGCCCGCCAAGCTGTGCGCTCACACCGGCATGGATGCTCTGACCCACTGCATGGAGGCCTACGTTTCCACCTGCGCCTCTATGTTCACCGACGCCAACGCCCTGCACGGCATCCGCGAGATCGTCGAGTGGCTGCCCAAGTCCTATGCTGGCGACCATGAGGCCCGTCAGCACATGCACGAGGCTCAGTGCATCGCCGGTATCGCCTTCTCCTCGGGCCTGCTCGGCATCGTTCACTCCATGGCTCACAAGACCGGTGCTGCCTTCGAGAACGGCCACATCATCCACGGTGCTGCTAACGCCATGTACCTGGGCAAGGTCATCCAGTGGAACTCCAAGGACCCGCGTGCTGCCGAGCGTTACGCTTACGTGGCCAAGGAGATCCTGCACCTTCCCGGCGAGACCAACGAGGAGCTCATCGCTGCGCTCGTCCAGAAGATCCGCGACCTCAACGACCAGCTCAACATTCCGCAGTCCATCAAGGATTACGCGAATGGTGGCGTGAAGGTCGACGCCGAGAACCCGCAGATGGTTTCCGAGGAGGAGTTCCTCGCCAAGCTCCCCGAGATCGCCGCGAACGCCGAGCAGGACGCCTGCACGCCCGAGAACCCGCGTGAGACCAAGGCTGCCGACTTCGAGAAGATTCTCAAGGCCTGCTACTACGACACCGACATCGATTTCTAATCGACTCTTGTTATCGTAACGAGGGGCTCCGCACGTATCTGTACGGAGCCCCTTTCTTTTTCTTTTAGAGAATGGGATAGTTATGGCTGCAATTTTCAATAGCCCCAGCAAGTACATCCAGGGTCCGGACGAGCTCGCCAAGCTCGGCTCCTATGTCGAGCCGCTCGGCGCTAAGGCCCTCGTCGTCGTGACGCCTTCGGGCAAGAAGCGCGTCGGTGCCAAGATCGAGGGCGGTTTTGCCGAGGCTAAGGCCGAGCTGCTGTTTGAGGACTTTAACGGCGAGTGCTCCAAGGGCGAGGTCGATCGCCTGGTCGCGCTCGCTCGCGACAACGGTTGCGACATCATCGTCGGCGTCGGTGGCGGCAAGATCCTCGACACCGCGAAGGCCGTCGCCTATTACCTGGAGTCCCCGGTTATCATTTGCCCCACCATTGCTTCGACCGATGCCCCATGTTCGGCGCTTTCGGTGCTCTACACCGACGATGGCCAGTTCGATAAATATCTCTTCCTTAAGGCAAACCCCAACATTGTCCTGATGGATACGACGGTTATCGCGGCGAGCCCGGTGCGCCTGACGGTTTCCGGTATGGGCGATGCGCTCGCAACCTACTTTGAGGCCCAGGCGACGCATGATGCCGACGGTGGCACTTGCGCCGGCGGCAAGGGCGGAATGGCCGGCCTGGCGCTCGCCAAGCTCTGCTACGAGACGCTTATGGCCGATGGCGTCAAGGCCAAGGTCGCGCTGGAGAAGGGTGCGCTCACGCCTGCCGTCGAGCATATCATCGAGGCCAATACGCTGCTTTCGGGCATTGGCTTTGAGAGCTCGGGCCTTGCTGCTGCTCATGCCATCCACAATGGCCTGACGATGCTGCCCGAGTGCCACGGCATGTATCACGGCGAGAAGGTCGCCTTTGGCACCATCGTTCAGCTGGTACTCGAGGATGCTCCGGCTGAGAAACTCGAGGAAGTCTTGGGCTTCTGCATTGAGCTGGGCCTGCCGGTCACGATGAAGGAACTTGGCGTTGCCGAGCTTACGCGCGAACAGGCCATGATTGTTGCCGAGGCCGCCTGCGCGCCCGATGACACCATGTGCAATATGCCGTTTGAGGTGACGCCCGAGATGGTCGCAAACGCCATCCTGGGTGCCGACGCGCTGGGACACTACTATCTCATGGATGAGTAAATCAAGCTAAGGAAGGGGCAAAGCCAGCAGACGGCTTTGCCCCTTTTTGCTATGGTGCAAACTAACCTGACCCCATCGCACCAAGTTGGTGCAAAGGGGTCAGGTTACTTTGCACCAATCGTTGTTTGATGAAGGGCGGATTCTCGTATGGCGCTTCCTATGGTTTACGGCGGTCCCGGCCGGTATGTTCAGGGGCCGGGCGAACTTTCGCGTCAGGGCAGGTATTTGTCATGGTTGGGCTGCGCTGCCTATGTCTTGTTTGACCAGGGCACCGAGGATCGGCTGTGCAGGCAGATCGTCGATGGATTTCTGGATGAAGATCTAAGCGAGCCGTTCTTTAAGATTTACAACGGTCCGTGTACGGAAGATGCCGTTGTCGAAATGGCCAAGGAAGCCCAGGCCGAGTATTGCGACATGGTGGTGGGCATTGGCGGCGGCAAGATGCTCGATATCGCAAAGGCCGTTGCGTTTTATGCTGAGCTGCCGTTGTGTGTATGCCCCACGGCGGCTTCGATGGACGGTCCGTGCAGCGCGATTTCGGTGCTGTATCACGAGGATGGGTCGTTCGATCGCTATCTGATGCTCGAGAAGAATCCGGACCTGGTCGTGGTCGATACCAACGTGGTCGCGGCGGCCCCACTGCGTATGACGGTCGCCGGTATGGGCGATGCGCTGGCAACGTACTTCGAGGCGCGTTCGTGCGCCGCGGCGAGAGGTGCGAACGAGCACGGTGGCGCGCCGGGGCACTTGGCACTGGTCGCGGCACGTGCCTGCTACGACACGCTTATGGAATGCGGCGTCGCTGCCAAGCGCGACATCAAGAAGGGTCGCATGTCACCAGCGGTTGAGCGCCTGATCGAGTGCAACATCCTGCTTTCGGGCGTTGGCTTTGAGAGCGGTGGCTTGGCGTTGGCGCATGCCATCGCCAACGGCCTGACGATTTTGCCCGAGTGCAAGGCTATGCACGGCGAGGCCGTGGCGTTTGGTCTGGTGGTCCAGCTTCGTCTGGAGCGTGCGCCCGAGCTTGAACAGGTGCTCGAGTTTTGTCAGCGCGTTGGTCTGCCGACGACGCTCGAGGAGCTGGGCCTTGGCGAGATTTCCGATGCCGACCTGATGAGCGTTGCGGATGCGGCCTTTAGAAACGAACGCAATATGGCCAACGAGCAGGCCAAGGTGACCAAGCAAAAGCTCGTCGAGCTCATGCGCGAGGCATAGTTTGGCGCTTGATCGACCTTGTGCAATCGGGGCGGCGATAGGCCATAGGCTATTTGCCGCAAAGGTGCTCCGCGTGTAATTTGCCCGAGGCACGGGCCGATAGCGTATCATTATCTCTTGCTTGTTTGCACTGCTCAGGGAGGGGCCGCGCATGGCGCAGGAACACGATCTATTTGATGACATTATCGAGATCAGCAAGGGTTTCGACTTTCTTAAAAACCCGCTTGGCGGCGTGACCGATGCGCTCGATCCGTCGGCGCCGCAGTGGAATCCTGCCGACTACAAGGAGCGTCCGCGTGGCAACACCATTCCGTGTCTGACCTGCAAAAACGAAAAGAGCGGCTGCACCGCGTGCATGGACGTGTGCCCGGTCAACGCTATCGAGGTCGAGGAAGACGCCATCGAGATCCTCGACTCCTGTCGCAAGTGCGGCCTGTGCGCCGCTGCCTGTCCGACCGAGGCGATCATCTCGCCGCGCTTGGCGCCCAAAAACCTGTATGACGACATCGTCTCTGCTGCTACGAGCCACGAGACCGCCTACGTCACCTGCACGCGCGCCCTTAAGCGCATGCCGCGCGAAAACGAGGTCGTCGTCGCCTGCGTGGGCGATATTACGGCCGAGACCTGGTTCTCGGTGCTGGCGGACTATCCCAACGTGAGCGTGTACCTGCCGTTGGGCGTGTGCGATAAGTGCCGCAACACCGGTGGCGAGGATATTCTGGGCGAGGCCATCGCCACCGCCGAGGAGTGGGCCGGTACGGGCATGGGCCTGGAGGTCGATCCCAAGAGCCTCAAATGTCATAAGCGCCGCGAGTACGAGCGCAAGGAGTACATGGAAAAGATCGCCCGCACCACGGGCCTTACCGTGACAAAGCTCAATCCGTCAACGGCGGCACTGGCCTCGGTGACGCAGAAGCTCAAAGCCCATCGCCATCAGATTACCCAGTTGGAGCGTACGCTCAACACCATGTGCGGCACCACGACGACCAAGCGTCGCCGTTCGCTCACGCACGGGCGGCAGCTGGTGCTCTCGACGCTGCAAAACCACCCCGAGCTTGCCCAGAACATGCAGGTGAGCACGCCGGAGTGCGATTTTGACAAGTGCACGTCGTGTGGCGAGTGCGTCAACGTATGCCCCACGTTTGCCTGCGATCTGGTGGGAAGCGGCCGCTTTGCACTGGAATCCACGTATTGCCTGGGTTGCGGAGCCTGCGTCAAGGTGTGCCCCGAGCATGCGCTCAAGTTAGTTAAGCATGACGCGTCCAATCTGGTCGTCGTCGATCCCGAAGCCGAGGAAAAGGCCGCCCAGAAGGCGAAGGCTCACGAAGAAGCTGAGAAGGTCAAGGCCGAGGCAAAGGCCAAGCTTGACAAGATGCTCGACCAGGTGGAAAAGCTCGCGGACTAGTCAGCGACCTCTATCTCTGCTTCATTCGTGCCGCCGTGGCGTCCGGGTTCGCCCAGATGCTGCGGCGGCGCTATACTTATGCAGTTTGAAGTACCTGTATCAAAAGGAGCTGTCGTGTCCCTTTCCATCGGTATCGTGGGCCTGCCCAACGTGGGCAAGTCGACGCTGTTCACCGCGCTTACCAAAAAGACCGGCCTTGCCGCCAACTACCCGTTCGCCACGATCGACCCCAACGTGGGTATCGTCGATGTGCCCGATAGCCGCCTGCAAAAGCTCGCCGACATCGTCAACCCGGGTCGCATTGTGCCGGCTACGGTCGAGTTCGTCGACATCGCAGGTCTGGTGAAGGGCGCTAACGAGGGCGAGGGTCTGGGCAACCAGTTCTTGGCAAACATCCGCGAGACCGACGCCATCTGCGAGGTCGTGCGCTACTTTAAGGACCCCAACGTCATGCGTGAGGTGGGCCGCACCGGCGAGTTCGTCGATCCCGCCGGCGATGCCGACACCATCATGACCGAGCTCATCTTGGCCGACATGGGCACGCTCGAGAAGCAGCTGCCCAAGCTCGAGAAAGAGGCCAAGCGCGACAAGGAGCTCATGCCCAAGTTCGAGGTTGCCAAGCGTCTGCTTGCCTGGCTCAACGAGGGCAAGCGCGCCGCATCCATGGAGATGACCGACGAGGAGCGCGCCGCTGCCAAGGGCCTGTTCCTGCTCACCATGAAGCCCATCCTGTATGTGGCCAACGTAGACGAGGACATGCTCAACGAGGACCTGGCACCCATCGACGGTGTCAAGCCGCTGCCGATCTGCGCCAAGATCGAGGCCGAGCTTTCCGAGCTCGATCCCGAGGACGCTGCCGACTACCTGGAGAGCCTGGGCCTGGAGCAGCCCGGCCTGGACGTGCTCGCGCAGGCAGCCTACAAGCTGCTCGGCCTGCAGTCGTTCTTTACGGCCGGCGAGATGGAGGTCAAGGCCTGGACGGTGCGTCAGGGCGCGACCGCCCCGCAGGCCGCCGGCGTCATCCACACCGACTTTGAGCGCGGCTTTATTAAGGCCGAGGTCATTGGCTACGACGATTACATCGAGCTCGGTGGCGAGCAGGGCGCCAAGGCTGCCGGCAAGCTGCGTATTGAGGGCAAGGACTATGTTATGGCCGATGGCGACGTCGTGCACTTCCGCTTTAACGTGTAAGGACGACGCATATGTTTAAATATGGCAAAAAAGCTGGCTACATGGGTATTGCGCTGCTCGTACTTGCGGTGATTCCGCTGGTGGTCGCAGCGTGTGTTATCCCCAACATTGGTCCCGAGGTGGCAACAAAGTTTAATGCTGCCGGCGAGGCGACGCGCTGGGGCAAGAGCTACGAGCTGCTGGCGTTGCCGGTGCTCAATCTGCTGCTGAGCGTGGCGACGTACTTTACGGCGGGGCGCCAGGCAAAAAACAACGATGACTCCGCCGCCATGGCACGCATCGTGTGCGAGCGCTACCTGCGCAACGGTTGCATCACGGGTGTATTTCTCAACGTAATCAACGTCTACTTTATGTATTCGGCGATTACCGGTATGGGCTTTGGCCTGGGCTTTTAGCTTGCGCCTTTAGGCAACGAGCCTGCAAGCATATTCGATGGCTGCTGCGAGGCCGCCGCTCGATCGTGGTTGAAAGACCATGTCGGCGGCGGCCTCGTTTTCGTATCCGGCACCGCGAAGGGCGAGCGCGACGCCGGCTTCCAGGAGAAGGGGCAGGCCACGCTGGCTGGTTACGATTACGGCAGCCTGATTGAGCGAGCGGCTGTGCGCTTGGCATTGGATGGCAAGCGCACCTTGCGCCGGACAAGGGACCAGAACGGCGGCGACGCGACTTGATAGCAATGCAAATGCTGTGCGCTCATCGGGCGAAAGATATTCTGCTTCAACGACGACGAGCTTGGGCGGTGCGCTGTTTGTGCGAAGCGTGGCTCGGTACGTGCGGACCGAAGAACCCGACATAGAAAACTCCTGTGTATTCGGCAAAACGTAAACTATAGTTTACGTTTATGTTCGGCTCCATTTCAAACTCGGCTGCATGGACGAACGTGCGAAACAGATTCTTGGCAAGCGAGTCGAGCAGACGCGCAGGGACCTTGGTATCTCCAAGGTCGATTTTTGTGTGGCGACAGGAATCAGCCGACCCTACCTCGACCGAATCGAAGATGGGACGGCAAATTTCACGCTCAAGGTTCTATTTAAGATCGCGCCCGCACTCGGCATGACGGTATCAGAGCTTCTCGAGGGCATCGAATAGGGGATACCCGTCGACAACTGAATTACGCCATCGGGATGCGGTCGTGGTTGACTTGGCTGTAGAACAGGCGCTGGATCTCGGCGGCATCGCGTGACTGGCCGAGCGCCCACATGGTCTTGGCCACGAGCGTCTCGGTGGTCATGTCGTCGCCGCGCAGAATGCCCGGATGATCCGCGTAAGCACGGCCGACCTCATAAACGCCCAAATCGAGGCCCTCTTCGGGGACCTGCGTGGTCATAACGACAGTACGGCCCGAATCGACCCAGCGGAAAATCGCCTCCTGGAATGACTCGCCCGACTCACCAAACTCGGGGATACCGCCAATGCCAAAGGTCTCCAGAATCATGGCGTCGTAGCTATCGGCAAGGGCGTCCAGGATACCCGGGTTCACGCCGGGTGTCAGCTTAAGGACAAACACGCGCGGGTCGATACTGTCGTAGAAACGAACCGGATTCTCATTCTGGTGAGTGCCGTGAAGCCCGTTGCGCACAATGCGGTCGTTGCGGATGTAGGCAATGGGCGGATAGTTGACACTAATGAACGCGTTAAAGCTCATGGTGCGCTGCTTGCGGGCGCGCGTGCCGGCAATGGCGACGCCGCCAAACACGATCGAGACGTCGTGTGAATGCTCGTCGAGCGCATAGAGCAGGCTCTGGTACAGGTTGAGCTTGGCATCGGTAAAGGGGTTGCCCATGGGCTTTTGCGAGCCGGTGAGTACGATGGGCTTGGGACTGTCCTGAATCAGATAGGAAAGCGCTGCCGCGGTGTAGCTCATGGTGTCGGTGCCGTGAAGGACTACGAAGCCGTCGTGATCGGCATAGCCTTCGACGATGACGTCGCGGATACGCATCCAGTCGCTCGGGCGCATATTGGTGCTGTCGATGTTCATGGGCTGCACGACGTCGAGCTCGCAGAGGCCCGAGATCTCGGGAACGCTCTGGGCGAGTTCCTCACCGGTCAGGGCGGGGGAGAGGCCGTTGCCGTCCTCGGTCGATGCGATGGTGCCGCCCGTGGCGATGAGAAGGATGCGCTTCATGCTGGTATTCCTATCGTATTTGCCGCCGCGAGGGCGGAGTCGTTCGGCAGTATTGTGGCACAGGGCGTCCAATGTTCAAACGTATTACATCATCTGTAACGTTCGGTAACACTTCAATTGCCGTCAAATAGGGGTCCAGGTCGTGCGTTTGCCGTGCGCTGATGGTTGCGAGGGACGAGAAACCCCATATAACGTGTACACTATGAAAGCTATTTCGTTCATTCACGCGGGTGAGCATCGGCTCCCCGCCAACAAGAGGGGGAAACCATGGATCAAAAGGCTTCCGCAAAGGTCCTCGTACTCGACTTTGGTGCGCAGTACGGTCAGCTCATTGCCCGTCGCGTCCGCGACCTCAACGTGTATTCCGAGATCGTTCCCTGCGACATCTCGGCCGACGAGATTCGCGAGATGAACGCCTCTGCGCTCATCCTTTCCGGCGGCCCGGCTTCTGTGTATGCCGAGGACGCTCCGTCCATCGACCCCGCCATCTTTGACCTGGGCCTTCCCGTCCTGGGCTTCTGCTACGGTCATCAGATCACGGCCGTGACGCTCGGTGGCAAGGTCGGCCACTCCGAGGTGGGCGAGTATGGCCGCGCCACCATCACGCGCACGGCAGGCGCCAAGCTCTTTAACTCCACGCCCATGGAGCAGACCGTGTGGATGAGCCACCGCGATGCCGTCTCCGAGGTGCCCGAGGGCTTTACCGTTACCGCCAGCACCGACGTGTGCCCGGTTGCCGCCATGGAGTGCGTCGAGCGCAAGATCTTCACCACGCAGTTCCACCCCGAGGTCAAGCATTCCGAGTACGGTCAGCAGCTGCTGAGCAACTTCCTGTTTGAGATCTGCGGCCTGGAGCCCAACTGGAGCATGGACAACCTGGTCGAGACCATGACGGCCGAGTTCCGCGAGAAGGTCGGCAACGACCGCGTGATTCTGGCCCTGTCCGGCGGCGTCGACTCCTCCGTCGTGGCTGCGCTGGGCGCCCGCGCCGTAGGCAAGCAGATGACCTGCGTGTTCATCAACCACGGTCTGCTGCGCAAGGGCGAGCCCGAGCAGGTGGAGGAGGTCTTCACCAAGCAGTTTGACGTCGACTTTATCCACGTCCACGCCGAGGACCGTTATGCCGAGCTTCTGGCCGGCGTGACCGAGCCCGAGGAGAAGCGCCGCATCATCGGTACGCAGTTCTGGAAAGAGTTCTTCGCGGTTGCTCAGCAGCTTGAGACCGATGGTAAACCCGTGAAGTACCTGGCTCAGGGCACCATCTACCCCGACATCATCGAGTCCGGCGCTCGCAAGACGGGCGGCAAGACGGCCACCATCAAGAGCCATCACAACCTGATCCCGTTCCCCGAGGGCGTGCACTTCGACCTCATTGAGCCGCTCGACCACTTCTTTAAGGACGAGGTCCGCGCGCTTGGTCTGGCGCTGGGTCTGCCGGGTCACATCGTGTTCCGTCAGCCTTTCCCGGGCCCGGGTCTTGCCATCCGCATCATCGGTGCGGTCGACAAAGAGAAGCTCGAGATCCTCAAGAACGCCGACGCTATCGTGCGCGAGGAGCTCGACGCCTACAACCAGCGCCTGTTTGAGCAGACCGGCGAGCGCAACTCCGAGCACAGCTGCTGGCAGTATTTCGCGGTCCTGCCCGATATTAAGTCCGTTGGCGTTATGGGCGACGAGCGCACCTATCAGCGCCCGATCATCCTGCGCGCCGTCGAGTCCAGCGACGCCATGACCGCCGACTGGGCCAAGCTGCCCTACGACGTGCTGGCCCGCATTTCCGGCCGCATCGTTGCCGAGGTTCCCGGCGCCAACCGCGTGTGCTACGACATCACGTCCAAGCCGCCCGCGACCATCGAGTGGGAGTAGGCTGATAGGGTTCTGACCTGCATTTTTGAGTGCCGCACTGTGCCGCTGAGTTTCGTTTCGTACGAGAGTCATGGCAAAGCCGCCAGCGATGTTGGTGAGTAAATACGATAACCGAGCCTCCGTTCCCGCGTTGGGACGGAGGCTTTTTCTTTGTCGTTTTACTCCCTTTCACCTGCGATTTCGCAATTTACTCCCCCGTGTTTCAAGACGGCAAGGCACGGTGCGGCATTCGGAGGAACGGGAGTAAGGATTCATCCCAAGTGAGTAGACGCGCGATTTTTGTCTCCGAGAGCCAAACGGGGCCGTTTCGGGGCCTGTGAAACTCAAATCGAACTCAATAGGCTTTTCGGCGGTCTTCTCACAGCGTTTTCCCAGGTGGTTAATGGGGAGTAAAGAATCTCGCCGCCTCAATGAAAACGGGAGTAACCAGGGGAAATGCCGCGGCGTACTGCCGCGTGCCGCCGTGTAAGCCACCGCGTCATTTACTCCCCAGGTGCGCCGGAAATGCCTTGGCATGCAATGGGGAGTAAAAACTCAGCTTACGCAGGCCCGAGCGGCGCTCGCCGCCTGGTCCACCGTCCTGATTCGGTTGCGTTGATCGCGAAATGCGGAGAGCCGCTACAGCGAGGCTTTCCAGTCCTCGTATTCGTCGGCGTCGATCTTGCCGTTTTCGAGCTGCGCGCGCTTCTCTGCCCACAGTTCGATCGCCATCGCGGCTTTGGGCGCGTGCGGCGCCTTGGGGTTCAGGGAGAGGCCCGTGCCGTCGGCTGCGGGCACGATGCCGAAGGAGTCCTCGAGCCGCACGAGCAGCGACATGAGGTCGCCCGCAGTCTCGACGCCGTAATCCTTGAGGGCGTTGACGGACACGCCGAGCGCCGCGGAGATGGACTCGAGCAGCTCGGGCTTCACGGCGCGGATGCCGCTCTCGTAGTGGCGCACGGCCCCCTCGGTCAGGCCGACCGCCTCGGCGAGCTGCGCCTGCGTCATGCCGCGCGACTTGCGGTACCGCCTTATGTTCTCGCCTACGGACATGAGCCCTCCTCCTGGAATTACGTACCAGCACATCTTATCAGCGTACGCAAATGTACGCAATTCTATTGACAGTACAGATATGTACGTTTACTCTGAATCTGTGAACCGTACGTATCCGTACGCCATTGATTGGAGGAGCCATGGACGAGAAGGTGGCGAAGACGCCGAGGCCGCACATGCTGGACGCCGACGAGGTCGCGGAGCTGCTGAGGATCAAGAAAGGCAGCGCCTACGAGGTGATCAGGAAGATAAACGCCGAGCAGGAGGCGCGCGGGCGCGTGGTCATCCGCGGGCGCGTTCGAAGCGACGTCTTCGACGCCCTGTACTTCCCGGAGGTGGACTGACATGCCCGTGTACAAGGACGACGGCAACGGCACGTTCTACGTGCAGTGCTACTACCGCGACGCCCGCGGCTCGAAGCGCCACAAGACGAAGCGCGGCTTCTCCTCCGAGGTGGAGGCCGCAGTGTGGGAGAGCCAGTTCAAGAGCCTTAACGGCGGGGCCATGGACATGACGTTCTCCGAGTTCGTCGAGGTGTACGCCTCCGAGGTGAAGCCGCGCATACGCGAGCACACGTGGATCACCAAGGAGTACATCATCAACGACAAGCTCGTGCCGTTCTTCGGGGACATGCGCATGTGCGACGTGAGGCCGATCGACGTCATCAGGTGGCAAAACGAGCTCACCGAGCACCGGGACGCCGACGGGAAGCCCTGGGCACCGACGTACCTGCGCACAGTGAACAACCAGCTCAACGCCATCTTCAACCACGCCGAGCGCTACTACGGCCTCAGCGACAACCCGGTGCGCAGGGTCGACAAGATAGGCTCGAAGAAGGGCGGCGAGATGCAGTTCTGGACCAAGGACGAGTACCTGAGGTTCAGCGAGGCCGTCATGGACAAGCCTCTCTCATTCCACGCCTTCGAGCTGCTTTACTGGACGGGCATACGCTGCGGCGAGCTCCTGGCGCTCACGCCGTCCGACTTCATGCTGGAGAGCTCGCGGCTGCGCATCAACAAGTCGTACCAGAGCCTCAACGGCGTTGACACCGTGACCGACCCCAAGACGCCCAAGTCCGTGCGCACGATCGTCATGCCCGCCTTCCTGCGCGACGAGATGGCGGACTTCATCGAGATGCGCGACGACGTCGCCCCCGACGAGCGCCTGTTCGCCGTGACCAAGCACTTCCTGGCCCACGAGATGGAGCGCGGGTGCAAGGCGTCGGGCGTGAAGCGCATCCGCATACACGACATACGCCACAGCCATGTGAGCCTGCTGATAGAGATGGGCTTCTCCGCGCTGGCCATCGCCGAGCGCATGGGCCACGAGGCGGTGGACATCACCTACCGCTACGCGCACCTGTTCCCCACGAAGCAGGACGAGATGGCCGCCGCGCTCGACGGGGCGAGGGGGTAAGAAGGATGCCGTGCGAGAACAGCGCCCGCAAGCGCAGCAAGACGATGGCGTTCCGCTGCACGCCCGAGGAGCGCAAGCTCATATGCGAGATGGCAGCCTGGAGCGGCATGAACAGGCAGGACTACATCATCGCCAAGCTCACCGATACCCAGGTCGAGGTGAGGCCCTCCGTGAGCGTGCAGAAGGCACTGAGGGACTCGATGGCGGAATTGGCCAAGGAGGTGCGGCTGGCGGCCTCCTACGGCGAGCTGAGCGAGTCCCTGCAACAGAGAATTGAGCACGTGATGAGGTTCTTCCTAGCGCTCGGCGAGCCTCTTGACGCGCCGACGGAAGAGACATCGCCACGAACTACGTTTTTGGAAGAGCCGGTTCCATCCGTCATCGATGCGGGTTCCGACACCGCAAGCATCTTCGAGATGGGACGCAGGTAGGGCCTAGCGCCAGACCTCCAACGCCTTGTCCGCAAGCCATTCGGCGCGATCGGCGATATCGCCCTCGTTCCAAGACTCCTTCTCTAGGGCGCCGGCCATGGTCGCAAGGCCGGCGGCGCAGAGGGCAAGGCCGTCCTTGTATCCCTTTCCCTGCTTCTTGGTGGGCCAATCGGCATCGCGGATGGAGGCGTTGAGCGAATGCGTGATGATGGCGAGGTTGCCGAGCGTGAGGAGCTTCCGGTCCCTTCGCGTGGCAGCCTCATCGTCGAGGGCTCCCCATTTGTTGCGCCACTTCTTGGGCATCATGTGCTCGAGGGTGTACTGGTTGAACCCGAGCAGGGCCGTGCTGCTCATGCCCGGACGAATGGCGCTTTCCAGCAGATAGAGGACGCCCTTGGACTGGAGGTTGTACAGACACGATTCCTCGAATGCCGCTCGAACCTCGGCGTCGCCGGGCATGTACGTCGTCGCCTCGTCATTGGCTTCGAGAGCCTTCCTCAGCGCCTCCGCGTCCTTCACCTCGTTCAAGATCAGCGAGGTGAACAGCCTGTTGTAGTTCTTCGTGGTCGCCTGAACCAGCATTCGGCGGACGATGTAGCTCTCAAGCAGGGCGTAGATCTTAGATTCCTCGCTCGAAGACTCCGCGTTCTTTCGAACGTAGAGCACGTACGGGATGAGCGTCGAGTTCTTGAGGCCGAATATCAGCACGTTCAGGCGCTCGACGCCGGAAGCGGAGGGGATGTCCGCGTCGCAGTAGCCAGGGTCGAACGTGGACTCGAACGCCTCGGCATACGCCTTCATGTTGTCGAGAATCTCGACCTTGTCGCCGTTGCAGTACCTGCCGATGAAATCCTTGTAGGACTGGAAGAGGTTCGAAGTACGCGAATAGAAGAGCTTGTCCTCGGTCGTGACGCCACGCCTCTTGTCCTGGACCAGAATCTGGAGGAACGCGTCGAAGAAGAGGTCGACGAGCGTGCGCTTGATGCGCCCGGTAACGATCTCCTGCTCCCAATACTCCCTCTTCTCAGCCGTGGGCTCGAAGACGTCTTCCCAGCACTCCTTGAACGCCTGCTCGTTCTCGCGGTTGAAGAAGTAGTTCTTAAGGAGCTCCGCCGTCGTCAGGCGCACCCCGAGCGAGTTGATGGTGTCGAATATCTGCTGCTCGTCCTCGCCCTCGGTAAGATCGATGCAGACGAACTGGACGTTCGACTTGATCGTGTTCCTGTCGACCTTCTCCGGGTCGATATTCTTGAGGAAGTAGTTGTAGGCAAGGACGATGGCCGAGGAGCCCTCGAGGGGTTCGCAGCCCGTGGCGCTGACGACCTTTTCGAAATCCTGCCGGTCGTACTTGCCGTGCCGCAAGGCGACATCGCCGGTCTCCAGGACGAAATCTCGCTCAAACAAATTGTTGGTGCCGTTTTTTGCACAGAGTGCCTTGAAGAAGATGACCATGGTCGTGAGTCGCTGCTGGCCGTCGATGACGGTGCGAACCTCGGAGACCTCGGACCAGGTGTTGCCGGAGGAGGCCTGCTTCAGGATGATGGAGCCCAGGAAATAGGGCCGCTTCGAGGCCGTGACGAACTCCATGTCGCCGAGGAAACGCTCCCATTGCTCTTCTCCCCAGACGTACGCCCTTTGGTAAAAAGGTATTTCGAGCAGGCGCGATCCGTTGAACACGCCGCTTATCGTTGCTTTTCCTGCATCCATCCTTAAAGCCCTATCTATCCTTTGCGGTTATTGCTGGCGGGGTCAATTTTATCAATACGCTGCTTGACCCTTTAATGTTCCCGGTCCTTGCCGTCTTCTCCCCAGAAGGTGCTCGAAGATGATGCGCAGGTCCTCGTCATCAAGGCAGCCGCCCTCGAGGCAGCCACGGTCGATGGTATCGATCATCGTCTGCCCCTTCTTCTTCGAGCGGTCGTAGATCACTGTGTCGAGGGATAGCTCCCTGCCGTCGCGCGTGAACATCTCGTGCATGAATTCGGCACTGTTCGCTTGACTTCAATCGCGTACCGCGTGCTCGAGCGGGCCGCTTCCCCTCGATATGGCGACATCCCAATGCTCGCAGTTAAGCAGAAGAAGTCGGTTCATGAACTCGACGCCCGAAAAACCGAGTCTCGCAAACGGCGGAAATAGAGGGTCATCTGAAAAGACCGCAGCATACTCACTGCTCAACGGCATATACGCGAGATGAAAATCGTACGAGTCGTCCTCGGGCCCGATGATGAACATAGGCATCGACGTCGTAACGAACCCTGAGCCGACGGGTGCCCTAAGGATGGAGAAGCTCTTCTCAAAAAAAGCCTTTCGAATACGGTTAACTGGCACAATATCATCGTTGGAGAAGAGCATGGTTGCGGCGGCGGCAAGCTCGACCACCGCTTGGGAATCCCCGCGCCAATCCGACCAATCGAGCAAGCCGAGCTCATAGGGTGTCAGATGAACGTTTCTGAGCAGCTCTTCGGCAGTCTCGCGTGACCATTTCTTGTCGACGCGCATACTGATAGGGTGCCGGACGATGATATTTGCTGCCAGCTCGCAAACGGCGGCTTTCCCATCAGAATACCCTTCGTCTTCGCACTGGTCTTCTTTCTGGCGTTCCAAAAAGCGATCGTAAAGCGGCGCGATGCGGCTCTCGAGCTCAGATAGCTTAACCTCGATGAGGTTCTGCGCATAGAATCTGTCTGTCGCATCGCCTGTCGCATCGGCATGCTCGACCTCATAAAGATCGCGCATGCTGCAAAGGTTCTCGCAATTCGTGCGGAAGAAGGAGCCCTTCTGTCTGCTGTAGGCATGAAGCTGCCCGGAGGAATCCGCGAAATGGCGCAGGTAGAACCGCGGCACCCAGTGCTGCTTTCGCGTCATCTTTCCGGGCAGCTTCGACATCCTAAGCCTTCACCGCCTCGTATTGGTAGGTCGTGCGCACGTTGTAATGGAAGTCGTTTCCGAGGTCCAGCGCCTCGAAGTGCTTCTTGGCGCAGCCGATCTTGATCTTCTCCGCGTCGCGCAGGGCGGGCTCGCCGTTCTTGCCGCCCTTGGTCTCGGTCACGAAGTACACGCGGCGCTCGCCGTCGGCCTCCTCGACGTACGCCCAGTCGGGGTTGTAACTGCCGAGCGGCGTGTCGATCTTGAACGCCGAGGGCAATTTCGCGAACACGAGAACCTCCTCCTGCTTGTCTAGAGCCTCGGCAAAGGAGCGCTCGACCCCCGCCGAGTCGTAGACCACGTAGTTGTACAGGCTCTTGCTCGTCATGTCCGGCTTCCACGCGTTCTGCCCAAGGTAGGCCGTGTAGTCGTCAAGCTCGAGGTCGCGCATGGTGTACCACTCGTCCTCGGGAAGGCGCACGTACTTGATGCCCTGGGCGATGAGGTCGTTCTTCACGCGGTTGATCTTGTCGCCGACCTGCGCGAGGAAGGTCGCGGGGTCGATCTCGAACTCGTCGAGGCGGCTGCAGCCCTCGAGGATCGCCTTGATGGTGCCGCGGGTGAGCCCGACGGCGTCCTGCAGCTCTGCGATCGGGTCGGGAAGGTCGTATTTCACCTTTCCCGAAACGGACACCACGGAGGTGCCCGTGCCCTCGGCGCTCACGCCCGCGTCGTCGATGCCCAGCGAGGCACGCTCGCTCGTCACCTGGGGCGGGCGCACGGCGAGCATGCCGTCGACAGCTTCGATGGCATGTTCGATGAGCTTGCCGGAGTCGACCTCGACCTGGAAGCGCGTGCGCTGGCGGATGCGGTCCCACAGGGCCTGGAACGCAGGGTCGAGCGTGACGTCCTTCTGCAGCTCGACCGAGACCTCCTTGGCCTTGTCACGGATCTGGACCCTCTGGGACTTGTGGATGATGATCGCCTCGACCTGCTCCTTGGCAGGCTCGAGCTCGGCGGGGAGCTCGACCTTGCCCTCCTCGGCGGCCGCCTTCAGCTCGGGCGTCACCGCGCCCTTGTCGTCGACCATGCCGGTCGCGACGAGGTGGTCGTAGACCTGCTTGGACTTCTCGTAGCCCAGGCGCTCCTCGACGCCATCATCGCCCTTGACCGTGACCTTCGTGAAGCTCTCCGGAGTGATGACGCCGAACTTGAAGTCCTCAGCCTCAAGCTCCTTCTGCAGGCCGTTGGCGAAGTCGTCGTAGCTCTCGTTCGCGATGACGGTGAGCACGTTCGCCTCTGGGTCGTACAGGCGCTCGCCATCCTGGTTCACGCACAGGCGCAGACCGCGGCCGATCTTCTGGCGCTTGGTCAGGTTGTCCTTTGTCTCGACGAGCGTGCAGATCTGGAACACGTTGGGGTTGTCCCAGCCCTCCTTGAGCGCGGAGTGGCTGAAGACGAAAGAGACGTCCTTGTCCGCGTCCTTGCCGTCCGGGAAGGAGATGAGCGTCTCCTTCTTCTGCATGATGAGCTCGAAGGCCCCGGCGTCGTCGGCGGTGCCGGCGGCTCCCTTGGAGTCCTTGAACTTGCCCTTCTTGTCCTTGGCGAAGTATCCCTGGTGCACGGCGTGGGGGTCGCGCACCAGCGGGGCGCCGACGGCTTCGTAGCACTCGAGCCACGTGCCCTTGCCGATCCCCGCCGCCTTTGCGATGCGACGAGGCGCCTTCGAGTTCAGGGCACCTGCGTACTCCTCCTCAAACATCAGGGCGTACAGGCCGCCGTGGACTTCGGGCTCGTAGACGCGGTATCGGTCGACGCGGTCGATGAAGAAGAGCGAGAGCACCTTCACGCCGCGCGGCCACAGCTCGAACTGGCGGGCCAGGTGGTCCTCGATGGTGCGGCGGATCTGCGCGCGCTTGACGACCTCCTCGTTGACGTCGCCCAGCGCCTCGCCGAGCTCGAGCACCTCGCCGTTCTGGAACTCTATGAACTCGTCGCCCACTGCGGCGCCGATGTTGTTGACCACCCAGCCGCTCTCGTAGTCGCTGTTCTCGCCGCTCTTCTGGTAGAGGTCGTTGCCGGTCTTCACCGTGACGGCCTTGCGCTTCTGCGTGCCGTCGGCCTGGCGCACGTCGATGGACACCTTGGCGGAGAACGGGTCGGACTTGACGGACTCGAGCCTCACGTACGCGCCGTTGAGGTTCGCCTCGGCCTTGATCGAGTCCACGCAGATGCCCTTCACCAGGTGGCGCTCGAAGGCGTCGACCGGCGTGAGGCGGTAGATCATGTTGTAGGCCTGCTTGTGCGTGGCCGAGTAGCGCAGCACGAACAGCGGGTTCAGGCTCTTGATGGCGGCCTTGGCCTGCTTGGTGTTGTCGACGCTCTGGGGCTCGTCGATGATGACGACGGGCTTGCAGGCGCTCACGAGCTCGCGAGGGCTGAAGCCGCCGGTGAGCTTCTCGCTGGGACGGTGGAAGAGGTTGCCCTCCTTCGCGGTGCCATCCTTCTCGAGGCCCTTGTTGAACGCGTCGATGTTGATGACCATGACCTGGATGGAGCTCGACGTGGCGAAGTTACCCACCGGCCCCATGTCCTTCGAGTCGTACACGAAGTAGTCGAGCGGCGTGCGGTCGTAGAGCGTCTCGAAGTGCCTGCGGGTGGTCTGGAGGCTCTTGAGGACGCCCTCGCGGATGGCCACGCTCGGCACGACGATAACGAACTTGGTGATGCCGTAGCGGCGGTTTAGCTCGTAGATGGAGCGGATGTAGACGTAGGTCTTGCCGGTGCCGGTCTCCATCTCGACGGTGAAGTCTCGCAGGCGCCCATCGGTGAGGACGTCGGTTGCCGGGAGGCAGCCCTCCTCCTGCACGGCGTGCAGGTTGTCGAGGAGCTGGCCCGGCGCCACGCGAAGCTCGTTGCCGTGGCCGACCATGAGCTCGCCGATTGCCGTCTGGCCTTTGCGGCCGGAATCGGCGGAGAATACGCTGCCAATAAATTGTTGTCCGCGGAACAGGTCGCAGGTTGCTTCGATGGCCTCCAGCTGGTGCTGCTGGTCGGATGAGAACTTGAACTCGAGCGCCGCCATGCTAGACCGTCCTCAATTCGATCTCACAGCCCATGCGCTCGCCGGCGTGCTTGAAGATCTGCACGGCGTTGAGCTTGAGGGTGTCGTCGAGGACGGAATCGAGGATGAGAACGCGCCTGGGCTCCATGTCGGCGATGGCCTCGAGCGCCTCAATGGTGAGGCCTCGGGACATGCAGCAGACGAGCTCGTCGCAAGCGACGGACCAGATGGGATAGCCCGCGGCTTCAGACTTCTCGACGGGCAGCGTGAGCTCGAGGCCCCATTTGAGCATCATCTCGAAGACGATATCCATATCGGAGCGATCGGGCTTGACCACGTCGAAGAGGAGCTGACCGGGCTCGGGCTTCTCAATGCCGGACTCATCGAGCTCGAACACACGGAAGCCGATGTCGGGAAGCTGCTTGGGTCCCTCGCCAAGCTTGAGTTGACGGTTGGATTCCTCGAGCTCGGTTTTGATTTTGTCGCCTGCGCGGCGAATGCGTCCTTCGCCTATGTCGCAGAGAGTCTCATACCCGTCCTTGTAGGCGTCGCGTTTCGGGTCACAAGGCTCTGGAAGCTGGACAAGGATAAACTGATAGCGATCATCTTTTCCGAGCTCCTGCAGGAACATGGCATGGGCGGTCGATGCTGAGCCTGAGAAAAAATCAAGCACAATATCACCCGTGCTTAAATGCTCATGTACGGTAAAGAAGCAAGCAACCGAAAACAATAGATAGACCGCCAGCACTACACTATTCCGAACCAAAGACCAAAAGATAAGCATTTTGAGAAAATCTAAACTTTTGGATTTTCCTACAATGCCGACTACGGCGGAATCCCTCCCACTCCTTATATATTTCTTTCTGTATACATTGAATTTGTATTTAGTAAAATGCAGACAACACCACGGATCGGCTTTTGGCTGGACAATTCCAACCAAACACCGCAGCAGACAGTAGAAACCATTCTGAACGTTAGGAAGCCGGTATGATTGTTACATATAAGGGGAACCTGTAAAGGTTGATTTCCGATCTCAGCCGAACACATTGAGCGAATA
>NZ_QSIN01000014.1 GCF_003469205.1 Collinsella sp. AM33-4BH
CAGGAATACCTCGATACATACGAGGGAGGTGAATGACATGAAACTATTTGAACAGCTGAAGTCCAATGCGTCGCGCATGGCTGTCTACGCCATCCTCGTGGCAACGGCTTTATGCGGAATCGCGGCACCCGTCTATGCGCTCAACGGGGAGAAAGGCGATGTCGAACCCGCGTACATGGCTTCGACGGTTAAGGACCGGTACAAAGCCTTCTCTGGAGACACGTTTTACGTAGCAGAGTACGACACGACCTACCGTCAGCTTCGCTACAACAAGGGCTACGACTATCTAGGCGCAGAGGCAATCAGCTATACATCGGGTTGGTACGGCTCAAACTATGGACACATAACCCAGTTCAAGTGTAACTACCGTGTGTACAACTAAAGCAACCGGCCGGGACGAGGGGTGACGCAAAAGCGTCGCCCCTCGTTTTTAACCATGTCAACTGAACCTAGTTCAGTTTGGTTGATTTCCGATCTCAGCCGAACACATTGAGCGGAAAGGCCGTTCCCGCAGTCAGTCGAACGTCCCCGGGGCCCTTCTCAGGCCCCGGGGACGGCATTTTCCCAGTTGAAGGAACGGTGGAGATGTGTTTCGATGGGTCAGATTCGTGTCGTTCCGAAAAGACCGTGAACCTTTTGTGGGACGCGCGGCGCCGTGGTACCATAGCCGAGTTTGTTGTCTTGGTCGGAAACCAAGACGCCTTATGCGCTGATCGGTAACCAGCGCCTGACCAATAAGGAGTCCTACCATGAAGCAGGGTATCCATCCCCAGTATGTCGAGTGCACGGTGACGTGCTCCTGCGGCAACACCTTCAAGACGCACGCTACCGTGTCCGAGATGAAGGTCGAGCTTTGCAACGAGTGCCACCCGTTCTACACCGGCCAGCAGAAGTTCGTCGACACCGGTGGACGCGTCCAGCGCTTCGCCGACAAGTTCGGTGGCGCCGCTGCCGCCCAGCTCAAGAAGGCTGAGGAGGCCAAGGCTGCCAAGGCCGCCAAGGCTGCTGAGGCCGAGGCCGCTCGCAAGGCCGCCGCTGAGGCTAAGGCTGCCGAGAAGGCTAAGCGTGCTGCTAAGTTCGCCGAGGAGGCTGCCAAGCAGGCCGCCGAGGCTCCCGCAGAGGCTCCCGTCGAGGAGGCCGCTGCCGAGGCCGAGACCACCGAGGCTGCTGAGTAAATAGCTCGCCGCGGAATCGCTCGCATTCATGGCACAAGGGCCGTGCATCCATTTGGGTGCGCGGCCCTTTTCTTTTTATTGGTGCAAGCTAACCTGTCCCCGTGGCACCAAATGGCAGAGAGACGGCGTTTGCTCAGATAAAACTTGCCAAAATAAACCTGTCCCATTGTGGCAGGTTGGTCATAGTTATTACGTGGCGGTCGAGGTCGACCGTATAGGCCGCGCCTTGTTTGGCTAAAGTACAATCATCTGTGTTTAACTCGCCCGCAGCTGCACGGCGTGGGCGATGGCCAAAAAGGAAAACCACATGGGATTCATGTCAAAGCTGCTGTCCTTTGGATCCGATAAGGACCTTAAGCGCTACTACAAGATCGTCGACCAGATCAACGGTCTTGAGCCCCAGTTTGAGAAGATGACCGAGGAGGAACTCCGCGGCCAGACCGATAAGTTCCGCGAGCGTTACGCCAACGGCGAGTCGCTCGACGACATGCTCCCCGAGGCTTTTGCCACCGTGCGCGAGGCTTCCAAGCGCACCATGGGTATGCGCCACTTTGACGTGCAGCTCATTGGCGCCATGGCACTGCACGAGGGCCACATCGCCGAGATGAAGACCGGCGAGGGCAAGACGCTCGTCTCCACCTTGGCCGGCTACCTCAACGCTATCGCCGGCAAGGGCGTGCATGTCGTTACCGTCAATGATTACCTTGCCAAGCGCGACTCCGAGTGGATGGGCCGCATCTATAAGTACTTGGGCATGACCGTCGGTCTGCTCCAGAACAACATGCCGCTCGAGCTCAAGCGCCCGGCCTACCAGGCCGACGTCACCTACGGCACCAACTCCGAGTTCGGCTTTGATTACCTGCGCGACAACATGGTCACCCGTCCCGAGCAGCGCGTGCAGCGCGGTCACAACTACGCCATCGTCGACGAGGTCGACTCCATCCTGATCGATGAGGCTCGCACCCCGCTGATCATCTCGGGCGCTGGCACCAAGTCCGCCAGTACCTACAAGGACTTCGCGCGTGCCGTGCGTGGCCTTGAGCGCGGCGAGGACGTGTCGCACGACATGCTTACCGCCACCGAGGACGTTGAACCCACGGGCGACTACGTCATGGACGAGGCCAAGCACACCATCGCCGCCACCGAGCGCGGCCTTAAGAAAATCGAGCGCCGCCTGGGTATCGATGACATCTACGCCGACCTTTCGGGTCAGCTGGTCAACCACCTGCAACAGGCGCTGAAGGCCCAGTACATGTTCCACCGCGACAAGCAGTACGTGGTCACCAACGGCGAGGTTAAGATCGTCGACGAGTTCACCGGCCGCATTATGGAAGGTCGCCGTTACTCCGAGGGCCTGCACCAGGCCATCGAGGCCAAAGAGGGCGTGCTCGTACGCGAGGAGAACCAGACCCTGGCCACCATCACCCTGCAGAACTACTTCCGTCTGTATGACAAGCTCTCCGGCATGACCGGCACGGCACTTACCGAGGATGCCGAGTTCCGCGAGATCTACAAGCTGCCCGTCGAGGTCATCCCCTCCAACAAGCCCGTGCAGCGCGTGGACCACGAGGACCTGGTGTACCGCACCATTCAGGCCAAGTACAACGCCGTCGCCGACGATGTCGAGCAGCGTCACGCCAAGGGCCAGCCGGTCCTGGTGGGCACCGTCTCCATCGAGAGCTCCGAGAAGCTGTCCGCCGCCCTTACCAAGCGCGGCATCGCACACGAGGTCCTCAACGCCAAGCACCATGAACGCGAGGCCCACATCGTTGCCCAGGCCGGACGCTACGGCGCCGTGACCATCGCTACCAACATGGCCGGTCGTGGTACCGACATCCTGTTGGGCGGCAACCCCGACGAGCTGGTGCGCGAGCGCCTTGAGTACGAGGGCCTGACCATGGAGGACGTGACGCCCGAGCAGCTTGAGCAGTTTAACGCCGAGGCCAAGGAGACCTGCAAGGCCGAGCGCGAGCGCGTGCTTGCCGCCGGCGGCCTGACCGTTATCGGCACCGAGCGCCACGAGTCCCGTCGTATCGACAACCAGCTGCGCGGCCGCTCCGGCCGTCAGGGCGATCCGGGCGAGACCCAGTTCTACCTGTCGCTCGAGGACGACCTCATGCGCCTGTTCGGCGGCGACAAGATGGACCGCGTCTCCAAGATGATGGTCACGGCCGACATGGGCGACGACATGCCCATCCAGCACAAGATCATCTCCAAGGCCGTCGAGAGCGCCCAGCACAAGGTCGAGAGCATCAACTTCTCCATGCGCAAGAGCGTCCTTGAGTACGACGACGTCATGAACAAGCAGCGCCAGGTCATCTACGCTGAGCGCAATAAGATTCTGGACGGCAAGGACCTGACCGACCACATCACCGAGGTCATGCACGACACCGTGTACCGCTGCGTTCAGGAGTTCTGCACCAAGGACAGTCACGATGGCGAGCGCGACCTGGAGGGCCTGCGCAAGTGGGTTGTGGAGCTCACCGGCCACATCGATACGCCGAAGTTCCCCGACGAGGATTATGAGGCTCTGGCTGCCGATGTCCTGGCTTACGTAGAGAAGTGCTACAACATGAAGGCCGAGCGCTTGGGCGAGGACCTGATGCGCGAGCTCAACACCCAGGTCATGCTGCGCGTCATTGATACCCGCTGGATGAACTACCTGCAGGAGATGGACTATCTCAAGACCGGCATCGGCCTGCGCGGCTTTGGCCAGCGCGACCCGCTGGTCGAGTACAAGACCGAGGCCTACGGCGCGTTCCAGATCCTCGTCGACACCATGTACGAGGATTACCTGCGCACGGTTCTGCGCATCGAGATCAAGGCTGCCCCGCGTGCCGTGGAGCACAAGGAAGAGCCCGCGCTCGAGGGTGCGCGCTTCTCCGGTCCTGCCGAGGTCGATGGCGACAACGGCAACTCGGTGCTGCGCAAGCAGGCGCAGGTGCAGGCCCGCACGGCTGTCCAGGGTGGTCCGGCTGCCGTCAACAACGGTGGCAAGGTGACCACCTATCGCAAGTCCGAGAGCGACGATCCGTACGTCAACGTGGGCCGCAACGACCCGTGCCCCTGCGGTAGCGGCAAGAAGTTTAAGTACTGCCACGGCAGGAATCGTTAATGGCTGAGGCTTTAGAGGTAACGCTCGCCGAGCTGGACGCGTTTGCGGACCGGCTCGGCGAGGTCGAGTCGTATCTCCACTTGGACGAAAAGCGCACGCGCGTGACCGAGCTCGAGGCCAAAAGCGTGGCCCCCGGCTTTTGGGATGACGCCGACGCCGCCCGTGCCACCATGGAGGAAATCGCGCGCACCAAGGAAGATATCGCCGCCGTGGACAACGCGCGCGGCGAGCTTTCCGATGCCCGCGCCGCGCTGGAGCTTGCCGAGGAGATGGGGGATGACCCCGATGCCGCCGCTCTTCGCGAGGAGGCTACAGCCACGGCTGAGCGCCTGGCCCGTGCCATCGATGAGCTTGAGCTTTCGAGCTGGTTTACCGGTGAGTTCGATCACGGCGATGCCATTGTGACCATCAAGCCCGGACAGGGTGGTCTGGAGGCCCAGGACTGGACCTTCATGCTCTTTAAGATGTACATGAAGTACTGCCAGCGTCGCGGCTGGAAGGTCACGATTAACGACTGCCCCGCTGCTGAGGTCATCGGCATCGACCGCGCGACCTTTACCGTCGAGGGCAAGGACGCATTTGGCATGCTGCGCGCCGAGGCCGGCGTCCACCGCTTGGTTCGCATTAGCCCCACCGACGACAAGAAGCGCCGCCAGACCACGTTTGCCGGCGTCGAGGTCATCCCCGTGCTACCCGATGATATCGACATCGAAATCAGTCCCGATGACATCCGCGTGGACGTGTACCACGCGAGCGGCCCGGGCGGTCAGGGCGTTAACACCACCGACTCCGCCGTGCGCGTGACGCATTTCCCCAGCGGCATTGTGGTCACCTGCCAAAACGAGCGCAGCCAGATCCAGAACAAGGCCGCGTGCATGCAGATCCTCAAGGCTCGCCTGTACGAGATTGAGCTCGAGAAGCGCGCCGAGGCCCTGGATGAGATTCGCGGACCCAAAACCACGATTGGTTTTGGCAACCAGATCCGCAGCTACGTGCTCTACCCGTATCAGATGGTTAAGGACCTACGCACGGGCGTTGAGACCAGCAACGTCGAGGCAGTTCTTGACGATGGCGACCTGGACCCGTTTGTTATTGGCTATCATCGCTGGGCCACCGGCAACGCCGATGCAGAAGGCTCGGAGATCTAAAACATCGGGCGGCTTCAAGCCGATGCTAAGCCCAACGGTTGGACGGGTTTGTATCCGGAATAAACCCTGCGCAGGGGTGGTTTTTGTCCGGCGAATCGGTAGAATCGAATACAGCAAGAAGTTCGAAGCGCATCCGTTTGGGTGCGCTTTTTTGAGGGAGGCAGCATGGCATATCGTCTGGACATTAAGCGTATTCTTTCGATGAACTTCTTTCACGACCTGCCCCAGATTATGTTGGGGTGCGCTCTGGCCGCTATTGCGACCGACCTGTTTTTGATTCCCAACGGCCTTGCTGCCGGTGGCGTTACGGGCCTTGCCACCATTATCCAGGCGGTCGGCGCATCGCGCGGTCTATCGCTTCCCGTTGGTATTCAGACGATCGTGATGAACGCCTTGCTGCTGCTGGTCGTTATGCGCGAGGGTGGCATGTTCTACGTGGTGCAGACGGCGACGGGCTTTGTGCTGCTGGGCTTTTTCACCGACCTGTTCGCTCCGTTTGTGGCGCCGCTGGCACATGCCGATCTGATGCTGCCCGCTATGTGGGGCGGCATCATCACGGGCATCGGTTATGGCATGGTGCTGCGCGCCGGCGCCAACACCGGCGGCTCGGACACGATTGGCCAAATCATCTCGCGTAATACCTCGCTGCCCGTGGGCTCGACCGTCATGGCGATCGATGTTGCCGTATGTGCGCTGTCGGCTCCGGTCTTTTCAATCGAAAATGCACTATATGCAGGCCTTTCGATGGTCATTAGCGGCTACGTGATCGATGCCGTGGTCGATGGTGGCAACAAACGCCGTATGGTACTCATCATCTCGGACAAGTTCCCCGATATCGCTGCCGATATCATGTATGGCCTGGGTCGTGGTTGTACCAAGTTTAAGGCGACTGGCATGTATTCGGGTGCCGAGAAGCCGGTGATCATGGTCATCGTGAGCCGTCGGGAGCTCAATACCCTCAAGACGATCGTGCGCGAGCGCGATCCTCACGCCATTGTGACGGTCGCCGACGTTACGGAAGCCTTCGGCGAGGGATTCAAGGACATTAGCGCGTAGGGCCGACCGCGTCCCATCCAAAAGACGTTCACATTGATAAACCGTTTCATCAGCGGTTCTGCCTGCTCAATTGTTCAAATAATGATAAAAACTCTGGTAAAGCCATCAGTTTCCAGCATAATGAATGACGTACGTGCATTGCGGCTGTGTTGGGATTACCTTCGGTGCCGTGCGCATTTTGTCTAATGAGGATGAAAGGAAGGCACAATGAGCGACGAAGAGCTCAAAAAGGTTGCCAACGAGGTAAGGAAGGGCATCGTCACCGGCGTGCACGCTGCCAAGTCCGGCCATCCGGGCGGTTCGCTCGGCGCTGCCGACATCATGACCTATCTGTACTTTGAGGAAATGAACGTCGACCCGTCCGATCCCCGCAAGGCCGATCGCGACCGTTTTGTGCTCTCCAAGGGCCATTGCGCTCCGGGCCTGTACGCCGTGCTCGCCGAGCGCGGGTTCTTCCCCAAGGAGGATCTTGAGACGCTGCGCCACATCGGCAGCCACCTGCAGGGTCACCCCAACATGAACGACACCCCGGGCGTCGACATGTCCACCGGCTCGCTCGGCCAGGGCATTTCCGCCGCCGTGGGCATGGCCGTTGCCGCCAAGCACTGGGGCGATACTTATCGCACGTACGCCCTGCTGGGTGATGGCGAGAGCGAGGAGGGCCAGGTCTGGGAGGCCGCCATGTTTGCCGGCAACCAGCAGCTCGATAACCTCTGCGTGATCGTCGACCACAACGGCCTTCAGATTGACGGTCCCGTCGAGGAGGTCAACGACCCCATGCCGCTCGCCGACAAGTTCCGCGCGTTCAAGTTCCACGTGGTTGAGCTCGCCGACGGCAACGACTTCGACCAGATCCGCGCCGCCTTTGCCGAGGCTCGCGCCACCAAGGGGCAGCCGACCGCCATTATCGCCGAGACCACAAAGGGCAAGGGCGTGTCCTTTATGGAGAACCAGGTTGGCTGGCACGGCAAGGCCCCCAACGATGAACAGTTTGAGCAGGCCATGGCAGAGCTCACGGCCGCCGGAGAGGAGCTCTAGGATGGCAGACGTCAAGAAAATCGCCACGCGTGTAAGCTACGGCGAGGCCCTCGTCGAGCTTGCCAACGAGCACGATGACTTTGTGGTCCTCGACGCCGACCTGGCCGCCGCCACGCAGACCGGTAAGTTTAAGGCCGCTTGCCCCGACCGCTTCTTCGATGTGGGCATTGCCGAGAGCAACCTGATGGGCGTCGCCGCCGGTATCGCGACCACTGGTCGTGTTGCCTTCGCGAGTACCTTTGCCATGTTCGCTGCCGGTCGCGCCTTTGAGCAGGTCCGCAACTCCATCGGCTACCCGCACCTCAACGTCAAGATCGGCGCCACGCACGCCGGTATTTCGGTCGGCGAGGACGGCGCCACGCATCAGTGCTGCGAGGATATCGCCCTCATGCGCGTCATCCCCGGCATGACCGTGATCGTTCCCGCCGACGACGTCGAGGCCCGCGCCGTGACGCGCGCCGCCTACGAGTGCGACGGCCCGGTGTACATGCGCTTCGCCCGTTTGGCCTCGCCGGTTATCAACGACCCCGAGACCTACAAGTTCGAGTTGGGTAAGGGCATTGTCATGCGCGAGGGCGCCGATGTGACCATCATCGCTTGCGGTCTGATGGTCGGCGAGGCCCTCGAGGCCGCCGAGCAGCTCGCTGCCGAGGGCATCGACGCCGAGGTCATCAACATGCACACCATCAAGCCCATCGACGCCGACCTGGTCGTCAAGAGCGCTACCAAGACCGGCCACGTCGTGACCGTCGAGGAGCACTCCGTGATCGGTGGTCTGGGCAGTGCCGTTGCCGACGTCCTGTGCGAGCAGTGCCCGACACCGCTCAAGAAGATCGGTGTCAACGACACCTTCGGCGAGTCCGGCCCGGGTGCCGAGCTCCTGCACAAGTACGGCCTGGACGCCGCCAACATCGTGGCGACCACCAAGGAGTTCTTGGCCTAGAGCAGCTATCGCTCAATCGGCAACAAGCCAATCGCATTCAAATGCAGACAGGGGCGTCCTCAAAGAGGGCGGCCCTGTTTTATATTTCAGCTAAATCAGAGCCGCACCAAGCGAGGCTTTCTCCGGGAAGAGAGCCCAGTACAGCAAAGTGCAATTCAGACCCTTCCAACTTTGTATATGCAGCACCCCAAGATAAACGCGGCGGCCCCTTAGTAGCCGCAGGCCGCGTACAGGGTTACCTCCCAAATCTTTCCGCAGGACGGAGGAGCCCCCGCAGCGCGAAGCGCGCAGCGGGGGCTCCGACATGTCCGAGGACGATTTGGGAGGTAACCCTGTACGCGGCCGGAGGGACCAGGCCCCGCCATGCTTCTTATGTGCATTGAAGGCAATCCTGCTAAAATACAAAGCGCTCATGTAGTTTAAACGCACGACGATAAGGAGCACCAGTGGGTAACCACTTCCGTACCTCCGGTGCGGGCGATGATGCCCCCAAGACGCAGACAGGCGTCCAGGGCAGTCGTTTCGCCACTCCGGATTCAGAGGGCCAGCCTGTTGCTCAGGCCCCCGCTCAGCCGGCAGATCAGGCACAGCCGGTATCCGATCCCTTTGCCTACAATCCCACCAGCGATGTCGCGCTTTCCGGCACGGCGGGTTTTGAGCCCGTTCAGGCCGTGACCGCTCGCGTGGAGCAGCCTCAGGCTGGCGCCGCCACGCCGCAGCCTACCATGGCCGGCATTCCCGACCCCATGGCCCCTGCGACACCGGCTCCTCAGCCTGCGCAGTCCGGTCTCTTTGCCGCTATTCCCGATCCCACGCAGCCTGCTGCCCCGGTGGTCGAGAACGATCAGGCCGCCGAGGTCGCAAGCCTCGATAACGCGCTCAACAACCCCGATTTTACGTCGGTGTTTGCGCCCATCGATCCGCAAGCCAGCCGCAAGAAGATGGCCAAGCAGGCCGGTGTCGAGCCCGTCATCCTTATGGAGCATGTCACCAAGATCTATCCGGCACAGCCCAACAAGCCTGCACTCGACGACATCAACATCGAGATCTATCCGGGCGAGTTCGTCTTCCTGGTCGGTCATTCCGGCTCGGGTAAGACCACGCTGCTGTCGACGCTCAACCGCGACGTCAAGCCGACGAGCGGCCGCATCTTGGTTGCCGGTCAGGACCTCATGAAGATCAAGAACCGCAAGGTTCCGTTCCTGCGCCGCCAGATTGGCGCCGTGTTCCAGGACTTTAAGCTTCTGCCGCAAAAGACCGCCTACGAAAACGTGGCGTTTGCCCTGCAGTGCATCGGCAAGCCTAAGGGCGTCATTCGCAGCCAGGTGCCGGAGGTGCTGCGTCTGGTCGGTCTGGCCGATCAGATGGACTCGCTGCCCGACCAGCTTTCCGGTGGCGAGCAGCAGCGCGTCGCCGTCGCCCGCGCTATGGTCAACCGTCCGCCGCTGCTGATCTGCGACGAGCCCACGGGTAACCTCGACCCGGCGATCTCGCTGGGCATCATGAAGCTGCTCGAGCGTATTAACCGCACCGGCACCACCGTGATCGTCGCCACGCACGACCGCGAGATGGTCGATAGCATGCACCGTCGCGTGATCGCCCTCGAGGGCGGCCACGTTATCCGCGACCAGGAGAGGGGAGGTTACGGCAACTATGGCACCAACTAACGTGGGCTACTCCTTCAAAGAGGCAATCAGTCACTTCTTCCGTAACTGGACTACCTCGCTCGGCGCCGTCATCACGATCTTCCTTTCGCTGTTTATCATCGGCCTGTTCATCATGGGCTCCGCGATGCTGAACTCCGTGATCGGCACCGTCGAGGATCAGGTTGTCATCAACGCGTTCATTAGCGATGACGCCGATCAGGCCGATGTTCAGGCTTTTGAGGCCGAGCTTAAGACGTGGAATAACGTCAAGTCCGTGACCTATAAGGACAAGGACGACGCGCTGGCCGAGTATACGAGCAAGATGTCGGGCAACGCCGACGCCACCATGAGCGCGCTCGATGGCCAGAACCCGCTGCCGGCTTCGTTTGCAATTGAGATGGACGATCCGTCCAAGGTCGAGAGCACGGCAGAGAAGCTCAAGAAGAACGCCGACTTCCAGAAGATCGCGGATGACGGCGACGTCAACGCGAGCGTGCTGTACGGCCAGGAGGAAGTGAGCCGCCTGTTCCAGGTGACCAACTACATCCGCATCGCCGCCGTGGTGCTCGTTGGCCTTCTGACCTTTATCGCATTCATCTTCATCAACAACACGATTCGCCTGTCCATCACGGCGCGTCGTCGTGAGATTGCGATTATGCGTCTGGTCGGCGCCAGCAACGGCTTCATTCGCGGCCCGTTTATCACCGAGGGCGTACTGCAGGCCATTTTGGGCTCGCTGCTTTCCATCGGTGTTCTGGAGCTGCTGCGCAATCTGATGATTCCGCGTCTGCAGGAGAGCATCGGCTGGATGTCGTTTGCCCTGCCGATGCAGTACTACCTGGTGACCTATGCTGCGCTGATTCTGGTCGGCGTGATTATCGGTCTCTTTGGTTCTGCCATCGCCATGCGCCGCTACCTGCGCGTGTAGGCATGCCTGGAATTCACCCTTCCAACGGGTCGTCTCTTATGGGGCGGCCCGTTTTTTGATCCCTAGGGGACGGCAGGAAAGCGAATCATTTGGGTAGACTCTTTGGAGTTCGCAATCGATAGCAAGGAGGCGCCATGGGGCGCAATAACAAGCATAAGCGTGGAGCTCGCAATAAGCGCGGGCCGGTGCGCAGCGAACGCCGTCCGAGCCTGACCGGGCGCGTGCAGCTCCATGAGCACAGTGCCTATGTCATAACCGAGAATGGCGACTACAAGGTCATGGGTCGCGGCAAGCGTGAGATCATGGACGGCGATACCGTTGCCGTGAGCATTAAGAACAGCCCGCATGGCGAGCGTCGCGCCGTGATCGAGGGCGTGGTTGAGCGCGCAGCTATAAGCGTGGTGGGCACGTACCAGACCGCCGGTCCGCTCGGTGTGATTGAACCGCTCGATTCGCGCCTGAAGGCCGACTTCTTCATTCTGCCTGAGGATACCTCGGCGGATCGTCTGGGTGTCCACCCGGGTGATGCCGTTGTCGCGCGCATTTTGACCTACCCGACGCGCCTGGAATCGGGCACCGTGACGATCGAACGCCGCATTGGCGGAGATGACGCGCCCGATTTGGGCGTTCAATATGTGATGGCGCGTTATGGCTATACCGATAGCTATCCCGAGGCCGCGCTGGACGAGGCCGAGGGGCTTTCGCTCGATGTGGCCTCGGCGCTTAAGGACCCGCTCCGCCGCGATCTGCGCGACCGCTTTGTCATCACGATCGACCCGGTCGACGCGCGCGACTTTGACGATGCCATTTCGCTTGAGCGCACGCCCGAGGGTGGCTACAAGCTGGGCGTGCATATCGCCGACGTTTCACACTATGTGGCTTGGGACGGGCATATCGATCTTGAGGCTCGCCATCGTACGACATCGGTGTATCTGGCCGATCGCGTGCTTCCCATGCTGCCCGAGCGCCTGTCTAATGACCTGTGCTCGCTTCGCCCTGACGAGGACCGTCTTGCGTTTACCGTCGATATCGAGCTCGATGCGCAGGGTCGCGTGCGGCATTACGATCCGTACCCCAGCGTGATTCGCTCGCGTGTGCGTATGGACTATGACGGCGCCGAGGCGCTGCTGGTGCGTGCCGGCGCGGTGGAGTATGGGGTGCTGGAGGGTGCCGCCGAGGATGTTGCGGCTGCCGAGGCCTCGCGCGAGGAGGCGCTTGAGCGTGGGCTTGCATGCGAAGAGGCAGCCCGCGGCTATAACGTCGACCTCGGCGATTTCCTTGTCGCCGCCAACGAACTCGCCGAACTTCGCCGTCGTATTCGTCGTGCCCGCGGCTCAGTCGATTTTGACACGGCCGAGATTCGCGCTCTATTGGATGAGGACGGAGTACCCGTGCAGATTGTGGCGCGCGAGCGTTCGTGTGCCACGTCGCTTATCGAGGAAGCCATGCTACTCGCCAACGAGTGCGTTGCAGAGTGGCTGGCAGACCGTGATATCGAGGCCTGCTATCGCGTGCATGAGGATCCGAGCCCCGATAGCCTGCACGGTGCCGCCGTTGCGCTGGCGCAGCTAGGCATCATCGACGATCGCCGTGCTGCCGGTATCGCCCTGGGGAGTCCCGATGAGCTACAGGCTGCAGTTGATGCTGCCGCCGGTACGGCCAACGCACCGCTCGTCAACACGCTGCTTCTGCGCAGCATGCAGCGCGCACTGTACAAGCCGCGCAACGAGGGCCACTTTGCGCTCGCCGCGCCGTGCTACTGTCACTTTACGAGTCCCATCCGTCGCTACCCCGATCTGGTGGTGCACCGCGTGCTCAAACTGCAGTTGGCCTATGAGCAGCTCGGCGGCAAGGACGCCCTGGTCCGTACGCCGCGGCTGATCGGCAAGGGGCGCGAGTCGCTGCCGCGCATTCTGCCGCAGATCTGCCGCGCATGCAGCGATGCCGAGCGCGCGGCAGATGCCGCTAGCCATGCGACGCAAAAGATCAAGATTGCCCAGTACTATGAGGACCGTCTGGGCGAGCGCTATGCCGGAACCGTCTCGTGGGTTAGCAGCATGGGCCTCTTTGTGCGCTTGGACCTGACGCAGGTCGAAGGCTTGGTTTCGATCAAGAGCCTGGGCAACGAGTGGTTCGAGTTCGACGAGGATGCGCTCACGCTCACAGGTGCCGACACGGGGACTCGCTATGAACTGGGTCAGCGCGTGATTATCGAGGTCTCGCGCGTCAATACCACGCGTGGGCACTTGGACTTTAAGCTTATCCATTAGCCAAATCTCGACTCATGGCGGGAGAGCGGAGGGCGGTCTTTCGGGGCCGCCCTCCGCATTTGGATCATGGCTACCTTGCCGTCTGCTCGGCCGCCCGCTTACCTGCTATTCGAGAGGTAAAACCTACCAAAATAAACCTGTCCCTTTTTGGCAGGTTTACAAGAAAGCGGGGATGAGATGGCGACGGTGTACGGTTATGCGCGGGTGAGTTCGCGCGATCAGAATCTGAATCGGCAGCTGGATGCGCTGGGCGCCTATGGCGTGGGCTCGGCGAATATTTATGCCGACCATGCGAGCGGCAAGGACTTCGATCGCCCGCGGTATCGCGAGCTGCTGCACATCCTGGGAGACGGGGACGTGCTGGTGGTGCTTTCTATCGACCGACTTGGCCGTAATTACTCCGAGATTCTTGAGGAATGGCGACGCATTACCAAGGAGCTCGGGGTTGCCATTGTGGTGTTGGACATGCCATTGCTTGACACGCGCGTCAGGGCCAGCGGCACGCCGGATGTGACCAACACCCTGATTGCCGATATTGTGCTGCAACTGCTGAGCTACGTGGCGCAGGTGGAGCGCGAGAATATCCATCGGCGCCAGGCGGAGGGAATTGCAGCTGCGCGGGCGCGAGGGGTCCGTTTCGGTCGACCTCGCAAGCCGTGCCCTCCTCAGTTTGAGCTGGTGCGCGATAGCTATGAGGCGGGCGATATAACCCGCAGCCAGGCAGCAAAGTGCCTGGGCGTGTGCGTGGGGACGTTCGATCGCTGGATGCGCGAGGCGGGGTAGAGGTTTGCGTCGCTTTGTCGCTTCCTGTTGCGATTCAAATTTTGATACGGTGACGATGTCATTTGGGGCTACACTCGCTGATATTCAAAAAAAGGAGGTTGGCCCTTGTCGCGCGTAAAACAAATAATCGGATGGACCGCGATCGTTCTGTTCGTTGTAACGCTGGCGGGCATCTGGGTGCTGACGGAGCAAAATGCGGTGGAGACGTCGTTGCTGAGCGAGTCCACCGCGCGTGTGGTAGAGGGTCAGGCTACGGGCGTTCAGGCTGTCGATGCCACGGGTGAAGCCCAGACGGAGAACGGAATGACCGGGGGCGCCGATTCGGCTGCCTCGAATGTCCGGTCTGGCCGACTTGCTTCCATTCGCATGTGGGTGGGCACGAACGTCCGTCGCGTTGCCCATACCGTAGAGTTTTTCTTCGTCGGATTGTTCGCCTCGGTGGTCGTGGTTTGCTTTTCCAGGCGTCCGTGGAGCGTATGCTCCCGTTGCGTGCCCGTATTGCTCTTTTGCGCCGCCTGCTCCGTTGGCGATCAGGTACATAAGATCTTTGTTCCCGGCAGGCATTTCGACGTTATCGATCTAGGATTCGATGCTGCGGGCTATGTCACCGCCATGCTGTTGGTATTGCTGGCGGCGGCGTTGGTGCGCCATGCGAATCGGCCGATCGGCGCCCATGCGAGGCGCTAGCCTTAAGACGAGACATCGCGACTGCCTGCGCTTCGACATTGACTACAATAACGGCTGCAATCGCGAGTGGCCGTCGATGTGCAGTTTTCCAGACACCTGTTTTCTCTAAGAAAGGAAATCCCATGACCGTACTGTTTGTTGAATATCCCAAGTGCTCGACCTGCAAAAAGGCCAAGGCGTGGCTGGACGAACACGGGGTAGAGTATATCGACCGCGATATCGTTTTGGACAATCCCACGGCTGATGAGCTAGCGACCTGGATTGCTCGTTCGGGGCTGCCGGTGCGGCGCTTCTTTAATTCGTCGGGCATGAAATATCGAGAGCTGGGCCTGAAGGCGCGCCTGGATGCGGGCATGACGGATCGGGAGTGCTACGAGCTGCTGGCGACCGACGGCATGCTGGTCAAGCGTCCGCTGCTGGTGGGCGACGACTTTGTGATTCCCGGCTTTAGGGAATCGGCTTGGGCCGAGGCGTTGCTGTAGCGGCTGCGGAAAGTACGTCCCATTTCGAGTGCGGGCCTGCCCCAGTCAGTCCTTCAGCTGTGCCCATTCGTGCGGATCGTAGACCTTTACGTGCTTGTTGGGCTTGCCGCTCCAGTACTCCTCGTCCATAAAGGGCAGGTATGCCTGAATGCCGGGGCAGATAAAGGGAATCCGCTGCTGTTGCAGTCGCTCGCGCTGGCGCTGCTCCAGGCGCGCCTCGGATATGACGGTCGGCATGCCGGACAGCTCGACGAGGCTTGCCTGGATTCGCTTAAGGTCGGGGAGTCCCGCGTGCCATGACATCCGCATGATCAAAAAGGATGCACGGCGGTAGTTTGCCTGCATCACCGTGATGGCGGGGCGCAGTGTGGGATGGATTTTGTCCCGTTCGGGCCAAAGGTCAGCAGTGATCTCGAGGCCCAGGGTCTCCCATAGGTAATCAAGCTCTTCGTCCATGGCGCCTCGATATCTACGCGATCATTGATACTCCGATTGTGTTGCCTGGTGCTATCGTTTTCACGGTAGAATCTGCCAACGGTTGACGGCTACCGCTCGCGGCGTTTTGCCCTTCGTGTGCAGCGGTCGGCTTCACAGGTCCTTCACCGGTTGGACTAAATTAGGCCAATTTGGCTGAATTTTAAAAAAGTCAAAATTGGGGCTTGCGTCACGGCGGTACTTCCCGTATATTTCTTTCTTGCGCAAAGGCACAGCCGAGCGCAGCGATGCAGTCATTGGGATGTCGTCTAATGGCAGGACAGCGGATTCTGGTTCCGTCAATGGGGGTTCGACTCCCTCCATCCCAGCCATTGCATTTGCTACATATGGCCCGTTCGTCTAGCGGTTTAGGACGCCGCCCTCTCAAGGCGGAGATCACCAGTTCGAATCTGGTACGGGCTACCAAAATTGAACGCCCGGGCCTCGTAAGAGACCCGGGTTTTGTGTATTGACCGATATTTAAGGCGCGCGTTGAGTCTGCCGCCCGGACCGAGGAGTTGTCATGGACCTGCCTATCAGCTTGGAAGACATCACGTATGCCGAGAACTATCTGGCGCAGGGCGACCTGGCTACGGCGACGCCGCTGTTGGAGCGTCTGGTGGAGCTCGCCGAGGAGTATATCGACGCCGAGTGCAAGACGGAGGAGAAGCGCCAGTACTTTAGCTTCGACAGCAAGTTTGAGCGCCTGGCCTATCGCCGCGTGGAGAAGGATCCGCGCGAGCTGGTGCAGGTCGAGGTTCCCTTTGACCGCCTGTACTCCGACATGGCGTTTGCCTACATTCGCCAGCAGGATTATGTGAGTGCTCGGAATGCCCTGATGCAGGCCGTGCGTTGGGATCCCATGAACTGCAACTATCGCTTGGACTTGGCCGAGCTGTTCCGCGCGCTCGAGGACAAGCAGGAGTGGGCATCGCTCTCGTTCTCGGTGCTGGAGCGCGCGAGCGACGGTAAGTGCGCCGCACGCGCCTACACCAATTTGGGTCAGTACTTCTTGGAGCCCGAGACCGAGAACATTTCGGCTGCCGTGGGCTGCGCGCGTCTGGCGCTGCGCCTGGCGCCCAACGATGCGCATACGACGCGCCTGCTCAACAAGATCCATACCACCTATCCGGATGCCGCGGACGAGAGTGACGACCATGTGATGGGTGAGCTCGCCCTGCAGGGCGTGCCGACCTCGCCTTCGGCCGAGATCGCCATCTGCCTGATCATGTGCGCGACCGATGCTGCAAGCGACGGCGACAAGCAGGAGGCTACGCGCCTGACGGTCCGTGCCCGCGACCTGGTGGGCGAAGAGGCGTGCGCGGCGATTATCAAGCTGGTGCGCGAGAGTGATGCCGAGCTTAACGCCGAGCGCAAGGCAAAGCGCGAGGCTGCGGGCTCAAACGCCGATGGCGCCAAGGAGGCCGGCGATGCCCAGTAAGCGCGAGCGCAAGCTCATTTCCAAGAATCGCTCGGCACATCACGAGTACTTTATCGATGAGACGTTTGAGTGCGGTATTGAGCTGAGCGGTACCGAAGTCAAGTCGATTCGCGAGCGCGCGTGCCAGATTACCGATACCTTTGCACTGATTCGTGGCGGGGAGTGCTGGCTCGTCGGCCTACATATCCACCCTTATAGCCATGGTGGCGTGTGGAATCGCGATCCCGACCGTCGGCGCCGTCTGCTGCTGCACCGCAAGGAGATCGACTTTCTTGACGGCAAACTTCGCAACCGTGGTTATGCGCTGGTTCCGTTGGAGCTCTACTTTAATACCGACGGCCGCGTAAAGCTGCTGCTGGGCCTGGGCCGAGGCAAAAAGCTCTACGACAAGCGCGAGGACATGGCCAAACGCGATGTTCAACGCGAGATTGACCGCGCCCTCAAGGAACGCAACCGCTGACCGTCCTTCATAAGTTGCGGTGGAATACGGACTGTTTTGCCTGTTTGAGGGGCTATTCAGTCCCTATTTCACCGCAGCTGCGGGTGTCTCATCTTTCTTACTGTTCTGACACATATGTTTCAAAGGCGGCGTCCGTTATGGGCGCTGCCTTTTTTGTGGGTACATACATCCATGAGGTTCCAACCCGAGCTAGGGGAGTGATCGTTATGGACAAAACTGCGTTCTTTACCATGCCGAGCGGCCTGTACGTGGTGAGCGCCGCGGCAGACGGGCTGCGCGCCGGCTGCGTCATCAACACTGCGGTGCAGGTGACGTCCATGCCGCCGCGCATTTCGGTTGCCGTGAACAAGGACAACGTCACCTCGGGCGTCATCGCTTCGGCCAAAGCGTTCGCGCTGACCGTGATCGATCAGACCGCCGATATGCTCTACATCGGTAACTTTGGGTTCCGTACCAGCAGCGATTATGACAAGTTTGCCAAATACGAGACCCGCGAGACGGCTCTGGGCATGCCCTATGTGCCCGAGCACGCGGCGGCCCTGTTTAGCTGCCATTTGATCGACACTGTGGATGTTGGCACGCATCTACTGTTTATCGGCGAGGTCGAGGATGCCGAGCGCTTGAGTGACGAGACGCCGCTCACCTACGATTACTACCATAAGGTCCTGAAGGGCAAGACGCCTCCGAAGGCGTCCTCGTATCAAGGCTAGAAATGTTTTAAAAATACTTGCATTATATTATTGAGAATCTATACTGATAAATGAAGTACATCACCAGTCGCGTTCGAGAGGAGAACATCATGGCTGAGGAGAAGAAGACGTATAAGTTCGTGTGCATCGTTTGTGGCTACGAGGTTGAGGTCGACACGCCCGAGCTGCCCGAGGACTACGTGTGCCCGGTCTGCGGCGTCGGTCCCGATCAGTTTGAGCTCGTCGAGGAGTAGCTCGTCGGCACGCGGCTCACGGCAACATATAGCTCTGTCCAAGGGTCCCGGTCGGATATCCCGGCCGGGACCCTTTTTCTCCGCCCCCAAGGGATCACGGTTGCTGTTGGCCGATCCTGTCTGTTGTGAGTCCGGCCGACCTTTTGTCTTAATCTGTAACGTCTAACGGCTCAAAACGGGTCTTCCTGTTACAGATCGAGACAAACCAAAACCGTCCGGCAGAAGGTCTCAATCTGTAACATCTAACGGTGAAAATTGGGTCCACTTGTTACAGATTGAGACAAACGGAGCTGTCCCTCGGAATAATCTCGATCTGTAACATCTAGATATTAAAAGCGTGTCTAGATGTTACAGATTGAGACGTTTGCCTGGGTAGGTGCCCCGCCCCATTACATCCCCGTCAATAACACGACATCGAGAATCGTCACGATGGCGCCGATCCCTATGAGCAGCGCGTTGAGCGGGCGCGAGTTGGCGTATTTGCCCATGACGCGGCGTGAGCTGGTGAGCCGTATGAGCACAAAGACCGTAATCGGCAGCTGAAGCGACAGCAGCGCCTGACTCCAGATGAGACCTTCAAAAGGATTTGGGACGACCAGGCACGCCGCCACTGCGCCGACGAAACTGGCCGCCACCCCGATCGAGGAATGTCGGTCGTGGATGTCGTATTCCTCGTCGAACATTCCCGCGGTGATGGTGCCTGCCGCCATGCCTGCCGTCACACTACTCGAGAGGCCCGCAAACAGCAGCGCCACCGCAAAGATGGTCGAGCTTGCCGGGCCCAGAATGGGGGAGAGCGTATCCGCTGCGACGGCGAGGTCGTCTACGACAATGCCGTGCGCAAAGAAGGCCGTTGCGGCCAGGATGACCATGGCCGAGTTGATTGCCCAGCCCACGCCCATCGAAAAGAGCGTGTCGAAGAGCTCGTAGCGCAGACGCTCTTCGATAACCTGCTCGCCTTGGCCTTCGAAGTGCATGGATTGGATGACCTCGGAGTGCAGAAAGAGGTTGTGGGGCATAACGACCGCGCCTAGGACACTTACGATAATCGCGGCCGAGCCGGTGGGCATACTGGGCGTGATCCAGCTTGCGGCGGCCTGCGGCCAGTCGACCTTGACCAGTACGAGCTCGGCCAAAAACGAGAGTCCCACCACGCCCACGAAGGCGATGATCCATCGCTCGGCGCGTTTGTAGGAGCTCGTCATAAGCATCGCCATCGATATTGCCGCCACGATGATGCAGCCGGCGCGTACAGGCAGGCCAAAGAGCATTTGAAGGGCAATCGCACCACCCAGGACTTCGGCCATGGCGGTGGCGATGGTCGCGAGATAGGCACTGCCGAGCACAGCGCGCCCAACGAAGCGGGGGAGGTAACGTGTCGTGGCCTCGGCAAGACAGGCGCCCGTGGCGATACCCAGGTGTGCCGCGTTGTGCTGCAGCACAATGAGCATAATCGTGGACAGCGTGACGATCCACAGCAGCGCGTAGCCAAACTGCGAGCCCGCGGCCATATTGGAGGCCCAGTTGCCCGGGTCGATAAAGCCGACGGTCACGAGCAGCCCGGGGCCGATATGCCGCGCAATGTCTAGGCCTCCGTGACCACCGGTGCGCCGGGAGCCAAAATGTTGTTTGAGATGGTTGAGCATGGTGAGCTCCTGTGTATGGGCGGCGTGACGTCACATCTGGGCCGTGCGGCGCCACGCGTCGGTTTTGGGTTGGGGCTACTTGTGTGCTTTGCCCTGATTGGCCACGGCGTCGATCTTGGCGGCGATGGTCGCCGGGTCGCCGATGTAGCGCTTGTCGAGGACATTGAAATCGGTATCGAAGGTGTAGACGAGCGGCACGCCGGTGGGGATGTTGACCTTGAGGATCTCCTCGGGCGTGAGGTGTTCGAGCTTCATGACGAGTGAGCGCAGGGAGTTGCCGTGTGCGGCGATGAGTACGCGCTTGCCGGCGAGCATCTGGGGGCGAATCTCGTCTTCGAAATAGGGCCAGGCGCGGGCGATCGTGTCCTTGAGGCATTCGGTATAGGGCAGCTGATCAGGCGCGACATCACGGTATTGCTCCTGGGTGTGGGGATCGCGCGCGTCGTTCGGCTCGAGTGCCGGCGGGCAGATATCGAAGGAGCGGCGCCAGATGAGCACCTGTTCGTCGCCGTGCTCCGCGGCGGCATCGGCCTTGTTGAGACCCTGCAACGCACCGTAGTGGCGCTCGTTGAGCTTCCAGGATTTGATGACGGGCAGCCACTCGCGATCCATTTGGCCGAGCACGATGTTGAGGGTGTGGATCGCGCGCTTGAGACGCGAAGTGTAGCAGACGTCAAAGTCGAAACCGGCTTCTTTGAGGGCGCGGCCGCCTGCTGCCGCCTCTTCGCGGCCCGTGTCGGTGAGCTCGACATCGGTCCAGCCGGTGAACAGGTTGAGCTTGTTCCACTCGGACTCTCCGTGACGGATAAGGACGAGTTGCATCGTCTGCTGGTCTGCTTGGTGCGCCATAGGGGCCTCCTTGATCTGGCACGGTGTGCGTGCCGTTTGCTTGACGCCGCAAAGGATACCCGTTTAAGCTTAAAAGTTAACCAAGACTAACAAAATTGTTCTATTTGAATGGGATGGTGAAGGGGGCTGCCGAAATGTCTCGATCTGTAACAACTAGGGATGGAAATTGGGCCTAGGTGTTACAGATCGAGACAGGAAGAAATGGTCCTATGGAAAATCTCGATTTGTAACAGCTGGCCGCCAAAACCGGCCCTTCGTGTTACAGATCGAGACAAACCAAAACCGCTCCGCAGAAAATCTCAATCTGTAACATCTAGGCGCCAAAATTGGGTCTTCCTGTTACAGATTGAGATGTTTGAAGCGGTGAGCTTACAGGCCGAACTTGGGCGTCTTGTTGCCGCCCTTGAGGCCTGCTGTGTCGAGCCCCATCATGCAAAAGTCCGCATGGCCCTTGTTTCCAGAATGATTCAAAGGGGCCAGATGCATATGTGCCGGCTGTCCCTGCACTAAAACGTGTACGTCAGCCTCCAAAGATGTCAAATTTCGACATGTTTGGGGGCTGACGTACATGTTTGATAGCAAGACGTTGATGGTCGGTGTGCGTTACGCGATTGTTTCGAAACGGGCGGGAAACACAACGGGCCGGCGATGCTTCTAGTATGCCTATTCAACTGACTGTCTAAATATCTAGGGGAGGATCGCGATGCAGGCAGATTCCGCTCAGCAGCAGGGCCTTTATCGCCCCGAATTCGACCACGATGCATGTGGCATCGGCGCGCTTGCCGATATCAACGGCGAGCGCCATCACCAGATTCTGGACGACGCACTGTCCATTCTGGTCAACTTGGAGCACCGCGGCGGCACCGGACTCGAGAAGAACACCGGCGACGGCGCCGGAATCCTGTTCCAGGTTCCGCATCACTTTTTCCGTAAAGAGGCCCAAAAGTGCGGCCAGATTCTGCCGGCAGAGGGCGACTATGGCGTGGCCATGCTGTTCTTCCCGCAGGACGACAAGGGCGTAGAGGATGCTCGCCGCGTGTTTGAGGAGGGCTGCGCCGAGGCCGGCGTGCCGCTGCTCTTTTGGCGCGAGGTGCCCGTCGACCCGCACGACCTGGGTGAGACGGCCCGCGCCTGCATGCCTACCATCCTGCAGGCCTTTCTGGGCCGCCCCGACGACACGCCGGCCGGCGACGCATTCGAGCGCCGCCTGTACGTGTGCCGCCGCACCATCGAGAAGAAGGCTGACGCCGAGTTTGCCCTGCGCGACAAGATTTTCTACGTCTGCTCCATGAGCTCGCGCACCATCGTGTACAAAGGCATGCTTGTGGCCACGCAGATGCGCCGCTTCTTCATCGACCTCAACGACGCCGCCGTCAAAACGGCCGTGGCGCTCGTCCACTCGCGCTACTCCACCAACACCACACCCAGCTGGGAGCGTGCGCACCCCAACCGCTTTATCATCCACAACGGCGAGATCAATACCCTCAAGGGCAACGTCAACTGGATTCGTGCCCGCGAGCCCAACCTGTACAGCCCCGTGCTGCAGCACGATCTTGAGCGCGTGATGCCCATCATCAACCGCGAGGGTTCCGACTCCGCGATTCTGGATAACGTGCTCGAATTTTTGGTCATGAACGGTCGCCCGCTTACGCGTGCCGCGTCCATGCTGCTGCCCGAGCCGTGGGATCACAACGACAGCCTGAGCGAGGAGCGCCGCGCCTATGACGCTTACCAGTCCATGCTCATGGAGCCGTGGGATGGTCCGGCGGCCATTGCCTTTACCGACGGCCGTATCCTGGGTGCCGCCCTCGACCGTAACGGCCTGCGTCCGGCTCGCTACTACGTGACGCGCGACGGCCGCTTTATGCTGGCGAGCGAGGTGGGCACCATCGAGGTGAGCCCCGAGAACATCCTGACGAGCGGCTGCCTGGGACCAGGCCAGATGCTCGAGGTCGACTTTGCCCGCGGTCGCGTCATCTACAACGACGAGCTGCGCGCCCGTTACGCTAAGGAAAAGCCCTACCGTGATTGGATTGCCGAGGAGACGCTGACCGTCGACGCGCTCGATAGGCCTGCCGCGGCAACGCCCGCCGAGGACGCCGAGGTGCCCGCCGCCGTGCGTATGGCCAAGCTCGGCTACCACTGGGATGACGTCGACGAGGTCGTGCGTCCCATGGCCCAGCAGGGCAAGGCACCGCTCGCTTCGATGGGCATCGATGCGCCGCTGGCCTGCCTGTCCAAGAAGACGCGTTCGTTCTTTGACTACTTCTATCAGCTGTTCGCCCAGGTCACGAACCCGCCGATCGACGCCCTGCGCGAGCATATGGTGACTTCGACCACGCTCTACCTGGGCAACCACGGCAACTTGCTCGAGGACTCCCGTACGGCCTGTCAGCTGGTGCGCCTGGAGCGCCCGCTGCTGAGCGAGGAGGAGTTTGACCGCATTTGCGCGATTGACCGCGTGGGCTTTAAGACCCGCCGGTTCCGTGCCGTGTACCGCCGCGACGCGGGTGAGGGCGCGCTGCAGGCTGCGCTCAAGCAGCTTGCCGAAGACGTCGAGGCTGCGGTTCGCGATGGCGTGAACATCGTGGTGCTGAGCGACCGTGCCGCTGCGGGCGAGGTGCCCGTGCCGTCGCTGCTCGCCGTGGGCTGCGTGCACAACCACCTGATCCGTGCCGGCGTGCGCACCTTTGCCGATATCGTGGTGGAGTGCGGCGATGCCGTGTCTCCGCACGACTTTGCGGCGCTGGTGGGCTACTCCGCAAGCGGCATCTACCCGTACAACGCGCATGCGTGCATCCGCAATCTGGCGGCACGCGGCGACCTGGACGTGACGGCCGAGCAGGGCATCGCCAACTACAACAAGGCCGCGACGGCGGGCATCGTCTCCATCATGTCTAAGATGGGCATCTCCACGGTGCAGAGCTACCATTCGGCGCAGATCTTCGAGGCCGTGGGCTTTACGCCCGAGTTCGTCAACGCGTACTTCGCCGGCACGGTGAGCCGTGTGGGCGGTATGGGCGTCGAGGACGTCGAGCGCGAGCAAAACGAGCGCTACGACGCCGCGCTCGCTATCCTTAAGAGCCCAGCTCCCGATCAGCTGCCCACGTTGGGCCTGACCAAGTGGCGCCCGCTCGGCGGCGAGGATCACCTCATCGATCCGCAGACTGTCTACCTGCTCCAGACCGCCTGCCGCGAGGACAGCTACGACGCCTTTAAGGAGTACAGCGCCCGCCTGCACCGCACCGGCCGTGCCGTGCGCCTGCGCGACCTGCTGGACTTTGATGCCAGCGGCCGCACGCCGGTGGCACTCGACGAGGTGGAGCCCGCGCTCAACATCGTCCGCCGCTTTAACACCGGCGCCATGTCGTACGGCTCCATCAGCAAGGAAGCACACGAGTGCATGGCCATCGCCATGACTCGCCTGCACGGCCGTTCCAACTCGGGCGAGGGCGGCGAGGACCCGCGTCGCGAGACCCCGCTGGCCAACGGCGACTCCAAGAACTCCGCGATCAAGCAGGTGGCAAGCGCGCGCTTTGGCGTGACAAGCCGTTACCTGTGCAGCGCCTTCGAGATTCAGATCAAGATGGCCCAGGGCGCCAAGCCCGGCGAGGGCGGCCACCTGCCCGGCAAGAAGGTCTACCCCTGGATCGCCGAGGTCCGTCAGTCCACGCCCGGCATCGGCCTGATCTCGCCTCCGCCACACCACGACATCTACTCTATCGAGGACCTGGCAGAGCTGATCTTTGACCTTAAGAACGCCAACCCCGGCGCGCGCGTGTCGGTCAAGCTGGTCAGTGAGGCGGGCGTCGGCACCATCGCCACCGGCGTTGCCAAGGGTGCTGCCGACAAGATCTTGATCAGCGGCCACAATGGCGGCTCGGGTGCCGCTGCTCGCGATTCGATCTGGCACGCCGGTCTGCCGCTGGAGCTTGGCCTTGCCGAGGCCCAGCAGACGCTGCTGCAAAACGGCCTGCGCTCGCGCGTGGTGCTCGAGGCCGACGGCAAGCTCATGGACGGTACCGATGTCGCCGTTGCCTGCCTGCTGGGCGCCGAGGAGTTTGGCTTTGCGACCATGCCGCTCATCTCGATGGGCTGCCTCATGCAGCGCGACTGCCAGCAGGATACCTGCCCCGCCGGCATCGCCACGCAAAACTGCCGCCTGCGTCGCGGCTTCCGCGGCAAGCCCGAGCACGTCGAGCACTTTATGCTCTTTGTTGCCGAGCAACTGCGCGAGATCATGGCGAGCCTGGGCTTCCGCACCGTCGACGAGATGGTCGGCCATCCCGAGTGCTTGCGCCAGATCGAGGTCCCGGGCAATCGCAAAGCTAACCTGCTGGATCTGTCGCCTGTGCTGGCAAGCGCGACCTGCGAGTTCGGTGCCCATATCCCGGGTGCCGACGGTCGTCACTTCCTGCCGCAGATGGCCGCGGACAGCGAGCTCGACAAGACGCTCGACTCCACGCTGTTCGTGCCCTATACGGCCGATGCCCGTGCCCACTTGCGTCCGATTCGCTTCCGCGCTGATATCGCCAACGTCAACCGTTGCGTGGGCACCATCCTGGGTAACGCGGTGACCAAGGCACATCCCGAGGGCCTGCCCGCCGGCTCCATTACCATCGATTGCGATGGTTCGGCCGGTCAGAGCTTTGGCGCGTTCCTGCCGCGCGGCATTACGCTCAACGTATGCGGCGACGCCAACGACTACTTTGGCAAGGGCCTCTCGGGCGGCGAGGTGTCGGTGCGCCCCAACCCGCATGCGACCTACAAGTTCGACGAGAACATCATCGTGGGCAACGTTGCGTTCTTTGGCGCCACGAGCGGCCGTGGCTTCATCAACGGCCTGGCCGGCCAGCGCTTTGGCGTACGCAACTCCGGTGCCACTGTGGTGGTCGAGGGTTGCGGCAACCACGGTTGCGAGTACATGACGGGTGGCCTGGCGCTCATCCTGGGCGAGGTCGGGCAGAACTTCGCTGCCGGCATGACGGGTGGCGTGGCTTATGTCTTTGACCAGTACGGCACGCTCGATGCCCGCGTGAACCACGAGAGCGTTGAGCTCAAGGCCCCGACGGCCGGCGAGCTGGCGCAGATTCGCGAGCTCATCCAGGAGCACGTGGACGCGACGCAGAGCCCGCGCGGCATCAAGCTGCTCTACAGCTTTGAGACGATGAGCAAGCACTTTGTGAAGGTCATTCCGACCGAGTACGAGCGTGTGCTGGCGATTGTCGCCGCCGCCGAGGCCGTCGGCAAGACGCATGCGCAGGCCGAGGAGCTGGCGTTTGACATTGTGACCGGTCGCGCGAGTGCCGCGGATGTCGCTCGCTTCGATGTGGCGGGTGGTGTCGCTGGTGCTGTGCCCGCCGCCGCCAGCTCTGTTGCTTCGACCAAGAAGGAGGCGTAAGTGCCATGGGTAAGCCCGGTGCTTTTCTTGATATCGATCGCGTGACCCACGAGCTTCGCCCCGTGGAGGAGCGCAGCCGCGATTTCGATCCGCTGTACGTGGAGCTCGACGACGACGCGCGCCGTGCTCAGGCGAGCCGCTGCATGATGTGCGGCGTGGCGTTTTGCCAGATGGGCGCGAGCTTTGGCAAGGCGCGCCCGAGCGGCTGTCCGCTGCACAACTTGATTCCCGAGTGGAACGAGCTAGTGTACCGCGGCCGCTGGGATGAGGCTGCCGAGCGCCTGTCGCTCACCTCACCCATGCCTGAGTTTACGAGCCGCGTGTGCCCGGCGCTGTGCGAGGCCGCGTGCAACCTGGGTTCGGTCGACGGCCAGCCCACGACGATCCATGACAACGAGCGTGCGATCAGCGACCATGAATGGGCAAACGGCGGCCCGCGCCGCTTTGAGCCGGCAGGGGAGGATGCGCCCACGGTCGCCGTGGTTGGTTCTGGACCGGCTGGTCTGGTGGCTGCATGGGAGCTTGCGCGTCGCGGCGCCCGCGTGACGGTGTTTGAGCGCGACGACCGCCCCGGCGGTCTGCTCATGTACGGCATTCCCAACATGAAGCTCGAGAAGTCTGTGGTCGAGCGTCGCGTGGCGCTCATGCGCGAGCTGGGTATTGTGTTCGAGCTGGGCGCCGACGTGAGCGATCCCAAGGTTACCGCCGGGCTCGACGACTTTGACGCCGTCGTGGTGGCTGCCGGCGCCCGTGCTCCGCGTGGGCTTTCGGCTGCGAACATTGATGCCCCGGGCGTGGTGTATGCCGTGGACTACCTGACGGCTTCGACCGTCTCGGTGCTCGATGGCGGTGAGCCTGCTATTGACGCGCGCGGCCTGGACGTCGTGGTCATTGGCGGTGGCGATACCGGCAACGACTGCGTGGGTACCGCTGTGCGTCAGGGCGCGCGCAGCGTGCGCCAGTTTGAGTTCTTGCCGGCTGCGCCCGATAAGCGCGCGGCAGGCAACCCCTGGCCGCAGTGGCCCAACGTTAAGAAGACCGATTACGGCCAGCAGGAGGCTATCGCTGCGATGGGTGGCGAGATGCGTGCCTGGGCCGTGGATACACTCGAGGTGCTGCTGGACAAGAAGGGTGCGGCTGCGGGTCTGCGCGTGGTCGATCTGGACTGGTCGGCGGGAAAGCCCGAGCGCATCGCGGGCTCCGAGCACGAGGTGCCGGCGCAGCTGGTGCTCATCGCCTGCGGCTTTACGGGTCCGGAGCACGGCGTGTTCGATGCGGTGAGCGTGCCTGTTGCCACCGCTGGTCGTCCGCTGCCGGTGATGGCTGCTGAGGGCTCGCATCTCGCGGCTCGCACGGAGGGTGTCGCCGCGGATGCCGCGCCGGTGTATGTGGCGGGTGATGCCCGCAACGGCAGCTCGCTCGTGGTGAGTGCCATGGCCGATGCCCTGGCCTGTGTAGCCGAAGTCGCCGAGGCGCTGGAGCTGTAAAGTAGTCATTTAAGAACGTCCTCAATGACTAGTCATTTTTTGTCTAGTCGTTGGGGACACTCCTTGCGGATTTGCGAGCGATTTGCTCGTTTGTCGACGTACGGGTGTTCATTTGTCGACTTCTTGGGCTGTGGTCACCTGTTGTTTCTGTGGTGGCTGCGGGCATCTGGCTCAAAAGGGCGGGTTGGCTGTCTATGTCTACCTGCGGTTTTGTTGCGGTGGACTCATTCGGTCAAGTGTCCCGTCAAGTGTTTGGTTAGCATCTGGTTTGCAGTCGAAGGCCTATTTTGCCCGCGCTTGCCTCGGTTGCCCACCCTCCTCGTAAGCTCAAATTGAGGTCCATCAGTTTGAGGAGGATGCCATGACTGACCAAGTTTTTGATCGAGCGCAGCTGGCCGAGGCCGTCGGCAACGATATTGCCGACATGGCTCACTTTTGGATGCTGCGGAAGTTTCAATTTCTGGAGCCGGCGCGCGAGCAGTTCGAGATTATCGTCGATCCGTGGCTCAGCTATTGCGAGGAACCATCTCAAAACGAAATCATGGCCTACAACATGGCGTTTACCGATTGGCTGCTGTTTGAGCGCCCCTATTACCACGGCAAGACGCTGTTGGAACTGTATGTGGACGAGCCGCCAGCGTCAATTTCTCCTGCTTCGCTCGGGCGACTTAAGCAGGTGCGTGACACGCAGTATTTCTCGCGCTTTGGCATTTTTGACAAGGATCCCGCGACTGGCATGGTCGTGCTGAAGGACACGCGCACCGACCGTCGCTTTGACGTCTACGACCCACATATCGTGCAAAAGGAGCGCTGGAACGATGGTGCGATTGCGGTGCGACTCGCGTGCGTCGACGATGTCTGGCTGACGGCGGGGCAGCTCTACCTGTATGACATCGCGCGCCTGAGCGACACGACGGTCGACGGGCCGGGCTCGGTGCATCCCGAGGACCTGGAGGACGGTTTCGACACCTCGTGCATCAGCTTCTTTTTGCGCCTGGTCCGCGACATCATGGGTGCCCAGGGGCGGTATGTGAAGTCGCTCAACATCTACGAACAGGAATGGGAGTAGGGGATGGACGGTTGTCGCCTGCCTTGCCTTCTGCCTTTATGTCTCGATCTGTAACGTTTAGGGACAAAAAACCGGTCTACCTGTTACAGATCGAGACGAATACCTGGGCGCCGCTGGTTTGTCTAAATCTGTAACGTTTAGGGGCCTGGAGAACGTCTAACTGTTACAGATCAAGACGTTTATCAGCGGAGGCAACGGTGACAATGGTCCATTTGTCCGATGTGGTGGTGATGGAAGTGTCTAATACCGTTCTCAAACACAAGCATACGGCTCGCAACACGTTGGCGCGGAATAGGATGCTTGCCAGGCTCACGGAGGCGGCTGAACTAGGCGTGCTGCTTGTGACGCACGACAATGCCGAGCTCATGTGGCTGCGGCGCCATGTGGGAACCGACGATATCGCGGAGCCTGAGTCGCACCTGTTCTGTTTTCAGCATGATTGGGATGCGTTGACGCCGACGGAGCGAGCGCTGCGGACCATCAAAGGGCTTGCGGAGTTTCATCCCGATTGGGCGTTTTGGGGTTACGACGCGGCACTTTTGTGGGGTCTGGAGGTGCCAAATGATCTGCTTGGGCCGCGATTTCTTGTTAAGACAGGTTGCTCGGTGCCGCTGAGTGCAGGATGCCGGCTGTTGCGTCCGCAGGCGGCGGGTGCGCTTGAGCGCGTCGACGGCGTGCGAGTGACGCCGTTTTGGCGCACGGTGAAGGACTGTCTGCTGCGTGCGCCGTTTTCGTATGGTCTGGCGATCGCCGATTCTGCGCTGCGGGCGAAGGGCATATCGCGCGACGACCTCTGCGAACGGCTCCAGGCCGATTGCGAGGGCAGGCGAGGGTATCGCAGGGCACAGGTGATTGCGTCGTATGCGGACGGGCTGTTTGAAAACGGCGGCGAGTCTCGGTTCCGAGCATTCTTTATTGCGTACGGCTTTCCGGTTCCGGAGCTGCAGGTGGAGTTTCGCGACCCGCTCGATCCGAGCCAGGTGTTTCGCGTCGACTATTTTTGGCGGCTCGAGGACGGGACGTGTGTCATCGGCGAGCTCGACGGAAAGGGGAAGTACACCTTGCAGAGCGGCGAGGGTCGGGAGTCGGTTGACCCATTCGTGGCAGAGCGTCAGCGGGAATCTCATCTGACAATGCTCGGGCATAAGGTGCTTCGGTTTACGTTTAACGAACTCAAGAACCCGGGGAACCTGGCTGAAAAGATGAGACTGGCGGGAATTCCACAGCGGGCCGATCTGGCTGAGGAATGGAAGCGTCAGTGGTATGGGTGCTAAGGGGTGCAACTGACGCGAATGTGGTTGTTCCTGCCGAGTTTGTCTCGATCTGTAACAACAAGGGGCCGTTTGGCCTCGTAGCTGTTACAGATCGAGACAGAAGGTTGGCTGCCGCTAAAAGATCTCAATCTGTAACATCTAGAGGCCGAAAACCTGTCTAACTGTTACAGATTTAGACGTTTGACGACAGGGCTGGAGAATATCTTAATCTGTAACATCTAACGGCCAAAAACCGCTCTAACTGTTACAGATCGAGACAAAGGTTGGACGCGGTGCCGAAAGATCTCGATCTGTAACATCTGGCTGCTAAAACCCGGTCTACCTGTTACAGATCTAGACATTTCCCGGATGTCGCTGGGATGGGACTGCAATGCATTCCGTTCTCCGTGTCTCATCCTTTCTCCGTTAACCGATATGTCCGCAGCAACCCTGCCGCACTGGGTGATAATGGACAAATGTTCAAGTTAATCGTGAGGGAGGAGCTCGATATGGCATCTGCCGATCGTTCCACGTTGTTTATCAATGCGACCATTCTGGACGGTTCGGAGCATATGGAGCCGCAACCCGATATGGCCGTGACTGTTGAGCGCGGCGTCATCACCTGGATGGGGCCGAGTGCTGTGGCGCAGGCGCCCGCGGGTGCCGAGGTCATCGATCTGGCAGGGGCGTATCTCATGCCCGGTCTCATCAATATGCACGCGCACCTGTGCGGCTCGGGCAAGCCTGTCTCGGCCGGCGATGCGGGAGCGCTGATGAAGAAGCTCGATAATCCCGTGGGGCGTGCCATCGTCCGCCGCATCCTCAAGGGCAGTGCCCAGCAGCAGCTGGCAAGCGGCGTGACCACGGTGCGCGGCGCGGGCGACCCGCTGTTTGCCGACATTGCCGTGCGCGACGCTATCGACGCCGGCAAGTATCAGGGTCCGCGCCTGGTAGCGCCGGGAACGGGCGTCACGGTGCCGGGTGGCCATGGCGCGGGCTTGTTCGCCCAGGTGGCCAACAGCCCCGTCGAGGTAGCCGAGCAGGTGCGAGACCTGTATGCGCGCGGCGCCGACGTCATTAAGCTGTTCGTAACGGGCGGTGTGTTCGATGCGACCGAGGTGGGCGAGCCGGGCGTGCTGCGTATGCCGGTGGAGGTTGCCGCGGCGGCGTGCAAGGCGGCGCACGAGGTGGGCCTGCCGGTTATGGCTCATGTCGAGAGCACCGAGGGCGTGAAGGCCGCGCTTGAGGCCGGGGTCGACACGATCGAGCACGGTGCCCCGATGACGCCCGAGATCCTGGAGCTGTACCGTGGCGCCGCGGGCACGCAGCTCGAGGGACGTGCGCCCAGCGTTACCTGCACGATCAGCCCGGCGCTGCCGTTTGTGTTGCTCGATCCGGGGAAGACCCATTCGACTGACACGCAAAAGAAGAACGGCGACATCGTGTGCTCGGGCATTATCGAGAGTGCTCGTGCGGCGCTGGAAGCTGGCGTTAAGGTGGGCCTTGGCACAGATTCGAGCTGCCCGTTCGTGACGCAGTACGACATGTGGCGTGAGGTTGCCTATTTTGCCAAGTATGTCGGTGTGAGCAACGCCTTCGCGCTGCATACGGCTACGCAAGTCAACGCCGAGCTGCTGGGGCTGGGCGGCGAGACCGGTGCGATCGAGTGCGGCAAGGCCGCCGATATCCTGGTGACGCGCAAGAATCCGCTCGATGACCTGTGCGCTCTGCGTGAGCCGATACATGTGATGTGTCGCGGTGATCTGGTACGCAAGCTCAAGGTAAAGCGTATTCCCGAGGTGGACGCCGAGCTCGACGCGATTATGGCCATGCCGGCCGAGGCGCTGGCCGAGGAGCTCGCCCGCGACGGTGTGGCATAGGTGTGACAAAGGTGTAGCTCCGTTGCCGCATGTAAAAAGCCGAGGTCTCAACACGAGGCCTCGGCTTTTTTATCGAACAAATACTTAAGATTTGGGACAAACAAACCTGATTAATTTGTCCCGCGTGCGGGCGCTAGGAGCGGGTTTCCATCTTAGCGTGGCACTTGGGGCAGGTGACGCGGATCTTGCCCTTGCCCTTGGGGACGGAGAGCATCTGGCCGCAGTTGGGGCACTTGAGGTATGCCGTGGTCTTGCGACCCTTCCACATCTTCTTGGCCGTGCGCTTGGCGCGCTCAAAGTCTTCCTTGCTCGTTCCAGCCGCGCGCGAGGTGCCGGCCGCCGCAGCGCCGCCGCCCAAGCTGGCGACAAACTTGCCCAAGCCGGGGACGTTCGCGGTCGCGGTGACAAAGGCAGCGTTTTCCTTGCGACGCGCATCGATGTTTTTGGACAGGCCGCGCAGCACGCCAATCACGATCACGGCGATGGCGATCCAGCTGAGCCACTGGATGCGGGCTATCGATCCGATCATCGCGATGACGATGCCGGCAAAACCCATCACGATGGTGAGTTCATCGGCACCATTGCGACCCTTCATAAAGTCATTCATGCAAATTGCCTTTCGTTCGATATGCTGCTCGCCTTTATACCCGATTTAGAGCAAGGGGGACAGGTTAATCTGCACCAAGGTGGTGCAAACGTACCTATCCCCGATACACCAAGATGGTGCAAAGCAGTCTGTCCCCAATGCCCCAATTACTTGGAGAGCTTGTCGACGACGCGTTCGATCTCGGCGAGCTTGGCGGCTTTGAGGTCTTCGTCGCCCGATTCGATTGCCGAAGTCACGCAGCCCTCGATATGCGCCTTGAGCACATCGGCGTTAATGCGCGCGATGAGTGCCTGCGTGGCCATGAGCTGCGTGGAGATGTCGACGCAATAACGGTCCTCCTCGACCATCCGCAAGATGCCGTCGATCTGACCGCGTGCCGTCTTGAGCATGCGGGTCACCGATTTATGGTCTGCCATCATGGCGGGTCCTCGTTTCTGATCGATAGGGGCGGATGCTACCGACGGCGCTAGGCTGCGGTCACCGAAAGGGCATGGAACTTCTCGCCCGCGGCCTCGACGGCGGCAGCGAGCTGCTCGGCGGTCACGGTGTCGGCGCACTCCACCTGGACGGTCTGGGTCTCGTGATCGGCGTCGGCATCGGTCACGCCGGCCACGTTGAGCAGCGCGGTCTCGACGGTGGCGTCGCAGTGGCCGCACATGAGGCCGGAAGTCTTGATTGTGTAACGCATGGGTATTCCTCTCTGTTGCGTCGGCTTTCCCAGGCACCCGACCTTGACCTTCAAGCCGTCGCTCGCGTACCAAAGTACGCGTCGCTCCTCTTTCAGGTCAATCTCGGGCACCTGGAAAACCCGTTCTAAATGGACTTAATGGTGAGCTTATTTTGCCACTTTAGGCTTAAAGGATTTCAGGCGCAGAGCATTGCTTACGACGCACACGCTCGACAGGCTCATGGCCGCGGCGCCGAACATCGGCGAGAGCTGCCAACCGGTGAGGGGGAAGAACACGCCCGCCGCCAGCGGAATGCCGATGCCGTTGTAGAACAGCGCCCAGAACAGGTCCTGCTTGATGTTGCGGATTGTGGCACGTGACAGCTCGATGGCACGGGCGACGTCCATGAGATCGCTGCGCATGAGCACCACGTCGGCGCCCTCCTTGGCGATGTCGGCGCCGGTGCCGATCGCAAGGCCCACGTCGGCGCGCGCCAGGGCGGGGGAGTCGTTGATGCCGTCGCCCACCATGGCGACCTTGCTGCCCGCATCCTGCAGCCCGCGCACGTGGCGCTCCTTGTCGGCGGGGAGGACGTCGGCGATGACCTGCTCGCTGCTCAGCCCCACGCGGCGGGCGATGGCCTCGGCCGTCACGCGGTTGTCGCCGGTGAGCATGCGCACGTCGACGCCGAGCTTGCGGAGCGCAGCGATGGCCTCGGCGCTCGTCTCTTTGACCTCGTCAGCCACGGCGATGGTGCCGACAAGCTCGCCGTTCTTGGCAAAGAACAGCGGCGTCTTGCCTTCGGCGGCAAATTGCTCGGCAAGACCCGCGGGCACGGTAACGCCCAACTCGTCCATCAGGCGCACGTTGCCGGCTGCGATGACATTCTGCCCCTCGCGCGCCGTTACGCCACGACCGGGCACGGCGGCAAAGTCCTCGACCATGCGCGCGACAATTCCGCGTGCCTCGCACTCGGCCATGATCGCCTCGGCCAGCGGGTGCTCGCTCGAGCGCTCCAGCGCGGCAGCGAGCTTCAGTAACGCCTTTTCACTCATAGCGGGCGAGCCGTCGGCGCGCGCGACAACCACAATGTCGGTCACGGCCGGCTTGCCGCGGGTGACCGTGCCCGTCTTATCGAGCACCACGGTGCCCACGCTGCGCAGGTTCTCCAGCGCCTCAGCGCTCTTAAACAGAATGCCCATCTCGGCGCCCTTGCCGGTGCCCACCATAATAGCGACGGGCGTGGCCAGGCCGAGCGCGCACGGACAACTGATCACCAGCACGGCGACGGCGGAGGTAAGCGCTTCGTTGACGCTTCCGGTCAGCACCATCCACGCCACAAAAGCTACGGCAGAGATTACAAACACCACGGGCACGAACACGCCGGCGACCTTGTCGGCCATGCGGGCGATGGGCGCCTTGGTGGCGTTGGCGTCCTCGACGAGCTGGATAATCTTGGCGAGCGATGTCTCGGCACCCACACGCGTGGCGCGGAAGGTAAACGAGCCGGTGCGGTTGACCGTGGCCGCATTGACAGTGTCGCCGGCGGTCTTCTCCACGGGAATGGATTCGCCGGTGAGCGCGCTTTCGTCCACGGCCGAGCTGCCATCGAGCACCACGCCGTCAACGGGGATGGACTCGCCGGGGCGCACACGCAGCACCTGGCCGGGCAGAATGGCATCGACGTCGACGGTGGCCTCGATACCGTCCTCGGCCACGACGGTCGCGGTCTTGGGTGCTAAGTCGATGAGCGCCTCGATAGCGCCGCCGGTTTTGGACTTGCTGCGCGTCTCGAGGTATTTGCCCACGGTGACGAGCGACAGGATGGTGCCGGCGCTCTCAAAATATAGGTTGTCCATGCTCGTCATCATGGCCTCGTGCACCTGACCTGCGGCTAGCTGGTCGGCCATGATGAACATGGCGTAGAGCGACCAGGCGATGGACGCGGTGGCGCCCACGGCGATGAGGGCGTCCATGATAGGCGCGCCGTGCGCGAGCGATTTAAACCCATTGATAAAGTACGCGTCGTTGACATAGACGATGGGGATGAGCAGGACGAGCTCGGTGAGGGCGAGCGTCATGCTGTGGGCATGGTCGGTGAAGACGCCGGGCAGTGGCCAACCGAGCATGTGCCCCATGCCTATGTAGAACAGCGGGATGAGGAAGATGATCGAGACGATGAGGCGGGTGCGCATGGCAGAGGCGGCGGCCTCCAACTTTTTGGTCGGCGACTCCATATGCGCGGCGCCGGACCTGGCTTGCGCACTTCCGCTTTGGACAGCGTCGGTGCCCGTGCTGATGGGCGAGGCCGAGTAGCCCGCGCGGTCGACAGCGGTGCAGATGTCGTCGGAGGTGACCTGCGCGGGGTCGTAGTCGACCATCATGGAACCGGCGAGCAGGTTGACCGCGACGCTTTGGACGCCGTCGAGTTTGCTCACGGCGCGATCCACATGCGCCTGACAGGCGGCGCATGTCATGCCGCCCACGTCGAACTTATCTTGAGCCATGGTTTCTCCTTTCTGCAGTTCGGTGTTGGAATTGTTAACCTGCCGATACTATATACCCATACCCCCTGGGGGTGTCCAGTGGGGATGAAAATGTATGACATTTCGCTACAGATGCGGGTGGCTGCTCAATCGTTGGCAGCTCATGTCAAACATCTCGATCTGTAACATCTAGCGGGGAAAATGACCTCTAACTGTTACAGATCGAGATTATGTTTTGCGATGTTTGAGTTCGTCTCAATCTGTAACGTGTAGACCCGGTTTTGTCTCGTAACTGTTACAGATTGAGACAATCGGCCCAGGCCCGCCTCGTCCGCTCCGTCATCTGTGGTTTACGTGGGGGCATGTGAAGCACGGGTATACTAACCGGCGGCGAATCTGCTCCATCGTTTAGTGCTGCTGCGTCTGGACGGCGCGTGATAGGGCTGCCAAAGCGATCGCCAGCGTGCTGAGCAACGTCCTCTCTGTGCGCACCCGTTTTTGTATGTATTAGCGCACTACCAAGCACGCCCGCGCGGCCGCATGCCGTGCCCATTGCGCGTGCAGATAAGGAACAACAACATATGCGTAATTCTGTATCCGACGTCACCGACGCCGAGATTCTGGACGAGACCCGCGAGGCCATGACCCAGGCTGCCTTCGATGCTGCCGATGAGGCCAATGCTGCCCAGGCCGTCGAGTCCGCTACCGAGAGCCTGCCCGCCTTTGACGAGCTGGGCCTTTCCGACGAGATGCTTCGTGCTATCGAGAACCTGGGCTACACGGCGCCGACGCCCGTGCAGGCCGGTTCGATTCCTGTGGTGCTCGAAGGCCGCGACCTGCTTGCCGCCGCTCAGACCGGCACCGGCAAGACGGCTGCCTTTTTGCTGCCGACCATGAACAACCTGGAGCACATCGCTCCTCCCAAACCCGTGCGCGAGCGCGGCGGCCGCAACCGTCGTCGCGGCGCCAAGAAGCCCGAGGGCAACGGCCGCGGTCCCGTGATGCTCGTCATCACTCCCACGCGCGAGCTTGCCCAGCAGATCGACGAGGTTGCGAGCAAGATCGCCGACGTCACCGGCCACGTTGCCGTGACCGTCGTGGGTGGCGTGAGCTACAAGCCGCAGACCGCTGCCCTCAAGTACGGCTGCGACATCCTGGTCGCAACGCCAGGCCGTCTGGTCGACTTGATCGAGCAGGGAGCCTGCCATCTGAACGAGGTCAAGGTGCTGGTGCTCGACGAGGCCGATCGCATGCTCGACATGGGCTTTTTGCCCGCCGTCCGCCGCATTGTGCGCGAGACGCCGGCCGAGCGCCAGACGCTGCTGTTCTCGGCGACCCTCGACGAGGAGGCCGTGGGCGAGATCACCGACCTGGTGAGCGACCCGGCCCGCGTGGAGATCGCGCCGGCCACGTCGACCGCCGACACCGTCGACCAGTTTGTGTTCCCGGTGTCCATCGAGGCAAAGAACAACCTGCTGCCTGAGTTCCTCAAAAAGGAGGGCCCGGAGCGCACCATCGTCTTTATGCGCACCAAGCACCGCGCCGACAGCTGCTGCCGTCGCCTTGAGCGCAAAGGCATCAAGGCCGCCGCGATTCACGGCAACCGCAGCCAGGCCCAGCGCGAGCGCGCGCTTTCTGCCTTCCGCGACGGCACCGTCGACGTGCTGGTGGCAACCGATGTTCTCGCCCGCGGCATCGACATTAGCGACGTGCGCTACGTCGTGAACTTCGACGTGCCGGCCGAGCCGACCGACTATATCCACCGCATTGGCCGTACGGGCCGCGCCGGCGAGCTGGGCTGGGCCATTACGTTTGTGACCGAGCAGGACGTCGACGAGTTCTACGAGATCGAGAAGCTCATGGACAAGACCGCCGACATCTACGAAGCCGGCGACCTGCATGTGGGTCCCAACCCGCCTGCGGTTGACCCCGAGCGCGACCCTGCGGCCTTTAAGGTGAAGAAGAAGACCAAGCGCGGCAAGTCCAAGAGCAAGAAGAAGCTTGAGCAGGCGCGTCGCGACGGCAAGCGCAACGGCGACGATTACGGCGATGTGGCCGGTCGTTCCAACCGCGGTCGTGACGAGCGCCGCAGCGACGGCGAGCGTCCGAGCCGTCCCAAGCGCGGCGGCAAGACCCGCGTGCGCGAGGGCGTTCAGGCTCGCGTGGACGAGGCTGTGGAGAGCGTGGCCCGCGAGGTGGCTGCCGAGGAGCGCGGCGGTGCTGCTGCCGTCGAGCAGGCCCCGCGTGGCAACCGTGCCGAGCGCCGTGCCAAGCAGTTCCAGGGCGAGGCGCACCGCCGTCGTCGTGAGGACGAGGACCGTGGCGGCCGTCGCCGTGTTGAGCGCGAGGACGAGGGCCGTGGTTCGCGCGGTGGCAAGCGTGGCGCGGGCGATCGCCGTCGTTCCGGTCGCGATGACGAGCGCGGTGGCCGTGATGGGCGTCGCGGCGGCGAAGGCCGTGGTTCGCGTGACGAGCGTGGTACCCGCGGCGGCGAGTCCCGCGGCGGCAAGCGCTTTGACGAGCGCGGAGGCCGCGAGGGCGGCCGCGGTGGTGAGCGTCGCGAGGGCGCTCGTGGCAACGGTGGCCGCAGCGGCGCCGGTCGTTCGAATGAGTCGCGCGATCGTCGCGACCCGCGTGCCAGCCGCGATCGTCGCGATGACTGGCGCAACTACGACGACACCCGCGATGAGCGTCGTGGCGGCTATCGTGGCGGGCGTGGCGGCAACCAGGCCGGCTCCCGCGGCGGCCGTGCCGGCGGTCGCGATAATCGTGGCAGCTATGGCAACAGCCGTGGCGGCAAGCGCGGTGGTAGCTCCCGTCGCCCCGGCGACGGCGGCGGCAAGCGCAAATAACATACGCATCGCCCGCTAGAGCGAGGTGAACCAAGGGCCCCGAGCAACTACGTTCGGGGCCCTTTTGTTTGCCGTATCCGATCGCTAGTTCAAATGTGATTTCCTCGGGAATGCATCTAGAGGATGCCGTGGGCTTGTTTCCTGCCATGCAGCAATGGGTCCTATGGGGTGCGCCGTGCATTTTTTGGAGTATTCTGCAGTTCGAGTTGTCTGCATATGATTCGACGTCGCCAACGGTGGCCTTCGGATATCCCTAGCGAGCGTTCCGAGTCAGATTTCGCCGTTTTCCGGAGCAGGGGGCGCGTCATTCTCGCCATGTCGGGACTTAGAATGATACGGCGTCCTACAGTTTTGCCCACCCGCGGCGGTGCTGGCGCGGTCACGTTGCAGAATACTCCGTTTTTTGCACGGGCCAGGATGGGGTACCTCAGGAGAACGCGGCGGTATCCCGTAAATATATACAATCTGTACCGTAATTTATACAAAACGAAGAGGCAGACAGCATAGGGTGGGTGCATTGGGGTGCCTGGCGCACCGAAACGGGGAGCTCCCCCCATGCGCCGTATACTCTGTCTGAATGTGAAAACGGCTTGACGCGTTGCCAGGCGTAGGGAGAGGGTGCCTCGATGAGCGTATTCGAAATTGTGTTTAGTCCGACGGGTGGAACGCGGAAGGTGTCTGGCCTTGTGGCCGGGGCGCTGGACAATAATACCGTTACCGTCGATCTGACCGATAGCGGGCTAGATCTCAGCGCTGTCTCGATGACTGAGGACGACGTGGCCGTAATCTCTGTGCCGGCGTATGCCGGTAGAATTCCGGCTGTGGTGGCTGACCGGTTGGGCATGGTGCGCGGCAACGGGGCTCGGGCTGTTTTGGTTTGTGTATACGGAAACCGCGCGTTTGAGGACACGCTCGTAGAGCTGGAGGACGTTGCGAAGCGCGCCGGATTTAGGGTGGTTGCAGCTGTTTCTGCTATTGCTGAGCATTCCGTTGCTCGTCAGTTTGCTGCTGGGCGACCGGATGCGCAGGATGCGGCGCAGCTCGCAGAGTTTGCGCAGCAAATTCAGCAAAAGCTGTTGGCTGAGGATGCGTCCGAGCCCTCTATCCCCGGCAATCGTCCTTATAAACAAGCTGGAGGTCGCCGCATGGCACCCGAGGCAACAGAGGAATGCGTCTCCTGCAGTGCATGCGCCGCGGCGTGTCCCGTTTGTGCTATCGACAAGGGCGACCCCAAGCGAGCAGCTGACGAGGCGTGCATCTCCTGCATGCGCTGCATCGCCGTATGCCCGCGAGGCGCTCGCAAGCTTGATCCCAACAAGCTATCCGCTGTTTCCCAGATGCTGAGCAAGGCTTGCGTCGTGCGGAAGGAATGCGAGCTCTTCATCTAACGCATGCGAAATTGCTGCAAGGAGTGCCCCTGGGTGCCGGCGGGAAAGGAACGTCCCTAAGTGCCGCCTAAATACCGTTTATCGAAGAAAAAATACCGCTCACCGGTCATAATGATAGACATGGCTTTGCTATTGCCTACAATAACTCCCGTAAAAAGAAATGCGGAAGGTTACCGAGTCCCTCGGACGTGGGCCTAACCAAAGTCTTTGAACGGGTGTGTCTCTATGGATGCATTCGCTTGATTTTGGTTGGGCTATATTTATGAAGGGACATGCCACCATGGGTTTCTTTTCTCGCCTGATGGGCGGTTCGGATGAGCAGAAGACTGCAGCTTCCGAGTTCGAAATCCTCGCTCCCGTTTCCGGCGAGCTTGTTCATCTAGAAAATACCAATGACCCCGCTTTTAGCAGCCGTGCCGTGGGCGATGGCGTTGCCGTGGTTCCCCAAGAGGGGACCGTGTGCGCTCCTGTTTCCGGTACCGTCGCGGCGCTGTTTCCGACTGAGCACGCGCTGGGCATTATGTCCGACGACAGCTCTGCTCAGGTGATGCTGCATATCGGAATCGACACTGTTAAACTTGAGGGCAAGGGCTTCCATGCGCTTGTTGCTCAGGGTGACCATGTCGATGCGGGCCAGCCCCTCGTCGAGGTCGATTTCGACGCGGTTCGCGCCGCTGGCTTCGACCCCACGGTCTTCGTTATCGTGTGCGAGCGCTCGGAGAACTCGACTCTTCGTGAGCATGCTTCCGGCCCTGTTGCTGTTAAAGAGCCTGTCGTCTGGCTTTCCGAGTAAATTCTTGTGGTGGGTACCGTGGTTATCAAGCGAGTTTTCAACAATAACGTCGCAATGGTCACTTCGGACGATGGCTCCGAGCTCATCGTCATCGGCCGAGGCCTCTGCTTTGGCCGCCATGCCGGCGACGCTATCGATGAGGCATCGGTCGAAAAGACCTATGCGCTGCAGGAGGGCACTTCTCAGGATTCGCGCACGATTGACCGCTTGGCACATCTTTTGGAGTCCATCCCCACCGTCAACCTCGTGATTGCCGAGGACATTGTTCAGATGCTCCGTCGAGAGCTCAATGTTGATATCAACGACAAGATTCTCATTGCTCTCGCAGACCATATCAGCCTCGCCCTCGAGCGCGAGCGCAAGGGCGTTCCCTGTGAGAATCCGTTGCTGCTCGAGATCCAGCAGTTCTATCGCAAGGAGTACGCGCTTGCGGGCCGTGCCCTTCAGATTATCAAGGACTACCTGGGTATCGAGATGAGCGAGGAGGAGCAGGGTTTTATTACGCTGCATATCGTCAACGCCACCATGCCGCAACGCTCCGACCGTCTAATCGTCTCGGTCCAGCTTGTTCGCGACGTGCTCGCGATTGTTTCCGAGCACTATGCCACGACCCTTGACGTCACCTCGTTGCCGTACGAGCGTTTCGTTCGCCATCTGCAGTTTTTTGCGCAGCGAGCGCTCGATCCCGCGGCGGGGCAGGTCAATGGCGACGCGCTGTTCCGTATCGATGAAACGGCGTATCCGAGGGCGTTCTCGTGTGCGGAGTCAATTGCCGACCACTTAGCGTCTACCTATAACGTTGTCGTTACCGATGCCGAGAAGAGTTATCTCGCATATCACATTGTTAACCTGCTTGGAGAACCTGGTCTCTAGGCATAACGTGCCCACACATCGATTGATATAAGGCAAGGCTCACGGTCTTGTCCAGGGCACACCTATCTCAATTTGCGGAAAAGGAAGGGGAGTACCGCTATGACCGCAAAAAAGAAGTTCAATTTCAAAGCGCCGTTGGAGGTGTTCGCGAAGTCGATCGTTCAGCCGATGATGTATCTCTCGGTTGCCGGCATCCTGCTCATCGTGGGCATCATTCTGACCAACAAGACCATCTGCGCCGTGATCCCTGTGCTGGGCTCCGGTCCGTTCCAGCTTGTGGGCGCCGTTGTCTATCAGTCGCTGATGTTTATCATCAACAACCTCTCGATTCTGTTCTGCGTGGGCATCGCCGGCGCCATGGCAAAGAAGAACAAGGGCCATGCTTCGCTTATCGCCCTGATGTCGTTCTTCCTGTTCCTGCAGGCTAACAACATCGTGCTCAACGCTACCGGCTCTCTTGCCGAAGCGAGCGGCATGCTCGGCCTTACCGGAACCGGCCAGAGCACCGTTATGGGCATTCAGGTGCTCGATACCGGCGTGTTTGGCGGCATCATTCTTGGTTGCATCACCGGTGCTGTGTTCAACAAGTACTCGAACAAGCAGTTCCCCATTGCCCTTTCGATGTTCTCGGGCGTTCGTTTTCCGTTCCTGATCATGATCATCATCTCCTGGATCATGGGCGCTGGCTTCTGCATCGTTTGGCCTCCGGTTCAGGGTGCCATCTCCTCCGTTGCCGGCATCATTAAGGAGTCGGGCAACATCGGTCTGTTCATCTACGGCATGCTCAACAAGCTGCTCGTTCCCACCGGTCTGCACCACCTCATCTACACCCCGTTCCAGTTCTCCGATGTGGGTGGCACCCTGACGCTGGGCGATCAGGTTATCGCCGGTGCCTATCCCATCCGTGTCGCCGAGATGGCAATGACGGGCCAGCCCTTCTCCGATAGCACGTATTTCAACAGCTACACCTTCAACAACCTGTGGCCCTACATCGGTATCGGTCTCGCCTTTATCTTCACCGCTTACAAGGGGAACAAGGATAAGACCAAGGCCGTTATCATCCCGCTGATCATCACCGCCGTGCTCTCCTGCGTCACCGAGCCCATGGACTTCCTCTTTGTCTTTGCCGCTCCCGTGCTCTTTGTCGTTCACTCGGTTCTTTCCGGTATCTTCCTGGTCCTGCTCAAGGTCCTCTCCGTGCCCGCTTCGACTGCAGGCGGCATCATCAACATCGTGGTTTCCAACCTGGTCCTCGGTGTCGACAAGACCAACTGGCCGGTTATGCTGGTGCTTGGAGTCGTCAACGCCGCTCTGTACTTCTTCCTCTTCACCTTCCTTATTAAGAAGCTCAACCTCCACACGCCTGGCCGCGAGGAGGAGTCCGAGCTCGCCGAGTCCGTTGCCGAGGGCGAGGCTGCCGCGTCTGTCGCGGTGAAGCAGGGCGCTGTTGCCGCAGCTCCCGCAGAGGGCGTCGATGCAGGTATTGCCGACCTGGTCGCAGGTCTTGGCGGCAAGGACAACATCGAGGAGCTCGAGAACTGCTTTACGCGTCTTCGCGTGAACGTTAAGAACCCGGACCTCATCGATGAGAACCTCATCAACCACGTGCCCAACAGCGGTATCAACCGCAACGGCAACAATATCCAGATCATCTTTGGCATGAAGGTCGCCGAGATGCGCGACAAGGTCGAAAACGCAATTGAGAAGGAGCAGTAAACAATGATCATTACTCTGTGTGGTGGCGGATCCACCTTTACCCCCGGCATCGTCAAGTCCATCGCTCTGCGCAAGGACGAGCTCGACGTTGACGAGATTCGCCTGTACGACATCAATGAGGAGCGTCAGCGCAAGATCGGCGTGCTCGTGGACTGGATTTTGCACGAGGACCTTGGCCTGGACATCAAGCTTACGGTGACCACCGACAAAAAGACGGCTTTTACCGACGCGAGCTTCGTGTTTGCCCAGATGCGCGTGGGCGGCTACGCCATGCGCGAGCAGGACGAGAAGATTCCGCTGCGCCACGGTTGCGTGGGTCAGGAGACCTGCGGCTGCGGCGGCCTTGCCTACGGCATGCGCACCATCTTCCCCATGGTCGAGCTGATCGATGACGTTGAGAAGTACGCCAAGAAGGACTACTGGATTCTCAACTACTCCAACCCTGCTGCCATCGTGTCCGAGGGCTGCCGCGTGCTGCGTCCCAACGCTCGCATCATCAACATCTGCGACATGCCGATCGCGATCATCGACGTGGTTTGCGCCGCACTCGATATCGACAAGAAGGATGTCGAGTACGATTACTTTGGCCTCAACCACTTTGGTTGGTTCACCTCGATCCGCCACAAGGGCGAGGAGGTGCTCCCGCAGCTGCGCGAGTACATCAAGGAGCATGAGATTCTGCTGCCCGACTCCTACCTCAAGGGCATGGGCTCGCTCATGGCAAAGAAGCCCGAGGAGGCCACTGACGAGCACCCCGAGCAGAACCGCCACACCAAGGGCAGCTGGTACTACGTCTGGAAGGGCGAGTACGAGATCATGGAGTGCTTCCCGGAGTACCTGCCCAACACGTATCTGAACTACTACCTGCAGCAGAAGGAGTTCGTCGAGCATTCCAACCCCGAGCGCACCCGTGCTAACGAGGTTGAGGAGACGCGTGAGAAGAACCTCTTCGACGGCATCGACCACTACGAGAAGACGGGCGAGATCGACGAGAGCACGTTCTATGCGGGCAGCCACGGCGACTGGATTGCCGATCTGGCTATCGCTCTGAAGAACGACACCAAGCAGCGCTTCCTGGTCATTTGCGAGAACAAGGGCGCTATCCCCAACATGCCCTACGACGCTATGGTCGAGCTGCCTGCCTACATTGGCAAGAATGGCCCCGAGGTCATCAGCCGCGACAACATTCCTCTGTTCCAACAGGGCCTCATGATGCAGCAGCTGAACTCCGAGAAGCTCGTGGTCGAGGCTACGATCGAGGGTTCTTACGAGAAGGCGCTCAAGGCCTTTACGCTGAACAAGACCGTGCCTTCGATGAAGGTCGCCAAGGAGGTTCTCGACGACATGATCGAGGCCAACAAGGGTTACTGGCCCGAGCTTAAGTAAAAGCAACAGGGTCGCTGGCCGCATACCTGGAGCAATGCCCCGTCCACGTGATTGCGTGGGTGGGGCATTGTCATTTGGTAACGCGTTTTACCAAATATGGCATTTATCTGCGGTAATGTTCTATTTCACCGCCGAGGGTGACATTTCATACCGCCTGCCGAACTGCGTGGAGACCTAACAACTTTTTAGGTCAGTGTTGTGCGTGTAGCAACTTCGCCCGGCCTCGCCTCCGGGCTGCCATGTGAGAGGGGATCTTATGGCTCGACTGCACGTAATGGAACGCAGCAACGCTCAGGCCGTCATGGACGACCTGCACGATGCGCTCGGACGTCGTCTGGCGGTGAGTTCGCTCGCCCCGTGCCCCGTTGAGTTTACGGCAGCGCTCGTCAATCTGTGCTCCACCCAGAGCTGCGGCAAGTGCACGCCCTGCCGCGTGGGCCTGAGCGCGCTGAGCGACCTGCTCGCCGATGTGCTCGAGGGCCGCGCCGACGAGTCCACGCTCAACTTGATTGAGCGCACCGCCCGCACCATCTACCTTTCGAGCGACTGCGCCATCGGCTACGAAGCTGGCGCCATGGCACTCACGGCCATTCACGGCTTCCGCGACGATTTTGAGCACCACATCCGCGAGCACTCCTGTGGCTTTGACCGCGAGGCCCGCGTCCCGTGCGTCTCGGGCTGCCCGGCGCACGTCGACATTCCCGGCTACATTTCGCTGGTCGAGGCCGGCCGCTATGCCGATGCCGTCAAGGTCATCCGCAAGAACAACCCGCTGCCGCTCGTCTGCGGCCTGGTGTGCGAGCATCCCTGCGAGATGCACTGTCGCCGTGGCATGGTCGACGACCCCATGAACATCCTCGCCCTCAAGCGTTTTGCCGTTGAGCACAGTGACCTCAACGACCACAAGCCGCATGTGGTGGACAACACCGGCAAGCGCGTCGCCGTGATCGGCGGCGGCCCGGCCGGCCTTTCCTGCGCCTACTACCTGGCCGTGATGGGCCACAAGGTGACCATCTTTGAGCAGCGCCACCACCTGGGCGGCATGCTGCGCTATGGCATTCCCAGCTACCGTCTGCCGCGCGAGCGCCTGCAGGCCGAGATCGACTGGATCTTGAGCGCCGGCATCGACGTTGAGCTCGATCACTCCGTCAACGGCGAGGAGCTCGCCCGTCTGCGCGACGAGTTTGATGCCGTCTACCTGGCCATCGGTGCCCATAGCGACAAGAAGCTCGGCCTTCCGGGCGAAGAGGCGCCCGGCGTGGAGTCGGCCGTCAAGATGCTGCGCGCCATCGGTGACGACGAGCTGCCCGACCTGAGCGGCCAGCGCGTGTGCGTCATCGGCGGCGGCAACGTTGCCATGGACGTGGCTCGCTCTGCCGTGCGCTGCGGTGCCGAAAAGGTGAGCATTGTCTACCGCCGCCGCATCTGCGATATGACGGCTCAGGACGCCGAGATTGCCGGTGCCCAGGCCGAGGGCTGCGAGGTTCTGGAGCTGACGGCGCCGCTCGCCATCGAGACGGGCGAGGACGGTCGCGTGAGCGGCCTGCGCGTGCAGCCGCAGATTATCGGCGAGCCCCGTCGCGGTCGTCCGGCCCCGCGTGCCGCCGCCACGTCCGAGCAGGTCATTCCCTGCGAGCGCGTGTTCGTGGCCATTGGCCAGGACATCGATTCCAAGCCGTTTGAGGAGATGGGCATTGCCTGCAAGTGGGGCTGCGTGGTCACCGATTCGGACGGCGCCGTGCCCAACTTCGATGGCCTCTTTAGCGGCGGCGACTGCCAGACCGGCCCCGCTACCGTCATCCGCGCCATCAATGCCGGCCGCGTGGCTTCGGCAAACATCGACCGCTATCTGGGCTTCGACCACAAGATTAAGCTTGAGGTCGAGCTGCCGACCGTCCAGTTTAAGGGTAAGCACGAGTGCGGCCGCTGCGAGCTGGGCGAGCGCGAGGCCGGCGAGCGTATTCACGATTGGAATCTGGTCGAGCAAGGTCTTACCGAGCAGGAGGCACACCAGGAGGCGAGCCGCTGCCTGCGTTGCGATCACTTTGGCTTTGGCGCGTTCCGCGGAGGGAGGAACCTGGAATGGTAGAGCCCAACAAAACCACCGTCAGTGACAACACCGAAAACGGAGCGCACAATATGGCCAAGCTCACTATCGATAATTGCGAGGTCGTGGTGTCCGAGCGCACCACGATCCTGGATGCAGCCAAGTCCGTCGGCATCCAGATTCCCACCCTATGCTATCTGCGCGATCTGAACGAGATCGGCGGCTGCCGCGTGTGCGTGGTCGAGGTTGAGGGCTGTGATCAGCTGGTTGCCGCCTGCAACAACTACGTGCTCGACGGCATGGTGGTCCACACCAACAGTCCCAAGGCCCGCGAGGCCCGTCGCACCAACGTGCAGCTGCTGCTGTCCCAGCACGATTCGCAGTGCACGAGCTGCGTGCGCAGCGGCAACTGCAACCTGCAGACCATCGCCAACGACCTGGGCATTTTCTATCTGCCGTATCAAAGGCATTTGGCGGGCGAGGGCTGGGATTTCGATTTTCCCATCATCCGCGAAAACGACAAGTGCATTAAATGCATGCGCTGCATCAAGGTGTGCGAGAGCGTGCAGGGCCTGGGGATTTGGGACCTGACCAACCGCGCCACGCATACCGCCGTGGGTACCCGCGGGCGCGCACCGATCGGCAAGACCGATTGCGTCGCGTGCGGCCAGTGCATTACGCATTGCCCGACGGGCGCACTGCGCGAGCGCGACGATACCGAGACCGTGTTTGACGCGCTCGCCGATCCCGACAAGATCGTGGTGGTGCAGATCGCGCCGGCCGTGCGTAGCGCTTGGGGCGAGGAACTCGGCATTCCGCGCGAGGAGGCTACCGTCGAGCGCCTGGCTTGCGTGCTGCGTCGCGCGGGCTTTGAATACGTGTTCGATACCGATTTCTCGGCCGACCTCACCATTATGGAGGAGGGCTCCGAGCTGCTCGGGCGCCTGGGCGCCGCCGCCAAGGGCGAAGGTGACAGCCGCGGCTGGCCCATGTTTACGAGCTGCTGCCCGGGTTGGGTTCGCTTTGTGAAGGCGCGTTATCCGGAGTTTGTCGACAGCCTGTCCACGTCCAAGTCGCCGCAGCAGATGTTCGGCGCCATCGCCAAGACCTACTACGCCAAGGTGCTGGGCGTGGAGCCCGAGCGTCTGTTCGTGGTGTCCGTTATGCCGTGCACGGCCAAGAAGGCCGAGTGCGCGCTGCCGAGCATGATGGGCGAGGGCGGCGCGCCCGATGTGGACGTTGCGCTGACGGTGCGCGAGATGGTGCGCATGATCCGCGCGAGCCACGTGAGCGTGGACACGCTGGTTGAGGAGCCGCTCGATACGCCGCTGGGCTTTGGCACGGGCGCGGGTGTGATCTTTGGCGCCACGGGCGGCGTGATGGAGGCCGCCGTGCGCTCGGCCTATTACCTGGTGACGGGCAAGAACCCCGACGCCGACTTCTTTACCGAGATGCGTGGGCTCGACGGTTGGAAGGAAGCCATGGCCGATATCGATGGCACCAAGGTGCGCGTCGCCGTGGCGCACGGGCTGGGCAACGCCGCCCGCCTGCTCGATGCGATTCGCGACGGCCGTGCGAGCTATGACTTCGTCGAGGTCATGGCGTGTCCGGGCGGCTGCGTCGGTGGCGGTGGCCAGCCCATCCATGACGGCTGCGAGCTGGCGGCAGAGCGTGGCCAGGTTCTTTGGGACCTCGATGCGGCAGCGGACATTCGCTTCTCGCACGAGAATCCCGATGTTCAGGCATGCTATCGCGAGTTCTTGGGTGCGCCGCTCTCGCCGCTGGCCGAGGAGTTGCTGCACACTGACCACCACGCCTGGACGATGCCTAACGAAGGGATGTGCTAACGATGCGCGCGTTTGAATTTGAGCTTTCGCGCCGAGGGTTTGCCTCGGCGCTTGCCGCGGGCGCGCTGTCGCTTGCGTTGGCCGGCTGCAGCGGCGGGGCTGCGGGGGCGGGGTCTTCTGCGGGTTCGGCTGCTGGGTCTGCGGCGAGTGGCGCTGCCGCTGAGTCGGTCGAGGTGCGCGTTGCCTCGCTCAAGGGACCGACATCGATCGGCCTGGTGCAGTTTATGGACCAGGCGGCACATGACGAGATGCATAACGAGTTCGACTTTGCGATCAGCGCCGCTGCCGACGAGATCGTGCCCAAGGTCATTCAGGGCGATGTCGATATTGCCCTGGTGCCCGCCAACGTGGCGAGCGTGCTCTACAACAAGACCGAGGGCGCGGTGCAGGTCATCGACATCAATACGCTCGGCGTGCTGAGCGTGGTGACGGGCGACGCGGGCGTGACCTCGTTTGCCGACCTGGCGGGCCGCACCGTCTATATGACGGGCAAGGGCACAACGCCCGAGTACGTCATGAACTATCTGCTGGAGCGCGCAGGTCTGACTGGCCAGGTGGCGCTTGAGTTTAAGAGCGAACCCACCGAGGTGCTGTCGGCCCTGCTTGCCGACCCGTCCGCCGTGGGCGTGCTGCCGGAGCCATTCAAGACCGCTGCCATCGCCAAGAGCGAGGGCAAGCTGTCGGCACCGGTGAGCCTGACCGATGTGTGGGACGAGCTCGCGGGTGACACGGGCTCCCGTTTGCTGACGGGCGTGACCGTGGTGCGCCGTGCCTTTGCCGAGGAGCATCCCGAGGCTGTGGCGGAGTTCTTAAGCTGCCATGCGGCGAGCGTTGAGGCCGTAAACGCGGCACCGGCGGACTGGGCTCAAGCGGTGGTCGATGCGGGTATCGTCGATAACGCCACGATTGCCGAAAAGGCGATTCCCGGGTGCATGCTCGTGTGCCAGACGGGGAAAGATATGAAGGCGGCGCTCGGTGGGTACCTACAGGTGCTGGCCGATGCGGACGCGAGCGCCGTGGGCGGTAAGCTTCCGGCTGACGATTTCTACTACATGGAGTAGCTCGTGCGTGCGTTTGCTCGACAAATGACTGAGCGTGCGAAGGCGGTGGCGGCAGTAGGTGCCGTCGCCGCCTTTTGGCTTGCCGTGTGGATCTTTGCGGCGTCGCTGGTGGCGCAGCCGTTGATTTTGCCGGGGCCGGGCGCTGTTGTGATGGCGTTGCTGCGGCTGGTATGCGATGCCGGCACGTGGGTGATTCTGGTGGGCTCGGGCGCGCGAATTTTGGGCGGATTGGCGCTCGCTGTGGCATGCGGTGGCGTGCTGGCGGGAGTATCGGTGCGGTCGCGGGCGTTTGCCCGCTTGGTGGCGCCGGCGCTTTCGTTTGTTAAGGCGACGCCGGTTGCCTGTGTGGTGGTCCTGCTGCTTATTTGGTTGGGGTCGGCGCGCGTGAGCATCGCGGCGGTCTTTTTGATGGCACTGTCGGGCGTTTATTTCTCACTGGTCGAGGGTCTGGCGCAAGTGGACAAACCGCTGGAGCAGATGTTTCGCCTGCATGGCGTACGGGGTTGGCGCCTGTTTTGCGCCCATACCTGGCGCGAAGTCCTGCCGTTTGTGCTTTCGTGCGCGCGTGCCGTGATTGGCATGAGCTGGAAGGCCGGCGTGGCAGCCGAGCTCATCGGCATGGCGACGGGCACCGTGGGCGAGCGCATCTATCAGGCGAAGCTGCTCATCGAGACGGCTGACCTGCTGGCGTGGACCGTGTTGGTCGTGGCGGCATCGTGGGCATGCGAGCGTGTGCTGGTGTGGTTGCTGCGGGCTTCGGGGCCCGCGGCGTGGCGTGCTGCCGTGCGGGCACATGGGCGTGGTACTCGCGGGCGTTCGGGCGACCCTGCTGGCGCCGGCGCTGCGGCGGAGCTTGCGCTTGCCGTGGGCGATCGTGCGCCCTGGGCGCCGGCGCTCGACGGTTTGGAACTCAACGTGCCCGTGGGTGGGCGTATCTGTGTGATGGGCGCTTCGGGCATGGGCAAGTCGACGCTGCTTGCGCTGGCGGCGGGGGAGTGCACGCCGTGTTCCATGGTGTTTCAGGATGTTCGCCTGGTCGAGGACGTCTCTGCCCTGGATAACGTGCTGGTGTGCGCCGACGCGCGCGTGGATGCCTCGAGTGCCGCAGCTCTGTTGCGCTTGCTGGTGCCGGGGGTCGATGTGCATGCTCGCGTGGCCGAGCTTTCGGGCGGGCAGCGCCGCCGTGTCGAGATCGCCCGCGCCCTGCTGTGCTCGGGCGACGCGGTGATTCTGGACGAGCCCTTTACCGGTCTAGATACCGCTGCGCGCGACGCATGCGCCAAGGTCGTGCTCGACTTGCTCGACGGTCGCATGCTGTTGCTTGCCACACACGATGCCGTCGACGCTCGGGCCCTCAATATCTCGTACATCATCACGCTCTAACTACTAACTCAGCAACAAAATGATCCGTTTTCTTCCGTCTCCATGGGGTCGGGTATGGTATTCTATCTGCGGGGTAATACTTAGGTATACCAAGTAATACCAACGCCGTAGAAACAAACTCCAGATGCGGGCCAATCGGGTTGCCTTCACAGCCCGTCGCTCAGCCGCGTGGCCCGCATCTATCCGCACCACCGTCGTTTCAAAAAGGAAGCGCCATGGCAGAACACATGACCCCGGTTGTCGCGAAGGTCTTGCCCGAGGAGAAGGCGGCCTTCGTGGCGGCAACCCAACTCGTGGGCACCACGCCGTCCAACGCCATCCGCATGTTTATCGCCGCCTTCAATCGCTGCGGCACCTTTCCGTTCGACATCTCGCCCAACGGGGCCTTTGGCAAAGACTGTCCCCAACAACTAGTCGTTGAAGAACGTCCCCAATGACTAGTCGTTGGGAGGAGGTCGGCATGCTCAATGCGCTGGTTTGGGCGCTTGCCTGTTTTGGCGTCGTCGCTGCCGATATTGTCCTGAGCATGGTTTTGTTCTCCGTGCTGGACATCGTGTCGGCGCTGACGGGTTTCCCGATCGACAACCTCGATATTCAATGGTTTCAAGCCGTCGCTCAGACGGCGTCGTTTTTGATGGCGCTGCTATGGTGGCGTTATTTGTGGCCGCGGTCGTTTATCGCGCGCTGGCAAGGTGAGCGTCCGCTTGGCGGGGGAGTGCGTAGCGCGTGGAAGCGCATTGCCTGCGTTATCGTGATCGGCTTGGCACTGCAGGTGGTCGTTGGCTACGTGACCGACGCCGTACTGTCATTGTTGCCCGAGGTCGCGGCCGATTACAGTGAACTTGTCGAGGAAACAGGCATGGGCGACACCAGCTATCTCGCCGTCCTGACTACGGTGCTCGGCGCTCCGTTTTGCGAGGAGCTGCTGGTGCGCGGCATCATTTTTGAGTTTTCGCTCCGAGCATTTAACCCGCAGTGCCGCCCACTTTGGAAGCGCCGACGTCTCGTGCGACCGCAAGACGGCGCCATGGTGCCCTGGGCGGCCCCGAGTACCTGGGGTATCGCCGCGGCGATTGTGCTGCAGGCGGCAATCTTCGGCTTTATGCACATGAATTGGGTACAGGGCTGCTATGCGGGTGCCGCCGGCCTCATCTTTGGCTGGGTGCTCGTGACGACCGGAAAGCTCCGCTACACGATCCTGCTGCACTTTGCCTTTAATGCCGGCTCGTACCTCATGGGCCTGCTATGGTTTGTGAACACGCCGCTCGACGCGGTAGCCACGGTCGCTATCGCCGGCGTCGTCCTCGTTGAGGCAATGCGCTCGCTGCGCCACGCGTGTGGGATGGACGCAGCGAGCGCACCACTGCCCTAGTTGCGGCGACCGCCTCCGTTGGCACCCTGACGCCCCTGAGCTGCGCGGTTGCGCCCGGCGGTGTTCTGCGCGCGGGACATGCCGCCGTGGCCCTTGCTGCCTTTGGGTCCCTTGCCGGCGGCGCCACCGTGGGCCTTGCCGCCCTTCTTGCCGGTCCCATGTCCGCCGCTAACAGGCGTCTCGCCCGGGCGTGGCGGCACGGGGCGAATCAGACAATGCTTGGTATAGCCGATCAGGTCACGACGCCCGGCCTTCTCCAGTGCCTCGCGCACGAGCTTGTAGTTCTCGGGCTTGCGATACTGGATGAGCGCGCGTTGCATGGCCTTCTCGTGCGGGTCGCGCGCCACATAGATCGGCTGCATGGTACGCGGATCTACGCCGGTGTAGTACATGCACGTCGACATGGTGGACGGCGTTGGGTAGAAGTCCTGGACCTGCTCGGGCATGTAGCCCATGTCGCGCACAGCCTCGGCAAGCTCCACCGCTTCCTTCATCGTCGAGCCGGGATGGCTCGAGATCAGATACGGCACCACGTACTGCTTGAGTCCGTATTCACGGTTTAAGCGCTCAAATTTGCGGCAGAACGCATCGTAGACGGCGCGGCTCGGCTTGCCCATTACGGAGAGCACGGCGTCGCTCACATGCTCGGGTGCTACGCGCAGCTGGCCCGAAACGTGATGCTCCAGCAGCTCGCGCAAAAACTCGTCCGAGGCGTCGGCCATGGTGTAGTCAAAGCGGATGCCGCTGCGCACGAAGACCTTCTTGACGCCCGGCAACTGGCGCAGGTCGCGCAACAGCTGCGTGTAGCCGCTCTCGTCGACCACCATGTTCTTGCACACGCTCGGCCACAGACAGCGCTTGTTCTTGCAAACGCCGTGCTTGAGCTGTTTGTCGCAGGCGGGACGGCTAAAGTTGGCCGTCGGTCCGCCCACGTCGTTGATGTAGCCCTTAAACTCGGGGTCGCGCGTGAGCAGCTCGGCCTCGCGTATGATCGAGTCGTGGCTGCGCATCTGCAGCACGCGGCCCTGGTGGAAGGTGAGCGCGCAAAACGAGCACTCGCCAAAGCAGCCGCGGTTAGAGCTGATGGAAAACTTGATCTCGGCAAAGGCCGGCACGCCGCCTGCCGCGTCGTAGTCGGGATGCCAATCGCGTGCGTAGGGGAGTTCGGCCACCTCGTCCATCTCGTCGGTGGTGAGTGTTGCCGACGGCGGGTTCTGCACCACATAGACGCTGTTGGGGTAGGGCTCTACCAGACGATGTCCGGTGATGGGGTCCATATTCTGCTGCTGCACGTTAAAGCTGCGCGCGTAGTTGAGCTTGTCGGCGGCAAGGTCGTCCCAGCTGGGCAGCAGGTCGTAGTCGTAGACCTCGTCGAGCGAGCTGGTGCGGTAGACGGTGCCGTTGATATAGGTGATCTGATCGACGGGCAGCCCCGCGTCGAGCGCGTCGGCGATCTCGACAATCGCGTGCTCGCCCATGCCGTAGATGAGGATGTCGGCGCCCGAGTCGAGCAGCACCGAGCGCTTGAGCTTATCCTGCCAGTAGTCGTAGTGGGCCAGGCGGCGCAGGCTCGCCTCGATGCCGCCGATGATGATGGGGGCGTCCTTGAACGTCTGACGGATGAGGTTGCCGTAGACCGTGACGGCACGATTGGGGCGGTGCCCTTCCTCGCCACCGGGGGTATAGGCGTCGGTGTGGCGGCGGTGCCTGGTCACCGAATAGTGGTTGACCATGGAGTCCATGTTGCCGGCGCTGACGAGAAAGCCCAGGCGCGGCTCGCCAAGCACGGTGATGCTGGCGGGGTCGGTCCAGTCGGGCTGGCAGATGATGCCCACCTTGTAGCCGTGCGCGTCGAGGACGCGGCTGACGATGGCCATACCAAAGCTGGGATGGTCCACGTAGGCGTCGCCGCAGATGTAGACAAAGTCGCACTGGTCCCAGCCGCGCGCATCCATGTCGGCGCGGCTGACGGGGAGGAACTTATCGCGGCCCGGTCGCCAGGGGCGGGCGGGCGTCGCTTGGGAATGCTTGGTGCGGGCGACCGTGGCCTGCGCCTTGCCGCCGCGCTTTTGTTGCTGGCCCTGTTTGCCCTGCTGACTGCGCTGGTTGTTCTGAGCGTGCTGAGGCTTTTTTGCCACGATCCCTCCCGGTGTTTGTATGCTGCACGTAATTGTAACCAGTCTTTTTGGGACGGGGCTAAAAAGACTGGTGGAGTACACGAGGCGTCGGGCGTCGGGTGTGGCGCCGCGCCCGCCGTTTGTTTCCAGACTGTGTATCTGCGCGTTGGGGAGCCCGTCTCGCGCGCACGCCATGTTGTCAATGGGTTACAGTATGAACGGCGGCTATGTCTCCGCCAACGCACGAGAGGGTCGTCAACAAGGAGGCCGCACGACGATGCAGCGTGCCAAGCAGATATCGGAGTCCATCGAGCTGGGCATCATTCTGGCGCTCGCCGGTGGCTTTATGGACGTGTATTCGTACATTGGGCGCGACCATGTTTTCGCCAACGCACAGACGGGCAACATCCTGCTCGTGGGCGTGAGCATCTCGGAGGGCAACTGGGCACTTGCGGGGCGCTACTTCTTCCCTGTGGTGTCGTTTGCTGTGGGCATTATGCTTGCCGACCTGGTGCACGAGCGTTTTGGCAGCGTGATTCACTGGCGCCAGGTGACGGTGTTTTTTGAAGCCGTCATCTTGCTGGGTGTGAGCTTTATCCCGGGCGGTAATTTCAACCTGCTCGCCAACTGCCTCACCTCGTTTGCCTGCGGCATGCAGGTCGAGAGCTTCCGCAAGATCCATGGTCACGGCATCGCCACGACCATGTGCATCGGTAACTTGCGCAATGCGCTGCAAAACGTGGACGACTACATCATCACCCACAAGCGCGGCTTTTTGGAAAACGGCGTGCTGTACTTTGGCGTGATCTTTACCTTTGTGTTTGGCGCCGTGCTGGGCAACTGGTGCATCGAGCGCATGGGCCTGCACGCCATTGCGGTGGCGAGCATGCTGCTGTTTATCGCGTTTGCCATCATGTTTATCGATCGCGAACGCGACTTGCACAGGAAATGGGCCCGCATCGTAGCTGACTGGCAGACCACGAGTCTTAAGCGCTAAGGTGCATGTTCGTAACAACATTCAGGAGCCAGAAAAACTATCTAGCTCCTGAATGTTGTTACGAACTGCTTTTTGCGATTTATTCGAGATGCTCTTCAATCCGAGCCCTAAGAAGGGCAATGGCTGTAGGTATTCCAATTGCGGCGGCTAATTCGGCTTTATCCAAAACCTGTATGCTAAAGCACGATTGTTTATCACATTGAAGGACGATAACTGAAGATAGCTTCACTTCCTGTTGGCTGAATATATCGTAATCTCCAAATAGGAAGTTACCTTTTATTGCGTAATTCGGTATGTTCGTTACGCACTTCATCTCAAGTCTGTTTAGACCATAATCGAACACCGCAACTTCCTTGTGTTCGATGATGAGCGCAACCCTGGGCATGTTGCTAAAGCCACCGTCGACGACAGTGAAGAGTTTTTCATTCGCATCGTCATAAACGGTATATTTAAGACTCGATAGCTGTCCTAGTGGACCCGTGAACCCATGTCTTTTGATGTTGAGGTTGTCTCCCGCTGGGTTGATGAGAGCCAGAGTATGCGGATAAGGATTACCTTCAATTGAGATTCGATATTCGTTTGTAGCTGTCTTGCTCGATTTAGGACCAGTAGCCATCACGCGTCATCGCCTCGATCGAATTGGAACCGTCTTCTACTTCGTGCGGAGAATTGCGCTGTACGTTGCGGTACATGCAGCTGCAATAACCGCATGGGCAATTTCTAACAAAATGAATGACGCTATTTGCTGCATGCATTTTATTTACTATAAAGTATCCTTTTATAAACGTATTGTCAAACATATATTGCTAAAACAGAAATAATTTATAGCCTTGATTGGCAACTTCATCCGAAC
>NZ_QSIN01000015.1 GCF_003469205.1 Collinsella sp. AM33-4BH
CTATTCGCTCAATGTGTTCGGCTGAGATCGGAAATCAACCACCTATATAACATATCGACAAAAAAGACCGCCGGCGCGGGGCGGCGCCGACGATTGCGAGAGAATATCGATTGTTGGCTGTTAAGCAGCGACGGCCTCGTAGACCGTGGCGCCCGAGAAGCTGTCGTGCAGGCTCTTGCCGCAGATCCAAGGCAGCTCGACGACCTCGCAGACCGTGTTGACCAGCTCGGAGCAGTCAGTAAAGTGGCCCTTATCGTTGAGGGCCTCGCAATCCTGAACACGCCAATAGCCATCGGTGTGCGTAATGTAGTACTCGTGATCGTTGATCGACACGAAAGCGCGCGTCTTGGAACGCAACAGCTTCAGAAATCCTTCGAAGTCGGTCTCGACGACATCTCCAGCCTGGAACATGATGTTACCTCCTGGCCCGGCGCCACCACGGCGCATTGATAAACGTTGGTACTCCTTTAGTAAAACCTTTATCAGAGGTTATGCGTTCGTCATTTAGGCAAGTGGTAAAAAACCGCAGGGTAGACGGGATAAAACGTTTAACCATCCCATTGGTTTGTCACATTCTGAAGGCACTTTTATGCAAACCTACTTTCCCAATTGGAATCTATCCTTTTGGCAGGGCAATTGACCGTCTATCGTTTGAGCCCGACGGGTATGAACGGGGCATCTGCAACGCCACCGCAAGGAGACACCATGGAGACTATCGAAGCGCTCATTCACCGCCGCAGCTGCCGCAAATACAGCGATCGTCCCGTCGAGGCCGAAAAGCTTGCACGTATTATCGAAGCCGGCCAATATGCACCGAGCGGCATGGGCCGCCAGCCGGTGACGTTTGTCGCCGTCACCGACCCCGCAACCGTTGAGCGTCTCTCACAGCTCAACGCCCAGGTCATGGGCAGCAACGGTGACCCCTTCTATGGCGCCAAGACCGTTGTGGTGGTGCTGGTTGACCGCAGCATGCCAACGCATCTGGAAGACGGTTCGCTCGCCATGGGCAACCTGCTCAATGCTGCCTATGCGCTGGGCGTTGATTCGTGCTGGATTCATCGCGCACACGAGGTCTTCGACTCGCCCGAAGGCTTGGAACTGCTGGCAAGCTGGGGCCTGCCCGCCGACGGCAGCCTGCGCGGTGTCGGTCACTGCATTCTGGGCTACGCCGAGGACACGCTACCCGAGGCAAAGCCGCGCCGCGACAACGTGGTGTATGTTCCGCCGTTCTAACGAACGGCGGACCCGTTGACGCTGCGCGGGCCGCATTCACGCCAATCTGACGTTCAATTTCGAGGGCGCGACCAAAAGGTCAGCGCCCTCTCATTTCACGTCACCTTGGCGCAAATGCGGCTCGCTCGCTGTTGGTGACTGACATCGGGTGCGCCACTGCTGGCATTCGACACTTGGGCAGCTGAAAGGCCCCGTCCAAAATTTGCTGTCCCACTCGCAACTTATATTGACGTCGCCGTTGTCGTCGTTTCGTTCGTGTGAGTCGTTTCGGCTTCGCCGCCTTGTTCGTCCTCGTCCTTTTGCGCATCGGCGATAGTGGAAGCTGCCGCGACGATGCCGCGTTGGGGCGCAACGCCCGTCTGGACCTGAGCGCCCTCGACAACTTCTGTGCCTGCATGCGCGAGCTCGGGCGATTTAAACATTGCGTCCAAGTTGGCGCCACCGCCGGCGTAGCCAAGCGCAGCGAGTGCGATGACGATCGCTGCAACGACAGCCACGATCGGCACGTAGCGATGCCAGCCGGCGGGATTGAGCCCGCTGCGACGAGCCGCCCCGCGGCTGATGTAACCGAGCGTTCCGTCGTGCTTGAGCTTTGAGCCCACCACGCGTTTGCGGCCCCACAACGAGGACTCTGCCTGCATGGCCAAGCGAGCGCTTGCCGAAGGATAGCCATATTTAGTGCGCTTGAACGAGCCATCAAACCCCGAGGCGTGTTTGCCCCACGTCACCGATGTCGTGCGTCGGTTGACCGGCGCGGCACTCCGCCTTCTGCGGCTCGGTTTTGAAGTCTCAGCCATATGCCCTCGCACGCCGTAACCAAATCGAAACAATAACGCTTTGGACTGTAGCACACGCGTCGCGCGCGGTCACGGGCGCCTCGCTCAACGGTCATCGTCCTTCAGCAAGCGCCACAGCGTTGTACGGCTTATGCCCAGCACCTCCGCCGCACGGGTTCGGTTGCCGTGGAGATGGTCTACAACCAGATGCGCGATATCTCGCTCGGTATCGGCCAGCGGTCGCAGGATATACAGGTCACTTTCGAGTGTCGGGGCGCCAAAGGTTGCGGTCTTAATCACGTCCTCTTGGGCGAGCACTTCCTCCACCACAGCGCGGTCCACCGTGCCCGCCCCCACCAATATATACAGTCGTTCCGAGACCTCGCGGAGCTGCAGATAATTGCGCGGCCAGCGGTAAGCATCGAGCGTCTTCGTCGCCGCGGCAGACAGCGTGGGCGCTGCCGTCCCAAATGCATCAGCGAGATATTCCAAATAGCGCGCAACCTTCGTCGACGCGGCTCCCTGCTCGGCGATTGCCGGCGCCACGCTCACCGCACAGGCGAAACGCTCGGTCACAAAGGCGGCTTGATCACTTTCGCCGCCGCCCGGCATGTCATTCGCCGTCAGCACCACATGGCAGCGCGTCGCCAACGCGGTGTCGGTCATCGTGGAAACGAGCTCGCGGAGGCGCTGGGGGCCAACCGCGTTCCAGCCCTCAATGCAAAGGGTCAGCCCCGTTTGGAACAACGGCGATTCGGCGCTTTTGAGCACGTGGCGCCAACCGCGCTCGGTGAGCTCATCGAGCGCGACGGAAACAAAGGGTTGATCGGCAAAAGGGCCATCCAGATAGAGGCGCATGGCAATCTCGACCTGACCCGCGCCCAACTCGCCCTCGAGCATAAGGGGCACCCCGCGCGCATAGCTCTCGGCAACCGGTGCGGCTACCGCAGCGGCGCCTTCAACGATGCCGTACGCGCTCGATTCGTAGCGGGCCTCAACTTCGTCGGCGTTGAGCCACTCGATGCCCGCATGCGCCGCGGCGCCGCGCACCTCGCGGACCACGACGGCCCAAAGGCCCCCGCCCTCTTTGTCGGTGGGGCGAACGGTCAGGCTCAGGCGCGTACCCGCACGCCCCATAACCAGACGCGCGCCGTCTCCTATACGGTCGAGGCGCTCAGCGACAAAAGCCGCCACATCCCGCTCAAGCGCCGCGTCATTCATGGTCGAAATCGCGACGTCCCCACGCGCATCGATTGCCAATGCCGAGGCCCCGGCAGCAGCCAGGGCCTCGGTCAAGATGTTCAGCTTGGCATCGCTATCCATGATTTGCCCCTGTCCGCAGAGACGTGCAACCGCCGACGGTCGCACGACCAAGTGTTTCAAAATTGAACGATATTGCCCACCAAACACTATAGGGCAGAAAGCGCCGTCCTGCGAGTATAGGTGTTGCCCCGCATCGCCATCCTGGCGGGGCGATAAGAGCTCTTCGGGACTTATAAACCTGCGGACAAGCCATACCCGCAAGAGCTCCTATCGCTCCACCGTGAGAATGCGCTCACCAGCACGCAGCACGCTAATAAGCTACTTCTCTACCAGATTCCCAGCACGTGTTGCATTCCCAAACTCATGCACGCAATGCCAATCCAGCAGCAAAAGCCCAGCGCGATGGGCTTGCCGCCCTTTTTGACCAGCTCGACGATATCGGTATTAAAACCAATAGCCGCCATGGCCATCACAATAAAGAACTTCGACAGCTCCTTGATGGGCGCCGTAAAGGACGCGGGAAGCTGAAACACCGTAGTGATCACGCTCGCCAGCACAAAGAACAGCACAAACATGGGAAACGCGCGTTTGAGGGAGAACGTGCTTTTGGCGTCGCCGCCGGCCTTGCGCGCCAGATGCATCTGCCAGCAAGCAAGCGCCAGCGTGATGGGAATGATGGCCAGCGTCCTGGTGAGCTTGACCACCGTGGCGCTCTCGAGCACATTGGCGCCGGGATGCATGCTGTCCCAGGCGCTCGCCGCAGCCGTTACGGACGAGGTATCGTTGATGGCGGTGCCGGCAAACAGGCCAAAGCCCTCGTTGGTCAGCCCGAGCATGCCGCCGAGCGTTGGAAACACGAGTGCCGCGATAACGTTAAACAGGAAGATGACAGAAATGGCCTGGGCAATCTCGCGATCGTCGGCATCGATGACGGGCGCGGTCGCGGCGATGGCAGAACCGCCGCAAATCGACGAGCCCACACCCACAAGCGTCGCGATCTTACTCGGCACGTTCATAACGCGGCAGAGCACAAAGGCAATGACAAGCGAAGTCGAGATTGTCGCCACGATAATCGGCAGCGACTGGGCGCCCTTGGACAGAATCTGGGAGAGGTTCATGCCAAAGCCAAGCAGGATAACCGCGTACTGCAAGACTTTTTTGGACGTATAGGTGACGCCGGCGGCGAGCTGTTCGCGACGATTCTTGGGAAAGACGAGCGCCAGGACCATGCCAAAGAGGATGGCGAATACCGGACCGCCGACCACCTCAATTTGCTTGCCGAGCAACGTCGCGGGAATGGCGATGATCAGGCAGAACAAAACGCCTTTCCAGCGCTCGCGTACGATATTTGCCAGTTGCATATGGGATTCCTTCTTTCTATTTCACGTTTGCGACGGCTTATGATACGGCAACATTGAGCGCAGCCTTGCGCAAACACAGACTAAGATGCCGCAATAGTTCTCAGGCAACAGCCGAATTACCCACCGCGGAAAGCTGATTCGCGGCATAATTAACAACTGACATATGAGTTTGATAGAACAGTTGCGAGGCGCTATGGAAGAATCGATGCACGTCGGCGAGCAGGAAACGAGCCTACAGGACCAGTCCTACCACACCATTCGACGCAAAATCGTCTACCTGGACTACAAGCCGGGCGAAAAACTGGGCGTCAAGCAACTTTGCGACGACCTGGATATGGGGCGCACCCCTGTGCGCGAGGCACTGGTGCGTCTGGCGCAAGAGGGCCTGGTGCGCACCGTGCCCCAGAGCGGTACCTACGTCTCACCCATTAACCTCACCCTTGCCGAGAGTGCCTGTTACATCCGCGAGCATCTCGAAAAGCAGGTGATTGTGGAGTGCTGTGCGCGCGCCACGTCGGCCGGCATCGAGCAGCTCGACCGCGCCATCGTGCTGCAGGAAAAGGCCATGGCCGAAGAGGATCGCATCGGCTTCTTTTTGAGCGACAACCTCATGCATCACATGATTTTTAGCATCGCATGTCGCAGCACCGTTTGGTCGTGGCTCGAAGAGACCAATGCCGACCTGGAGCGCTTCCGCTGGCTGCGCGCCGCCACGCAGGTTCTCGACAATCAGGACATCGTGAACGAGCACAAGCAGATTCGCCGCGCTATCGCCGGTCGCGACCCCATCGAAGCGAGCTTTTTGGTCAGCAAGCACCTGCATATGATGTTCCGCAACCAAACCGAGGTTCTGGACCAGTTCCCCGAGTACTTCGAGACCAGCAAGCTCCGCTAACCTGCCAAAACCACCACAAAGGGGACAGGCACCTTTGTGGTGGTTTCTCCGTACAAAAAGGCCCGGCTCCGTCTGATGACGCGGAGCCGGGCCTTGGTCGTTAGAACGGCGGAACCAACTACTCGACAGTAACGCTTTTCGCCAGGTTACGAGGTTGGTCAACGTCGCAACCGCGCAGGATGGCGACCTCGCGGGCGAGCAGCTGCAGCGGGACGCTCGCGGTGATGGGGCTGAACACGTCGCGGACGGCCGGCACGCGGATGATGCAATCGGCAATCTTGTTGATCTCCTCGTCACCCTCGGTGGCAACGACGATGACCTTGGCGCCACGCGCCTTGCACTCCATGAGGTTCGACACGGTCTTGTCGTAGGTGGCACTCTTGGTGGCCACAGCGATGACAGGGAAGCCCGGGTCGATCAGGGCAATGGGGCCGTGCTTCATCTCGCCGGCGGCGTAGGCCTCGGCATGCAGGTAGCTGACCTCCTTGAGCTTGAGTGCGCCCTCGTAGGAAATAGCGGCACCCATGCCACGGCCCACGAACAGCGCCGACTGCGCGTCCTTGCACAGCAGGGCGGCCTCATGCACGGCCTCGGTCTGGGTATCCAAAATCCACTGGATCTGCTCGGCCGTATCGGAAAGCTCGCGGAACAGCATGCGCGCCTGCTTGGTGGTCAGGCGGTACTTGACCTGCGCTAGCAGCAGAGCCAAAAGCGTGAGGCTCACGACCTGGCCGATGAAGCTCTTGGTCGAGGCGACCGCGATCTCCTTGTTGGCCTTGGTGTAGATGACGCCGTCGCTCTCACGCGCCACGGGGCTGCCCACCACGTTGGTGATGCCGAAGACCTTGGCACCCTTGATGCGCGCGTCGCGAATGGCGGCAAGGGTATCGGCCGTCTCGCCCGACTGGGACACGGCAACGACGAGCGTCGTCGGCGTAATGATGGGATTGCGGTAACGGAACTCGCTGGCCGCCTCAACCTCGGTGGGGATGCGAGCCCAACCCTCGATAAGGTTCTTGGCGATGAGTCCGGCGTGGTAGCTGGTGCCGCAAGCGATCACGTAGACACGGTCGATGTCGTTGAGCTCCTCGAGCGAAAGGCCCAGCTCGTCGATATCGAGCTCGCCGGCGGGGGTCATGCGGCCCACCAGGGTATCGCGCACAACGCGAGGCTGCTCGTGGATTTCCTTGAGCATAAAGTCGGGATAACCGCCCTTTTCTGCCATGTCCAGGTCCCAGTCGATGTGGGTGACCTTGGGCTCGATAACGTTGCCGGCCTCGTCGGTGTACTCGACGCCTGCGGGCGTAAGCTTGGCAAACTGACCGTCCTCGAGCACCACGACATCGCGGGTGGCGTCGATGAGCGCGATCACGTCGGAAGCAACATAGGAACCGGTTTCGCCCACGCCGACTACGATCGGGGAATCCTTGCGGGCCACGGCGATCACGCCGGGCTCGTCAGCGCACACGGCGGCCAGACCATAGGCACCGACCACGTGGGTGCAAGCCTCGCGCACGGAGGCCATCAGGTCGTGCGTCTCGACATAAGCCTCTTCGATCAGATGCGCGAAGACCTCGGTATCGGTCTCGCTCTTAAAGTGATGGCCGCGGCCCTCCAGCTCTTCGCGCAGCTCGGCGAAGTTCTCGATGATGCCGTTGTGGACGATGGCGATACGACCGTCGCAGCTGGTGTGGGGGTGAGCGTTAACGACGGAGGGCTTGCCGTGGGTGGCCCAACGGGTGTGGCCGATACCGCAGGTAGCGTCGCTGTCGATGTTGGAAAGCTCGCTCTCTAGGCCCGCGACCTTGCCCACGCGACGGATGACGTCGAGGTGCGCCGCGGCGCCCTCGCCCACCTCGAGCGCGACGCCCGAGGAGTCATAGCCGCGATACTCCATACGCTTGAGGCCCGTGACCAGGATGTTCTTTGCAATATCAGAGCCGGTGTAGCCGACGATTCCGCACATAAGATAAATCCCTTCGTTCGCGTGACTGCAAGACGTCCACGCACAAGGGGCGCTGAGACGCATAACGTTCGAGTATTGTACTCACGCAGGCGCAAGCTGATATACCAGATGTGGTATCTCAACTTAGATACCACCCGATGCACACACGTCCAGCCGGTCCAAACCACCACAAAGGTGCCTGTCCCCTTCGTGGTGGTCGCGTTGGCAACAGCGTTTCCCCAGATAAAACCTGCCAAAATAAACCTATCCCTTTTTGGTAGGTTTGGGATGCTACAATCTGGCTTGTACTTGAAACGCATCAAAGGGGCCGCTATGGCAAAGGTAAAGATCAGTGACGTCGCGCGCGAGGCCGGGGTTTCGCTGGGCACGGTTTCCAACGCGCTCAACCACCCCGAAAAGCTGCGCCCCGAGACCCTCAAGCTCATCAACGAGACCATCAATCGCCTTGGCTACCTGCCCAACCAAAGCGCCCGTCAGCTCGCGGGCGGCGCCACCAAGTCCTTTGGCCTGGTGCTCCCCCGTCTCGATCACGGCTTTTCGCTCCAAATCGCCAGCGGCGCCCACAACGAGGCACGCAAGCACGGCTACGATCTGCTCATCGCCAACGCCGATAACGACGATATTCTCGAGGACCATTACCTGCGTTACTTTATGGGCACCCAAATGTCCGGCGTCATGGTTCAGCCCATGGCATCCCCCGACTGGCACCCCGCCATGACCAAGATGCCCGTGCCGATCGTCCATCTGGACATCCATTGCTCCGAGCCCGGCTACTACGTAGCGGCCGACAACGAGGCCCAGGGTCGCATCATTGCCGAACTTGCCATCGCCCGCGGTGCACGCCATATCACCGTTGTGGGTAGAGCAGCATTTATGCAGCTCACCCTACGCGTGCTTGGCATTCACAAGGCCCTCGCTCTGTACCCCGATATCAAGATCGAAGTCATCGACGCCGGCGAATGGAATACCGCTGCCGACGGCTACGGCATCGGTGCCCAAATCGCCGAGCGCCCCGCGAACGAACGCCCCGATTTTGTCGTCGGCCTGACCGACGTGTTGGCCTCGGGCGTTATCTCGGCGCTGGTCGACAAGGGCATCTCTGTACCCGGGCAAGTACGCGTAGCAGGTTGCGATGGCAACCCGCTCGCTTGGAGCGGATCGGTCCCGCTCACTACGGTAGCGCCCCCGGGCTACGAGATTGGCCGCAAGGGTGTCCAACTGCTGATGGAGCAAATCGAGAACAAGGCCCCGGCAAAGACCAAGCATATCCGCGTCGGCTCTGCAGCGCGCACCGTCACCGCAGTCACCGCCGCCGAGGGTATCAACCGCCAAGAACTGGTACGTCCGTTCCTGCTGGAACGCGCCAGCACCCAGGCAAGCAGCCAGACCGACGCCACGGCCATCAACCTCGGTGCGTATCTATAGCACGACCGCAAGTATGCTAAGTCGCCGCTCAAGCAAAAGAGGCCCGACCATTGCCGGGCCTCTTTTGCTTAAGTGCAAACGTGAGCAATTGCTCGTTTCAACGCCGCAATTGTCTAGCGCACGGCCTTGACCGCCGCCGTCAGATCGAATAGCGTATCGAGCACCGCCTCGCAGCCGTCCACCACGTCCTGCGGAAGCGGCACGATATCGGGGACGGCAAAGACGTGACAGCCAGCCGTGATGCCCGAGACGCAGCCGTTGCGTGAGTCCTCGACCACGGCACATTCCTCGGGAGCAAAGCCCGCGCGCTCGCAGGCGAGCAGATACATCTCGGGGTCGGGCTTGCCGTGCACGACGTCATCGCCGCAGGTCACCGTTTCAAACTTGTCAAAGAGGCCGACCATCTTAAGGTTGCGTTCTGCCGTGACATGGCGCGATGACGTCGCAAGGCCCACGTGATAGCCCGCAGCCAGCAGCTCGTCTAGGCACTCGGCGGCGCCGGCCTTAAGCTCCAGGTCGGTCTTGACCATCTCGTCGCGAATCTCCTTGTGACGATGATAGATCGCCTCAGCGGTTTCTCTACTGCCGTAATGTGCCTCAAGGATGTCCATGACATCGGGCAGCGTACGACCGATAAACTGATGAATCAGCGTGTCATCAATCGCGACACCCAGCTCAGCGGCGGGCGCTTTCCATGCCTTGATGCCCAGACGCTCGGTGTCGACCAGCGTTCCGTCCATGTCAAAAATAACAGCCTTGATCATATCGGTCCCCCATCGACTCTCGCTGTCGCATTGCCGCAACTCTACCGCATTTGGCAACTTGTATATAACGTATATACCATATTGCACTTTCGTTACATAGATAGAAGTCTTATGGCAAGTAACGCATTAGGATTATAGTTTTCGATCGAGTACTCAACGATAAGGATCGTTTCATGATTTTAGACACCATGGCACCCGCAGAGGAGCTTCAAGACAAGCTATCGGCGCTCGAACAGCTGCTTTTGGCATACGGGCGCGTGGCTATCGGGTTTTCCGGCGGCGTTGACAGCAGCTTTTTGGCCGCCGTATGCGCCCGCATCATGCCCACCAATACCCTCCTCGTCCATCTCACCACGCCGCTCATCGGCACGCCCGAGCAGGCTTCGTTTGAGCGGTCCGTTGACGGACAAACCGATGAGGGTCCGCATTTTATGCTCCCCGTGCTCAATCTTTCGGTCGATCAGCTGCAGCTCCCCCAGGTAGCCTGCAACGATGCCGACCGCTGCTACCACTGCAAGCGCGCCGGCTTTACCGCTATCGTCAACCACGCCAAGTCGCTAGGCTTTCCCACCGTCATCGATGGCAGCAATGCAAGCGATCGCGGTGACTACCGCCCCGGCATGCGTGCGGCAGAAGAGCTCGGTGTACGCTCACCCCTTATGGAGGTCGGCTTTACCAAGGACGAAGAGCGCGAGCTGCTGCGCGCATGGGGCTACCCCGTCTGGAACCTGCCGGCAGGCGCCTGCTTGGCCACGCGCATTCCCACGGGCGAGGAGCTTACGCGCGAGAAGGTCGATTTAATCCGCGCCTGCGAGGATTATCTGCACGATCTTGACCTGGCGCAGGTCCGCGCACGCCTGGTCGGCGGCTGCATGCATATCGAAGCCGCCCCGGCAGATGTCGCCAAGATCGCCGCCCTCGGCGGTACCGTGGTCAACGACGAGGGAAAGACCCCGCTGCCCGCCGCCATCGAGTCCGCGCTGCGCAACCTAGGCTGCGGACACATCTCCCCCGAGGTCGCCCCCTACATCCACGGCAACATGAATCAGTAACCTGCCAAAAGGGGACAGGTTTATTTTGGCAGGTTTTACCTGGGGAAATATCGCGAGGCAGTCGCCCCTCTAGCGCCCATCTAACTTCGAGAGACACTAGAGGGGCGGTCCGGCTGCATCTACTTCTTCCGATATCGGCGATTGTGGCTCGTCGATGAACCCATTACCTCAATGAGTCCTTTATCTGCCATTTTTGGTAGATGGTAACGGACAGACGAAATTCTGACCCCCGATGCAACCGCTATTTCTCGCGCCGTCATATCCACTTCGGCGCTGAGAGCCTCCAGGATCCTATCCGCCGTCGAAGCTGACGATTCTCTGTTCATATCGATAATTTCATACGTGTCTTTGCCGCATTTTGACAGGACATGTTTATCCACAAGGTCCCCGCAGATCAGGCGAATGTCATCCGAATCCCACTTCAGGGCCTCTCGTATTTTTTGAACATCGCATACGCACCCATGCTCCCGCATAAACATGAGCAGTGTTTCCTCGCGATCCGTCAGCTCGGTGCCCACATGGCTCTGAATCCACGTGCGGTTTTCAGCAAGCTCCGCCCCGTGCCGGGAAAGCAGCACCGTAAACGAATCGGCCTTAACGATAAATTTCGGCCTGCCAAGCGAACGAGACTCCATCTCGCGAATCATAGCCGGGATACCAGATCCCTGGCTTTCCGCAACGGCCCCCTCGGCATGCTCTAACGGCGTCGCCCCCATTAGGCTCATGAGCTTTGAGTTTCGGCAGCGCGATTCCCCGTCTGCAAGATTGTCCACCGTCTTTCCGCCCCAAAGCCCGCCAGGGTTTTTGATCTCTATTCTGTCTGGATAGATATCGACACTCACGGCCTGCCCCACAAACATGGGCGAATATTCTCGATGGATGCAGGCATTTGCCAAGGCCTCGCGCAAAACCTCCTGGGGAACTTCCCAATCATCCCTTCTGCCAGCGCCTTGCACTATCGCCGCTTTGCGCAAGTTTCGTCCAATCGCGGCAAGGGCATCTTCGATGCAAGCCGGAATCGGGCCATCGCACAACTGGCGGTCAATAAACCGGGGTTGCCCGGGTGCAGATTTTTCCACATCGGAATGAACGGCGACATCGATCATCAGTTTGGGATAGAACTGCTGGGGGTAAATTCCCGCCGACAGAAGCCCCGCGAGCTTCACGGCACCATCCTTTGTAGTGATATTGAGTCTGACCAGCTGCTTTTCCAGCGTATCGGCCCCGCGCAAAACGCGCGGGGTCTGCAGCCGGCGATTTGCGATAATAGACCGCACGACATCTGGATCCAAATCCTCGACCGTTGCCTCCGAAACCACCGTGTCGTCTGCATCGCTCGGAAGCAACGCACTCTGCAGCTCATATAGCTCAGCGGGTGACATCTTGATATCTTTATCATCCACGCGCTTGTAGCTACCGTTCTGCACGCCGCGCGCGCCGATATAGCAAGGCTTCGCTTTAAGCTCAAGTTCAAAGATGCGCACCAGAAGCACCTGGAGCCCGTCGACCTCGCCTCGATCAAGCTCGTACCGCGGCGCATGGGTCACCACTGCCGCTGAGCCTCCGTCTCCGATACCCGAAACAAACTGATCGCGCACCCTATCGATAGCAAAGTTAGCCGAAGGAACAAATCCTTCGGCTTCGTTCAGGCCCAAAATAATGAGCCCACCCGCAGTGTTCGCAAAAGCGCTCACTGTCTCCCATACGTCTGCGCTCAATTTATTCGTGCAGGCTTTAACTTCTACCGATGCGTCATCAGTCCCTCGCCTGCGAAGGCGCTCAACGATAAGGCCAAGGGGTTCATCCAGCAGCATTGACATTCCGTCTCTCTAAAACGATAGATTTATCTCTCTAAAGTATAGTATATCTCTCTAACTTTAGAGAGATAAGCACCTTATTTTAGAGAGACATTTAGAGAGATGTATCGAATTCACTGTTAGATTGCCCAATGTTATCTCTTTAACTGACTTTCTCTTTATAGAGACATTTAGAGAGACGAGCGCGACCTCTCTAATCATGGGTTCTTCTTTTTAAAGTGCACACATCCTAACCGTGCCCTAAGTTGCGGTGAAATAGCTCACGATTAACCTACCAAAAAGGGACAGGCTTATTTTGGCAGGTTTTATCTGGAGAAACGCCGACTGATTCCATGTACACAACCGCCGCAGCTCCATATGAGGCAAATGAATCAGTAACGTCTATCCCAAATCTTGAGTATTTGTTCGACAGAACGGCCCCTGCCGGCTCCTGCTAGACTGGTAGATTCCCAACCGTCCATCCAGGAGCCGCAATGTCGCGCAAGTCCGCCTACAAGCAAGTACTTTCCATCGGCACCGCCGTGGTGCTGGGGTTTGCGTTGTTCACAGGGTCGCTCGACGGAGCGCCCAAGTTGTTGTCGCCGCAAAGCGATGAGCAGGCGACGGCTCTGGCCGAAAAACAAAACGAGAGTCCCAGCCGCACCGACGACGAGGCAGACCTGGTTGCCCGGCTCGAATCGGGAACAGCAAGCTCCGAGGACTCCGGCGATGGCTCCGAATCCACCGCGACCAACACCAACGGCAACGTTGCCTCCGCGGACAGTGCCGCCACCCCCATCGCCGAAGTGGAAAACCCAGATCTCAACCGCGCCCGCGGCGTATATCTCAGCAGCATTCCAGACTACGCCGGCAATCCCTACGTCGCCCTTCGCGCCGACAGCGCGCACCCGCTCGGCATGCCGTCATTCACACTCGATGAATACGAACGCGCTGCAGAAGAGGGCTGCTTTAAGAAATTCTCCAAGCTCGACAGTATGGGCCGCACTCGCAAAGCGCTCGCCTGCGTGGGCCCCGACTCGCTCGGTCAAGGCAAGCGCGGCGATATCTCGCGCATCCATCCCGCCGGATGGCATCAGCAGCGCTACGACTTTATTCCGGGCCAGAGCCTCTACAACCGCTGCCACCTCATCGCCTGGTCGCTCTGCGGCGAAAACGCCAATCGCAAGGATCTCCTCACCGGCACGCGCTATCTCAACGAGACGGGCATGCTACCGTTTGAGGAGCAGATTCTCGACTACATCCGCGAAACGGGCAACCACGTGCTCTACCGCGTCACGCCTATGTATAACGAAGAGGAACTTGTCTGCCGCGGCGTGCGCCTTGAGGCGCAATCGGTCGAGGACCACGGCAAGACGCTGTGCTTCCACGTATACTGCTACAACCTGCAGCCGCATGTGCAGATCGACTACGCCACCGGCCGCAACCAGGCCGCCGGAGAGTAGGTTCAACCGGGGCCACGCCCGCATCGTTTGTCACCGACGCGCACGGGAGGCTAATTCTTGCCTCCTACGGCGCATTTCAGTGACATGGGGCCATCTCTCCAAGATACCCGTATTGTCGATAAGAGTAGAAGGCAAACGCCAGACAGGCAGCCAAAGCAGCAGAAGCCCTACATTAAATACGTGATTTATTCTTTGCAATCACAATCTCGATAAGTTAATCGAAGCAAAACAACGTAAAATGAAGGTAATTTTGCTTCAAAGTAATCAGGAGAAACTGTGACCAATCGCGTCAACAATTCACATATTAAAAAGGATTGTCCCACCCCCATCTATATGCAGGTGGTCGACTATCTGCGCGAGAACATCGCCTCAGGAGCTTGGGAGCAAGCATCCAAAATCCCGTCGGAAGTCGAGCTCATGAGTACGCTCGGCGTCAGCCGCGGCAGCATCAAAAAGGCCATTTCCAAGCTTGTTGATGAGGGCCTGCTTGAGCAAATTCAGGGAAAGGGAACTTACGTTAAGTCAAAAGACATCTCTTTCCCCCTTACAGAGGGTCTTATCTCTTTCTCCGAATCTCTAATCGAGCAAGGCCTTTCTTTCGAAACAAACATTCTCGATTGCGAAATTCGTAAGTCGGACGAAGATATTTCCAGACATCTCGGTATTGTCGAAGGTTCTGACTACCTTCATCTCGAGCGAGTGCGCAGCGTTGAGGGTGAACCTGTGATGTTCATCGAAAACAACATCAATATGGCGCTTGTCCCAGGTATTGAAACAGCCGACTTTGTTAACGAAGGTCTCTTTGCAATAATCGAGCGGCTCTCAGGCCACCAGATCGAATACTCAAAGACCTCCTTTGTGGCAAAGCTCGCGGACACCCAACGCGCGGATGCGCTCGGTCTCTCTACGCAGTCCCCGCTTCTTCAGCAGCTTCAAACAGTCTACTTGGACAATGACTCTGCAATTGAATATGCGCGCGTATGGCTTAAATCCAGCAGGTTCCAGCTTGGCACCGTTTTTCAGCGTCGCCATTAAAGCTCTTGAGAGCGGCGGCATTACGCCAAATATAATTCCAAAACGCAAAAAGGCGAACCCGTGGGTTCGCCTTTTTGTAGACGGTTTTAGTCCAGCGCGTCAAACAGCTCCGTAAGCAACGCTGCCCTGTCATCCGTAATCGCCAGGGCACTCGAAATGCCGGTGCCTTGCGCGCCAAGTCCAATCAAGCGACGAACATCGCCTCCACACCTGATTCCCGCTCCCTCCATGATAACGATGTCGGGATTGATGGACCGTACGGCAGCGATGGTCTCTGCGATGTAATCATCGCCGCTTGTATGGCCGGTTCCCACAAGGCTGCTCGGCTCGCAAAGAATCACGTCCGGATCCATCGCCGCAACCGCTTTGGACTCAGTCACGCTATCGGCTGCAACAATGGTTAGAATCTCAAGCTCACGAGCGCGATCGATCGTTGCCGCCAACTTATCAACGGTCAGGGGGTGTGCCGTGTGATTTAGAAAGACAGCTTGAACTCCCGCGCTCTTAAGCGACTCAAGAGGTGTCAGTCCCATTCCTTTTCCGTCACCGATAAGATCGGCATGCTGCGCTGTGGGAATTGCAAATTTCAAATCCTTCGCAACTGCGCAGAGCTCGGGAACGGGAGCAGTCCAAAAAATCGAATGATCTCGATCTTTTGCGATTTCATCCGTAAGATGAGCCGCTGCAATTGAATCGTCCGCAAGCAAATAGGTCTTAGGACTGACCGTGAAAAGTGGCAGTTTTAAATCGGAACGTTTCATGAGAACACGTCCTTTCCGACTAATACATGGCCTGCCATACCGAGCGATTTAGCCGTTGAAGCTAATCTCGATGCCGGTTTCCAGCTTGGGAAGCACGCTTGGTGTCACGAGAACCGTTCCAGGAAGCAGCTCTCGCTCGTCATCGAACGCAATGGTTAGATGACCGAGCCCTCCCATGTTCTCGTTCGCAGCTTCACCAAACTCCTTAATCGTGTAGACCTGATCGCCGATGGAAATGGTGCCGCCCTCAGCAAGCACGTTATCCTCCGTGGGAGTTCCATCGTGAACGACGCAGATGTCGCGCAACTCTGCAGGAGCGGTCGGGCCAAACAGGACCACCATCTTCTCGTTGAGAAGTTCCTCAACAAACGAGCCGATCTCAGTGACCTTAACCTTGTACATTTGATTTCTCCTATCTTTGTTACGCCGCAGGCGCAGTCATTGACCTGTCGATAACACGAATAGCCTGGGCAAAAGCATCGTGATAGCTTTCGTTGGCCAGATGGTCTAGGGCGGTCTCGATATTCAGCCCCAGCATCTCGCTCATCTCCGAAAACTCTGGTTTGAGGGAAAGCCCTTTGAGCTCATAGCAACCGTTAATCACGCCATCATGATCAGTCAGAATCATCACAAACGCCTTTCGGCTAAAACTCACCTTGCACATACCCGTGCCCAAGTATCCCTCATGATCGCGAGCGCGCTCATGGATAAGAATGCGCACCCTCTTCCAGTAGCGATACTGGGTGAATGTTCCTGCAAGCCATACGAGAATAAAGAAGGCTATTGTAATGAGCGCGTTGAGCATAGTGGGCCTTTCCCTCTTAAAGCTTCAGTTTACAGGCCAAAGGACAGTACGTAGGCAAGAATAATCTGAATCGGGGTGGTAATCAGCTTGCCAAACAGGAATGCAGGGTAACCGATTTCGATCGTCTCGGGCTTTGCCTCCATGAGAGTCATGCCAACGGGAGCAAAGTCGGAACCAACCTGGCAGTTGACGGCAAAGAAGCCGGGAAGGGCAAAGTTGGCGGGAATCGTGCCGTTGGCGATTTGGTTGCCAACAAGGACAGAAAGCACAGAAGCGATGATTGCGCCCGGGCAGATCAAAGGCGAAAGGAACGGGATTGAGCAGAACATGCCAATTGCCAGCATACCGGGCAGCGAGCCCGCAAGCGGAGTGAGAACGCCGGCGAGAACGTTCGCGAAACCCGTGTAGTTAATAATGCCGATCAACACCGAGACAAACGCCATAAAGGGGATGATGTTGCGGATAACATCGTTCACGGTATCGCGCGCAGCCTGGTAGATGATGCTGATAACGCGGCCGACACCGGTGCCGATCTTGGAGACAACGTCCATGAAGCCGTTAGACTCCTTGGATGCGAGCTCGGCACGTCCCTCAGCGATCTTGGCGTGGACGTTTTCCTTCGTCGTCTCCTCGTGTGCCTTCTCGGCCTTTACCGGCTCAGCGGGAACATCGGCCGCATCGGCAAGGACGATGCAATCGGGATTGACGTCAGATGCAAAGAGATCCTCGGTGATGAACTGGGCCAGAGGACCAGACGGAGAACCGGGCTTGATGTTCAGCGTCTTAAGGCCCATCTTGGGATAGGTGCCGCAGCGAGCCACGCCGGCGCAGTCGATGACAACGGCGCATGCCTGATCGGTCTCGATCGGGTCCTTAAACTGGTCGTGCGCCTCGGCGCCGGTAAGCTCCGCAATGCGAAGGGCGACCGGGCTGATGCCACCCAGGGTCACGCTCAGAACATAAGGCTTCTCGGCCGTGGGGGTAATGATGAGGGGACCGCCCCAACCGTTGCCGCCGTGGGACGCCTTTACGCTTTTGAATTCACTCATGATTTAGACTCTCCTTTTGCGCTGAACTACTAGGCGGCAAGCTTAGCTTCGTTGCGCTTCTTCATGATGAGGTACAGCTTCTCGGTGACAATGCCCTTGATCAGGCAGACGATTAGACCAACAATGAGGAAGCGGATAGCAAGCTCGGAGGAGTTCTTTCCCAGTGCCTCGTAGCCGGCCGAGATACCAAGCCAAACAAAGAGCTCGGAAGAGTTAGCGTGCGGGAAAAGGCCAACGATGGGGTGCATCATGGACACGACCGCATCGTAGAATGCGGGCTTGTAGTCCTCCTCGACAAACACACCAAAGGTGTATGCCATCGGATTGCAGAGGAAGAAAGTGCAAAGGAACGGGATGAGGGTATAGCGGAGAACTGCATACTTGGTGCACTTCTTCATGAACCCATAGACACGCTCCTCGCCGATCAGCTGGATGACTGCCTTGATCGTAAGGATCAGACAGATCAGCATTGGGATCATGCCCGTAATAAACGAGGCAAACTGATCACCAGCCGCATTAAACAGGCCGGTAAAGCCCTCCGCAAGGAAGATAAGGAAATCGTTTACTGCTCCCATTTTCATTCTCCTTAGTTAATGTTCGCTACTTCTATCGTTCTACCTGAGCGCCCCCTCCTCCATTTCAATCAGCCATATACGCTCATGGTTGTCTACGGTTGTCTATATCTTACAAAGGGACCGCTCTTCGAGTTACCTTCTCGCATTCCTTTCGGTGAACGGTAGATTTTACAAGACAAACGGCTACGCGCTATTTAGCTCATAGATAATTTGGAGTGCCTCAAATATACGCATATACCTGCTAAAACGCGCGTCGTAGAGCTCATGGGCCCTGTCGTTTTTTTCAATGGAATCGAGTTTTCTGCAGACCCCTGCGGCAACCGCCGTCAAGTCTTGGCCGCAAGAAGCCGAGAGGGCCAGCAGCGCCGTGCCCTGACCGGCGCCGGAGGATTCCATCCGCACCATATCGACCCCCAACACGTTGGAGAGCGTTTGCGCCCAAAAATCGTTCTTGGCCCCTCCTCCAACGAGCCTGATGCTGCGCCACTCTTCCGAATGGTCCACGGACTCCTTGAGCTCCCTTAAGGCATACGCCGTGCCCTCCATCAGAGCCCTTTCGAGCTCGGAACGAGTCGTGTCAAGATCAAGCCCCAGAAAGGCACCGCGTACCGACGGGCAACCGTGCAGGACTTTTTCTCCCGATAGATGAGGGTAGAATATGAGATCCCTCATGTCGTAGAAGGGGTCCTCGACGGCCTTGTCCTCCAAATCGTAGGACTCACTGCTTAGAATCTGCCCGTACCACCATTCCTTGGCACCGCCGCACGATCTGATACTCAGCTGAATTTGGGTCTTAAGGGTATTTCCCCACTTGAACAACACGGGCTTGCCAACAGCCGGAAGGTCAACTCCCTCAGATGAATACATCAGCACGCCGCTTGTTCCAAGTGAGATGGTGGGGACGCCCTCCAAAAGGCATCCCGTGCAGATCGCTGCCGCGGGATTGTCGCCCGTTCCCCTCACGATCATGGCACCTGCGGGAATTCCCGTCTCGCTTGAAGCTCTCTCAACCACGGTCCCAATTACGGCATCAGAAGGCTCGACAACGGGAAGCAACGACTCGGGGATTCCGAAATGCTCGCAGACCTCACCGATCCAAGCTTGCCTCTCGTTATCGTAGAGCCCTGTTGTCGAAGCCCCGCAATAGTCCGCACCAGCACGCCCGCCAAACTTGAGAGCAATCCAATCTGAAACCGAAAGAAACACTTCGCTCTTTGAAAGGCCCTCAGGATTATTCTTAGCTATCCATGCAAGGTTAATCGCCGGAACCCCAGTCGAAAGAAAGCTGGCGACCCTAGGATAGCCCGCAGACAGCGCCCACTGCTTCTCGGTAAAGACGGCGTCAATCGTGCGCTGGTCGTTCCACATTATGGCGGGACACGTTGGCACCCCATCGGCATCGATCAAGACCGTCGTGTGCATCTGCCCGGTAGCGCCAACGCCTTTTATTAGAGACAGGTCAACTTTCTCTCCAAGCAGGGAGCATGCAGAGCAAATGGCGATCCACCATGTCTCGGGATTGATTTCCCGCCAACCGGGATGAGGCTCAGAGCACTCGTAAGCCTCGCTCGCAGTCGCGACAACTTTTCCGCCTTCATCAATGCACGTGAGCTTCACCGATGACGTGCCCACATCGACACCAAGGTAGAGCGCACCCATTATCGCCTCATCCATGTTCGTAATTCCGCGCTACTCAGCGATGCCGTTGATGGCGCGCGTCGTCTTGTAAGCAACGTCCGCAACTGCCTTACGTGTATCAATCAGTACCTTGGCGAGCTTATGCTCGTTGTTGTTTGCCTCGTACGCCTTGCCAACCGTCGTGATGTAGGCCTTGCGCAGGTCGCTTGCGATGTTGATCTTGGACATCTTGTGTGGCTGCATAGCGTGGATGGTCTCATAGGGAATGCCCGAGCCACCATGAAGAACGAGGGGACACGGAGACACCTCGGCAAGCTTCTCAAGCAGCGGCAAATCGATACGCGGCGTATCCTCAAGGCCGTGAACGTTGCCGATAGACACGGCCAACAGGTCGCAGCCCGTGCGCTCCACAAACTCGCAAACCTGATCGGGGTCGGTCTTAAGATCCGCCTCGGAAACATGATCGTCTTCTTTGCCCTTGATGGCACCGAGCTCAGCCTCAACGGGCACGCCGTAGCAATGGCAGTAGTCAACTGCCTGGCGCGAGAAGCGAATGTTCTCCTCAAAGGGCAACGCGGCACCGTCGATCATAACGGAGGTAAAGCCGGCCTGAACCGCCTGTCGAACATCCTCGAGCGTCTTGCCGTGGTCAAGATGCAGACACGTGGGAACGATATAGTCCTCCGCCGCGCGTTTAACGATAGAGGCGATCATGCCGTAATCGGAAAGCTTAACGTTGGTAGGGGCGATCTGGAGGATGCCCGGCATGCCGGCCCTCTGCAATCCATCCAGGATACCTAAGGTCATCTCCATGTTCGTCGTGTTATATGCGGGAAGGAGCCATCCATTCTTGCGTGCAATCTGGATCAGCTCAGTCGAAGTTACAACTGCCATGATTCCTCCAACCGGGTTACGGCAATTCGAGTTGAGTTTTCGTTCCAGATACTTATATAGACGTCTATGTACCTGTTTATAGACGACTATATACCTTTTTGATTTACGCGCAAAGCACTAAATGCCTCGAATCGAAAAAAGGGGCTGCCGAGAAGCACTCGACAGCCCCTTTCATTTGGTATGCTTACCCCAACGCCCCATTTGCCAGCATATCGGTAACGTCGTTTAGGCTCGAAACTATTGCCGTGGCCAATCTTTCCATCTCATCTGTTGGCTCAGAGAGATCGGGGACCATGACAGTGCAAAATCCTCCTGCAAATCCCGCGCGCACCCCGTTATAGGAATCCTCTAAAACGAGGGATTTCTGCGGTAAAGCTCCTAGCTCATCCGCCGCTTTCAAAAAGACGTCTGGGTAAGGCTTGGCGTGTTCGACCTCAACACCAGAGACGATCGAATCGAAATAAGGGAGTATTCCTCCCCTTATCAAATTTGCCTCGATCATTTTTCTGCTCGATGATGAAGCAACTGCCATCGGAATTCCCTCAGCCTGAAGATAGTCGAGAAGCCGATCTAATCCGAGTTTCTTCTCTGCGCCCTGAGTCAGCGCTTCATGCGCTATTTCGTAAAAACGGTCAACAAACGCTTGAGAATCGACCTCATCGCCATACCACTCGCGAATAATGGACACCGCTTCCGATCCATTGGTGCCACGCATGGCGTCCGCAAGGCCCTCTTTGCATTCAACCTCAAACTCAATTGCGGTTTTGGGCCAGCAGGAAGCCCAAATCGGCTCAGTATCGAACATGAGCCCGTCCATATCGAAGATAACCGCCTCGAACATATTGCCTCCTTGTTCAAGTAGACGTCTATATACGTATATTCTATCAAAGGAGGTCTTTTTTTCTTTCACGGCAGCATGAAAAGGAGTCCGTCCCAATAAAAGCCGACAGGCGCCTCGTCTGCCAAAAAACACCACGATGGAGGCTGTCCCCATCGTGGTGGTTGCCTTACGTCGATTTACTTAGCGCGGCCCCGGGGATCAAAAAGGGCCGCCCCGGTTACCCAGGGCGGCCTTTTCGTCAGCACCTACATTGCAGGCAAAATCACACGCTACTTGGCGCGACCCTCCTCATAGCGCTCGACCAGCTTGGCCTGAACGTCATAGGGCACCTGCTCGTAGCCGGCGGGCTTCATGGTAAAGTCACCCGTGCCGCGCGTGATAGAGCGCAGGCGCGTCGAGTAATCCGTCAGCTCGGCGAGAGGTGCCTGCGCGATAACCACGGTGTCTCCGCGCTCATCGGTCTCCATGCCTGTCACGCGACCGCGCGAGGCCGAGATGTCGCCCATCACGGCGCCGGCGTAGCTCTCGGGAATAGTCACCGTGATTTCCTCGATGGGCTCCAGCACCACCGGGTCGGCATCGGCACATGCCTTGCGCAGGCCGATGCGAGCCGCCGCGCGGAACGCCATCTCGTTGGAGTCGACGCTGTGATACGAGCCGTCGTACACAGCCACGCGAATGCCCGTGAGCGGATAGCCGGCAATGATGCCGTCCTTCATTGTCTCCTGGACGCCCTTGTCCACGGCGGGGATCAGCGAGCGCGGAATGCGGCCGCCCACGACCTCGTCCACAAACTCATAGCCATCGCTCGTGCCGTCGGGCCCAATGAGCGGCTCCACGCGCAGCCAGCAGTCGCCGTACTGACCGGCGCCGCCGGTCTGCTTCTTATGGCGGCCCTGGGCACTTGCCGTACGGCGAATGGTCTCGCGATACGGAATGCGGATCGGCACGCTCTTGGCTACGACCTTGGTGCGATCCTCCAAACGATTGAGCAGCACCGAAACCTGCGCCTCACCAACGGCGGAGATAATGGTCTGGCCGGTCTCCTCGTCGCGGTCGATGCTCATGGTCGGATCGGCCTTGCAGGCCTTCTCGATAAACGTGTAGAGCTTCTCTTCGTCGCCGCGATTCTCGGCCTCGATGGCAATGCGGTACTGCGAGTTGGGGAACTTAAACGCCGCAGCCTCGACCTTGCCGGTAATCGAGAGCGTATCGCCCGTCTCGGCCGCCAGCTTGGGTGCCACGATAATGTCGCCGGCATAGGCGTGACCGACCTCGGTCATGTCGCGGCCGCACATCACATACAGGTGGGCCAGACGGTCGCCCTTGCGCGTGCGCGCGTTGACCAGCTCAAGGCCCGGCTCAAGCGTACCCGTCAGCACCTTGATAAAGCTGATGCGACCCTGCTGCGGATCGGCCAGGGTCTTAAACACAAACGCCACCGGACGATCATCGTCGCTCGAGATCTTGAGCGAATCGCCGTCGATAAGCGGCATCTCGCCGTAGTCGGTCGGCGCCGGGAAGTACGTCGCAATGTCGTCCATCAGCGAGTTGACGCCCTGCTCCTTAATGCAATCACCCGCAAAGACCGGCACAAAGATGCGCTCGGCGATCGCCTTCGACAGCAGGCCCTCAAGCTCTTCCTGCGTCAGCGTCTCCTCGCCTTCCAGGTACTTCATCATCAGTTCGTCGTCGGCCTCGGCCACCAGCTCGCACAGATGGTCATGGGCTTCCTCGGCCTGGGCACGATACTCCTCGGGAATCTCCGACTCAACGGCTTCGGCGCCGTTGCAATGGCGCGCCTTCATGCGCACCAGGTCGATGATGCCGTCGAAGTCCTCGCCCTCGCCCCAGGGAAGAGTCACGGCGCCCAGGCGCGTGCCAAAGCGCTCCTGCAGCAGGTTCATTGTGGTCGTAAAGCTGGCCTCGGAGCGCGACAGGCGGTTTACGAACACCGCACGCGCCAGGCGCAGGTCCTCGGCGGCATACCAGAGCTTAACCGTCGTAGGCTGCGGGCCCGCCTCGGCGTCGACCACAAACAGAGCCGTCTCGCAGACGCTCATCGCGGCAAAGGCGTCGCCGATAAAATCGGGATAGCACGGGGCATCGAGTACATTGATACGTGCGCCCTTCCAGTCGATCGGCGCAATGGTCGTCGAGATGGAAAATGCACGCTTGACCTCTTCGGGGTCATAGTCGAGCGTGGGCTTGGTGCCGTCGTGGCCGCCCAGGCGGGCGGTCTTGCCGGAAAGGTGGAGCATGGCTTCGGCGAGTGAAGTCTTGCCCACCCCGCCTTGGCCTACGAGCACCACGTTCCTTACGTTACCGGTCTTGGGAGCACCCATGATGACCTCCTTGCAGGGCCGCGCGCAAGGCGCGACGCCAACGGGGAGAGTTCGCGGTCGGTGCCGTCCCGGAAGCAGCATGGTCGGCAGCCGAGCCGACTCACCCTCCAAATGTCCTATGCCACCACCCTACCCTCACGGGTGACTGCCCATGCATACCTTTCGGCGCACGTATGAATACAGGCGGCGAGAGGAAGGAGAACGTGCGCGAGGCGATTATTGGACCCCGCCGATGCAAATAAAAAGCCGTCGCAGACCGTAAGACCTGCGGCGGCTTCTTCTCAATACATAGCTGAGCCTAGCCCTCGATACGGCTCAAGAACTCACGGGTACGTTGCTCATGTGGATGATCGACAACCTGCTCGGCAGGACCCTCCTCGACAATGCGACCGCCATCCATAAAGACCACGCGGTCGGCAACATCGCGCGCAAACTGCATCGCATGGGTCACGATCACCATCGTCATATTCTGCGCGGCCAGATCCTTGATGACGCGCAGAACCTCGGCCGTCAGCTCTGGATCGAGCGCCGAGGTCGGCTCATCAAAGAACAAGATTTCCGGGTCGAGCGCCAAGGCGCGGGCGATACTCACACGCTGTTGCTGACCGCCCGAAAGCTCACATGGCACCTTGTTCTCGTTGCCCGTAAGCCCCATCTGCGCGATCAACTCACGCGCACGTGCTTCGGCCTGTTCGCGCGGGCGCTTAAGCACGCGAATCGGAGCATCGGTGATGTTTTTCATCACGGTATAGTGCGGAAACAGATTGTAGTTCTGAAACACCAGGCCAAATCGCGAGCGTGCCTGCTTGGGCACGTCGCCCTTCGCGTATACCGCACCCGACCCCGCGTCCGTCGCAACGGCAAGGTCGCCAAACGAAAGCGAGCCACCGTCGAGCGTCTCGAGCAGCGTCGCGCAGCGCAGAAGCGTGGACTTACCGCCGCCCGAAGGCCCGATAATCGCCACAACCTCGCCACGCTTTACCTCGAGTGAGATATCCTTGAGCACCTCATTGCCGCCAAACGCCTTACGCGCGTTCGATATATTCATTACCGTTCCGGACACGGGAACCTCCATGTGTTTGAAAAGCACGACGGAACAGGCTAGTCGTGGTAGTAGTCAAGTCGCTTTTCGGCAGCGCCCAGCAGCATCTCGACGACGAAGTTAAAGATCCAGTAAATCAGTGCCGCGATTGCAAACGGCACCATGCTCACCTGCGAGGCGACCAGCGCCTTGGCCGTCGAGAACATCTCGCCCACGCCGATGGCGAACGCCAGCGACGTGTCCTTGACCAGTGTGATGATCTCGTTGCCCATCGCCGGCAAAATGCGCTTGGCGACCTGCGGCATCACGATATACAGAAACGTCTGCATGCGCGAGTAGCCCAGCACCTCGGCAGCCTCGTATTGACCGCGCGGAATGGACTGCAGGCCCGAGCGATAAATCTCGGCAAAGTAACCGGCGTAGTTGATGATGAATGCCACGGCACACGCCGTCCACTTGGAATCGGGCGTGAGCGAAATGCCAAACACGTAGTACGGGGCAAAGTAGATGGCAAACATCTGCAACATGAGCGGCGTACCGCGCATGACCGAAATGTAGATGCGCGCAATCCAGCGGAGCGGCGCAATTTTGCTCATGCGCATAAACGTCACGGGGATTCCCAGCGGAATCGACCCCAGCAGCGTCAGCACAAACAGCTGCAAACTGACCAAGAATCCCTGGCCAAGCATCTGCATCATGACCTGAATAGACAACCTAAGCTCTCTTTCGCGACAACAGAACAGCAAACCCAATGCTAAAGCGGGTTTTCCAGGTGCTCGAGTTTGCCGTGAAAGAGGAGCGCCGCGTACTAAATGTACGCAAGCGACGGCTTGAACGGCAAAATCGGGTGCCTGGGAAAGCCGCTATTTGAGCACCCAGTTGTCGAAGGATAGACCGTAGCTCGCATACTTATCGCACAGGTCCTTGACCGTACCGTCCTCATAGAGCGCCTTGAGCGACTCGGTCACGGCGTCGGCCGACTTGGTGTCGCCCTTCTTAAAGCCGACGGCGTAGTGCTCGCTGGACAGCGGCTCATCAAGCTGCGTATAGGCATCGGGCTTGGCGGCAAGCTGATACTGGGCAATCGAAAGGTCGCAAGCCACGGCATCGACCGCGCCGCTCTCGAGCTGCATAAAGGCCGTGTTGTACTCGCCGATGGTGTCGAGCGTGGCAAATGTCGCCGCCAGATCCTTCTGGTCACCCTCGAGCACATCCTGCGCAGCGGAATCGGTCTGGGTAATCACGGTCTTGCCGGCAAGATCGTCCCAGCTCTTGATGCCCGCGTCCTTCTTGACCACCAGCACCTGCTCATTGAGCATGTACGGCTCGGAGAACGTGTAATCGTCCTCGCGGCCCTCCTTGGTAAAGCCATTCCAGATACAGTTGATGGCACCCGAGTTGAGCAGCGTGTCCTTGGCATCCCAGTCGATGGCCTCGTATTTGACCTCCCAGCCCTGCTTATCGGCAACGGCCTTGGCAAGGTCGAGGTCAAAGCCGGTGTACTCGCCGTCATCGCCCACAAAGCCGTACGGAGGGTAGGACTTGTCAAAGCCCACCACGAGCTTCTTGGACTCCGCGGCGCCCCTCACATCCTTGGCCGCGGCAGAGCCAGCAGCGGAGCCCTTGCCGGCACCACCGCCGCAGCCGACAAGACCAAGGCCAAGCACCGTGGCGAGCGAGCCGGCTAGACCAACAAACTGACGACGAGACATATCGGTATTCATGGTATTCCCCCTTGGTGGCACTTTAGTTAAGTAAAGTGAGTCATGTAACGTTCAGAATCATACACTTTAGCGCGATAGAGCACAAGGCGAGTTTGCCCGCCGCGTGAGGGGTGTGGGGGTTAAGTTTCCTGCTCTACAGTCCCGCTCACGACGGAGGCCACATTAAGTGGCCTCCTGTTCGTGCGGAACTCGCGATAAACTTAACCCCCACACCCCTCACGCGGCGGGCAACCGTCGTTGGGCGTATCACTGACACGAATAAACCGCTTGCATATCGTCTGCTGGCTTGGCACGGTACAATACTTGCAGCTTAAATTCATGAATTAGTGGAGTTATTGATGGCAGAATCTCGTACGGAGCGTAAGGCTCGTCGTGCTTTGATCGAGGCAGCTGAGGGGTTGGAGGAGAAAAAATCTTCTAAGAAATCCAAGTCGTCTCAGGACGCGAAGGGTAAGTCGACCAAGAGCAGGGCTAAGACCAAGCGTTCTGACTCTCGTCGAGGCGGGGACAAAGCGCCTCGGACTCGTTCCAAGCGCCCACATAATGATTCGGCTTCGTCTGCGCGTAAGGCCGTGGACCCCAAGTCTCCCTGTTCGATCATGAAAGCTTGCGGTGGGTGCACGGCGCTCAATCGTCCTTATAAAAAGCAGTTGGCAGCTAAGCAGGCTGCTATAGAGGAGCTTTTTGCTTCGCTCTGCGAGCGTGAGGGTATTAGCGTCGACCCCATTCGCGGTATGGGCGTCACCCTGGGCGACCCGGGCAAATATCCTGCGCCGCGCGGTTTTCGCCATAAGGCTGCCACCCCCTTTGCTCCCGGCAAGGAGGGCGCTGTCCGCAGCGGCTTTTTTGAGCGCGGCACGCACAGAATCGTTGCCGTTCCCGAATGCCCCGTTGAGGCACCGGGCGCCCGACAGATTCTCAACGGCATCGCGCGCGAGGCCGAACGTCTGCACATTCCCGCCTTTAACGAGGACAAACATCTGGGCTTGCTTCGCTATGCCGTCGTTCGCTGCGGCTGGCGCACCGACCAGATCATGATCACCCTTGTGACCGCCCAGCGCGACCTGCCGCATGCGCAGGAGTTCTTTGAGGCCGTCGCTGCACTCGATCCGCGCGTCGTCACCGTCGCCCAAAATATCAACGGACGTCCCGGCAACGCCATCCTCGGCGAGGAAACTCGCATCGTCTATGGCGCCGAATGCATGCGCGATCAATTGCTCGGCTGCGAATTCGACATCTCCCCCACCGCGTTCTATCAGACTAATCCGCAGCAAACCGAGCTGCTCTATCGACTCGCCATTGACGGCATGGATTTGCAGCAGGGCGACGTACTCATGGATGCCTACTGCGGCAGCGGCACCATCGGTCTTTGCGCAGCCAAAGATGCCCAGAACAAGGGTATCGGCATCATGCTGCTCGGTGTAGAGCGCAACCCGGCGGGCATTGCCGACGCACGCCGCAATGCCGAGCTCAATGGCCTCACCCGCAGCGCCTGGTTTATGGCCGACGATGCCACCGATTACATCCTAGATGCCGCCGACAACAACGAGCGGGTCGATGCCCTTTCCATCGATCCGCCGCGTGCCGGCTCTACTCCCGAGTTCCTCGAAGCTGCCTGTGCACTTAAGCCGCGCCGCATCACCTATATCAGCTGCAACCCCGTGACCCAAGAGCGCGACCTGCACCAGCTCCTCGACGGAGGCTATCGCCTGCTCAAGATCACGCCCGTCGACATGTTCCCCCACACCGACCATACCGAAACCGTAGCGGTCCTCGAGCGCCGCTAACCAACCTCAGTAGATTTTTGGGACAAGAAAGGGGGCGGCCCGCCTGGACCGCCCCCTTCGCTTGGTTTATAAACTCCGCTAGATCCCCTTGCGCAGGTCACACACGCCGGCTGCCGCCATCTCGCGCAGCAGCGTTTCGCGGTCACGTGTCACGATCAAGTCCAGCGGGAAGTGAATCTCGTCGAGCATCTTGCGCGCCTGGTCGAGCTTGCCAATCGCCATGCCAATATGCGCATCGGTCGAGACGCCAATCCCCACGCCCAATTCGGCGCAGCGCTCGGCAATCTTGCGGCACACATTCCAATGCTCAGCATCCGTGCCATGCTCAAGACTATGGTTGTTGATCTCAATGATCTTGTGCTTGGCCTTGGCCGCCAGCAGCACCTCGTCGATATCGAACGGAACGCCCGAGCGCCCCGTGTGACCCAGCATGAACACCTTGGGGTGCTCCAGGGCATTGATATACATCTCGGTCGTCTGGGCCAGCGTCGCGCCTTCAGCGAGCTGCGGATTATGCACGCTTGCAACCAAATAATCCAAATTACGCGTAACTAGGTCGAACAGCGAATGCTGACGGCTGTACGGATCGCCGGCGATATCGAGCGTGACAGGAGTGTCCTCGCCAAACAGGCTTCCGTCCAGTGAAACGATATCGGCCTCGGCACCACGCAGCACCAGCACGCCGCTCCATATGCGCGGCCAGATATCCTGGTTGATAAAGAACTGGTAACTGCGCAGGTCATTAGGGCAAGCCGTAACCATTGAGCTCAGATGGTCGGCAGATCCGAGCACCTGCAAGCCACGCTCTGCCGCCCAGTACACATTTTCCTCAATGGTCGAATATGCATGCGCAGAGAACATCGTATGGGTATGAATGTCACAAGAAAGCAGGTAGGGCATCGGGTCTCCTTGTCCAGTATGGCCGTCGCGTATATTCATTGTACGCATAGCCTTCGGCAGTCGTAAAACCGCTCCATCCCAATGACACAACGTCCATGACAACGGGGTCTGGCTTAACACCAAACCCCGTTTCACGTAAAACATTGTAAGCAGAGCGCTTTACTTTCGACGATACTCGTCGGCCAGTTGCTTCCAGGCAGGCAACGAATTGACGATGGTCTCGTAACTCACGCAATAGCCCAGGCGGAACCAACCCGGCATACCAAAGCTGTCCGAGGGAACCGCAAGTAACTCATACTTCTTTGCGCGCTCGCAGAAGGCGTTCGCATCGGGCTCCAGCGCTTTCACCCATAGGTAGAACGCGCCATCCGGCTCAACATAGGTATAACCGTAGTCCGCCAAGGCGTCGGTGAGCGCCGTGCGGTTGCGCGCATAGGCCTCAACGTCACTCGGCTCATCGATGCAATCGATAATCACGCGCTGGAAGAGCGCCGGTGCGCATACAAAACCCAGCGTACGGGCAGCACCCGCAACAGCCGGCATCAGACGCGCAGCCTGCGGATTGGTGTTGGGAACCAAGATCCAGCCCACGCGCTCACCAGGCAGCGACAGCGACTTGGAATACGAATAGCACACGACGGTGTTCTCGTAGATAGATGGTACCCAAGGCACCTCGGCACCGTACACGATCTCGCGGTACGGCTCATCCGAGATGAGCATAATCGGATTCTCGGGACCGCGCTGAGCGTTGGCCTCGCGCAGAACATTGGCCAGTCGCGTCAGCGTGTCGCGCGTATATACGGCACCGGTCGGGTTGTTGGGCGAGTCGATGATGACGGCCGCCGTCTTATCGGTAATCGCCTTGCGCACGTTGTCTACGCTCAGCTGGAACGTATCTTCATTGGCGGGTGCCTCGACACACGTGCAGCCGGCCTTCTCAATCCACACGCGATACTCCGGGAAGTACGGAGCGATAACAATGACCTCGTCGCCCGGGTTTGTAACGGCATTGAGTGTGCAGGTGAGCGAAGCCGCAGCGCCCACCGTCATAAAGACGTCCTTGCCCTCATAGCTCGTGCCAAAGCGGCGGTTGAGCGACTCGGCCACGGCGGTACGGCACTGCGGCAGACCCGGTGCAGGCGTGTATCCATGCAGCTGGTCGCTCGGCAGCTCCAAGGCCTTCTTAATGGACTCAGCCACGGCGGCAGGTGCCGGAACGCTCGGGTTACCCAGTGAGAAATCGAACACGTTTTCCGCGCCGATCTGTGCCTTGCGCTCAAGGCCATGGCTAAAGATCTCACGGATGATGGAGCTTTCCGCACCGCGAGCATACATAGTTTCGTTGATCATCTGTTCCCCTTTCACATAGGCGCTATTGTACGCTTTAGCTGAGCAAAGTGCCGCAGCAATGTTGATTGGGGACAGACTTAAATGCGTGAAAACGCTCATTTAAGTCTGTCCCCAATCAACATACCGCTCAAAAGAAAAAGCCTCCACAGGTTTCCCCGCAGAGGCTTTCGCTACAAGAACTATTTGTCGGCGTCGGTGTTGCCGTCAGCGTTGACAGCATTGCCATCACCGGCATCATCGGATGCGGCTTCGGCATCCTCCTGCATGGCCGCCTGCGCAAAGGCCGCGGCATCAGCCGCCAGCTCCTCCTCGCTCATACGAGGCGCGCGCTTCTTGGTCGGCATGCCGGCCGCCTTGGCATTGCGCTCCTCCTTGGCCGCCAGGATATCGCCCTCGCGCTCAAGGTAGGCATCCCACTCGTTGTCGAGCAGGGCGTTCACGGCGTCGCCTTCGACGGTCTCGCGCTCAAGCAGCACCTTCGCCATCAGATCGAGCTGATCGCGACGGGCGTCCAGGATCTCGACCGCACGACGATGGGCCTCGCGCATGATGCGCTGAACCTCGATATCAATGCGGCGCGCCGTCTCCTCGGAGTAATCCTGATGATCGGCATAGTCACGGCCCAGGAATACCTGATGCTGCGCCTCGCCAAAGACCTGAGTGCCCAGCTCCTCGCTCATGCCCAGACGTGTGACCATCTCGCGCGCCATCTTGGTCGCGCGCTCCAGGTCGTTGCTCGCGCCCGACGTGATGTCATCGCACATGAGTTCCTCGGCAACGCGGCCGCCCAAGAACACGGCAAGCTCGTCGAGCATCTCGTTCTTGGTCTTGAGGAAGTGGTCCTCCTGCGGAAGCTGCAGCGTGTAGCCCAGGGCCTGACCGCGGCTGACGATCGAGATCTTATGAACCGGATCGGAATGCTCCAAGATGTGGCCCACCAGGGCGTGGCCGCTCTCATGGTAGGCAATCGTGGTGCGCTCGGCTTCGGTCATCACGCGACCCTTGCGTTGCGGTCCGGCAATCACGCGCTCCATCGACTCCTCGACCTCGTCCATCGAGATCACGGAACGATGGCGGCGGGCAGCCAGCAGCGCAGACTCGTTGAGCAGATTTGCCAGATCGGCGCCGGTGAAGCCAACGGTCATCTGGGCGAGCTTCTCAAACTTCACGTCCTCGTCCATCGGCTTGTTCTCGGCATGCACGCGCAAGATCTGCTCGCGGCCCTTCACATCCGGACGGTCGACCGTAACCTGACGGTCAAAACGGCCGGGACGCAGCAATGCCGGATCCAGAATATCGGGACGGTTGGTCGCAGCGATCAGGATGACCGACTCGCTTTCCTCAAAGCCGTCCATCTCGACCAGCAGCTGGTTGAGCGTCTGCTCGCGCTCGTCGTGACCGCCGCCCAAGCCAGCTCCGCGCTGACGTCCCACGGCATCGATCTCGTCAATAAAGATGATTGACGGAGCCTGAGACTTGGCCTCCTTAAAGAGGTCACGCACACGGCTGGCGCCGACACCCACGAACATCTCGACAAAGTCGGAACCCGAGATGCTAAAGAACGGCACGCCCGCCTCGCCGGCAACGGCCTTGGCCAGCAACGTTTTACCGGTGCCCGGAGGGCCCACCAGCAACACGCCACGCGGGATCTTGGCGCCCAGCTTGCGATAGCGATCCGGATCGCTCAAAAAGTCACGGATCTCCTCGAGCTCCTCGACTGCCTCGTCCACGCCGGCAACGTCCTCGAACTTGACCTTGGGACGCGTAGCCTCGTTGGTCTTGGCATTGGTCTTGCCAAACTGCATGTTCCTATTATTGGCGCCCATCATCTGGCGCATAAAGTAGAACATGATGGCGATCAGGGCAATCGTCGGCAGCACACTCATCGCCAAGTCGCCCCAAAAATCGGGGTCGTTGGTGTTGACGATGTACTTGGTATCGGGGTGCTCCGCCATAAGCTCGGCAAGCGAATCGGAGCCGACATAGGTCGAGGAGAAGCTCTTGAGCTCGCTCGTATCGCCCTTGTCCTTTTTTGTCTTCCAGTAATGACCCGCCACGCTTCCGTCTTGAACCGTATAGGTCAAATCTTCGACGCGGTCCTGCTTAATGGCGTTGACCATCTCGCTCGTCGCGAGCTTAACGGTATTGCTGGAATTGGCAAAGCCGGAGCCCATGTTAAAGAAGGCGTAGCCCAGAAGCGCGCAAGCCAAAATAAAATACAGCCAGCCCGTACGCGTGGGCTTCTTGCCTCCGGGCACCCCCGGGATCTTAGGCTCCCGGGGAGTCTGGGAATTGTTATCGTTACGGTCGTCGGGCATCTTACGAATAAACCTCCGGTTTCAAAATGCCCAGATACGGAAGGTTACGATAGCGCTCGGCATAGTCGAGGCCGTAGCCCACCACAAAGGCATCAGGGCAATGGGTTCCAACATACTTGGGCGTGATGGCCGAGGTACGGTCCTCAACGTCCTTCCACAGGAAGGCGGCGACCTCCAGAGAAGCGGGCTTGCGGCTCTCGAGGTTCTTCATCAGATACTTGAGCGTCAGGCCCGAGTCCAGAATGTCCTCGACGATCAGCACGTCGCGACCGCGGATGTCGATATCCAGGTCCTTAATGATACGCACGATACCCGAGGACTTCACGCCGTCGCCATAGCTCGAAACAGCCATGAAATCGATGTTGGTCGGCAGCTCGATCTTGCGCATCAGGTCGCCCATAAAGACCACGGCGCCGCGCAGGACCGCAATCAGCACCAGATCCTTACCCGCGTAGTCGCGAGTAATCTGCTCGCCTAGGCGAGAGACGATACCGTCGATATCCTCCTGCGCAAACAGAACCTTCTCGATATCCGGATGTTGAGAAGCCATGACAACCCTTTCTTGTGCTTATCGCCCACACACCGCCGTATGGACGCGAACTACACATTCTAGCAGCGCACGGGGTATATTTACCAGCCCGTGCGCCATCAGCGCGGGAATACCGTCAACGTCGCACAGAATAGCTGGCGTGGGACGCTATTCCGCATCGACCACACGAAGCAGATACGCCACGCGCGTTGCGGCCGTGCATTTAAAACGCTCGTCCGTGCGAACGCCTGCGACCCATACTACGGCACCTCCCGGAGCCGTTCTTACCACGGGTACGCCAGAGCGGTCTGAAACAGGAATGCGCGCCTCGTTCAACAGGTCTGACACTTTCTTGCTTCGGCCGTTCATCCCCAACGGGCACATCACGTCTCCCGGCACAGGGCTATCCACCCACAGGCGCGCCGATCGTGCCTCGGTGGGAATCTCCCCGCGCGAGCCGGCTAACATCCGCTCGCCATCGCAGTCGGCAAACCCCAGGGCCGCCGCATCCACCAAGGCCGCAACCTTTCCGGCTGCAGCAAGCTCGCGGGCACGGTGCACGATATCGCACCCCGGCTCCACAGCCATCGGCTCTGCGACCAGCACACGTCCCCCGCCCAACGGCAAACGACCGGGTACGGTAACCCAGTCCGCGACCAAGCCCTCGCGAGCCACCGGCGCCTTAAACGCCAGCATGCCAAACTCAATGCGTGCGTCAATCCCCGCCGGAAGCGTGACTGAGCCGGCGCCCTCAGCAACGCAGGAAAGGACTCGCTCCACATGTCGCATCTCTGGACGAGCGTCCGGATCGATGCGCTTAATCGCCAGTCGCACAATGCGCCGCGCGATTACCACCTCGGCCGCAGCAAGGCGCCTGGCATCGAGCACCAGCGCGCCCGCTGCCTCTTTGCGCAAACAGCTTCGAAACGCCTGTGCCGAAAGCTGAGACAAAAACGCGTCCTCATCGCCTAAGATCTCGCAGGCGGCGCCAATCGTCTTGCAGACGCTCGCGTTGCGCTGCGCCACCACCGGCATCACTCGATGGCGCACGTAGTTTCGCAGATACGAGATATCCTCATTGCTCTCGTCTTCACGCCACGGCTGACCATGTACCTGTAGATAGCCCACGAGCTCGCCATGAGTTAGGTCGAGCAAGGGACGCACCACGATATTCCTCCGGCGAGGAATGCTCGATAGGCCAGCGGGCCCCGATCCCTTAATCGCGTTCATCAAAAATGTTTCCGCGCGGTCCGACGAAGTATGCGCGGTACAGATACGAGCCGCCGTCCGCGGTGCGCCCGATTCGGCACAAAGTTCGCGAACATATCTCCGTGCCGCGGCATAGCGCACCTCGCGAGCCGCAGCCTCGATATTGCCCGATTCGTCATCAAAATAGGCATGCTCAACACACAGCGGCAAGCCGTATTGCGCGCACAGGTCACGTACAAAGGCCTCGTCGCCATCGGATGCCTCCCTGCGCAGATGATGGTTTACATGCAGCACGTGCAATCGCTCGCGCGCAATGGGAGCGACGCCGCGCCCGTCCTGGATATCCAGCTTTGATGTGCAAGCCATAAGGAGCAGTGCCGTCGAGTCCGCACCGCCTGATACCATGAGCACTACGGGGGCAGCGGCCTGCCGCGTTGCCAGGGCGCTCTTATCCGTCCTCGGCGCGGCATGATGTCCATAGTGCTGAGATACCGTTGGCATTCGCTTCCTCCTCTATTCGTCCGCACTCATTGTATCCTTTGGAATCTTATGTCTCGCCTGCACCTTCATATCCTCGGCAGCGGCTCAAAAGGCAACTGCGCACTCGTCGAGGGGCCTCAGGGGCTCATCATGATCGACAACGGCCTGTCCCGCCGCGAGACACTTAAACGCATGGCGGAGCTTGGCCTCTCGGCAGACGACGTCGCCGCTCTAGTAATCACCCATGAGCATGGTGACCATATCAAGGGGCTCGATGTATGGTGCAAGCACTGGCATGGTCCCCTCTTTGCCAGCAGGGACACCCTTTCATGCAAAGAAAACCTCGCGCACCTGCCCGTAGAGGAATTTGACCCCGGCGACACGCTCCCCATTGCCGGCATCCACGTGCAAACCTACTCAACATCGCACGATGTCATCAATCCTGTCGGCTATCGATTTAATGCTCTCGATGATTCCATTGGGTTTACCACCGACACCGGAGAGCTATCGAGCAAGGCCATAGGCATCCTCAAAGACTGTCGAGTTCTCGCGCTCGAAAGTAACCACGATGTAACTATGTTGCGCGAAGGAGCGTACCCCCGCTTTCTTCAGGAGCGCATCCTGTCCACAAAGGGGCACCTCTCCAACAACCAGGCCGCCGAAGCCGCGCGCGAACTTGTTACCGATCGCACCGAACAACTCATCGCCATGCACATCAGCCAGGACAATAATCGTCCAAGCCTTACCGTCAAAAGCTATGCCAACGCGCTTGATGCAAGTCTCGATGATGAACTCGGCAGTTCTGCCACCCGTCTTCAAGGGCCGCGGAAGCTCTCGATACGCCCTGCAAGCCAGTATCAACCGACAACCATTCAATAGCCCCTCAAGACAACAAAGGGGGGCTGGGAATCACTTCCCAGCCCCCCTTAACTCATACTCTCGATTGAAGCAGAGCCATCGTTAGTCGATGGAGATCTTCGTAACGTTCTTCTTCTCGACAATCTTGGGAACCGTAACGGTCAGGATGCCGTCAGCATACTTAGCCGAAAGGCCCTCGCTCGAAGCGTCCTTCAGATACACGCCGCGCGTCGCGCTGTACGAGCTAAACTCCTTCTGCAGGAAGTTCTTGCCCTCGTTCTCCTCGTCCTCCACAACGTTCACGCTAATCGACAGGCGACCCTCGTTAAGCTCAACGTCGATATCATCCTTAGCGACGCCGGTCAGATAGGCCTTGACCTCATAACCATCGCCCTTGTCCTCGACATCAACGGGGAACGCCTTGGAAGCAATCGAGTTGTTTGCAAGATCGGTCATATCATCAAACAAATCGAACAGCGAGCTAGCAGAAGGACGAACGCCAAAAACCGAACGATAAGGAACCATGCTTGCCATGTTTACCACTCCTTTTAAGGACTGCCGAGTCATCTTCTAGGTGACTGGGACTTCTTTTGACGCTGTTATATATGCCCAGCCTCTTCTTATATATACATCGACTATAAAGTTTTTTGAGTCTATTGATATAAGCATATCTAAGTCTGGTTGACTAAGGTTTTGTCTAATTAACGGAATTTGAACGAAGGCTTAAATAATGTATGCAATCCCATCAAAACTAGACGGCTGGCTTACAATGGGCGCATACACGATATTGATGACGAGCTAAGGGCATCATGGACGATCAAAAACAGGACAACACGTTTATGCCGGAGCAGGACGAAGCATCCAGCCCGCAACCGATTCGATTCCATCGCCCCCACATCTCGCAAGAGCCCATCAATGGCCCAGAGCCCAAATATGTGACAAGAAACCGATATCAAACGCTCGAAGAAGCCCAAACGGGACGTAAACATATGGGCGTTGCCTCGGGAGACCCTGTATATCTGAAAGACGCACCATTATCTAAAAACAGCGCAGCTAGTGATGAGCCGATGAAAGCATCCGCCGCTCATCAACAAAGAGGGCCTCGACCCAAGCAAACCTTGACGCATTCGGCTCGCTATCTCGAGACTCCAAAACAGGGAAAATCAATCTTCGTTTCGTCAAGTAAACGACGCAAGCAGCATCAGCTGACAATCCTGCTTATGATCATTGCGGCCATAGCAGTTGCCCTTGTTATACGATTTATTTTCTTTAAATAAAGGCTCAATACCGAAAACAACAAGATCGTCTGGTGTAATTGAGTCATTCACGCCCCGTAAACGCAAAAAAGGGGGAGGCCGCGAGGCC
>NZ_QSIN01000016.1 GCF_003469205.1 Collinsella sp. AM33-4BH
TATTCGCTCAATGTGTTCGGCTGAGATCGGAAATCAACCTTCCGGATTTAACGACAGGATGCCGCCGGTTCGCGCATTCATGATAAGAAGACTTCCGTTATGTTCATGCACCACATTAAATTGCGACAGTTTCACTTCGCACCATCTCCATTTCCAACCAAATCCATATCGACCCTCAGACGCTGCGCATACGCCAGCGCACTACCTTCTTCGATAAAAACTGCACGAAAGCAGCAATAGACATGCGAGCGACACGATGACCGCATGGCCGCATGCAGCCATCAGGACCGTCCCGCCGGCAGCCCCGCACGCCCTCATCCAATAAGCCATGTGAACCGGGGGTAAAACGGTTGGGAAACTCATCGCGATAACAAGGCCCGCGAACGTTGCGACCAGCAAGGCTCCCGACACAAGAGATCTGATCCTGAACACCTCATATGCAACCGCAACCATCAGCGTATAAGCGGCGTCTATAACGATATTCGACAGGAGTGCCGAGGTCACATTACCAACCGTAAGGCTGTCTAGACCGCTTCCGGAGCACACGGCAAAGACCGCAGCGACACCGAGAGTAAACACGATGTAGGGGCACAGCGTATACACTTCGCAAGCCAATGTCTTTGCCGCAAACAGCTGCCAGCTGCGGAAGCCCCGAGCAATCGAAACTCCCCTTGCCGACACGCTCGTCGCATCACCGAATAGCGTCCCCGCCACAACAACAGAGACGATTGGGAAGAACACCGTATGCGCCATGGAGACGACACTTAGCCAGGAAGAGATACCCGTTGGCCCAACCCCTATCGAGAAAAGATAGCCCGGATCGGCGGAAAAGCCAAAGAACTGGCCCTCTCCCCCTGCGGAGACCCATGCGCCGGACCCGGCAAACACATAAATCCCCGCGATGCCCAAATACATCAGCGCTATTATCACGGCGAGTTTCATTCTCCTTGCGCGGAACAGTTCCGCCCTGACCGACATCCCAAGATTCATCGAACCGCCGTCCTTACAAATAGCGAGACGAGCGCAACTCCAACCGACACAAGCACAGTGCCGCCCGCATACAGCAAAACCTGAATTACACCAACATTCTGCATACTCAGGGAACACAGGTTCATCAGGTAATACACGGGCGAGAGCATGAGCAGCAAGCTGGGCTGACCGCTTCCGTATGTACTTGGGAACCACACCATCACAAATGTCGAAACCGCTATTGCAACGACGCTGCTCGCCACCACACTCCTCGTGAGCAAATACAGGGCGAAGGTAGCGGCGTACATCGAAATGAGCAGCAGCGCGATCATCAGCGCAATCGATACAAATTGGGCAAACCCTGAGCACGAGGCCCCAACGTCCCATTGGGCCATCTTGGTTAAATACAGCGCAGTCGTAGAAAGAAGATACACGGCACCGACCAGAGTGCAGTTCACCAACAGCTTCGTGATCACAATCGCCGCCTGCGACACCCCTCGCGATCTCGATACGGCGTAAGCCACGGATTCAAAGTCTCTCGACGTAGCGTAAACCGCGTAGAGAATCGTCACCGGAATCCAGACCACTGTAGACGCAAAAGACGTCCGGGCAACAGAGCCCAAAACGTCCCCTGCATCCACTAGGTTTCCAATAAAACCTATAGCCCCTCCAAGCGTATACGGGTCATCACCGGCGACCATGATCAGCACCTCAGACGAAGTCGCAGCCGCAACCACATACAGCACAGCCGCAAGCGCAATCATCAGAGCGGTCGCCGGGTGCCTGGCGAGCAACCATACCTCGCTCCGAAAAGCTGAGATGAACTCGCGTTTCATCACAGCTCGCTCTCTCGACCGATGAGCTCCGAATAAAACTCCTCAAGGCTCTTCCTATGAGAATACGCCTCCGCAACCCTCACACCTGCGGTCGAGAGCGCTTCGATTGCAATGCCCCGCCCTTCCTTTTTCTCCTCATAGCGCATAAGGACGCTGCCGTCCGGCAGAAAAGAATGTGAGGTCTCATCTCCGAGAACCGATCTCGTTCGCTCCAGATCGTCCACATGCAACACGAAACCACCGCGGCATGACTTTTCCAGCTGAGGTGCGGTCATCCTTCGAATGAGGCGACCATGACTTATGAAGAGGTAATCAGTTGCCAGCTTGTGCATCTCCTCAAGATTGTGGCTGGATACGAGAATCGTTTTACCTTGATCTTTGTTAAGATGCGTAAGGATTTTTCTTACTTCGACTATCCCCATCGGATCCAGGCCGTTTGTCGGCTCGTCCAGGATCAACAGCTCCGGATCGCCCAGCAACGCTATGGCCAGATCGAGACGCCTCCTCATTCCCATTGAGAAGTTCTTCACTTTCTTCCCGCCGGCCTCCCCCAAACCGACGGTTGATAACACACCGTCGATGGAACGATCGGTGGGAAGCCCCCACTCAATACAGCGAACGACCAAGTTGTCTCGCGCGGTCAGATTAGGATACGAAGCATTGAGGTCGGGCATATAACCCAGCCTTTCCCTGCAGCTCCGTATTTCACGTCTCCCGGTTTGCCCAAACATCGAGATCGTTCCTGACGATGGCTCCGAAAGCCCCGTGATCAATCGAATTAACGTGCTCTTGCCGGCACCATTCTCCCCAATGAGTGCACACAGCTCGCCTTCCATTAAAGAGAACGAGACTGATTTAACCGCTTCAAACCCGCCATATCTCTTGGATATGGCACGCAATTCAACTGGGACTTCCCGCATGGACGACATCCTCCCCGTCAATAAAAAGGGACGACATGGCAATTGTGCGGGGTTATAGGTAACGTCGGTTCGCCCCCCATATTGCAATGCCACATCGCCCCTCAGGCGCTGCTGGCCAAAATATCTTTGAACAGTCTGTGCACGCCGTACGGCGTGCACTATCCGCTAAAAGCGGATAGTGCACTCCTGTGAAGAACACTTGGTGCTGCAGCTGCCGTGCGCGTAAAAGAAGCAATTGCTGCACATGGGCTCAGCCCCGGCTGACGGCTCGGTAATCCATTCCATTTCATTCCCCTCCTTTCGCGGTAGAAAGCCAGTTCATCTCTGCCCCCTAGAAACGGAACGTGCAGGACTGATTGGGGCACCTCTTCGTGCATCCCCCGTGCGCGTAGAAGAAGCAGTTGCCGCACGCGGGTGCAACGCCTTCCTCCGGCTCGTTAATCCAATCCATCTCTCCCTCCTTTCCTTGCATACCGAATTGATAATGTTATTCTAATTCGATATGTATCATATTTCAATATAAGCTTATTTATATATTACACAAGGTAAGCACCCCCCTGCATCCAGCACAGGAAATGACTCTCTCGTTCCCCAGTGACGCGGCGAGAAATACAGGCCACTGCAGGACGTTGAATGAACAGCCCGTGAAAACCGTTGTTTTCACGGGCTGCACCTGCTCAATACTTTTTTATTCTCCAGCCTCAGTCGTCTCTAAGATCGACCACGTAAACATGATCTGACTCCAGGACCGGGTCATCACCCGTCGCGGTCGCCCTGCTCAGCGCGTTGCGGGCGCGCCGCGTCGCCAGTTCCTCAAGTTCTCTTTCGTTGACGCGCTTAATAAGATCGCCAGGCTGGCAATCAAGCTCTACGCAAATATCCAGCAATGTCTTTAACCTAATTGCCTTCACCTTGCCATTTCGTATTTTTGAGATACTTGCCGGTGTGTGCCCGGTCGCCCGAATGATATCCGTACTCGTCTTTCCGCGTCGAAGCAATAAGCTTTCAAGCTCAATAATCAGATAGTCCATGCCGCCCCTCACACCAAATCCTCGGTCTGGTCTTGAAGCAGAGCTCCGTAGCGCCATATCGCAGAAATCGAGAAGCAGCAAACGGCCCCCAGCACAGCACCAATATCTATGGGCAGGGCCAGGTTTTCAAACATCGAATAGGCGTTCCCCAGCAAGTCGAAGGGGCCAATCACTATCGAAAGAAACCCCGGAGAAAACAAGAGGTCACCTATTGCCGCTGCAACAAACAGCCACCCGATAATCGAGATTCTTCGAGCATGCGAAAGGGTAAAGGGCGATTCGCCATGAGCCATGTCCATGCTGATTCCCCGCAGGGTCCATGTGGCCCCTCCGGAAATCAGAAGATACATCAAAGGAACCACTACGGAAACCGTCTTTGATGGATCATATAGGTTTCCTTGAGCAGCCATAAGCCCAATGGAAATAACCACCACCACCGAACAGCAACACACCGCTATAAACAGCGCCGTAAACAGAATCCCAAGCCTTCTTCCGAGAGTCATCATCTTCTGGATGGACTTATCGATCTTCTGGGCGCTATTCACCACAGCTCCTCCTAAAGCAATCAGAGGTCTTCTTACTTACTGTTTTTCCTACATTGTAACGAACTCGATAAGAAGAGGGTCGCTTCACGCCGCGCAATCCCGAACTCCAAGCGTTTCTCATCAGCATTGCCCATCTTTCGAGTCGAAATTCAAATCCAGTTTCTTATCGCATGCTGAAATCAACCCGAACTGGATGTGACTGGAAAACAGCGCGCTGCGTCGGTCGCGCTTTCCCGAGCGACTCTGGCACAACAGACGATATGAGTTGAACATTGGGGCCTCTCCCCTTGCAGCTCTCTCGTGGGTCGGGCGACAATGGTCGTACCATCAACCGCGGCCGCGCGCTGCGGGCCCTCGGCCTCGGCTGCGTCGTCGGGGCGGTCCCGAAGATGCACCGGCCCGCGGCCGACCGCGGCCGCAAGAACGACCGCCGCGACGCCGAGTGGCTGGCACGCATGCTGGCGCGCCGCAACGTCGTCGAGGTGTGGGTCCCCGACGAGCGCCCTCGAGGACGCGCGCGACGACCTGCAACACGCCAAGCAGCGGATGTCGAAGTTCCTGCTGCGCCACGGCCTCGTCTTCGACGAGACGACGCCGGCCGGCAGGCGCAGGGGCGCCTGGACGGGGGCCTACTGGGACTGGACGGAGTCCCTCTCCTTCGACGAGCCCGACGACGCCGCGGCCTACGAGCACTACATGGACGGAAATGACCTGGTAGAGAACCCTCGCACCGTCTACGTCGCAGGGGACGTAGACGAACTCGTCGAGCACGAGCAGCCTCGCGGGCGACACGTCGTTCAACAGTTTCGACAGCGTTCCCTTGCGCTTCGCGTTGCCGAGCTCGAGAACCAGCTGCGCGGTCTGCCAGAACCTGACCGACATGTCCGCGGCGACCGCGCGCATCGTGAGGGCGACTGCCATGCGCGTCTTGCCGCGCCTGGACTTACCGAAGAAGACGAGGTCTTCGCGCGATTGTTTGTGTCAACGGCCAACTGAATGTGAACCCTTCTTGCATTGTTGCAACCTGGCTGGCAGCCGGTCTTTAATGACGACGACCATTGTCGCCCGACCCACAAAAGAGCCGCAAGGGGAGGAGCTCCCAATGTTCAACTCATATCGTCTATGGCGCACTACCATTCACCGAAAGTCGGCAACTTTTTCATTCTCTCTATACATGTTTAAACAACATGTTCTACAATAGGGACAATAGCAATGGAAACTCGGGACGAGCCGTCTATCCATCTACGGCGCAGCCCCTTATTCAAAAGGACGGTGAGTGCATCCATGGAGCGTGCAAGCGGCGTTCTGATGCCCGTTTCGTCATTGCCCGGACCTTACGGTATCGGCGGCTTTGGCTGGAACGCCTATGACTTTGTCGATTTCCTCGCCTCGTGCAAACAACATTACTGGCAGATTCTCCCCCTTACGACAACGAGCTATGGCGACTCGCCCTATCAGTCGTTCTCGGCCCGTGCGGGCAACCCCAATTTCATCGACTTTGCCGAGCTTATCGAGGCCGGCTATCTGGAGCAGTGCGATATCGACGGCGTGTACCTGGGCTCCGACCCCAGCAATGTCGACTATGGTGCCATCTTTGGTGGCCGTCGTCAGATTCTCGACCGCGCCGCCGAGCGCTTTGCCGCCGACAAGCCGGCCGACTTCGACGACTTTGTCCAAGCAAACGAAGACTGGCTCATCCCCTACTGCGAGTTCATGACCGTCAAGGAGGAGTGCGGTCTCAAGGCCTTTTGGGAGTGGCCCGCAGAGCTCCGTACCCGCGGCGAGGCTTCTGCCAAGGTCTGCGCCGCCCATCCCGCGCGCATGCTCTACCACCAGATGACGCAGTACTTCTTCAATCGTCAGTGGAGCCGCCTCAAGGCCTATGCCAACGAGCGCGATATCCTCATCATCGGCGACCTGCCCATCTATGTCTCGCGCGACTCCGTCGAGATGTGGGCCACGCCCGAGCTCTTTAAGATCGACGCCGCCGGTAATCCTGTGAGTGTCGCCGGCACGCCGCCCGACCAGTTCTCGGCCACCGGCCAGTACTGGGGCAATCCCATCTACGACTGGGACGCCATGGAAGCCGACGGTTTCTCCTGGTGGGAGGGCCGTATCCGCGCCGCCCTCGACATGTACGATGTCATCCGCCTGGATCACTTCCGCGGCTTCGAGGCCTATTGGGAGGTGCCGTTCTCCTCACCCGATTCGTCCTACGGTTCGTGGACGCAGGGCCCCGGCCTCAAGTTCTTCAAGACGCTCGAGGAAAAGCTCGGCACGCTGCCCATCATCGCCGAAGACCTGGGCTTCCTCACCCCCGGCGTCATCGACATGCGCGACAACTCGGGCTTCCCCGGCATGAAGATCTTGCAGTTCGCCTTTGAGGGCACCAACTCGTACTACCTGCCGCACAACTACATTGCCAACACCGTCGCCTATGTGGGCACACACGACAACGAGACGGCGCGCGGTTGGTTTGAGGGAACGGCCACCCCGCGTCAGCGCGAGCAGGCGGCCCTGTACACCCACCAGCAGGCAGGCGAGCCCATGGCCGATGCACTCAACCGCGCCATCGCCGCCAGCGTAAGCGATACCTGCATCTACACCATGCAGGACCTGCTCAACCTGGGCAACGAGGCGCGCATCAACACTCCCGCCACCATGGGCGGCAACTGGACCTGGCGCATGCTCGATGGCGCCATCACCCGCGAGCTCGAGCACAAGCTCACCGGCTGGACCGAGACCTACTTCCGCATCCCGTCGGAAGACGAAATTGAGCTTCCCCAATAGGAGCCACCGCGCCCGACCCCACCCCATCGTGCGGACGCGTCCGTTTTCCCCGCGCGAGGCCACTCCAATCCCTCGCGCGGGCTTCTTTTGAATTTCTGACATGTAATCAACCCATCACAGGAGGAAACATGCCCCGTATCAATCTTGCGGATCTTGCCGAGCAGTCCTTTGGCACCTCGCTCGAGCAGCTCGATGACCGTCGTATTTATAAGCTGCTGGCCAAGCTCGTGCAGGAGCGCTCTGCCGCCTGTCCTCTCAACAACGGCAAGAAAAAGCTCTACTACATCTCTGCCGAGTTTTTGATCGGCAAGCTGCTCATCAACAATATGATCGACCTTGGCATCTATGACGAGGTTAAGGACCAGCTCACCGCCGCGGGCCACGACCTCAACAAGATCGAGGAGTTCGAGGTCGAACCGTCGCTCGGCAACGGCGGCCTGGGCCGTCTGGCCGCATGCTTCCTGGATTCCATCGCCACGCTGGGCTTGACCGGCGATGGCGTGGGCCTCAACTACCATTACGGCCTGTTCCGCCAGCGCTTTGTCGACAACCAGCAGAAGGCCGTCCCCGACGAGTGGCTCGGTGAGCAGGACATCCTAGTCGACGACGACCGCTCCTACACCGTCGAGTTCGGTGATTTTGCCGTTACTTCCAAGCTCGTCAACATCGATGTACCCGGTTATGGCCAGCCCACCAAGAACCGCCTACGCCTGTTCGACCTGGCAAGTGTCGACGACGGCCTGGTCCCCGGCAGCTCCATCGACTTCGACAAGACCGAGATCGCCAAGAACCTCACCTTGTTCCTCTATCCGGATGATTCCGACGAGCAGGGCCGCCTGCTTCGCATCTACCAGGAATACTTCATGGTGAGCAACGCCGCCCAGCTCCTGATCGACGAGGCCATCGAGCGCGGCAGCAACTTGCACGACCTGGCCGACTACGCCGTAGTCCAGATCAATGACACGCACCCCACCATGGTCATTCCCGAGCTCATTCGCCTGCTCACCACCGAGCACGACATCGAGTTTGACGAGGCCGTGACCATCGTACGGTCCATGGTCGCCTACACTAACCACACGATTCTTGCCGAGGCCCTCGAGAAGTGGCCGCTCGCCAGCCTGCAAAAGGTCTCCCCTGCCATCGCCGACATTATCGTCAAGCTCGATGAGATCGCCAAGGCCGAGCACGACGACCCACGCGTCGCCATCATCGACGAATACGACACCGTCCACATGGCCCACATGGACATCCACTTTGGCTTCTCCATCAACGGCGTCGCCGCGCTGCACACCAAGATCCTGGAGGATACCGAGCTTCATCCGTTCTACGAGATCTACCCCGAGAAGTTCTCCAACAAGACCAACGGCATCACCTTCCGCCGTTGGATCCATGGCGCCAACCCCGCGCTCGCCAGCCTGCTCGACGATGTGATCGGCACCGATTGGCGCAGCACCGGCGACCTGAGTAAGCTTGCCGAGTTCGTTGACGACAAAGATGTTCTTGAGCGCCTGGCCGCCACCAAGGCCGAGGCCAAGGCCATCATGCGCCAGTTCATGGCGCTCGAGCAGGGCGTGACCATTCCCTCCAACGCCATCATCGACGTCCAGGTCAAGCGCATCCACGAGTACAAGCGCCAGCAGATGCTCGCGCTCTACATCATCTGGAAGTACCTCGATATCAAGAACGGCAACAGACCTAAGCATCCCGTCACCATCATCTTTGGCGGCAAGGCGGCCCCTGCCTACACTATCGCCCAAGACATCATTCACCTGATCCTGACGCTGTCCCAGTGGATTGCAAACGACCCCGACGTGGCTCCCTACCTGCAGGTTGTCATGATCGAGAACTACAACGTCACCGCTGCCGAGCGCGTGATCCCCGCTGCTGACATCTCCGAGCAGATCAGCCTGGCCTCCAAGGAGGCGAGCGGCACCTCCAACATGAAGTTCATGCTCAACGGCGCTTTGACCCTGTGCACGCTCGACGGTGCCAACGTGGAAATTGCCGAGCTTGTCGGCGACGAGAACATCTATACCTTTGGCGCCTCGTCCAAGCAGGTCGAGCAGCTCTACGCCGACGGCACCTATGACGCCGGCGCGCTCTACCGCAAGCCCGGCATCAAGCTGCTGGTGGACTTCATCACCAACCCCGCCTTTATGGCGACCGGCAACGCCGAGCGCCTGCAGCGCCTGCACGACGACATCATGGGCAAGGACTGGTTTATGGCTCTACTCGACATTGAGGAGTACATCCAGACCAAGGAGCGCGTGCTGGCCGACTACGAGGACCAGGACGCTTGGATGCGCAAGGCGCTGATCAACATCGCCAACGCCGGCACCTTCTCGTCCGACCGCACGATCTCCCAGTACAACGACGAGATCTGGCACCTGAGCTAATTCGGTTTCATCGCCCATCCTCTTGAAAACGGAGCCACGGCAACGCGGCTCCGTTTTTTGTGCTCGCACGTTACCCTGTGATCCGACTCGGCCAAACAATCTCGATCCATAACAACTACTCAACCAAAACGGTCCCAGCTGTTACAGATTGAGACATACCGGCCCCTCCCCTTGGGTTTATCTCAATCTGTAACATCTAGCAGGTGAAATTCGCCTTTGGTGTTACAGATTTAGATGAAATGGTTAGCTCAGCGGAACCGTCTCGATCTGTAACATCTAACGTCCGAAATCGGCCCTATCCGTTACAGATCGAGACAAACGACCGGTCAGGCAGTCCCAACACAAAGAAAGGCTCCCCTCTCGCCCAGTGGACGGGAGGGGAGCCTTATATGTGACCGCGGCAAAAGGATGGCAATACCGCAGTCGCCCAAAGGAAGGGCCTGGTTGCACCGGGCCTAGATAAGGTTCTTGCCAGAGACCTTATCGAAGAGGTGGGTCGCGTTCTTCTCAAACTTGAACCAGATGGGGTCGCCCGCCTTGAGCGCACCCTTGGCCTCGAGGTCGACAACGGGAATGATCAGGACGAACTGGCCATCGGGAGCGGTCACGTGGACATGCTCGGTCGAACCCATGAGCTCGGTCACCTCGACGGTACCCTGGAGCGCGCCCTCCTCGTCCTTGTCGGCAAGCAGAATCTGCTCGGGACGCACGCCGGCCGTGATCTCCTTCACGTCGCCGCCGTCCCAGTTGAGAGCAAGCTGAGCGCAGGTCTCGGGGGCGAGCGCCACGTTCATATCCTCGGTCTTGACGGTAAAGCCGTTGCCCGAGCGCACCAGCTGGGCATCGAAGAAGTTCATCTGCGGCACGCCGATAAAGCCGGCGACGAAGATGTTCGCGGGATGGTTGAAGACCTCCTGCGGGGTGGCGATCTGCTGGACGACGCCGTCCTTCATGACCACGATACGGTCACCGAGGGTCATGGCCTCGGTCTGGTCATGAGTGACGTAGATGAACGTGCCCTTGATCTCGTGGCGCAGCTTGATGAGCTCGGCACGCATCTGGTTACGCAGCTTGGCGTCCAGGTTGGACAGCGGCTCGTCCATCAGGAAGACCTTAGGATCACGCACGATGGCGCGGCCGATGGCGACACGCTGACGCTGGCCGCCGGAGAGTGCCTTGGGCTTACGGTCAAGATACTCGGTAATACCCAGGATCTCGGCAGCGGAGCGAACCTTGCGGTCGATCTCGTCCTTGGGGACCTTCTTGAGCTCGAGCGTAAACGCCATGTTCTCGTACACCGTCATATTGGGGTACAGAGCATAGCTCTGGAACACCATGGCGATGTCGCGGTCCTTGGGAGCGACGTCGTTGACGCGCTTGCCGTCGATGAGCACGTCGCCCGAGGTGATATCCTCCAGGCCGGCGACCATGCGCATCGTCGTGGACTTACCGCAGCCAGAAGGGCCAACGAGGACGATGAACTCCTGGTCGTGAACGGTGAGGTTGAAGTCCTCTACAGCGAGCACACCGTCCTCGGTAACCTTGAGGTTGTGCTTCTTCTCCTCGGTTTTCTTCTTTTTGCCAAAGAAGCCCTTCTTTTTTGACTCGTTGTTGGGATACACCTTCTGAACATGTTTGAGAACGATCTCGGCCATGTCTTTACCTTTCGATACGCGGCGCCGCGCTGAGAGGCGCCGCCAAAACTTGCAAAACAGTTACGGCATCAGCCCTTGACGGCACCTGCCACAACGCCGTCAATGATGTACTTCTGGCAGAAGATGTACATGATGACGATGGGGATGACGACCATCATGATGCATGCCATCATGGGGCCGAGCTCGACGTGGCCATAGCCGCCACGGAAGTACTGGATCAAGATAGGAATGGTCTTGTACTTGGTGGAGTCGAGCGTAAGGTAGGGCAGCAGATAGTCGTTCCAGACCCACATGGTCTCAAGGATGCCGACCGAAAGATAGGTGGGCTTCATAATGGGAAGGACGATCTTAAAGAACACCTGGACCGGGTTGCAGCCGTCGATCATGGCCGCTTCCTCAATCTCGAGCGGGATGTTCTTGACGAAGCCGGCGAACATAAAGACCGCGAGGCCCGCGCCAAAACCAAGGTAGATGAAGCAGATGTTAAACGGCGTGTTAAAGCCGATGCGGTCCGCGAGGTTGGACAGCGTGAACATGAGCATCTGGAACGGTACGACCATCGAGAAGACGAACAGGTAATAGAAGAAGTTCGAGATCTTGCTGTTGACGCGCACCACGTACCAAGCGCACATGGAGCAGCACACCAGAATCAGCACGACCGACGTGACCGTGATGATGAGCGAGTACATAAACGCCGAGGCAAAGCCCTGCTCGTTCAGAGCGTGCACGTAGTTTGCGAGGCCGTTGAACGTCTCGGGCGTGAGCAGATCGAACGCCGTGGTGGTGCTGATTGCGGTCGCTTTCTTAAAGGAATTGAGCGCAATCATGAACACGGGGTAGATCCATGCGAGCGACAGAATCGTAAAGAAGATCGAGAGCGCGCGGTTGATAGCCTTATCGCGTTTCATTACTGCTGCACCTCCTTGGACCTCGTGGCCTTAAGCTGGATCATAGAAATAGCGACAACCAGGATGCAGAAGATAACTGCCTTGGCCTGACCGATGCCCTGCCATGCGATGCCAGCACGCGAATAGAACGTGTTGTAGATGTTCAGGGCGAGCATCTCGGTGGAGTGCGCCGGGGCGCCACCGGTAAGGGCGAGGTTCTGGTCGAACAGCTTAAAGCCGTTGGTGATGGACAGGAACAGGCAGATGGTGATGGTCGGCATCAGGTTGGGGATCTTAACCTTCCAAAACGTCTGCCATGCCGTAGCGCCATCGACCTTGGCGGCCTCGATGTAGTCAGACGGGATGGACTGCAGACCGGCGATGTAGATGATCATCATGTAGCCGACCTGCTGCCACAGGGTCAGGATGATAAGGCCCCAGAAGCCAGCAGCAGAGTTAAGGGCGATGAGCTGGGCGCCCACGTTGGAGAGCAGGCAGTTGATCAGAATCTGCCAAATGTAGCCCAGCACGATGCCGCCGATCAGGTTAGGCATAAAGAAGATCGTACGGAAGATGTTGGTGCCCTTGAGCGCTTTGCGGGTGAGCGCCTGCGCGATGGCCAGCGCGATCACGTTGATGAGCACCGTCGACAGGAAGGCAAACGCCACCGTAAAGAAGAACGACGTGGAGAACTGCGGATCGGACAGCGCGCGCACGTAGTTCTCGATACCGACAAAGTGCGCGTTATTGATGGTAATAAACTGGCAGAACGAGAGATAGAAACCCTGGATAAAGGGAATCACGAACCCGATCATAAACGCCAGGCACGTGGGCAGCATAAAGAGCGGCCACCAGCGCTTGAGTGCTTTGCCCATAGAAGGGTCCTTTCAATATGCAGGGGGCGGGCAAACCTACGTCTGCCCGCCCCCTGTCGCTAATCAGATAGCTTGGGCAGCAACTGCTTACTCGGAAGCAGCCTTCTCGGTCTTCCAGCCATCGACGAAGGCGTTCTTGACGCCGTCCCACTTGGTGTTGTCGGCAGCATAAGCGATGAGAGCCTGCTTGAGGTTCTTCTTCCACTCCTCGGAGGGGATGTAAACGAAGTCCCAAGCGACGGTCTTCTTGCCGTCCTTGGCCATAGCAACGGCCTGCTGCGAGAAGACGTTGGTGGTCTCCTTAGCGCTCTTGAACGGGGCGGTCAGACCCATCTTGTCAGCGATGATGCTGGTGGCGGTGTCAGAAGTGACGCACCAATACATGAAGTCCTCGGTGGCCTTCTGGGCATCCTCGGAAGCCTGGGAGCTGACGCACCAGTAGTTCTCGCCGCCGGAGCACAGGCCCTGGTTCTCCTCGCCGTCGACGCCGATGTAGATCGGCAGCATGCCGAGCTGGTCGTCGGTCATACCGGCCTTGGTGAGGTCGGCGTAGGCCCAAGAGCCGTTCTGGTAGAAGACGGCCTTGCCGGTTGCGAACTCGTTGGTGGCGTCGTCACCGGTCTTGGAGGCGAGCTGCGAAGGATCGCAGGTGGAGTCGGTGATATACAGGTCGAAGATCTGCTTAAAGTTGTCGAGATACTCGCCCTTGATCTCGTCGTCCTCCTGATTGTGCTCCTTCTCGAACTCGTAGTAGAGCGGGAGGTTGGCGAGGTGCGTGGTGTAGCGCCAGCTGGAGGAGTCATCCATGCCGGCGGAAGTGAAGGCACCGTCAACGCCGAGCTCGTCCTTGCGGGCCTGGATGTCATCGGCGCAAGCCTTCAGCTTGTCGAAGGAGTTGATGTCCTCGGCCTTGTAGCCGGCCTTCTCGAGGAGCTCCTTGTTGTAGATGATGCCGTAGCTCTCCTGAACCCAGTCGATACCCAGATCCTTGCCGTCGGACTGCAGCGCCAGGGAGTCGTCGATGAGCTCGCCGCGGAGCTTGGTGTCGGAAAGATCGGCGCAGTAGTCCTTCCAGTTCTTAAGGCCGGTGGGGCCGTTGACCTGGAACAGCGTCGGAGCGGAGCTCTTGGACATCTCGGACTTGAGCTTCTCCTCGTAGGTGTTGGAGGCGGCGGTCACGATCTTGACCTCGACGCCCTTCTCCTTCTTGTACGCCTTGGCGATCTCCTTCCACTCCTTGTCGACCTCGGGCTTGAACTGGAGGAAGTAGACCTCGGCAGCGTCACCAGAAGCAGAGGAGCCGGAGCCGGCAGAACCACCGCAGCCCACGAGACCCAGACCAAGAACCGCAGCCGCGGAACCAGCAAAGCCCAGGAACTGCCTTCTGCTCATTTCGTTCTTCATTACAATCCACCCTTTCACACCGTGGCGGCACCCTTTGCCGCCGCCTTCGGAGATTGGCTCGGGGACTTTGCCCCTTTTGCTGATTTGCACAATACGCTATTTGGCTAGTTGTTTGAACAAGTATTACTAGAGCGGTAGAAAAACTTCGGTGAACGGTAATTTCAACTTGATACTTGACAAGTTTTGTATAAACAATTATTCGTTATCGAATGCAGAGAAAACGCCCGGTCAAGCCGATGCATCGTCGGTTTGACCGGGCGTTTTCTCTTTGAGGGCATGAGTCTCGTCAGGCTGCGAGCTAGCCGGCTATCGCTTGGAGTTGACGCGGTAGTGGAAGATCTCGGGGTGTGTGCGGGCATGCGTGACCTCGAACAAGATGCCGTCCGAGGTGTACGACTGGCTCTCCATAACGGCGACGCAGTTGTACTTGCCGAGGTCCAGATAGCTGCAGTCTTCATCGTTGGCGAGCTCGACACTCACCGTACGACGGCTCGCCATCACTTTGACGCCGCGCTTGTGCTCCAGATAGCCGTAGATAGAATCCGCCGCGATCTCGGGGGTCAGGCCCTTGGCGATCGACGCCAAAAAGTAGCCATGGTCCACTTGGCGCGCGCTGCCGTTGAGGCTTCGGACACGCACTACGCGAATCAGCTCCTCGCCCACCTTAAAGCCCAGGCGACGTGAGAGTTGCTCAGTGCAAATCAAATGTTCAAAAGACTTGACCTCGGTCGATGCGACGGCATTGTTGCGTTTTGCGAACTCGCCAAACGACTCAACCTCTTCGAGTGCGCCCAGCATGTCGGTTTCGCCCTTAAGCCAAATAACGCGCACGCCCTTACCGTGTATAGGCTGCACAAACATCTGGTCGGCCAGCATGCTCAAGGCGCGTCGAACGGTATTGCGCGTGCAGCCAAACTCCGCGGTCAGCTCGGCTTCGGTTGGCAGCATCTCCTGAAACGCATAGGTCCCGTTGATGATGCGCGAACGGATCTCGCGGTAGATTCCTTCGTAAATCGCTTTTGGCATGATTTCACCTCTAATGAATATGTATGGCTAGGCACGATAGCATTTCTTAAAGTTGTTTAAACCGATTATCGGTAAAGCACGGATTATTTACCGTCGACGGTTCCCCCGAAACCCAAATCGGACCGAATCAAAACCGTCAATGCGGCAAGCAGCCAGTCCTCTACAATGAGTTCATTGTTTAAACGTTCTCGCTCGCACAGCATGTTGCATCCGAAAGGCATATTATGCTGCAGAAAATCCAACGTTTTGGCGGAGCCATGTTCGCGCCCGCCATGCTGTTTTCTATATCAGGCCTCATGGTCGGCATCTCCGCCCTCGCAACGACCGTGGATATCGTCGGCGACCTCGCCGTATACGGAACCCCCTGGTACGTTTTCTGGACTATCATTCAGCGCGGCTCGTGGACGGTCTTTAAGCGCCTTCCACTCCTTTTTGCCGTAGCGCTGCCTATCGGCCTTGCCCAAAAGCAACCGGCACGCTGCTGCCTCGAGGCGCTCGTAGCCTATTTTGCCTACTGTTTCTTTTTGAGCGAGATCATTAAGCTGAGCGGAGACAACCTTGGGCTTAAGTACCCGTCGTTTTTGACCTCCGCTAGCGGCATCACCGTCATCGACGGCATCAAGACGCTCGACACCGGCATTATCGGCCCGCTGGCGGTGTCGGCAACCGTCGTCGCGATCCATGACCGCTTCTACGATGCCAAGGTTCCCGATTGGCTCGGCACCTTCTCGGGTTCCTCGCTGGTCTACCTCATCAGCTTTTTTGCCGTGTTTGCCCTTGCCGCCATCTCGGCCGCCATCGTGCCTTTCGCATACGCTGTAACCGAAACGCTGCGCCACGCACTTGCGGGCGTCGGCCCCTTCGGCGTGGGCATCTTTGTGTTTTTGGAGCGAGCGCTCGAGCCCATGGGGCTGCACCATCTGCTCTATATGCCCATCTATTACGACAATCTGGTCATTCACGACGGTATTTACGCCACGTGGACCAACCTGCTCCCCATTCTCTCCCATAGCACGCGCCCTTTAAATGAACTTGCGCCCTGGGCAGGTTTTACCGCCACCGGCTGGGGCAAGCTCTTTGGCCTTCCCGCCATCGCGGCAGCATTCTATTTCACCGCCAAACCCGAACGCCGCGCCGGCCTTAAGGTCATCCTTTTGCCCGCCATCGTCACCTCGGTGGTCTGCGGCGTCACCGAGCCGCTCGAGTTTCTCTTTATGTTCACCTATCCCGGACTCTTTTTGCTCTACGCCGTCCTGTCCTCCTGCCTTGCCATGACCATGAACTTCTTTGGCATCGTCGGCATCTTCTCGGGCGGTCTCATGGAAATGACGGCCTTCAACTTCATCCCGCTCATGCGAATGCATGCCGGCTCCTACCTTTTGGCGCTCGGTATCGGTCTTGCCTTTAGCCTCATCTTTTTTGTTAGTTTTCGAGCACTCATCTTGGTCTATGACCTTAAGACGCCGGGCCGCGAGGATCATGTCTCCAATCGCGCGGCAATCGATCGTTTAACGGGAAGCGGCTTTGCCAAAGAGCAATCTCCCAATGGCGAGGTCAGTATTCAATCCGATCAAGATCACGTCCTCGCTGAGCGGGTAATTCAGCTTTTAGGTGGCGTTGGCAATATCGTGGGCGCAACCAACTGCGCCACGCGCCTGCGCGTCGAGGTCGCAGACCCTTCCATCGTTGCAGATAATGCGTCGTTTGTCGCGGTGGGCGCCAAGGGCCTCATCATTACGGGCAAGACCGCCCAGGTGATTATTGGCATCTCCGTTCCCCGCGTTAAAGAGCATTTTGACCAGATCATGGGCCTCGAGCCGGGATTTGTGCCCACCACCTCGGCCTCCCCTTCCGCCAGCGCAGCCCATAAGCGCGGCGATATCTGCTTCTTCGATATCGACGGAACACTCGCCTGGCAAGACCCTCGAGTGGCACAAGAGCTTCCCGAGAGCGAGCGAGACCTCTCCCCCTATCCCAATGAAGCGGTCTCGCAAGCCATCCGTGATTTTGTCGCCAAGGGCAATATGGCGTTTATCTGCACAGGGCGCACGCTGAGCTGCATCCATCCAAAGCTGCTCGAGCTGCCCTGGACCGGCATCGTCTGCCTCGCGGGTGGCTATGTCGAACTTGAGGGACACGTGATTCGCGATTTGGCGATGACGCCCGGCATGCTGCAGCGCCTTGCTCCCATTCTTGAGCAATCGGACGAAGTGATTCGTTTTGAGGGACTCAATGGCGTCGTTCGCATGAGTGCCGATGCGCCCGACGCCCCCGGATACGCCCGCACCGTGGGCGATGCAATTACGCAGCTGCAACATTACAGCGCCTACAAGATCTTAATGTCCACGTCGCTTGCCAACCGCATCGCTCAGGATCAAGCGTTTGAGCCGCTGCTCTGCTTTAACGAGCTCGAGCTCGAAGTGACCGAGATTTCGCCTCGCGAATGCACCAAGCGCGAGGGTATCCAGTCCGTACTCGACGCCCTCGATCCCCACCACGGAACCGTATACGGCATCGGCGACGCCAGCAATGACGTCTCGCTGATGAACGCCGTCGACGTTGGCATCGCCATGGGCAACGCACCGGACTTCCTCAAGGAAAAGGCCGACTATGTCACCGACAGCATCGACCACGACGGCGTCGTCACCGCGCTCGAACACTTTGGGCTTATCTAGCCAAGCCCCTACCGCACTTGCGGCCGCATGGACCAATCGTCTTCAACCGCCGCGCTCGACGCCCTAATGTGGCAATATGTTGTCTGCATAATGCAACGATGCAACCTATCAAAGAATGCGAGAACCCGTGTCCAGTCCGTTTACCAGCTTTTTAGCCCAGCACTTTGACCAGATTAACGACTATCTGGCCACGTTCTTTGACGGACAGGCGACTTCCGCCGATATCGAGCGCTACCTGTATACCCCGCTCTCGGCATTTACGGCAAACGCTGGCAAGCGCCACCGCCCGCTCATCTGCATGCTCGCCGCCACTGCGGTAGGCGGCAGCTTTGAGAGCGCCCGCAGCGCAGCGGCGGCCATCGAGCACTTTCAGTCGGGCGCACTCATCCACGACGACATCGCCGACAACGGGCAGATTCGTCGCGGCAAGCCCTGCATGCACCTTACCGAGGGCACCGGTCTTGCCATCAACTGCGGTGACCTGGCGCTCACCATGGTCACCAAGACGGTTCTCGACGACCCCACACTCAACGCAGACGTGAAGCTTCGCGTGCTCCACGAGCTTACCGAGATGATCGTCCGTACCATCGAGGGCCAGGCGCTCGACCTGGGCTGGGTCCGCGACGGGCGCTTTGACATTTCGGTCGACGATTATCTGGACATGGCGACGCACAAGACCGCGTACTACAGCGGAGCGACGCCGCTTGCCGCCGGAGCCATTATCGGCGGCGGCAGCGAAGAGCAGATTGAGGCACTGCGCGCCTTTGGGCTGCACACGGGCCTTGCCTTCCAGATTCAAGACGACCTGCTCAACTTGATCGGCACCAAGGAGGCCGCCAACAAGGACTTCCGCACCGATATCACCGAGGGCAAGCGCACCCTCGTTGCCGTGCATGCCCTGTCAGACGAGCGCTATCACGACGAGATCGAGGCAATCCTTTCCTCGGGCACCGAGGACCCTGCGCAGCTCGCACGCGCCGTGGAGATCTTCCAGGAGACCGGCTCCATCGATTACGCCCACACCTATGCGCTCGACCTGACCGCTAAGGCCAAGGCCGCTATCGAAGGCGTCGAGCTCGACCCGCATGCGCGCGAGCTCTTCCTCTCAATGGCAGATTTCTTTGTGGAGCGTCTTAACTAGCGGGGGTCATAAAACCTGTGGGCAGCGAGTTTGGGTACAAGTTGCTACACTGTTGAGTGCATGTTTATGCATTGTCTCGCGTTGTCTATCCGACACGCGCTCAAAATAGTACGAATCGTACGCCGAAAGGGGTTCGTTCATGGAACCTATTACCACGGGCATGCAGGGAGCAGCCGTCGAGGACGTGCAGTCTCGTCTCCTGCAGCTCGGCTACACGATTGATGCCACCGAGGTCGCCAACAAGCGCTTTGGTGCCACCACCGAGCAGGCTGTTGGCACCTTCAGACTCGACAGCGGTCTTGCCGCTGGCTGCGCCGTCGATATCCCCTGCTGGAGCGCCCTGGTAGACGCCTCGTATAAACTGGGCGACCGCACGCTCTATCTGCGCATGCCCAATTTCCATGGTGCCGACGTTCGGGCCCTGCAGAAGGCACTCAACGTTTTGGGCTTTGCCTGCGGCGAGGACGACGGCTACTTTGGCCCGCACACCGAGGCGGCCCTTCAGCAGTTCCAGGAAAACGTCGGTCTGTTTGCCGACGGTATGGCTTTCCAGGATACCTACGCCTATATCAACCGCTTGCACCACGTGTGGGAGGGCAAACCTTCGGTCACCGAGGCCGAGTCGCGCATCGGCTTTGCCCGCGCGGCCAACGTACTCGAGCGTTTCCAGATTGCCGTCATTGGCGAGGACCCTATCGCGCGCAGCGTAGCGTCGCGCATGTGGAACATCGCCACGGCAACGACCAACAACAGCGGTATGATGCTTTGCGACTCCGAGGTTCCGACCGATGTCGACCTGGTGCTCGAGATCGCAAGCGACGAGCTACCCGCCGACGCCGCTCCGCGCGCCACGATCGCCCTCGCTGAGTGCCACAACCTGGCCCAGCGCATCCGCACCGCCAATGTCGCCGCGCAGCAAAAGCCGGCACGCATCCGTATTGAGCTCACGGGCATGACGCGCTACAACGGAACCTTCACTGCCAGCGACGCCCAGACGCTCGCGGTACGCCTGCTCGACGGCGTTTGCGATGCCCTCGCAGATTAGGTAAACTAAACGAGTTGCTTTTGGGCAACACCACACATTGGGACGTAGTTCAACGGTAGAACTCCGGTTTTTGGTGCCGGCTGTTGGGGGTTCGAATCCCTCCGTCCCAGCCAAAGAAACAAGCCTCTCGAACGCATAGCCGATCGGGAGGCTTTTCTTGTGGGCAAGCGGAGGGATTCGAACCCGCAAGGGTGCGGAGCCGAGGAAACGCGAAGCGTTTTCCAGCGCAGCACGCAAGGAGCGAAGCGACGCAGCGGGGCGCGGCCGCCGACCAGGCGGACGCGGAATCCCTCCGTCCCACACCAGCCAAGAGCCCCTCACGTCAAGCAAATCGAGCCAACGCCGCCAAGCGGAGGGATTCGAACCCGCAAGGGTGCGGAGCGATGCAGCGGGGCGCGGCCGCCGCAGGCAGACGCGGTGTCGGCACTTGGGGACGCTCCTAAGTGCCGGCATTATAGGAACGTCCCCAAGTGCCGGCTCGGGACTATTTTCGAGGACCCTCCGAAGGACTGTGGCCAAAAAACGGCAAATATGAGTACTGTCACCGTTGTAGCTACATTATTTTCGTTAATAAAAGAAGATCTTAATGAGATTTATTCGCATCAAGGTCTTCCTTTAATGAACACTTGAGGAGATACGGCAGCTTATCTGCTCGATCGACACGTCAAATCACCTTAAATGTGGTCAAAATTACTGCTACTAAAAGAGTATCAGTACTCATATTTGATGTTTTTTGGCCACGGCTCTTTATAGACACCCTGCACAGCGACGGTGGTAGATTTCGGAACGTGTCCGTCAGCCCCGTTCCGAAAAGCGAGCCGCATGCAACGGCCAAGCCACGACAGGCCCCGGGAGAGCGGGGACACCGGCTTAGGTTTATCGCGAGTTCCGCACGAACAGGAGGCCACTTAATGTGGCCTCCGTCGTGAGCAGGACTGTAGAGCAGGAAACCTAAGCCGGTGTCCCCGCTCTCCCGGGGCCGGCGGAATTTAGTTGTTCAGCATGCGGTCGAAGCTTCCCGAGTCGCCATCCCGATAGTCGGCGGTCATCAGAATCTCCTGCGGAATGCGCCCGCCCTCGCGCAGCACATTGCGGAACTGCACGCGCGTGACCATGGGCAGATCCTTGATCGTCGCCGCCAAGTTCTGCGGCACGCCCTGGTTGGCAGCCGCGGGCTCGCACTCGCCGCCGGCCTTCACGCGACGCTTATGCTCGGCGAGCATGGCGCGGTACATGCCGGCATGCAGGCGAATCTCAACCACATTGGCATTGCGAGCCTGCTCGACGATGCGCGCGCCCTCGCGGTCGATATCGCCCACGTAGTAGACGTAGTTAAAGCGATAGCCGATCTCAGCCAGATAATCGTCCAGGGCATGCGAGACGCTCGCCTTGCATCCGCCGCCAAAAATCACGCCGCCCACCTTGATGCCAAAGAGCTTAGCGTGCTTGCGGCCGCGCAGGAGCTTGACGATCTCGTCATAGGTGTCCAGGTTCTCGACCATAATGAACGGCTTATCGGCGCCCAGCGTAAAGAAACCCGTAAAGTGCACGGGGCGGTTGGGGGCGACCTTAATCGCCTGCATGCTGATGCCCTTTTCGGTCATACGCCGAATTAGACGCTCGCCGTGCTTGCCGTCAAAAGCCTTCTCGTCGTTAAAAATCTGGTAGGCACGCTGGCGGCGCGAGGCAACCGGCGTATCGGCACCTCGGTTTTGCTCGATCCAAGCCTGGATGATTGCGATTTCCTCGGCAATCTTGCGGTTGGACATCTCGTTGTGCTGAGTGCGCTGCGGAGCCTTTTTGCCGTCCTTGCCCTCGACCTTTACGATCTGTGTCTGCTGCTCCTTGATCTTAGAGAGCGCCGTAGGCGTAGGGACAACTTTGAGCAGCTGCCTGCCTAAAACGCGGGCAAGGGCAAACGCCGATACCTCGCCGTGGACGGCCGACTCGGGCTGCTGGGCAGCAGCATCTGCTGCGGCAGACTCCGGCTTCTTCTGAGACCTGCGCTTAGAATCGCCTTGGGAATTGCGCTCGCGCTTCGGCATAGACGCCTGCTTCTGTGGACGATCGGACTTGCTCTCCTTCGCCGGCTGGCGCTTAGGCTGCCCCGAAGAAACCTCGGCCTTCGCATCCTCGTCCTGCGGCGTGGTCTTCTCGGCTGCAGTCTCGGCATGGGAACTGCGACCCCCGCGATGGCGACGGCGGCGAGGCCTGCTCGACGCGCCCTGCTCCGTCTGCCCATCAGTAGGCTGCTCGCCCTTGGCCTCGGCAGCAACCTCAAGCTGCGGCTCAACAGGCTTCTGCTCGCGAGCCGCCGGCTCAACGGTTTTCTCGGTTTGTTCGGCCTTCTCGGCCTGAGCGGTCGGAGCCGGCTCGCCCTTCTCCTGACGCCTTACGGGATACGCGCGCCTCGCAAAACCACGTCCGGGACGACATGAGCCCGGGGCCTTCTTGGCAGACTCCTCAACATCGTCTGCGGCCTCGGAAAGCTCTTCAACCTCATGCACGACATCCTGCTGCGCAGCCTTAAAGTGGGCACCACGGCGACGCTGGGGCTCCTGGGCCTCCACGGGCTTTTGCTCCTTCGCGGGCCTCTGCGACTCGGCAGCAACCTCGTTCTCAACAGCCTCGGCATCCGTCTCACCCTTTTGAGCAACGGCGCGACGGAAGCGCTCCTGCTGGGCGCGACGCTGCGCATCGCGCTTGCCACCCCCGCCAAAACCGCCGCGCCCTGCCTTGGCCGTAAAGGCACGCACGACGTTCTCATCGAGCAACTCATCGGTATCAACATGCTCACGCGGAGCAACTTCTTCCACAGCAGGCACGTCAGCGGAATCCTCGACGACAAAATCTTCGACGGACTCGGCAGGCTGCTCCTGGGCATCGCGGATCTCGACATTGATGGTATAGAACGCCGGGCGCCCGTTAATGCCGCTGCCCTCGATCTTGGTCACGATATTTGCCGCGATAAGCTCATCGCGCATCGCCTTGGTATCGCATTCCTTATCGACGGAGCGGAAAATCTGCGCCAGCGCGCTCGACTTAATCTTGAGCGCCTTGCGGCAGAGCAGGTCGTAGGCAACCAGCTTGGCGCGCTCGGCAGAAAGCGACGTCTGGCTGCTCAGACGCTCAGCCAGAGCATCGACATTGTTTTGATTATCGGAATATACCGTCTTGGCCACGGGGCCCCTTTCATATGCACACATATACGTCCATATGGTACAACGCACGAGCCTATCCACGCAAAACATCTGCGAGAACGCCCTTGCACCACCTGTTATCACAAGAAAAAAGACCGGGTCCGCTTGATTGCGGATCCGGTCTTTCCGAGTCAAATAGATGGGAGATTCAACCCGTCCGACCGACTAGGCCTTAGCGGCCTCGGCGTCGGCAGGAGCCTCAGCGGCAGCGGCGCGACCGTACTCGGCCTTGCCCATCTCGGACCACTCGGGCTCCTCGTCGGGCATGGAGCCGGCCTCCTTGCCGAAGAACTCCTTGAGGCAGTTAACGGCAACGATGAGGCCCAGGACCATCAGCAGGACGGCAAAGACGAGCTGCAGGCCCTTGGTGGCGGCGACGGAGACGGCGGCCGTGGTGGCAGTAGCCGGGATGGTACCGAAGAAACCGTAGGCCTGGACGGCGGTCATGCAGCCCATGGCGCTCTGGACCAGCGAGGTGAAGGTGCAGCAGAGCAGGAAGGCGACGGGCACATAGAGCATCCAGCCCTTGCGGCCGGTGCACTTGCAGAACACGGCGAGGGTGATCATGGTCATGCCGCCGAGCAGCTGGTTGGAGGCACCAAAGAGCGGCCAGATGTTGGCATAGCCACCAAAAGCGAGGGCGAGACCAGGAAGCAGGGTAACGACCGTGGCGAACCAGGGGTTGCCGAGGACCTTCATATAGCCGGCCTTGGACTCGATGGCCAGGGCATCGTTGGTCTGGGCAAAGAACTCGGAGAACGAGGTGCGGGCGATGCGGGCGACGGCGTCGAGCGAGGTCAGAGCCAGAGCGGAGACGTTCATGGTCATAAAGACGGTAGCGAGCGTGCCGTCAACACCGAAGGCCTGCATACCGCGGGAGATGCCAGCGGCGAAGATCTGGAACGGGGTGGAAGCGACACCAGCGTTGAGGGCGCCGGTACCGGCGGTGTTCATATCGGAGAACATGATGCCGGCAACGATGATGGCAAGGATGCCGACGAAGGACTCGACGATCATTGCGCCGTAACCAACCTTGACGGCGTCCTGCTCCTTCTCGACCTGCTTGGAAGAGGTGCCGGAAGAAACGAGGCTGTGGAAACCGGAGAGAGCACCGCAAGCGACGGAGACGAACAGGACCGGGAACATCATGCCGGAGGCAGTGGAGAAGCCGGTGAAGACCGGAGCGGTGATAGTGGCCTGACCGTTGACGCCCAGGACGACGATGCCGAGGACAGCGCAGACGATCATGACGATCATCATGATGGAAGTGAGGTAGTCACGCGGGGTCTTGAGCATCTGGATGGGCATAGCGCCAGCGAAGACCAGGTAGACCATGACGACGGCGAACCACTGGAACTTATCCAGGTAGACCGGGAACTGCATGCCGACGGCGAACATGAGAACCATGAGGACAACGCCGGTGACGAACTCGGCAGCGCCGGTGAGGTTGAACTTCTTCTGGGCCCAACCAAAGGCGATAGCGACGAAGGTGAACAGGATGGAGATGGTACCAGCGCAGCCGGCGGCATAGGACTTGGTGAAGTCGATGGCACCGGTAGCAGCACCAGAAGCGTCAACGGCCGGGGTGAACATGAACGTCTTGCAGACCATGTCGGTGAAGGCGGCGATGACGATGATGCAGAACAGCCAGCAGAACAGCAGGAACAGGCGACGACCGGTCTTGCCGATGTACTTCTCGATGAGCTGAGCGAGCGACTTGCCGTTGTTCTTCATCGAAGCGTACAGGGCACCAAAGTCGTGGACGGCGCCAAAGAAGATGCCGCCGATGAGGACCCAGAGCACGACGGGAAGCCAGCCGAAGGCCATGGCGACGATCGTACCCGTAACAGGGCCAGCACCGCAGATCGAGCTGAACTGGTGAGAGAACGCGGTGAAGGCGGAAACGGGCGAGAAGCTCTTGCCGTCCTTCATGCGCTTGGCCGGCGTGAGGGCCTCTTTGTCAACGCCCCACTTGTTGGCCAGCCATCGGCCATAGCCCAGATAGCCGCAGGCGAGCACCGCCGCGGCCACAACCATGAGCAAAACTCCGTTCATTACATTTCCTCCTCTAAAAAGAACTTCCTAGACATAAAAAATGAGGGCCGTCGGTTGCGCTCGACGGCCCTCATCTTCATCAGCCGCCCGTTATCGTACGGGCTAGCTGTATGTGCTAACCCGCATCAGATAATTACTACGCTGATAATGTTTAGCTGATGCGTGAACATGTCTAAGAAATCCTCTTCAATCATGATGTGAACGATCCGTGCGTGTTCACATCCCCAGTGGTTGAAAAGGAGTATGAAACTTTAGTTACCTAAAGTCAACGCAAATATGTAATGAATTTTCAACTTTTTTTGAATTTCTCGGTATAAAACGCCACTGACCTCTGACTTTATCCGACAAAAGTTTTTGCATGAGAGATGTCCCTCGGGAGCGGGCGGGCGTATACAAGGTTTCCTGCTCTACAGTCCTGCTCGCACGGAGAGCACATTAAGTGCTCTCCGGCTCGTGCGGAACTCGCGATAAACCTTGTATACGCCCGCCCGCTCCCGAGGGGCTCCCATCCCAAATGCAGAGCGAAAGCTCCGCACACCAACTTTTTCTTTCAGCTAAAGCACGCCGGAAATTCGACGCGGGCTAACTATCCTTGCCGGACGTTGTCGACGCCGATCCAGCCCAAAAGCTATATCGATACAGAAAGGTCCCCGACCGGAGGGGCCGGATATAAGGTTTATCGCGAGTTCCGCACGCAAAGAAGGCCACTTAATGTGGCCTTCGTCTTGCGCAGGACTGTAGAGCAGGAAACCTTATATCCGGCCCCTCCGGTCGGGGACCGCACCCGTATGACTACAGCGTCATGTTCGGATCGGCATCGACGTCGAACGGCGAGATTTCGCCTCGGTCGAATTTACGGCGGGCGACCTCCGCGATCATGGCGGCGTTGTCGGTGCACGCCGAAAGCGGTGGCACCGTTACGCGGATCCCCTGACGCCCAAGCTTCTTGATCATCATCTCGCGCAGATGCGGGTTGGCCGAGACGCCGCCACCGATGCAGTATTCCTTGCATCCGGTAGCGTGCAGTGCGTTTTTGGCCTTCTTGTACTGCACGTCGAAGACAGCCGCCTCAAACGAAGCCGCCAGATCGGGCAGGTGAATCGTGCGCCCGGCCTTGGTCTCCTGCTCGATGTAGAGCGTCACCGCCGTCTTGAGGCCCGAAAGCGAGAAGCGGTAGTCTCCCCTGCTGTTAAGCGCGCGGGGAAAATCGATCGCCTTGGGGTTGCCCGTCTCGGCAAGCTTGGAGATGATGGGGCCACCGGGATAGCCCAGGCCCAGCGCCTTTGCCACCTTGTCGAAGGCTTCGCCCACGGCGTCGTCGAGCGTCTCGCCGAGCACCTCGTAGTCTCCCCACGCCTTGACGTGAACAAGCATGGTATGACCGCCCGAGACGAGCGTGAAGATAAACGGCGGCTTGAGATCGGGCTGCGCTAGCAGGTTGGCAAACAGGTGCCCCTCCAGATGGTTGACGCATACGAGCGGCTTACCGGCAGCGTAGGCAAAGCCTTTGGCAAAGGCAACGCCCACCACAAGGGCGCCCACCAGGCCCGGACCCTGTGTCACGCCCACGGCGGCAAGCTCGCTGGGAGCAATGGCTCCACCCTCAAGACCAAGCGATGCTGCGGCATCCTCGAGCGCCGCATCCACGACACTCACAATCACCTCAACGTGTTTGCGCGAGGCGATCTCGGGCACCACGCCGCCAAAGCGGGCGTGAAAATCAATCTGTGTCGACACCTGGTTGGCCACCATATTGCCATCCGCGTCGATAATCGCCACGGCCGTCTCGTCGCAGGAACTCTCGATAGCGAGCACTAGGCGACGTCGTTCAATTTCGGCACGCTCCCCCTCGGAGCGCCCGGGCGCAGGCAGCGGCCATACGCGCTGCTCAGCTGCCGTCGGCTCGGGCGAAGCATTGTCGACCGGAAGCACCAGGGGCAGCGGAGCCGTCATGACGATGGCATCCTTGCCGGCACCATAGTAGCCGCGGCGCCGTCCTGCCTCGGTAAAGCCCAGAGCGTTATAAAGCGCGATCGCTCCCTCGTTGCCGTCCTCGACCTCAAGCGAAGCCGTGGTGCAGCCGAGCATCTGGGCATCATAGCTCACATGCGACAGCAGCTTGCGGGCAATGCCCTCACGGCGATGTGCCGGGTCGACGGCGACATCCAGAATCTGCACATCACCGTCCACGACCATACCGCCGGCAAGGCCCAGTAGCTTGCCGTCGTCGTGTGCCACCCACCAACTACGCGGCGCAGCGACGTCCTCGCCCAGTTCGGACAGGAACATGCCCGGCGTCCACGCCTCGTGTCCGGCACCTTCAAAGCAGGCAGCCTCCAGCGCGCTCGCGCCCTCGGCATCCGCCGCGCCCATGGGACGGAACTGCAGATGACGACCGGCGAGCTCATCGGCAACGCCCGTAATTTCGCTCTGCGCACTCTCGGCAAGACCAAGACGCTTGCGCTCGTTTTCCTCGGCATCCGAAAGGCGCGTGTAAATCGGCAGGACGCGGGCCGGATCGCCGTCACCCGCAGCGTGCGCGAGCAGCAAGCCCTCGCCCGAAGGCCACCACAGGTCGCGCTCCACGCAGCGGGCGGTCTCGTCCTCACCCAGCAGCTTGCCATAGCGCACGAGACCGTCACCGGTCAGCTGAACCTGGTCCCAGTCCGCTGCTTGGCGCCACTCATCGAGCGCCACGGCGGCCTTGACCACGTGTTCGCGCTCAAATTGACGCTCGGGGCCCTCATCGACCAGCATATACAGCGCCGGATATACCTCACCGCGCATAGCATCGGCCAAAATACCAAGCTTGCCGCGCACGCCAGCCTTCCACGCCGTCCAAGCGCAAGCGTCGAGCGTCGACACGCCCAGCAGCGGAACATTGGCACCACGCGCGAGGCCCTTGGCAGTGGAGATGCCGATGCGCACACCCGTAAAGGACCCCGGGCCGCGGCCGACCACATAGCAACCAACATCGCTGCGATCCAGACCGGCTTGAGCCAGCACGCCATCAACGGTATTCACGAGTTCAACGTTGGCGTGACGGCGACACATGTGGTCGCCACTCACGAGCTTCGTCTCGCCCGTCTGCCCATCAATCCAGCTTGCCGCGCAGGCAAGCATGTCGGTCGAGGTATCGAGCGCCACCACCAGCGCGTTGTCGTTATGCAAGCTCATCTTGTACAGCCTTATCAATCAAATGGGAAAGCTCCATTGCGCGGTCACCGTGCGCCTCAAGCGTTATCGTTCGCACATCGCTGTCGCCCTCATCACGCTTGAGCGTCACCGAAAGATACTTATCCGTCAGCTCGTCCTGGAATTGTTCGCCCCATTCCAGCAGGCAAGCACCCTCATAGCCCAGCACATCGAAAATGCCCGTATCCTCGAGCTCGTAGGCATGCTCCAGGCGGTATAGATCAAAGTGAAACAGCGGAATACGACCTTGATCGTGAACGGCCATGAGCGCAAACGTAGGGCTCGTAACCATATGCCCATCGCCCAGCCCGCGCGAGACGCCCTTGGTAAAGTGAGTTTTGCCCACTCCCAGGCCACCGGTCAGGATGAGCACATCTCCGTCCTCAAGGCACGGTGCAATTAGCTCGCCAAAGTACTCCGTATCGGCAGCGCAAGTCGTTTTGTAAGTACCTACCCCCAGGCGCTCCAGGGACATATATGCTCCTTATTATTCCGAGGCGTCCTCTGGTGCGGGATGTCGCTCCAGATAATCGCCCAGCATCTTAAAGTCTTCCCCCAGCAGCTCCTGCCACGCCGGATTGCGCAGCGCTGCTGCCGGATGAAAAGTGGGCATTACTACAAAATGCCCCATCTGGTGGAACCTGCCGCGCAGCTTAGTAATGCCAATCTCGGTCTTGAGCACAAAGTGCGTCGCGGGGTTGCCGAGCGTCACGATAATATCAGGCCAGATGCTTCGAATCTGCTCACGCAAAAACGGCGAGCAAGCCAGCACTTCCTCGGGACGCGGATTGCGGTTTCCCGGCGGGCGGCACTTAAGCACGTTGGCAATGTAGACGTCTTCGCGTTTGAGCCCCGCCAGCGACAAAATGCCGTTGAGGTCCTCGCCTGCCGCCCCCACAAAGGGCTCGCCCTGCAAATCCTCATTGCGGCCCGGCGCCTCACCGATAAACATCACGCGAGCGCGGGGGTTTCCCACGCCAAACACGATATTGTGACGCGACTGGTAGAGCTGGCAGAGGTGACAATCGCCCAGAACGGCCTCAATTTCCTCGAGTGCGACCTCACGTGGCGCCTGATGGGTATGGCCGGGGATGTGCATGACGCCCATAGCGGCTCCTACACGTAGACCTTGTCGAGACGCATGCCAAAGCCGCAGGCGACCTCGTAGTTAATCGTTCCGCGCAGTCGGGCCATCTCGTCCATGGTAATCTCGGCATCGCCATCGCGGCCGACAATAATCATCTCGTCACCATACTCGGCCTCGGGAATCTCGTGTGCCGGGTTGGACTGAATGGCGACCATAAACTGGTCCATGCAGATATTGCCAACCTGATGCACGCGCTCGCCGCGATACAGCACATCCATACGATTGGAAAGCGTACGCGATAGGCCGTCGGCATAACCGATCGGCAGCGTGCAGATCTGAACGCGCGTACGCGGTACGCGGTAGGTAAAACCGTAGCCCACGCCCTCACCCATCGCAGGGTGTGCCACGCGCGTCACGCGCGCATGGACGCTCATAACGGGGTCAAGCTGCATCACGCGGCCACTCAGCTCGCACGGCTGCAGACCATACAAACCGATGCCGGCACGAATCATGTCAAAGTGCATTGAAGAATCGAGCATCGAGGACGGCGTATTGGCACAATGCACGATACCGCATTCAAAACCTGCGTCCTTAATGGCCTGAACGGCCTCGGTAAAACGCTGGCACTGCAGCTTGTAGTCCCAACCCGAAGGTTCATCGGCCGTGGCGAAGTGCGTAAATACGCCGTCGCACTGAATACCGCGATGGAAATTAATACCGCGGACAAAGTCGAGCACCTGCGTGTAATGTACGCCAATGCGGTTCATGCCCGTCTCGATGGCGAGATGATACTTGCCCACCTTGCCCGCCGCGACGGCACATTCGCCATACGCAAGAGCAAAGTCAGACGTATAGACCGAGGGCATGATATCAAACTCGAGCAACGTCGGAATGGCCTCGATAGGCGGCTCGCTTAGGATGAGGATGGGTTTCGTAATCCCGCCCTGTCGGAGCTCAACGCCCTCGTTAACCGTCGCCACGGCAAACATGTCGGCACCGGCCGAATACATGATCTTGGCGCACTCAACAGCTCCATGACCATAAGCATCGGCCTTGACCACGCAGCACAGGCGCTGACTCGGATTCAACAAGTTCTTATAGGCCCTCGTGTTGCGACGGAGCGCCCCGCGGTCGATCTCGACCCAGGACCAGCGCGTCAAATCGGCTTTATTCATGATTAGTCATCCGACCCTTCGTCCATGATTCCCAGATCTTCGAGCGCATCCTTTGCCGCCAGCTCCATGGCAGGACCGATCAAGTCGATAAGATCGGTTGCGATAACGCTCTTCTCACCATACTCCGTCGCCGCGGCAAAACCGGCGTAGCTGTGAAGTGCGACGGCGTACGAATACAGCAACTCCCAACGATCCATCTCGTCGCGCATGGTGGCAAGCGTGCCGGCCAAAATACCCGCGAGAACATCACCCGAACCGGCAGTTGCCAGAGAAGCCGGACCCGAGAGTGGCAGCAGCACGCGCTCAACGCCACAGATAGCCGTCGTCGGCCCCTTGGCTATGACCACCAGATTGTCGGAGCCTGCAGCCCAGACAACCTTCTGCGCGGCCGCAATCGCGGTACCAAGGTCGTTCACCTCGTCACCGGCAACCAGGCGCGAAAGCTCACGATAATGCGGCGTCATAACCAACGGCTGCTCGCGACGATACATCTCGGGGTTACTATCAATACCGTCAATGGCAATCTTAGCAAGGCAGTTGAGTGCATCGGCGTCCAAAATTAGCGGTACCTCAAGCTCGAGCAAGCCCGAAACCACCTGCATAGCGCCAGCAGACGTCGTCATACCGGGACCGCACAGCACGCAGCTGTACTTCTTTGCGATCTCACACACCGTCATGCGCGCAGCGGCGCCAAAGGAGCCGCGCGAATCAGACGGAATAGCAAAGACGGGAATCGAAGGAAGTGCCATGCGAATGAGATTGGCACAGGCGTCAGGAGCCGCGACTGCCACGTAACCAGCACCCGCGCGAGCTGCAGACTTGGCCGCCATAATGGCAGCACCAGGATATTGCGCCGATCCGGCGACAATAAGCACAGAGCCACGGGAATACTTATCGATATTCGATGGTAGCGGAGCAAAGTAATCAACTAAGTCACCGGGCTCGACAATCTCGGCGGCGTGGTCAACATCATCGATGACTTCGTCAAGACGGTCGTAAAGATTGCCGCAGATCAAATCGCCAGCATACTCAGGGCCATCAGCGCTATACAGACCAATCTTGGGCGCAATCATCGTCACCGTGCGCTCGGCACGAATGCAGTCGTCATCAACAACGCCCGTCTCGGCATTCAGGCCCGAGGGGACATCAATGGATACGACACAATCGGCGCATTCATTGACCGTAGGAATCCAAATGGAGAACGGCGCACGCAGATTCCCGTGGAAACCGGTACCAAAAATGGCATCGACAACAACATCCGCCTTATCGATCAAAACCTCGAGTTCGTCACGCGAGGGACCGACGCAAACGTGCACATCGCGGCCGGCAGTTCGACGAGCAACATGACGTGCCAAAGCAGCAGGAATCTCATCCGGCTCAACCGGAGAAACGATATCCACGTCCACACCCTTGTGGCTCAGGATATCGGCGGCAACCCAACCGTCGCCGCCATTATTACCAAAACCGACCAGAACGAGAACCCGATCGGGATTGAGCTTCAAGACCTCGTTGGCGGCAAACTCACCCGCTAACTCCATAAGCTCGGCCTTCGAAGTCCCTTCGCGTTCGATGATATCCTCGAGACGAACGACTTCTTCGGTACTCAAAACCGGTTTCATCTATGCTCCTAGCGTATCTTGCGAAGCATCGCCCAAGTGCTCCGTCAATGCTGAATTCTGCAGCTGCTCAAGCTCATCTAAAACAGAGCGAGCCTCTTTAAATGTCTGCGCAACGCGTTTCTTGTTGCTCACCTTTTCTTCCTTAGGCTTAGGTCGAGCATCCTCGGTGATTGCAATGGCATTAGCGACAGCCAAGTCACCCGTAAGGGTAATAGAAAGAGCGACCTCGACAACACCCAAATCCTGGGCGATTTCGAGAGCACGGCCAGAAAGCAGAGCCTTCGGTTTGCCGAGTTTATCACGCGTTACCGAAACATCCTTGCGACCCACGCCTTGACTAAAACCCGTGCCAAGAGCTTTAAGCACCGCCTCACGCGAAGCAAAGCGGCTCGCATAGTGAGCAGCGGGACGCGATGATGCATCGCAATACGCACGCTCTTCTTCGGTAAACACACGCCGAGCAAACGACGGCGTCTTTTCAAGAATTGATTTCATGCGGGAAATCTCGACGATATCAACGCCGATACCAGCTTCAGCCATGTTCACCTCCATATCGCACAGACTAAGTTATTGTAGCCCGTTCACAGAAGATGCGACAAACGAGGGTTATAAAACACAGCTACTATGTGAGACAAAACCCGTAAACGCAAAAAAGGGGGAGGCCGCGAGGCCTCCCCC
>NZ_QSIN01000017.1 GCF_003469205.1 Collinsella sp. AM33-4BH
GTGGGCATCATCGGCGCGTTCTTCGGCGTGCTGGCGTAAGGGCCCGGCTGCATAGATTTTCGTTGCAACCTGGAAAGGGGATGGAGCAGGCCTATGCCCTCCATCCCCTTTTTGTATAGAAGGAGTTCGTATGTTCGCGAAGGATCGCGAAGCAATGCGCCTGACGCCGGCAGAGGTCAGGCTGATTCTTATTGAGTCCCTGCAGTGGTGCGCCAACAACGCGGTCTACTTTTTGGGGCTTATCGGTGCGGCCACGTATGATCTGGCTGGCACGGCCTTTTTGGTTGCCGCCATTACGCTCGTGCGCAATCTTATGACGTCGGTGGGCAATATGGTGTCGGGCTCGGTCATCGATCGCTTTGGACCGCGCCGGACGTCGTTTGTGACGTGCGTGATTACGGCAGTGCTATCGCTTGGCGTGGGGTTGGCGCCGTTGTCTGTCCCCGGGCTTGTGTTTGCCGCGTGCGTCTTGGGACTTGCGGGCGGCTTTATCAACACCTGCACGCATGCGTTTCCGGGATACCTGGAGTCGACCACCGAGGGCCGTACCCGCGTGAACGGCCTCATGGTGTTCTACAGCAATATCGCCTATACCGCTGGCCCGCTGCTCGGCGGTGCCATCGTGAGCTGTTTTGCCACGCAATCGGTCTATCTGCTCATGGCGGGCATGATGGGTGTGGCGGCCGTACTCTCCTTGGGCTGTCATGAGTGTGTTGCTCCCGCAAAAGGGGAGAAGCCGAAGGGCGGTATTCTGGGCGGTATGGCCGAGGGTGCGCGACTTACGTTTCGCGACCACGACTTGCGCCTCATCTTTATCTCGGGCTTTTTGGGTTTCTTTGCGTTCGGCGCGTTCGATTCGCTGGAGTCGTTGTTCTACCGCGATGTGCTCAACGTGGATATCGTCTGGCTGGGCTGGCTGTCCTCGGTCGTGGGCCTCACTTCCTCGGTGGGCGCGTTCATCCTGACCAAGCTTTCTGCTCGCCATGTCAACCTGCGATTGCTGCTCGGCGCGCTCATGGCCGTGGGCATTGGGTCCATGGTGTACGTGGGCACCGATATGCTGGGGGTCGCGATTGTCGGTCAGGCGATTAACGGTCTGGCCTGGGGGTTCCTGGAGCCGCTGCAGATGATCTTGATTCAGGAGCGCGCCGACATCAAATACCTGGGGCGCATTACCGGCTTTGTGCGTTTTGGCCTGATGAGCGCCGGCGTGGTGCCGCTGCTGGCGGCTCCGTTTTTGGCGGAGGCTTTGGGCGTCCAGACGGTATTGTTTGGGGCATCGACCATTATTGCGCTGGTAGGAACGCTGTTCTTTGTCACACAAGGGAGACGCCAGGGGCGTTAGCTATACATCAAATTCTAATTTAAGACCACTCACCAGAGAATCTCGACCGTTCACCGAGGATTGGAGCAGATTGAAAAGTGGTATTAAAAACACGTTAGCTGTATGTCTATAATTGGTATCGAAAAGAAACGCGATGTATAGATTCGCGTGCAGGGCAGAAAGGAAAAGCCATGAAGGAAACCGAGAAGATCGAGATCATGCATTTCGACCAGGAGGGCTATCTCGAGGACGGCAAGGCGCTCTACGAGACCGGCAAGAAGATGACCGCGCTCGCCGACAAGGTCGCCGACGAGGGCTACGACGCCGTGTTCCTGATGGGCGTCGGCGGCACCTGGGACGAGCTCATGCAGCTCGAGTACCTCATGAACAAGTTCGGCGACCGCGACCTCGAGGTCTACCTGATCCACGCCGCCGAGTGGAACGTCATGGGCCACAAGCGCATGACCGAGAAGTCCGTCGTGCTCACCGCCTCCGAGTCCGGAACCACCCCCGAGGTCCTCGAGGCCGTCAAGAAGATGAAGGGCATGGGCGTGCGCGTCTACGCCATGACCAAGCCCGAGGGCCCCATCGGCCAGGCTGTGGGTGCCGAGAACTGCGTCAAGATGGCTTCCGATCACGGTAACGGCGGCTGCGAGATGGGCTACTACCTCGCCGACTGCTTCGGCCTGCGCCTGCTCAACCGCCGCGGCTGCTTCCCCAAGTTCGATAAGTTCATCGGGCAGACCAAGGACGTTTGGACCCACCTGGTCGACATCCGCAAGAGCTTCGAGCCGCGCGCCGAGGAGCTCGCCAAGAAGTACGCCCTGGCCCCCTACACCATGTTCATCGGCTCCGGCGCCCTGTGGGGCGAGACCATCCTGTTCTCGATGTGCATCCTGGAGGAGATGCAGTGGAAGCGCACCCGCTACATCACCTCGGCCGACTTCTTCCACGGCACCCTCGAGCTCGTGGAGCCCGGCGTCCCCGTGTTCCTGTTCATGGGCGAGGACGAGAACCGCAAGCTCGACGAGCGCGTCCGCGCCTTCCTGACCCGCGGTGTGACCGGCGACACCGACATCAACATCATCGACACCGCCGAGTTCGCCATCCCCGGCCTTGACGACGAGTTCCGCGTCATCGTCTCCCCGTGGATTCTCTCCTCGCTGATCACCGATCGCCTTGCCGCTTACTACGAGACGGTCACCAAGCACAACCTCAACTACCGTCGTTACTATCACCAGTTCGACTACTAATCGGTGACAAATAAGCTACTGATCAAGAAGCACCCTGCCCGGGCGCATGCGTCCGGGCATTTTTATGCCGAAGTTCGCAAGAAAGGGGAATCGAATGAGGCAGTTTATCGTGGCGTCCCATGCTCATTTCGCGTCTGGAATCGTCGAGAGCATCGGCCTGCTTTCCGGCGAGCGCGAAAACGTCCATGCGCTGTCTATGTATGTCGACGGAAACGAGGACCTGGTCAAGGAGGCTGCGGCGATTCTGGACGACTTTGCCGCGGACGATGAGGTCGTCGTTTGCACCGACCTCTTTGGCGGCAGCGTCAACAACGAGTTCACCAAGATCGTCCAGACGCGCCCCAACACGCACCTTGTGACCAATATGAACCTGCCGCTCCTTATTCAGCTGCTGTTCGTGCCCGACTCCACCCCGATCGATGAGGCCATTCGCCAGATCGTCGAGGCGGACGACACCAAGGTCAAGTACGTCAACGACCTGCTGGGGCAGGCCGAACTCGATGAGTTTTAATCGTTAGGAGCACATCATGATTCAGATGATTCGCGTGGACTATCGACTGCTTCACGGCCAGGTTGCCGTTAGCTGGACCTCGGCTCTGGGTGCCGACTGCATCCTGTTAGTGAGCGACACGGTCCTCAACGACAAGCTTCGTCTGCAGGCCCTGTCCCTTGCAAAGCCCGAAGGATGCAAGGTCGTCGTCAAAAACACCGAGGATGCCGTCAAGGCGCTCCAGAGCGGTGTGACCGACAAGTACAAGCTCTTCGTGGTTTGCGAGACGATCCAACAGGCCGGTGCCGTCGCCAAGGCGATGGGCGTCAAGAAGATCAACCTCGGCAATGTGGCCTTTAGCGAGGATGCCCGCCAGGTCTCGACGAGCGTATTCCTTACGTCCGAGAACGAGGCCTACGTGAAGGAGCTACTCGGCGAGGGCTATGAGCTGTTCATTCAGATGATTCCGGCGGATGCGAAGACTGACGCCGCAAAGGTCATCGGTTAGGGGCTGTCATGGTTATCAAGACGATCCTGATTTTCCTGATTGCCCTTTTGGGCTATTCCGAGTGGCTGACCGGTACGAGTTACCTTCAGCGCCCCATTGTGCTCGGACCGTTGGTCGGCCTTGTCATGGGCGATGTGGTGACCGGCACCATTATGGGCGCCACGATGGAGCTTGCCATGGTCGGCGCCATCTCGGTCGGCGCCTATAACCCGCCCGATACGATTTCCGGCACTATCCTGGGTGTATCTCTTGCCATGCAGGCCGGCGCGGACGCTTCGGCGGCCCTGACCCTGGGTATTCCCATCGCAACGATCGTCCTGGCGCTCGATACGGCCCTGGGCCAGCCGGTCATGCTGCTGCTGGTGCACCGTATCGACAAAAACGTCGAGGACGGAGACACCAAGGCCATCACGCGCAACATGCTCATCGCCGGTTACGCGCAGAGCTGGTGCGGCCTGCTGATCATTCCCCTGGCATTCTTCTTTGGCGCCGATGCTGTTGCCAGCCTGCTCAACATCATCCCCGATTTCGTTCAGACCGGCATGGATGTCGCCGCCGCCTTCTTGCCCGCACTCGGCTTTGCGATGCTGGCGCAGATGATTATGAACAAAACAGTGGCTCCGTTCTTCTTCGCTGGCTTCTTCCTCGTCGCCTACTTTGGCATTAGCACGACGGGCGTGGCGATCTTTGCCGCGATTATCGTCGTCGCGATGACGGTTTTGGGTGACAAGAAAAAGGCGGAGCAGCCCGCAGCGGCAACCGAGGATCCTGCGATTGGGAGTGGGTTCGATGAGTTTTAAGTTTGAGTCTTCTTACAACGGGCTGATTTCCCGCGCAGACCTTAAGAAGCTGTTCTGGCGCTCGATTCCCTATGAGCATTCCTGGAACTACGAGCGTATGGGCCATATCGGCTTTATGTGGGCCCTTATGCCGATCCTTCGCAAGCTGTATCCGCAGGATGCGGACTTTAAGGCCGCACTCAAGCGCCATATGGAGCTCTATAACGTCACGCCGTATATCTCGACGCTCCCCATGTCCATTGCTGCCGCAATGGAAGAAGTCAACGCCACCGAAGATAACTTTGACACGAGCGCGATCTCTAATGTCAAGCTTGCTTTGATGGGACCGCTGTCCGGCGTGGGCGATGCCTTCTACTGGGGTACGCTGCGAATTTTGGCAACGGGTGTCGGCACGTCGCTGGCGCTGCAGGGCTCTATTCTTGGCCCGATTTTGTTCCTGCTCGTGTTCAACGTCCCCCACTACATCATCCGTTACCTGCTGACGTTTGTGGGATATCGCTTTGGCTCGGACATGATCAGCAAGGTCCAGGAATCGGGCATTATGGACACGATCGTCAAGATGGCCTCTATCATGGGCGCCATGGTGATCGGCGCTATGACCATGGAGATGGTCACCGTGGACATTCCGCTCATGGTCGGCGCGGGCGATGGCGCTCAGACGCTCGCCGAGCTGCTCAACGGAATCTTCCCGGGCTTTGTCACGATGGGGCTGTTTGGAATTGTCTATCTCATGCTCAAGAAGAAGATGAATCCGCTGCTCATCATGCTCGTGATCCTACTCGTGAGTATCGCCGGCGCGTTCTTTGGAGTGCTTGGTGTCCAGTAGGGTATCCGTCATAATTAAAACAATATAAGAGGGGGCGTCGCGCACATTGTGCTGCGGCGCCCTTTTGCCGAAAGGTGGACAAGATGGAGTATCCGCAGCTTGCCGTCATGAATATCAGCCATCGTTATTTTGACCTTGAGGAATTCTTTTCCTCGGCAGCGGCCTCGGGCTACACGTGTTGCGAGCTTTGGACCGGGGCGATGCATCTGTATGTCGATTGCCATGGATACGATTCGATCGAGCAGGTGCGGGAGCTGTCACAGCGGTATGGGGTTCGGATTGTGGGGCTTTGTCCCGAACAGAACAACCCCAAGCCGTGGAATATCGCGGCGCGCGGGAATGAGGCGCGTGCCCGCACGCTCGCGTACTTTAAGAACGTTGTGGATATCGCGGCGGAACTTGGAGCCGAGCAGGTCATGGTCTCGAGCGGCTGGGCATTTTTGAACGAGCCGATTGAGGATGCGTGGGGTCGCAGCGCCTCGATGCTGCGTGCGATTGCCGAGCATGCGGGAGAGCGCGGCGTGCGACTGGTGCTCGAGGCCCTACAGCCGGTTGAGTCGATGATCGTGAACTCGGCGGCCGATACGAAGCGCATGATCGAGGCAGTTGATCATCCGGCACTTAAGGCGTGTCTGGATATGGGCGCCATGGCGGTGGCGGGGGATACCATCGACGATTACTTCGACCTGCTTGGCGATGATGTCGCCCACGTGCATTTTGTCGATGTTGCGGCAGATGGCACGACGCATCTTGCCTGGGGTGACGGCGACCGCGATATGCGCGCTGACCTGGATAGGCTGGTGGCGCGCGGCTATCGCGGAGTTGTTTCGGCCGAGACCTATGACGGGCGCTATTTTGCCGACCCCGCAGCTGCCGATGCGCAGGTAATGGCAGAGTATCGTCGTGCGATTGGCGCCTAGGTGGGGTTGGGCTGCGGCAACCTACTCTATGTTTCCAGATGAATACGGTGTGAGCGGTTGCGACGGATTTTCCCCGCAAGCACTCTAGTATGCTAAAGTACCCAGAAGACCGGCGGAGCTACGCCGGTCTTCTGCTCTATATGAAACACAGCATGAGGAGGCTCACCAGATGACGGCCACACCGTGGGGATTCCGGGACATATTGCCCGAGGAGGCTCAGGCGCGCGAGGAGATCGCATGTACGGTGAAGGGCTGCTTCAGGGAGCATCATTACCTTCCGGTCGAGACGCCGCTGCTCGAGGACAAGGGTTCGCTCGAGGAAGGCGGCCGCATTGCGGACACGCCGTTTAAGCTCTTTGATGACGACGGTCGCCTGCTGGTGGTCCGTCCCGACAACACATTGCCGATCGTGCGTCTGGTTTCGACCCGCATGCGCGCGGCCGACCTGCCCCTACGCCTTCGCTACGAGGCGCCGGTGGTTCGTGAGTGCCAGCGCAATGCCGGCGGCTCGCGCCAGTTTACACAGCTGGGCTTTGAGCTTATCGGTGCGGGCGACACCGCGGGCGATGTCGAGATTGTCTCGCTCGTGGCCGAGGCGGTGCGCAAGCTGGCGCTGCCCGATGCGCGCATTATCGCAGGTAGCGTGCGTCCGTTTAAGGAGCTGCTCGCGGCGTGCGAGGATCGCGAGCTGGCTGCCGAGGCCCTGCGCTGCGTGCACGCCAACGACTTTGTGGGCCTCGATGCCCGCGTGGCGGCAAGCGCCGAGTCCGATGCCGTCAAGGTTGCCATTAGCGAGCTGCCGCGCTTGCACGGCGGCGCCGAGGTACTCGACCGCGTCGATGTGCTTCTGGCGGCGGCGGGCATCGTCGCGCCGCTCACGAGTGAGCTGCGTGCTCTGGTCGAGGGCCTGGCTCCCGGGGACGCCCAGGTGCTGTCGTTCGACTTCTCCATCATGAACTCTTTCGATTACTACACGGGCCTGGTCTTTAAGGCCTATGCCGGCGGCCTGCCTGACCCGGTCGGTTCGGGCGGCCGCTACGACTCCATCTTTACCGGCGCATTTGGCGACGGCATCGAGGTGCCGGCGGCGGGTTTCGCCTTTTCGCTCGAGCGTCTGGAGGCCGCGCGCACCTCGGCCGAGGACGCCGCCCCCGATGGCGACCACGCCGTGGGCCGTGGCGCCGAGGGCCCGCTACGCATCGCCGTGCCCAAGGGCTCGCTCAAGGCCGATACGCTCGACGTGCTCGAGGCCGCGGGCTTGGATGTCTCGGAGCTGCGCGATCCCGGCCGTCACCTGATCGTGCGCGGCCGCGACACGCGTGCCGGCGAGGGCACGGTCGGCGATATCGAGTTTGTCATCGTGCGTCCCAGCGATGCGCCCGCCTTTGTGGGCTGCGGCGGTGCCGATTGCGGCATCTGCGGTTGGGACTCGCTTATCGAGGCAGACCTCAACCTGCTGCAGCTGGTCGATCTGGGTTACGGCCTGTGCACTTTCATTGAGGCGGAGCCCGCGTGGCGCGCTGGTCAGGCTGAGCGCAACTATGCCCGTCGCGGGTCGCTTCGCGTGGCCACCAAGTATCCGCGCATCGCGAGCGCCTGGTATGCCGAGCGCGGCGTGAACGCCGACATCGTTTCGCTGCACGGCAACATCGAGCTGGGCCCTATCGTCGGCATGACCGATCGCATCGTGGATATTACCGCCACGGGCGCCACGCTGCGCGATAACGACCTCGTTATTACTGGTCGCATCATGGACTGCACGGCCCGCTTCTTTGTCAATCCGGGCGCCGCACGTCTGGATCCGCGTGTACGCAATCTGGCAGATCGCTTGGCGGCAGCCGTGAAGGACAAGCATTTTGAGCCCGTCGCGGGCTCGGCACAATAGCGCGAGCACGCAACGGGCGCCCCAACGTCCGGGCTGCGGGCCGACTGGCGCCGCCGCCCGGTCTCTCGTTTTTCCAACACAACCTCGACCGATAGGGGATACCGATATGAAGACCATCAAGCTTGCTCCCGGTGAGCGCCTCGTTACCAACCAGCTCAACCGCAAGGGCGTGCTGCCGCAAAACATCATCGACGCCGCCCGCGATATCGTGGCCAACGTGCGTGCCAACGGCGATGCCGCGGTGCGCGATTACTGTCAGCGTTTTGACGGTGTTGAGCTGCAGAGCTTCCGTCTCCCGCAGGAGCAGATCGATGCCGCGCTCGAAGGCCTCGATCCGGCTTTTGTCGCGGCGCTCGAAAAGGCTGCACGCCAGATTCGCGAGTTCCACCAGCGCGAGGTCGAGCAGAGCTGGTTTACCACGCGCCCGGACGGCACGATGCTCGGCGTTAAGGTGACCCCACTTGCTGCGGCCGGTATCTACGTGCCGGGCGGTCGTGCACAGTACCCTTCCACCGTGCTTATGAACGCCATTCCCGCCAAGGTGGCCGGCGTCAAACGCGTGGTCATGGTAACCCCACCGCAAAAGGATGGACTGATTAGCCCGTATACGCTCGCGGCCGCCAAGCTCGGCGGCGTGGACGAGATCTATATGGTGGGCGGCGCCCAGGCCGTGGCCGCGCTGGCGTACGGTACTGAGACCATTCCGCGTGTCGACAAGATTACCGGCCCGGGTAACGCCTTTGTCGCCGCTGCCAAGCAGATTGTCTCGGGTGATGTGGGTATCGATATGGTCGCCGGTCCCTCCGAGGTTTGCGTGCTGGCCGACGCCACGGCCAAGCCCATGGTGGTCGCGGCCGACCTGATGGCCCAGGCCGAGCATGACCCGCTGGCGGCCTGCTATCTGGTGACCTGCGACGAGCAGTTTGCGCGTGAGGTTGAGGCAGGTATCGACATCCTGGTGGCACAGTCCCCGCGTGCCGAGATCACGCGTGCCTCGCTCGACAACGAAGGCACCATCGTGGTGGCCGCCGACATGGCGGCTGCCGTCGAGGCAGTGAACACCGTGGCGCCCGAGCACCTTGAGCTGCACTGCAAGGATGCGATGGGCCTGCTCGGCGGCATTCGCAACGCCGGCGCCATCTTTGTGGGCGCTTGGAGCTCCGAGCCGCTCGGCGATTATGTTGCCGGCCCCAACCACACGTTGCCGACCGGCGGCACGGCCATGTTCTCCAACCCGCTTTCGGTCGAAGAGTTCGTCAAGCGATCGAGCGTCATCTGCTATACGCCCGAGGGCCTGCTCTCCGATGCTCCCGCAACGCAGCGCCTGGCCGAGGCCGAGGGGCTGTGGGCACACGCGCTTTCGGCTGCACTGCGTCGCCGCGTGTTGGAGCAGGGCGAGGGTGCCGTGAGCGCCGAGTCGCTCGCCGCGGCCGACCTGACCAAGGTTGCCTGGCCGGGCGACGCCGTGGAGACGATTGCCGAGGGAGTGAACCTGGCGGCTGCAAGCGCGGATGTTGCCGGCGTGACCGGCGAGGAGGTCTAATATGGCCGAACTCACGCCGCGCATGAAGGAGCTCGTCCAGCCCTATCTGGCCGGCATTGAGCCCTACAATCCTAACTTTACGCCCACGCGCATCAATCTTTCGGCCAACGAGAACACCTATCCCGTGCCGGCCGGCGTGCGCGAGGCGATCGACGCGGCCCTGGCTGCCACGCCGTTCAACCGCTACCCCGATCCCATGTCCTGTGACCTGCGCGACGAGCTGGCCGCCTGGCATGGCGTGACGCGTGAGAATATCTGCGTGGGCAACGGCGGCGACGAGCTGCTCTATAACTACCTGCTGGCGTTTGGCGGCGCGGGGAGGACCCTGCTCAACTGCCCGCCGTGCTTTAGCGAGTATGCGTTCTTTGCGTCGCTCTGCCAGACCGAGGTGCGCGACGTGTGGCGAGACCCCGCGACCTTTGAGCTCGACCAGGCAGCCGTGCTTGCGGCGGCACCCGAGTGCAACCTGGCCATCGTGACCTCGCCCAATAACCCCACAGGTGACGTGGCATCGCTCGACTTTGTCGCGGCCTTGTGCGATGCGTGCCCCGGCATGGTCATGGTCGACGAGGCCTACGTTGAGTTTGCCGACGATTCGTTTGGCGCGGCCACCACGGCGCAGGGACTTATCGCCGAACATCCCAACCTGGTGATTCTGCATACGTTGTCCAAGGCGTTTGGCGCTGCCGGTACGCGTCTGGGTTACGTGATCGCGGCACCCGAAGTCATCGACGTGTTCGCAGCGATTCGCCAGATCTATTCGGTCAATGTGCTGAGCCAGGCGGCGGCGCTTGCCTGCGTGCGTGCCCGCGATGCGTACGCGCCCGTGGTGGCACAGGTCGCATCCGAGCGCGAGCGCGAGCTGTGCGCCCTGCGCGCAATGGCTGCCGAGGGCCTGCCCGTGGAGGTGTGGCCGAGCGCGGCGAACTTTGTGCTCGTGCGCACGCCGCATGCCACGCGCGTGCGCGAGCGTCTGCGCGACGAGTATTCGATTTTGGTGCGCGACTTTAGCTATGCGCCGGGGCTCGCGGACTGCCTACGCATTACCGTGGGTACGCCGCGGGAAAACGACGAGGTGCTGGCTGCGTTTGCCGCGCTGGTGAAGGAGGAGATGTAGATGGACCGCTATGCCGAGGTAACCCGCAAGACGGGCGAGACCGACATTGTCGTAAAGCTCGACCTGGACGGATCTGGCGTGTGCGATATCTCGACCGGCGTGCCGTTTTTCGACCACATGCTCAACGCCTTTGGCCGCCATGGCCTGTTCGATCTGACGGTGCACGCAGTGGGCGACGTCGAGGTCGACGCGCATCACACCGTCGAGGACACGGGCATCGTGCTGGGCGAGGCGTTTTGCCAGGCGCTGGGCGACAAGGCGGGTATTACGCGCTTTGCCGATGCGGCGATCGCCATGGACGAGACGCTCGTGATGGCCGCCGTGGACATTTCGGGTCGCGGCCAGGCCTATTGCGAGCTGCCCGTGCCGACCGAGCGCGTGGGTAGCTTCGATACCGAGCTGGCCGTCGAGTTCTTCTATGCCTTCGCGCGTGACGCCAAGCTCACACTGCACGTGCGCGAGCTGGCAGGCGGCAATTCGCACCACATTATTGAAGCCGCCTTTAAGGCCGTGGGACGCACGATGCGCCACGCCTGCGAGCTCGATCCCCGCGTGCAGGGCATCCCCAGCACCAAGGGCTCGCTGTAACCGCCATATAGGCAGAAACCACCACAAAGGTGCCTGTCCCCTTTGTGGTGGTTTTGGACGAAGAGAAGGGGAGGGTCGCGTGGGCGAACCGAAGATTGTGGTGGTCGATTACCACAAGGGTAACTTGTCGAGCGTCGTGCGCGGGCTTGCGCGCGCCGGTGCCGCCGCCTGCACGTCGGACGATCCGGATCAGATCCGCAACGCCGAAGGCCTGGTCATCCCGGGCGTTGGCGCGTTCTACGACGCGATTGCCTTTATGCGCGAGAGCGGCGAGGCGGACGCGGTGCTCGACGCCGTTGCCGCCGGAACTCCGCTGCTCGGCATCTGCCTGGGCCTTCAGCTGTTTTTTGAGCGCGGCGACGAGGACGTGCCGGCGGACGAGGGCGCGGACGCGGACGACGCTGCCTCCGAGCAGGCTGGTGGTCCCTGGGTCGATGGCCTGGGTATTATGCGTGGTTCGTGCACGCACCTGGAATCAAGCCGCCTGAAGGTCCCGCACGTGGGCTGGGACCAGGTGCACATGACGCCCGCCGGTGCGGCCGATCCGCTGCTCGCCGGTTTTGCCGAGGGCGCCAACATGTACTTCACCCACAGCTATGCGGTGGCCGACGATGCCGATGCCGCCGATGTTCTGGCGCGCACGCACTACACGCGGAGCTTCCCGTGCATCGTGCGTCACGGCAACGTGTGGGGCTGCCAGTTCCATCCCGAGAAATCCTCTGCGCTGGGTCAGCGCATCCTTAAGAACTTCGTGAGCATCGTCGAGGGGGCCGGCCGATGATTCTGTTTCCCGCAATCGATCTGATCGGCGGCAAGGTTGTGCGCTTGGAGCGCGGCGACCGGAGCCGCTGCAAGGTATATTCCGACGACCCCGTGGCCGTCGCCCGCTCGTTTGCCGAGCAGGGCGCAAGCTGGGTGCACGTCGTCGACCTGTCCGCTGCCTTTGGCGAGGACGAGGGCGCATGTGCCGCCAACTCGACGGCGATTAAGGCCATCTGCGGCGTCGACGGTCTGTCCGTGGACGTGGGCGGCGGCGTCCGCTCGCTCGCGCGCATCGACGAGCTGGCCGGCTATGGCGCTCGCCGCATTGCGCTGGGCACCGTGCTGGTGACCGAGCCGGGTTTTGCCGAGGTGGCAGCCCAAGGCTTTGGCGAGCTGCTGGTCGCCGACATTGCCGCACGCGACGGCCAGGTTAAGGTGAACGGCTGGCGCGACGGCGCGGGCGTGGCGCTCGACGATGCCGTGGCGCAGCTTACCGAGCTGGGCTTTAAGCATCTGGTGTATACCGACATCGCGCGTGATGGCATGCAGACGGGCATCGACGTGGCGGCATATCGCCATGTGGCGCAGGTCGCGGGCTTTCCCGTCGTGGCGTCGGGCGGTATCTCGACGCTCGACGACATCCGCGCGCTGGCCGCGGTGGGCGAGGATGCCATGGAGGGTGCCATTACCGGTCGTGCGCTCTACGAGGGCAACTTTACGCTGGTTCAGGCGCTGGCCGCCGCCCGAGGGGAGGAGTAGCCCATGCTTACCAAACGCGTAATTCCCTGTCTGGACGTTAAGGACGGCCGCGTGGTCAAGGGCGTCAACTTTGTGAGCCTGCGCGATGCGGGCGACCCGGTGGAGCTGGCCCGCGCCTACGACCGCGAGGGTGCGGACGAGGTTGTATTCCTGGACATTACCGCGACGAGCGACAACCGCGCGACGACCATCGAGATGGCGGCGCATGCGGCCGAGGAGCTGGCGATTCCCTACACCGTGGGCGGCGGTTTCCGTGACTTGGCGGGCATGCGAACCATGGTTGCCGCCGGCGCCGACAAGGTGTCGCTCAACTCTGCCGCTGTGCGCGATCCGTCGCTGATTAGCCAGGCCGCCACGGCGTTTGGCAGCCAGGCCGTGGTCGTGGCGATCGATGCCAAGCGCGTCGGCCTGCCCGGCGAGCCAGGTGCCGACAAGTGGGAGGTCTTCACGGCGGGCGGCCGCAACGCCACGGGTATCGACGCGGTGGCGTGGGCCGAGGAGGCGGCTCGTCGCGGCGCCGGCGAAATCCTACTGACCAGCATGGACCGCGACGGCACCAAGGCCGGCTTTGACCTGGCGCTCACCCGCGCCGTGGCGCGTGCGGTGTCGATCCCCGTCATCGCGAGCGGTGGCGTGGGCACGCTCGAGCATTTTGCCGAGGGCGTGATCGAGGGCGAAGCCGACGCCGTGCTGGCGGCGAGCGTCTTTCACTTTGGAACCTTCAGCATTCGCCAGGTGAAGGAGTTTATGGCCAGCCAAGGCATCCCTGTCAGGTTGGACTTCTAGCGCTGCGGCTTGCCCAGGCGCCCGACCTTCCGGCTCCAACCCTCCTCGCGTACTTAAGTACGCGTCGTCGGGCTTGTCGCTCGGAATCTCGGGCACCTGGACAACCCTCGCCGACATGCGGGATTTTAATTGGGGAGAGAAATGGAAGAGATAACCGATCCTTCAAGGCTTACGTACGATGCCCACGGGCTGATTCCTTGCGTGGTTCAGCAGTATGACACCGGCGAGGTGCTTATGGTTGCTTGGATGAACGAGGAATCGGTGGGGCTGACGCTTAAGACCGGGACCACGTGGTTTTGGAGCCGCAGCCGCCAGGAGCTCTGGAACAAGGGCGCGACGAGCGGCAATATGCAGGTGGTCAAGGAGCTTTGGGCCGACTGCGATAGCGATACGCTGCTGGTCAAGGTCGACTCTCCGGGGCCGGCTTGCCACACCGGCAACCGTACCTGCTTCTTTAAGAAACTCGCGTAGGGCGGGCGCTCGATTAGACGCTCGGTTACTAGAAAGGATTGAACTATGGGTGTGCGCACCGCAAATGTTCAGGATGGAAATATCGGCGAGACGCTGACGGGGCTGGCCGAGGTGATTCACGGTCGTCGCGATGCGTCACCACAGGAGAGCTACACCGCTCGTCTGTTGACCGACGTCGAGGACGAGCTGCTCAAGAAGCTTGCCGAGGAGGCGAGCGAGGTCATCATGGCCTGCAAGGATAACGATCACGACCACATCCGCTACGAGGCCGGCGATCTGGTCTACCATCTGCTCGTAACGCTCGAACGCTACGGTATCACCCTCGACGAGCTGGCCGGCGAACTCAACGCCCGCCGCCGCTAGTCATTTAAGAACGTCCCCAATGACTAGTTAGGCGAGGGGTGTGGGTTCCCATTCGCCGGTGGGGTGGGGGATGTCGAAGGTTCGGTAGCCGCAGTCGTAGGCGTGGGCCTGGGCCGCGCGGATTTTCCAGCAGATATCGCAGGCGCGGTGCGCGTCCGAGCCAAAGGTAATGGGCACCTCGGCATGGGCAAAGCAGCGCAAAAGGCCGGTTGCGGGATAGTAGTCGCCGAGGCCCTTGCGCGGCGCGGCGGTCGAGACCTCAACGCGGCGACCCGTATCGTGGGCGCACTCGGCCATCTGCCTCCAAAACGGCGCGGGGTCAAAGTCGGGCGCGAAGCCTTCCTTCGAAAAACGCATGACCAGGTCGGGGTGAGCCATCACATCAAAACTGAGCGAGCTTTCGCAGGCGTGGCACCAGTCGTCGACGTAGCGCTCCCATACGCCGCGTACGCCTAAGTTTTCCCAAACGTGCAGGTTGGTGTCGTCGTCGATCCAGCCGCAGCGTGAGTCGGGCGTATCGGGGCGCGCGGCGTTTTCCGTTCCCGCCGTACCCGCGGCACCTGCCATGGTATCGCCGGGGTCGCCAATCCAGTGCACGCTGCCCAAGCGCACCACGGCGTCCTGGGACCAGCGCTCTACCAAGGGCTCGCAGCCTTCGTACCAATCGCATTCAAAACCGTAGATAAAGGTGAGCTCCGGCGCAATCTGCGCGGCGAGTTTGCGGGCGTCCTCAAAGGCCAGGCGATGTGCCGGCAAGTCGCCCTCGACGACCTGCACCTCGCAGTTGGCGTCCATGCTGGCGGGCAGGGTGAGGTGGTCGGTCGAGACCATGACACGGCAGCCGGTGGCGGCAGCAGCGCGGACGTTGTCCTCAAACGAGGCATGGCCGTCCGAAAACGAAGTATGGGTGTGGCAATCGACCAGCGGACACGCGGGCATGGCGACTCCTTTGCATTTGGTGAATCCGCTCCATTCTAATGGCGCAGCCTCGGCGCGTCGTGCGCGCGGGGTGCCGAAATCGATCGGAAAGGGTGCGCGGTGCGGCCTCGCTTGCTCTCAAAACGTGTACGTCAGCCTCCAAAACCGACAAAAAATGACATGTTTGGAGGCTGACGTACACGTTTGGATAGGGGCGAGGGCGGCGACGGACGAAAGTCACGCCTGTGCCACGTCCGATGTGCTAGCGTTTGGGTGAATAAAACGAGCCCGTGCGGAAAGGATCCGGACCGTATGCAACGTGGAAGTACATCTCCGCTGTCCCGCGAGACCGATGCGCCCGAAACCATCGTCAAGCTGGAGTGCGACATCGACGATGCGTCGCCCGAGGTGCTCGCCTACGCCGCTGACCGCCTGCGCGAGGCCGGCGCCCGCGAGGTGCACTGGCTACCCCTTTACTGCAAAAAGGGCCGCCCCGGATGGCAGCTGCAGGTGATCTGCTCGCACGAGGATATTGAGCGCCTGCAGACGATTATCTTTTTGGAGACCACGACCAACGGCATTCGTCGCCAGGTGATGGAACGCGTTTGCCTGCCGCGCCGATTCGAGCAGGTGATAACGCCTTGGGGCGAGGTATCTGTTAAGGTGGCGACCCTGCCCGACGGTAGTGAGCGCGCGGCTCCCGAGTACGAGGACTGCGCCCGCCTTGCCCGCGAACATGGCGTGCCGCTCCAACGCGTGATGCAGGCGGCTCAGAGCGCGGCGCTGCGATTCGAGTAACACGGTAGATGGGCTCCATATCCGCTAGACCCCGTATTCAGCCCCTATCAACCCCACCCGAAAGGACCACCATGAAATACCTCATCGCCTCCGACATCCACGGCTCGGCATACTGGACCGAGCGTCTGGTCGCCGCAATCGAATCCGAGCAGCCCGACCGCATCGTGCTGCTGGGCGACCTGCTCTACCACGGCCCGCGCAACGACCTGCCGCGCGACTACGCCCCCAAGCGCGTGATTCCGCTGCTCAACGCCCTGGCCGACCGCATCATTGCCGTCCGCGGCAACTGCGACGCCGAGGTCGACCAGATGGTGCTCGACTTTCCCGTCATGGCCGACTACGCCACCCTGTTTGACGAGACCGGCCGCGAGCTGTTCCTGACGCACGGCCACGTCTTTGGCGCCGGCATGCACAACAGCGTCGACCATGCGCCCGTGCTGCCCGAGGGCTCCGCGCTCGTCTACGGCCACACGCATATCAAGGTTAACGAAGCGAGCGCGACGCACCCGGGCCTGTGGCTCTTCAATCCCGGTAGCGTGAGCATTCCCAAAGACGGCACGCACAGCTACGGTATCTACGAGGGCGGCGCGTTACGCCACGTGATCCTGGAGGAGGAGTAACCATGTCCGAGCATATGGCTCAGCAAAATGCCGAGGGTTCGCGCGACCTGTCGACGCTGGTAGATGTGTCGGCCGAGCTGCAGCATCTGGTGCAGACCATCTGGCGCCTGCGTCAGCCCGACGGCTGCCCGTGGGACCGCGAGCAGACGCACCGCAGCATTGGCAAGAACATGATCGAGGAGGCCTACGAGGCGCTCGATTGCATCGAGGCCGACGACGCGGCTCACCTTCGCGAGGAGCTGGGAGATGTGCTCATGCAGGTCGTACTGCATGCGCAGATTGCGGCGGACGCCGGCGAGTTTACGCTGGCCGACGTGGCACACGATATCGACGCCAAGCTCATCCGTCGCCATCCGCACGTCTTTGGCGATGCGGATGCTGACAGCTCCGACGAGGTGCTCAAGATTTGGGACGAGGTCAAGCTTGCCGAGAAGGCTGCCAAGGACAAGGCTGTGGCGGCGGACGAGGCTGCGCCCGAAGGCCTGCTCGACGGCGTGCCCACGCACCTGCCGGCGCTGATGCAAGCTCAGAAGGTGTCGCGCAAGGCGGCGGCCGTGGGCTTTGAGTGGGAGACAGTCCAGGACGTGTGGGACGAGGTCGCCGAGGAGCGCGCCGAGTTTGAGGCCGAGACTCCCGGCTCGCCCGAGCGCGAGATGGAGTTTGGCGACCTGCTCTTTGCTCTGGTCAACGTTGCGCGCAAGGAGGGAATCGACGCCGAGAGCGCCCTGCGTGCCAGCACGGCAAAGTTCCGCCGCCGCTGGGCCGCGATGGAGCAGATGGCGGCCGACGCCCACGTGGATCTGGCCGAGCTTTCGACCCACGGCCTCAATGACCTCTGGGATGCCGCAAAGGCAGAGGAGTAAGACTGCGGGGGCGACGGGACGGACTTTCTCATCGCCCCCATTATTTTTCAAAAAGATTGTATCCCTTGGCTAACTTAGGGCATAATGCAAAAAGTGCGATAAGGCTAACTTATGAACCTGCGCGCCACTGTAGCGTGCAAGCCGTGTCGCCAAGCATTCAACCCGTTTCCAAGTGAGAGGGAGACAACATGAGCGATATTTTGGACGTCTACGGTCGTGAGGTGCTCGACAGCCGCGGCAATCCCACCGTCGAGGTCGAGGTCGTGCTCGAGGACGGCAGCTTTGGCCGCGCAATGGTGCCTTCGGGTGCTTCGACCGGCGCCTTTGAGGCCTGCGAACTGCGCGATGGCGACAAGGGCCGCTACCTGGGCAAGGGCGTTTCGCAGGCCGTCGAGCACGTCAACAACGAGTGCGCTAACGCCGTCGTGGGCCTCGACGCCTTCGATCAGCGCGCCGTCGATGCCGCACTGATCGCCGCCGACGGTACGCCCAACAAGACCAAGCTCGGCGCCAACGCCATTCTGGGCGTATCGCTGGCCGTTGCCCGCGCTGCGGCAGAGTCGGCGGGCCTGTCGCTGTACCAGTACCTGGGCGGCGTCAACGCTCACCTGCTGCCCACGCCTATGATGAACATCCTCAACGGCGGCGTGCATGCCGACAACAACGTTGACTTCCAGGAGTTCATGATCATGCCCGTGGGTGCTCCGAGCTTTGCCGAGGGTCTGCGCTGGTGCGCCGAGGTCTACCACACCCTCAAGGGCGTGCTGCGCGAGGCCGGCTTGGGCGGCGGCGTGGGCGACGAGGGCGGTTTCGCGCCCAACCTCAAGACCAATGCCGAGCCATTCGAGTACATCACCAAGGCCGTGGAGAAGGCTGGTTTTAAGCCCGGCGTCGACTTCATGTACGCCATGGATCCGGCATCCACCGAGTTCTACAACGCCGAGACCGGTATGTACGAGCTCAAGGGCGAGGGCGTAGGGTACACGAGCGCCCAGATGGTCGATTACTGGGAGAAGCTGGTCGACACCTATCCCATCATCTCCATCGAGGACGGCATGGCCGAGGAGGACTGGGACGGCTGGGTTGAGCTCACCCGTCGCATTGGCAACAAGGTACAGCTGGTGGGCGACGACCTGTTTGTCACCAACACCGAGCGCCTTAAGAAGGGCATCGAGCTGGGCGCCGCCAACGCGATTCTGGTCAAGGTCAACCAGATCGGCACGCTCACCGAGTCGCTCGAGGCCATCGAGACCGCCAAGGAGGCCGGTTACGCCTGCATCGTGAGCCACCGCTCCGGCGAGACCGAGGACTCCACGATCGCCGACCTGGTCGTGGGCGTCAACGCCGGCCAGATCAAGTCGGGCGCCCCGTGCCGCAGCGACCGTATCGCCAAGTACAACCAGCTCATTCGCATCGAGGACGAGCTCGAGGGCAGCGCGCGCTACGCCGGCAAGGCCGCGTTCTACAACATTCGCTAAACGGGCGAATTTGGCGAGGAGGAGGCTGACTCGGTTCCGCCCCGCCTTGGCTGGACGCCGCAAAGCGCTGTGGGCGCTGGGCCATATGGCTCAGCGCCTTTTTTATGTCGAGCAAAGGCTGGCGAAGGCGGTGCGGGCGCTCGTGCTATAACTAAAGGACTTAGCGCAAACAAACCTCAACCGCACAAGGCGCACATGGATCAGATTTACGACAACAGGTACTATTCCGCCGGTTCACGCGAGCCGTCGCCTCGCCGTGCACGCACGGTGCAGCTCGGTGGGTCCGCTTATGCCGGCGCCGACCGCTCCACGCAGCGCCCGGCAAGTACCTCGCGCCCCAATGCTCAATCAAATACCTTGGCAGATGGACCGGTGCGCCCGGCACGTTCGACACATGCGTCGCGTCCCTCGGCCCAGACGCACGACAGGTCGAGCAGGCCTTCGAGCCGTCTTTCGGGCTCGGACTTTATGCGCTACGCCAACGACAATGCGGTGGTCAAGGCGATCTATGACTTTACGCATGGCTCTCTGCGTCCGCTGTTTATCGGTATCGTGGTGGCTCTGGCGCTCGTGAGCCTGTATTTCCCCGTGCGCGACCTGTACGTTGCAAAACGCTCGAACGACATCTTGGCCAAGCAGGTCGAGATTCGCGAGCAATACAAAGATGAGATGAAAAAAGACACTGACAAGTGGTTCTCGGAAGAGGGCATTAAGGATCGGGCACGGGAACTGGGCATGGCGATGCCCGGCGAGAAGAGGATTGAAGTGCTGGGCCTGGACGATGATTCGGATTCGTCGTCGAGCAAAAAGTCCTCAAACGCCAAGAAGGCCAGTGAAGTGGCCAAAGAGATCGAAGAGGTCGGCAAGGACGCACCGTGGTACATCCAGACGCTCGATATGCTGTTTGGATTTAACGGCGTCGAGGGCCAGACGGTCGCGTCCAGCGGCGAGTAGGCGAGTAGCGCCCGGAGGGGAGCCCGCAATGGCAGATTGCAAACGATATAAGGTGGCCGCGATCGACCTGGGAACGGTGTCGTCGCGACTGGTGTTGGCCCAGGTCGAGGGCGGGGCGATCGTGGAATCGTCCAAGCATACCGAGATTACCGACCTGGGCGAGGGCGTGGACGCGACGGGTCGCTTTTGCGAGGCGGCTGTCGAGCGTGTGCTCGATGCGTGTCGCATGTTTGTGGATGAGGCACGTGCCTTTGGGGCCGCCTGCGTCTGCACCACCTGCACGAGTGCCGCGCGCGATGCGTCCAATGCCGCGCTGCTGCTGGACGGTCTGCGCGATCTGGGGCTCGAACCGCAGGTGATTCCGGGCGAGGTCGAGGCGCGCCTGACGTTTTTTGGCGTGGCACACGACTTTGCTGGCGAGCGCATCATCGTCGCCGATTCGGGCGGTGGCTCCACGGAGCTCGCGACGGGCGTCTATGCGCCTGAGCGCGGGGTCTTTGCGCTGGAGGGAACGCGCTCACTGGACATCGGTTGCCGTCGCGTGACGGAGCGGTTTTTCTCGGCGCTGCCGCCCGCGGACGGCGAGCTTGCGGTTGCCGCCGCGTGGGCGGGCGAGCAGTTCTCCGCCTATTTTAAGGGCCTGCCGAGCAATTATGAGCGTGCAGAGCGCCTGGTCGCGGTGGGCGGTACCGTCACTACGCTCGTGGCGCTGGTCCACGAACTGGAGCCGTACGACTCGAGCTTTGTGCACCTGCGCGAGCTTTCGATGGAGCAGATTTCTGCCGCTATCGAGCGCATGTCCACGCTGGACGTGGAGAGCATTGCCGCGTTGCCAGGCGTGCAGCCCAAGCGCGCGGGCGTGATTCTGGCCGGCGCCGTGGTGATTCGCGAGCTCATGCGCGCCGGTGGCTACGATGCGCTCACCGTAAGCGAGAACAGCCTCCTCGCCGGCATGGCCGCCGCCATCAACGAGGTTCTCGACGGCGCGACTCCCACCATCGCCTGGACCCCGAGCCTGAGCGCCCTTTAACCATCCCCTCATAAGTTGCGGTGAAATGCGGACTAAAATCGCCCTTTCGGGCCCCAACCAGTCCCTATTCCACCGCAACTCAACAGCCGGCACCTAGGGACGTTTTTTTCTGCCGGCACCTGGGGACAGTCCTTGCTGAGCGCCTCCGCAGCCTTTATGCCAGTTTGTCGATTTGCCCAATTTCCCAAAGCGGAATATTGACGAGCGTGTCCTCGTCTCTATATGCCGCCAGAGAGCTCCTCACGCAACGCTCGAGTTTGAATTTTTCGCAGGCTATTTTCAGACTCTTCGCTTTAAGGTTCTCTGCCGCCTTGACCTCAAGCGGAAGCACGGTTCCCGCATGGTCGATGGCAAAGTCGGTTTCGGCATTGCCAGAGGTAGAGGACCAATACACGGGAGTTTTGTCTTGGAGCAAAAGCTCCTGCGCGACGTATTGTTCGGTCAGCGAACCTTTGAACTCGGTAAAAACAGCGGATCCGTTAAGAACGATGGCCGGAGAGAGACCGGAGAGCGCTCCGAGGATGCCGGTGTCGATGCAGAACAGTTTGAAGCCCGAGAGGTCTTCGTAGCTCGAGAGCGGTGCCTTTAGAGCGGAAACACGTGGCGCCTTATGAACGATTCCGTAGTCCGTGAGCCACTGGAGGCTTTCCTCAAAATCGCGTGCGCGCGCTCCAGGGCGAAGGGCGCCATAGACAAACTTCTTGTTCTCCTTGGCAAGCTGGCCGGGAAGGGATTTCCAAACCAACCTCATGCGCTCGACGATGCGGGCGGGTGCATGTTTGCCAAAATCGGATTCGTAAGCCTCGATGATTTGCTGCTGAAGCCTTCGGGCTTCAATGAAGTCGCGTGTCTCGGCGAAAGCGGAGACAACTTCGGGCATACCACCGACAACAAGGTATTCCTTGAGCAAGTGCACGAGCTTTTCGGTGACGTTTGCTAGAAGGTTCATGTCTGCGGCAAGGATGGCGTCGGCGAGCGGGTTGCCGTCGACGGCGCGAACGAACTCGGCAAACCCCATGGGACGCATGGTGAGCTGGTCGATTTTGCCGACGGGAAATGACTCGTTTTCGCGTCGGAGCGCGAGGCCCATATAGGAACTGGCTGCTACGATGTGGTATTCGGGTGCAAGCTCGTTGAAGTACTTGAGCGAGGTGATCCCGCGTGGCGCCTCTTGGATCTCGTCGAAGATGATGAGCGTGTCTGTCGGCGTTACGGTTTGGCCACGTAGGAGCTCTATCTGGGAGATGATGCGCTTGGGGTCGAGGTCCCCATCGAACAGCGAGCGTGTGCTCGGCTCGAGCATAAAGTCAAAACGAATGACGCTTCGATACTGCTGGCTTGCGAATTCGTTAAGAAGCCAAGTCTTTCCTGTCTGGCGGGCTCCCTTAAGCAAGAGAGGTTTGCGATTCGCCCTTGATTTCCAAGCGATAAGTTCACTCATAAGCTGTCGTTGCATATTGCCTCCCAACCCTCTCGGCTAGTATAAGACCATTTGGGCGTTTCCATCGGAAAATATGCGAGACAACCACGTTTTTCCATCGGAAAATGTGCGAGACAACCACGTTTTTCCATCGAAAAATGTGGGAGTGCCAATCTAAGTTGCGGTGAAAAAGTTCTTAAATGAGCTGGTAACCAGTCAAAACAGGAACTATTCCACCGCAACTTATCATCCGTGTCGGCATCCACAAGAAACGAGCCCGCGTCTCCGGGGGACACGGGCTCGTAAACAATGCGTGGTAGGGGCGGTGGGACGTCTGCGAATTTGCGCAGCAAATACGCACCGGCCTCGGTCGCCTGCCGGCGCCCTCGCCGGCTCGCTACAAACGCTCCGCGTTTGCTTAACGCTCGCCCCCTCGCGGGTTCGAGCCCCACCGGCGTGCAAAAGAAACGGGCCCGCATCCCTGGGAGATACGGGCCCGTAAAAGCCAATGGTAGGGGCGGTGGGACTCGAACCCACAATCCTTGCGGCGAGAGATTTTAAGTCTCCTGCGTATGCCAATTCCGCCACGCCCCCGTGAGACTAGAAGTCTAGCACAAGCCGCCCGTTACGCGTTGACAGCCATCGAGTGCTGGCCCGACTTTTCCAAGTACTCGGCAAACTTGGCCTCGTCGCCCTTGTTCTTGTACTGCAGGGCCAGCAGGTATTCCAGGCGGCAGCTCTTGACCTTGTCGTCACCGGCCTCTTCGAGCATGCGCTCCAGCTCGGGAATGTCGTTGTGGCGCTTGAGGATCATCGTGTCGTACATCAGCTGGCATTCGTGTGTGACTGCCTCGGCCTGACCGCCCTCAAAGCCCTTGATCTCGTGCAGCAACTCCTTGGACTTTTTGCGGTCCTCCTGGCCAACGTAGTAGTTAAAGGCTTTGATCACCAGGTCGACGCGCTGCATCTTGGGCAGGTTGAGTCCCAGCAACAGGTCGAACATCTCGTTGGCGTGTTCGTGGTCCTCGCGCAACAGATAGGAGTTCAGGCGCAGGTAGTCGCGGTTGTAGCGCGGGTACAGCATGCTGGTGAGTTTGCCGTCGAGCAAACGATCGAACTCGTCCCACTGTTTGGCAGCCATCAACTGCTGCAGGCGCTTAAACGTGGTGCGTTTTTTGATGCTAAAGAACACCGACACGGCGATACAGATGATAACGACGGCGGTCCAGAGTGTGCGGGAATCGGGCATATTAGGGTCCTTAGTCGCTCATAAAGCGAGCGGTATGACAACACGTACTGGATGTATTATACGCAGCGCGCAAGCAAACTGGCATAAAAGCTCATCGAGGCCGAGTGCCATCGCTCGCTGCGGTACACTTACCTAAAGTAAACCATGAAGGGAGACATTACCTATGAAGAAAATCGTTTTGGCTTGCGGTGCTGGCGCTGCTACTTCCACGCTCGTTGCCCAGAAGGTCGCCACCCTGCTCGACGCCAACGGTTACGCCGACAAGTATGAGATCGTGCAGTGCGCCATCTCCGAGGCCAAGGACGCTTGCGACGAGGGCGCCGACCTGCTGATCGCCACCACCGTTGCCCCCGAGGGCCTCACCTGCCCGTACGTGAGCGGCGTGCCCTTCATGACCGGCATGAACCGCGTTGCCGCCGAGAAGGCCGTTCTTGACGTCATGGCTCAGTAGGCGCTGCCTGCATGAGTGAGCAGAACGCCAATCCGGTAGAGCTCTTTGGTATGCGCGTTGCCCATGTGGGCATTAACGCTGCCGACCCGGCAGACGCCTTGGAGATCGCGGAGCTGTTCTCGACGATGATGGGCCTGCCCGTTATCGAGACCCCGGTTTCGTACTTTAACGATTCGCTGGTCGAGGTTATGAAGCAGAACGGTCGTGGCACCAAGGGCCACATTGGCTTTGCCGTCAACGACATCGATGCGGCCGAGAAGTGGTTTGCCGAGCGCGGGCTCGAGGTCAACGAGGAGTCGCGCGCGCTGCTGCCCGACGGTAGCACCAAGCTCGTGTACTTTAAGCGCGAGTTCGCCGGCTTCGCCGTGCACCTGTGCCGCGAGTAGCGCACGAGCTGCTTTAGTTAGCAAAAAGGGATAGGGCCGTATGGCCTTATCCCTTTATTTATGCCGAGGGATCGACTTTTGCAACGGTCAAAAAACCGAAGTCTAATACTTTTCCGAGAAGTGAACGAGACAAATCAGCCCCCCCGAAGCATCGACACTTTAAGGGCATCGTTTCCTGCAGTTTCGATGCTGGAATCCTGCGATTTTGCGGCCGAAAAATGCGGATGCTTCGGGGGTCCGAATATGGTCGTTCACTTCTCGGGAAAAGTATTAGACCTCGATCCACGAGGGGGCATCCCTACCGTGGCAGGCGAATCGTAAAGCGGCTGCCGACCCCTTCGACCGAGGTCACACCGATGACACCGCCATGGCTATCGACGATCCACTTGGCAATGGCAAGCCCCAGACCCGAGCCCTGCGCGCCGGCATCGCGCGCGTTGTCGGCGCGGTAGAACCGCTCGAACGCGTGAGCTGCGGATTCCTGGTTCATGCCGATACCCTCGTCCTCAACGCTTATGTCGATCGTGCCCATGCCCGCATCCGGCGCTACGCCAAACGAGATGGGCGTTCCCGCATCCGAGTACTTGGCGGCATTCTGCACGATCACGCGAAGAGCCTGCTTTACAAGCGCCACATCGACGGACGCATCGCAGCGCGAGTCGCTGACAAGCGCAGCGTCAAAGGCCAGTCGATACGTGTGCCCGGCATCGATCATCTGTGATTCTTCGCAAACCTCGCCGACCAGTGCAGCCAGGTTGGTATTCGCGCGCCGCAGCACGGTGCGACCGGCATCGCCGCGTGCCAAAAACAGCAGCTGTTCCACGAGCTCCTGCATATGCTCGCTTTCGGCTTTGAGCGAGGTGATGGATTCTGCCAGCACGTCCGGGTCGTCTTTGCCCCAGCGGTCGAGCATGTTCACGTAGCCCTGAATCACCGCGATGGGCGTGCGCAGCTCGTGGCTCGCATCGTTGACAAAGCGCATCTGCTGCAGCTTGGCCTCTTGCATCTGGCGCAGCAGGCGGTTGAGTGCGACCTCGATGCTTGCCAGGTCGGCGTCGCCGGTGGTGACGCTCGGCGAGTCGACGCTTGCGCGCTCGATGGCCTGTTCCAGCGTTTCCATCTTGCCGCCGGAGAGCTGCATACGGCCGAGCTCGTCCACGCGCAAGGCAAGGTCGTTGAGCGGCGCCATGGTGCGGCGCACGCGGCGGGCGCCGCCGAGCATGTTGAGCACGCTGATGACCTGCCAACCCATAACGACAAGGTAGAGAGGCCATAGCGCGACGAGGTCCTGCGCGAGGGGGAAGGTCTTGGTGGTACGCGCAAACTCGACGGTATAGGTGAGCGTTGTCAGGTCCCAGCCGCGTGCGGGCGTCAGCGACATGCCGTGAACGGTGGCGCCGGGAATCCAGCCTGCGGTAAACGCGCTGTCGGGCAGCGTCTGGTTGTATCCATAGACGAGGATCGCCGCCGCAATCACCATCAGCAACAGATCGAGCCAGACGTAGCTCATCAAGCGGCGCCACATATAGCCCCAGTTGATGGCGCGGGCGATGGAGGTGACGCGCTTGGCCTCGGCGTTATGCGCGGCAGACATAGCCCACCCCGCGCACGGTCTGGATGATGCGGGCGCCGCCAGCGTCTTCGATCTTGGCGCGCAAATGTGCGATGTGCACATCGACGTTGTTGGTATCGCCCACGTAGTCGTAGCCTAGCGCCTCATGCGCGATGCGCTCGCGCGTGAGCACGGTGCCGGCGTGCGCCATAAGCAGGGCGAGGACGTCGAACTCGCGGGCCGTGAGCGCGATGGGCGAGCCGCCGACCGTGACTTCGCGGCGGTCGGGGTCGAGCGCAACCGATCCCACGGTGAGTGTGGCAGGGGAGGGCGAGGCAGGGGTCTGGGCCATGTCACTGGCCGGGGGCATCGCGGTGGCCTTCTCGCCCGCGACGCCCGCCATGCCCGCTCCGGCGCCGACGCCAGCTACGCCCGAAGCCGCCCGCATGGCCTCCGAGCGCTTCAACGCCACGCGGATCCGTGCGAACAGCTCCTCAATCGCAAACGGCTTGGTCAGGTAATCGTCGGCGCCGGCATCGAGCCCAGCCACCTTGTCCATCACGGCATCGCGCGCGGTGACCATAATCACCGGCACATCCTTGTGCTTGCGGATGCGCCGCAGCACTTCCATACCGTTGAGCTGCGGCAACAGTACGTCGAGCAGAATCAGATCGTAGTCGCGCTCCAGCGCCAGGTCCACGGCGGTGCGGCCGTCGGCGGCGTGCTCTACCTGGTAACCCTCGTGCTCCAGCTCGAGCGTCACAAAGCGGGCGATTTTCTCCTCGTCCTCTACAATCAGGATTCGTGCCATACGTGCCCCCGTCTGCGATTACTTGTCGTCGTTGAGATTTTGCTTGATGTCGTCTGCGGCGTCGGCGGCGTGATCCATCAGGTTATTGATGCTGCCGGGTACATCACCGTCGCTGTCGATGCGGTAGCGCATGCCAAAGAACAGGCCAATCAGCATCAGCCATATCGTGGCGCCCCAGGCAAACAGCGCGACGATGGGGATCAGGATGGGAATGTTGAGGATGATCGCATCGCGGCGCGTGGCGATAAACTTGGTGTCCAGACTCAGGCGGAAGAGCTTTTTGAGGTACTCCCACACGCTGTCCATCTTCTTGGAGAAGTCGGTCTTTTCGCTCGACTTTTCGTAAGCGACCTGCGCGGCGACCATCTCGGCAGAGGGCTCATCGACTGGCGCGGACTCGGTGGCGGCATGCGCCGACGTGGTCTGGGTCTTGCCCTGCGACTCGAGCCAAATGATGGCATCCAAAACGTTGCCGTCGGCAGCGTCGAGCGCCGCCTTGGCATCGGTGTAACTCACGTTGCACTTGGTGCGGATGGTTTCAACTTTTTCGAGGTCGTCCATGACCTGTCCTTTCGTTCGATGGGCGCGACGCCGGGCAATTTGCTCGGGCGCGAGCGTTGCGTTCGGCGGTTTGCGTTGCGCCGCCCCGCCCTTGGTCGAACTCTATAGTGCAGGTTATAGATTAAGCGATTCTTGAGCCAAGATTAATGTTGGATGAGTTTTTGGGTGGTGCGGAGGCGGGCAGGGGCAGAGACGATATGAGCAGGACATAAAACATTGAGAGCCCCTGCTGCATGAAAGACCGCGGATTAGGCCGACAATGGTGAGTGTCTAATTCAGCCGCGGCGGCCACGCCGCATTCATGGAAGGGGCTCCCATGCTCGATACTACCACCTTCGTCGGCCTCGACGTCCACGCCCGCTCGATAAAGGCCGTCTCCCTCGACGTCATGACCGGGGAGGTGCGCTGCGCGACCTTCGGCTACGACGCCGGCGCCGTCGCGGAGTGGGTCCGCTCCGTGGACCCCGGGGCCAGGTGCGTGTACGAGTCCGGGGTCACGGGCTTCGACCTGCAGAAGAGGCTCTCCGGCCTGGGGGTCGACTGCGTGGTCGGCGCCGTCTCGAAGATGATCAAGCCCAGCGCGGACAGGCGCAGGAAGAACGACCGCAACGACGCCGAGTTCCTCGCCCGCATGCTGTCGGTCGGCAACGTGGTCGAGGTGTGGGTCCCCGACGACGAGTGCGAGGCCGCCCGCGACCTGACCAGGGCGCTCGAGGACGCGAGGGACGACCTCTCGCGCTCGAAGCAGCGGCTCTCCAAGTTCCTGCTAAGGCACGGGCTCGTCTTCGGCGAGAGGACGCCCACCGGCCGCAGGAAGGGCAACTGGACCCGGGCGCACTGGTCCTGGATCGAGTCGATTAGGTTCGCGGAGGGGGCCGACAACGACGCGCTCGCCTACTACGTCGACGCGGTCAGGCGGGCGGCGGAGGAGAAGGCGAGGCTCGAGGGGCTCGTCGAGGCCGAGGCCCGCAAGCCCAGGTGGCGGAAGAGGGTCGACTCCCTGCGCTGCCTCAAGGGCGTCGACACCGCTTCCGCCGCCGACCTCGTGTTCGAGGCCGGCGAGTTCTCGAGGTTCAGGAACGCCCGCTCGTTCGCGGCATGGGTCGGCCTGACGCCCTCCGAGCACTCCAGCGGGGAGAGCGACCGCAGGGGCGCGATCGCCAAGGCCGGCAACAAGCACCTGAGGAAGACGCTGGTCGAGGCCGCGTGGCACTACCTGACGTGCTCGGGGCGGCCGAAGGACCTCGCCAAGGGCCAGGCCCCGGACCGGGGCGCCCGGAGGCATGCCGCCAAGGGCGTGCGGAGGCTGGTCGAGAGGCGGGAGGCGCTGCTCGCGCGCGGGGTCCACGGCAGCAAGGCGAACGTCGCCACGGCGCGCGAGCTCGCCTGCTGGGTGTGGGCGGTCGGCCTCATGGCCGAGGGGGCGTAGGGGGGCGGTCCCCCGCACATAAGCCAGTCACCCCGGAAGCGGTTCGATCCGAAGCCGTTGAGGCGAACCTCAGGTCCCTTTTCTGCGAGCGCCCAGGGCGCCACACGCGTGCACAGACTGTCGGTTCGACGTAGAAGCCTCAGCCGTAGCAACGGATTGCCCAGCGAGAGATCGCCACGGGCGGATATTAAACTGCAAAGACGAGCGTCGGTAAGACACGCCGAGGTCGCCGCGGACGGGTTGATATAGGGAGAGGGCCTGACCCCATATCGTTGGGGCCAGGCCCGATTTTGCCTCTTGACAATGTCCTGCTCATATTAAAAGGCAGGTTTTGCGTGGCGTGAAGGAGGGGCGGTCTGATCTTTGGGATAGCTGATAGCGAGGTCTAATACTTTTCCGAGAAGTGAATGAGTGAAAACGGACCCCCGAAGCATCGACACTTTAGAGGTGCCGCTTCCTGCGGTTTCAATGCTGAAATCCCACGATTTTGCCGATGAAAAATGCGGATGCTTCAGGGGTCCAAAAACAGACGTTCACTCCGCGGAAAAGTATTAGACCTCGATAGCGGGAGATGGGGTGCCGATAGCAAGCTGGGGCCAGAAATGGGATAAGCAAGACGTACGGATCGCATGAATCAAAATCACGTTGCAAAAGTATGAAAATATCCTACAATTGCAACATGAAGTACTTTAGCAACATAACGGCGATAAGCGAGCTTTCCGAGAGCGAGGGCGTGTTTACCACAGCCCAGGCGGCTCGCATGGGCATCTCTCGAGATGCGCTGGCACATTCATGCCGCGCAGGGCGTCTTGAACGGATATGCCACGGCGCCTACCGGATGTCCGGAACGCAGCGCCGGGACACCGACGAGCTCAACGCTTTTTGGAAGCTCACCAGTCCCTCCCTTTGCGCGTGGGAGAGAAAGCGCCAGTGGGATGGCATCGCCGTGAGCGGTACGACTGCGGCGAATCTGCAGCAAATGGGCGATTTCTATCTGTCCCCCTACAGGATGACCGCGCCCACGCGTATCAATACAAGAAACGAATCCCTTTCTTTTGTAAAGCGCGAGATTGCTGAGCGGGACATCGTTTGGCTCGACGGCCTGCCGGTAACTAAACCCGAGCGCACGCTTGTCGATCTTTGCCTCGATTGCGAGGATCCCTCATTAATTATCGATGCCTATCACGACGCGCTTGGACGTGGACTCGATATACAACGGCTGAAGGATCTTGTAGAAGAGAACTCTAAAACCGCCAAACGACGCGAGCTGATGGCGCCTTTGCTGATGGTACTGAACGGGTAATGCGAAACGGAGGACATGGTGAAGTACAAAACGCCTGCCGCATTGGAGATGGCTGTTAGGAATGCCGCAAGAGAATCACCAATGGATACTAATCGGGCAATCGTTGGTTTCTACTTTCATCGCTTCCTATGTCGCGTTTTTTCAGAAGATGACTGCCGTTTTGTGCTTAAAGGTGGTCAAAGCGTCCTGGCGCGAACGCTCGATGCGCGTGTCACAAGAGATATTGACTTGGTTGCTCAAGAGGAGAGCCTCGAAGAGGCTGTTGCCGATCTGGTGCGGGCGGCTTCGATTGATCTGGAGGATTTCGTTTCGTTTGTCTTTGATCGTGCAGAGCAGATCAAAGAAGAAGATGAGTATCGGTGCGGTGCTAAGGTATGGTTCACCCCCTTTATGGGAACCAAGAAGCTACAGCCAATTTCAATTGACTTGGTAATTGATGAAGTGCGGGGACTTGAGCCTGAGGTTCTCGCGCCGATCGATCGTTTGAATATCGAGGGGCTCCCAGTCTGCGACTATCGAGTATGCCGAGTGGAGAGCGCCCTTGCAGATAAATTGCTCGCAATGATAGAGATGCATGAGGGCCGTGCCTCTTCGCGAATCAAGGATATAGTCGACATCTTGGTGTACGCGAAAACTTGCTTCATCGATGGGGCTACACTTATCGAGAGAGTCGAGAAAGAAGCGTCTGTCCGCAAGGTGGCAATGCCGGAAGAGTTCGTGGCGCCTCTCTGGTGGAAACAAAATGGTTCTGCGCAGTATGTAAAGATGGCTAGGCAGGCGGGGGTACTTGATCTCGCGGGGAGTATCACTGGAGCAGAAGAGGTCGTCAATCGGTTGTATGCTCCGTGCTTCGATCGTTCGGAGAATGTGCGCAAATGGAATCCCCAGACTACGGGATGGGAGTAGCCCAGACAGTTAAGCCGGCGGCAGGAGCTGGTCCCGCCGCCGGCTTGGGGCGTTACTGCTGCCTATGTGTTACTCGCAGATTTGGTCGAGCACTTCGGTGATGGTCTTTTTTGCGACTTCGAGGTTGCGCTGGGCTTGGGCGACGGCAGCCTCGGCTTGTTTCTTTGTTTCTACGACCTCGGCAAAGCGATTGATGGATTCGCTGTACTCGCGCGTGCGCGGGTCGAGCGCTGGCGGGACTTCGATCTCGAACAGGTCGTTAGGGCGGATGGCGCGGATGCTGGCTGCTTCGGTTAATGCTTGAATCAGCTGTGCCCCATGGCCTTCGGTAAGGTATCCAACGATTATCTCCGAAAACACTACGCGCTCCTCTTCGGTCATCGTTTGGAACGACGGGCGAATGACGGTGGTGTTATGCGAAGCAACTAGGTGTTGCTTCGCGTCATCGGCGCTGACGACGAGCAGGTTGGACGCGCCGTAGCGACCCAGCATGCGTGGCATGACGATATCTCCAGCGCGGAGCTCATATCGATCGAGAACGCTGGGGTTCACCTTTACGATTTTGGAATCCGAGCTATTTGCACTCTCTACAGCATATGCGGGTAGAAGGTTGCCATCTTGAAAATCCTGAGATGAGATGCGGCGTACCTCGATTGCATCAATGTCGTTTGATGTGGTGCTCTCGCGGGGCATAAATGGAGCTACTCGCGTAAAAGCGTCACCGAGCGTAGCCCTGTAGTTTCGGGTGAGGCTGATAAGGCTGATTTTGCCTTTTGAGAGGGCTGCGCGATGCAGCAGCAATTCACGCGTGGCAAAAGTGGACGTTTCGATAGGCGTTGATCTGGGCGTATTGGTATCAATGCGGGCCCAGTCGGGGGAGATGGAAAAGGTGATATCTGAGTAATACGATGTTTCTGTCACATATCGAAAACGCGGCCCGGATTCGATTGCGCTGCGAAATGCAACGCTGCGATTTCCTGAAGACAATATGAGAAGCGCGCTTGTCATGTAGGGCCTGGGTTCAGAAAGTGGCAAATACACGACGCTCTCGATGAGTCCTTCGCGTATCAGGATCGTGCGCGCCTGCTCGGCTTTATCGAGTAGGTCGGCGGGCAGCACTACGGCTGCGCGAGTGCGATTCGAAAGGGCGAGCGCATACAGACACCAAATAAAGGGACCCCAGTCACAGAAATCGAGGTAGCCGGGCTCTAAGTAATCGATCAAGGCGATACATTCTTTTTCGATGTCGTGTTTGCCCGTACGGTAATACCCCGATGCGTCGATAAACACCGGAGCCGCATCGCCATTGCCCGCGCCCTGCCTGCCGGGTTCAAGCTCGCAAATATCGGGTACGCCGTTGCTGTTCAGGCTGAAACATTCACGAAGCGCCTTACAGTCGATGGCGCCAGGCAGACGGACGGTGAGTAGACGGCTGCCCTGCTCCAGATTAAGCGCGCGTGAGAGGGCGGCGGCGGTGAGACGTGGCAATGATGTTGTTTCACGCATGTATAGAGCCCTTTCTTCTTAGTGGGTTATATATTAGGGTTGATTTCCGATCTCAGCCGAACACATTGAGCGAATAGG
>NZ_QSIN01000018.1:0-2207 GCF_003469205.1 Collinsella sp. AM33-4BH
ATGGCGAAGCCCATGGCCGGCAGGATGTTGGCGGCAACGCCAAAGCCAGCAAGGACAAAGGGCGGGATGAAGTCGAGCATGCCCTGGATGGCGTCAGCACCCAGATAGAACGACAGCGAGCACAGCAGGAACGCCATGATGATACCGGTCAAACCGATCAGGAAGTGCATCGCATAGACACCCTTAAGGTTGCCCTGGCCGGAGAAGACATCAGCGCGGTCAACCAGAATCGGCAGGGCGGCGTTGAGGATGTTCTTGATGGCAAGGCACAGCGTGGCGATGGGCATAGCGAGCGCGATGGCTGCCTCGGTGCTCTGGCCCAACTGGATAGCGAAGGCGCAGGCGAGCACGCCGCCGATCGTCTCATCAGGCGGCACGTAGGCGCCGATGGAGATCGAGCCCATGAACAGAAGCTCCAGGCTGGCGCCGATCGCGAGGCCGGACTGCAGGTCCCCCAGCACCAGGCCCACGAGCGGGCACAGGACGATGGGGCGGAACGCATAGAGCGTACCGAGCTGGAAGTCGAACTTACCAAATGCGGCGATAAGTCCGATGAGGATTGCTTGGGTAAGCATATATCCCCCTTTCCTAATAGGACACTACGAAGAGCTCAGACTCTTCGAAATTGAACGCCTAGAGCACGCTTGCGCAGTCAACCTTGGGGTCATCGGCCAGAGGACGGATCTCGACCTCGACGCCGTTGTTCAGCATCTCACGCACATCGGCCTCCTCGGCTGCAGTCAGGAAGATCTGACGAGAGACCTGACGAGCATCGGGGCGCTTCTCGTCCTTGGGCTTGGTGTTGCCCAGGTTGACCGACTTGATCTGCGGGCAGCCTTCAACAAGCTGCTTTGCCTCAGCGATGGTGGCGACACAGATAATCATCTTGTATTTGTCAGTCACACCCGAGTTAATGGCCTCGATGGCATTCGCCATATCCTTGATGACGAGCTTGCAGCCGGCAGGCTTGCCCATCTTGAGCGTCGTCTTCCACACCGGGTCGTTGGCGACCTTATCGCCCACGCAGAAAATGCAGTTGGAGCCAAGGCCCTGGACCCAAGAGACCGCGACCTGGCCATGAAGCAGGCGATGGTCGACGCGAAGTAGCTGAATCATAATGTGACCCCCCAAAGGTCTTGTGCCGTCTTACGGCGTGTCAGTAGGTGCTGCGGATTAGAACTCTTCTTCCTCTTCGTCATCGACCAAAAGATCGTTGACAAACTTCACGCGCGTATCGTCCGCAGCGACGATGGCGCGAATCGTCTCCTCAACCGGCGCCGACTCGTCAGAGAACAGCAGCTGGATAAGCAGAGGAAGGTTCATGTTGGTAACGAGGTACGTGCGGGGACGCGTCTGGACGATCTTGGTGAACTCGTTGTTGACGCTGCCGCCAAAGAGGTCGGTGCAGACAACGACATCATCGTCGGCAGCCATGCCTGCCAGCAGTTTTTGGGCCTCCTCGGCCACGTCCATGCGGTCATCGACGAACATCGAAAGATCGTGGACGTTGTCGCGAGCGCCCGAGAGCAGCTCGACACTCTCCTTGATGCCGGTAGCGAAGTGCGCATGGCTGGCGATGATGTACTGCCTCATTCTGTGTTCCTCTCAATAGCCCGGCGCGTTCCCGCACCCGTTTTCTTTAGTAGTCGAACTGGTGATAGTAGCGACGATACTTGAGGTTGTGCTTGGTGACCGTCTCGTAGTAGCGAGCCAGGCGGTCGGTAACGAGCACCGTCAGAATCCACGGAGACACGATGACGCGGAACTCGTCGTCAAGGCCGGGGATCGCGAACTCGGCGGTGTCGATGATGTTGATGTCGGTGTCGCCGGTCACACCGCGGGTCAGGAAGGCGCGGACGCGCTCGTCGAGCTTGCGGTTCTCGTCCTCGCCCATGAACAGGAACACGGGGACGCCGGGCTCCACGAGCTCGAGGGTGCCGTGGAAGAAGTCGGCCGAGGTGATGTAGCGGGTGCGCTTCCACTGCATCTCCTCCAGGATGCACATCGAGAACAGGATGGTCTCGCCCCACAGGGCGCCGGAGCCGATGAACATGGTGTAGGGGGCCAGGGCGTACTTCTTGGCGAGCTCCTCGGCGCGCGGCTCGAAGCGCTTGCGGATATCGAGCATGTCCTTCCAGATGTCCTTGGTCTGCTCGATAAACAGGTCGAACTTGGGGAAGCAGCCGCGGCGGTTGAGCAGGCGCAGG
>NZ_QSIN01000018.1:2217-20606 GCF_003469205.1 Collinsella sp. AM33-4BH
TGAGCAGGCGCAGGCCGAAGCAGTCGGCGAGGTAGTAGCCCTTCTCGCAGCCGCCCGAACCATGGTCAGAAGCCATGGCGACGCAGTTCTCGGCGCCGACAGCCTGGCCGATGGGGCCCTCGGGCTTGGTCATGGCGTAGACGCGCACGCCCATGCCCTTCATCTTCTTGACGGCCTCGAGGACCTCGGGGGTGGTTCCGGACTCGGAGGCGGTGAGCACGACGGACTTCTCGGTCATGCGCTTGTGGCCCATGACGTTCCACTCGGCGGCGTGGATCAGGTAGACCTCGAGGTCGCGGTCGCCGAACTTGTTCATGAGGTACTCGAGCTGCATGAGCTCGTCCCAGGTGCCGCCGACGCCCATCAGGAACACGGCGTCGTAGCCCTCGTCGGCGACCTTGTCGGCGAGCGCGGTCATCTTCTTGCCGGTCTCGTAGAGCGCCTTGCCGTCCTCGAGATAGCCCTCCTGGTCGAAATGCATGATCTCGATCTTCTCGGTTTCCTTCATTTGTCTCTCCTTTCTGGGGTTGTTTCCACATCCCCCATGCCAACGGGCATCAAAACCCGCTTACATTCCGTAACACTCAGCCGCTTTGGCCTTAAGCGCATTGACTGACTCTTCGTAGCCCTCTGCCTTGACCTCCATTTGCTTGGAGACGGTATCGAGATACGGGTGCACGTTCCATGACTTCAGACGCTCGGCAATCATGGCCGCAATCGTCTGGAAGAACACAAGATTGGGAATTGCGCTGAGCAGCGGAGCCACCTGAGGCACCGCAACCTCGTGAGCCCTATCCTTGGGATGGGCCGTGAGCAGCACCGTTTTTGCCGTAACGTTCGATAGCGCATCGGCGATATTCGCAAGACGCTCCGACCCCTGCGGATCGTCGACGATAAACACCAGATAGCCCGGAACGATCTGCATCTCGGGACCGTGGACGAACTCCTCGCCTTCGTGATGCATGGCAGGAATCTTGATGGTCTCGCTCAGCTTGAGCGCTGCCTCCTCGGCAACACCATAGTTGGGGCCGTTGCCGACGACCATGGCGGGCATGTGCTCAGAAAGCTCGAGCATGTGATCTTGGACATATGCCTCGGCGGTCTTGCACATCACGGCATTAGCCTGGATAGCCTCGCGCAGGTCATCAAGACGCTGAGCAACGCCCTTGGCGTCAATCGTTCCGCGCGCCTGACCGCCGTAAATACCAAAGAGCACCAGGTACTCAACGAGAACCTCGACGCCCAGAGTCACAAAGTCCACCGACTCGACACCCACACCGTAGTCAAGAACGATGTCAGCGTGTTCCTTGATGGGTGCCTCGACGTTTGCCGTGAGCGCAACTGCAGCCATATCGTGTGCACGCATGTAATCGAGCGCCGCAATCGTATTGGTCGAATAGCCACTCTGCGAGACGGCGATGTTGAGCGCATGCTGCGGATAGGTGTGTTCAAAATCGACGAAGGCCTCGGGCGTCACAACGGACACCTGCATCTGCAGCGCATCTTGCAGGTAATCTCGGGCGCAATCGGCGGCATGGCGCGACGAACCCGAAGCAACGATGCGCAGCGCGTCAAAAGAACCGGACTGGATAATATCAACGAGCTGCGCTACCAGCTCAGACGAACGCTCGAGGTTCGCTCCCATACGCACATGGGCAAGCTGAACGTAATCGAGCATCTTCATCGTCTCACCTCGTAACAAATCATTAGTATTTGATACCAATCACAATTACAGGTTACGGCTTTTTGATACCTCTTTGTCGATTAATTTATCCCCATCGGCGAACGGTCGATTTTGAGCCATGTAAGGTTGTATATGTAGTCTGCTCAACGAATCAAAATTCCGTCAGCTTTTCAGCCCGTTATGCAAAAAACCAGCTAGTACGTATAGGTATATCCACCCGCATCGCCGCGGTTAAACGACTTGACGTACTCGATCGCCTGGCCGCTTGCATCGAAGCTCACGCACTCAAGCGTCAAGGCAAGATCGCCCTGCTCCAGTCCAAGCAGGCCGGCATCTCGCGCGCCCAGCGCTTCGATATCGAGCTTTTCCTGTGCCATGACCGGCTTTCGGCCCAACATCTCATAGGTCTCATACAAACTGAAGACCGACACGTCAATATCTTCGATTGTGGGAAACAGCAGGCACGGAATGAACGCCATCTCAATCGATACGGGATCGCCGTTGACGCAGTTCAAACGCCGAATCGAATACAGTAAATCGTCCTCGGCAATGCCAAACAGGTTGGCATAATATGGGCCCGCATAACGCTTGGAACGCGCGAGGATACGGACGGACGGCTCGCCACCCGAAGCACGAACCGATTCGCGAAAGCCTCCCGTTCGCTCGTACGCAACGGGCACTTTCTGTGCCACAAACGCGCCCTTTCCGCGGACGCGTCGAATCTGCCCACGCCGAACCAGCTCATCGACAGCACTTCGGATGGTCAAGCGTGTCGTACCGAATTCCTCGGCGAGGTCTTTTTCGGACGGAATCATGGAACCCGTGGGATATATTCCGCGCTCGATACGCTCCTCGATGCGGCGTCGAATGCGCATATAAACCGGGGTGGCAACTACTGTTTCAGCCATTGTTCACCTGCCACGCTCCTCATGCCGTTCTCTTCGCCGTTATCGGCAAAGCGGAACTTTGTGGGCAAAATCACCGATTTGCAATGCTCCACAAAACGCATGTCCTTATCAAATTCGATCGTGCTCTCATAGAACACCGGCGTTCCCTCTTCTTGCTGGAGCAGCTCGGCCTCTTCGGCGTTCAAACGCGAGATGGAGATATGCTCACGTCCATGCTCAACACGCACGCCACCTTCTTTGAGCAAGACATCGTAAAGGCTCTCACGCTCAAAATCGTGATCGGGAAGCGCGGGGCACAGGGACAGGTTAACGTGAGCCGTCTCGATTGACGCCGGCTCTCCCTCAATAAGTCGAACGCGCTGCATGCGGAGCAAAGGAGCGCCTACAGCCACCCCAAGCTTGTCGGCAAGCGCCTCATCCGCCTCGATAGTCCCGGTGGAAACCAGACGAGAAGAGGGGTGCAGGCCGGCAGTCCGCACGGCATCGGAAAAGTTATACGTTTCCTGGAAGATATTCAGCGGCTTGGGAGGACACACATACGTACCCGATCCGCGACGGCTCTCGAGCGTTCCACACGAGATGAGCCGCGTGATACCGGCACGCAACGCTGTACGCGAAACGCCAATCTCCTCGCACAGCACGCGCTCGGCCGGCAGGCGATCACCGCCGGCAAGCTGATAGTGCTGGATATACCAAAGAATTCCCTCGACAGCACGATCTTTGGGGGGAATTGCATAAGATTCGCCTGCCATTGCACAGACTCCTCATTCAGAAACGTATGCCGCCAAAATTAGACCAGCCCTCCCATGGCATCAAATTCGGCCTTGATCTTCTCGGCGACATTCCGATACGACTTATATAGGCTTGAATCGCGTTTGACTTCGTCGGTCATAACGGGAATCTCTAATTTGGAAACCTCGTCTTTTCCCGTCTGAACCGCCACAACAACGCCCATACCAAGACACATATTACGCTTGGCAGCGTTTATTTTTGCCGCCTTAGCGGGATTTGCCAGGATACGCTGGGCAAATTCCTGTTTTGAGGCCACTTCCTCGGCCTCAGGATCGCCTGCCTCGGCCACTTCGCACTGCAACACGTCCGCATAGTCAAAAATCTTCGGCTCGCCGCCGCGCTGGTGTACGGCCCACTTGCGACGCGTGGCATCCTGGTAGATAGCCGGCAAAAATGTAAACCGCGGCGGGTCCAAAATCGTATCCGTTATAGTAAACACATCGGGATCAAAGGCATCCTGCGGGTTTTTCTTCTTGAACAGCCCCATATCAGACTCCCGTACTAACACTTAACAACTCGAGCTAAATATAGCACCAATTTCAAGCCGTCACTTTAGCACATCGGTGCGCGGCGCCTACGGCTCGCCCAGCGGGGAATATGTACGGACGAGGGCCGGGGTGCCTGCTTTGTTTTGAGAAGTGGGCTCCGCGAACTTCTCAAAACAAAGCAGGCCTCCCCGGCCCCGGCGATGTAATCTTGGCTGACCCTAGTTGGATGCACAATCCACAAGACAGCAACAGCCAAGTCCCCATTACATTAAAAATATCAGCCCCCGCAGATCGAAACGGTCGAGAGGGCCGCCTCCGGGCGGGTGCCTTCCTCTGAGAAGTTCGCGAAGCCCACTTCTCAGAGGAAGGCACCCGCCCGGAGGCGGCCCCAGCGCGAGACCGTCCCGGATGCCTACCTACTCGTTGTCGCCGGCAGTTAGCTGCGTTGCGGAGAGCGCGCCGTCGGCAGCGGTTGCGGCTGCGGCGTCGGGCCAGACCCAGTCGGTGAAGGCCGGGTGATCGTAGCCCTCATCGCACGCGAACTCGAAGGCCTCGGTGCGGAATGCCTCCCACTTATCAATCTGCTCGGCAAACTTATCGACGTCGACCATGCGCAGCACGTCAGCGGCCAGGGCCCAGCGGTCCATGTTGTTCAGGCGCAGCATGTCGAACGGCGTGGTCGTGGAACCCTTCTCCTCGTAGCCGTGGACGCGGAAGGCGTCGTGGCCGGGGCGGTTCCAGATCAGGCGGCGAATCGTGCCGGCATAGGCGTGGAATGCAAAGAGCACGGGCTTCTCACCGCAGCCGAACAGCTCAGCCCAGCGCTCATCGCTGATGGCCTGGTCGTTCTCGCAGGCGTTCTGAATCTTGAGCAGATCGACCACGTTGACGAACCACACCTTAATGCCCAGCTCGCGCAGCATATCGGTTGCGGCCAGAGCCTCGAGCGTCGGCACGTCGCCGCACGTGGCGACCACGACGTCGGCCTCGGCGAGTGAGTCGGCAGTCGATGCCCACTCCCAAGTCGCGACACCCTCGGCGAGCTCGGACTTGGCCTCGTCAACCGTCTGGAAGGTGGGGGCGGGCTGCTTGCCACAGAAAATGGCGTTAACGCAGTCGGTGGACTGGTAGACGCGCTCGGCCACAGCAAGCGCCATGTTGGCGTCGGCCGGATAGTAAGCATTCACGATATGCGTGTCGTTGGCCTTGTTGAGCAGCAGGTCGATAAAGCCGGGGTCCTGATGCGAGAAGCCGTTGTGGTCCTGACGCCAGACATGGCTCGACAGCAAAATGTTGAGGCCGCTAATGGGAGCACGCCACGGAATCTCGCGCTTGGTGGCCTCGAGCCACTTGCAGTGCTGGTTGACCATGGAATCGACCACGTGGACAAAGCTCTCGTAGGAGCTCCACACACCGGAGCGTCCGGTGAGCACGTAAGCCTCGAGGAAGCCCTCGCACTGGTGCTCGGACAGCTGCTCGACGACCTTACCGGAGCCGGCCAGCAGCTCGTCGTTGGCCTCGTCCTCGTAGAAGCCGGCATCCCACTGCTTCTTGGTCACCTTGTAGGCAGCCTGCAGGCGGTTGGATGCGGTCTCGTCGGGACCAAAGATGCGGAAGTCGTCCATGTTCTTAGCCAGAACGTCGGCAGTGTACTCGCCAAAGACGCGGGCGGCCTCGGTGGAACCCCAGCCGTGGCCTTTCTCGGCGACGGGAATCTCGTGAGCGTGAATATCGGGCAACTCGAGCTCGCGGCGCACCTTACCGCCGTTCGCGTTGGGATTGGCGCCGATGCGCAGCTCGCCGGTCGGCATAAAGGCCGTCACCTCGGGGCGCACCTGGCCCTCGGGCGTAAAGAGCTCCTCGGGCTTGTAGGAGCGCAACCACTCGCGCAGCACGCGGAAGTGCTCGTGGGTGTCCTTGGCACTCGCCAGCGGCACCTGATGCGCGCGCCAGGAGTCCTCGGTCTTCTTGCCGTCAATCTGCTTGGGGCAGGTCCAACCCTTGGGCGTACGGAACACAATCATGGGGTAGGCCGGACGGACCACGGTCTCACCCGCGGCGGCCTGGGCCTGTGCGGTGGCCTTGATGTCGCAAATCTCGTCAAAGACCTGCTCAAACAGGGCGGCGAAACGCTCGTGGATGCTTGCATGGCTCTCGTCGTCAAAACCGGCGACAAAGAAGTGCGGCTTATAGCCCATGCCCTCAAAGAACTTGGTGAGTTCTTCGTTGGACACGCGGGCAAGAATGGTGGGGTTGGCGATCTTATAGCCGTTGAGGTGCAGGATCGGCAGGACGATACCGTCGGTTGCCGGGTTCACGAGCTTGTTGGACTGCCAAGAGGTCGCGAGCGGACCGGTCTCGGACTCGCCGTCGCCCACCACGGCCACGGCCAGCAGGCTCGGGTTGTCCATGACGGCGCCGTAGGCATGGCTGAGCGTGTAGCCGAGCTCACCGCCCTCATGGATGGAGCCGGGCGTCTCGGGCGCAAAGTGGCTCGGGATGCCGCCGGGATAAGAGAACTGGCGGAAGAACTTCTGCAGGCCTGCCTCGTCGTTGGTGATGTCGGGGCGAATCTCGCGGTAGGTACCATCGAGCAGCGACTGGGCGGTGCCGGCGGGGCCACCGTGGCCCGGGCCCATCAAGAAAATGGCGTTCTGGTTGTGGTCGGCAATAAGGCGGTTGACGTGGCCGAACAGGAAGTTGATGCCGGGCGTGGTGCCCCAGTGACCGACCAGGCGGTGTTTAACGTCCGGGCGACCAAAGTCGCGCACCTCACCGGTCTTCTCGTCGACAAAGTCGGGGCGCATGAGCGGATTAGAGCGAAGGTAGATCTGACCGACGGACAGATAGTTCGATGCGCGCCAATACAGGTCGACGCCCTCGAGCTCGGAAGCCGGTACCTCGTGGCCCAGCTTTTGCCACGGCGTCCCCAGTGTTTTAGCCATTGTTTATGTCCCTTCGCTGCGCGGTCGCCTTCCGATACGGCAACCTTTCGTTGGGACTAGTATATTTGCTAAAACGTTTTATCATGGTGAAAAAACGTTTTAGCATCCTGATTTGCCATGTAGACAGGCAAAAGCAGACATTCACCTGCGGCATTGCCTGTCACAGGTGCTCCACATTCAGTCTCTGCAAATTGATAAACGTGTTTAGTTGTGTTTAGTAAGCTCGAGAACGCTGTCCTTAACGATAAGCGCCGGCTCCAGAACGACCTCTTCGGCACGCCTGCCGCCCCTACCGGCAAGACGCTTGGACATGCAGCCAAAAGCATGCTCGGCGAGCACGCCGGGATCCTGCTCAATCGCGGTCAGCGCCGGCTCAAAGAGAACGTCGGCCGCCGAGTTGTCATAGCTTACGACCGAGATATCGCTTGGGATGCTCTTCCCCATCTCGTGCAAGCGCTTGAGCAGACCGAGGGCAATGTTATCCGAGCTTGCGAACACGGCGGTGGCGTCGGTTGCGAGCACCGCCTCCGAGGCCTCATAGGCGCTCGGAATGTAGTACTCGCTCTCGAACTCCAAACGCGCGTCAATAGGCAGCCCCACCTCGCGCAGTGCACGCTCGTAGCCGGCAAGACGTTTACGGCCCGTATTGGAACGGCGCGCATTAACCAAGCAGGCAATGCGACGGTGGCCTTGCTCGATTAGATAGCGGGTGGCCATGTAACCACCCATCTCGTGGTCGAACATCACCTTGTCGCACTCGAGCCCCTCAATGGCACGGTCGACCATTACCGCCGGGATGGGCAGATGACTGACTTCTTCGCGCAGGGCGCGGTCGTCGGAAAACTCGTCGCCCACGACCAAGAACACACCATCGACGCCGCGCGTCACCAGCTGCCGTAGGAGCTCCAGATCGTCCTCGGCGCTTCCACCCGAGCTGGTAATAAAGAGCGCGTAGCCGTCCTCGCGGCAGCGCTTTTCCAGGCTGCCGGCGAGCGAGGCAAAAAAGCGGCTCTCGATATTGGGAACGATAAGGCCCAGTGTGCGCGACTCGCGCATGACCAGGCTGCGCGCAATCTGGTTAGGAACATAGTGGTTGCGCGCCGCAACCTCCTTAATGAGCTTGCGGTTTTCTTCCGAGATGCGACAGGGCCGATTATTGAGAACAAGCGAGACCGACGAGGGGGAAAGCCCCACCTCCTGGGCAATCTGCTTGAGAGTAACTTTGTTGCCCATCTCGCTCCTTCCGAGTATTCGCGCAATCTCTTGAAAGTATAGCGACCGTCCCTCTACCTTGATGATAAACACTTTACCAATCCGGTAGACGGCTGTTTTATCGCCGCGATTGGTGCAAAGTAACCTGACCCCTTTGCACCATGTGATGCATTGGGGTCAGGTTACTTTGCACCAAATCCATCCGGGTGGGGTATATTGCATTCGATTAATGAAAACGACCACCATAAGGCGGATATTCGTATGCACGAGAACGACTTTTTTAACGAGGACCTGCTGTGCGCGCTCGCCGGTGTTGCCGGCGAGGACAACGTGCTCATGAGCGAACCCATGCGCGAGCACACCACGTTTAAGATCGGCGGCCCGGCCGATGTCTTTGTCACGCCCGACACCGAGCAGGGCCTCGTCGCCACGCTTGATACCTGCTACCGCTGCGATCTACCGCTCACCATCGTGGGCAACGGCTCCGACTTACTCGTCGGTGACAAGGGCATCCGCGGTGTCGTCGTGGCACTGGGCGAAGGCCTCTCCGACATCACCGTCGACGGCACGCATGTTACGGCAGCAGCCGGCGCCTTGCTTTCCGATGTCGCCGCGGCTGCCGCCGAAGCCTGCCTCACCGGCATGGAGCCCCTCTCGGGCATCCCCGGCTCGGTCGGCGGCGCCTGCTATATGAACGCCGGTGCCTACGGCGCCTGCATGGCCGATGTTTTGGAGTCCGTGCGCGTCTATAAGCCCGCCCGCGCGCTCGATGACGGCACCCGCGGCAGCGGCAATATCATTGAGTTCGATGTCGACGAGCTTAACCTGGGCTATCGCAAGAGCCGCATCGCCGACGACGGCTTTATCGTGCTCTCTGCCACCTTTAACCTCGCCCCGGGCAACGCCGCGATGATCAAGGCCGACATGGACGACTACCGCCAACGCCGCGAGGACAAGCAGCCGCTCGACATGCCGAGCGCCGGCTCCACTTTCAAGCGCCCCGAGGGCCACTTTGCCGGCAAGCTCATCATGGACGCCGGCCTGCGCGGCCACGCTATCGGCGGCGCCCAGGTGAGCGAGAAGCACTGCGGCTTCATCGTCAACGCCGACCACGCCACCGCTGCCGACGTCGACGAACTCATCCGCCACATCCAAGCAACCGTCAAAGACCAATTCGGAGTAGACCTACAACCCGAAGTCCACCGAGTCGGCGAATTCCTCTAATAAAAAAGAAGGCCCCGAAAGGGGCCTTCGCCATATTTATTCAGATAAACCAGTCCGGTGCGCAGCGCCCCGAACCCGAGAGGGCCGCGTGCCCGCCCGCAATATATTTGATTGATCGCGAGTTCCGCACGCAAAGAAGGCCACTTAATGTGGCCTTCGTCTTGCGCAGGACTGCCCGAGCAGGCAATCAAATATATTGCGGGCGGGCACGCGGCCCAGTCGGCTTTACGACAGCGCAATACCGCCGAGCCAGCCCCAGCGCACGCCAGAGCCAGTGCCGTAGAACCCAATGAACGAGTCAAGCGACCTCGACGTGATGGCGCCCTCGTTGCTCATAACGATGCCGCCGCCAACATAGATGCCCACGTGTCCGTACAGCAGACCCGGCGTACCGGTGCCACTGTGCGACGAGTCGGCCACGATCATGCCCACCTGCAGCGCCGAACGATCGGAGCTGTAGCACCAGGCGTTAAACATGTCGCACGCGTTGCCGCCAAAGTAGCCTACGCCGGCGTTGCGGAACACGTTGGTAACCCAGGCGGCGCACCAGTTCAGGCCAGGCGAAGGCGTGGAGTAGCATGCGTTGACGACGGCCTGCTGCTTGCCCGAGCCGGCATTCTGTTGCGGAGTTCCGGGCGCATACGATCCGCCACCCGAGCTTGAACCACCCGAGTAGGAATTGTTCTTGTTTGCGGCAGCCGCGGCAGCGGCAGCCTTCTTGGCAGCCTCCTCGGCCTGAGCGGCAGCAAGAATCTCGGAATCGCGCTGGGCCATGAGCTCCTTGACATCGTCGGAGAGGCCGTTCAGAACCGTCTGGACCTCCTGCTGCTTGGCCTGCATGTCCTGCATCTGAGCAGTCTGCTGGTCCTTGAGCTTCTCCAAGTCGGCTTTTTGTGCTTCGAGCTCGGTCTTCTGCGCGTCGAGCTCAGCCTGAATCGTCTGGATATCCTCGATGGCATCGCGGTCGCTCTTGTTGATCTTCTCAACGTAATGCGCGTTGGCGACGAGTTCCTCAAACGAGCCAGAGGCCAGCAGCAGCGACAGGATGTTCGTACCGCCGGACTTGTAGCTGGCGGCCACGCGATCGGAAAGGTCGTTGCGCTTCTTCTTGAGCTCGGCCTTCTTTTCATCGATCTGGGCCTGCGTGTCGTCAATCTTGCCCTGGACATTCTCGATGTCGTTGAGGGTCTGGGCATTCTTGTTGGCGAGCGCCGCGTACTCATTGGCAATGCTGTCGAGCTGAGCCTGGACCTCGTCGAGCTGGGCCTGGGCGGCATTCAGTTTGTCGGTGGTTTCTTGGCTGGCCTCAGCCGCATGGGCGCGGGCGGGCAGGCCAAAAAGAACAGCCGCGGAAGCGGCGCCGAAAAGAGCCTTAAGGGCAGTGCGGCGCGAAAGCTCCTGCGTAAAAATGGAATCGTTGTTTGGTGACATATGTACTCCGTTACATGCTTATTTATATGTCGCTCAACTCAAACATATTAACGCACATCGCGCTTGTCCCAACTATTTCCACGAACGGCTGGAAAAGCATGGTCAGCGGCTCGCAAATACGTCCCACACCAAAGGTAAGAATTATGCAAATAACACCCTATGAGTACGTTAACATCATTCCTCTGGTTTTCCTGACCCGCGTGTTTTGGGCGCGCCCAGCTGCGCTATACTCCCCTCAAGAAGTGTTCCTGATTCGATAGGAGACTACATGTCCAAAGCACTCGACCCCAAAGACACCTGCGTCCTCGTTACCGGCGGCGCCGGCTTTATCGGCTCGCATACCGTCGTTCAGCTGCTCGAGGGTGGCTACCAGGTTGTCGTCGTCGATGACCTCTCCAACTCCAGCGCCGTTGCCATCGACCGCGTCAAGACCATCGTGGGCGACGAGGCCGCCAAGAACCTCACCTTCTACGAGGCCAACGTGCTCGACCGCGATGCGATGAACAAGATCTTCGATACCCACCAAATCGACCGCGTCATCCACTTCGCCGGCTTTAAGGCCGTTGGCGAGTCGGTGAGCAAGCCCGTCGAGTACTACCACAACAATATCGAGAACACCCTAGTGCTCATCGATGTCATGCGCAACCACGGCTGCAAGTCCATCATCTTCTCGAGTTCTTCGACCGTCTACGGCGATCCGGACAATCCGCCCGTCACCGAGGAAGACCCCAAGAAGCCCGCGACCAACCCCTATGGTTGGACCAAGTGGATGATTGAGCAGATCCTCATGGACGTCCACACCGCCGACCCCGAGTGGGACGTCGTGCTGCTCCGTTATTTCAATCCCATCGGTGCCCATCCGTCGGGCCTGATCGGCGAGGACCCCAAGGGCATCCCCAACAACCTGGTGCCCTACGTCGCCCAGGTCGCCGTCGGTAAGCTCGAGGCCGTTCAGGTCTTTGGCAACGACTACCCCACCCCCGACGGCACCGGCGTGCGCGACTACATCCACGTGTGCGACCTGGCATCCGGTCACGTTGCCGCCCTCAACTGGATGAACGGCAAGACCGGCGTCGAGATCTTTAACCTGGGCACCGGCACCGGCACCTCGGTACTCGAGGTCGTCGCCGCCTTCTCCAAGGCCTGCGGCAAGGAGCTGCCCTACGTGATTCGCGAGCGCCGTGCCGGCGATATCGCCGCCAACTGGTGCGATGCCTCCAAGGCCGAACGCATGATGGGCTGGAAGGCCCAGTACGACATCGCGGACATGTGCCGCGACAGCTGGAATTGGCAGAGCCATAACCCCAACGGCTTCGCCGACGCCGAGTAGCCACTCCCCCGTGCTAGGTTTTGTGGCATGCCTCAAAACCTAGCACGCGACATGCTCGGCACATGCCGCTTCCTGCATGGGTAGATTTCTAGACATGTCCCAAAAATCTACTGGCCCCGGCCTCCAATGTGAGGTCGGGGCTTTTTAGGAACTCGTTCTCGAGCTCGAGCTCGCGCATGCACTTGCGGCCGCCGCGACCGGGTGGTTGGTCAGCTCCTTCTTCCTGACCGTCACCCATCTTCCCAGGGTCTTCTCGTTGATGCCGAGGTCGGCTGCCACTTGGGCGATGGGCTTCCCCGACGCGGCGGCGAAGTCTGCGGCCTCGGCGCGGTACCCCGCTGTGTAGGAGGGCCCGTCTGCCATGACTGACACTCCTTTCTTTTTGGCGCTGAAACGATTATCGCCGCTCAACGCCATTCCTCTAAGTCAAGTGTCCTTGAATACGATACAGTTCAAATGGACGAGGAGAATCTGGCGCTCCTCTCGATGAGCCCGGAGAGGTCCCTGGTCGTCACCTTCCCCCGCGCGAACGCGAAGCGGACGGCGGCGAGCCATGTCCTCACCGCGCGTTCCATTTAGGGAGTCCTCGAGAAGTCGATCTCTCTGTGCGATAATCGAGCTATTGAGTCTCGCGAGTTTAGAGCTGGTGATATGCATTGAAAATCAAGATGAAAAACATCGGCAGGGTCGCTGAGGCCGATATCGAGATTAATGGTATTGCCGTGATCGCCGGGGAGAACGGGACGGGGAAAAGCACGGTTGGAAAAGCGCTTTATGCGGCCTTCAACAGCATGTCCGATTCGGAGAACAAAATCGACCGCATGAGGCGCAATAGTGTTGAGCGCGCCATCAGGAAGGCATATGTGGGAAGCCCTCTCGACTCCACGTCTCGCCACAGGCGAACTGCTGGAAGAATGAATAGTTTCATCGACAGGGTTTTTTCGGGCGAGTGCACGAGGGACGAGCTTATTGATGAGATAAAGGAGTATTACGGGGAGGAGATCTCCCGTGAGATCGAATCCGATTTCACGAATGGCGTAGCAGGAGTTGCCGATCAGATTATCGAGATCATGGATATCTCCGATGATGAGGTATTTCGTGCGATTGCGACAAACAGGTTCCGAAGCGAGTTCAACGGCCAGATCAATTCGGTTTTCGGCGAAGAGCCCGGGAAGGTCGAACTCCAGATAAAGGACGCATCTACGGTTTTCTCGGTTGCAAGTGACGAGGTGGCGGAGGTGCACGATAGGAGGGTTTTGCGATTCAGGGCGCATTATCTGGACGACCCGTTCCTGATCGATTCTCTCGGAGGACCCTACGGCCCCGCTTTTCGGTTCAAGCCCCTCCTTGGACACCAGGAGGAGCTGCGGCAAGATTTGATTCAGGCGACCATCCGTAACGATGACAGCGAGTCCTCGCTGTTCGAAGAGATCGCGAAGGAGCGACACCTGAAGGTTCTCATGGACAAGGTTTCCTCCTTATGTCCGGGGCATTTCGAGAGGAGCGAAAGTCGCGGTCACCTTACGTATCTCGAAGAGGGCTTCGCTCGGGGGTTGGAGCCTGGGAACCTTTCTGCTGGCTTGAAGACGTTCGCCATCATGAAGGTGCTCTTGAAGTCCGGCGCGCTAGATGCCGGAGGGACTATTATCCTCGATGAACCCGAGATTCATCTTCATCCTGCATGGCAGCTGGCCTTCGCCGAGATAATCGTGCTGCTCCAGAAAGAGCTCGGGATGCACGTCTTAATGAGCACCCATAGTCCATATTTCCTGAATGCGATCGAAGTGTATTCTAAGAAGCACGCTGTTGATGGATTGTGCTCATATTATCTTGCGGAGACCTGCACTGATGGACGCTCTCGCTTTGCCGATATAACCGGCTCGACTGAGGTCGCCTACGAGAAGCTGGCGGCTCCTTTTGATACGCTTGAGAGGGAGGAGTACGGCCTTGAGTAGCGACCTGTGCGCCTCCTGCCCTCATCCGAACTCTCCCGCGGTGCCAGATGGCAGCGATGGTTGCTCCCGTTGCAGGACCTGTATCCTAAGGGACTGCACGTCGACCATCTCCAAAACATCCAGAGACGGGAGCGTCTCTCTTGTGGATGACGATTTGCCTGTTGTCAATTTTGACTCTGTTAAAGAATGCTACTGCAAGAAGGTCAATAGGTGGATGCAACTCCCGCGCTCCGCCGATGCGCTGTATTGCGATCGGGAAACGTTATATCTAGTCGAATTTAAAAACGGCAGTCTGAAGGAGACGCTGGGGAAGAGGCTCAATCCCAAGGATGACGAAGAGCTTGGTATCAATCTTGGCCAAAGGGACGCCCTCATCGAGAAGTGCAAGGACAGCGTTTTGATCTGCTCGGACCTGTGGGGAAAGAGGACGAGATGGTTTCGCGAGCACTGCGTCTTTGTTTTGGTATACAACGAGGACAAGAACAAGACCGCGTTGAAGCGGGTTGCCAGCTCGATTAGGAAAAAAGCGCGTTTTGGGCTTCCTGACAAATTGAAAGGTTTTTGCGTGAAGGATGTCTTGACGCTAACCGAAAAGGAGTTTTCGACATCGCTCCTTTCAACTTGGCGAGACGCAGAAGAAATCGCGGAGGTCGACGCGTAGGAGACCGAAAAGCATCCGGTGGCTATTTGCTCCCGATATCGATCGTTCGTCTGCAGTCGGTTTTCTTTCCGCTGCGCCCGCCAGTTTGCGATGAGTCGCGCACCGTGTGAAGCTCAACACGGATGAAATACAAATATAATCCCCCCTTGCACTGTGTTGATAAATATTGCTCGTCGAACTCATCTGAACTGGGCTTTCTTGCATAGAACTGCCTGAACCTGAGCGTTTTCGGGTATCGCATTGCCCGATCGAGCACCATCGCGACCTTCTCAAGCTTGTCCTCGGGCGGACTCATAGCCACAGCCCCGCATGTCGTCCCGGTTGGAGCCGGGATGAGCCCTCAGGAAGCACTGCATGAAGTAGCGCATCCGGTTCACGGGCCCCAGCGGGTTCTGGCCGTCGGGAACGCCCTTGAGCAGCTTCGCGTTGTAGTGCTGGCTCTTCAGTGACAGATTGTTGACGGGAGCCGTGTGGCGCCCGGCTCCATGTCGTGGATGAGCGTGGAGCCGGGCGCCACACGGCTCCCAAACGTCGCCAAGGTCTTCGCCCTGCTTGTCTTGCCAAGGCCCTCCCGGATGAAGATTGAATTGCCTGGCTCATCGCAGCCGAGCGCGACACGGCCTCTACCCGAGACCATCATCTCTACACATAGCCCATCATTCGACAAGAACGCGCAGTTTGTCCTGCATAGGCGCATGGTGTCCCCCTCCGCCGCAAGAGGTGAGCAAAAGAGAGGCTCCCCTCGCCACTACCGGACAAAGGGACCTCTCTGGGGAAACACGCTATAAAACCTTCTTGCCGGGCGGTCGAGTACAGCACCGACGGCGTACCCGTGGAGACCTACCCAGAGCCCACGCCATTTCAAGTTTCTTGGTCTTCAACGCCACAATCCGATAATCATCCAGCCGTCGAAATGACCTCGTCACAGGCGGCAAGCATCTCCTCGTCATGAGTGACAACGATTACAATATGGTCTCTCTTAATTTCATGAAGCAATTTGATCAGCGCGCCTCGACTCTTCGCATCAAGTGCTGAGGTCGGTTCATCAAAAAGCATAACGTCCGGCGATTTCAACAGCTGTCTCACAATTGCAATCTTTTGCTTCTCGCCGCCGGACACCCCTCCTTTCCCGCCGTCAAGCATCGCCGTTGCCCCGTTCTCCACAGAAGCAACCATTTCGTCTAGCCCCAATATGACAAGCATCCGATTCAGCTTATCCATCTCGTAATCATCAGAAAGCAGCGTAAGATTATCGAGAATCGTCCCCTCAACGATAGGGGGTTCTTGCTCCGTAATGCTGACTCGACACCGCCGCAATGCATATCGATCGATGCAACGCTGTGACACCCCGTTGTAGCGAACGGCCCCTTCTGTGTCATCTGGATATAGCCCCAATATCACTGACAGCAGCGAGCTCTTCCCCGAACCATTCGGCCCCGAGATTCCATATAGCCGACCCCTGGAAAACGCGAGCCCCTCAATGCTTAACGCGACCCTTTCCGCCCCTGGATAACGTAGCTTGATGTTCTCTAGACGGATTTCCTCAATCGGACCAAGCGCCAATTTGCCATTCGCTTCCACCGGGACATCCCAAATTCTTTTCAGCCGCTCATAGCATACGCGATTAGTCTGGTAATCCCTTCCCCAGCCCAACAAATACTGTACCGCTGAGCTTAAGTTCGAATAATATCCAACAGCAGTCACGAGAAAACCAGGCAACAGTCTCCCGCCCATCACTTCAACCGCGCCCACAGCAAGAAGACATCCTTGAGCGGCGGAAGCGACCAACGCGTTGCCAAAGGTAAATCTAGACCCTACTTCCTGATTTGCTCTCATCGTTGGATAGAGCCCATTAAAAGCTTCGACCAGTACAGCGCGGGACCTATCGAACAAAGCATGTTTGCGGATGAAATCAACTTTCTCCAACTGATCTTGTAGACAGGAAAAAAACCTCGCGCTCTGCTCTTGTACGTCAAAACTTCTCTCAAACAGCCTTGCGCGTGAAACCGCATAAAAAGCGGCACTCGCTGCCGCAAGAACAAGGCAGACCACACTCAACTTGATATTCAGGCTACCGAGAACAAACAGGGCGGACAAAAGGGTGATAACGTTGCTTGAAACCCCCACAACCGAGTTGATTACGAAGATGACAAGGTCATTAGCGTCGTGATTGATTTGCTGGTTATAATACGACGCGTTGAAGCCCTCGAAGAATGCCTGGGGAAGGTGCTTCACGTGCTCAAGCGTATCCGCATTTAAGCCGAACCCCGCATGCGACTGAAGGTTGATGTACAGCATCTCTGAGCAATACACTAGTCCCGCTCGAACCGCTTGGACCGCAACCAAAATAAGGCAACAAACGAGAACGGCGGCAAGATCGGCGCTGGCCGGCATCGCCAATCGGTTTACCACTATGCCGGTAAGAAAGGGACCCGCAAGCGCAAGCAGCCCGACCAAAACTGTTACGACAAGATAGGCGTAGAATCGACCGCCCAGTATATATTTTCTACAGAGATTAAGCATCAGCCTCATTTTGCCCCGCACCCCGTTTTGCCGTATTCATCATCTGGGAGAGCAGCATTTTTTGCTCGGCATCATACCGGAAGGAAACGCAACGTTTCCCCTCACCGTTTAAGGCGTGGTTGGGGCACCCTCCCATGCACATGGGAAAAGCAAAGCACTCTTGGCATTCCGGGTCATCCGGCTCATATGCCATCCAGTTAATCATGTTCTTGCTCAACATTGGCGGCTCGAAAATAGTTCCGACCCTCCGCTCCTTCATTCCAATGTCATCCCAGCACTTATACAAATCTCCGACGGGATCAACCACGTACGAGTTGATTCCAACGGCGCAACATATCCCGAAATTCGTCCCACCAAAAGGTTGAACTTTGAAGCCCCGCGCAATTGCCCTTTTATAAAACTCAGTCTCCTCATACGAGAACTCTTTTACAGTAAAGCAGTGGCTGTCGTTCGCACATACCTGATTGATATCGTCAACAGGGGCTAAATAGAAGTGAACCTTATTCATCAGGCCATTTAGCTCGAGATAATCCAATAGCTCTTGAGCGGCCTCGATGTTGGTCTTGTCGACGTTGCTCCTTATCGAAATATCGATGATGTCGGCACACTCTTTGACGTTCTTGAGAATACGTTCGTATGTAGGGCTTCCGTCGTGAAGAATCCTTCTCGAATCGTGATCCGACTTCGATCCATCTATAGTCACTTGCGCGCTCGTCACACCACATGCCGCGAGCCTCCTTGCAACATCAGGCGTCAGCAGATAGCCATTTGTCACTATCGATGCGGAATATTCACACGTTGGCCCCACGACATCTTTCAGATCCGACGTAATCCGTTCGATCATCTTCATTCCGAGCAGAGGCTCGCCGCCGTACCATCCAACTGAGAGACTTGCGATACCAGGATAGTAATCTTTCACGAACTTGGAGAGCTGTGTCAAAACCTCCTCGCCCATCGTCGTGTACGCCTGTCCCTTTTCATAGCAGTAGGGACAGCAAAAGTTGCAAGCCATCGTTGGCGCAATGGTAAGGGACAGAGCAGTATTCGCAAAGCGCGCGGCGCGACTTTGCAACCTGATCTCCCCAAGCTCGTCCCTCTCCTCATTGACTAGGATGCCTCCCCTTATCAGCTCCGCGACAAGATCATCGGCATCCCGAACGTCCCCTTCTTGAATCCTTTTGAATTTCTGCGCGTATTCCGGATTTAACCCTTGATTGGCAACTTCATCCGAACACT
>NZ_QSIN01000019.1 GCF_003469205.1 Collinsella sp. AM33-4BH
ATGCGGCGCGCTGCGCGCCCCGCACAGGCTAAAGCCTTTAACGGAAAGAGGCGGGCAATTGCCCGCCTCTTCTCACATCACCCACTTGAACACGGCACGGAACAGCCAGACGAAAAAGCCCAGCGTGACCTTAAGCGCCGCCATGAGGAACCTACCAAGCCTCTTCATCGACGTCACCCCAATCTTCCTTGACCTTGCGGGCGCCCTCGTCGGCGCCCTCCTCCTTCTCTTGCGCGAGCAGCCTCGCCAGCTCGTCGGGCACGCCCGGGACCTCTGCCCTCCCCAGAGCGCGCTGCAGGTCCCTTATCTGCGATTTCAGCGGTTTTGAGGGAGGGCCCACGTGCTCGCGGTAGCAGGCGCCGATCGCGGCCGCGTCGCACAGGAAGCCCCGCACCCGGGCGAACGCCTCGTCGCCGTCGAGCAGGACGCGGCGGGCTCGCCCCAGCTCGGCCTCCGAGGCCAGCATGAAGCGCCAGCCACGGGACCTGCGCGCGGCCGGTATCCCGTCCGCGGGCGCGTCGGCGCGCCAGTCGTCGCGCACCTGGTGCCAGTTCGCCGTGAGCCAGAGCCCCTTCTCGGGCTCCTCCCGCATCTCGAGCTCGAACTCCGTGAGCATGTTCGCGCCGGAGAACGGCGACCCCTCCGTGAACGAGAGCGTGTCGAACAGCGTCGTCCTGCCGCCCTCGTACTCTATCCTCACCATCATCTCCGGCCCCTCTCCCTGCGCTGGTCCTGCTGGGCCCGCTGCCGCTCGGCGGCGAGGATGCGCTGTTGCTCGTCCGCTCGGTGGCACTGGCGCGAATTGCCGCTGGCATCGTCGCGCCCTTCACCGTCCCCGTAGCGGGTCTTGAGCGGCATGAGCCCGTTCTCGGCCATGTAGGCGCGGGCGGCCTCGAGGCGACGGTATCCCTCGCCGCCCGCCTGGCCGCGCCGCTCGAGCGTCGCCATCCTGAGCCCGAACTCCTCGATGGACTCGACGTCGAACTTCGCGCACGTCTCGAGCGCCGAGGAGAGCCTGCTCAGCTCCGAGAGGTCGTTGAGCTCGAGGGCTCGCTCGGCGGCCTCGCGGATCCGCGCGGCGCTCGCGTCCGTGGGGCGGTAGGCGCCTTCGCGCTCGAAGCGCCGGCGCAGCATCTCCTTGCCGTAGACGAACCCCAGGCGCTCGCCGGTTACCTTCTTGGACGGTTCCTCCGCCAGGCTGAACACCCAGTCGTCCCGCCGCGCCTTGGCCGAGTTGTCGGCGACGTGCACGCCCAGGGCGTCGAGGATGCCGAAGAACTCCGCCTCGTCGCGCGCCGTGGTCTTGGCGAGCGCGACGCGGGCGCGGATGTCGCCGACCCACGAGTAGCCGCCCGAGCGCATGATCTCCTTCTCGGCCCGGCCCAGGTAGACGCTCCTGCGGCTCCTGGGCCCGCCCGCACCTGCCCGCCCGCGCGCCTTCGACGGAGATTCGGGCGCCCGGTCGTTGGAGAGCCCCGACAGCCCGCGCTCGCGCGCCATGTCCTGCAGGTCTCGGTTGAGGTCCTCGGGGTGCTGGGTCTGCATGCGGTAGCCGGTGCGGAGGTTGGCGTTGTTCACGACGATGTGCGCGTGCGGTATGCCGCGGGCGTTGTCGTCGTGGTAGACGATGGCGATCTCGTGGTCGTCGAAGTGCCTGAGCGCCCACGAGCACGCGAGCTCGCGCAGCGTCGCCAGGTCGATGTCGTCGCCGGGGTCCGGCGAGAGCACGAAGTGCTTGAACGTGCGCGCGGGCTTGCCCCTCCAGGGTGCGTCCGTGCCGAACGCGGCGCGCGTGGCGTCCATCTCGGCGTCCCAGGCGCAGGCCTCCTTGGCGTCTTCCCCCAGCGCGCCGGCGTCGCGCTCGTCGTAGCTCAGGTTGAACAGGTCGCGCGCCAGGGCGCGGCCTCCCTTCTCGAGGTAGCGGCGGATGCCGCCCGTCGAGCCGTGGCCGCTTATCGGCTTCAGGATCGGCATGGCGAGCCCTCCACGAGCGAGTCGGCGCCGATGCGACCGAGCTCCGCCGCCATCTCTCGGGCCGCGGCGTTCACGTCGGCGAGCTCGCGCTCGATCGTCGGGATGCTATCCGCGACGAGGTCGCGGTCGACGTGCCCGTGGCGGGCGTGGAAGTTGATGAGGTTCATCGCGTGCACGGCCTGGTTGTAGTGGTAGCCCCACTTCGTGAGCTCTCGCGACATCGCCCACAGGGCTCTGCGGTCCACGAGTATGCGGTGCTCGTCTCCCGCGTTGGCCTCCGTCGACAGCGGTATGCGAACGAGGTAGCGCAGGTACTCCGACTTGCTGAGGCCGGCACGCTCGCACCGCTCGCAGAGCGCGTCGTAGTCGCCTCCCTCCATGCGGAACGTGACGCGGCGCTCCTTGCCTTTGGCGGCGCCGGCTTCCTCTTCCATGGCGGATTCCTTTCCTCGGGCCCGCCGCGCGGCGGGCGCGTCTCTCTAGGGGTGCGGGGGATCCCCCGCAGGCGGCGGCCCGGCTCGGGCGCCGCCTCTGGGACCGGGCCTCGCGAAAGCGGGCTCCCGAACGGCCCGCGGCATGACGGGTCCGAGGCCGCCCGGTCCCCAAGTGCTATGGACGCCCGACGCGATGTCGGACGCCATAGGCTACTTGCTGGATTTCGGGCCTGAGGCCCTTCTGCGGCGCTTTCGGGCATCGGTGCCCGCATCCGTGTAGGGCGCGGTCATGAGCGCCATCTCCCGCAGCAGCGAGAGGTCGGCCGGGCTCGGGCTCTCGGGCGGGCTCTCCAGGAAGTCGGCGACGAGCCTCGCGGCCTTCGCGATGCGGCCGTCGGGGCCTGCCTGCGTCTTGCCCTCGCTCCTCACGTAGTCGGAGAGCTCGCGCTTGGTGCGCCGCCAGGGCTCCATCGCGGCGTGCATCTCCGCCTGGCGCTCCTTCGGCATGCCCGCGAGCGTGCGCACCGCCTCGGCGCTGAGGTTGCCGCGGTCGGCCTCGGCGGCCCACTCGGGCGAGAGGTCCTCGGCGATGCGGCGGGCAAGCCTCTCCTCGCGCGCGATGGTCTTGCCGGAGACCTTGCGGCCCGTCTGCCGCTCGATGATGGCGGCCTTCACGTCGTCGACGCGCATGCCGGAAAGCGACGGGTCCTCGGAGCGCAGGCGCACGGCGTCGCCCCTGAGCGCCTCGGTCGCTGCGGCGCGCTCGGTCACGGTGAGCGCGCGGGTGAAGTAGTTCGCGGCGTGGAGCAGCGTCACCGCCCGCTCGTCGTCGATGCCCTCTATCACGCGGCAGGGCATCTTCTCGTAGGCGGGGTCGTCCTTGGCGAGCAGCGCGTAGGCGGCCTTGCGCCGGTGCCCGGAGACCATCTGCCACGAGCCGTCGCCGACCTTGCGCACGAGCGGCAGGTCGGTGAGGCCGTCCTCGCGTATGGACTCGGCGAGCTCGGCTATCCCCGTTGGGTCCATGGAGTAGGCGGCGTTCGCCGGGTGGTCGGCGATGTCGGCCACCGCTATCTCGGACACCGGGTAGCGCCCGCGGGTGCGCGACGCGCCGTCGAGAAGCCCCGTGATGGTGAAGCCCGCGGCCACCTGGCTAGGCGAGCTCACGGGACACCTCGTCGGCGAGAGCTTCGTAGTCGCGTGCGGGGCGGCTCCCCGGCTCGAAGGCCGCCACCGGCTTCCATTGCCAGCTGCCCTCGCAGACCTTGCTGCTCGCGTGGATGACCGTCTCGAACTGCTCGCCCGGGAAGAACCCGTCGAGCACGGCCGCGCCCGTGGCCTCGGCGTTGGTCATGCGGCCGGGCACGCAGGTGCGCAGTATCTTCCATCTGGGCGTGGGCATGCGCAGAGCGTCCGCGATGGAGCGCGTCGCCTCCACGGTGAGCGCCGTGCCGCGCATCACGGTGGAGTCGAGCTTCACGGGGATGACGACCATGCCGCCCTCCGTTGCGGCGAGGTAGGCGTTGAAGGCGAGCCTGCGCATCACGGGGCTGCAGTCGATGAGGCAGACGTCGTAGGAGCCCGAGGCGTCGTCGAGGGCGAACTTGAGGCGCTGCTCGCGCAGGAGCATCTCGTTCTGGTCGACGAGGTCGATGGTCGAGGCCACCACGTCGAGGCCCTCCCCGGCGGCGTAAGCGACCTCTTCCACGGGCGCGCCGCCGTAGAGCAGCTCGACCGAGGTGCGGCGCTCGGAGGCGGCGCGGTCGTAGAGGCCGAAGAAGTCGGTGGCAGACGCCTGCGGGTCGAGGTCGACGAGCAGGGTCCGAAGGCCCCTGGCGGCGAAGATGGCCGCCAGGTTGACGGCGGTCGTCGTCTTGCCGACGCCGCCCTTGTAGTTGGAAATGGCTATCGTGCGCATGGGTCGCGTCCTCTCTAGCGTGGGGCGCGCCTCGCCGCATCCGGTCCGGCGCGCCCCGAGTCTCGGAGCGTCGGGACAAAACCGTACGGATTTGTCCGACAAGCGGAGTGTACCACGAAAACGTACGTATATGTACGTTTTCGTGGTACAGGGGCCGGTTTCGGGGGAAAGCCCGGCCCCGGGAGCCCGGGGCCGGGCGCGCCGCCTAGGAGAGCGGCTCCATCTCGCCGAAGCAGTTGATGTGGTGGCGAAGGAGTGCGCGGTTCTCCTTGACGACCATCATCGCCACCTCGTCGAAGCGGACCGGGGTGTCGGCGTAGTCGTCGCCGTTGCCGGCGAGCCACCTCGCCGCCAGCGCCTCGCGCAGCCCGCGCGCCCTGTGGGCCTCGGGGAAGCCGTCCGTCCCGATCCGGACCGTGGCGTCGACGAAGACCAGGGTCCCGTCCTCGTCCACCGCCACGAGGTCGATCCCGCCGATGCCCTCGGGTCCCTGCCAGGCCTCGTCGACGATCTCGTAGCCCTTGCGCTCGAGGAAGGCCTTGACCGCGCCCATCGCCTTTTCCTTCATGTCGTTCATGTCTTGCTCCTTAGACTCTGAGGCCCGCCCCTGTGGCGTGCCTTGCGCCGCGTGAGTCGCATGCAGCGCGGGCGTGCCTGCAAGGGAGGAAGCGAAGTCGGGCATGGAAATAGAAGTCTCCCGACGGCAGTTTTTCGCGTTGTTCGCGCGCGGAGCGCATGGGGCGAAGAACCCGAAAAAGTGTCGCGGCCCTTGCTGGCCGCCTGCCGGCGTGCGACCCTGCGCGTCCAAGGAGCGCCGGGGCGGGTATTCGGATCAAAGGGGCGCAGGCGTGCGGCATGGAATCCGGCGTGGGCGCCGAGACCCTCCGGGCATGGGATGCGGCCCATCGGCGGTTGCTGGGCTCCCGCGGGGATTGACGACGACGTCGTGGCGGGGACGGAGGCGGGTTCCCGAGTCGCGGCGCCGCGGCATGAGTCGGGACGGACGGCTTTCCCGTGCCGCTTGCGGCCGATATGCGCACGGGACCGCGGGCGGCGAGATGGTTCTCCGCATGGAACGGCTACGGTGCTGCGCGACACGTCCGTTGAGAGAAGGAGGCGAGCTGATGTTGAGCCACGAAGAGAAGTTGGAGCGCATCGAGCTCATCGATGCCGTGTGCGATGCCGGGAGGCTGGCGAGGGGCCTGGACCAGCTGCTCGAGTCCCTGGCGCATGCCGACCAGCTGGACCCGCTCGACGTCGAGGGGATTCTGGCCCTGAAGTCGATAAGTGAGAGGTGCGCCGAGCGCATCGGCGACGCCGCGCGAATCTTGGAGGCTCAGAACGAGGTTCTCTACGCCGAGGAATGGGCAAACGCCAAACCTCGCGAAAACGAGAGATGAGGACCCGAACGAAAGCGGCCATCCAAGCCCGATCAGGGCGTCCATCGCCGTCCGCGCTCATATAAAGCCTGGACATCGGCTGTCCTCGCATTCCCAGTGCCGCCGCGTGCCGTCGCGTTATAATGCTGCAAACGCATTTGTATTGCATTTCGAGCGATGGGAGCGCAGATGCCCGACAGCTACAAGGAGCTCATCAAGAGCAATCCCGACGAGACCGAGATCAGAAGCTTCCTGGTGGACGGCGACCAGGTCTCCGTGACCCTGCGCATCCCCGACACCCTGCGCGACGCGGCGAAGGAGGAGGCGGCCCTGCGGGGCATGAGCTTCTCCGCCTTCGTGCGCACCTGCATGATCGAAGAGCTCGCGAAAAAGGGGGCATAGAGGCGTGAAGTCGCTAAGCAACGTCGGCGCGGAGCGCCTGGGAGACGCCCTCGGCGAATCCATCGACGACGGCGCGAAGTTGTCGATAATCAGCTCGTATTTCACCGTGTTCGCCTACGGGGAGCTCAAAGAGGAGCTCTCCAAGGTCGACGAGGTGCGCTTCCTGTTCAGCGAGCCCACCTTCATCAAGCGCATGGCCGACTCGAAGGAGCCGCGCGAGTTCGAGGTAGCCCGCCGCGCGCGCGAGGTCGGCGTCGGCGGCTCGGGGCTCGAGCTCACGCTGCGCAACAACCTAAACCAACGCGCGCTCGCCCGCGAATGCGCCGAGTGGATCCGCGAGAAGGGCGTCTTCAAGTCCGCCAAGACGTCCGGCGCCATTCAGCCGGGCGGCACCTACGTGGTGGAGAACCCATCCGGCGACGACCACGCCTTCATGGGCGCCGCCGCGAACTTCACGCAGGAGGGCCTCGGCTACGAGCGCCGTCCGGGAACCGTGACCTGCGTGAGCCATTTCGAGAACGCGACCGAGGCCGTCGGCCTCAAGATGATGTTCGAGTCGGTCTGGGACAACCCTGCCATGGTCGAGGAGGTCACCGCGCAGGTGGCCGCCCAGGTCGAGACGCTCTACCGCGAGAACCCGCCCGAGTTCATCTATTTCCTGACCCTGTACCACCTGTTCCGCGACTTCATGGAGGACGACGAGGACAACGGCATCCGCCCCGGCCTCAAGTTCGAGGAGTCCGTGGTCTGGAGCAAGCTCTACGACTTCCAGAAGGACGCCGTCGTGGGCGCCATCCGCAAGCTGGAGAAGTACAAGGGCTGCATCATCGCCGACTCGGTGGGCCTGGGCAAGACCTACGAGGCGCTCGCCGTCATGAAGTACTACCAGGAGCGCAACGACCGCATCCTCGTGCTGTGCCCGAAGCGCCTGCGGGACAACTGGACCCTGTGGACGCAGGACAACGACGACCGCAACCCGCTGGCCGACGACCGCTTCAGCTACACGGTGCTCAACCACACCGACCTGTCGCGCTACCACGGCATGAGCGGCGAGGTGGACCTCGAGCACCTGCGCTGGGGCCACTTCGACCTCCTCGTCATCGACGAGAGCCACAACTTCAGGAACAAGAGCACCGACGCGGACAAGACCGACCGCTACACGCGCCTCATCGAGGACGTCATCAAGTCGGGCCAGCGCACGAAGGTGCTCATGCTCTCTGCCACCCCGGTGAACAACCGCCTGCTCGACCTGCGAAACCAGATCGAGCTCATCACCGAGGGAGACGACGCGTACCTCGCCGATACCGATGGCATCCCGTCGATCACCCACGTGACGCGCGTCGCCCAGCAGAGGTTCAACGAGTGGAGCAAGCTCTCCGACTCCGAGCGCACGACCGAGAGCTTCGTGAACGCGGTGAACGCCGACTACTTCAAGCTGCTCGACGTGCTGACCATCGCGCGCAGCCGCAAGCACATCACGAAGTACTACGGCGCCGCGAGCGGTACCTTCCCGGCGCGCCGGCCGCCCCTGTCGTTTCAGACGCCCATTGACCTAGAAGGCGAGCTGCCGCCGATTGCCGTGCTCAACGACATGATCGCCCAGCTCACGTTCGCCCAGTACCAGGTGCTCTCCTACGTGCGCGCCGACCAGCGCCGCAAGTACGAGGACCGCTACGGGGACACGTGGGGCAAGGACTTCGAGAGCCAGGTCCACCGCACGACGGCGGTGGCCAACCTCATGCGCGTCAACGTCCTCAAGCGCATGGAGTCCTCCGTGAACAGCTTCCGCATCACGCTGCGACGAATCCTCGACGGCTGCGTCGACCTGCGCGCGAGGCTCGACGCCGACGCGTCGGGGGTCGCCTACGGCACCGAGGGCCTCGAGGACGGGTTCGACGACGACGATGCCGAGGAGTTCGAGGCCGGCGGCAAGGTGCGAGTCGACCTGCGAGACGTCGACGCCCTGCGCCTGGGCCAGGACCTCGACTTCGACATCCAGGTGCTCCGGGCCCTGCTAACCTATGCCGACGCGGTGACGCCCGAGCGCGACGCCAAGCTCGTGAAGCTGCGCGACTTCATCGCGGGCAAGGTCAGCGAGCCGTACAACCCCGGCAACCGCAAGGTGCTGGTGTTCAGCGCGTTCGCCGACACGACGGCGTACCTTTTCGAGCAGCTGGCGCCCTGGCTGAAGCGCGAGCTCGGAATCGAGTGCGCCGAGGTGGCGGGCAGCTCCAACCGGACCTACTCGCTGAAGCTTCCCAGGACCACCTTCGAGAACATCCTCGCGAGGTTCTCTCCCGTCTCAAAGGAGCTGCCGGAGAGCCAGCGGGAGCTCGGCGAGATCGACGTCGTCTTCGCGACGGACTGCATCTCCGAGGGCCAGAACCTGCAGGACTGCGACTGCCTGGTGAACTACGACATCCACTGGAACCCCGTGCGTATCATCCAGCGCTTCGGCCGCATCGACCGCCTGGGATCGAAGAACTCCCAGATCCAGCTGGTCAACTTCTGGCCGGACATCGCGCTCGACGAGTACATCCAGCTCGAGGGCCGCGTGAAGGGGCGCATGGCGCTGCTCGACGCGTCGGCAACCGGCGAGGAGAACGTGCTGGAGGCCAAGGGCAATGGAGAGATGAACGACCTCAAGTACCGTCGCCGGCAGCTCCAGCAGCTCAAGAGCGAGGTGCTCGACCTCGAGGACATCTCGGGCGGCATCTCGATCACGGATTTCGCCTTCGACGACTTCCGCGTGGAGCTCCAGCGCTACGCCAAGGAGCATCCCGGCGCGTTGGAGAACTCGCCGGCGGGACTGCACGCCGTGGCCCCCATCCCCGACGAGCTTCGCAGCGACGTGAAGCCAGGCGTGGTCTTCTGCCTCAAGCAGAACGACGAGGGCAACGATCCCAGGGACACGAACCCTGTCTTCCCGTACTACGTGGTGTACGTGTCGGCCGACGGCGAGGTCATGACGAAGCACACCCAGCCCAAGCCGGCGCTCGACATCATGCGCGCCGTCTGCTCTGGGCATCCCGAGCCCATCGCTAAGCTGTGCCGCGAGTTCAACCGCGAGACCCGCGACGGGACGAGGATGGACGCCTACACCGACCTGCTTGACGATGTCGTTGCGGCCATCACCGGAACGCAGCAGGACAAAGGCATCGAGAGCCTGTTCAGCCTGGGAGAGGTCGGCAGCGGCACCGTCATGGGCTTCAACGACTACTCGTTGGTATGTTTCGCGGTGCTGCGATGAGCGGCATCGACTGGAACGGAATCCTGCGCCTGCCCGAAGCGGCGCTCGCGGGATGCCGCCGCATTCCCAAGACGGTGCTCGTCAAGCAGGCCATGCTCACCAAGACCGAGCAGAAGAGGCTCGACAAGGTCGCGCGCCTCGAGCACTTCGCCACGGTCCAGAAGTCCACGACGCGCATCCCGCCGTACGAGGACGACGAGCGCAACGTGCAGAGCGTCGTCTTCCTCCGTTGCGAGATGACAGCCGGGACCATGGCGGTGGCCGAGGTGGCGGAGCTCGTGCACAAGTGCTTCCCGAACCCGACGGTGCTCCTGGTCGAGGCGGGCGGCTGCGCGTGCATATCGGTCGCCCTCACGCGGAGGAGCCAGGCCGAGCAGGGCGCGACGGTCGTCGACCGAGTCGAGTCGACGGGCGCGTTCGATCCTGGCCGTTCAGAATACGCGGACTTCCTAGGCGCGCTGGCATTCGGGCGGCTCTCGCAGGGCGACCTCTGGGAGTACCTGGTCGACCTGTCGCGCACCGTAGCGCTGTCCCGCGCGATTGGCGGCCTGGGGTTCTACCCCGTATGCCCCGCTCGAGACCGGGAAAAGCTGATCGCCCTCACGTCGCGCTACGATGAGATGGGAGCCTCCGTCAAGCGGCTGAAGGAGCAGCGGCGGTCGAAGGACATAACGCTCAACGAGTCCGCGAAGCTGAGGATGGAAATGAAGGAAGAGGAGCGACGCCTGAGGGCGGTCGCCGATGAGATAAAGGAGATCTGCAATGGCCGTTCTAGATGAGTATATTTTGCGAGCGGCGCGCCTTTTGAGTGATGCTGCAGATGAGGATGTTGATGCGCTCTGCCGTGAAATCATGCAGGTCTTCGACCTCGACTACACTAACCCCGAGGCTTTAAAATATATCAATTCCTCAAGCTCATTTCGCTACTCGAAAAGCGACCTAGGGATGATTCTCCAGAAGCTGCGCCTAAAGCGGGAAGACTCAGACGACAAAGCGTTCGGTGCCGCATTCTGCGCAACTATAACGCAGCATATCAGGAGACTGGAGCAAGCTCTTGAAGAGGGCGTGAAAGACGACGAGCTCAAAGCCGTATACGACTCAATCGACTACGTCTACGCAAACGCGAGGGGCTACGACTCCTACACGGACGGACTAGCCTCCTATTCCTATGGGTCTTCCAATCGCAATGATTTCAACGATGAACAGACGCAACTACGTATCGACAAACTGAAGCATTTCCGTGATGAGGAGCTCCGTAAGCTGAAAATCGCCGAAGCGCAGGGCGCTAGCGTCAGCCTCACGGCATCCGCCACGAGCAACGTACAGGTCACGTTAGAGGCAACCTTTGAACAGATTGACAAATTGCCAGAGACAACGCTTTCCGATGACGAGAAGACGCTGCTCAAAGGGATGATGGGCGATCTCAACACAAAAGATAAAAGCAAACGGGGCAGCAAGCTTGACAAACTCCTGAGCTGGCTTGCCGGCAAGGGCACCGACGTTTTTATTGCCGCCATGCCCTACATAGTTCAACTAATCAAATCTCAACTTTCCTAGGAGGAGACCTCATGGGCGAGATAGAAAAGATGACTCTTGAATCGGAGAGTCTTATTGACGACCGCCTGAATAAGCTCAAGGAGCTGATGCCCGAAGTGTTCTCCGAGAGCGGAATCGACTTCGACAAACTGCGGCTGGAGCTTGGCGACGAGGTAGACGAGGGCCTGGAGCGCTATGCGTTCACGTGGCCCGGCAAGGCCGATGCCATCCGCCAGTCGCAGATGTCCAGCACTGCTACTTTGCGTCCCCGTATCGAGAAAAGCCGCAGCCGCGATGGAGAGGATGGGTCCTTCGACTCGGACAACATTTATATCGAAGGCGACAATCTCGAGGTGCTGAAGCTCCTACAGCGCGGCTACCACGGCAAGGTCAAGATGATCTACATCGACCCACCCTACAACACGGGTCACGACTTTGTCTACAAGGACAATTTCGGCAACTCTGTCGATAACTATAAGGAGCAGGCGGGACTCGCCGGCCAGTCCAACGCCGACACAAGTGGCCGCTACCATAGCGACTGGTGCTCGATGATGTACCCTAGGTTGAGACTGGCTCGAGAGCTCCTAACCGACGATGGCGTCATTTTCATTTCGATTGACGATAACGAAGACCGCAATTTGCGCATCCTCTGTGACGAGGTGTTCGGAGAGGCAAATTTCGTTTCTCAGCTAATCTGGGAACGAGCTTACTCGCCCAAGAATGACGCCAAATACGTTTCAAATAGCCATGATTATGCCTTGATTGGCAACTTCATCCGAACACT
>NZ_QSIN01000002.1 GCF_003469205.1 Collinsella sp. AM33-4BH
GCGCTGCATGAGCATGCCCTTCTGGCGCGAGGACCTCTAAGTCTTTCCGTTTCCGGTGCGGTCTCCCTACAACCGCACCGGTTTCGCCCGTCAAACGGGCACCACTAGTATTTGCGTAATTCATTTCTTCGAAAGGATTCGAACCATGGGTGTTAACCTCTCCGGCCGTAGCTTCCTCAAGCTCCTCGACCTCACCACCGAGGAGATCGAGTACCTGCTCAAGCTCTCCAAGAACTTCAAGGACATGAAGCGCGCTGGCGTTCCGCACCGCTATCTCGAGGGCAAGAACATCGTCCTGCTCTTCCAGAAGACTTCCACCCGTACCCGCTGCGCCTTCGAGGTCGGCGGCATGGATTTGGGCATGGGCGTCACCTACCTCGATCCGGGTTCGTCGCAGATGGGCAAGAAGGAGTCCATCGAGGACACCGCCCGCGTTCTCGGCCGCATGTATGACGGCATCGAGTTCCGTGGCTTTGCCCAGGACGACGTCGAGGAGCTTGCCGCTAAGTCCGGCGTGCCCGTCTGGAACGGTCTGACCACCGAGTGGCACCCCACTCAGATGCTCGCCGACATCCTGACCGTCCAGGAGAACTTCAACTACGACATCAAGGGCAAGACCCTCGTCTTCATGGGCGACTGCAAGAACAACGTCGCTCGCTCCCTCATGGTCGTCTGCTCCAAGCTCGGCATGAACTTCGTGGCCTGCGGCCCCGAGGAGTGCATGCCCGCTGACGACGTCATCGAGGCCTGCAAGCCCATCGCTGAGGCCAACGGCTGCACCATCAAGCTGACCACCGACGTCAAGGACGGCGTCACCGGTGCCGACGTTATCTACACCGACGTGTGGGTCTCCATGGGCGAGCCTGACGAGGTCTGGGCCGAGCGCATCGCTCAGCTCACCCCGTATCGTGTCACCTCCGAGGTCATGGCTATGGCCAACCCGGGTGCCATCTTCCTGCACTGCCTGCCCAGCTTCCACGACACCAACACCACCATTGGCGCCGAGAAGTGCGAGCAGTTCGGCATCACCGAGCAGGAGGTCACCGACGAGGTCTTCGAGAGCCCCGCTTCCAAGGTCTTCGACGAGGCCGAGAACCGCATGCACACCATCAAGGCTGTCATGTACGCCACGCTCAAGTAAGAGCATCTAGCATCTCGCTCGGGGTGCATTCCTGCGCACCCCGAGCGCTTTTGTCTGGTAAAAATCTCGCACCGAGCGACATGCACGGCACGGAAGAGCCGCTTCGGGCGAGATCAGTAAATGATTTATGAAGGGGGGATGAGAACTATGACTGAGACCGCTAAGAAAAAGCGCGGTATGCCTTCATCGTTCACCATTCTTCTTGCTCTGCTGGCAATCGTCGCGGTTGTTACCGTTATCGTCTCCGGTACGTCCGGTGGCGCGGTTACCGCTGCCCGCCTGAGCGATTTCTGCACCGCCCCGGTCAAGGGCTTCGCTGACGCTCTGCCCGTCTGCCTCTTCGTTATGATCCTCGGTGGCTTCCTCGGCATGATGACCGAGACCGGCGCCCTGGACAACGGCATTGCCGTTCTGGTGCAGAAGCTTAAGGGCAATGAGATCATGCTCATTCCCGTGCTAATGTTCATCTTCTCCCTCGGTGGTACCACCTATGGTATGTGCGAGGAGACCGTTCCCTTCTACGCCCTGCTCGCCGCCACCATGATGGCTGCTGGCTTCGACCCTATGGTCGGCGCTGCCACCGTCCTGCTCGGCGCTGGCTGCGGCTGCCTCGGCTCCACGGTTAACCCGTTCGCCGTCGGTGCTGCCGTCGACGCTCTGACCGGCGTTGGCATTGAGGTCAACCAGTCCATCATCATCGGCCTCGGTGCCGTCCTGTGGATTGTTACCACTGTTATGTCCATCCTCTTCGTCATGAGCTATGCCAAGAAGGTCAAGGCTGACAAGGGTTCCACCATCCTTTCGATGCAGGAGCTCAAGGACGCCGAAGAGGCTCACGGCAAGGCTGCTTCCGAGGTTCACAAAGAGGTCAAGCTCACCGGTCGTCAGAAGGGTGTTCTGATCGCCTTTGCCTTCACCTTCGTCGTCATGATCGTCGGCTTCATCCCGCTGGCCGACCTCAACGAGGGCGTCGCCAACTTCTTCGATGCTGGCGCTGTCTATGACGCCGACGGTAACGCCATCGTTCAGGGCTGGTCTGCCCTGATCACCGGCCTGCCCATTGGCCAGTGGTACTTCGACGAGGCTTCCACCTGGTTCTTCCTCATGGCTGTCCTGATCGGTATCATCGGTGGCCTCTCCGAGAAGCAGATCGTCAACACCTTCATCACCGGCGCTGCCGACATGATGTCCGTTGTCCTCGTTATCGCCCTCGCCCGTGGTATTTCCGTCCTCATGGCTAGCACCGGCCTCGACGTCTACGTCCTCGACGCTGCCGCCAATGCTCTGGCTGGCCTGTCCGGCGTGATCTTCGCTCCCATGAGCTTCCTGGTCTACTTCGGCCTGTCCTTCCTGATCCCCTCGACCTCCGGTATGGCTACTGTCTCCATGCCCATCATGGGACCGCTGGCTGTTAAGCTCGGCTTCTCGCCCGAGGTCATGGTTATGATCTTCTCCGCCGCCATCGGCGTCGTGAACCTGTTCACCCCGACCTCTGGCGCCATCATGGGCGGTCTTGCCCTGGCCAAGATCGAGTGGACGACCTGGCTCAAGTTTGCCCTTAAGCTTATCGTCGCTCTCTCCGTCGTCTGCGCCATCATCCTGACCGTCGCTTGCGTGATGCTCTAAGTACCCAACGGGTACCCCACGGAAACCTTGACGATCCTGTAGAGGATCATCTGGTCATCGTCTGTCCGGTGGGGTCAACCCACCGGTAGACTCCTACCTTTAGCCTCCTCCCGTTCCGTGCGCGGGAGGGGGCGCTCTTATGTTGCGCGGTTCTACGAACCGCGCAACCAGTTGACGCTGCGCGCCGCCCAGGACGACAATTTGTCATTCAAAAGGTAAAGCATGACCAAAAGGTCTATGCCTTGCCTTTTTCATGCCAACTTGTACGTCCTGGACGGCGCTCGCTGTCCGTCCTCTGCCTGCGGCGCTTTCCATTGTTGGTGCGGGGGCACCTTGCCTACTCTGGCGGGCTTTCGCTGACTTATGCTCAACCTGCGGCGTTGCCATTGTTGGTGCAGGGGGCTGCTTGCTCGTTCTGGCGGGTGCTCGTTGGGTTTGGCTCTGCCTGCGACGTATTCATCGTTGGTGCCGAGTGACTTCTTTCCCGTCCCAAATGAGCTACCCCGGGTCCCCGGTGGTTGCGGTAGGCGTGTTTGGTTGGTGCCTGTTGATGGTTTGGGTATCGGGGAGGGCGGGCTCCGTTATAATCGCCTAGAACATTAAATGGAAACGGGACGGGAGCCATATATGCGCCAGGGTTTCGACAATGCGAAGTATATCGAGCTGCAGGCTGCTCACATTAAGGAGCGCATCTCGCAGTTTGGCGGCAAGCTGTATTTGGAGTTTGGCGGCAAGCTGTTTGACGACTATCACGCGAGCCGCGTGCTGCCGGGTTTTGAGCCGGATAGCAAGTTTCGCATGCTCAAGAGCATAGCCGACGACGTCGAGGTCATCATCGCCATTAACGCGAACCACATCGAGAAGAACAAGGCTCGCGGTGACCTGGGCATTACCTATGACGAGGACGTTTTGCGCCTGGTTGACCTGTTCCGCGGCAACGGCTTTGCCGTCGCGGCTGTGGTTATCACCCAGTACGCCGGCCAGCCTGCTGCCGATGTGTTCCGCAACCGCCTGAACGCGCTCGGTATTCCCGCCAAGCTGCACTATCCCATCGAGGGGTATCCGCACGATGTCGATCTGATCGTGTCCGACGATGGCTACGGCAAGAACGAGTTCGTCGAGACCACGCGTCCGCTCGTTGTCGTGACGGCACCCGGCCCCGGCTCGGGCAAGCTCGCCACTTGCCTCTCGCAGCTGTATCACGAGCATAAGCACGGTACCGCCGCCGGCTATGCCAAGTTTGAGACCTTCCCGGTCTGGAATCTTCCTCTGACGCATCCGGTCAATATTGCCTACGAGGCCGCCACGGCTGACCTCGACGACGCCAATATCATCGATTCGTTCCACCTTGAGGCCTACAACAAGACCACGGTCAACTACAACCGCGACGTCGAGGCCTTCCCGGTAGTCCGTGCCCTGATGGAAAAGATCCTGGGCAAGAGCCCCTACCAGAGCCCTACGGACATGGGCGTCAATATGGTCGGCTTTGCCATCACCGATGACGATGCCTGCCGCGACGCTTCCAAGATGGAGATCGTCCGCCGCTACTTTACCGCGGTCGAAAATGTGCGCCGTACCGGCGTGGGCGATGAGCAAGTCGACCGTCTCAAGATTATTATGAAGAAAGCCGGCATCGATAAGAACTACTCACCGGCGCGCTCGGCGGCCCTCACCAGGGAGCAGCTGACGGGTGGTCCCGTGGGTGCCATGGTCATGCCGGACGGTTCTGTGGTGACCGGTAAGACCTCAACGCGCCTGGGTGCCGCGAGCTCGCTGATCATGAACGCTCTCAAGCATGTCTCGGGCGTGGACCTAGAGCTCGAAGTCATCAGCGACGAGGCGATTGAGCCCATCAGCAAGCTCAAGACGCATTTCCTGGGTAGCAAAAACCCTCGCCTCCATACCGACGAGACGCTTATGGCGCTGTCGATCACCTCGGCCACGAGTGAGACGGCCGCTCGCGTCCTTTCGGGCCTGGAGCAGCTGCGCGGTTGCGATGCCTTCTTTAGCGTGATTATCTCGCCGACGGACGAGACGGTACTGCGCAAACTGGGTATCAACGTGTGCTGCGAGCCCAAGTTTGAGCGCCGCGGTTTCTTCCACCGCTAAACCTGGATAAATTGGTCTGAAAGGGGCGCATCGGATATACATTCGGTGTGCCCCTTTTATCAACAAAGCCACCGTTTAACCTAAAATTAGCCCGTTTACCTGCCTATAAGCGATTTGCGCGGTATACAATAACGCTAACTGTTTCATCCTTTGCGGGGGATGCCGCATGATGGATGTTGCCGGCCATCGTGGGGTGTGCCGGTCGTGCACGGTGCAGGCGATGCCCGTGCTCGGTTTGAGGAGGCTGCTATGGCGGGCAAGGGTCGTGCGAGTGTCAACGATATGAAGCGTGTCGAGGTGCTGGTGTTGATGGAGATCGACCAGCAAACCGAAGACAATGGCGGGCCGTATGGTTTCTCGCGCAAAACGCTTGCCGAGCGCGTGGGGGTTTCGCCGTATCGTGCCCGCGCCGCAATCGATCGCTTGGATTCCGAAGGCATGATTGTTGTTGTCTCGCGTTATAGTGACGACGGCGGTCAGCTTGCAAATGGCATTTGCCTCACCGAACATGGCAAGTGGTATCTTGAGGGTGTCCGTACCGGCATGCTCGTTCAAGAAATGCTCGAGGGCGAGGTTGCTGATCGATAGCAGCATGTAACCCTTGCCATAGCGACGCCGCTTGGGAAACTGGGCGGCGTTTTGTTTCAAGATTGAGAAATGCAATCGCATGCGAGAAAAATTGCGAACGGTCCGCGGCGCGAGTATTACAATGAAGACCCGTAAGATGTGGATAAACAACTTCTACGGGAAGTGCAGGTAACTCAATATGACCAAGCATGTGTTCGTAACCGGTGGCGTGGTTTCGTCCCTGGGCAAGGGTATCACCGCGGCCTCGCTGGGCCGTCTGCTCAAGTCGCGTGGCTACAAAGTAACGATGCAGAAGGCCGACCCGTATCTGAACGTCGACCCCGGTACCATGAGCCCGTTCCAGCATGGTGAGGTCTTTGTAACCGAGGACGGTTACGAGTCCGACCTGGACCTGGGTCATTACGAGCGCTTTATTGATGAGAACCTGACCCGCGATTCCAACTTTACGACCGGTGCCATCTACAAAAGCCTAATCGCCCGCGAGCGTCGCGGCGACTTTTTGGGCGGTACCGTGCAGGTGATTCCTCACGTCACCAATGCCATTAAGGACAAGTTCCGTCGCATCGAGGAGCAGACCGGCTCCGATGTAGTCATCACCGAGCTGGGCGGCACGATCGGCGACATCGAGTCGCAGCCGTTTGTTGAGGCCATCCGCCAGTACCGCAAGGAGGCCGGCCCCGAGAACGTCTGCTACATCCATGTGTCGCTCGTTCCCTATATCGCCGCCGCCCACGAGGTCAAGACCAAGCCCACGCAGCATTCTGTCAAGGAGCTCCGCAGCTTTGGCATCCAACCCGACATTATCGTGCTGCGCTCCGATCACCATATCGATGACGCTATCCGCGGAAAGATCGCAAGCTTCTGCGATGTCGACACCGATTGCGTCTTTACCAACGAGGACTGCGCGAGCATTTACGATGTTCCGCAGCTGCTTGCCGAGCAGGACTTTGACCTGCGCATTTGCGAGCGCCTGGGTCTGGACCCGCGTGAGCGCGACATGACCGAGTGGAACGAGTTCCTGCGCAAACAGAATCACGCCAACCATCACGCCGACAAGGTGAAGATCGCCGTCGTGGGTAAGTACACGCAGCTGCCCGATGCGTACCTGTCGGTTATCGAGGCCCTGCACCATGCGGGCGTCTTCTACGATCGCCATGTGGACGTCCAGCTCGTCGACGGCGAGAGCCTCGACGAGCAGGATGTCTCCGTGGTTCTGGGCGACGCCTCGGGCATCCTGGTTCCCGGCGGCTTTGGCAAGCGCGCCCTGGAGGGCAAAATCCTCGCGGCCGAGTTTGCCCGTGAGCACAAGATTCCGTATCTGGGCATTTGCCTGGGTATGCAGGTGGCCGTGTGCGAGTTCGCCCGCAATGTCGTTGGCCTTGCCGGTGCCAGCTCCTCCGAGTTTGATCCGGACGGTCCGTATAGCGTCATCGATCTGATGAGCTCGCAGGAGGACGTGACCGAGAAGGGCGGCACCATGCGCCTGGGCGCCTATCCGTGCAAGCTCGCCGCCGATACCCTTGCTCGCGAGGCATATGGCGAGGAACTCGTCTACGAGCGTCACCGTCACCGCTTTGAGTTCAACAACGCTTTCCGTGACCAGCTCGAGGACGCCGGCTTGGTTATCTCGGGTCTGTCGCCCGACGAGCGCCTGGTCGAGATGGTCGAGCTGCCGCGCGACGTGCATCCGTGGTATGTGGCAACCCAGGCTCACCCCGAGTTCAAGAGCCGCCCGACCAACCCGCAGCCGCTGTTCCGAGAGTTCGTGCGTGCCTCGATCGGTCAGCACGAGGGTGTCGATCGCCTGCAGGTGACGCCCATGAACCTCGCTACGGACTAAGGGTGCCGGCGAACAAAGAACATACCGAAGCTACTCCCTCGTCGCTCGCCGTGGCGGCGGGGGAGTATCTCGATTACCTCGCGGTCGAGCGGGGTTTGGCGCGCAACACGATTGCGGCCTATCGTCGTGACCTGACGACGTACTGCGCCTATCTGGAGCGGGCGGGTATTGTGTCTTTTGAAGAGGTGACCCGTCAGGTCGTGGAGGGCTTTGTCGCCGACCGTCGCGATGGGGGCTATTCCGATGCCTCGGTGGAGCGTGCGCTTGCGGCAGTGAAGGGCCTGCATGCCTTTTTGGTGCGCGATGGGGCTGTGGCCCAAAATCCAACGGCGGCGTTGCGCCTGCCTAAAAAGGCTGAGCGTTTGCCGGAGTATCTATCGGTGGAGGATGTCTCGGCGCTGCTCGATCAAGACTTCCCCGAGGGCGAGATGGGCTTGCGCGACCATGCCATCTTGGAAGTGCTCTACGGATGCGGTTTGCGTGTGAGCGAGTTGGTGGGGCTCGATGTGGGCGATATCCATATCGACGATGGCTTTGTGCTCGTTCGCGGTAAGGGCTCAAAGGAACGCCTGTCCCCGCTGGTGGGAAGCGCGGCGCGAGCTCTGACGCTCTATGTAACTGAGGGGCGTTCTCGCTTGGCGGCCCATTCCCGCGGAACCGAGACCTCGGCGGTCTTTTTAAATAAGAACGGCCGCCGTCTGTCGCGCCAGGGCATCCATGCCATCTGTGAGCGCTACGGGCACCAGGTGGGACTGGTGGGACTCCATCCCCATACGCTGCGTCACTCCTTTGCCACCCATATGCTTGCGGGCGGCGCAGACCTCCGTGTGCTGCAGGAGATCTTGGGACATGCCGATATATCGACCACGCAGGTCTACACGCATGTCGATCGTACGCAACTGACCGAGGTCTATCTGGCGGCGCACCCGCTGGCGCATCGTTAACACATCGCTGACCTGCATATTTATAAATACTAAAGGGGACGGGCCCCAGATTGCCGAGACGCACTTTTGCGCGCATGGGCAATCTGGGGCCCGTCCCATTTTTCGTTAGACACCGATGCGGCGGTGGGCCGTGTGTACCGTGGGTGGGGGAGTTTGGGGGCGATGTGAACGGCGTGTAAAGGGACGTAAAAATCGCCTCAAGGTCAACTTGAAGGTTGAGGTTCGCGGGTGTGGTTCTACAGGTGGCATCCCGCCTTTGCTGCAAACACAACATATTGTGTTTTCGAACATATGCTCGGGGGTGTTTTACAACATATTGGGGGTGGAATGGTGGGGAGGGGTGGGGGAAGGGGTGGGGAAAGGTGTTGAAAAATGGGGCGGTTCCCCATATTATTGATGACGTCGACAGGCGGGGTGGTTCCCCGCGTACGTGCCATCTGAGTAACCGAGGGGAGGGCGCACATGGGAATGACTGGTGCATACGAGCGCAATCTCGATGCAAAAGGTCGTCTGTCCCTGCCTGCACCCCTTCGCGAGGAGCTTGGAGAGCACGTTCGCGTGTTCAAAGCCCTGGATGTCGATGCTCTGTACGTGTTCTCTGCCGAGGCCTTCGATAAGTGGGTCGAAGGACTCTTCGCGGGTCGTGAGGGCCACGAGGGTTTTAACCCGCGTGACATTAACGACCAGAAGCTCATGAGGGCGATCAACAAGCGCACCACGTCGATGGATGTGGACAGCGCCGGTCGTATCGGTCTTTCCGAGTCTCTCCGCAAGCAGGCGAACCTCGACCGCGAGGTCACGGTTGTGGGCAACTACGACCACCTTGAGGTTTGGGATCGCGCCGCGGCCGATGAGGACGATGACGATGAGGCCCTGCTGGACCTCTTCTTCTCGTAAGGGCAAGGCACGGGTAACGGATGGAGCGTGGGATCTTGACACAAGAATATCGGCATGAACCTGTCATGCTCGGCGAAGTGCTTGAGTCGCTGCAGCTAAAGAGCGGCTCCGTTGTCTGCGATTGCACCCTTGGCGGTGCCGGCCATTCGGTAAAGATGGCCGCACAGGTGGGGGAGACGGGCCTTTTGCTCGGCGTCGATCAGGACGACATGGCCCTCGAGGCCGCTGGCGCCCGTCTGGACCGCGAGGTTCCCGGCGTTCCGCACCAGCTGCTGAAGGGCAACTTCGGCGACTTGGACGAGCTGCTTTGCTCGGCCGAGGTGCCCGGGGTCGATGGCTTCCTGTTCGATTTGGGCGTTTCGTCACCGCAACTCGATATCCCTGGCAGGGGCTTTTCGTATAACGAGGACGCCCCATTGGACATGCGGATGGATCCGGGCAATAACACCTTAAACGCAGCTGAGGTCATCAACACCTATAACGAACACGACCTCGCCCGGATTCTACGCGTCTACGGCGAAGAGAAGTTCGCCTCGCAGATCGCGCGCGAGATCGTGCGCCGCCGCGAGCAAGAACCGATCGAAACCACCGGCCAATTTGTCGAGATCATCAAGGCGGGTATCCCGGCTGCCGCTCGTCGGCATGGTGGACACCCGGCCAAGAAAAGTTTCCAGGCCATTCGCATCGAGGTCAATCACGAGCTCGATGTGCTCGAACGAGGGCTTGATGCCGCCACCAGGTGGCTCAACCCGGGCGGACGTATCTGCGTCATTTCGTATCACTCGCTCGAGGACCGTATCGTAAAGAACCACTTTAAGGAGATGAGCCAGGGGTGCACGTGTCCGCCGGAGATTCCGGTGTGCGTGTGCGGCAACGTGCCGATACTCAAGGTCATCACCCGCAAACCCCTGGTTGCCCAGCCTGATGAGGTTGAGCGCAACCCTCGGGCGAGATCAGCCAAAATCCGCGTGGCGCAGCGTCTGTAGGCGCGACCGCGCGATATTGGACCTCCCGCTCGCACCATAAACGAAGCTTAAACACACTACCAACGTACTCGGGATGGGAGGCGGCATATCATGGGCTACAACACTTCAAACGCAGCACTCGCCTATGATATGAACGCCATGCCCGCCTATCGTGAGACGCCGCAGGCCCCCGTTGCTCCCCGTGAGCAGCGCACGCCGCGCTTTGATGTCTACACGGGCGCGGGCCGTCAGGCAAACCAGGCGGTAAGCCCGGTTTTCATGAGCGTTCTTAAAACGTTTTGCATCATTGCGGCTATCTTCATGACGATCGGCGTCGCCCGCGTGGCGCTCGCCGGCGTTACGGCCCAGGTGCTCAACAGCAACGCCGAGCTTACCAACACGCTCGAAAAGGCGACCGATGAGAGCTCCGACCTGGAGGTCATGCATTCGGTCTATGGCGCCGACACGCGCATTCGCGACCTTGCGGGCGCTTATGGCATGGTGGAGCCCAGCGAGAGCGTTACACTTGACTTTTCGCAGGATGCAGCCGCGGGCGCCAACGCGACCGCGACCGCTCAGTAGCAAGACGGTAGCTGAGTATGACAAATGACTATCGCCGCGGTTCCGATGGGGGCCGCGGTTCTGGACGTCCCTCGTCGCGGGGACGTTCTGGTTATCAAGGAACGGGTCGGCAATCTTACAACGCCGGGCGGTCCCGTGGCAACGACCCGGCGTCGCGACTTCGCGGCTCGGGTGGCCCTCAAGTGCATAACACCAGGTCGCGCAAGAGTTCGTCGACCGAATGGCTCACGGGCACGCCGCTGCCTCGCCGCAAAGCCGTCATGGGATTCATCGGGCTTGGCTTGGGCTTGGGCGTCTTTCGCCTTGCCGACTATCAAATTGTCGAAGCCGATAAACTGCGCGAGCGTGCCGATGCGCGTCGCCTGCTTGCGCAGACCCTCTATGCCAAACGTGGCACCATCTACGACCGCAACGGTAACGTGCTGGCGTCGTCGGTCGAATGTCGCAACATCGCCGTGAACCCGCAGCTTGTCGAGGACGTTGACAAGACGGTGTCGGCGCTGGTCAAGGCAACTGGAATCGATAAAAAGACCTGCCGCAAGCTCGTCGAGTCCGATGGAACCTGGGTGTATATCAAGCGCCAGGTGGACGAAGACGATGCTGTGGCGCTGGAGAAGAAGAACCTGCCCGGCGTGCTTTTTGAGCAGGCCATGAAGCGCGTATATCCATACGGCAATCTGGCATCGCAGGTGCTGGGTGTAGTGAATGTAGACAACGACGGCTTGACTGGTCTCGAAAAGCAATACAACAAGCTTCTGACCGGCACGAACGGTTCTCTCGTACGCGAGCGCGCGAGGGACGGCAGCTATATCGCGGGCGGTGCCTATAAAAAGGTGGCTGCGGTCGACGGCGTTGATATCGTGACGACGCTCGACGTCAATATCCAGCGTGCGGCCGAGGATGCCCTGGCAGAGGCAGTTGAGAAGACTAAGGCCAAGAACGGCTCGGCGCTGGTCACCGATCCTACGACAGGAGAGATCTTGGCAGCCTGCTCGTATCCGACCTACGACCAGACCGATTTGGAAAACGCCAAGACCGAGGATATGAACCTGCGCCTGGTTACCGACGCCTACGAGCCCGGCTCGGTCTTTAAGACGCTCGTGGCGGGCGCCGGCTTCGACTTGGGCGTCGTGCGATCGAGTACGTCGTTTGAGGTGCCGGCGAGCATCAAGGTGGGCGACGATACCGTCACCGATGTCGACAAGCGCGACTATGCCATGACCATGGATGTGCGCGAGATGATGCGCCGTTCGTCCAACGTGGGCTTTGTCCTGGTGGGGCGCAAGATCGGTGCCGACGACTTTGCCGCCTATGTGGACAAGTGGGGCATCGGTCACAGCTCTGGTGTAGATTTTCCGGGCGAGAGCCTGGGCATCGTCAAGGAGCGTGACCAGTATGACGGCGCCACGCTGGGCTCAATGAGCTTTGGACAGGCGCTGTCTGTCTCGCCGATTGAGATCGCACGTGCCGTGGGCGGCATCGCTAACGGCGGCGTGATGATGACCCCGCACTTCTATAAGTCCAGCAAAGGCGACGAGAAGGACTGGGGCGAAGGCGAGCGTGCGATTTCTGAGGATGCAGCATCCCAGGTGACATCGTGCATGCAGACGGTCGTGTCTGAAGGCACGGGCGTTGGCGGCGCAGTTGACGGCTATGACGTGGCGGGCAAGACCGGCACGGCCGAACGTGCCGACGAGAACGGCGGCTACCTCAAGGAGAACTACATGTCGTCCTTTATGGGCTTTGCGCCGGCACAATCACCCAAGGTGCTGTGCTATATCACGCTCGACGGAACGCCGAGCGGCTCAGATGCCGCTGCGGTGCCGTTCCAGTCCATTATGGCCAACGCGCTCGACGTGCTGGGCATCCCGCGCACGAAGTAGGGGGTTACAATCTTTGGGGCATGGTTTGTTGTCCCATATGAGGGGTGTTCACATGCCCTGCACCACGCATGCGCGGCGCTGGGATACAATACGCCGATAGCATTATTAGGTTTACAGGGGAGCTGCAATGATAGAGATCGCCGTCAACAACCTCGCGGCCGCAACAGGGGCCCGAACCGTGACGGGAGAAGTCGATCGGGTATGCCGCGGGTGCGTTATCGACTCGCGCCAGGTCGAGGAAGGGACGATTTTCGTCGCCTTTCCCGGTGAAAACGTCGACGGCAATGATTTTGCTTCCCGTGCCGTCCAGTCGGGTGCCGGCGCCGTCGTGATGACGCGTGAGCCCGATGCCGAGTTGGTCTCGCTGGCGCAGGACAAGGGATGCGCCATCCTGCTGACCGATGATCCCGAGGAGTTTCTGCTGCGTTTGGCGCACGCGTATCGCCTGGAGCTTGGCTGCCTGGTCGTTGGCATTACCGGTTCCATCGGCAAGACGACGACCAAGGACGTGCTCGCCGCTGTACTCGCCAAGCGCTATCGTGTCTGGGCCACCAAGGGCAATTTCAATAACCTGATCGGCATGCCGCTCACGGTGCTTTCCGCCCCGGCCGGTACCGAGGTCCTGGTGCTCGAGATGGGCATGAACCATTTCCACGAGATCGAGCGCCTGTCCCAGTCCGCCAATCCCAACCTTGCCATCGTGAGCAAGATCGGCACCTCTCACATCGGCATTTTGGGCAGCCGCGAGAACATCGCCCGCGCTAAGGCCGAGATTGTCCAGGGTATGTGCGCCGCCGGCGACTTCTTGCCGCTGCTGGTTTTGGGCGGTGAGGACGACTTTACGCCGTTCATTCGCGATACGTTCGCCCAGCCTGCTGGTATCGATGTGATGCTGGCCGGCGTCTCGGACGATGATGAGGTCCGCGCCCGCGAAGTTCGTGTTGATGACGAGGGCCGTCCGGTCTTTACGCTCGATTTTGGTCAGGGCGAGACAATCGATACCATGCTTGCTATCCCCGGCGTGCAGTCCGTTCCAAATGCCGTTAAGGCCGCCGCGGTTGCCTATCGCCTGGGCGTGACGCCCGAGCAGATCGATGCTGCCTTTAGGGGCCTCACAATCACCGGTCACCGCCAGGAGATCAAGCGCGCCAAGAGCGGTGCACGCATCATCGATGACTCCTATAACGCCAGCGCCGAATCGATGGCAGCCGGTCTCGATCTGCTGTGCTCGCTTTCGTGCACGGGGTCTCGCATGGCGATCCTGGGCGAGATGGGCGAGATGGGCGATGAGGCTCCTCGCATGCATGAGCTCGTGGGCGCCTATGCCGCCGCCAAGAAGCTCGACATGCTGGCGTGCGTGGGTGGTGAGCTGGCCCAGCTTATGGCCGATGCCGCGCGCATGATGGGCATGGACGAGGACCGCATCCAGGTGTTCTCCGATTATCAGCAGGTGCTCGACCGCATGGGCGGCGCGCTTGAAAAACATGATGTTGTACTGGTCAAGGGTTCCCGCTTTGTTGAGCTCGACCGCTTTGTGGAAGGTGTGTGCTAGCCCATGTTCGGCAATCCCTCGTATCCAACGTATCAGGCTTTTTTGGGGCTTGGCATCGCCGCCGCCATTGCGCTGCTGCTCATGCCGTGGTGGATCAAGCTGCTCAAGGTCGAGGGTATCGGCCAGCAGGTTCGTGCCGACGGCCCCAAGCGTCATTTGGTTAAGCAGGGAACGCCCACCATGGGTGGCGTTGTCATCCTCATCGCGATCTCGCTGACCTGCCTGCTGATGGGCAAGCTCACCACCGAGCTCGTGCTCGTGCTGCTCGCCACGCTGGCGACCGGCGTGCTGGGTCTGATCGACGACCTGACCTCCGTTACGCATGGGCGCTCGCTCGGTCTGACGCCTCATGCCAAGATGATCGGCCTAACCATTATCTGTGTCACCTTTACGGTACTTGCCGTCAACTGGTGCGGCGTCGCCCCCGAGATTCGTTTTCCCGGTGGGTTGACGATCGACCTTGGCGTGCTTTCGACCACCATCTGCGGCTATTCGTTCCCGTGGCTCTATATTGTCTTTTGCTGGCTGATGATTGCCGGTCTTTCTAATGCCGTGAACCTGACCGATGGCCTTGACGGTCTTGCTGGCGGCACCTCCATGATCGCCATGCTCGCCATGGCTGCCATGGCGTTTTTGCACGGAGACGTGAACCTGTCCATCTTCTGTACCGCGTGTGCCGGTGCCTGCTTGGGCTTTCTGTGGTTCAACTGCTATCCGGCGAGCATCTTTATGGGCGATACCGGCTCGCTTGCTCTGGGCGCCGCGTTTGCCTGCACGTCCATCATGACCAACACCGAGGTCGTCTCCCTCATCATCGGCGGCCTGTTTATCGTTGAGACCCTGTCGGTCATGATTCAGGTTGTCTACTTCCATTTTACGCACAAGCGCGTCTTCCTTATGGCGCCCATCCATCATCATTTCGAAAAGAAGGGCTGGGCCGAGACCAAGGTCGTCATCCGTTTTTGGATTATCGCTGCGGCCTTTGGTGCCGTTGGCCTTGCTCTGTTCTTCCAGTTGGGATAGTGGTCTTTCATGCCTCTTGCTGATGTCTTTAGCCTGCTCGTTTTGGGTCAGGGCAAATCCGGTCTCGATGTCGCCCGCTGGGCGCTGGCACATCCCGAGCGCGTAAGCGCCGTTACCGTGTATGGCGGCGGCACCTCTGAGCCCAATGACGCCACGCGTGCGCTCGAGGCTGCTGGTGCGTCGTTTGTCTATGGGACCGAACAGGTCGAGGGCGTCTATGACGTATGCGTGACGTGCCCGGGCATCTCGGAGTTCTCGGGCTTCTTTAAGGCCGGGCGCGAACATGCCGCTCAGATTATGGGTGAGCCAGAGTTTGCCTATCGCCTGTCGCCCGATAACTGGATTGCCATCACGGGCACCAACGGTAAGACGACCACCACGTCGCTGACTGATTATCTGCTCAAGGCTGCCGGCGAGGCCAGCGTAGCTGTCGGCAACATCGGCGAGCCGCCGGTCAACGAGATTGACGGCCGAGCCCACAACGAGTGGTTTGTGGCTGAGCTCTCGAGCTATCAGATTGCTACGACCACCGAGCTCCACCCTCGCGTGGCAGTGCTGCTCAACATCACTCCCGACCACTTGGGCTGGCATAAGAGCCATAAGAACTATGCGCTTGCCAAGATCAAGCTGTTTGACAATATGGGCGATGACGATCTGGTGGTTGTCGACGTCGAAGACGCTGGCATTCACGAGTTCGATGAGTACATCTATACGCCGGGTCGCCGCATCTGCAAGGTCGCTTTTGACGAGCCCGAGGGTGCAGACGCCGCCTTTGTGCGCGACGGCAAAATGGTCGTGCGCCTGAAGGGCGTCGAGACCCAGCTTGTCGCCACGTCCGAGCTCAAGATCTCGGGCCATCACAATGTCATCAATGCCTTATGTGCCGCCACGGCTGCTCTGGCCGTCGGTGCCGATGTCGATGGTGTCCGCCGCGGTCTGGCCTCGTTCCAGCCGCTCGAGCATCGCGTGGAGCCGTGCGGCGAGATTGACGGTGTGCGCTACGTCAACGATTCCAAGGCGACCAACACCGACGCGGTCGAGAAGGCGCTGACGGCATTTCCCGATGACGACGTGATCTTGCTGCTCGGCGGCCACGATAAGGGCACGCCGCTCACGGACTTCGCGCGCGTTGTTATGGATAACGTGCGCTCGGTCGTCTGCTTTGGCGATGCGCGCGAGCGCTTCACCGCCGCTATGGACGAGGCCGATGTCGATGGCGATGTGGATATCGCCCAGGCGGATGACCTACGCGATGCCGTGGACGTTGCCCGTTCGCTGTCGAGCCGTGGCGACGTGATCTTACTTTCTCCTGCCTGCTCTTCGTTCGATGAGTTCTCGGGCTATGAGGAGCGCGGCCGCGTGTTTAAGGACTACGTGGCTCAGCTTGCCGCTGCAGCGAAATCGCAAATGGAATAGGGGTTGCCGGTGAGAGAGGAGAGCCCCCGACAAGGTATGAGGAGGCCCGACTCGGACCGTGCTTCCTCGCGGCGCAGCACACCGCGTTCCGGTCGTGGCAGGCAGTCGTTTAGCGAACGCTATATTGCCGGCGTTCCCGCCCGCATCATGCGCCCCCGTCTGATATTTATGGCCTGCCTGTTTACTTTGGTGTGCTTTGGTCTGCTGATGGTGTACTCGGCGTCTTCGGTCGAGGCGCTGCACGAGAATGGCTCGGCGACGTTTTTCCTGGGTCGACAGGCCGCGTTTGCCGTGGTTGGTGTTCTGGCGCTGATTGCCATCGTGCGCGTTTTGCCGGACAGCTGGTTTGGGGAGGATGTGCTTAGGATCTTCCTTATCGGCATGATAGGGCTACTGTTTCTGGTGTTCTTGGTGGGCAGCGGCAGCCGTGGCGCCACGCGCTGGCTCAACATCGCCGGTATTCAGTTCCAGCCTTCCGAGTTTTTAAAGCCATTTGCCATTGCGTATTCGGCCATCATGCTTGATCGCTTCTTTTCGCCCGGTGGCAACATCAACGAATTCCTTCGCAAGATGGGCATCTACCTGGGTATTTCGCTCTTTCTGATCTTTATCCAGCCCGATTTCGGTACTGTCCTGATCATCCTGTTGACCCTCATGTGCATGGCGTTGTTTGCGGGTCTCGACCCCAGATTTATCATCGGCGTGCTAATCTTCGGCATTCTCGTGATCGTGATTGCACTTGTCGCAGAGCCGTACCGTATGGTGCGTATTCAGGTTGCCTTGAACCCTTGGGCTGACGAGTATGGTGACGGCTATCAGGCCACGCTTGCCATCATGGCCTTTGCCTCGGGCGGTCTGTTCGGCCGTGGCATCGGCAACTCAACCATGAAGTACTCGTATCTGCCCGAGGCGCACAATGACTACATCCTGGCCATCATTGGCGAGGAAGTCGGCTTTGTCGGAACCGTGCTGTTCTTCTTGGTGTTTGCGATGCTGATCTACTCGGCGTTTCGCATTGCCGAGCAGGCGACCGATCGTCGGGGCGCGCTTATGGCGTCTGGCTCCGCGGTCATTCTCGCGGTGCAGTTTTTGATTAACGCGCTGGGCATCCTCAACGTGTTTCCCATGACGGGCAAACCGTTGCCGTTTATTAGCTACGGCGGTTCATCGATTATTGTGTCGCTTATGCTTGCCGGTCTGATCCTGCGCGTTTCGTACGAGAGCGCCCGTCGCGATGAGTACGACCGTCGCCGCGAGAGCTTTGCCGTTATGGATGAGAGTACCGCCGGCGTAGCCCATGTGCGCGGTGAACGACCTTCGCGTAGCGGCTTTACCGTTCTGGATGGTTCTACATCCGAGCCGGCAGCTCGTCCACGTCCGCGGACGGCTCCGCAAGGTCGTCCTCAGCGCCCCAGCCCTCGCAGCGCGGGCGGCGGATATAATCGAATCGATTTGAACTCGGACCCGTCGGCTCGTCTACGCACCGACGACCAGGGACCGCGTGTACGAAGGGACTACCATGACCGATAAGATGACCGTTGCTATTGCAGCCGGCGGCACGGCGGGACACATCAACCCCGCGCTCGCCTTGGCCGAAGAGCTGCGTGATCGTGGCCACCACGTTGTGTTCGTGGGCCAGTCACGCAAGCTCGAGGGTCGTCTGGTCCCCGAGGCTGGGTTTGATTTTGTGCCCATTACGGTCACGGGCTTCGACCGCTCCCGTCCTTGGACGGCGCTGACCTCCCTGTGGCGTGTCAACAAGGCCAAGCGTGCGCTCACCAGTCATTTCTCAAAGGTCGGCAAGCCCGATGCCGCCATCGGTTTTGGTGCCTATGTCGAGGTTCCGCTGCTGGGGTGGTGCAAGGGCGCAGGCGTTCCGTATCTGCTACATGAGCAGAACTCTGTTCCGGGCCTGGCCAACAAGATGATGAACTCCCACGCCGCTCGCGTGTGCATCTCGGTGCCGGCAGCGCGCTCGGTCTTTGAGCGCGAAGGTGACCCTGACCACGTGCTCATGACCGGCAACCCCGTACGTCGCTCGGTGATCGAGGGCGATCGCGCTCGTGGCCGCAAGGCACTTGGCGTTCCCGAGGACGCTACGCTGCTGCTCGTCTTTGGCGGTTCACTTGGCGCCCAGCACCTCAACGAGCGCGTGACTTCGCTCAAAAACGAGCTGCTTTCGCGCAAGAACCTCTATGTGTTGCATTCGACGGGTGCCGACGGCTTTGAGGAGACCGAGCGCGCTTTGGCGCTGACGCCCGAGGAGGCGAAGCGTTACCGCGTCCAGCCTTACATCGACAACATGGGCGATATGCTGGCTGCTGCCGATTTGGTGCTCTCGCGTTCGGGTGCATCGAGCGTGGCCGAGATCGCTGCGCTCGCCGTGCCCTCGATACTCGTGCCGTATCCGCATGCGACGGCCGACCACCAAACCACCAATGCCCGTTATCTGGTCGACGCCGGGGCCGGCGTGCTCTGTGCCGATGCCGATATCGACGGTTCTGCCTTTGCCGATGAGCTGCTGCACCTGGTCGATGACGCGGCAGAGCGCGACGTCATGCGTCAGGCGGCGCGTGGTCTGGCTCAGGATAGGGCCGCCGCTCTTCTGGCCGATGCGGTAGAGGGTTTGCGTTAGTTAGACGGGATATCGTCGGTCGCCCTCGCGCTGATGCGGTAGGTGCGGTACAGTTAACGGGTTACAGGCAGTGTTTACGCAAGGAGTACACGAGCACATGGCTGATTCCCAGACTGCAACCTCCGCGCCCGAGTTTAAGAGCGCCCACTTTATCGGTATCGGCGGCGCCGGCATGAGCGGCATCGCCCTCGTTCTGCACGAGCGCGGTTATGCCGTTACCGGCTCCGACCTTAAGACGTCACGTTATATCCGCCAGCTTACACGCGCTGGTGTGAAGGTGCATGTGGGCCATGAGGCAGCCACGATCGACGAGGTCAAGCCCGACGTGGTTGTTGTCTCCACCGCTATTCCGGAGTCCAACCCTGAACTCGTGCGCGCTCGCGAGCTTGGTATTCCCGTGTGGCCCCGTGCCAAGATGCTCTCTGCTTTGGGCCACGGCTACACTACCGTCGCTGTTGCCGGCACGCATGGCAAGACCACCACGTCTTCGATGTGCGCCACCATGCTCGACCGCATGGGTCTGGATCCGAGCTTCTTGATCGGCGGCATCGTCGAGGGCTATGACACGAACGGCAAGAACGGCTCGGGAGACTACTTTGTCGCCGAGGCCGACGAGTCCGACAGCTCCTTCCTGTTCCTGAACCCCAACGTGGTCATTGTGACCAACGTCGAGGCCGACCACCTCGATCACTACTCGGGTATCGAGGAGATCGAGGCAACTTTCGCCAAATTCATGAGCCTGGTGGGCGAGGACGGCACCGTCATCGTCTGCGGCGAGGACCCGCATCTGGTCGAGCTCGCCAAGTCGACGGGCCGTCACGTGCTTTCCTACGGCTTTGCCGAGAGCAACGACATCGTCTGCGTGCACCCGGATGTCAAGGGCATCCAGAGTGACTTTATCGTTCGCTTTGAGGACGGCACTGAGCACGCTGTGGAGATCAAGAGCAATCCCGGTCGCCACAACATGCTCAACGCCACGGCCGTGCTCACCGTCGCCCATGTCCTGGGCCTTGACATCGACGCCGCCGCCAAGGCGCTCTCGAGCTTTGAGGGCGTCCGCCGTCGCTTTACCCACGTGGGCGATATCGATGGCATCACCGTGGTCGATGATTACGGCCATCACCCCACCGAGATCAAGGCGACGCTTGCCGCCGCTTCGTCGCTGGGCTACAAGCACGTCGACGTCGTGTTCCAGCCGCACCGCTATTCGCGTCTGCAGGCCCTGTGCGACGACTTTGCCGATGCATTTGCCAATGCCGATAAACTGCTGCTGATTGATGTGTTCTCGGCTGGCGAGATGCCCATTCCGGGTGTCACCTCTAAGATGCTCGCCGATACCGTGCGCGCCAAGCATCCTGGCAAGGAGGTCGTGTACTGCTCCAGCCGTCTTGAGCTCAATCAGGAGCTCGAGCAGATGGTGGGCGAGGGCGACCTGCTGCTCACCATGGGTGCCGGCGACGTTACGACCGTCGGTCCCGAGTTCATTGAGTATCTGACTGCCAAGAAAGACGCTTAAGTCTAATGGGTCTGTTTAACGCCGTCATGGCGCTCTCGGGCATGATCGACACGGATGTGATCGAGGACGAGCGCCTTGCGCGTCATACGAGCTATCGTATCGGCGGCAAGGCCGACCTCTTTGTGACGTGCCATAGCTATCATGCCCTCCGCCGCGCCGTGGCGGTGCTCGATCGCGAGCAGGTGCCGTGGGTCATCATCGGCAAGGGCTCCAATCTGCTGGTTGCCGATGGCGGTTATCGCGGTGCCGTCATTTCGCTCGGACGTGAGTTTCAGCGCACGGTTGTTGCCGATGACGGTTGTACGCTGACGGTCGGTGCGGGCGTGATGTTTGCGCGCCTGGTCAACGATGCCCTGTCGCGTAGCCTCTCGGGCCTTGAGTTTGCCGTTGGCATTCCTGGTTCGGTCGGCGGTGCGATATCTATGAATGCCGGCACACGGACCGAGTGGATTGGCTCGCTGGTTGAGGATGTCGTAACGTTTGACCCGGCATCCGGTATCAAGCATTATGCGGGGTCCGAGATCACTTGGGGCTACCGCGAATGTAGCCTTCCCCGCAATGAGATCATCCTCGAGTGCGTGTTCAAGCTTAAACCGGCGCCCAAGGCCGACATTCGCGAGCGCATGGAGCGGTACCTGACGAGGCGCAAGCGTACGCAGCCCATGGGTCGCGCATCCTGCGGGTCTGTCTTTCGCAACCCGCCCGATGCGAGTGTGGGCAAGCTTATCGAGGATTGTGGATTAAAGGGTTTTTCGATTGGCGGCGCGGAAGTTTCGCCCGTTCACGCTAATTTTATCGTTAATAACGGAACTGCCTCGGCCGATGACGTTGCCGCGGTTATTAGACATGTGCACGGAAAGGTGAGGGAGGCGTATGGCATCGAGCTCAGACCGGAAGTTAAATTCCTCGGCTTCTAGAGCATCGAAACCCACCTTCCGCCGCGCCGGAGGGCGTTCCGGCGCGCCTGCCAAACCTCAACGCAATACCGTCGCGCACTCTAAGTCTGTCGGGCATGCTCGACAGACCAGTCGTCCGGTCGTCGGCTCGCAGCTCGGTAATCGTCCGGCCGCAAAAAAGTCCTCGCGTCCCTCGACGACGTCAAAGCCTGTTATGGGCGCCAAGCCTGCCCGTCCCATGGCAGCTCCCAAGCCCTCGACGGGAACTAAAGCGGCGCGTCCAGGTCGCACGCTGGGCGCATCGAAACCGCGCTCGCTGACATCGGTGCCGGCTACCGCCAAGAAGCCTTCGAGTAAAAAAGGTTTCAACCCGTTATCTTCACTTGGAGCGATGGCAAATAAAACATCAGACGCCGCTTCTGTCGTTACAGGCAAAGGCAAAATCGTGGGCGGCGTTCTGGCCGTCTTGGCCGTGCTCGTCGTCGTTGCCATCGTGGTGATCAACTCTGGACTGTTTACTGCCACTGATATTCAGATTCAAGGCAGCGAGCATGTGACGAAGCACGATGCTATCCAGCTGATCGACTTGCCCGAGGGAACGTCGCTTTTTAACGTCGATCCCGACCAGATTACCGAGGATCTCAAGCAGAACCCGTGGGTTTCGGGCGTGGATGTCCAACGCCAGTTTCCCCATACGCTTATCATCACGCCGACGGAGCGTAAAGTTATCGCCATTGCGTATATCAGCTCCGACGACCTTGCCTGGGCTATCGGAGACGATGACACCTGGATCGCCCCGCTGTCGACGTCGGTCGAAGTGGACGACCAGGGCAACGTCATCACGACAGGGCAGGGCTCAAATACCTTGACCGGAATCGATGCCGCGCTGGCGCTCGCCAAGCATTATGGCGCGGTGTTGTTGACTGATGTCTCGGCGGATGTCGCTCCGGTTTCCGGCCAGGCGGTGAACTCCAAAGCCGTTAAGGCCGGCCTGGATTATGTGCGTGGTTTTTCGAGCGAGTTCTTGGGACAAGTCAAGGATATTTCCACGCCTTCGGTCGAAGCCATCTCGGCAAACCTCAATAACGGCATTGAGGTGTCGCTGGGCGATTCGGACGATATCGCCAAGAAGGAACGCGTAGTCACCAAGTTGCTTTCGCAGGTAGAGGGCGTAACGTATATCAATGTGCGCTCTCCGGGCAACTACACATTTAGGAATGCTCCGACCTCGTAGCGCTGGTTGATGCTTTGTTGAGGGGCCATACCACGCCGTTTATCTGGTTTGTTTGGTTTTCACGGTCAATTATTTGACTGATACGTTCATAATGTGCAAACATAATACAGTTTACCTTTGCATTTACTTTCAACCTGAAGGTTAATGTGCGCAGGGGTCGACCCATGCTATGGCTATAACCTTTGTTCGGAGGACCGACATGCACGAGACAGAGATCAACAACTACCTTGCCGTCATTAAGGTGGTCGGCGTCGGCGGCGGCGGTACCAACGCGGTCAATCGAATGATCGAAGAGGGCATCCGCGGCGTCGAGTTTGTTGCCATCAACACCGATGCTCAGGCACTCGCGATCTCTGATGCCGATATCAAGGTGCACATCGGCACCGACCTTACCCGCGGCCTGGGCGCCGGCGCCAATCCCGAGGTTGGCCGCAAGGCTGCCGATGAGTCCCGCGACGACATCGCCGAGGCGCTCGCTGGCGCCGACATGGTGTTTATCACCTGCGGCGAGGGCGGCGGCACCGGTACCGGCGCTGCTCCCATCGTTGCCGATATCGCGATGAACGAGGTCGGCGCACTGACCGTCGCCGTCGTGACCAAGCCCTTCACCTTCGAGGGCCGCAAGCGTAAGAAGAGCGCCGAGGAGGGCATCAAGACCCTCTCCGATTGCGTCGACACCATGATCGTCATTCCTAACGATAAGCTGCTCGACATCGCCGAGAAGAAGACCACCATGCTCGAGGCCTTCGCGATTGCCGATGGCGTCCTTTCCCAGGGCACCCAGGGCATCACCGACCTCATCACCGTCCCCGGTATCATCAACCTGGACTTCGCCGATGTTAAGACCATCATGAAGCAGGCCGGTACCGCCATGATGGGTATCGGTACCTCTTCTGGGGATACTCGTGCCGTCGACGCTGCCCAGCAGGCCATCTCCAGCCCGCTGCTCGAGAGCTCCATCGATGGTGCCACGCGCGTGCTGCTCTCCATCGCCGGTTCCAAGGACCTGGGCATCCAGGAGATCAGCGACGCCGCCGACGTTGTCGCCAACGCCGTCGACCCCGAGGCCAACATCATCTTCGGTACCGTTGTCGACGAGTCCCTGGGCGATCAGGTGCGTATCACCGTCATCGCTACGGGCTTCTCCGACTCCAACGTCAACCGTCAGGATGAGCTCTTTGCTGCTCAGCAGTCTCAGAGCAAGGCCGCTGCCTCCGCTGAGCCGCAGCGCACCGCTCCGGCTGCCAGCCCGGCTCAGGCCGCTCCGACCCGCAACGTCGGTGGTACCGAGCTGCCCAACTTTGGCAACGACCAGTTCGAGCTTCCCGACTTCCTGAAGCGCGGTAGCTTCTAGTTCGTTTTTCTCAACGACCTGCACGGGGTGTGTCCATTTGGATGCGCCCCGTTTTGTTTCTCGTTTGTAAACGAAAGCCTCCAATCTCCTTACGTTCCCTTTACGTTTGGTCCCTACCGCTGCGGGTATCCTTTTAAGGAAGTATGACAGCCGTATAAACGCGGACTGCGCGGCGACGCCGCGGTACTTGTGTTATTAGGAGGCTTTAGTATGGCAGCACGTGCGGACAGGGTTTCGCGTGTCGACCATGATGGAGTTACGTTGGTGGAGGGCGCGACATCCGATGTCCGCTTTGCCTTTACCGAGCGCACCGGTGGTGTTTCCGAAGATGCGTACTCCTCGCTCAACCTGGGCTCGCATGTAGGCGATGACCCCTTTGCAGTTCAAGAAAATCGTCGTCGAGCGCTCGAAGCTATGGGCGCCACTGAGTGCGAGCATAATCTGCTCGTGCCCAATCAGGTACATGGTGACCATATCGTTACGGTGACTTCGAACGGCGCCGACGATCTTGAGGCTGTTCGCGAGCAGATTGCCGAGGGCTGCGATGCCATCGTCTGTACGGCGTATAACGTGCCCGTGCTGCTCTGCTTTGCCGACTGCGTTCCCGTGGTGCTGGTGGCCCCCGGCGGATTTGCCGTGGTGCACTCCGGTTGGAAGGGCACGATTGCACGTATTTCTGCCAAGGCGTGCCAGGCGCTTTGCGATGCTGCCGGCTGCGATGCGAGCGACGTTTCCGCCTATATCGGGCCCCATATCCTGGGTGACGAGTACGAGGTTTCCCAGGAGCTCATGGATCGCTTTGCCGCCGAGTTCTCTTGCATCGATGCGAGTACCTCTCGCATGCTCGATCTTTCCGCTGCCATTTGCGAGGCGCTGGTAGATGTCGGTGTCGACGCGGATAATATCGTGGATACCCAGCTTTCGACCGTGCGTCAGAACGACCGCTTTTATTCCTACCGTAACGAGGACGGCACCTGTGGGCGCTATGCCGCGATCGGCGTGATGCTATGAGAAAGATCGTATCGGTCCTGAGCGCCGCTGTGCTTACGCTTACGCTGTGCGCCTGTTCTTCGGGATCTTCTACCTCTTCCATTACCGTGGCCGGCTCCACGACCTGCCTTCCTATCGCCGAAATTGCGGCAGAGGGCTTTAAGGAGGAGACCGGCATCGACGTGCTCGTTTCCGGTTTGGGCTCTTCCGCTGGCATCGAAGCCGTCAGCGCTGGCACGGCCGATATCGCCAGCTCCTCCCGTGGACTCAATGCCGACGAACAGGATCTGGGCCTGACTCCCATCGTCATTGCCCACGACGGTATCGCGGTCATCGTGAACGAAGACAACCCCGTCGATAACCTCTCGACCGAGCAGCTCCGCGATATCTATGCCGGCAAGATCACCAACTGGAAAGAAGTCGGTGGCGAGGACCTGAGGATTCAGGTTATCAACCGAGATGAGGCGTCTGGCACGCGTGAAGCCTTCCGCACCATCGTGATGGACGGCACCCCGTTCGATCGCCGCTCCGCCGTTCTTTCGGGCACGGGCCAGGTGCGCGACGTGGTATCTCGTTCGCGCGGGGCTATCGGCTACATTTCGCTGGGCTTCGTCGATAGCCTCAACGCCAAGACCTCGGTCAAGGCCGTCTCGGTCAATCATGTTGAGGCGTCCGAGAAGACGGTCGCGAGCGGCGGCTATCCCATCTCACGCGACCTTTACTTCTTTGTGAAGGGTGCGCCTTCGCAGCAGGCGCAGGATTACATCGACTATGTGACGTCCGAAAAGATGGACAAGCAGATTCGCGAGGCGGGCTTTATCCCCGTCACCAACGACGAGAAGGGGAGTGAGTAGCATGGAAGCACAGGAAAACTCCCAGACCGAGCAGAATGGTCAGGCGCCCAAGAAGCGCGAGCTGGCGCTCGTATCGCGCAGCACCTATATCAAGGAGAAGGCGCTGCAGTGGATCTTCTTTGCCTGCGCGTTCTTGGCGGTTGTTACCGTCATCCTGATTTTTGTCTTTACCACGTACTCGGCGCTGCCCGTCTTTACCGACATCGGTCTGGCGGACTTCTTTAGCTTTACGTGGGCGCCCTCTGAGGGTCACTACGGCATCGTGTCGCTGCTTGCCGGCTCGGGTCTGGTGACCGTCGGTGCGCTCGCCATGGGCGTGCCCCTAGGCGTGGGCACGGCCGTGTATCTGGTCGAGATCGCCAGCAAGCGCGTGCGCAAGCTCATCAGCCCTGCCGTTGACCTGTTGGCCGGCATCCCTTCTATCATCTATGGCTTCTTTGGCATGATCATCATCCGCCCGTTTATCGCACAACTGACCGGCGGTCTTGGTTTTGGCGCGCTGACGGCGTGGTTCGTGCTCGCCATTATGATCGTGCCCACCATCACGACGCTTACCATCGATGCTCTCAATTCCATTCCCATGGGCATTCGCGAGGCATCGTATGCCATGGGCGCCACCAAGTGGCAGACTATCTATAAGGTCGTGTTACCTGCCGCCAAGCTGGGTATCGTGGATGCCATCGTGCTGGGTATGGGCCGTGCCATCGGCGAGACCATGGCCGTGCTCATGGTCGTGGGTAACGCCCCGGTTATTCCCGACAGCATTGCGAGCCCCATCTCGACGCTCACGAGCCAGATTGCGCTCGACATGAGCTATTCCTCGGGTCTGCATCGCTCGGCGCTGTTCGGCATGGGCGTGGTCCTGTTTATCATTTCCGCCACGCTGGTGGGCATCGTCCGCCTGGTTTCCAAGAAGAAGAGGGGGTAGGCTATGTCCGATTCCGTTGACACGACGGTCGATACGACCTCGTCGCGCGAGCGCATCAAGCGTGCCCTTTCCCACGGCAAGAAGGGCCGCATCAACAAGGACCTGTCCAACAAGATCATGCTTGGCGTGTTCCGTGCCGCGGCATACATCACCACGCTGGTGCTGGTCGCTATCATCGCCTACGTGGTCATCAACGGCCTGCCACACATCTCGCTCGACTTTATCTTCGGTTGGCCCCAGGGCGTCAACGCCGAGGGCGGTATTTGGCCCACGATCGTCTCGACCGTCTATGTGACGGCGCTCGCCATGCTTATCTGCACGCCGATCGCTGTGCTGGCAGCCGTCTATCTGGCCGAGTACGCCAAGCAGGGCAAGGTCGTCGAGCTCATTCGCTACGCTGCTGACGCTTTGGCCTCGGTGCCCTCCATCGTTATGGGCCTGTTTGGCTACGCCTTGTTTGTCGAGGCCATGGGCCTGGGCCTTTCGATGGTCTCGGCCGCTCTGGCGCTCGCGCTCTTGATGCTTCCCATCGTCATGCGCACCACCGAAGAGGCCATTCGCGCCGTCCCGCGCTATATCCGTTGGGGCGCGTACGGCCTGGGCGCCACCAAGTGGCAGGTTGTCTCCAAGATTGTGCTTCCTTCTGCCTTTGGCCGTATTGCCACGGGCATCGTCCTCGCCATCGGCCGCGCCATTGGCGAGACCGCGGTGGTGCTCTACACCATGGGCCAGGCCATCAATCTACCTATTTCGCCGCTCGATTCCGGCCGCCCCATGACGGTTCACCTGTACCTGCTTGCCAACGACGGCATCAACATGAACGCAGCCTACGGCACCGCGCTCTTGCTGATGGTGATCATTCTGGCCTTCAACCTGTTTGCGCGCTTCCTGTCGCGCAAGCGTCGCTAGTTAAGGAGTCCCATGTCCGTTTATCAGTCCGCTCCCACGCTGGAGCAAGCGGCCATTACGGCCAAGGATTTCAACTTTTGGTACGGTGACTTTCATGCGCTGACGGGGCTTGACCTCAACATCGCCAAAAACGCCATCACCGCCTTCATTGGCCCTTCGGGCTGCGGCAAGTCGACGTTTTTGCGCTGCATCAACCGCATGAATGATCTGATCGAGGGTACGCGCGTCGAGGGCACCATGACGCTCGACGGCAATGATATCTATGCCGAGGGCGTCGACCCGGTCGACCTCCGTCGTCGCGTGGGCATGATCTTTCAGCAGCCCAACCCGTTTCCCAAATCCATCTACGAGAATGTCGCCTTTGGCCCTCGTCTGCAGGGCGTGACTAGCAAAAGCGACCTCGATGACATCGTGGAAGAATCGCTCAAGCGCGCCAACCTCTGGAAAGAGGTATCCAATCAGCTCAACAAGGATGGTTTGGCGCTCTCGGGCGGTCAGCAGCAGCGTCTGTGCATCGCGCGCGTGCTTGCGGTGCAACCCGATGTCCTCCTGATGGACGAGCCCTGCTCCGCCATCGATCCCACATCCGTCTCTAAGGTCGAGGATCTGATGGCCGAGCTGGCGCCCGAGATGACGATCATCATCGTCACGCATTCAATGCAGCAGGCAGCTCGTATCAGCGACTGCACCGCATTCTTCTTGCAGGAAGTTGCCGGCGAGCCCGCCACGCTCATCGAGTATGGTCAAACCGACGCAATCTTCACCAGCCCGGTGGACTCGCGGACGGAAGACTATATCACCGGCCGCTTTGGCTAATCGGTGCGACTAGTCCCAAGCCGATCGGACCTGGTCCGGTGCGTATTCACTGTGCGGGCGGCATGACCGCACCCAACTGATTGGAGTGAACCATGCGCAAACTGTTTTCCCGTCAGCTCATCGAGGCCCGTCACGAGATGCTGAGCATCTACGAGGCCGTCGATCTGGCCCTCCACGATGCCGTGAAGGCCTATGTGACCGACGACCGCAAGCTCGCCACCAAGACCAAGAAGCGCACGCTTTCGATTGACGCACGCTGCGCCAACCTGGAGGCCGTCTGCTACAACCTGATCGCCACGCAGTCACCGGTCGCCTCCGACTTCCGCCTGCTTCAGACGATCATCTACGTCGACTTTAACCTGCAGCGCATGACCGATAAAGTCCGTCAGATCTGCCGTGCCACGCGTCATATGATCAAGGCCGACATCTCGCTGCCCAAGGAGCTTGTCGGCACGGTCGAGGCCGAGGCTGAGGCCGTCTACCAGGTGCTGGGCTCTTCGCTTTCTGCGCTCGTCACCAATGACATGTCCATCATCTGCAACCTGGCCGTCGAGGACGAGCCAGTGCACGCCGCCTACGAGAAGTTCTTTCGCACCTTTAACCGTATGGATACGGGCGACTTTATGGACGACGACAGCAACTATGACGACCTGCGCCGCGCCATCATGGTTTCGCGCTACCTCGATCGCATTGCTTCGATTTCCATCGATGCCGCTTGCCGTCTGACTTTCCTGTTGACTGGTCAGCGTATGAACGCCGGCGATATCGCCCGTGTGGACGAGGATGAGCTCGAGAGCATGCGCGTGCCTTCGGGCGAGGGTGTTATCATGAGGCCCGCCGTCGACGCGCGCTACGTTGCCAAGGTGCCCGCCAACGAGGTCAGCGAGGGTCTTCGCTACCTGCTCGATCATCTTGAGGACGAGGACGATGGCGAGGACGACGAGGAGTAAGTAGCCCCGTTCGTCGAAAGATTGTAAATACCTAAGTGAGCGCGGCCTTGCACATGCGGGGCCGCGCTCTTGCGTTAGCATGGGACTACTTGTTTGGCTGTCAGCGGAGGCGATTGGCAATGGATAACTATTTGGATTTGATGCGCGCTCGCCGCGAGCAGATTCTGGAACGTTTTTATGCGGCGCTCGATCGCGCGGGCCGCCCCCACGACGCCGCGCGCCTCATTGCCGTGTCCAAGACCGTTGGTGTCGATGAGACTGTTGCTGCCATCCAGGCGGGGTATCGCCATTTTGCCGAGAACCGCCCGCAGGAGCTGGTTCGCAAGCTCACGGGTCTGGCGGAGCATCCGGAGCTGCCCGAGGTGCGCTTCGATATGATCGGCAACCTGCAGACCAATAAGATCAATGCGGTGCTGGGCTCAGCCGAGCTGATTCACTCGGTGGGTTCGCTGCATCTGGCACAGGCGATCTCGAGCCGTGCTGTCCGCAAGATTGAGGCAGGCGAGCTCGCCGGCCCCCAGCGTGTGCTCATCGAGGTCAATGTGAGTGGTGAGGAGTCGAAGGGAGGCTTTTCGCCCGATGAGATTCGCGCCGCCGCGGGTGAGCTTGCGGAACTTGAGGGAATTTGCGTACAGGGGCTTATGACTATGGCGCCCCGGGGGAATAAGGATGTGGCACGCCGCACCTTTGCGGGGCTTCGTGAGCTGAGGGATGAGCTGGAGGCTGCGCATCCCGATTTGAACCTGCCTGAGCTTTCCTGCGGCATGAGCGAGGACTTTGAGCCTGCCCTTGAGGAGGGCTCTACGCTCGTTCGCCTGGGCAGGGTAGTATTTAGCCCGGAGTTTGCAGTAAAATAAGGCTCTGAAGTGCGCACTGATTATCGGGGCGCCTGCACTAAACCGCGAGAGGACACAACCATGGGCTTCCTTGACGAGATTAAAAATAAGATGCACCTGGGCGGCCAGCAGGGTTACGACCAGGGTTATGGCCAGGACGACGACTACGGCTACGATGACGGCTATGACGATAGTTATCAGGGCAACGGCTACGGCGGTGCTTCGGGCGAGGGCTTCTACACCCAAGACGAGCCGAGCAACGGCCTGCTTGGTCAGACGCGCCGCGGTGAAGCTGAGTCGGTTGCCGTGTATACGCGCTCCGGTCAGCTGGTCGGCGATGACTCCCGCCATGCCACGACGTATAACCCGCCTTCGCGCTCGCAGGACAGTGTTGCGAGCGGTTATCGTCCTGGTGCCTATGACACGCCGTCGAGCTACGCCGAGAACACCCGCGCCCGTGCCGCCGCTGCGCCCGCGCCTGCACCGAGTGATGCCTCGGCCTATGCGAGCAATATCATCAACGCCACGCCGCAGCTGCCGGCCTATGTCCTGCGCCCCGAGAGCTATGACGACGTGGAGACCGTGGTGCGCCGCGTTCGCACCAAGCAGCCTGTCGCACTGATTTTTGTGGGCGTACGCACCGAAGTTGCTAAGCGCGTCTTGGACTTCTCTTACGGCTTTGCCTGCGGTCTGGGTGCCACGGTCAAGGAGGTGGGCGACCGCGTGTTCATGGTGCTGCCCGCCGGTTGCGAGGTCAAAGATTCCGATCTCAAGAAGCTTCGTGCGGACGGCTACCTTAAGTAAAGACAAGACGAGGAGATTCCCATCAACATCTACACTATCGTCCAGCTGGTCAACACGCTGTTCAACTTCTATTCCACGCTTATTGTCGTCTACTGCTTTATGACGTGGATTCCCATGAAGCAGGGTGGTTTGCTTCAGGATATTGCTGCGGTGCTCGATAGCGTGTGCGGTCCGTGGCTCAACCTGTTCCGTCGTTTCATCCCGCCGATGGGCGGTATCGATTTTTCGCCGGTCGTTGCGATTATTGCGTTGCAGTTGGTGCAGAGGCTGGTTCTGCAGCTTCTTATAGGTATACTCGTATAGAACTGACTTAGTAACTTACGTCGGGCGTGTAGCGCCGAGGCGATGAAAAAGGAGACTTGTTATGGCTATTACCCCTGCAGACATCCAGGCTCAGACTTTCTCTGAGGCCAAGCGTGGCTACGATCCTGCTGAGGTCGACGTCTTCTTGGAGACGCTGTCCTCCGAGGTTGACGCTATGCTCGCTAAGATCGTCGACCTTAAGGGTCGTCTGACTGCTACCGAGCAGCAGCTTGCCGATGCACAGGCTCAGCTTGCCCAGGCTCAGGATGCCACCGCCCAGGCCGTTCCTGCCGCCCCTGTGGCTGCTCCCGCCCCTGACTTCTCCGCTCAGGAGCGCCAGATTTCCGCTGCCCTGATCGCTGCCCAGCAGACCGCTGAGACCATCGTCAACGATGCCAACGAGAACGCTGAGCGTATCCGCAACGAGGCTGACGCTAAGGCCCGCGAGGTTATCCGCCAGGCTCTGACCGAAAAGCAGGCCGAGCTCGAGGAAATCGATCGTCTCAAGGCTTCCCGTGAGGAGTTCAAGGCAGAGTATCTCAAGCTCATCCAGCACTTCATGGACGATGCCCAGAACTCCTTCCCGGCCGACCTCATGGCCTCCACGCCGGTCGGTTCTGCCGCTTCTCCTGCAGTGACTGTTCCCGCCGAGCCGCTGCCCGTCGCTGACCCGGTTGTCCCCGTGGCCGATCCCTTTGCCCCGATCGACAACTTTGCTGCCGACGACCTGGACTAACATTCGGCCTACAATTTAGTGCCTAGAAAGGACCCGCAGCTTGCGGGTCCTTTTTTATGACTGTGCCGGGGTGCGTAACATAAAAAAACCGAGCCCTGCACATAGTGGCGCAGAACTCGGCGAACGGGTGAGCGGTCAAGGGTAGATTTTAAGGTATGTCCAAAAACTACTTGAGGAGGAAGTTGGAGAGGGGAATAGTGCGGGCCTCGCGATGCTCGGGATCGGCGATGTGGTCGGCGGGATAGCCACAGACGAGCATGTGATAGGGATAGACGCCCTTGGGCAGATTGAACTGCTCCTGTGCCACCTCAGGCTTAAAATGGCATACCCAGCACGTTCCTAGGCCCTGCTCGGTGGCCTCCATCATCATCTGATCACACACGATGGACGTATCGATTTCACTGGAATTCATCTGGTCATACGGGCGTACCCAAGCATCATCGGTAACGCAGCAAATAAGGAAGATGAGCGGAGCGCCAAAGATAGACCCATCACGAGCAAACCGAGGCTGACAAGCAGCAGCCTTCTCCAACAGCTCAGGCGTATCCAGCACCATCACACGGGCTGGATGATTATTACAAGCAGAAGGAGCAATACGCCCAGCCTCAACAATGGCATCCACCACAGCCTGCTCAACAGAACGGTCCTCAAAAGAACGACAAGAATACCGACCACGAGCCAGATCCAAATAAGACATACAAGCCCTCCTAAAATTAAAAATCGAACAAACCAAAAGTAACCCAAAGAGTACCCAAAGCAGCAATCAGCCAAACGCTCATCAAGGGCCAAAGTGTCCGAACGGGTACCATAGGTCCCTTCAGCCAAACCCCCATCGCGCTACAACTATCAGCCAAAGTTCCCAATGGTGGTACGTAAGGCGAAGGGCCGGCCACGGTTTACTTTCGAACGACTCTGCAAAGCAGCCGGAGTGAGAAAGCAAACCGTGGCCGGCCCTTCGCCGCCGGGACACGTACCCCCAATTAACTGTTCTTCATGACAATCGAATCCACGACATCGGCCACATTCTCGCAGCAGTCGGCGCAGTACTCCAGGAAGGCGTACACGTCACGCCAAGCGATGACCTCGAGCGGGTCCTTGCCGTTAACGTGCAGGTTACGCATGGCGTTGATATAGAGCTCGTCGGCCTCGGACTCGATGGTGTTGATCTGGATGACGAGCTCGCGCAGCGTCTTGGACTTGCGGTAGTTAGGCAGCTCGACCATCAGGTCCTTCATGGCGCGGCAGGCGTCGGTCACCTTGTGGGCGATGACGATGGCGTCGGGATGGATGCTCTGGATGTTGGTGAAGTAGACGCGCTGCACGACGCCCTCGATACGGTCGAGCACGGTGTCGAGCGAGCAGCTCATCAGATCCAGGTCCTCGCGCTCAAGCGGGGTGATAAAGGCCGTGAGCAGGGCGTCCTCAAGCTCATGGTGCTTCTTGTCGGCCGCATGCTCGATCGCGTGCATCTTGTCGAGCATATCGTGAATCTTCGCGGGATCGAAGTTCTCGAAAATCTTGGTAAGCAGCTCGGCGGCCTGGACGGCAAGATCGGCGCAGGCGACGTAGTTGTCAAAGTAGAACGAATCGGGTTTCTTTGCCATGAGTGGGTCCTTTCGAGGCGAAGACGGGTGGGCGAAGTTTTGCGGTCCGGATGGACGCTCGGTGTGGCTAGAGGAACATCATGAACAGCTTGGCCATGACAAAGCTGATGAGTCCGCAGGCGGGGAAGGTGAAGAACCAGGTGAACATCATGTCCTTGACGACGCCGAAGTTGATGGCCGAGAGGCGTTTGACGGCACCGACGCCCATGATGGCGCAGGTCTTGATGTGCGTGGAGGACACGGGGATGCCGGTAAGGGTGGCAAGCAGCAGGTTCGCGGCGCCCGCCAGGTCGGCGGAGAAGCCCTGGTACTTTTCGAGCTTGACCATGCTCTGGCCAACGGACTTGATGATGCGCTCGCCGCCCACGCTGGTGCCGATGCCCATGGTGGCCGAGCATAGCAGCATAATCCAGATGGGGATGCCGGCATCGCCGACGCTCGTCTGGCCGCTGGCAAAGGCCACGCCTAAAAAGAGCACGCCGATGAACTTCTGTCCATCCTGCGCGCCGTGCATAAAGCTCATGGCCGCAGCGCTCGCGATCTGAGCGTATTTAAAGAAGACATTGGCACGTCGCCTGTTGGCGGCGGCGAAAAGAATCGAGACGAGCTTGCACAGGACCCAGCCCATGACAAAGCCCAGGCCGATGGAGAGCGCCAGGCCGTAGATGACCTTCATCCACTCGTGGACGTTGACGCTGCTCGCACCGCCGAGGGCGATGGCGGCACCGGTCAGGCCGGCGATAAGGCTGTGGCTTTGCGAGGTGGGGATGCCAAAACGCGACGCTGTGGCGCCGTAGACGACGATGGAGAACAGCGCCGCGCACAGGCAGGCGAGCGCCATGGTACTGTTTCCGCCAAAGTCGACAATATGGGAGATGGTGTTGGCGACGCTCGCGTTAAAGTGCGTCATGATGAGCACGCCGAGGAAGTTGAATGCGGCACTCATGAGAATGGCGGCGCGGGCGGGCATGCAACGCGTAGTGACGCAGGTCGCGATGGCGTTGGGTGCGTCGGTCCATCCATTGACGAAGATGGCGCCGAGCGCGAGGATCACGGTGACGGCAAGGACTGGGTTCGACACAAGTTGGCCGAGGAAGGTTGAGAACGTTACGTCCATATATGGGCTTTCTCGAAGTTTGCAGGCACGTTACAGAAACATGATAAATCGTATCACCTCCTGCGGGTTTCTTTACCGAGTTCTGATGGGAGCAGTGAATTTTTTGGCACTAAAATTGAATATTATCCCTGTTGACCGCGGGTGTTCTTTTTGCTAACACGCCATGCGGACACATGCGATCGCTCCGGCACCCCAAAACCACAGCCTGTTCGCTTTACAACATGCAAACATGCGTTCGATAATAGGAGGCATGGAATATCGACAGACAGACGGCAAAACTCGGCGCGTGCACAAGCAGTATGTGGACGTCGTGGCTCGCATTCTCGCGGGCGGACAGGTTGTGCCGGTTACCGTCTGCTGGGTTGACGGTCGCTGCTTTACGATTGACGAGATTGTCTCGTCCACCGGTTTTGGCCTGACGGTTCACGGCATTCGTACGGCGACTTATAAGGTTCGTTTTGGCGGACATGCGACCGAACTGTATCTGGAAGAACAGGCACGCGAGCGACCGGATGGCTCGCAGACTCATCTGATGCGTTGGTGGGTGTGGGCGTTCGACCGAACACTCGAGAGCGAGCGCCGCAGGTAAGAACGCGTGGCGTTCGGGTACAATGGCAGGAAACTTGTCAGCTACGGCGCCGTCGCGGTGCTTTTTGAAAGGACGAAATTATGAACGATATCCAGGGCTATCAGAATGGCCCCATCGAGACCGGCGCAAGCCGTGCCAAGGAGATGTCGCCGCGCGCGTACAACCTTGTCATGTCTGCTCTGATCTTTTTGGGCTTTTGCGCCATGGGCGCCGGTGCTTACTTTACGAGCACCATGTCGTTTGCGCGCATGATGATGAGCGGCGCCGCTTTGCCGCTGGTCTTTGGCTCATTTATTTTGACCATCGTCGGCATGGTCATGATGTCGGCTGCTGCCAGCAAACAGTCCGTGGGCCTGTCACTCGTGGGCTACGTGGTCTTTGCGAGCACCTTTGGCCTGACGGCGTCGTTTGGTCTTGCCAACTACGACCTGCCTACCATTAACACCGCCTTTATCGCCACGGCCGCCATTACCTTTGTCTTTGGTGCGCTGGGCGTGACCTTCCCCAAGTTCTTCCAGCGTGTGTATGGCATTGGTTTTGGCATCCTGCTTGCCACGATTCTGGTCGAGATCGTGCTGATGTTCATGGGCGTTTCGCAGTCCATCACCGACCTGATCGTGATCGTGGTGTTCGCCGGCTTCATCGGCTACGACACCTATGTGGCAACGACGGTGCCGCCCACGCTGCCCAACGCCGTGCTCATGGCATCCAACCTGTTCGTGGACATCATCAACGTGTTCCTGCGCATTCTGAACATCCTCGGCCGTCGCGATTAAAGCGCGGCATTGCGATGCTTCCTGCCGGACACGGTAAAACGATGCGAAAGGCGGTCCTTCGGGGCCGTCTTTTTTGTGCGCGGCGGGGTATCATGGATGGGAAAAGCCGATAGCGGCAGCGACAGGAAAGGTGACCACGTATGGCAGACGTCGACAACAGGAACCGTAACCGCAGGTCCAACCGAGCGGGTCAGCCCAATCCCAAGCGCGAGGCTCGTGCCAAGGCCGCCGAGCGCCATGTGATGACTGTGTCCGAGGCCTGCGCCAAGGATATCGAGCGTTCGCTTGCTGGTGCTCGCGAGTTTGACGGCATGCCTGCCGGCTTTGTCGCGGCGATGAAGGCCAAGGCCCAAGCGGCTGCGGCTGCCGAGGAGCCGGTTGCCGAGGAGTCTGAGTCCGCCGAGGTCGAGGCCGCTGAGGTTGCGTCCGTCGAGACCGAGGTCACGGACGAGTCTGCGCCTGCCGAGGAACCCGCAGAGACCGAGTCCGCGCCTGCCGAGGAGCCCGCTCCGACCCTGCCCGAGGTCACCGTGCTTGATGCCTCCGCCACGCAGGCCATTCTGGACAACGGCCGTGGCTATGCGCAGTTCTGCGACATGGCAGTGCTCGCCTTTGCCTCGTTTACCAATCCGGGCGGTGGATATATTCAGGGTTATCTGGGCCAGGAGGCCACGCTGTGCGCCGATTCGTATCTGTACAACGTTCTCGATAAGCAGCGTAAGTGGTACGGCGAGAACCGTCGCCGCAACATCAACTGCGAGCTCTATCGTAACCGCGCCCTGGTGGTGCCTGCGGTGCGCTTCGACCGCAACCACGTGCATGCATACGCCGACGTGATCGTGGCCGCCGCGCCCAACGTTAGGCGCGCCCGCCAGGAGTATCGCGTGAGCGACGATGCTCTGCTGGATGCCCTGCGCGACCGCATTCGCTTTGTGCTCGCCATCTGCGATGAGCTTGGTCGCGAGAAGCTCGTGCTGGGTGCTTGGGGCTGCGACAACAACGGCTTTGATGCCGAGGCCGTGGCCGAGCTCTTCCGCAAGGAGCTCGCGTCGGGCGACTTCAAGGTCAAGCAGGTCTTCTTTGCCGTGCCCTCTACGCGCTGGGACGAGGACTTCGCCAAGTTCGAGCACGTGCTGGCAAACTTCCCCGAGCGCAACGAGGAGTCCTATGCTCAGGTTGCCGCCCGCACCGCAGCCGCCCGTGCCGCCGAGCAGGCTCAGGCCGCTGCCGAGGATGACGAGGATGACGACGACTGGCGCAAGTACCTGTAAACGGTGCGCGTGATGCGATATACCGAGCCGACGGGGGCTGCTCCCGTCGGCTTTTTATTGAGTGGGGAGCTTACGATGAAAAACGTTCTATGCTTTGGTGACAGCAACACCTATGGTTACGATCCGGCGGGCATGCGCGACGGTACCGCGGTGCGCTATGCGCAGGATGTGCGCTGGTGTGGCGTGGTCCAACGTGACTTAGGCGAGGGCTGGCATGTAATTGAAGAAGGCCTCAACGGCCGCACGACGGTACGCGACGACATGTGCCATCTGGACACTAACCTCAACGGTATTCGCGCGCTTCCGATGCTGCTCGAGGCCCATAAGCCGCTGGACGCCATTGTGATCATGCTGGGCACCAACGACTGTAAGACGGTCTTTAACGTGACAGCTTCCGATATCGCCCGTGGCGCCATGGCGCTGATTCGCGCCGTCCGCGCGTTTCCGTGGACCGACGCTGCGCCTTGCCCGCGCATCCTGCTGATGGCTCCTATCAAGATCAAGCCGCAGATCGCCGATGTGTATATGACCGACTTTGACGAGCATTCCGTTGAGGCATCTGAGCTTTTTGGCGAGTACTATGCGCACGTGGCCGAGCAGTTTGGCTGCGACTTTTTGAATGCCGCCGAGTTTGCCGAGCCGGGCGATATCGACTATCTGCATATGATGCCCGAAAGCCACGAGAGCTTGGGACATGCCGTGGCAGCCAAGCTCCAAGAGATGCTCGGTGAGTAGCGCGACCCCAAGCCACCGCAAAGGGGACAGGCACCTTTGCGGTGGTTTTGCCCGGGTAAACGAACGGATTGGCTGCCATATGGGCATGGACGAGCTCATCGACCTCTTTGCCGAGGGCGATGAGCTCGTCTCCAATACCGCTTTTGAGGATTTGGATCTTGCCTACGACGTGGCGAACGGCGCGACCTTCGATGGCGTTGTGTTCCGATCTTGCGAGTTCGATAGCGTTGACTGGAGCGGCTCGACGTTTCGCGACGTGGTGTTTCGCGGTTGCCGCTTTATCCGCTGCAACATGGAAGGCTGCTGGCTCAGCCGCTGCGACTTCGTTGACTGCTCGGCACCGGGACTCAACTTGCTCAAGGCGCGCCTGTCGAGCGTGTCGTTTGGATCGTGCGATTTGAGCTATGCGAACCTTTCGGAGGGACGCATTGGCCCTATGACAGCATGCGATACACGTCTGAGAGAGGCTGCGTTTCAGGGTGCCAAGCTGGGTCAGATACGCCTGGATGGCTGTGACCTGACGCGTGTTGATGTGTTCAAGACGTCGCTTTCCGGCGTTGATGTGTCGCGCTGTACATTTGCAGCGCCCGTTGTTTCGGGCGATTACCATGAGTTGCGTGGCTTGACGGTCAATGCCGAGCAGGCGCTGGCACTCTCGGGTTTGTTGGGAATTCAACTCGCCGACGAATAGGCGCTCTGGTCCTTTGCTCGACCGCTATCTAAAATCAAACCGTCGCAACATTTAATGATTTTTCGCGTTTGCACGATTTTCATCGAATGTTGCGACGGTTTTTGGTGCAAGGTAGCCTGTCTCTTTTTGGCAGGTTACTGGCTATTTAGTACTGCCACATGTGGTTGACAGGGCCGGAGCCTTTGCCCATGTTCAGGCCGGCGGCGAGAGCGCCGGTCAGGTAGGCCTTGCCGGCGTTGATGGCGTCGGCAAGTTCCATGCCCTGGGCCAGCGCGCAAGCGATGGCGGATGAGAGCGTACAGCCGGTGCCGTGCGTGTTGCTGGTCTCAATGCGCTTGTGGCGAAACCACGTAGTGAGCGGATCGCCCAGGTGGTTGCCCTCGTCATCGAGGGGCGCAGGCTCGGCCAGTACGTCGTTGGCCTCGTTGACAAAATGACCGCCCTTAACCAAGGCTGCGCAGCCAAAGCGGCGGGTGAGGAGCATAGCGGCATTTTGTTGCGTGCGCTCGGAATCGACCTCGTAGTCGAGCAGCGTCATGGCCTCGGGAATGTTGGGCGTGATGACCGTTGCCAACGGGAACAGGCGGCGGGTGAGTGCCTCGGAGGCATCCTCGGCAATCAAGCGCGCGCCCGAGGTGGCGACCATGACGGGGTCGACGACCACGTTGGTTGCGTTCCAAGCGCTCAAGCGGTCTGCGATGACTTCGATAATCTCGGCAGAGGAGACCATGCCAATCTTGACGGAACTCGGGCGGATATCGTCAAAGACAGCGTCAATTTGCGCGGCTACGATATCTGGCGAGATATCCTGCACGGCGGTGACGCCCAGTGTGTTTTGCGCTGTGATGGCGGTGATGGCCGTCTCGGCATACAGGCGGTGCGCCGTGATGGTCTTGATGTCGGCCTGAATGCCGGCACCGCCGCTGGAATCGGATCCCGCGATGGATAGAACGGCGGGTACCTTGCTGCGATCCATGTTCGCTCCCTCGTTCGGTCGGATTCAAATGGGTCTTCAATCCGCATTATAAAGATGCCCGGGCCGGCTGTATGCCGATCCCGGGCGGGCGGTGCAATCTTTACGTAAATATAAACAAATGTTCACATGTCAACAATTGACGAGCACCTTGTTGCCGATTGTGGCTCCAATGACGCGTTAATCCTCCATGCCAAGATCGATCGTCGTGCCCTCGAACACCTTGTTGACGGTACGGACGGCGCACATCTTGCCACACATGGTGCAGGTGCCCTCGGTGGCGGCGGGGGATTCCTCGTAGCGCTTCTTACCGGTGACCGGATCGAGAGCACACTTCCACATGGCATCCCAGTCGAGCTTGCGACGTGCCTGGCCCATCTTGTCATCCATGTCGCGGGCGTGCGGCACCTTCTTGGCGATATCGGCGGCGTGCGCGGCAATCTTGGTGGCCATGAGGCCATCGAGCACGTCCTGGGCGTTGGGCAGGCACAGGTGCTCGGCCGGCGTCACGTAGCACAGGAAGTCGGCACCGGAGCTGGCGGAGATGGCGCCGCCGATGGCAGCGGTGATGTGGTCGTAACCCACGCCGATATCGGTCACCAGCGGCCCGAGCACATAGAACGGGGCATTGTGGCACAGGCGCTTCTGCAGTTTCATGTTGGCGGCGATCTCGTCGAGCGCCATGTGACCCGGACCCTCGACCATGACCTGGACGCCGGCAGCCCAAGCGCGCTTGCACAGCTTGCCCAGCTCGATCATCTCAGCGGTCTCGGTGGCGTCGTTGGAGTCGTAGAGGCAGCCCGGGCGGCAGGAGTCGCCGAGCGAAATCGTCACGTCGTACTCGTGGCAGATCTCGAGCAGCTCGTCAAAGTACTCGTAGAAGGGGTTTTCGTTGCCGGTGACCTCCATCCAGCCAAACAGCAGCGAGCCGCCGCGGCTCACGATGTTCATCAAGCGGCCGGTCTCCTTAAAGGTCTTGGTGACCGACTTGTTGATGCCGCAGTGGATGGTCATAAAGTCCACGCCGTCCTCGGCGTGCGCGCGCACGACCTCGAACAGGTCATCCTTGGTAAGCTTGACCAGCGGCTTTTCCATGTAGCCGATGGCGTCGTACATGGGGACGGTGCCCACCATGAGCGGCGTCTCGTCGATGAGCTGCTGGCGGAACTGGCGCGTCTTGCCCGAGTTGGAAAGGTCCATGATGGCGTCGGCGCCAAAGTCCTCGGCGATCTTGACCTTCTTCCATTCCTCGGCGGCATCGGCTTTATCGCCCGAGATGCCCAGGTTGACGTTGACCTTAGTAGACAGGCCCTCGCCGACACCAAAGGCGCGCATGCCTTTTTTGATGTGCACGATGTTGGCGGGAATGGCGATGCGGCCGTCGGCCACGCGCTCGCGGATGTACTCGGGGTCGCGATGCTCTCGCTCGGCGACTTCCTTCATCTGCGGCGTGATCTGCCCGGCGCGGGCGAAGTCGATTTGCGTGACGAGCTTGGGCTCGGTCTGTGTGCTCATTGGCACGGCTCCCTTCGTTGGCATTACCCATATCAGGTTTGCGGGTCAGGGCGGGCGCGCCCAGTCTCAGCCTGCCGTCTTGTCCTGCAAGCTCCCCGTTTATGTAATGGGCTCAAGTATAGCTCGAATGGGTACGATTGGCCTAACGAGCGTGCCTGTGGGGAGGCGAACATGGAAGACAAGCATCTATATCGAGAGACGCAATGGGATGTATCGGCCGAGGAAAGCCGTGCGCACCATGGCCTTGTCGCGATTGGTTTTGCGGTGCTTGCCGTGCTGGTGATTGCCTTTTGTATCTGGACGTTTGGCGGTCACGGCGGCGCTGCATGGGAGTTCGAGGCCGACGATGCCCTGCCGATCATGACAGTGAAGGTTACGGGCGGCAATACCGTTGCCGCGCCGGGCGACTATTGGTATCCGCGCGACGAGTTTGTGCAGCTGCAGTTGAGCGGCGGGTCTATTCCGGGCGAAGAAATCGAACGCGTGACGTATGATGCGGCGCTCAAAACGCTGACGGTGAAGCTCAAGAATCAGGGCGACGTGCCTACGACTATGGATATCGCGCTGACGGAATGGCGCTTGGAGCCCCCATCGGGTGTTGCGGTGTCCGAGGTAGAGCACGTTAAGATTACCTACCAAAATGGCTCGACAAACGAAGTTGCCAAAGCCGACGGCTTGGCGGAATAGACGCCGTGCCTAGGCAGCACATTCAAAAGTAGCGGTGGTCCTACAAGGTCTGTTCGTTCAGGAAGACCAAAGTGTTCTTATTTGAAAGCTCGGGAAAGTGACGATAACCAACGTCAAACGCGGTGAGCCCGCTTACATCCTCGAGCTTGTTTTCTGCCATCCAGCGCACCATGGAACCACGTGCCTTTTTGCTGGCGGTCGACCGTTGGATGGGCTTCCCGTTGCGGATACCCTCGCCAAAGAGGCATGTGACGGCCGTGGCGTCGCCCGCGAGGTGGGGCAGAACGGTTTTGGCATACTCTACGCTGGCGAGGTTGACGATCGTAGCGTTGGAGCCCGCCGGAGCGATGGCCCGCGCGAGCTTGTCGTTCCAAAACGCGTAGAGGTCTCGGGCATCGTCAACGGCGAGCTTCGCGCCCATCTCCAGCCGATACGGTTCGACGGCATGAAAGGGACGAACGCACCCGTAGAGGCCGGAGAGGATCCACAGATGGTCTTGCAGCCAGGCAAGCTGCGCGGAATCCATCACCTCGGGTGCCATGCTCTGGTATTGAATCCCGTGATAGGACATGACGGCAGGGGAGAGGTGACGGGCGAGTACGGGATTGTCGAGATCGCCGCTTTTCAGGATGGGCCCGAACTCATGCAGGGTGTTGAGGCAAGGTCCCAGCAGTTTGTCACTCACGTTCCACAGCGCCTGCAGGCCGCCGCTGCCTTCATTCCGCTCGATATCTAGCAGTGCGCGGTGGAGGCGAGCCGTCTCGCGCACAAAGGGTGGGATGCCCAGGACTTCAAAAGCATCTTGGGCCGCGCGCATCTGCTTGGCGGGCGAAATGATGACCTGCAGCATGGACTCTCCTCTGCCAAAAAGGAAGTTGCGGTGGAATACGGTCTGTTTTGGCCGTTTATGGGCCAGTTTAGTCCGTATTTCACCGCAACTGACGAAGGGTTGGTTAGGCGCGCTCGATGAAGGCCTTGTAGCCGCGATAGGCCTCGTAGATGTCGGCCTTGTTGGCGACCTCCCACAGGGCGTGCATGGACAGGACGGCAACACCGGAGTCGATGACGTTCATGCCGTACTTGGCCATGATGTAGGCGATGGTGCCACCGCCGCCCGCGTTGACGCGGCCGAGCTCACAGGTCTGGAAGTCCACGCCGGCCTCGTCCATGATGTCGCGGATGAGGGCCACATACTCGGCGTCGGCGTCGTTAGAGCCGCCCTTGCCGCGGCTGCCCGTGTACTTGTTAAAGCACAGGCCGCGACCCATAAAGGCTGCGTTCTTGGTTTCGAACTTGCCGGCGTAGCCCGGGTCGAAGCCGGCGGACACGTCAGAGGAGAGCATACGGCTGTGGGCGAGTGCGCGGCGCAGGGCCAGCGGGCTGCTCTCGCCGGCGAGCGTCATGATCTCGGCGACGGTGTTCTCGAAGAAACGGCTCGTCATGCCGGTGGCGCCCACGGAGCCGATCTCCTCCTTGTCGACGATGAGCGTGATACTCGTACGCTCGACGTCTGCCACGTTGATCTGGGCGAGCATGGAGGGGTAAGCGCAGACGCGGTCGTCGTGGCCATAGCCCAAAATCATGGAGCGGTCGAGACCCATGTCGCGGGCGGGGCCGGCGGGCACGACCTCGATCTCGGCGGAGAGGAAGTCCTCCTCCTCGACATCGTACTGTTCCTTGAGGATATCCAAGAACATCTGCTTGACGGGCTCCTTGGGGGCGTCCTTGTCGTCCTCATCGAACTTGACGGGGCGGCCGCCCACGATCACGTCGAGGATCTCGGCGTCGACGGCGTCCTTGGCCGGCTTGGACATCTGCTCGCTCGAGAGGTGGATCAGCAGGTCGGAGATGGTAAAGACCGGGTCGTCAGCCTTGTCGCCGATGTTGATGTCGACGGTGGTGCCGTCCTTTTTGCAGATGACGCCCACAAGCGCGAGCGGGGAGGCCACCCAGTGGTAGCTCTTGACGCCGCCGTAGTAGTGCGTGTCGAGGTAGGCCATGTCGCCGGCCTCGAAGGCGGGATTTTGCTTGAGGTCCAGGCGAGGCGAGTCCACGTGGGCGCCCAGGATGTTAAAGCCCTGCTCGAGCGGGGCGGTTCCAAGGTTGACGAGCATAAGGTCCTTGCCGTGGTTGGCGGCGTACACCTTGTCGCCTGCCTTGAGCTCGCGGCCTTCGGCGATCACGGTCTCCAGGTCGACGTAGCCCGCCTCCTCGGCCATCTTGATGCCGGCCTTGACACACAGGCGCTCGGTCTTGTTCTCACTCAAAAACTGCTTATAGCCGCGGCAAAGCTCCTCGAGCTCCTCGATCTGCTGTGGCGTGTACTTTTTCCATGCGCAGGGACGCTCCATGACGCAGGCTCCTTTCGGATCGATCGTGCTGGTTAATGTACCGTGAGCCATCGTATCACGCGCGGGCGCGCGGTGGCGGAGGAGCTTGATGTGCGGTGGCCGCGAGGCGGGGAGCGTGTAAACTGGTGGGAGCAAATCGTGCCCAGCCCAAAGCGAGGTATTCAATATGTCTGACAAGCGCCGCACCTTTGCCGTTATCGACGGCAACTCGCTCATGCACCGCGCCTTCCACGCCGTGCCGCCCACCATGAACGCGCCGGACGGTCGCCCCACCAACGCGATCTTTGGCTTTTTAAACATGTTTCTCAAGATGATCGACGCCTTTAACCCCGACGGTGTGGTCGTGGCGTTTGATAAGGGCAAGCCGCGCGTGCGCATGGAGATGCTGCCGCAGTATAAGGCGCAGCGCCCGCCCATGGACCCCGACCTGCACGCGCAGTTCCCCATGATTAAGGAGCTGCTCGCTGCGCTCAATGTGCCGATTTTGCAGTCCGAGGGCTGGGAAGGTGACGATATCCTGGGCACCATGGCGCGCCTGGGCGAGGAAGCCGGCTGCGACATGCTGCTGGTGACCGGCGACCGCGACATGTATCAGCTCGTGACCGAGCACGTCAACGTGGTCTCGACCCGCAAAGGCCTGTCCGACGTGGCGATTATGACGCCCGAGAGCGTGGACGACCTGTATCACGGCATCACGCCGGCGCTCGTGCCCGATTTTTACGGTCTGAAGGGCGATACGTCGGACAACATTCCCGGCGTACCGGGCATCGGCCCCAAAAAGGCGAGCGCGCTCATCGCGCAGTACGGCAGCCTTGACGAGGTCATCGCACATGCCGACGAGGTCAAGGGCAAGATGGGCGAGAACCTGCGCGCGCATATCGACGACGCGCTGCTGAGCCGCAAGGTCGCAACCATTCGTACCGATGCGCCTGTCGAGCTCGACTTTGATGCGACGTCCTTCCCGGCGTTTTCTGCCGACGAGGTGTCCGCTACGCTGGGCACGCTCGGCATTACGGCCATGCAGAACCGTTTTCTCTCGCTGATTGGCGGCGAGGGTGGGGCTGCGGCCGCTGCCAGCACGTTTGAGCTGCCTGCCGTTTCGCGCGCCACTGCCGGCGATGCCGAGGCGCTTGCTGCCGCTGTCGCCGAGATCGCTCGCGCGATTGATGCGGGCGAGTGGATTGCCGCCGTGGTGGACGATGACAAGGAGGAGGGCGCGCTTTTTGGCCTGACGCGTACGCTGTGGCTGGCGACGTCCAAGGGGCTGTTTGCGCTCGAGGAGGGCGACGGCGCATCGCCTGGCGAGGTCGATGGCTTTAACGTTGCCCACGGCGTGATCGCCGGTGTGCTCGCGCGCCTGTTTATGGAGGGCCGCGTTGCGAGCCCGGATATGAAGGCGCTGCTGCATGAGCTTTCGCCCATCGATTCTTCTGAGCCCGAGCTCATGGATCCGCTGGCCGCCGATTCCACGCGCATCTTCGATACCGTGGTCGCCGCCTACCTGCTGGATTCCGACCGCTCCGAGTTTGATGAGGCGTATCTGGCCGATACCTATCTGCAGATGACGCTGCCTGCGGCGCGCGGCGCGGAGGGTGCCGGTGAGGACGCTCCTGCCCCTGCTGCCCGCACTGCGGCCCTGACGCTGGCGCTCGTGGCGCCGCTGCGCGACCGCATGGCCCGCGAGAACGCCGCCAACGTGTTCGATGGCATCGAGATGCCGCTCGTGCCGGTGCTTGCCAAGATGGAGCGCGCGGGCATGCTCGTGGACCCCGACCGCCTGCATAGTCTGTCCGAGGGTCTGGCGACCCAGATTGCCGAGGTCGAGCGGAGCATTCGCGATCTGGCCGGCGACGAGACCTTTAACATCGGCAGTCCCATGCAGCTCTCGCACGTGCTCTTTGACGTGATTGGCCTTCCGACCAAGGGCCTCAAAAAGACCAAGCGCGGCTATTATTCGACCAACGCCAAGGTTCTGAGCGACCTTGCCCGTGACCACGAAATCGTGCGTCTGATCTTGGACTGGCGTGAGAAGTCCAAGATCAAGTCCACCTATCTGGACACGCTGGGCCCGTTGCGTCGTGGTGACGGTCGCGTGCACACCACGTACAACCAGACCATCACGGCGACGGGTCGTCTGTCCTCGAGTGACCCGAACCTTCAGAACATCCCGACGCGCTCGGAGCTGGGCCGTACTGTCAAGACGGCGTTTTCGGCAGGCGAGGGAAGCGTCTTTTTGGCGGTGGACTACTCGCAGATCGAGCTGCGTCTGCTGGCGCATCTCTCGGGTGACGAGCATCTGGTGCGCGCCTTTAACGAGGGCGAGGACTTCCATGCCGAGACGGCCGCGCGCGTGTTTGGCGTGCCGGTGTCCGAGGTGACGCCCGACCTGCGCAGCCGCGCCAAGACCGTGAACTTTGGCATCGTGTATGGTCAGCAGGCTTACGGCCTATCGCAGTCGCTGCATATCTCGATGGCCGAGGCACGCGACATGATCGACCGCTACTACGAGGCCTACCCGGGCGTGCGTACGTTCCTCGACAACGTGGTGGCGCGTGCCAAGCAGACGGGCTATGCCGAGACCATGTACGGCCGCCGTCGCCATATTCCTGAGCTCAAGGCCAAAAACCCGCAGCTCCGCGGCTTTGGTGAGCGCACGGCCATGAACCACCCCATGCAGGGCACCGCCGCCGACATCATCAAGATCGCCATGGCCCGCGTAAGCCGCCGCCTGGAAGAAGAGGGCTTTGCTGCCCACATGATTCTGCAGGTACACGACGAACTGGACTTTGAGTGCCCCGTCGACGAAGTCGAGCGCCTCACCGCCATGGTCCGCGACGTCATGGAACACGTAGTAGACCTCCGCGTCCCCCTAATCGCCGAAGCCAGCACCGGCATAACCTGGGCCGACGCCAAGTAGCGAGCGACGAGCTTGCGGGCGATGACCATGGGTGCGACGCTTCTGGCCGCCCGATGGTCGCAGGTCGCCAATGCCGACGCCGCGGAACGTTTTCAGGCTTGGATGCGTCCCGCGGCGTCTTTCTGTGCGGTTAGCAGCTCCTGCGGCGCACGAGCTCTACGGGGGCCACGGTCTCCATGGCGGGGGTGCGGCCTGCGATGAGGTCGAGGAGCGCCTTGCAACCCTCTTGTGCCATGAGCTCGGGGTGGCGCTGAACCGTGGTGATCTGCGGCGTGGTGAGCTTGGAGTAGATGGAGTCATCGTAGCCTACGATCTTGATGTCTCCGGGCACGTTGAGACCTGCTGCCTGCACGGCGCGCAGCGCTCCTGCGGCCGAATGGTCGCTTGTGGCAAAGATGCCGTCGAGCGGCATGCCCGCATCGATCATTCCGGCAACGATATCCTGAGCCTCGTCCATGCTAGGACGCTGGCCGGTGACGTAGGCCATGTACTCGCGGCGAAGCGGCAGGCCATGATCGGCGAGCGCATGCATATAGCCCGTGAGGCGGTCGTTGCGGTCGTAGTCTGCGGTAAAGCTCGAGATGGTGAGGATGTTTTTGCAGTCGCGGTCAATGAGTGCGCTCGTTGCCAGGTAGGCGCCGCGTTCGTCATCGGTCCCCACGTGGGGGATGGCGAGGTCCGACTGCGGCATGCGGTCGATGCAGACCACGGGGATACCGCGCGTGACGATGTCGTCCGTGAGCTCACGCAGGCCCGAGATGCATATGATGCCGTCGGCCTGCTTGCTGGCAAGGCTATGGAAGTAATCGCGCTCGCGCTGCGGATCGTTGCCGCTGTTGCAGACAAAGACAGAGTACCCCTGCGCCGCAAGCGTGCGCTCTACGTGGTAGGCGATCTTGGAAAAGAAGTCGTTGGATATATCGGGCACGATCATGCCTATGGAGCGCGACTGCGCTTGGCGAAGCGTCTTGGCGGACTGGTTGGTAACGTAACCGTACTGGTCGATAACATCCTGCACGCGTTTGCGCGTGTCCTCGGAGAAACGGCCAACGTTGTTGACCACATGGCTCACGGTGGCTACGGAGACCCCGGCAAGTTGGGCGATTTCTTTCATTGAGAGCTGTTTTTGCGCCATGGGACCTCCAGCTTGGTTAACGCCTGCTGGTTAACAATTATAACGTCCTATTTGGTTAACACTTGATTATACGATTAACCATGAATTAGGTACCGTTCACGGAGTGAATAACTACCGCTTACCGATTCATACACTGGAATTTGGTAGATTCGCAGCTGGTTATACGATTAACCAAATGACGCTCTTGGACGAATTTGTGAGGGATCATCTATGCTTCTCTGCCCCAGTATGATGTGCGCCGATTACGGCGAGCTTGCCAACACGGTGCGCGAGCTCGACTCCGCGGGTGCCGATGTCTTTCACTGCGATGTGATGGACGGTAGCTTTGTACCTAACTTTGCGATGGGCCTCGAGGACATCAAGGCCGTGCGCGCTGCCACGCAAAAGCTCGTCGACGTGCATCTGATGATCGAGAACCCGGCGGCCAAGATCGACCTCTTTGCCGATGCGGGCGCTGATATCATCTACATTCATCCCGAGTCCGAGCGCTATGTGGTCAAGACGCTCGCCGCCATCAAAGCGCTCGGTTGCGCTGCGGGCATCGCCGTCAACCCTGATACCGCGGTGACCCTGCTCGAGGAGATTCTCAACCTATGCGACTACGTGATGGTCATGACGGTCAATCCCGGTTTTGCCGGGCAGGCGTTTATCGAATTCACTAAAAAGAAGATTGAACAGCTTGCGGCTCTCAAGGATGAGTACGGCTTCAAGATCATGATCGACGGCGCCTGCTCGCCCGCGCGTGTCAAGGAACTCTCGGCCATCGGTGCCGACGGCTTCATCTTGGGCACGAGCGCATTGTTTGGCAAGGACATGACCTATGCGGAAGCGCTTGAGAAGCTGCGTCAGGGAGAGGAGTACTAACCGCGGCAGGCCAGAGGATGTCAGTTAATAGCAAAGAGCCATGTGGCTCGATCGAAAGGAACCTGTAAATGAAGATCGCAATCGGTAACGACCACGTGGCCGTCGAGCTCAAGAACATCATCAAGGAGCACCTGGAGGAGCGCGGCTACGAGGTCGTGGACTTTGGCACCAACTCCACCGAGCGTTTTGACTATCCCATCAGCGGCTACAAGGTCGGCTGCGCCGTGGCGGCAGGGGAGTGCGATCTGGGCGTTCTTATCTGTGGCACAGGCGTGGGCATCAGTCTGGCAGCCAACGCGGTTGAGGGCGTGCGCGCCGTGGTATGCTCCGAGCCCTATTCGGCCAAACTCAGCCGCGAGCACAACAACACCAACATCGTGGCCTTTGGTGCCCGCGTGGTGGGCTCCGAGCTCGCAAAGATGATCGTGGACGAATGGCTCGACGCCAAGTTCGAAGGCGGCCGCCACCAGCGCCGCATCGACATGATCGCCGAGATCAAAGAGACGCAGCATCTTGAAGCGGCTGAAGCCTAGCCATATAGACCACACAGAAAAAGGGCCCGTATCAACAACGAGCCCTTTTCAATTCAAATAAATTCAGCCAAGTATCTAGACGCCAAGACGCCATCTAGGCGGCAAGCAAGTAACCCATGCGCCCGGCCAGGTCCGACGAGCAGCGTTAACGAGCCGCCACGATAGCGTCGATGAGCGTCAGTACGCCCCCGTCGTTGTTGCTCGGAATGCGCCGCTCAGCATGCGCGTTCATATGCTCCTCGGCATTGTCCACGATAAAGCTGTGACCGACGCGCTCAAGCATGGGGATGTCGTTGTAGGTATCGCCCACGGCGGCGGCATCGGCGATATCGATGCCCAGGCACTCGCAAAGATGCGCCACGCCCGAACCCTTGTCGACGCCCAGGTTCATAAAGTCGATCCACTCGCGGCCCGCATTGGTGACGTAGAGCCGATCCGAGAACGTGGGGCTATAGGTCTCGCGGAATGCAGGCTCGGCATCGTAGCCGGGGAAGAAGATCGAAATCTTGTTAGACTCGACGTCAAGGCCCTCAAAGGTATCGACGTAGTTGATCGTGTTGTAGTAAACGCTGAGCTCGTCGTGGTATTGATGGTCGCGAGCAAGCACGTAAAACTCGTCGAAGCAGCATAGCACGGGGACGGCGCGCGAATCCTCCGAGGCGCGCGCAAGCACCTGCTGATACAGCGCCACATCGATAGTGCTCTTATAGATATAGTTGCCGCGATAGATTACGCACGCGCCGTTATCGGGGCAAAAAGCGATGCGGCCCTTAATGTCCTCGAACATCTCCTCGAGCTTGGGAGCGGGACGTCCGCTGGCGGGGCAGAACACGATGCCGGCCTCGGCGAGCTTTTCCAAGCGCTCATCGAGGCCCTGGGGTAGCACGCGCTCGTCGGTCAGCAACGTCTTGTCCATATCGACGGCGAGAAGCTTAATGTTGCCGATAGCGGCGTCAGATTCAAAAGTTTGCATAAAACGCGCCTTTCCGTTTCTAATTTGTTTCGGGCGGAATAACCCTCCAGTTGCTAATCTGGCGTATTTTCGCAGGATTGGCGCGTATTTGCACCACACTTCACAAAGTAATGAAAAAAAATTTCAGAAATTTGAATTTGTCGCTTGCGCTGTAGGCACTTTAGCGTAATATAGCGACCATCGAAAACGGAGACGGAAAAACAACCGCTTACCGAGGAAAAGGTACCGTTTACGATATTAGAATTGCGCCCGGCGGTAGGTGAAAGGAGAGGCAGATGCAGTTCGTAAAGATCATCACTACTGCAGACAATGCCATCCGACGCCAGCGCGCAATTTCCCGACGACGATAACAATCGTCTCTGTCCGTATGGGGCTAAATGCCCCAACAGAGTCATTTTGAGGTCGTTGGGTTTTAGCACGACATAGACGCATGTTTCTAGGGCATGTTGTGCTGCTTTTTGCTATTTAACCTGATATTGCACGGTTTTTGACCTCGAAATGACTTGCAACTGACCGATGTTCTAACTAGCTACCAAGGGCGAAAGGAAACAGCCATGAGCAAGGAAAAAGTCGTTCTCGCATATTCCGGTGGTCTTGATACATCCGTATGTGTCAAGTGGCTTCAGGACGAGAAGAATCTTGATGTCGTTTGCGTCTGCGGTAACGTGGGCCAGGAGGAGACCGGCCTGGATGCCAAGAAGCAGAAGGCGCTCGACCTGGGCGTTCTGGATTGTCAGGTGCTCGACTTGCGCGACGAGTTCTCCGATGAGTTCCTGACCAAGGCCATCGCGGCCAACTCCATGTACGAGAACAAGTACCCGCTGCTCTCCGCCCTGTCCCGCCCGCTGCTCGCCAAGAAGCTCGTCGAGGTTGCTCACGAGTTTGGCGCGACCTACGTCGCCCACGGCTGCACCGGCAAAGGTAACGACCAGGTCCGTTTTGAGGCTGCCGTCAAGGCGCTCGACCCCGAGCTCAAGGTTATCGCCCCGGTTCGCGAGTGGGATCTGAAGTGCCGTCCGGACGAGGTCGCCTACGCCCACGCCCACAACGTGCCGGTTCCCGAGGGTGCCAACGACAACCCCTATTCCATCGACGACAACCTGTGGGGTCGCGCCATTGAGTGCGGTCACCTGGAGGATCCCTGGAACGAGCCGCTCGACGACGCCTGGGTTATGACCAAGAACCCCGAGGATACGCCCGACGCCCCGACCTACACCGAGATTGAGTTTGAGGCGGGCAAGCCCGTCGCCGTCGACGGCAAGAAGATGAAGCTCTCCGAGATCGTCATCGCTCTCAACAAGATTTCCGGCGACAATGGCTTTGGTCGCCTGGACCTGGTCGAGGACCGTCTGGTGGGCCTCAAGAGCCGCGAGTGCTATGAGGTCCCCGGCGCCCTGACGCTTATCACCGCCCACAAGGCGCTCGAGGACATTTGCGTTGAGGGCGACCTGCTCAAGGAGAAGATTAAGCTTGAGCAGGATTGGGCCACCGCCGTGTATAACGGCCAGTGGTACAGCCCGCTCAAAAACGCGCTCGATGCCTTTATGGCCGACACCCAGAAGTTCGTGACCGGCACCGTCCGTCTGAAGTTCTTTAAGGGCAACTGCCATGTCGTCGGCCGCAAGAGCCCCTTCAGCCTCTACGATTACGGCCTGGCCACCTACGACCGCGACACCACGTTTGATGAGAAGGCCAGCGCCGGCTTTATCGAGATCGATACGCTGTCGCTCAAGACGTGGGCTAAGGTCCAGGGTCCCAGCTCCGCTGCAGCCCAGGCCTAAGGCTTCTCTTCCTTGGTATCCGCGCGGCCCATCCGCGTGATACATAACGGGCGCACGGGGTCCCTACCTTTCGTTATGCTTGCTGACACTTCTTAACATCGGTGGCCCCTACGTTCCGCCCGCATATATGATGCCGCATCTGCGGCTGAGTCCGAGCCCCGCCGGGGTTGTCCGGCGGGGCTCTTTCTATCAATTTGGCGGCTCTGTGCCTATATATATGAGGAGTATCCATTATGCTCAATGCTATCGCGCATGCTTTACTTGCCCTTGCGCCCGAGTTCGATGCTGCAAAGGTCGAGGACGTTCCCATGAGCCTGAAGGCCTGGATCGATGGTTCGCAGGGCAACATCCGGAGGGAGACGTTGGGCGCCAAGTGCATGGCGCGTCACTTCTTTGCAAATTAGCTACATGGCCCCGCGCACGGTGGGGAATGTGTAAAACTAGCGGTTGATAAATCGCTTTAGCGACAGGGCGCATTGCTTTGGGCGCTTGTTTTGGTATTTGGAGAAAGGGGACGGTTCCATGGCTCTTTGGGGCGGTCGTTTTGAGGCGGGCGTGGCCGAGGTCACGCAGGAGTTTGGCGCGTCGCTGCCGGTCGACAAACATCTCTATAAGCAGGATATCGCCGGCTCTAAGGCGCATGCCAAGATGCTGGCGGCTCAGGGCATCATCAGTGCCGAGGATGAGCAGGCGATTGCCAAGGGCCTGACCGGAATCGAACAGGATATCGATGCCGGTAACTTCACCTTCGATATCAACGACGAGGACATTCATATGTCCATCGAGAGCGAGCTGACGCGTCGCATCGGCGAGGCCGGTAAGCGCTTGCATACCGGGCGTTCGCGCAACGACCAGGTGGCGACCGACACACGCCTGGGCGTCAAGGCGCTGGCCAAGGAGCTCATGGAGGCCAATCTTGAGCTGCGTCATGTGCTGGTGGATGCGGCCAAGAAGTACGACAAGGTGATTCTGCCGGGCTACACGCACATGCAGCACGCTCAGCCCGTGCTGCTGTCGCATCATCTGCTGGCGTATTCCTGGATGTTCGCGCGCGACTTTACGCGCCTGAAGGCCGCCTTTGATGCCGCCGACAACTGCCCGTTGGGTGCTGCCGCGCTTGCCGGTACGAGCTATCCGCTCGATCGTCAGATGACGGCTGCCGAGCTTGGCTTTGCGGGTGTGATTCCCAACTCGCTCGATGCGGTTTCCGACCGTGATTTCCTGCTCGATCTGCATTACGCCGGCTCCGTCATGGCCATGCACCTGTCGCGTCTTTCCGAGGAGATCGTGCTGTGGTCGAGCTCCGAATTCGGCTTTATCACGCTTTCCGACTCGTATTCCACCGGCTCGTCTATCATGCCGCAGAAGAAGAACCCCGACTTTGCTGAGCTTATCCGCGGCAAGAGCGGTCGCGTGTACGGCAACCTGGTGCAGCTGCTCGTGACCATGAAGGGCCTGCCGCTTGCTTATAACAAGGACTTGCAGGAGGACAAGGAGGGTGCGCTCGATACCGCCCATACGCTCATGCAGTGCCTGTCGGTTATGGCCGGCATGATCTCGACCTGGACTGTCAACGAGGACGCCATGGCGCGCGAGTGTGGTGTGGGCCACTTGGCAGCCACTGATGTTGCCGATTACCTGGCAAAGCGCGGCCTGCCGTTCCGCGAGGCACATGCCGTGGTGGGTCATCTTGTCCTGATGTGTGAGAAGCGCGGCTGCAATCTTGAGGACCTGCCGTTTGAGGTGTTTCAGGAGGCAAGTCCGCTCTTTGAGCGCGACATTACCGAGGCACTCGACATCCCGTCGATTGTCGCCGCGCGCACGACCGAGGGTGGTACCGCCCCTGCTGCCGTTGCCGTGCAGTTGGGAAGCGCCGAGGCGCAGCTCGCGGCCGATGAGGGTGTGTTTGGCTCGTTATCCAAGGTCGTCGAGATGGGCCACGGAGCTAATTAGCTTATTGGATGCGTCTGTCTGGTGTGTTCATCATATTTTGCCTTTACGGGTGCCCGCTACGGTGGGCACCCGTTTTGTTATAGAGAAGAAAGGAGCTTGTCGAGAACTTCTGTAGGACATTTGCGCAGGTTGTGAAGGGGGTGCGTTCACGGGCGACAATCGACCGCCCGTTCTGTTCGTTGCAGTTGAAAGTGGGACGGATGGTACTCTAGTCGGGCTTCGAAACAGAAGTGACACATATGGAGCGCTTTAATAAATAATAACGCTTCAATAAACGGCTTTTTGTTTAACTGCAGCTAGAACTCTGTTACGATGCAGTCCAGGCGGGTGCCGGAATGGGACTTGGGCACGCGCGAACCTACTTGAAAGGCTACCTTATGGCTATCGAGAAGACCTTCATCATGATTAAGCCCGACGCCGTGCGCGATCGCAAGATCGGCGAGATCGTTGCTCGCATTGAGCGCAGCGGCCTTGTTATCGAGCGCATGGAGATGACCACGCTCGAGCGCGCTACCGTCGAGGAGCACTACGCCCATCTGGCCGACAAGCCCTTCTTTGGCGGTCTCTGCGACTTTATGACGAGCGGTCCGGTCGTCAAGATGGTCGTTTCCGGCCTCTCCGCTGTCTCCAAGATGCGCACCCTTATGGGCGCCACCAACCCGCTTGATGCTGCCCCCGGCACCATTCGCGGCGACTTTGCTGTCGATGTCAACGCCAACGTGATCCACGGCTCCGACTGCCTGGAGAACGCCGAGATCGAGATCAAGCGCTTTTTTGGCTAAACCAGCTTTGACTCCTTAAAGCTGTTAGCGTGTGGCTTGGGCGCCGCGGAACTTCATCCGCGGCGCCCTTTTTATTCCAGTAGACTTTTGGTAAACCCCCACAAATCTACTAAAGAGCCCCCGTCCGGATGTTTCTTCCGGGCGGGGGCTGGCGTTAGCGTCGTATGGCTTTGTGAATCTTTAGGCCTCGTCGACGATCTTAAGGCCGCGCGTGTGGTCGATCTCGTTGAGGAGGTTAACGCGACGCTCGTGACGGCCGCCCTCAAACTCGGCGTCGAGCCACTCGTCGACGATCATCTTGGCGAGCTCGGAGCCCACGACGCGGGCGCCAAAGGCGAGCACGTTGGTGTTGTTGTGCATGCGCGAGAGCTTGGCGCTGAAGGGCTCGGAGCACACGACGGCACGAACGCCCTCGACCTTGTTGGCGGCCAGGCTGATTCCGACGCCGGTGCCGCAGATCAGGATGCCCAGGTCGACGTCGCCGTTGGCAACTGCCTTGCCCACCTTGTAGCCGGCGATGGGGTAATCAAAGCTCTCGGAGGTGTCGGTGCCAAAGTTCACGACCTCGCATCCGCGCTCCTTCAGGTGCTCGGAAATGATGTTCTTGAGCTCGACGGCGGCGTGGTCGTTACCGATACCAATCTTCATGAGTGGTTCCTCTCTGGTCCGTGCGGCGGAATTGCTAAAGGTTTTACCGCGTTCGACTGCATGATAGCGCGACTTTTGTGTAAACGCTCGGGCGTTTTTTGATCAAACGCTTTAGCAGGCAACAAGACCCGCATTTCATGAATGAATGCCGCCAGTTTGTGCTTGAGCGCCGTCCGCCGGAACCATGGTTGCGGTTTTTGATGCATTGTTATCAAATAAAGGAGCCAACTTTTTTGAGAGTCCAGCCCGTTATGCAAGCAGGAGATACCTATGCCTACCGATTCCATCCGTGATGCCGCGTTTTGCGATGTTTTGAACCGCGAGCTTGTCTGTGCACTCGGCTGCACCGAGCCCATTGCCGTTGCCTATGCAGCGGCGCTGGCGAGCCAGACGCTCGGTTGCGAACCCGATCATATGGATGTTGCCTGCTCGGGCAACATTATCAAGAACGTTAAGAGCGTGACCGTGCCCAACTCGGGCGGTATGCACGGTATTGAAGCCGCGGCCGTGCTGGGTGCCGTGGGCGGCGACGCTAAGAGCGCGCTCGAGGTGCTCGAGAGCGTTAACGATGAAGACCGCGCTCGCGTGGCCGAGCTCCTCGCCGACGCTGGCTACTGCGATGTGTCGCTTGTCGAGGGTGTGCCCAACCTCTACATCAAGGTGACTGCGACGGCCGGGGGCCATACCGCGGTCGTCGAGATTACCGATCACCACACTAATGTCACGTGCCATACGCTCGATGGTATTCCGGTATGCGGCAAGTCGGCGGGGGAGTGCGCCGCCTGCGCCGAGCGCGTGGTGGCCGAGCGTGCGGCAGATAACGCCGATACGCCCATGTCCATTGATTCCATCATCGACTTTATCGAGGACGGTGACATTGAGGGCGCCCGCGCTGCCGTTGAGCGTCAGATTGAGCTGAATGGCGCAATCAGTGCCGAGGGCCTTGCGCACGCTTGGGGCGCCGAGGTGGGTCGTACGCTGCTGGGTGCTCGTGCCGATGACGTCGCCTGCCGTGCCCGTGCCCGTGCGGCCGCCGGGTCCGACGCCCGCATGAACGGTTGCGCGCTGCCGGTCGCCATTGTGTGCGGCTCGGGCAATCAGGGCATTACCTGCGCACTGCCCGTCATGGAGTATGCCGAGTACCTGCGCTGCGACCACGAGCGTCTGGTGCGCGCCGTGATGCTGTCCGATCTTATCGCCGTGCATATCAAGAGCTATATTGGTGCGCTTTCGGCGTTTTGCGGTGCTATTTGCGCCGCGTGCGGCGCCGGCGCTGCGATTACCTGGCTGTGCGGTGGCACGCGCGAGCAGATTGGCGCGACGGTCTCGAATACGCTCGGTAACGTGGGCGGCATCGTGTGCGACGGCGCCAAGGCGAGCTGTGCCGCCAAGATCTCGGCTGCCGTCGATGCAGCGATTCTGGGCCATGATATGGCCATGCAGGGTCGCGGCTTCCGCGCCGGCGAGGGCCTGATCCAAGATACCGTTGAGCAGACAATCGCCAGTATGGGCTACGTAGGCCGTGTGGGCATGAAAGATACCGACGTCGAGATCCTCAACATCATGATCGGCAAGACTCGAGTGTGCTAGTTCGTTAGTTACGCGGGTTTACCAACCCGCGTAACGGCTCGACGCTGCAAACCCGCCAGAGCGGCAATCTGCCTTTCAACTTCGGCGGCATGATCAAAAGATCAATGCCGCTTCGTTTCAAGGCACCTTGCTCGCTCTGGCGGGTTTTCGCTGACTTTGCCTAAACATCGGGGTAGTCATTGGGGACGTTCTTAAATGACTAGTCGTTGGGGACGTTCTTGTTTGACTAGTCATTTAAGAACGTCCCCAACGACTATTAAGTCTGAACGTTAGCTCAGTTCGTCGGCTACTTGGTGTTCGTAGAAGGCTTCGATTACGGCGTTGAAGTCGCGGGCGAAGTCTTCCATGGTTCCACGCCAGGTGGCTCGGCCGGGCTTTCCTTGGCCCACATAGGCGGTTTGAATACCGCAGTCGGGGCTGGGGAAATCGCGCTTGGGGTCGTTGCCCACCATGAGGACCTCATGTGGCTCGAGCCCCATGACCTGCAGCTGCTCTAGATAATATGTGGCATCGGGCTTGCAGCGCGTGGCGTTGCCCATGTGCGTTACGAGCTCGAAGGGCGCGTCTGTCAGCTCGCCCCAGCCCATGCGGCATTCGATGGCCCCCTGCGGAAAGCTGGGGTTGGTAAAGAGCGCGCAGCGCAGTCCTGCATCCTGTACGGCCTGGAGCGCGGCATGTGCGCCTGGCATGGCTCTCGCATTGATCATGTCATCGTTCTTGTGTGGCAGGACTTCGCGGTCGTAGTAGGTAGACGCCTCGTAGATGAGGGGGTCGGAGAGGCAGATTCCACACCGGCGCTCAACCTCTTTCTGGTAGAACTCAAGATTGGTGCGATTGTCCGTGCTGCTGCGGCGATTGGCGTTGAGATCGACCAGAATTGTGCCTAGGCGTGCCATCGTGCCGCCTCGGCTGCGTCGCCCGATATCCGCGAGCATCGACGAGACATCCTTAAAATAGCGAAGGATGAATGCGTTGAGGTTGATGCTAAGAAGCGTCTCGTCCATATCGAAAACGACTGCTTTGAGCACGCGGGCACCTTTCTCGTAAATTTGATCTAGAGTCGTTGGCTCCGGATACTTTACCCCAAAGCCAAATGCCTGGCTGGTTATCGTCAAGTTGTGGAGACGTGTGTTCATAAGATTGCGAAAAAGTCTCCATACGAGTAAAAAATCGCAGTTCACGCTTGAAATCGAAGTGATTTCCCCGTAATCTATACGGACGTGATTGCATAAGCGTCACATCAGTATCTGTCGGCTCCCGAGTGTTCCTAAACGTTGTGTGCTTGTCGCACCCTTCTGTAGGTCCTAGCAATCGGGGCCCCGTAGTTCGAAAGGGGTCCACCTTTGAGTGAGATTCAGAACTCGTCCATTTTCTCTCTTGACGATGTCAACGAGGAGGAGATGAACAACCTCATCGACGGTACGATTACCGACTTTGATGAGGGCGATCTCGTTAACGGCACTGTCGTTAAGATCGAGCATGACGAGGTGCTCGTTGACATCGGATTTAAGTCCGAGGGCGTTATCCCGGTCCGCGAGCTGTCCATCCGCAAGGACGCTAACCCTGCAGACATCGTTGCACTCGGTGATCCCATCGAGGCCCTCGTTCTCCAGAAGGAGGACAAGGACGGTCGTCTGGTCCTGTCCAAGAAGCGTGCCGAGTACGAGCGTGCTTGGAACCGCATCGAGGAGAAGTTCAACTCCGGCGAGAACGTCGAGGGCGAGGTTATCGAGGTTGTCAAGGGCGGCCTGATCCTCGACATCGGCCTGCGTGGCTTCCTGCCCGCTTCCCTCGTCGACCTCCGTCGCGTCAAGGACCTCACCTCCTACATGGGCACCCGCATCGAGGCTCGCGTCATCGAGATGGACCGCAACCGCAACAACGTCGTCCTCTCCCGTCGCGTCGTGCTCGAGGAGTCCCGTAAGGCCGAGCGTTCCGAGATCCTGTCCAAGCTCAAGTCTGGCATGCGTCTCCAGGGCACCGTTTCCTCCATCGTCGACTTCGGCGCCTTCGTCGACCTCGGCGGTATCGACGGCCTCATCCACATCTCCGAGCTCTCCTGGAACCACGTCAACCATCCTTCCGAGGTTGTCAAGGTCGGCCAGGAGGTCGAGGTCGAGGTTCTCGACGTCGATCTCAACCGCGAGCGCATCTCCCTGGGTCTCAAGCAGACCACCGAGGATCCGTGGCGCGCACTGGTCAAGAAGTATCCCGTCGGCGCTATCGTCGAGGGCACTGTGACCAAGCTTGTCCCGTTCGGCGCTTTCGTCGATCTGGGCGAGGGCATCGAGGGCCTGGTGCACATCTCCGAGATGGCCAACAAGCACGTCGATCAGCCTTCTCAGGTCACCCACGTGGGCGACAAGGTTCAGGTCAAGGTCATGGAGATCGACCTCGACCGTCGTCGTATCTCCCTGTCCATGAAGTCCGCTGCTGAGACTCTGGGCGTCGAGATCGAGGTTACCCCGCTGCCTTCCGAGAAGAAGGACGAGGAGACTGACGCCGAGTAAATCGGTTTGACGATCACTTGTTTTAAGGGATCCGTCCGTAATGGACGGGTCCCTTTTTGCATTTGGCACCGAGATGCGCAATGCTGCCGGGCTGTCCACAGGCTATTGAATTGTCGGTGCATGAAAAAAGCCGACATCCCGCCTCGGGGAGGAGGCGGGAACGCACCGAGTAGACGGAGGGGTGCGGAGCGCGGTCGCGTCTCGACTGACAACGTTGCCCATCGACGGGATTATTGTAGCGCATGGGCGCTTCTTGGTTTATCGTGTCGAGCGCTTGTGTTGTGCCGTTGCCTGTGGCGGCGGTGTGCTACACTCTTGCACTGCTGAGTGGGCCAGACGGTCGCGCGATGTACTGCTTGCGGTACGCGTGAGGAAAGTCCGGGCTCCAGAGGGCGGGATGCCGGCTAACGGCCGGGCGGAGTGATCCGACGGAAAGCGCCGCAGAAAAGAAGACTCCCACCTGCGTCGCAAGGCGTAAAGGGAAAAGCTGAAACGGTGGTGTAAGAGACCACCAGCGTCGTGGCAACACGGCGGCTTGGCAAGCCCCATCCGGAGCAAGCGCGAATAGGAACGCTATGGGCCGGCCCGGTCCGCGTTCGGGTAGCGTGCGTGGAGCTGCACGGTAACGTGCAGACAAGATAAATGACCGTTCACGACAGAACCCGGCTTACAGGCCCACTTGGCATTTTTGTTACCCTGACAATCGGTACGGCCTTTGCCGTATTATTGAGGCTGTTTGTTGCTGCGCTTTATTTTGTTGAGGGGCTTTGTTGGACAGCTATTTTACTCTGCAATCGAATATTGAGGTTTCGGGCGAGTTTGTGGACCGCAAGAGCCGGTTTATTGCCCAGCTGGTCCATATTGAGTCCGAGGACGAGGCGAATGCCTTTATCGAGATGGTTCGCAAGCGTCATTATGACGCTCGACACAATGTTCCCGCGTGGATTTTGGTCGATGGACGCGAGCGCCAGAGCGATGATGGTGAACCGAGCCGCACGAGTGGTATGCCGACGCTCGAGGTGCTGCGCGGTGCGGGGCTCAAAAATGTTTGCTGCGTAGTGACACGCTATTTTGGTGGTACGTTGTTGGGACCTGGTGGCTTGGTACGCGCCTATACCGCGGCGACGCAGACGGCGGTGGCTGCGGCTCAGGAAGCCGGGCAGATCGTTGAGATGACGAGCGTCGTGCCGGTTGATGTGCGTGTGGCCTATCCGCAGTATGAGCAAGTGCTTCGTTTGGCCCAGGATTCGGATGCCAAGGTTTCGGATACCGATTACGCGGATGCCGTGACGATTCATTTGGTGTTTAAGGCGGGGGAGCAGGAGCCGTTTTGCGTTAAGATGCGCGAGCTTATGGCGGGGCGTGAGGAGATTGAGGTCAGCGCTCCCGAGTTTGCTGAGTTCTAACGACGACGGCCGGCGTGCTTTTGGATGAATCCCAAGCGCGCCGGCCGTCGTTTTATGTTGTCGCCGTTTACTCGGCGAGCTGCTTTAGCACATCGCAGGCGATGTCGACGGCGTCGTCGATGCAGCCGGGGCAGCTGCGGAGCGGACCCTGGTCCGATCCGACGCCTTTGAGCGTGCCGCAGACGGTCGTGGTGTTCTTCTCGCCAAAGCGCTTGGCAATCTCGCGCGACAGCTTGTAGGTCTGGCCCTTGGTCTTGGGGTTCTCCATACCATCGCTCATCACAAAGCCCATGATGGCCACGGCGCCCGAGATGGCGCCGCAGGTCTCGGTCATGCCGCCCATGCCGGCGCCAAAGCCCTCGGTGAGGGTAAAGGCGATCTGGGGGTCGAGCCCCACAGCGGGCGCGAGCGTGCAAGCGACAGCCTGGGCGCAGTTAAAGCCGCGGGCGTGGTACTCGGCAGCCTGAGCCTGGCAGGCGGCAGTGTTGAGCTGGGTGGTATCGATCTGCTTCATCGTTGTCTCCTTGTTCATGGTGTACCCGCCTATGGTACCCTTGCCGGCGCATTCGCTTATCGAGACCGCAGTGCATATCTCATTGTTTTTCGCCATCGAACACTTTCTTAAGATTTGGGACAAATAAACCTGATTAATTTGTCCCATAACCTATCGGCGGGGTGGGTTGAGAGGGGTGCGGGGTAGCGGTATCGTGAACCGAATAAAAACAAAACCCAAGTAAGGGAGTTGGATATGAGCGAGCAGACCATCGGTACTACATGTGTTCAGGGCGGCTATCACCCGGGCGACGCGGAGCCGCGCCAGGTGCCCATCTACCAGTCCACCACGTGGAAGTACGACACGTCCGAGCACATGGGCAAGCTGTTTGACCTGGAGGAGTCTGGTTACTTCTACAGTCGTCTGCAGAACCCCACATGCGATCTCGTTGCCGCCAAGATCTGTGAGATGGAGGGCGGCACCGCTGCGATGCTCACGAGTTCGGGCATGGCCGCGAACTTCCTCGCGATCTTTAACGTGGCCGGTGCCGGCGATCATGTGGTCGCTAGCTCTGCTATTTATGGCGGTACGTATAACCTGCTCGCCCACACCATGGGCCGCATGGGCGTGACTTGCACGTTTGTCGCCCCCGACTGCACCGATGAGGAGCTGGAGGCAGCCTTCCGGCCCAACACCAAGCTCGTCTTTGGCGAGACGATCGCCAACCCCGCCCTTGCCGTGCTCGATATTGAGCGCTTTGCCAAGGCCGCACATGACCACGGCGTGCCGCTGATGGTCGACAACACCTTCCCGACGCCCGTGATGTGCCGTCCCTTTGAGTGGGGCGCCGACATCGTTACGCACTCCACCACCAAGTACATGGATGGACATGCTGCCTACCTGGGTGGCGTGATCGTCGACCACGGCCAGTTTGACTGGATGGCCCATGCAGACAAGTTCCCGGGTCTCACCACGCCCGACGAGAGCTATCACGGCGTGACCTATGCCGAGAAGTTCGGTCGCGAGGGTGCCTTCATTACCAAGGCAACCGCTCAGCTCATGCGCGACCTCGGCCCCATGCAGAACCCGCAGGCGGCGTTTTTCCTGAATAGCTCGCTCGAGAGCCTGCATGTGCGTATGCCGCGTCATTGTGAGAACGGCCTGGCCGTTGCTAAGTTCCTGCAGAGCCATCCCAAGGTGCGCTTTGTAAGCTATCCGGGCCTGGAGGGCGATAAGTACTATGACATCGCTCAGAAGTACATGCCTAACGGTACCTGCGGCGTGGTGAGCTTTGGCTTTAACGGTGGTCGCGCGGCGGCCGAGACCTTTATGAAGAGCCTTAAACTTGCCCAGATCGCCACGCATGTGGCTGACGCCCGCACCTGCTGCCTGCATCCCGCTAATGCCACACACCGCCAGATGAACGATGAGGAGCTCATCGCCTGTGGCATCTCCGCCGACATGGTGCGCCTGTCGTGCGGCCTCGAGGATACGGCCGATCTGATTGCCGACCTTGAGCAGGCGCTCGAGCAGTGCTAGGCTAGCTTCTCGTATGAAGCGACGGAGCCTCTTGGGGTTCCGGTGACATATAGTTCCGATTCCGTAGGCGGGACCCCAATCGCGACTGTTCGCAGGCGATTGGGGCCCCGTTTTTGCGTTGCACCACTCGAAAGGATGGATATGGAGAAAACTGCAGAGCAGCTGCGCCGCGAGCACATTGCCCTTGAGGGCGATACCCATGGCAAGAACAAATGGGCGATTCTGTTTACCGTGCTCATCATGACGTTTATGTCGTGTCTGGATTCGACCGTCGTGACCGTGGCGTTGCCCGTGATGCAAAAGGAGCTGGGCGTGGGCCTCGACCGCATCCAGCTGGTGAGCTCGGTGTACCTGCTTGCGACATGCGTGGCTATGCTGCCGTTTGGCCGCTTGGGCGACGTGCGCGGCAAGGTGGGCGTATTCCAGCTGGGCGTAATCGTTTTTACGGTCGGCTCGCTGCTTTGCGGCCTTTCGAGTTCGCTAGAAGTTCTTATTCTGGCACGCATTGTGCAGGGCGTCGGCTGCGCGGCGGCCATGGCTAACAACATGGGTATCATCACCGAGTCGTTTCCGGCGCGCGAGCGCGGTCGTGCCATGGGTATTCTCGCGACCTTCGTGGCCCTCGGCATGATGTGTGGCCCCGTGCTGGGCGGCATGCTGGTGGCAAGCTTTCCCTGGGAGAGCATCTTCCTCATCAACCTGCCCATTGGCGTCATCTCGTTTATCGTGGGACTCTATACACTACCGCATGTTAAGCCGGAGGCCGGCGAGCGCCCCATGTCCCTGATTGAGGCTGCTCGTCGCTGCTTTGCAAATTCGGCCTTCACCATCAACCTTGCTTGCATGCTCATCGTGTTCGTTGGTATTGGCGCATCCGAGTTTATCCTGCCGTTCTATTTTCAGGACGCTCACGGCTTTGGTTCCGATATCTCTGGACTACTCTTTTTGGCGCTGCCGATGGTGAATGCCTTTATCGGCCCGCTTTCGGGTACGGTTTCGGACCGCGTTGGCTGCGAGGGACCCACGGCGGTCGGTCTAGGCGTGTACGTGTGCGGTCTCTTTGCGGTAAGCACGCTTGACGAGCGCTCTTCTATCCCTGTGATCGTGTGTTGCGTCGCGTTTATGTCGTGCGGTACGTCGATTTTCCAGAGCCCCAATAACTCGCTGTATATGGGCTCAGCTCCTCGCGAAGCACTCGGTTTTGCGGGCAGCTTGGGCAGTTTGGCGCGATACGCCGGCATGGCACTCGGCATTACGGCGGCGTCGCATATCCTGTATGGGCAGATGAGCGTGGCGATGGGCGAGGCCGTGACCAGTTTTGTTGCGGGCCGTCCGGATGTGTTCCTGTTTGGTTTTCGTTCGGTGTTCTATGTGTTGATGGCCGTGGCAGCCGTGGGCTTTGCGCTCGCCATGGTGCGTTTGGTGAAGATGCGCGCCCGCCATTAGCGTGTTGGGAGGCTGTCTGCCACGATTCGCGCCGTCCCAAAAAGACTGGTTTGTGGTGCGATGTGGCTTGTGGGACGGGCGGGGGTCGGTCCGTGGTAGACTATCGAACAACGTTTATTAATCGCGCGGTATCGTTGCCGCGAGAAGGGGTTGCGCCATGCAGGAGCTTGAGGATCGTATTCGCCATGACGGCATCGTAAAGGCCGGTAACGTCCTTAAGGTTGATGCCTTCCTCAACCACCAGTGCGACGTTGAGCTGTTCGACCACATGGGTGCCGAGTGGGCCCGTCTGTTCGAGGGTGCCGAGATCAACAAGATCCTGACGATTGAGGCTTCGGGCATTGGCATGGCTTGCATCGCAGCCCAGCATTTTGGCGGCGTGCCGGTGGTCTTTGCCAAGAAGGCACAGTCCATCAACCTCGACGGCGAGCAGTATGCCACGACCATCTACTCCTTTACTAAGCAGAAGGAGTACCCGGTCATCGTTGGTAAGCGTTTTCTGTCCGAGGGCGACAAGGTCCTGATCATCGACGACTTCTTGGCCAACGGCTGCGCGCTCGAGGGTCTTATCAAGATCTGCGAGGCTGCGGGTGCCGAGGTATCCGGTATTGGCATTGCGGTGGAGAAGGGCTTCCAGGGCGGTGGCGATAAGCTCCGCGAGCGCGGCTTCCGCGTTGAGAGCCTGGCCCGTATCGCCGATATGGACTGCGAGACCGGCGAGATCACCTTCGCCTAAGCGCGCAACACAAGCGATTGGTATGCGATGTGACAAAGGGACTGTCCCTTTGTCACATTTTTTGTATGAGGGGAGGTGTTGATATGGATGAGAACAAGATGGGGTGGCGCGAGTATGCGCGCTATGCCGAGATGTCGGCCGAGGAGTTGGCGCGCGATTGCGAGGTGCAGGTGTTTCGCGCGACGGGTCCGGGCGGACAAGGCGTCAACACGACGGACTCTGCTGTGCGCATGAAACATGGGCCCACGGGGATTGTCGTGACGGCGCGCGAGAGCCGTAGTCAGTTTCAGAATCGCGCGAGCTGCCTGCGTAAGCTGCGCGCAGAGCTTGAGCGTCGTGGCCGTCCGCCGCGCCGTCGCGTCAAGACCAAAGTGCCCCAGCGATCGCGCCAGCGCAGGCTCAACGACAAGCACTTCAATGCGATTAAAAAGGCTAACCGTCGCAAGCCGGGGAGCGACGAGTAGCCGATTGTTTCGCTGGTCTTGCTAGCGGGTGGGGTGCCAGACTTGGAGGGCGCCGGGTAGGATGTCGACTTCGATGCGCGAGGCGACGATGGGCTCGCCGTCGGCCTGGATGGGGTAGTCGGGCTCCTCAAAAGTTAGCTCGGCATGGCGGCAGCGGCGCATGCGAACCGGTGGCAACTTGGTATGGTGGCCGTCCTTGGCCGAAAGGAACATAGGCAGGGCTACCGCGCGAGGGACGGGGCCGCAGGCGTAGCAGACGTCGAGCATGCCGTCGCAGGGGTCGGCATCGGGGCAGATGCGATAGCCCGAGCCATACGTGGGGCCCAGCTGTATCGCCATAATGATCGCCCTCACGCGCTCTGTGGGCGCGCCGTCAAAGCTGACTGTCATAGGATAGTTGCGATAGCGTAGGCCAAACTGCTCAAGTCCCGAGAGGGTGTAGAGCGGCGCGCCCGTCAAGCCGGTCTTTTTGCGCAGCTCGGTGGTGCTAAGGCCGATGGCAGCATCGATGCCGACCGAGAGCGTCTGGTCGTAGTACTCAACGGTAGCCTCGCCGCTGCCGCTCGCAGGGCTCCACGAGCGAATGCGCCCGATATCCTGACGCTGCAGCTCGCAGGTGAGCAGCGCGCCAAAATCCTTGCCGGAGAAATCGTCGATGCCGAGCGTCTGGGCAAAATCGTTGCCGGAGCCCACGGGCAGGACGGCAAGAGCGGGGCGGGCGTTCTCCTTTTGCGTCATAAGCCCGTTGACGACCTCGTGAATCACGCCGTCGCCGCCGAGTGCGATAACGGTGCGATAGCCCTGAGCCTGTGCGGCCAGCTCCTTGGCGTGTCCCATACGCTCGGTCAACACCAGGTCAAACTGGGATGCGCGTGCAGTCATGTCCAAAAAGCGTTGCAGGCGTTCGGCAACTTCGCGTGCCGCACCCGACTGGGCGGCTGGGTTGGCGATGATGAGCGTGCGACCAAAATCAGTTGCGTGCATGGGGCGACTCCCGGCGTGTGACATGACGGTGCGGTCGCGCTCAGGTCGAATTAGCCCCGATTGTGGCTGCACGGCGATTATTACATCTACTCTATCAGGTCGTTGTGGCGCTCGATAGCATCCGCTACCGTACCGCCCTCATCCACAATAAGCGAACGGCGCTTGGGTGAGATGATGCGCTGGGCGGGGTACACGCCGCGGTGTCCGCCGGTTAGGTAGCTGATAAAGGCCACGATGACAAAGAACCCGGCGGCCGTGCCGTGGAACAGGTCGATGGCCATCATGCAGGTGGTGATGGGCACGTTGAGGCCGGCGCAGAACACGCCGAGCATGCCGAGAGCCGCCAGAAAACTGGGGTCAAGCCCGGTAAGGCAGCCGATCCAGCCGCCGAGCGCCGCACCGATGCCAAACAGAGGCGTGACCTCGCCGCCTTGGAAGCCGGCGCCCAGGGTAAGCGCTGTGACGACCAACTTGATGGCTGCGTCCGCCAGGGTGGTGTTGCCTGCAAACCCGGCGCCGGAAAGCCACGTGGAAAGGCCGGCGTAGTCCCAGGCGTCGAGGAGGGCGTAGGCGGCCAAAACCACGAGTGCGCCTATGAGTGCGCGAACGAGGTAATTGGTGATAAAGCGGCCGTACAGGCTCTTGACGGTACGAACCGACCAGGCAAAGAGACGTGCGGTGAGACCAAAGATGATGGCGCTGATGACTACGATGACAACCGTCCGTGGTGTCATGTTGGGAACGCTGGCGATGACATTCGCCTCGTACTCGGTTCCCAAGGCAAGCGACGTAAAGTAGCCGGTAAACGAGGCGACCAGGCAGTAGATGCCCGCGGTGTAGTCGATCTTGCCGATAAAGCACATCTCCATGCCAAAGAAAGCTCCAGCAAGGGGTGAACCGAATACGGCGCCAAAGGCCGACGAGATGCCGGCGAGCATGAGGTCGTGGTGGTCATGCTTTTTGAGGTGGGCGAGGCTCGAGATGTTGCTGGCGATGGTGCCGCCAATCTGCACCGCAGCTCCCTCGCGACCGGCCGACCCGCCCGTTAGGTGCGTGAGCGTGGAGCAGACGAAGGTGAGAACGGCCATGCGCATATGGATGAGGCGTGTGCCCAGAGCGGAGTCGATGACCAGGTTGTTACCGCGTTTGGCGGCAAGGCCGTGGTTTTTGTACACCCATGCGGTGGCAACGCCCACAACGGGAAGCAAGGCGTAGACCCATGCATGGTGCTCGCGATAGTCGGTCGCGATATTCAGCGAGGTCAAAAACGCCCAGGCGGCAACGCCCATGGCGAGCGAGACGATGACGACGAGTGTGAGCAACTTGGCGCTCGCGAGTAGGTTGCGGGCGTTGCGGCGCGTGTCGGCGGCCAAGAGATGCTCGGAGCGGGTGAGCTGATGCCTGCCGGCCATGATGACGTCGTTCAGGGAGAAAAAGCCGCCGTCGTCGAGCGACTGAGAATGATCCTGCGCTTCGTTTGCGCTTTCGGGTTTGTCGGTAAAAGTCATACGTTCCTCTTTTGGGTTGCAACACGAGCATTATAAAACGCGGTAAACGCGACGAGCCGGTGGGTTGGTTTTGGTTTTGTTTCGCGGCTTGCGGCCGACAGATGTATTCGCGGCCGCGGGCCAGGTCTTGAGCAGGCGGCGAGGGATTATACTGAGAGAAACATAAAGAATCGGCGCTTTTGTTGCGCGCCGCAGCATGCTAGAGGTGTATATGGCTGAGAAACTCATTCCGTTGGAGGACGCGCAGGCGATCGTCTTGTCGCACGTGAATCGCACCGAAGTCGTCGAGATTCCCGTGTGGCAGGCCGCCGGTCTTCCCTTGGCAGAGGATGCGGTGGCCGATATCGACATCTCGCCGTTTGCCAACAGCGCTATGGACGGATATGCCGTGCGCTCGGCGGACTTGGCGCAGGCATCTGGCGAGGCGCCGGTGACGCTCGACGTTATCGGACACGAGGCTGCGGGCCATGTGTTTGAGGGCACAATCGGCGCGGGCGAGACGGTCCGCATCATGACGGGCGCGCCGGTACCCGAAGGTGCCGATGCCGTGGTGAAGTATGAGATCGTCGATGTGCTCGTCGGTGACGGCAACGAGGGTTCGCGTGTGAGGTTCTCGGCGCCTGCCAAGGTAGGGGAGAACGTTCGCTCTGCCGCCGAGGAGGCCCATGCCGGCGATGTTGTGATGCACGCCGGCGAGGTCGTGGCTCCGGCGGGCGCCGGCTTGTTGGCGAGCGCCGGGTATGCGAGCGTGAAGGTGCATGCCGCGCCGCGTGTGGGCATTATCTCGCTGGGCACGGAGCTGGTCGCGCCGGGTGAGCTGCCGGCGCGCGGGCAGATTCGCGACTCCAACTCGTCGGCGTTGATGGCCGAAGCGCTCGATGCAGGAGCCGAGCCCGTGTTCTACGGCATTGCGCCCGATGATGAGCAGGCGATTGCCGAGCTGGTGCATCGCGCCGTGCTGGAGTGCGATTTTGTCATTACGAGCGGTGGCGCCTCGGCAGGCGACTACGACTACGTGACGGCGCTCGTCCGGCGCGAGGGCGAGGTGCTGTTCGATCGCATCTCGATGCGTCCGGGCAAGGCCATCACGTTTGGCTTGCTTGGGGGTAAGCCCTACCTGGGACTTTCAGGCAATCCGGCCGCGGCGTATGTAGGCTTTGAGATGCTTGCGCGTCCGGCGATCCGCAAGATGCGCGGCTTTGCCGAGGGTACGCGTCCCGTGCAGCAGGCGACGCTCACGCACGGCGTGAAAAAGCGACAGCATCGCCGCTTCTTCGATCGCGCCACGGTTTTGCGCGACCCCGAGACCGGTGAGCTGTTGGTGACCGAGGCCAAGACGCAGAATTCGGCGCTGCTCGGCACGATGCAGCGGGCTAACTGCCTGTTGCGTGTTGACGAAGGACCGTGCGACCTCAAGGTGGGCGATGTCGTGGACGTTGTTCGCGTCGACCTGCCCGAGGGCGCCGTGTTGTAAGAGGAATGCTATGGAGCTGAAGATATCGATCGTGACGTGCTCGGATACGCGCGATCTTGCCCAGGACGAGGCTGGAGCCGCACTCGAGGAACTTATCGAGGCGCAGGGCTGGACGGTCGCCTCGCATGTGGTCGTGCGCGACGACGTCAGCGAGATCGGTGATGCCATTGTGGAAGCCGCCGATGAGTGCCACGCCAATGTCGTGCTCACCTGCGGCGGCACGGGGCTTTCGATGCGCGATGTGACGCCCGAGGCGACGCGTACCGTCTGCGATCGCGATGTGCCGGGTATTGCCGAGGCGATCCGTGCGTACTCCATGACCAAGACGCGCCGCGCCATGCTCTCGCGCGCCGTGTGCATGCAGCGTGGGTATACGCTTGTCATCAACTTTCCGGGATCCACGAAAGCGGCCCGCGAAAGCTGGGAGGCCGTGAGCGACCAGCTGGAGCATGCGGCCCAGATGACGGCGGGCGGCGGGCACACCAAATAAGCGCACTACCTGCGGCGGAGCGACCTTGCGAGTCGCTCCGCCTTTTTATGCATCGACAGCGCGGGCCGTCTCGTGGTTATTGGTAAAAGAAAATTATCAGGCGAGAAATCTTTATCACTGATATTATTCGCACGAAAGTATAATCTAATTACAGAATAAAGCTCGCGGTGGGGTACCCGGGCACAAGGTCCGAAAGGGTTGAACATGTTCGATATGGTTTCTCGCCGCGGATTCGTCTCGCTTTCTGCTGTCGCCGCTGCCGGCCTTGGTCTTGCCGGCTGCTCGGGCAACAATACGTCCGAGCCGGCCGGATCCGATGCCGGTTCTGCTAAGGCATCTTCCAAGAAAGCTGTCGAGCTGCAGGTCTTTGCCGCCAACTCGCTCGAGAAGGCTCTGCCCGAGGTTCAGGAGCTTTATACCGACCAGACCGGCACCGCCTTTGCCGACACGCAGTTCAAGGCCTCCGGCGACCTCGTCGAGCAGATGCGCGCCGGTGCCGCCGTTGACGTGCTCATCACAGCCTCCAAGGGCACCATGGATGACGCCGAGGCCGCCGAGCTCGTCGACGCCGACACCCGTGAGGATATGTTCGTCAACGACCTCGTGATCATTCGCGCTGAGGGCTCCGACACCAAGGTCGAGGCCATCGCCGACGTCGCGAATCTGGACGGCAAGATCGCCATTGGCGACGCCAAGACCGTTCCCGCCGGCAAGTACGCCAACCAGGCCCTGGCCTCCGTGGGCCTCTACACCGGCACCGAGGGCGACGACGGCGAGTACGCCCCCGAGATCGCCGACAAGGTGGCCCTGGCCGACAAGGTCGGCACGGCTGCGTCTTACGTCTCTACAGGCGACTGCGTGGCTGGCTTTGTCTACAGCTCCGACATCTACCGCTACGACGGCATCGAGGAGGCCTTTGTGTGTCCCGAGGACTCGCATAAGCCCATCGTGTATCCGGGCGCTGTCGCCGATGGCTCCGAACATGCCGACGAGGCCAAGGCGTTTATCGACTTTTGCCTGTCCAACAAGAAGGCCCAGAAGATTTGGGCCAAATACGGCTTTGAGCTTTCCGCGTAGTGCGGCTTGGCGCGATAATTCCATCGTTTTGTGTTTAACTCCGTCCTTGTATTCTCTTGGAGCTTTTTGTGCTTAATAGATTCCGCATGCTTGTCGCCTGTGCTTTGACCTTCGCGCTTTGCTGGGTGCCGGGATTTGCGTTTGCTGGGGACGCCGAGGACGGGGCCCAGGTTGCTGCGACCGCTCATGGGCTTTCCTATGGGATCGAGGGTTTTGAGCGGTTGGCCAAGGGGACCGCTCGTGCCATGGAGGGCCAGCCTGAGGGCTACCGGTTTCCCGTTGACGAGGACGTGGACCTTGTAGTGGCGCCTGCTGCCGATCGCGTTGTGGTGTGGATATCGCCCAAGGCGGTCGAGAAGTATGGATTGGATCCGCAGGACAACGAGTGCGTATCGGGCCTCAAGGCCCTCGTCTGTGAGCTCGACAGCGCAAACTGCATGGGAGGTGCGCAGCTGGGGGACGTGGATCTTCCTTGGTATGTCACGGCGGAAACAACGTTTGATGCCGGCGGGTATACCTATGGCTTTGACGAACGCGGTGCGGATGGGGACCGCTATGTGGTGATTGCATCGGCCTCGGGTGATGCCAAGGGCGGCGCGCGTTGGCTTGATAGCGCTCAAATGGTAGAAGCATCGTCAGTCGTGTTGCGGAATGAGCAGGGGCCCTTGACCTCTTTGGCCTCCTTTTTAGGCGGCATCGACTACCGCCCGTTTTGGGTGTCTATCAAAACGAGCGGCCTTGCCCTGCTGATTGCCTTTGCACTGGGCTTGTTTGCCGCGTGGAAGACTATGGGTACCTCGAGTCGCATCAAGGGCCTGCTCGATTCGGTCTTTACGATTCCTATGGTGCTGCCGCCCACGGTCTGCGGCTTTCTGCTCCTCATGCTGTTTGGCCGCTCGACCGGGGTGGGCCAGTGGCTCATCGCGCACGGCATCTCGATCGTCTTTACCTGGCCCGCGGCGGTCATTTCGGCCGTCGTTGTGTCGTTTCCGCTGGTCTACCGCACGGCGCTCGGAGCCTTCGAGAGCCTCGACACGCAGATGCTCGACGCCGCGCGCACGCTCGGGTGGTCCGAACGTCGCATCTTTACCAAGCTTATGATGCCGCTCGGCTGGCCCTCGATTGCCGCCGGTACGGTGCTCGCCTTTGCCCGCGCCATGGGAGAGTTTGGCTGCACGCTGTTCTTTGCGGGCAACTATGCCGGCATTACGCAGACCATTCCCATCGCCATCTACTTTGAGTGGATGGGCGGCAACACGTCGGTAGCTCTCTTTTGGGTCATTGTCGTAATCGTGTTCAGTTTCCTGGTCATCCTGTTCATCAACATGTACACGGCGCATTCGCAAAAGTATCGCGAACGGGGCCTTTCCCGTGCGGAGCGCAGGCAGGCCAAAGATTTCGCCGGACAGGGCGATTCGCTCGACCCGGTCGGCGGCGATGCGCTGCGTATCGATCGCGAGGCGCTGGCCGAGCTCATGCGCGATGACGCCGTCTCGACGGGAGGTCGATAGGCCATGTCGCTCGTTTTGGATATTAAGAAACGTTATCCCGGGTTTGTGCTCGACATGCATCTTGAGGCCGGCGAGGAGCGCGTGGCACTGCTGGGCGCCTCGGGTTGCGGCAAGAGCTGCACGCTGCGCTGCATTGCCGGTGTGGAGACGCCCGACGAGGGCAAGATCGTCGTCAACGGCGTGACCTTTTTTGACTCGGCCGCGGGCATCGACCTGTCGCCCCAGGAGCGAAAATGCGCCCTACTGTTCCAAAACTATCAGTTGTTTCCCAACATGACGGTGGCCGATAACGTGTGCGCCGGTGTAAAGGATGCGGGCGACGCCGCCGCGCGTAAAAAACTTGCCGAGCGCTACTTGGGAATCTTTGGACTGGCCGACTTTGCCGACCGTTATCCCGCGCGCCTCTCGGGCGGCCAGCAGCAGCGCGTGGCGCTCGCGCGCATGGTGGCGGCACACCCGGGCATCTTTATGTTCGACGAGCCCATGAGCGCACTCGATTCCTATCTTAAGAGCGCGCTCGAACAGAACATGCTTGACCTGTTCGATGTATGCAGCCGCACCGTGCTCTATGTGAGCCACGACATCGACGAAGCGTGCCGCCTGTGCGAGCGCATTTGCGTGATGCACGACGGGCATGTGGAGGAGATCGGCTCCGTCGAGGACGTGGTCCGCCGGCCGCAAACCTTGGCTGCGCTGCGCCTGACGGGCTGCAAGAATACGAGCCGCGCGCGCAAGATCGGGCTTCAGGAAGTTGAGGCCCTGGACTGGGGCATGACCTTCAACGTGGGCCGTGAGGTTCCCGATAACGTGGCGTACCTGGGTATTCGTGCGAGCTACTTCCATGTGGACAACCGTGCCGAGCGGGGTCGCAACAGCTATGATTTGCACGTGGCCCGTGTGAGCGATTCGCGCTTTGAGCGCCTGGTGCTGCTGGATGTGCCGCGTGCCGATGCGCCGACGCGCCTGCAGTGGAAGGTCAACAAAGTGGGCATGCCTGTCGACGAGCTGCCGCAAGCAGGCGAGACGCTGCGCATGCATTTTGATGCCAGCAGGATCCATTTGGTTTGTCGATAGCGCCGGGTAATGCCGTCGGGGGATATAAGCCTCGGCGGCTTTGTTTTTGCCGTTCGCCGAATGAGGAATGACAAATTCTAATCAATCAAGATAATTATTTATTAAACGACGGCACACGACGCTGTCGTACGAATGTCAACGGTGTTCGCATGGTCGATGACCGTTGGTATAGTTGACCTCAACTTGTAAAGGAGGGTGCGCACATGCCGCAGACGACATACATTTGCCGCGTTGCCGCGCGTGCCCTGTATATGGCTCGGAGCCGCATATGAGCAGGTATGTTCACGGCTCCGGGAGAGACGACGCACAACTAAATAACCGTCCGCAAGGCAGGTTCCCTAAAATTCCGGGTTTAAGCACGGCCGGGCAATCGCCGTCCGTCGTGCATCGATACCGCCGTTATCAGTTTTTGGTTCGAGAGGGGAACCGTCATGGCTGAAGAATTCGATTTCCATCCGATGTGGGAGAGCCTCGGCATGAATCTTGCCGACCACGACATGCTGCTGGGCGCTGTGGGCCAGATGTACGGGGACATGTTCCTGTCGCAGAACAACCGCCCCAAGTCCACGTCCTACTTGGACTTTGTGGCCACCAACATCCACAGCGGCCGTATTAAGGAGATGCTCGACAAGAAGGAGGCCGGCGAGGCCACCAAAATCGTGGGCTCGTTCTGCGTGTACGTGCCCGAGGAGATCGTGCTTGCCTGTGACGGCATTCCCGTTGGTCTGTGCTCGGGTGCCGATTGGGCAACGGACAAGGTCGAGGAGCACTTGCCGCGCAACACTTGTCCGCTTATCAAGAGCTTTGCCGGCTTTAAGCTGGGTGAGGTCTGCCCCTACATTGAGTCGAGTGACCTAGTGGTAGGCGAGAACACCTGCGATGGCAAGAAGAAGGCCTACGAGTTCTTTGCAACGCAAAAGAACATGTACGTCATGGATATTCCCAACGTACACGACGAGTCGACGCTCGTGACCTGGAAGGCCGAGGTCAAGAAGCTCGCCGCCAAGATCGAGGAAGAGTGCGGCGTCACGATTACGTCTGAGCGTCTGAAGGCCGCCATCCACGCCGTCAATGAGAAGCGTCGCGCCCTGCAGCGCCTCGCTGCCACGCGCGCTGCCGACCCTGCGCCCATCAGCGGTCTTGACAGCCTGCTGACCGTTCAGGCCGCCTTTATGGACGACACGCCACGTCTGACCGGAGCCATTAACGATATGGCGGCTGAGTGCGAGCAGCGTGTCGAGGCCGGCGAGGGCGTGGCGCCCAAGGGGACCAAGCGCATTCTGTACACCGGCACGCCCATGGCCGTGCCCAACTGGAAGCTGTTCAACCTCATCGAGAAAGCCGGCGGCGTTGTGGTAGGCGAGGAGTCCTGCACGGGCTCGCGCTACTACAAGGACCTGGTCGACGAGTCCGGTGAGACGGTGGACGAGATGCTCGATGCCATCGCCGAGCGCTACTTTAAGATCAACTGCGCCGTCTTTACGCCCAACGACCAGCGTATGAAGGACATTGTCCAGATGGCCAAGGACCTGCATGCCGACGGCATCGTCGACGTGGCCCTGCAGTTCTGCACGCTCTATGAGATGGAGTCGTTTGCCGTGGAGAAGGCCGCCGAGGAAGCCGGCATTCCGTTTATGCACATCACGACCGACTACGCCGGTGAGGATGCAGGCCAACTGCAAACCAGGATCGAGGCCTTCTTGGAAACCATTTAGGGCTATCCGTCCCGGCGGCTTTCCCAGGCACCCGATCTTGCCGTTCAAACCGTCGTTTGCGTACCAAAGTACGCGGCGCTTCTCTTTCACGGCAACCTCGGGCACCCGGGAAAGCCGTTCCCCCAGGTCGGTTAAAAGGTTTGTTAAGGAGTTATATGTCGGAAAATATTGAGCAGCCGTTGCCGTCCACGTTTGAGGAGTTCAACGAGCAGCGCAAGGCCGCGTTTATTCGCGTTAAGGATTACAAGCAGGCGGGCAATCGTCTTGTCGGGTATCTGTGCAGCTATACGCCGCTCGAGATTATCGATGCCGCGGGCGCCTCGAGCGTGGCTCTGTGTGGTACGTCCGACGAGGTGATTCCCGAGGCCGAGAAGGTGCTGCCGGCAAACCTGTGCCCGCTCATCAAGTCTACGTATGGTTTTGCCTATTCGCAAAAGTGCCCGTTTACGTACTTTAGCGACATGATCATCGGCGAGACCACCTGCGACGGCAAGAAGAAGATGTACGAGCTACTCAACGAGCTCAAGCGCACACACATTCTGCATCTTCCACAGGGTCGCGATCGCGCCTACGAGCGTGAAGGCTGGTACGAGGAATGCCGCCTGCTCAAGGAGGAGCTCGAGAACTTCTACGGCATTACGATTACTGATGACGACCTGCGCGCCGCCGTCCGACGCCGCAACCGTCTGCGTGCGGCACAGCTCGATATGTTCGCGCTGCAGGCCAACCAGCCGGCGGCCATGAGCGGCGTCGACCTGATGAGCACCATGTTCGCCGGCACGTTCAGCTTTGATATCGAGACCTATACGGAGCAGCTGGAGCAAAAGGTCGCCAAGCTGCGCGAGGCCTACGACGCGGGCGAGCGCCCGGTTGCGGCGGATGCCAAGCGCATTCTGATCACCGGTTGCCCGGTGGGCGGCGTGATCAACAAAATCGGCCGCACTATCGAGTCCAACGGCGGCGTGGTCGTGTGCATGGACGACTGCTCGGGCGAGCGCACGGCGGCGATGATGATCGACCCGGATGCGCCCGACATCCTGCGCGCCATCGCCGACCGCTACCTGGACATCAACTGCTCGGTCATGACGCCCAACGACGGTCGTATGGAAAACACGCTGGCCATGTGCGAGAAGTATCATGTCGATGGCGTGGTGGAGAGCGTGCTGCAGGCCTGCCACACCTTTAACGTGGAGAGTGCGCGCATGCAGGAGGCTGTCGAGGGTGCGGGTATTCCGTATATGAAGATCGAGACCGACTACAGCAACGGTGACATGGGCCAGATTGAGACCCGTATCGCCGCCTTTATCGAGACGCTCTAGCTTCCTCAGGCACCGGATCTTGCCCCTCAAACCGTCGCTTGCGTACCAAAGTACGCTACGCTCCTCTTTCGGGGCAACCTCCGGCACCTGAGAAACCTAGAGCTAAGGCGCCTGAACTCGCCACTGTCTTTGATGTTTTGATGAGGAGAGAGCCATGATAGGGATCGGGATTGATATCGGGTCTACGGCGGCTAAGGCTGCTGTGGTCGACGGGGAGGGTTCATTGGCGTGGACGTGCGTGCAGCCAACCGGGTTCTCCTCGGTCGATGCTTCCGAGCGGCTGCGCGAGGCACTGGCAGCGGCCGGCTATGGCGTGACAGCCGACGACGTGCGCGTGATCGCGACCGGCTACGGTCGTGTCGCCGTGCCCTATGCGCACAAGGTCGTGACCGAGATCACCTGCCACGGTACCGGTGCCGTGCGTCTGTTTGGTGACCATGGCACCGTGATCGATGTGGGCGGCCAGGATACCAAGGTCATTCAGCTTAAAAGTGGCCGCGTGGCCAAGTTTGCCATGAACGACAAGTGCGCCGCCGGCACGGGGCGCTTTTTGGAGATCATGGCCGACCGCCTGGGCATTTCCCAGCAGCAGATGGCCGACCTGGCGCGTTCCGGCGAGCCTACCAAGATCAGCAGCATGTGCACGGTGTTTGCCGAAAGCGAGGTCATCAGCCTGATCGGTCGCGGTGAGCCGCGCGAGAACATCGCCCGTGGTGTGATCGACAGCGTGGTCTCGCGCGTGGCGACCATGGCCGGGCAGGCGGCGGGTGCTCCGTACTACCTGACGGGAGACCTGTGCGAGAACGCCTACGTTGTGGAGCGGTTGGGCGAGCTACTGGGGTCGCCGGTGACCACCTCGCCCCAGGCTCGCTTTGCCGGTGCCATCGGCGCGGCGATTCGCGCACAGGCGCTCAATTAATGCATCCGCCTTGGGCTCGCATTCATGCGTATACTGAGAGAAAATGATTGACCGATGAGGGGAGGTATCGATGCCTGACGATCAGATTAAGCTCACGTCTATGACTGCCGCGAGCGGTTGAGCCGCTAAGTTGGCTCCTGGAGCCCTCGCCCAGGTCCTGGGCGACTTACCCAATGTGCATAACGACAACCTGCTCGTGGGGTTCGATACCTCCGACGATGCGAGCGTCTTCCGCGTAGGGGAGAACCTGGGGCTCGTGCAGTCCATCGACTTCTTCCCGCCGATGGTCGACGACCCGTTCCTGTTTGGCCAGATCGCCGCGGCCAACTCGCTGTCGGACATCTACGCCATGGGCGGGCGGCCGAGCCATGCCATGAACTTGCTGTGCATCCCGAGCTGCCTGGGCGTTGAGGTTGCCGGCAAGATTTTGGCAGGCGGTGCCGATAAGTGCGTCGAGGCCGGTTGCTCTATCGCGGGCGGCCATACCATCAACGACGACGAGCCCAAGTACGGCCTGTCCGTGAGCGGCTTTGTCTCGCTCGACCGCATGCTCGCCAACAGCGGCGCGCGCGCTGGCGATGTCCTGTTGCTGACCAAGGCGATCGGCTCTGGCATCATCACCACGGCCATTAAGGGCGAGCTCATCGAGCAGGACGAGGCCGCAGCCATGTTTGACTCGATGCGCACCCTCAACGAGGCGCCGATTCGTCTGGCCGAGGGACTTGAGCTTCACGGCTGCACCGATGTCACGGGCTTTGGCCTGATCGGGCACGCGTGCGAGATGGCCGAGGGCTCGGGCGTGCAGGTTGAGCTTGCGTCGGGGGCGGTGCCGCTCTTTGATCAGGTGCTCGACATGGCACGTCTGGGCATTATCCCAGCGGGCTCCTACCGCAACCAGGACTTTTTTGGCCCGCGTGTGGCTGCCGACGAGGACCTGGAGCCGGGCATGCTCGACGCGCTGTACGATCCGCAGACGTCTGGTGGCCTGCTTATCGCGGCGCCCGCGGCGGATGTGGATGAGCTTGCGCGTCGCCTGGATGCCGAGGGGTGCATCGCCGCCGTTATCGGGCGCGTGTGCGAGGCGATGCCGAGCGGTCCTGCTGTTCGCGTTGTGCATTAAAGAAAACCGTTTATGCGACCGCCTACTGTTCTGGGCGGTCCCTTTTGAAAGGATGTAGCTATGTCTATCAAGATTGAAGTCAATGCCATGGGCGATGCCTGCCCGCTGCCCGTCGTCAAGACGCTTAAGGCACTCAAACAGCTTGATGGCGAGGGTGCCGTGGTGACCTCGGTCGACAACGAGACCGCCGTCAAGAACATCTCCAAGATGGCGCAGGAGAAGGGCTGCACGGCTTCGGTCGAGAAGATCTCGAACGCCGAGTGGCACGTGAGTGTCGCGACCGCCGGTGCCGTGGCCGTTGCGGACCCCGAGCAGGACGGTGCCGCTTTCTGCGACGCCAGCGCCGGCAAGGGCAAGCTCGTCATTTCCGTCTACACCGACTGCATGGGCCGTGGCGACGACGTGCTGGGCCACAAGCTCATGAAGGCCTTCATCTTTGCCGTGACGCAGCAGGAGGAGCTGCCCGCGACTATGCTGTTCTACAACGGCGGTGCCAAGCTGACCGTCGAGGGATCTCCAGTGCTCGACGACCTGAAGGGCCTGGCCGAGCAGGGTGTCGAGATTCTCACCTGCGGTACCTGTCTCGACCACTATGGCATTAAAGACCAGCTTGCGGTGGGCGAGGTCACCAACATGTATGTGATCGTGGAGAAGATGGAGCAGGCCGTGCGCGTCGTGCGCCCGTAGCGTATTGGTTGGAGTTGCCATGAGGGAGAAGCGCCCGGCGCTTGTCATCACGTTTCCCACCACGGCGGCCGCCATGGGTTGCGAGTCCCTGTGCATCGAGCGCGGCCTTCCCGGGCGAACGATTCCCGTGCCCGGGGAGGTCGCTGCCGGCTGCGGTCTGGCGTGGAAGGCGTTGCCTGCCGATGAGGAGCTGCTGCGCAGCGAACTTGCCGCGGCGGGCGTTCCCACCGAGGGCTATACCGTGATTGATATGTGGGAGGTCGTGCGATGATCTACCTGGATAACGCGGCGACGACCATGCACAAGCCGCAGGCGGTCATCGATGCCGTGACGCAGGCGATGTGCTCGCTCGGCAATGCCGGGCGCGGCGCCACGTCGGGTGCCCTCGACGCGGCGCGTGCCATCCACGGCTGTCGCGCCAAGCTTGCGCGCTTGCTGGGCTGCCCGCGTGCTGACCATGTTTGTTTTACGCCCAACTCCACCACGGCGCTCAACACCGTCATCAATGGCGTGGTGCGCCCCGGCGACCGCGTGGTCACAACGGTGCTCGAGCACAACTCCGTGCTGCGTCCGCTCAACCGCCTGGCGGCAGAGCAGGGCGTGACCGTTGAGCACGCGGGCTGCGACGCGAACGGCGTGCTCGACTACGATGAGCTCGAGCGGTTGGTCACGCCGGGCACGCGTGCTGTGGTGGTGACGCACGCCTCCAATGTGACCGGCAACGCGGTCGACATTGCACGCGTGGCCGCTATGGCCCATGCTGCCGGTGCGCTGGTGATCGTCGATGCCTCGCAGTCTGCCGGCACGGCGCATATCGATATGCGGGCCATGGGGCTCGACGTGGTGTGCTTTACCGGCCACAAGGGGCTCATGGGACCTCAAGGCACGGGTGGCCTGGCCGTGGCGGAGGGCATTGACGTGGCTCCTTGGGCCATGGGCGGCACGGGCGTGCACAGCTTCGATGCGCTGCAGCCGCGGGAGTGGCCCACGCGCCTTGAGGCGGGCACGCTCAACGGTCACGGTATCGCCGGCCTTTCTGCCGGCCTCGACTTTATCGAGGCCCAGGGTGGGGTCGAGGCGATTGCTTCCCACGAGCGTGCGCTCGCTGATCGCTTCCTTGCCGGTGTACGCGAGATTCCAGGGATTAAGCTCTACGGTGCGTTTGACCTGCCCACACGCTCGGCGATCGTCTCGCTCAACGTGGGCGATATCGATTCTGCCGAGATTTCGGATGCGCTCATGCAAGGGTGGGGGATTGCGACGCGCCCCGGTGCTCACTGCGCTCCGCTCATGCACCGCGCGTTGGGGACCGAGCGCCAGGGTGTCGTTCGCTTCTCGTTTGGGTATTTCAACACGGACGAGGAAGTTGACGCCGCGATTGAAGCTTTGCGCGATTTAGCTTACTAAAGCGTATATACTTGCGGGATGGGCCTTTTGCCCGTCCCGTTTTTGTTTCGACCCGAAAGGTGGTCCCATGGCCTCATCCGCGCCGCGCGGCCTGCGCTCCGACCATGTCGTTACCGTCGGTATCGCCCTGTTCTCGATGCTCTTTGGCGCCGGCAACCTCATTATTCCGCCGCTGCTGGCGCTGCAGGCAGGTTCTGCCACGCCGGTCGCCATGCTTGGCTTTCTCATCGCCGCCATCGGCTTGCCCGTTATGGGCTTTATCGCCGTGGCACTTGCCGGAACGGCGCGCGAGCTTGCCGGCCGCGTGCGCCCCAAATTTGGCGAGTTCTTTGTCGCGGCGGTGTATCTGGCTATCGGCCCGTGCCTGGCCATTCCGCGCACGAGCTCCACGGCCTTCGAGATGCTGGTGCCGCTGCTGCCCGAGGGCGTCTCGCTCGCCACGGCTCGCCTGGTGTTTGCCGTCGGGTTCTTTATCGTCGCATTTGCGCTCACGCTGCGTCCCGGCGTCATCACGCGCGTACTCGGCCGCATTACGGGCCCCGCGCTCATCGCCCTTATCGTATTGGTCGTGGGCGCTGCCGTGGTCTCGCCGCTGGGTCCCGCTGCCGCGCCACAGGCTCCCTATAATGCCGGTGCTGCCGTGCAGGGCTTTTTGACCGGCTATCAGACCATGGACCTGCTCGCGTCGCTCGCCTTTGGCATCATCATCGCCGAGACCATTCATGAGCTGGGTGTTACCGATGACAAGCGTGTGGCCTTCGAGATTTCGCGCTCTGGTGTTATCGCCGGCGTGCTCATGGCCATCATCTACTGCGGCTTGGGCCTTGCCGGTATGCAGCTCGGCACCGTGATGCCCGACGCTACCAACGGCGCCGCTATCCTTGCGCGTTCGGCCTCTATGCATTTTGGTCTTGCCGGCACGGTCGTGGTCTTTGCGATCTTTTTCCTCGCCTGCATGAACGTGTGCATCGGCCTTATCAGCTGCTGCTCGCGTTACTTCTGCGAGACGTATGTGGTCGAAGGGGGAGCGGAGGCTTCCGAGGAGGCCATGCGCCGTCCTTTTGCGGTTCTCGCCTTTGTGTTCGCCGCATTTTCGTGCGTGCTTTCCAACGTGGGCCTCGACGTGATCCTTATGTTCTCGGTGCCCATGCTCAACGCCTTGTATCCCGTTGCCATTGTGCTGGTGCTGATGGGCCTGGTGCACGGCTTTTGCGACGCACATCCGCAGGTTTGGGTCTGGGTCGGCGGCGTTGTCGCGGTGCAGAGCGTAATCACTTCGGTCCGCGATGCGTTCTTTGCGGGCGCGTGGCTACCGTTCGATGCGTTGCCGCTGGCAGATATCGGCGCTGCGTGGGCACCGGTTGCCGTGGTTGCCTTTGTGATCGGTCTGCTCCATAGCCGGTTTGTCGCACATTCGAGGAGCTAGGGTATCGTCGCTTGCACAGGCGGGGAGTCTCACCTATAATTTCCTTCGCTTTGGGACACGCAAGGTTTAGACCTTAGCTGCTCAACACCTTCGGGACGTGGCGCAGTTTGGTAGCGCGCCTGCTTTGGGAGCAGGATGTCGCAGGTTCAAATCCTGTCGTCCCGACCATATCTTGCGGGCGTAGTTCAATGGTAGAACCCCAGCCTTCCAAGCTGATGACGCGGGTTCGATTCCCGTCGCCCGCTCCACAAGATTGGTTAACGGCTTTGATTCTTTTTGGGATCAAGGCCGTTTTTGTGAGAGTACCGGGTGACGAACCCGTCGCTCCAAGTAATTTGCAGGTCAGAGGTACGTTTACTTCTGGCCTGTTTTGTTTTGACCGTCCGGCGCGGGACATGTGCTTTGGCAATGCTTGTCCCACAACGTAAGAAAGAAGTGATCGACATGGCAGATTCCAAGGCAGAATATTCCACCCCCGATTGCCTGGCGCCCGCCGCGATCGAGGCCAAGACCGAGGCTGCCGGTGTTACCAAGGCCAATCTACCGACCTCGAAGGCCTTTATGCTTGCCATGTTCGCCGGCGCGTTCATCGCCTTTGGCGGCCTGTTCTTCACGGTCTTTTTGAGCGATCCCACGCTTGGCTGGGGCGCCCAGCGCTTTGTGGGTGGCCTTGCTTTTTGCCTGGGTCTGGTGCTCGTGCTCATTTGCGGCGCGGAGCTGTTTACCGGCAACTCGCTTATGGTCTGCGCGCTCAAGAGCAAAAAGATCACGCTCGCCCAGATGCTCAAGGCTTGGGTCGCTGTGTGGATCGGCAACTTTGCCGGCGCGCTGTTCGTCGTCTTTTTGGTTTACATGGCAGCTATTTACAAGCTCAACGGCGAGGCCGTCGCCAACACCATGGTGAGCGTCGCCGCCGGTAAGGTTTCGATTGACGCCGTCACCATCTTCTTCCGCGGCATTCTGTGCAACATCTTTGTGTGCCTGGCTGTATGGATCGGTACCGCTGGCAGGACCGTGATCGACAAGGTCGTGGGCATTCTGCTGCCCATTGCCGCGTTTGTGGCCTGCGGTTTTGAGCACTGCGTTGCCAACATGTACTTTTTGCCCATGGGTATTTTGATGCACTCCTGCGGCTATGGAGTTGATGTCGCCGGCGCCGACGCCCTCAACGCGGCGGGCCTGGCGCTCAATCTTTCCGTCGCCACGCTCGGCAATATCGTGGGCGGCGCCCTGATCGTTGCGCTGGGCTACTGGTTTATCTACGCCAACAGGGAGGCCTAAAGGCCCCATGGCATAACCGACCAAAGAGGGACAGGTTTATTTTGGCGGGTTTGGACGAGGCGCTGCGCCGTCTTGCCATGAGCTGCCATAATGGACCTGTCCCTTTTGCATGCGCGTCGCCATTTGGTGGCCGACGATGATCGTGGGGGACCTGCTTTTTATTGAATATGTCGAAAGGCTTTCCATGAGCGACTGCGAATCCATGCCCGCCGAGGTGCGCGACCGCCTGCGCTCCATTCCCGCTGTCCACGAGCTGCTGGCGGAGTGGCCGGTCATGAAGGCTGCCGGCGATGCGGGCGATACGATCGTGCGCGAGGCGATCGATGTTGAGCTCGATGCCGAGCGCGCGGCGATTCGCTCCGGCGTCCCCGCGAGGAACAAGCGCGAGCTCGCCTTGGCCATTGAGCGGCGGTGCCACCGTCTGTCGCTGCCGACCCTGCGTCCCGCCGTCAACGCGACAGGCGTTGTGATTCACACCAATCTGGGCCGTGCTCCGCTCGCTCCCGCAGCGGTGCAGGCGGTGACCGACGTCGCCCGCAGCTACAGCACGCTCGAGTACGACGTCGCGACCTGTGCTCGCGGGGGCCGCAAGGAGCATGCCGCGCGCCTGCTGCGCACACTCACGGGGGCGCAGGACGCCTTGGTTGTCAACAATAACGCCGCGGCGGTGCTGTTGGTGCTTGCCGCGCATGCATGCGGCAAAGAGGTAATCGTGAGCCGCGGCGAGCTTGTCGAGGTGGGAGGCAGTTTCCGTATCCCCGACATCATGGCGGCTTCGGGTGCCAAGCTTGTCGAGGTGGGCTCCACCAACCGCACGCATCTGGACGATTATCAAAGCGCCATTACGCCCAACACGGCGATGATCCTGAAAGTTCATCCTTCCAACTACCGTATCGAGGGCTTCCACGAGGAGGTTTCCGCGGCGGAGCTTTCTGCACTGGCGCACGAGCACGGGCTTTTGCTTTACGAGGACCAAGGCTCGGGCGCTTTGCTGGCAGACGGGGTGCTTGCCGATGCGGGGGAGAAGCCCACGTCCGCTTCGCTTTGCGCTGGCGTCGACGTTGTCTCGTGTTCGGGCGACAAGTTGCTTGGTGCTTCGCAGGCGGGCATTATCCTCGGCAGTACCCAGGTTATCGCTGCCTGCGCCTCTCATCCGCTTATGCGCGCGCTTCGCCCCGGCAAGCTCACGCTCGCGGCGCTCGAGGCTACCCTGCGTCTGTATGTGACCGGTCCCGATACAGCGCATCGGGAGATCCCGGTGCTCAACATGCTTTCCGGCGCGCCGGCTCCGCTCGAGCGTCAGGCCAAGCGCCTGCATGACCGCATGCTGCGCAAGCTTCGTGACTCTCAGTGCGAGGAGGCGGTGGAGCTGCAGGTTGTCGAAGGCGCTTCTGCCCCGGGCGGTGGCTCGCTGCCGACCGTCGAGCTCCCAACCTTTTGCGTTGCCGTCTGCCCCGTCGATGGGCGCCTGTCCGTCGATGGCCTGAAGCGCGCTATGGTTCAGGAGCCCGATACGCCGGTTGTGACGCGCGTACAGCACGACCAGGTGCTGTTTGACGTTCGCACGCTTGTGCACGATACCGACCTTGATTTGTGTGCGTCTGCGTTGGCCGACGCCGTGCGGGCGGGTTTGCGCCGATGACTGCGCGCGAGCTTGTCGAATGTCCCGTTGTCGTTGGAACGGCGGGGCACGTCGACCACGGAAAGTCAGCCCTTATCGAGGCGCTGACCGGAAAAAATCCCGACCGTCTGGAGGTCGAGCGGCGCCGCGGTATGACCACGGAGCTCGGTTTTGGCGAGCTGGTGCTGCCGAGCGGCAAGCTTGTCGGCCTGGTCGATGTACCCGGTCATGCGCACTACCTACGCGCCATGGTGCAGGGTGCTACCGGCGTGGATGTTGCGTTGCTGGTGGTTTCTGCCGTTGAGGGCGTGATGCCGCAGACCCGCGAGCATGTTCGCGTACTGGAGCTGTTGGGTGTGACGCACATGGTCGTTGCGCTTACGATGCGCGATCTGGCCGATGACGAGACGGCGGAGCTCGCCGAGCTCGACTTGATGGATTTCCTCGGCGATACCGTCTTTGCCAATGCGCCCGTGGTGCCCGTTTCCTCTCGCACGGGTGCGGGTATCGAGGACGTTCGCCTTGCCCTCGATACCGCTATCGACTCTTTCCTGGCCGATGCCGCATCCCGCCCGGTGCGCCCCTGTCTGGCCCCGCGCCTGCCCATCGACCGCTGCTTCACCATCAAGGGATCCGGGACGGTCGTCACGGGCACGCTTCACGATGCCCCCGTGGCGGTGGGCGATGAGCTCGTTTCGAGTCCCGCGGGCGTGCGCTGCCGCGTTCGCGCGATTCAGGTGCATGGCGATACTCCTCGGGCGTTGCCCGGACAGCGCGTGGCGCTCAACATCGTGGGCGACGGCGCGGGCGACCTTCCGCGCGGCGAGGTCCTCTGCGGGTCTGGTGCCGAGGGCTCGACGCTCAGGCTTATCGCGCGCTTCACCTATCTGGGGCGCGAGGGCGCCAAGCCCGTGCCCTTCGAGTCCGGCACGCGCGTCCACGTGATGGTGGGCACGGCAGAGGTCCTCGGCCGTATCATGCTCATGGAGGGCGCGGGGCCGATTGCCCCGGGCGAGACGCGTACCGTGCAAATCCGCCTGAAGGAGCGCCTTCCCGTGCGCTCGGGCGACGGTCTCATCGTGCTTGCGTTCTCCCCGGTGGTACTTATCGGCGGCGGTTGCGTTCTTCTTTCGCGGTGCCGCCGCTCGCGCGACCTCTCCGCGGAAGAGGTCTCGCTGCTCAGGGCTCTGGATGCCGGCGACCGCGCCGCCGCCATTGCCGCATGGCTGGGGCTGCAGCGCCTGCCCGTGCCGGCGGCCGTTGCCGCCCGTGCGCTCGACCTTTCCGGTGTCGAAGTCGCGAGGCTCCTGCACGCCGCGGTGGCGTCGGGCGATGCGGTCGCCCTCCATCCGGAGCGCTCGACCGAGGAGCTCTATGCCGCCCCCGCTGTGCTCGATGCCGCCCTTGCCGCCCTCGCCGACACGCTTGTCGCCATGCATAAGGCCGCGCCCAAGCAAACGGGCTTCACCCCGGGCGAGGTTGCGCATGTCGCCTGGCCGAAAGCGGGCGAAGACGTCGCGTCTGCGCTCATCCTCGAGGGCTGTGCGCGCGGCATCTGCGCCCAGGAGGGGTCTGAGGTCTACGACCCACATTCCGCCGCTGCGGCGATACGTGTGGTGCGCGAGGCAGGCCGGCGCATCGCGGCCCTGCTGGACGAGGCGGGCCTCGATGCACCGACGCTTCCCGAGGTGGGGCAGCAGTTGCAACTCGATCGCGACACCATGACGCGTGCCCTGCGCGAGCTTTCGCTCAACCGCTCGATCGTTAAGGTCGAGCGCGACGTTGCCTTGTCCGCCGCCGCCGAGGCTCAGGCGCGCGAGGTCGTTGCGGCGGCTATCGAGGCTGCCGGCGGCGCTGTCACCACGAGTGTGCTGCGCGAGGCCCTGGGCGTGTCGCGCAAGCGAGCCATTAGCATCTTGGAGCACCTGGATGCGGTGCGTTTTACGACGCTCGACAAAGGAGCCGGCGGCCTAAGATCGCTTCGTTAGGGGCTGCCGTATCGCTGTTCGCCACGACGCCCTGCTAGTTTGGTAAAATACCGCCACGTTTGGGAGCGGATGGGCTCCGGTGGGCCCCGCGGTCCTCAAAACCGTTGTGAGGCGTGCAAAACGTCTTGGATGTGTTCGATTCACATACGTTCCCGCCAACGCATCTCGCCAAAACCACCACATTGGGGACAGGCACCTTTGTGGTGGTTTCGAAACGTGCGGGAAACAGCTTCGAAACACGCGATTTGCTCGTCAGGCGGTCAAAAAGCTATCTACCTGCATCGTAATCAAAATGAAACATCCGCTCGTTGCCTTATTCGTAACTTTGTAGCAACAGTGCGATATTATCCATACTCGATAAAGCTCACGGCGCATGGGGCGCCGCGAACGACACCTTTCTTTTCCATCAATTGGAGGAAGCATGAGCTACACGCAGAAAGTTCTCGACGAGCTCAAGGCCCGCTATCCCGAGCAGCCTGAGTTCATCCAGGCCGCGACCGAGATCCTCGGCACCATCCAGCCGGCGCTCGACGCCCACCCCGAGTACGAGGAGGCCGCCCTACTGGAGCGCCTTGTCGAGCCCGAGCGCATCGTCATGTTCCGTGTTCCCTGGGTCGACGACCAGGGCAAGGTCCAGGTCAACCGCGGTTACCGCGTCGAGTTCAACTCTGCCATTGGACCCTACAAGGGCGGCCTGCGCTTTAACCCGACGGTCACCCTGGGCATGCTCAAGTTCCTGGGCCTGGAGCAGATCCTCAAGAACAGCCTGACCACCCTTCCCATGGGCGGCGGCAAGGGCGGTTCCGACTTTGACCCCAAGGGCAAGTCCAACAACGAGATCATGCACTTCTGCCAGTCCTTCATGACCGAGCTCTATCGTCACATCGGCCCCAACACCGACGTTCCCGCCGGCGACCTGGGCGTTGGCGGCCGCGAGGTTGCCTACATGTTCGGTCAGTACAAGCGCCTGACCAACGAGTGGACCGGCGTCCTCACCGGCAAGGGCCTCTCCTTTGGCGGCTCGCTCGCCCGCACCGAGGCCACTGGCTACGGCCTGGTCTACTTTGTGGACGAGTACCTCAAGAGCCGCGGCGACTCCTTCGAGGGCAAGAACGTCGTCGTTCACGGCTCCGGTAACGTTGCCATCTACGCCGTCCAGAAGGTTTCCCAGCTCGGCGGCAAGGTGCTGGCCTGCTCCGATACCCACGGCTGGGTCGAGGATCCCGACGGCATCGACTACTCCGTGCTCGAGCACGTCTACAACCAGAAGCGCTCTGGCCACGACAAGGGCGTCACGCTCGCCATGTACGTTGACGAGAAGCCCGGTGCCGTGTGGCACGAGGGCGACGGCCGCGGCGTTTGGCAGCTGCCCTGCGACATCGCGCTGCCCTGCGCTCGCGAGAACACGCTGCTGCTCGAGGACGCCCAGGCGCTCGTCGCCAACGGCTGCAAGGTGGTCGGCGAGGGCGCAAACATGCCCACGACCATCGAGGCCACGAACTACTTCCAGGAGAACGGCGTCGCCTTTATGCCCGGCAAGGCTGCCAACGCCGGCGGCGTGCTCGTGTCCGGCCTGGAGATGAGCCAGAACGCCGAGCACCTGTCCTGGACCTTTGAGGAGGTCGACGGCAAGCTCGAGCAGCTCATGCGCGGCATGTTCCACAATGTGGACGACACCGCCAAGGAGTATGGCCAGGAGGGCAACTTTGTCATGGGCGCCAACATCGCCGGCTTCCTGAAGGTCGCCGACGCCATGCTCGCCCAGGGCGTCTGCTAAGCCCAGCTCGACATAGCACCTGATGAGGCTCCCAGCATTTGTGCTGGGAGCCTTTTTCTATGGTGGTGAGGGCCGTGCACCCTCGTTTGGTACACTTAGGGGTACTGGACAAGTAAAGAGATGGGGGAGAACGTGCTCAAGTTCGGTACCTACGTCCGTGTTGGAAACGCGGCCGAAGCCTATGAGCTCTTACAGAAGAACCGCAACAACAAGATTGTGGGCGGCGGCATCTGGATGCGCCTGGGTTCGCGTCGCGTGGCGACGGCGATTGACCTTTCGGCCTGCGGACTCGATCAGATCGAGGAGACCGAGACCGAGTTTCGCATCGGTGCCATGTGCACCCTACGCCAGCTCGAGCGCCATGCCGAGCTCAACGCGCTCGTCAACAATGTCTTTGAGTTTGCCGTCCACGATATCGTGGGCGTGCAGCTGCGCAATACCGCCACGGTGGGCGGCAGCATCTACGGCCGCTTTGGCTTCTCGGACGTGCTTTCGGCTTTTTTGGCACTCGATTCATACGTTAAGCTGACAGGTGCCGGCCGCGTGCCGCTCGCCGAGTTTGTGAACATGGGCTACGTGCGCGACGTGATCGAGCATGTTGTGGTCGTTAAACACGACTACCGCGCAAGCTACGAGGCCGTGCGCAAGGCCGCGACCGACTTCCCCTCGCTGAACGTCACCGCCGCCTGGTGGGACGGCTCCTGGCACGTCACCGTGGGTGCCCGCCCGCTGCGCGCGACCCTGCTGCGGGGCGAGGCATGCGGCCTGGTGAACGAGCAGCCTTCCGAGGACGAGCTGTGCGCCCTTGCCGCATCCGTGCGTACCCTGAGCTACGGCACCAACCTGTGGGGCTCGGCCGACTACCGCCGCCGCATCTCGGCCCCGCTGGCGATTCAGGCCGTGCGCCGCGCCGCCGGCATTGAGCTTTCGGCCGCGCTTGCCCGCGAGCTCGAGGGCGTGCAGATTCCCAAGCACGCCACGGACGAGTATTCCTGCCGCCGCGTGCCCGGCGTCGATTCTAGCGAGGTGCGCTAATGGCTGCCAAACTCATCGATCTTTCTTTTACGCTCAACGGTCGCAAGGTCAAGGTTCAGATTGCCCCCGACACCATGCTCTTTGCGCTGCTGCGCGAGCAGGGCTGCGCGTCGGTACGCTGCGCCTGCGAAACCACCAACTGCGGCCTGTGCACGGTGTGGCTCGACGGCGACCCGGTGCTGAGCTGCTCGGTTCCCGCCGCGCGCGTCGAGGGCCGCTCCGTCACCACGCTCGAGGGCCTCAAGGCCGAGTCCGAGGCGCTCGCCCGCGCGATGGCTGCCGAAGGCGCCGAGCAGTGCGGTTTTTGCGCCCCCGGCCTCATCATGAACGTGCTGGCGCTCGCCCGCGCCGCCAAGGAGGACCCGACGCTCGTCGCCACGCGCGAGGAGCTCTCGCGCCAGCTCGCCGGCAATCTTTGCCGCTGCAGCGGCTACGAGAGCCAGCTGCGCGCCATCGTGCGCTTTCTCAACGAGTCCGGCGTGCAGGTGGGCTTTGAGATGCCCGAGCTGCCGGTCAACGACACCAGCTGCGACGGCGTCTCCTACAAGCAGATCACCCACAAGCAGCCCAAGAAGGACTCGAAGGCCCTGCTCGAGGGCCGTCCGGTCTACACGGGCGACCTGGTGCCCGCCGGGGCCCTGATCGTCAAACTCAAGCGCAGCCCCTATGCCCGCGCCAAGATCCGCTCCATCGACACGTCGCGCGCCCTGAAGGTGCCCGGCGTGGTTGGCGTCTACACCTACGAGGACGTGCCCAAGCGCCGCTTTACCATCGCCGGCCAGAGCTATCCGCAGCCGAGTCCCTACGACCGCCTGATCCTCGAGAACCTCGTGCGCTACCAAAACGAGGAGGTGGCGATCGTCGCCGCCGAGACCGAGGAGGCCGCCGACAAGGCGCTCAAGCTCATCAAGGTCGACTACGAGGTGCTCGAGCCCCTGCTCGACTTTACCCAGGCACTCGATAACGACATCGTGGTCCACCCCGAGGGCGACGTGAGCTTTATGTTCCCGCAGGGCGGCGATGTTCCGCGCAACCTGGTGTGCAGCGGTACCAGCGATTATGGCGATCTGGACGAGGCCTTCGCCCAGAGCGACATCGTCTTTGAGCGCACTTACACCAGCCAGGCCACGCAGACCGCGCCCATGGAAACCTTCCGCGCCTTTGCGACGACCGACGCGTTCGGGCGTATCTCGGTGACCACCTCTACACAGGTGCCCTTCCACGTGCGCCGCATGGTCGCGCAGTCGCTCGACATTCCGCAGTCGCAGGTGCAGGTCATTAAGCCGCGCATCGGCGGCGGCTTTGGCTCCAAGCAGACGGGCTGCTGCGAGATCTTCGTTGCGTTCGTGACCCAGCAGACTGGCCGTCCGAGCTACTGCTGCTACACCCGCGAGGAGACTATCACCGCGGGTAACTCGCGCCACCAGATGCAGATGACCGTTAAGCTGGGCGCCATGAACGACGGCACCATCACGGCCATCGACTTGCACACGCTGTCCAACGCCGGCGCGTACGGCGAGCACGCCACCACGACGATCGGCCTTTCGGGCCACAAGAGCCTGCCGATTTACAACCATGTGAAGGCGAGCCGCTTTAGGTGGGACGCCGTCTACACCAACACCAACCGCGGCGGCGCGTATCGCGGCTACGGTGCCACCCAGGGCCAGTTTGCCGTGGAGAGCGCCGTCAACGAGCTCGCCGACATGCTGCACATGGACCCCGCCGACCTGCGCCTTAAGAACATGGTGCGCGAGGGCGAGATCATGCCGCAGTACTACAACGAGAAGCTCAACGCCTGCGCGCTCGACCGCTGCCTGCTGCGAGCGATGGACATGATCGGTTGGCGCGACAAGCCGCTGGCCGTCGACCTGGGCGACCGCGTGCGTGCTCTGGGCTGTGCGCTCACCATGCAGGGCTCGGGCATTTCCAACGTGGATATCGCCGGCATCGACATGCGCCTGGAAGAGGACGGCTTCATTACCATCGGCACCGGCGCCACCGATAACGGCATGGGCGTCGACACGATCCTGGCGCAGATTGCCGCCGAGGAGCTGGGCGTGGAGAGCTCGCTCATTGTGGTGCGCGGCGTGGACACCGATGTGTCGCCGTTCGACGCCGGCTCGTACGCGAGCTCCGGTACCTACGTGACGGGCCTTGCCGCCAAGAACGCCGCGACCGAGCTGCGCCAGAAGATTTGCGCCAAGGCCGCCCAGATGTGGGACGTTGACGCCGCCGACGTGGTCTTCGACGGCCAGTACGTGCGCCTGTCCGACGAGCGTGCTGCGCGCGAGCACGGTCGCTACCTTACGCTGCGAGACTTTGCCAACCTGTGCGTCAAGAACATCGCGGGCGGTGACGCGCTGACTTCGCACGCCTCTGCCTGCCTGCCCGTTTCGCCCCCGCCGTTTATGGCCGGCATTGCCGAGGTCGAGGTTGACAAGGCCACCGGCAAGGTGACCGTGGTGGATTACGCCGCTGCCGTCGATTGCGGCACCGTGATCAACGAGGCGCTCGCGCGCGTCCAGGCCGAGGGCGGCATTGCCCAGGGCATCGGTCACGCGCTCTACGAGATCGTCGAGCATGACGACCGCGGTCGCCTGCGCACCGGCAACTTTATGAGCTACAAGCTGCCTACGCGCCTGGATATCGGCAGCATTCGCGTGGCCTTTGAGCCGAGCTACGAGCCGACGGGCCCGTTTGGCGCCAAGTCGATCGGCGAGGTCGTCATCAACACGCCGCTCGCCGCCGTGGCCTCGGCCGTCGCACACGCCACGGGCCACCAGGTCCGCTCGCTGCCCATCACGCCGGAGAAAGCGCTGCTGGGGGAGTAGCGGGTCGGCGAACAAGTCGTAATTGGCGGGGCGGGGCAACTCGACCCGCCTTTTGCACTCGTGGTGAGGTCGTGAGCCTGTAAAACGTGTGCGTGCGCTTGTCGCTCGTATCTGCTATCATTCCTAATCTGTGCGCTCATGCGGGCGTGGCGGAATTGGTAGACGCGCCAGATTTAGGTTCTGGTGGGATTCCCGTGAAGGTTCGAGTCCTTTCGCCCGCACCAACGCATCTGCGTCGGCCCTGGCCGTCGCGACTCTTTGTTGCATAAAGGTACCAGCACCTCAGATAAGCTGGGCAGTATGAGGAGGAACGTGTTGAACATCACCGCTTCTGACGTCAAGGACGCCAAGCTCACCGCTACGGTCACCATCCCGGCCGCCGACGTCGACGCCGCGATCAAGAAGGCTTACAAGGACACCGCCAAGAAGTACCGCTTCCCGGGCTTCCGCGCCGGTAAGGCTCCCCGTCCGGTTATCGACTCTGCTCTTGGCGCCGAGGCTACCCTCGCTCAGGCCACCAACGACCTGATCGCCGCCAACGAGCCCGCCGTCCTCAACGAGCTGGACATCGTCCCCACCAAGAACGGTGACTACAAGGACCTCGACCTCGCTAAGGATCACGAGGACTACACCTACACCGTCGAGTTCTCCCTGCGTCCCGCCGCTGAGCTCTCCTCCTTCGACGCTGTCGAGATCGAGATGCCCCCTGCGGAGGTCACCGAGTCCGAGATCAACAACCAGGTCGAGATGCTCCTCAACTACCGTGCCACCTTCGAGGATGTCGAGGGCCGCGCTGTCGAGTCCGAGGACTACGTTACCGTCGACCTCAAGGCCGTCGAGAACGCCGACAACTTTGCCGCCGAGGGCCGTATGCTCATCGCCGGTAGCGACAGCAACCCCGCCGAGTTCAACGAGGCTCTGATCGGCGCCAACGTTGACGACGTCAAGTCCGTCACCTGGACCGACGAGGCCGAGGAGGGCGAGGAGGCCGAGACCCACACCGTCGAGGTCACCGTCAAGGGCATCAAGGTCCGCAACACCCCCGAGCTCACCGACGAGCTCGTCAAGTCCGACTTTGGCTTCGACAGCATCGACGCCATGCGCGACGCCATCAAGATTGAGATTCAGCAGGACAAGGCTTCCCGCCTGCCGGCCGAGAAGGAGAACCGTTGCGTCTCCGCTCTCGCCGAGCGTCTGCAGCTCGACGAGATGGACGCCGACTACGAGCAGTCCGTCTTTGAGGAGCTTGGCCAGAACTTCCTGTCCAACCTCGCTGCCCGCGGCATGACGCTCGACACCTGGCTGCCCGCTTCCGGTCTGACCATGGAGCAGTTCATCGGCGACCTGCATAAGCAGGCCAACGACGTTGCCCGTGAGTCCCTGGCTCTGGACGCCCTCGCGCGTGAGCTCAAGATTGAGGTCACCGAGGACGACATCAACGCCGAGTTCGAGAAGGCCGGCGTCAAGGACGTCGAGGCTTCCAAGGCCGAGTTCATCGCCGATGGCCGCATGCCTGCCGTCCGCGAGTCCATCCGTCGCTCCAAGGCCGTCGACCACCTGGTCGAGAACGCCAAGGTGACCGAGGTCGACGAGACCGCCAAGGACGCCGAGTAATTCTCGCCACCTTGCCCGCGAGCGCATGTATGTGCCCGTGATGGGGTAAAGTTAATAGCCGGTTATCCGGTTGCTTCGTACGGTGCCAGCCAATGCATAGCATGCGGGCACCGTACGTTTATCTAGAACCAATTTGGTCCGCAAGAGAGAAATGGAGATGCGTATGATCGCTAAGTTCGATTCCGCCCTCGTGCCATACGTTATCGAGCAGACGCCGCGCGGCGAGCGCAGCTACGATATCTATTCGCGCCTGCTCAACGACCGCATCATCTTCTTGGGCGAGGAGATCAACTCCGTCAGCGCCAACCTGGTCGTTGCCCAGCTGCTGCATCTTGAGAGCCAGGATGCCGAGAAGGATATCTCGCTCTACATCAATTCGCCCGGTGGCGAGGTTTACTCCGGCCTGGCGATTCTTGACACCATGAACTTCATCAAGCCGCAGGTCTCCACCATCTGCGTCGGTATGGCCGCGTCCATGGCCGCCGTGCTGCTTTCGGCCGGCGCTAAGGGCAAGCGCTTCTGCCTGCCGCACTCCAAAGTCATGATTCACCAGCCCAGCGGCGGTGCCCAGGGTCAGCAGACCGAGATTGAGATTGTGGCCGAGGAGATCAAGAAGACCCGCCGCGAGCTCAACCAGATCTTGTCCGATGCCTCGGGCCAGCCCATCGAGAAGGTCCAGGCCGATACCGAGCGCGACAACTACCTGACCGCCGCCGAGGCCCTCGACTACGGCCTGATTGACCGTATCGTCACCTCGCGAGATCTCGCCGCGAAGGATGCCTAGGATGGCAGGTAACATGCAGGACAACTTTGACGAGAACGGCAACCCCATCCGCTGCTCCTTTTGCGGAAAAGAGCAGGGCCAGGTCCGTCGCCTCGTAAAGGGCCCGACCAACATCTTTATCTGTGACGAGTGCGTCGCCGCCTGTTCCGAGATCCTTGAGGAGTCGCTGGCTTCGGACTTTATGGACGCTGCCCGCAACGGCAAGCTGCCGGGCTTCCTCAACGACCACGGCCAGGCTGCATCCCAGCCCGCCGTGGACCCCGAGGCCGAGGGCTTTGAGCTCGAGGACGACCGCCAGGTCATCACGCACGTGCCGACGCCGCACGAGATCTATGACGAGCTTTCGGCCTATGTCATGGGGCAGGAGGACGCCAAGCGCGCCATGTCGGTGGCCGTGTACAACCACTATCGCCGCGTGATCGAGGGCGGCGCCGCGGTGTCCGCTTTTGACGACAGCATGGGCTCGCAGTTCGACACCGATATGGACGAGGTGGAGCTCGCCAAGTCCAATATTTTGCTGCTCGGTCCCACCGGTACCGGTAAGACCCTGCTCGCCCAGACGCTCGCCCGCATTCTCGAGGTGCCGTTTGCCATCGCCGACGCCACCGCGCTTACCGAGGCCGGTTACGTGGGCGAGGATGTGGAGAACATCCTGCTCAAGCTCATCAACGCCGCTGATGGCGACATTGAGCGCGCTCAGGTGGGCATTATCTACGTGGACGAGATTGACAAGATTGCCCGCAAGGCCGAGAACCTCTCCATTACCCGCGATGTCTCGGGCGAGGGTGTGCAGCAGGCGCTGCTTAAGATTCTTGAGGGCACGGTGGCCAGCGTTCCGCCTACCGGTGGCCGCAAGCATCCCCAGCAGGAGCTGCTGCAGATCGACACGACTAACATCCTGTTTATCTGCGGCGGTGCCTTTGTGGGTCTGGACAAGATCATCGCCGACCGCGTGGGCAACAAGGGCGTGGGCTTTAACTCCGAGATCGCCGGCCCCACCTCGGTCGACGAGAACGACCTGCTGCGTCAGGTGCTCCCGCAGGACCTCAACGCCTTTGGCATGATCCCCGAGTTCGTGGGCCGTACGCCCGTTGTCACCCAGACGCAGGCGCTCGACGAGGACGACCTGGTGTCGATTCTGACCGAGCCCAAGAACGCCGTGGTGCGTCAGTACCGCAAGATGTTCCAGCTCGAGGACGTTGAGCTTGAGTTTGAGGACGCGGCGCTGCACGAGATCGCCCGCATGGCACTCGCCCGCAAGACCGGCGCCCGCGGCCTGCGCTCCATCTGCGAGGACGTGCTGCAGCAGACGATGTTCGACCTCCCCAGCGAGGAAGGCGTCGCCAAGGTCATCGTGACCGAAGCCTCCGTAAAGGGCGAAGAACAGCCCCAGCGCATCTATGGGTAAATAGCGCCCGTTTAGGTCCCGCGGCAACCACTGCGGGACCTGCCTTTTAGGGACAGGTTTATTTTGGTCGGTTTTATATGGGCAAACGTCATTCTGCCTGATAAAACCTGCCAAAATAAACCTGTCCCTTTTTGGTAGGTATGCCTGTGCTATTCTGTTAGATTGTTTAGCTAGTATCTTCAGACTGAAGTAATCGATACCTAAGGCGTGTCCGCCTGCTTGGTTTTCGTAGATTCCGCACGAGCCGAAGGCCACTTAATGTGGCCTTCGTGCGAGCCAGGACTTGACCGAGCGAAAACCAAGCAGGCGGACACGCCGGCGGGACAGGGAGAGATATATGGAAGAAATGCCCAAGAACTACGATCCGTCGACCAACGAGCCGGCGATCCTGCAGAAGTGGCTCGACGGCGGCTACTACAAGCGCCGTGAGGGCGTGGGCGACTGCACCGTCACCATTCCGCCTCCCAACGTGACCGGCAAGCTCCATATGGGTCACGCTTCTGACGACTCCATCCAGGACGCCATCATCCGTATGGCCCGCATGCGCGGCAAGTCCACGCGCTGGGTGCTGGGCACCGATCACGCCGGTATCGCCACGCAGACCAAGGTCGACAAGAAGCTCAAGAGCGAGGGCATCAGCCGCCTGGAGATCGGTCGCGATAAGTTTGTCGACGCCTGCTGGGACTGGACCCACGAGTACGGCGGCATCATCGTCGAGCAGATCAAGCGCATGGGCTGCTCCGTCGACTTTGATAACGAGCGCTTTACCATGGACGAGGACTACGCGCAGGCCGTGCGCAAGGTCTTTTGCGACTGGTACCACGACGGTCTGATCTACCGCGGCAAGCGCATCGTCAACTGGTGCCCCAACTGCACCACCGCCATTTCGGACGATGAGGCCGAGTATAAGGACGAGAAGGGTCACCTGTGGCACCTGCGCTACCCGCTGACCGAGCCGGTTAACGGCCAGGACTACATCGTCGTCGCCACCACGCGCCCCGAGACCATGCTCGGCGACACGGGCGTCGCCGTCTCCCCGAAGGATCCCGAGAAGGCCGCCTTCGTGGGTAAGACCGTCAAGCTCCCCATCGTCGACCGCGAGATTCCCATCTTTGAGGATTGGCACGTCGATGCCAACTTTGGCTCCGGCTTCGTCAAGGTCACCCCGGCCCACGACCCCAACGACTACGCCATGGGTCAGGCCCACGACCTGCCGCAGATCAATATCTTCGACGAGCACGCGGTGGTCGTCGAGGGTTACGGCGAGTTCACCGGCATGAACCGCGAGGAGTGCCGCGAGGCCGTCATCAAGTGGTTTGAGGAGCACGGCCTGCTCGATCACGTCGAGGACCTCGACCACTCCGTCATGCACTGCTACCGTTGCGACTCCGCGCTGGAGCCGTGGCTGTCCGAGCAGTGGTTTGTGGCCGTCGACAAGCTCAAGGGACCGGCGCTCGACGCCGTCAACTCCGGCAAGGTCACTTTCCACCCCGCGCGCTGGACGCAGACCTACACCACCTGGATGGAAAACCTCAAGGACTGGTGCATCTCGCGCCAGCTGTGGTGGGGCCATCGCATTCCCGTGTTCTACTGCGAGGACTGCGGCTGGGAGGACGCCCTCACCGAGGACACCGATGTGTGTCCCAAGTGCGGCGGCCATCACGTGCATCAGGACGAGAACGTGCTGGACACCTGGTTCAGCTCGCAGCTGTGGACCTTCGCCACGCAGGGCTGGCCGCAAAAGCCGGAGCTGCTCGAGGGCCATCACCCCACGACGGCGCTCGTCACCGCACGCGACATCATCGCGCTGTGGGTCGCCCGCATGGTCATGAGTTCGCTGTATTTCTTGGACGAGGTGCCGTTTAAGGACGTCGTCATATACCCGACGATCTTGGCCAAGGACGGCAGCCGCATGTCCAAGTCCAAGGGCAACGGCGTTGACCCCATGGACCTCATTGGCATGTACGGCGCCGACGCCATGCGCTTCAACTTGCTCACGCTGTGCACCAACAACCAGGACGTCAAGTTTGACGCGAACATCGACAAGAAGACCAAGAAGCTCATCGACAGCCCGCGTACCGACCAGGCCAAGAGCTTTGTGACCAAGATCTGGAACGCCAGCCGCTTCCTGCTCATGAACATGGAGGGCTACACGCCCGGCGAGCCTGTCGTGGAGACGCCGGCCGACGCTTGGATGTTCAGCCGCCTGGCCAAGGCCGTGAAGATGGTCACCGAGGGTATTGAGAACTACACCTTTGGCGACATGGCCCGCGGCGTGCAGCAGTTCTTCTGGAACGAGGTCTGCGACTGGTACGTCGAGGTCACCAAGGCCCGTCTGAAGGGCGAGGGCCGTCTACAGGCGCAGCGCAACCTGATCTTTGTGCTCGACACCTCCATTCGCCTGATGCACCCGCTTATGCCGTTTGTCACCGAGGAGATCTGGGACAACATGCCGGCGAGCGTGCTCGACCTGGACGCCGAGGGCAACGTGAACCGCGCCGAGGCGCTCATGATCGCCAAGTGGCCCGAGCCCGCCGACTACGCCAAGTACGTCGACGAGCCCGCCGAGCGCGCGTTTGAGCTGTGCCGTGCCGTCGTTTCCGCCGCCCGTGCCACCCGTTCGCGTTATCGCTTAAGCCCCAAGGCGGAGCTCGACGTGGTCGTGCGCGCCGGTGCCGAGGACATCGAGAAGCTCGAGAGCCTGCGCTCCACGATTGAGCCGCTGGCGAACACCGCTTCGCTGGTCATGGGCACCGATGTTGAGAAGCCGGCTGCGAGCATTGCCGTGGTCGATAGCGGTGTCGAGGTCTTTGTGGTGCTCGAGGGCAAGGTTGACCTTTCGGCCGAGAAGGCACGCCTGGAGAAGGAGATCGCCGCGGCCCAGAAGGAGCTTGCTGGCTGCGAGAAGACCCTTGCCAACGAGGGCTTTGTGGCCAAGGCCGCGCCTGCGGTGGTCCAGAAGAAGAGGGACCGTGCAGCTGAGCTCAAGGAGATCCTGGTGGCGCTGACTGCTCAGGTTGCTGACTTCTCGTAGGTGTTACTGGGGGACGCGTCCCGATGCTTTGCTCTCCGCTGCGGACACCTATTCCGCCGTTCTAACGAACGGCGGCTGACTCGACGCTGCAAACGCCTCTGATGGCCAATCTGCCGTTCAACTTCGGGCGCATGGGCATAAGCCCTATGCGCCCTTGTTTCACGGCACCTTGGCTCATCAGAGGCGTTTTCGCTGACTATCCTCAACCTATACTGTTTTATTTTTCTATGAATGGCGGTTCTAAAAATGCCTAAGCGTTCCGGCTTGTATACCGTTCCTTTTGAGTTTGATTTGCTTTCGTTTGATGAGGCTGTTGGGCTGGCTGCTGATACGGGGCGGATTTCTGGGGATGCTGGGCCTCTGCTTGAGACGGTTGTCGATATGCTCGATGAGTTGGGGCGTCCGGATGAGTATTTCGATTGCATCCAGGTTGCCGGTACCAATGGCAAGACTTCGACTACGCGTTTTTCGGCTGCCATTCTTCGTGGTGAGGGGCTCAAGACCGCGCTGTATACGTCGCCACAGCTGGTACGCTATCCCGAGCGCATGGAAGTCGATGGATGCGTCGTGAGCGATGAGGCATTCGCCCGTGGCGTTTCGGCCGCTGTTGAGGCGGGGCATCGAGTGAATGCCCGTCGTGTGGCGGCGGGGGAGCGCGCCTATACCATCACGCCGTTTGACCTTTTGACGGCTGCTGCACTTGTGGTGTTTGCCGAGGCTCGCGTGGATGTTGCCGTGCTTGAGGTTGGCATGGGCGGACGCTGGGATGCTACGAGTGCGACTGATCCCGTGGCCGTCGCCATTACGGGTATTGGGCTCGATCACACACGTATTTTGGGCGATACGCTCGAGGCCATTGCGGGGGAGAAGGCTGCGGTTATTAAGCCTGGGCGATTGGTTGTTTTGGGCGAGGGCACGCATGAGCCGAGCGTTCAGCGCGTGATGGATGCCCGTTGTCGCGAGTGCGGCGTTGTGCCGCTCGTGGTGAGCCATACGACGACCAAACTTCCGGCACACGTGGGCGATACGGTGGAGTTTAGCTGCACCACGCCGCGTGCGATTTATACGTCGAGCATGGTTAAGCCGGCCTATCAGCCGCAGAATGCTGCGTGCGCGATTATGCTGTGCGAGGGGTATTTGGGTCGCGAGCTCGACCATGAGGCGCTCGACGCTTCGCTTATGGGCTGCCCCACGCCGGGCCGATTTGACGTGCTGGGGACCGATCCGCTCAAGCTGATTGATGCCTGTCATAACCCCCAGAGCTGCGAGAACTTTGTGAGCGCACTGGACGAGATCGATTCGTGCGTGGAGAATCGCCCCACGCTGCTGTGCGCCGCGCTGGCCGATAAGGACGTGGCGGGTATCGTTGACGTTCTGGTTCCGGCGTTCCCCCGCGTGGTCGTAACCCAGACCGATTCCGATCGCGCCTTGCCCGCACAGGAGCTTGCCTCCCTGGTGGACGCCGACAAGCTCGCGGGCGTGTACCCCAGCGTATCCGAGGCCCTCGCGGCTTTCGATGCCGCGGGCGAGCCTTTCGTAGCAGCCGGTACCATCACCCTAGCCGGCGAAGTAGCGGGGCTGCTCCGTTAACCCATCCCCTCATCAGTTGCGGTGAAATACGGACTGTTTTACAAGCCAGAAGCCTCAAACGGTCCGTATATCACCGCAACTCAAAAGCAGTCAATTTGGGACGGGGCTTTTTTGGCTGCCCTGCGCCTCGAGTTGACTTGCTCGCCACGAAATGGGCCTATTTACTACGTTTGACCGGTAACCCTCGACCATACCGAGAATTGCGAAATCAAAACCGCAGGTAAAGGGCTTGCCAGTTTTGCGAAAACACGGGTATGGTCGACCCACGCGGGCTAAACGTAGTAGATAGGCCGTTTTTGTGGCGGCATTCATGTGATGCGGCAAAGGGACAGCCCCTTTGCCGCATTGCCTAGTCTAAGCGGACCGGATCGTGGGGGTAGGCGTTGAGAATCTCGACGCCGTTCTCGGTCACCAGGGCTAGGTCCTCGATGCGGACGCCGGTGTGACCGGGGAGGTATATACCCGGTTCGATAGAGAACGTCATGCCCGGCTCTACGACCTGCTCGTTGGCGAGCGAGACATCGCCCGGCTCGTGGTCTTGCAGACCGATTGAGTGACCCAGGCGGTGCGTAAAGTACTGCCCATAGCCCGCATCCTCAATCACGTCGCGTGCGGCGCGGTCCAAGTCGCACATACGAACGCCCGGCGTGATGAGCGCCTCGGCGGCCTCGTTGGCGCGGCGCACGATGTCGTAGACGTGCGCGGTCTCCTCGTCCGGCTGGCCCCAAAAGAACGTGCGTGTCATGTCCGAGCAGTAGTTGCGACGGCGTCCGCCAATGTCGAACAGCACCACGTCGCCATGCTTGAGCACGGTATCGTCGGGTTCGTGATGCGGGTCGCCGGCGTTGGCGCCAAAGCTCACGATGGGCGGAAAGCTAAAGCCCTCGCAGCCGTGCTTGCGGTACAGGCCGAGCATCTGGTCGGCAATTTCGCGCTCCGTCACGCCCTCGTGGACGAGTTTGATGGCATCGGCCATCACGGCGTCGTTGGCGGCCGAGGACACGCGCATAAGCTCCTGCTCGGTGGCATCCTTGTAGGTGCGCGCGGCGGTGACGGCAAAGTCACCCAGGAAAAACTCGCTTGCGGCGTGGCGCTCCATGAGCGGCATCAAATAGCCGGAACGCATGACGGTGTCGATGCCAAGCGGCTTGGCTGGGTCGATCTCACTCGCGATGGCGTCGGTCACGATATCGGTATCGGTGTGGTAGGCGACGCGGGCATTGTCGTACTCGGGCAGCTGATGTAGGGCGTTGACCATGATCACGGGCTCGCAATCGCGCGCGAGCAGCACGCCGCAAAAACGCTCGAACATATCGGCATAAAAGCCGGTCAGGTAATAGATCGACCACGGGTCGTTTACGAGCAGCTGTGCGCCGGGGTGCTGAGCCTCGAGCGCATCGAGCACGCGTGCCACACGCTGGTCATCGACATGTGCCATGAAACATCCTTTCGCTAGGCTGCCACCATGGTATCCCAAGCCCGGCACATAGGGACGTTCCTTTTATGCCGGCACCTCGGGACATTCCTTTGCATCCCATGCGCACCCTCATAAGTTGCGGTGAAATACGGACTGTTTAGCGGCCTGAAGCCATAAAACAGTCCGTATTTCACCGCAACTGCGGAGGAGGACCGGGCGGATGGTGGAGTAGCTAAAAGAGCTCCGTCCCTAATTAGCTACTTGGGCTCGGTCGATGTTCATGCTGGCGACTAGGTCAATGTTGGTGCCGAGAAGATCTTCCAGCACGACGTCGCCCATGCGGATGGGGGCCTCGACGACCACGCCGCGGATGAGGTCCATGGCTTGGGCGTGGAGTGCCAGCGGGATGGCTTCGGCCGTGCGCACGGGCAGCAGCGCCTCGTCGCCGCCGGATACGGCCACGGTCGTGGTAAGCACGCGCATGGGGCAGGTGAGCTCCTGATGTGCAAACTTATCGCCACGCGGGCAGCTGTTGCCGGTTACGGAGCGCACCTCTACCACGGCGCCGTCTGCGCTGCGCTCGACCTCCACGGTCAGGAGACACTCGGAGGGGCAGGTGGTGCAGTTGAACTGCAATGTCTCGGTCACATTCGTGCTCATGACTCTACGCCTCCTCAACGGGATCGACGGAAAGGACAATCTCGCTGGCACCCAGGTCGAGCGCTTGTTTGATGACCTTTGCCGGCAGTGGGAAGCTTTCCATAACGCTCGGCTTAAACGCGCGGACCTTGCCGGCGAACAGTTTCTCGCCGTCGGCCAAGATCCTCACGCAGGCGGCATCGACTGGCCGGCGCACGCGGAAGTTCAGCTTGGTGAGCGCCGCAGCCGTAATGCGTCCCGGCAGTGCGTATCCCGCAATGCCAGCAGGGGAGACGGTGAGCTCGCAGTCCGGAACGGCGCCCGCGCCGGTTCCCAGCGCGTACGCCGCCGCAGCTGCGCCAGCTCTCTCGGACTCACACGTTACGTTGTCGGCCAGGTCGTGCACGTGCAGCACGTTGCCGCAGGCAAAGATGCCCGGCACGCCCGTCTGCAAGCTCTGGTCCACCACGGCGCCGCGCGTACGTGGGTCCAGCTCCACGCCTGCGGCAACCGAAAGCTCGTTCTCGGGAATCAGCCCCACCGAAAGCAGCAGTGTGTCGCACGGAACGATGCGCTCGGTCCCGGGAATGGGTGCAAGATGCTCGTCGACTTGGCTCACCTCGACAGCCTCCACGCGATCGTGTCCAATCACGCGCGTGACCGTGGTCGACAGATGCAGCGGAATGCCAAAGTCGTCCAGGCAGTTCTTGACGTTACGGCGCAGGCCGTTGGCGTACGGCATGAGCTCGTACACGCCCTCGACCGAAATCCCCTCGAGCGTGCAACGGCGCGCCATGATCAGCCCGATGTCACCCGAGCCCAAAATGACGGCGCGCGAGCCGGGTTTAAGGTTTTCGATATTGATGTATCGCTGCGCCAGGCCCGCCGTAAACACACCGGCGGGACGACTGCCGGGGATCTTGATCTCGCTGCGGGTGCGCTCACGGCAACCCATGGCAAGGACGACCGCGCGCCCGGTGAGCTGCAACATGCCGGCAGGGTTCATGAGCGTGACGGTATGGACCTCGGTGTCTTCTGCAGGCTCGCCTGAATCAATCCCAAGCACCATGCTGCCCAAGAACAGCGCAATGTCGGTTGCGTGCACCTGGTCGATAAAGCGCTGCGCGTACTCGGGACCGGTGAGCTCCTGTTTAAAGTGCGACAGGCCAAAGCCGGGGTGGATGCACTGGCGGAGGATTCCGCCCAGGTGCTGTTCGCGCTCCACGATGGCCACGCGTGCTCCGGCCTTATGCGCGGCCAGCGCTGCAGCCATGCCGGCGGGGCCTCCTCCGATGACGACCACGTCGAAGGCCTGCGTTGCTACCGACGCTATGGTTCCGGCCTCTGCGCGTTTGTTGCGCATATCAAACGTCGCCATTCTAGCGCACCCCCTTCAGTGGTCCCTCGACCAGCCATGATCCAGCATCTTCCAACAGCACTTCGCTGGGGTCGCAGGCCAACTCGCGCGCCAGGATCGCCACCACGCGGCTTTGGCAAAAGCCACTTTGACACCGACCCATGCCGGCGCGGCAGCGGCGCTTGACGCCCTCGACCGAAACCGCGCCCGGACGGCGTCGAATCGAGGCTACAATCTCGGCCTCGGGCACCGTCTCGCAGCGGCAGACGATCTGCCCCCACGCGGGATCGGACTCAATGAGTTCTTCCTTGCGCGCAAGCGGCGCGAGGTCAAAGTTGTCCTGCGCGCGGCGAATCGGGTCCCAATCGGCACGTTCGCGCAGGGCTACGCCGGAATTGCGCAGTACCTGCTCCATGCGCTCGGCAATGGCCGGTGCGCTCGCCACGCCCGGCGACTGGATGCCCGCCGCCTGGAATAGCCCCGGCACCACGGCCGACTGCCCAATAAAAAAGTCGTTTGTACCCTGAATGACCGGGCGCCCGCCGGCGAACGCGCGCACCACGCGGCGCGTGTCCAGATCGGGCACCAGCTTGCGCGCACCGGTCAGGAGCGCGTTGATATCGGTCGCGTAGGTCTGTGTATCGCCCGGCTCGCGCACGGCGGCGGTCGCGGTAATCACGGTGTTGCCGTGTACGGTACCCGTGACGATAACGCCCTTGGACACCGGCGTGGGAACGGGGTAGAGTGGCATCAGCGCGCGCGGTTCTTTGTCCAGCACCACGATGTTGCCCTGGCGCCAGACCATCTGGAACTCCTCGGCGCCCGCCATATGCGAGATGTCCGCGGCGCCGTTGCCCGCGGCGTTGATCATGTAGCGGCAGCGCACGTCTCCGGCGGGCGTCGCCAACGTAAAGCGCACGTCGTCGCCCGAGCCCGCGATTTCAATCGCCTCCACCGGTGCGGAGCGCATAAACGTCACCCCGTTGGCCACGGCGTTCTCCAGCGCGGCGATGGCAACCTCAAACGGGTCGACAAACCCAGTCGATGGGCACCACAACGCGCACGTTGCATCGGCACTGGCGCGCGGCTCCAGCTCGTGGATGCGCTCGGGTCCGATGATCGACAGCTCGGGCACGCCGTTGGCATGGCCGTTGCACCGTAGCTGCTCCAGGCGCGCGCGGTCCTCGTCGTTAAAACCCAGCACCATCGACCCGGTGCGGCAGAACAGAAAGCCCAGCTCCTGCGCCCACGCACCGTACAACTCGCAGCCACGGGCGTTGACCTGCGCCTTAACCGTGCCCGGTGTCGGATCGTAGCCGGCGTGCACCAGGCCGCCGTTGGCTTTCGATGCTCCCAGCGCGATATCGTTGGCTGCCTCGACCACGCATATGGACAGGTCAAACCGCGCGAGCTGCCGCGCGATGGCGCATCCGGTGATGCCCGCGCCGACAATCGCGATATCAAACGTTTCGCTCACAGTGCCTCCCAGACGAGTTGACAGGCTGTCAATAAGACTATCCTACGGTCTATACATCCACAGCGCGGCGGCAATGCGGCGAACAGCCCCGCAACACCCGCCAACGGCAGACGAGGACCGCCCAGCACGGATGCCGGCCACGTTAGACCACGAGATCTTCCCACCCAACCTCGCGGTCGTCGCCGTTACATGTTACAGATTGAGATGTTGAGACCACAGGCGCACGTTCGTCTCGATCTGTAACAGTAGGAGGGGAATTGCGGTCCTACGTGTTACAGATCAAGACGTTAGCCCGTCGGGTTATTCGTATGTCTCGTTCTGTAACAGTTAGCTGATGATTTGGGTTCTAGATGTTACAGATCGAGACAAACTTTCAGGCGGATTTTGAATGTCTCGATCTGTAACAGTAAGAGGGGCTTTGGGGCCCAAGATGTTACAGATCGAGATTGAAGTCGGGGAGGGACCCCTGTGTCTAAATCTGTAACATCTAGACCCAGATTCCGCTCCTAACTGTTACAGATTGAGATGTTTGTGTCCGCGCCAGCCCCGCCCCTAGCCGTGGTCCCATATAAACAAACCCCGTGGTAAACTTGACTGGACTGTAAATAATCCGAAAGGTACCCGTAATGTCCAAGTACATCTCCGAGCTCATGTCGCCGCAGCTTATGGGCGTCGTCTATGCCTTCGTTGGCTTTATCATCGCCCTGTATGTGCTGTCGGTCGTCTATGTGTTCATCGACGCTCGCCGCCGCGGCGCCAGCGCCTACGTGGCATGGGGCATCATTGCCCTCATCCCGTTTGTAGGCCTCATCGCCTACCTGATCCTGCGCCCGCACTCCTACGCGTCCGACCGCGAGGAGCAGGAGCTGGATATGGCCCTGCGCGAGCGCCAGCTTGCCCAGTACGGCACCTGCCCGCAGTGCGGCGCCCCCATCGAGAAGGACTTTGTCGTCTGCCCGGTGTGCGACACTCAGGTTCGCAACGTCTGCCCCAGCTGCCATCGTCCGCTCGATGCGCACTGGAAGGTCTGCCCCTACTGCCGAACTCGCATCCAGTAACGCATCCATCGCCGGGCCGGCCGCAAGCCACGGGCACCGCGCGTCCCGCGCAAGCCACGCGCGCCCCACGCCCCGCCCCACACGATGAAGCATGCGTAGAAAATCGCCCGCCGTGCCATTAAGGTGCGGCGGGCGCTTGTATACCAAGGCAACCTGCCTATAATGATGCAAGTCAAAACGCCGAGCGCATCGCACGCACTTGCATCAGGCATCCGAGAGGAGAAAACATACCCATGAAGGCACTCTACAATGACGGTTCGGTGGCCGAGCTTCCGCAGGACGAGGTCACGCACGTCATCCGCCACTCCGCCGCGCACATCATGGCGCAGGCCATCAAGCGCCTGTACCCCGAGGCCGACTTTGCCTACGGTCCCGCGACCGACAACGGCTTCTACTACGACGTCGACCTGCCCGAGGGCGTCAAGATCAGCGAGGACGACTTCCCCGCGATCGAGGCCGAGATGAAGAAAATCGTCAAGGAGAACCTCAAGTTCTCCGTGTACGAGAAGCCCCGCGCCGAGGCCATCGCCCTTATGGAAGAGCGCGGCGAGAAGTACAAGGTCGAACACATCGGTGATCTGGACGACGACGCCCGCATCACCTTCTACCAGCAGGGCGACTACATCGACATGTGCGTCGGCCCCCACATCTGCTACACCAAGGCGCTCAAGGCCTTTAAGCTCACCGGCGTCTCGGGCGCTTACTGGAAGGGCGACAAGGACAACAAGATGCTCACCCGCATCAACGGCGTCGCCTTTGCCACCAAGGAAGAGCTCGACGAGCACATGCACATGCTGGAGGAGGCCAAGAAGCGCGACCACCGCAAGATCGGCCGCGAGATGGACCTCTTTATGATGCGCGACGAGGCCCCCGGCTTCCCGTTCTTCCTGCCCAACGGCATGATCCTTAAAAACACGCTGCTGGACTACTGGCGCGAGATCCACCACAAGGCCGGCTACGTGGAGATCTCCACGCCGCTCATCATGAACAAGCAGCTGTGGAAGACCTCGGGCCACTGGGACCACTACAAGGACAACATGTACTCCACCGTCATTGACGACGAAGAGTACTGCATTAAGCCCATGAACTGCCCGGGCGGGGTGCTGGTGTACGCCTCCAAGCCGCACTCCTATCGCGAGCTGCCCATTCGCGCCGGCGAGATTGGCCTGGTGCACCGCCACGAGCTGCGCGGCGCCCTGCACGGCCTGTTCCGCGTGCGCTGCTTTAACCAGGACGACGCCCACCTGTTTGTGCGTCCCGACCAGCTGACCGACGAGATCGTGGGCGTGGTCAACCTCATCGACTCCGTGTACCAGAAGTTTGGCTTTAAATACCACGTTGAGCTTTCCACCCGCCCCGACGACTCTATGGGTTCGGACGAGGATTGGGCTCGCGCCGAGGAGGGCCTGCGCACCGCTCTGGAGAAGCTGGGCATGGACTACGAGGTCAACGAGGGCGACGGCGCCTTCTACGGCCCCAAGATCGACTTCCACCTGGAGGACTCGCTCGGCCGTACCTGGCAGTGCGGTACCGTGCAGCTCGACTTCCAGATGCCGCTCAACTTTGACCTGGAGTACGTGGACGCCGACGGCACCAAGAAGCGCCCCATCATGCTGCACCGCGTGTGCTTTGGCTCCATCGAGCGCTTTATTGGTATTCTGATTGAGCACTTTGCGGGCAAGTTCCCCACCTGGCTGGCTCCCGTGCAGGTCAAGGCACTTCCCGTCTCCGAGAAGAGCCGCGACTACGCGCACGAGGTGTGCGCCAAGCTGGAGGAGGCCGGCATTCGCGTGGTCTGCGACGACCGCGATGAGAAGATTGGCTACAAGATCCGCGAGGCTCGCAGCATTGACCGCGTACCCTACATGCTTATCCTGGGCGAGAAGGAGGTCGAGGCCGGCAACATCTCCGTCCGCGATCGCTCCAACGAGACCGTTCAGATGAGCGTTGATGAGTTTGTTGCGAAGGTGACCGAGGAGATCAAGACCCGCGCCTAAGGCAAACTTCACAACAATTAACAAAGGCGACCGTCCACAGAGGGCGGTCGCCTTTTTCTTAACAAAATAAGAAAAGCCGCTGGTTGAGCGGCTTTTTTTGTTGCACAAAAAGGTACAGGTTTTTGTAGAGGGGTATGGAGATGTACCTACTAGCAGTACATTTTGCGTAATCTGGGCAAACGCTGATTAATTGCTCGTATAATGTCGTCTGTCGAAAGATACAAAAACCTGTACTTTTGCGACTGCGCCTAGCTGCGAGCGAGAAGCCTGTTCTAAACGCCCCTGCATTTGCGTGCATCGCAAAGCCAAAAGAGGGGGCGAGAACATGGAACAGACGGCACGGCGCCAAGAACAGCTGCTGGGGGCATTTAACGGCGCCACCACCAACAGCCATAACGGCCGCGTCCGCTGGTATCTGGTCCACACCCCCCATGGAAAAGAGCGCGAGACCTGCGAAAAGGTCCGCCGCATTATCCCGCACGAGCTGATGCAGAACGCTTTTGTGATGCAAAAGGAGTTCTGGTTTAAGCGGGGCGGCGCTTGGTCGCTCCAAACCAAACCCATGTACAAGGAATATTTCTTCGTTGCCACGCACGATGCCGCCGCGCTCGATAGGGCCTTGGCCCAGTTGAGCTTTGGCTGCCGCATCGCCGGCAGTAGGGAGCGGGCATACATGCCCATGCCGGACGATGCGCAGGATTGGTACCGCAGCGTGCTGGACGACGACGGCGTGGTGCGCAACAGCGTCGCCCGTATAGAAGGCGGCGTGTTGCACATAGAGCAGGGTCCCTTGGTGGGGCAAGAGTCCCGCGTTAAAAAGATCGACCGTCATAAACGCTGGTGCCTAGTGGATGTGGGCGAAGGCGACTCCGCATTTAGGGAGCTGCTTCCGATCGACGTGCCCAGCAAAACGTAAGGGAGACGTTGTACCAGCGATTTATTTGGATTTTGGATTCATAGATGGGGGGGGGGGTTCCTGGGGACAGGAACGTGAGTTTTATTGTGGCTGCTAAAGAAGTAACAGAGAGTTGTGCATCAACGGTTGGTGCGCTGGCTTTCAATCAGATAAAGCCGAGTGGCACGCTTGGGTATCGCATCGTCAAGAGGCTGTTTGACCTTGTATTTAGTCTTTTGATGAGTGTTCTGCTATTGATTCCTATTGCTGTTGTTTGCGCGCTTATTTGCCTTGAATCGCCCGGCAGCCCTATGTACACCCAGGATCGCGTTGGCAAGGGCGGAAAGACAATCAAGATTTTTAAGCTCCGCAGTATGGTCGCTGATGCAAACGACGTGCGCAAGTACCTGAGCCCTGAGCAGCTACATCAGTGGGAAGTCGAGCGCAAGGTCGATGATGACCCTCGTATTACCAAGATTGGTCAGTTCATTCGTAAATGCTCTATCGACGAGATGCCTCAGTTTCTCAATGTGCTGAACGGTGACCTTTCTGTCATTGGTCCTCGCCCCATTACAAGAGATGAGCTTGAGCAGCACTTTTCCGACGAGGAGAAGGCTGAGTTGCTTTCTGTTCAACCCGGCATCACGGGTCTGTGGCAGGCAACCGACCGTAACGAGGCGACATTTGAGAGTGGCTTGCGTCAGAAGATCGAACTTTGTTATGTGCAGAATCGATGCTTCCGTATGGATTGCAAGTGCTTCGCAGGCACCTTTGGGGCCATGTTCGGCAAAGAGAGAACGGGGCGCTAGATGGATATTTCTGTCATCATCCCGACTCTTAATGCTGAACATGAAATTGAGACGCTCTTAATCGCCCTTGATCGCCAGTCAATTCAGCCGAATGAGATTCTGGTCGTCGATTCCGCATCGGATGATAAAACTATCGAGTTGGTTCAGAAACACAAAGGCGTTCGCTTGCTGCAGATCGATCGTCAGGATTTCAACCACGGCACCACAAGAGACAAGGCGCTGCGGGAGTCGAGCGGCGACTTTGTATGTTTTCTCACCCAAGATGCCGTGCCCGTTTCCGATGATTATCTGAAGCGGCTTGTTGCTCCCATGGTTGATGATTCCGACATCGCCCTTGTAAGTGGCAGGCAACTGCCCAAGGCGGATGCTCGGCGCTTTGAGCAGCTGGTGCGTGGTTTCAACTATCCTGATTCGCCATCCGTTCGTTCGAAATGCGATCTCGAGAAACTCGGTATTAAGACGTTTTTTGCATCTGACGCCTGTTCTGCCTATCGACGGATCGCATATCTCGAATGCGGTGGATTCGATCATGTTAACACCAACGAGGACATGCTCATGGCCGCCAAGTTTATCGCCTCGGGTATGAAGGTTGCTTACGAGCCGCATGCCGAGGTCTTTCACTCGCACAACTTGACGCCAGCCCAGCAGTTTGCCCGCAACCGCGCCGTCGGTTTCTTTCTCGAAACGCATGCGGACGATCTCATGCATGCAAGTGAGATCGGTGAAGGGGGCCGGCTCGTCAAAGCGGTCTCCTCCCAGCTCCTTCGGGAGGGCAATCTGGTCGAGTTCATCGCCTTCGGCGTCGACTGCTGCGCCCGCCTTCTGGGAAACCGCGCCGGCCGCAGGGCCGCTAGAAAAGAAAGGCCATAGCCAGTGAAAGGCATCATCCTCGCCGGCGGGTCCGGCACCCGCCTGTACCCGCTCACGCTCGTGACCTCAAAGCAGCTGCTGCCGGTCTACGACAAGCCCATGATCTACTACCCGCTGTCCACCCTCATGCTGGCGGGCATCCGGGACATCCTGGTCATCTCCACGCCGACGGACCTCCCCAACTTCGAGCGCCTGCTCGGGGACGGCTCGCGCTACGGCGTGAACCTGTCCTACGCCGAGCAGCCGAGCCCCGACGGCCTGGCCCAGGCCTTCACCATCGGCGAGGACTTCATCGCCGGCGAGCCGTGCGCCCTGGTGCTCGGCGACAACATCTTCTACGGCAACGGCCTGTCGCGCCACCTGACGCGCGCCGTACAGAACGCCGAGTCGGGGAGGGCCACGGTCTTCGGCTACCACGTGGACGACCCCGAGCGCTTCGGCGTCGTGGAGTTCGACGGCGAGGGCAGGGCCGTCTCCATCGAGGAGAAGCCAGCCGAGCCCAAGAGCTCCTACGCCGTCACCGGCCTGTACTTTTACCCGGGCGACGTCGCCGCCAAGGCCCATGAGGTCAGGCCCTCGGCCCGCGGCGAGCTGGAGATCACCGACCTCAACCGGATGTACCTGGAGGAGGGGACGCTGTCCGTGGTCACCCTCGGCCGCGGCTACGCGTGGCTGGACACCGGCACCATGGAGAGCCTGCACGAGGCCGCCGAGTTCGTCCGCGCCGTGGAGCACTCCCAGGACCTGCCCGTGTCCGTGCCCGAGGAGATCGCCTGGGAGAACGGCTGGATCACGACCGCCGGGCTGGAGGAGGCCGCGGAGGCCTACGGCAAGTCGGTCTACGGGCGGCACCTCAAGAAGGTCGCCGCCGGCGAGATTGTCAACAGCCCGCACGAGTACTAGGAGAACTCCCCATGTCTGAGATTTTTGAACCCAAGAACATCATCGTCACGGGCGGCTGCGGCTTCATCGGCAGCAACTTCGTGCACTACGTGGTCAACAACCACCCCGACGTGCACGTGACCGTCCTGGACAAGCTGACCTACGCCGGCAACCCCGAGAACATCGCGGGCCTGCCCGAGGATAGGGTCGAGCTCGTCGTGGGCGACATCTGCGACGCCGAGCTGCTCGACAGGCTCGTCCCCGGCCACGACGCGATCGTGCACTACGCCGCCGAGAGCCACAACGACAACTCCATCGCCGATCCGGAGCCGTTCCTGCGCACCAACGTGGAGGGCACCTTCCGCCTGCTGGAGGCCGTCCGCAAATACGGCATCCGCTACCACCACGTCTCCACCGACGAGGTCTACGGCGACCTGGCGCTCGACGACCCAGCCAAGTTCACCGAGGAGACGCCGTACCACCCGTCCTCGCCGTACTCGAGCACCAAGGCCAGCTCCGACATGCTCGTGCGCGCCTGGACCCGCACCTACGGCCTGCGCACCACGATCTCCAACTGCTCCAACAACTACGGCCCCTACCAGCACGTGGAGAAGTTCATCCCCAGGCAGATTACCAACATCGTCGACGGCGTGCGCCCCAAGCTCTACGGCCGCGGCGAGAACGTCCGCGACTGGATCCACACCGAGGACCACTCCTCGGCCGTCTGGGACATCCTGACCAAGGGCCGCATGGGGGAGACCTACCTCATCGGCGCCGACGGCGAGAGGAACAACATCACGGTCCTGCGCATGATCCTCGAGGCGATGGGGAAGGACCCCGAGGACTTCGACTGGGTCGCCGACCGCCCCGGCCACGACCGCCGCTACGCCATCGACTCGACCAAGCTCCAGCGCGAGCTCGGCTGGAGGCCGGCCCACACCGACTTCGCCGGGGGCCTCAAGGCCACCATCGACTGGTACGTCGCCAACGAGCCCTGGTGGCGCCCGGCCAAGGAGGCCACCGAGGCCCGCTACCGCGCGCAGGGGCAGTAAGACCGCGTCCCGGCGAACCGCACCGCGGGGCGCCCGCGCGGGGCCGCAGGGCATGGGGATGATCCTGCGTCCCCGCGCGGGCGCCCCCGGTTATCCAACCTCTTCGATAGGAGCTTTTCCCATATGGCAGACATCGCATTCGAGAAGGACCTCTCCGTCGCCGAGACCGGCATAGAGGGCCTGATGGTCGTCGACCTCGCCGTCCACGGCGACTCGCGCGGCTGGTTCAAGGAGAACTGGCAGCGCGCCAAGATGTGCGCCCTGGGCATCCCGGACCTCCGCGTCGTCCAGAACAACGTCTCCTACAACGAGAAGAGGGGCGTCACCCGCGGCATCCACGCCGAGCCCTGGGACAAGTTCATCTCCGTGGCCCGCGGCTCGGTCTTCGGCGCCTGGGTGGACCTGCGCGAGGGCAGTGAGACCTTCGGCAAGGTGTTCACGACCGTCCTGGACCCCTCCAAGGCCATCTACGTCCCGCGCGGCGTTGGCAACTCCTTCCAGGCCCTGGAGGACGGCACCGCCTACACCTACCTGGTGGACGCCCACTGGTCGCTCGAGCTCAAGAGGACCTACACGTTCGTGAACCTCGCCGATCCCGAGCTCGCCATCGAGTGGCCCATCCCGCTGGAGGAGGCCACCGTATCCGAGGCCGACCTCAACCACCCGATGCTCAGGGACGTCGTCCCGATGGCGCCGAAACGCACGCTCGTCACCGGCTGCAACGGCCAGCTGGGCCATGCGGTGCGCGCGCTCGCCGAGGGGCGCGGCGTGGCGAAGGACTTCGACTTCTGCGACATCGACACCTTCGACATGTCCGACCCGGAGGCATACGCACAGTACGACTGGTCGCTCTACGGCACCGTGATCAACTGCGGCGCCTACACGGCCGTGGACAGGGCCGAGACCCCCGAGGGCCGCGTGACCGCCTGGAAGGCCAACGCGACGGGGCCCGCGCTGCTCGCCCGCACCTGCGCCGGGCACGGGATCACGCTCGTCCACGTGTCCTCCGACTACGTCTTCGACGGCACGGCCGAGGTGCATGACGAGGAGGAGCCCTTCAGCCCGCTGTCCGTCTACGGCCAGACCAAGGCCGCCGGCGACATCGCCGTGGCCGGGTGCCCGCGCCACTACATCATGCGCAGCTCCTGGGTCATCGGCGAGGGACACAACTTCGTCAAGACGATGAAGTGCCTGTCCGACCGCGTCGCCGACCCGGAGGACGGGCTCGCGCAGGTCACGGTCGTCGACGACCAGCTGGGCCGCCTGACCTTCACGCGCGACATGGCCGAGGCCATCTTCCACGTGCTGGGGACGCACGCCCCCTACGGCACCTACGACTGCACCGGCTCCGGCGCCGTGAAGAGCTGGGCGGACATCGCACGCGCCGTCTTCGAGGCCGCCAACGGCAACGGCGAGAAGGTCGTGCCGGTATCGACCGCCGACTACTACGCGAGTGCCGAGGGCCCCATCGCCCCGCGCCCGGTCCACTCCGCGCTCGACCTGTCCAGGCTCGAGTCGGTCGGGTTCCACATGCCCGACTGGGAGGAAGGGCTTTCCTGCTATTTGAATCAAATCGAAGATTGGAGTGCCCGTGGTTAAAGTACTTCAGGTTACCTCGAAACTGTTCAGGGGTGGCGCGGAGGCATTCATCATGAACGTCTACCGCAATATCTGCCGCACTCAGGTGCAGTTCGACTTTCTCGTCTTCCACACCCCCCGCGAATACTACGAGGATGAGGTCGAGAGCCTTGGCGGGCATGTGTACCACGTGCCCATCATGGAGGGCGCGAACCTGCTGCGCCGCAAGCGGATGTTGGACGCCTTCTTTGACGAGCATCACGACTACGCCGCCGTGCACTGCCATATGGCTGCGCTCGGGCGCGACGTCCTGCGCTCGGCGGGCGAGCACGGCGTCGGGCGACTATTCTCACACTCGCACATCGCCGATTTCGAGCGCACCCCGCGCAATATCGTGAAGCAGGCTTTCCAGAAGGGTTTCGGCGAGTATGCGACCAAGCGGCTGGCCTGTTCGAGGACCGCGGGGGAGTTCATGTATCCAGGCAAAGATTTTGAGGTAGTGAACAACGGCATCGACGTGGCGCGGTTCGCCTTCGACGCCGCACGAAGGGACGCTTTCAGGGGTTCGTACGGGTTTTCGGAGGAAGACATCCTGGTTGGCCATGTCGGACGCTTCGAACTGATGAAGAATCATGCCTTCCTCATCGATGCTTTTGCCGCCCTCGCCCGTATTGACGAGCATGCGTTTCTCGTCCTTGCGGGGGACGGCTCACTGCGCGAGAACGTCGAGAGGAGGGCAGGTGATCTCGGGCTTTCCGAGCGCGTGTGCTTCTTAGGACTGCTCGACGATATGCCCTCGTTCTACGATGGGGTTGATTGCTTCGCCATGCCTTCGTTGTCTGAGGGACTGCCGTTTTCGGCGGTGGAGGCGCAGTGCTCCGGGTTGCCGTGCGTGCTTTCGGACAGGATTACCGACGAGGTGGCCATTACCGACTTGGTGGAGTATCTGCCGCTGGAGGCGGGGGCCGAGGCCTGGGCCGACTGCATTGAGCGCGCGCTTGGATACTCGAGCGGTATGCGCAAGGGCTACGCGGGAGTCGTGGCGGATGAGGGGTTTGATATTCACGGGACTGTCGCGCAGCTTGCTGCGCTATACATGGGACGGGGGTAGTTTTGTCTTCCGTTGCTTTAAAGGTCGGATACAGAGCGAAGGATGCTGGACGTCCTAAGATTCTTGCGCGTGAGGCGTTTCAAGTCATCTTGCTTGTCATCCTTATCGCCTCGCCCATGCTTGATGGTTTCATCAAGGCGTTTTCGTATGCTGACGAGCTCGCCGCCATTCTTCTCGTTGGATGGGGGCTTTTTAGAAAAGACAAGATTGTGCTTAACGGAGGGGAGCGTATCGGCATTTTGGCCGTCGCTTTGCTGCTTGCGCTCGGACTTGCTTCAAACTTCGTTACAGGCTATCAGCAAAGTAAGTTTGCTATTGCCGTAGATGCGTTCACATGCTTCAAGGTTTTCGCGGCATATTATGGAGCGCTGCAGGTCGTATATGGTGAGGAGAGGATTCTTTCGCTTGCGATCGGTGTTGTGAAACTGCTTATAGCCGCCGCCCTTTTCGGCTACGCACTCCATCTTTCGGGGGTTGTGCCGATGGGGAGTGACCGACATTTCATGGGTGTGCCTTGCTATCGCTTCGTGTTCGGACATACCACAGAGCTCGCAGCGTATTGTGTCGGCATCTCCGCTCTCTTGATGACCGATGCGAAAAAGAACAAGGTATGGATTATCCTCGACATTTTGCTCTTGCTTTCGACTATGAGGGCGAAAGCCGTCGGAATCGCCTTCGTCATCGGCTTCTTTCTGGTTAGGGGGTTGGTGACGCGCGGGGACAAGAAGCCCACAGTATTCTTGTACCTGATTCTCGTAGTTGGTGTATTGTTCTTGGGCGCTGATCAGCTGCAGTTCTATTTTGGGGATACGACGTCGGCCAGGTATCTTCTTCAGTCCACTTCTATGCAGATTGCGCAGAGTTTGTTTCCCTTTGGCTCGGGTTTCGGCACGTACGCTAGCTATATGTCGGGCGAGTATTACTCGCCTCTTTATTATCTATATGGGCTTTCCGGCGTCTATGGCTTGAGCCCAGATTACCACGCTTTCGTTAGCGACAGCTTCTGGCCTACGGTCATCGGGCAGTTTGGTTTTTTCGGGCTTGCGCTTTTCACCCTGCTCATCGGGACGTTCTTCTATTCGTTCATATCGAGGTCAAGGTCTCATCGGGTTCCTGTCGGTGCATACGTGATTATTCCTCTCTATTACATGATATTGAGTACGGCTGACGCTTCCTTCTTTAATTTTTATGGGCCTTTTTACGCTATGGTGATGGCGATTGTGTCGACAGATTTTCCTTCAAAGTCAGAGAGTAGGACAGAGGGATTTAAACGCAACTACGAAATGAAAGACAACGGATGAATATGGAAATCGACTTTGTAATTCCATGGGTGGATGACTCGGATTCAGAATGGCTCTCGGAGAGGAATAGGTACGAGGGACCGTCGGATTCGGCTTCTGCTCACGGACAGGACAAGCGATATCGGGATTGGGGCCTACTTCGGTACTTCTTTCGCAGTGTCGCTTTGAACGCACCTTGGGTCCGCAAGGTTCATTTCTTGACCTATGGGCATCTTCCTAAGTGGCTCGACACTTCGAATCCAAAACTTCATATCGTGAAGCATGAAGATTACATCCCCCATGAGTACCTTCCCACCTTCAATTCCAACGTCATCGAACTTAACGCAAACCGAATCGAGAGTTTGGCGGAGCAGTTTGTTTTGTTCAACGATGATCTGATCGTTCTAAATCGTACAAGCGAGGACGATTATTTCCATAAGGGATTGCCGAGGGCGACCGCCGTATTAAGTGCCGGTGGTCTCGCCCGAGGGGACGAGTTCTATGTTCCTTTTAACGTTGCGAGCGTCCTTAGCACTCATTTTGTGCCGTTGAATTGCGTCAGGAGTCATCCGCTGAAATGGCTCAGCCCCGCATATGGGACGATGGCCCTGAGAACGGTACTCATGCTTGCATTTCCATCGTTTAAGGGATTTTATGAACCGCACCTCTGCAATTCTTTCTTGAAATCAACCTTCGATGAGGTTTGGGCTGAAGAGAAGGATGAGCTGGAGAGAACTTCCTCACATCGATTCAGGCAGGCTACCGATATATCGAACTGGCTTATGAAAGATTGGCAGTGCGCAAAAGGCGACTTTTATCCGCGGCCCATCTCATTTGGAAAGAGTTTTAATTTAGGAATTGACTTCGATTCAACCCTGGAAGAGGCTGAATCGTATCTTCGCGGGCGCAAGGGAAAGGTCGTCTGTCTCAATGACGGCGACCTCACGCCGGAGCAGTACGAGACTGCGCGGACGAGAATTCTCGCCTGCCTTGACGAACTTTTCCCCGAAAAATGTGAATTCGAGCTTTAGGGGCAGACGATGCACATAATCAAAGAGGCTGCTAAGGCCCTGGTCGCAAAGCTTGGCTTCCAAACGAATAGGCGTATCGTCGTCTTCGAGTCCGACGATTGGGGTGCCGTGAGGGTCCCGGATTCCGATGCACTTGCGGCATTTGAGAATCGCTTCCCCTCTTTCAGGCTCGATCACTACCAATCTTTTGACGGCTTGGAGAAGAAGGCTGACGTAAGCGCCCTCTCTTCTTTGCTGCGTGAGAATGCGGTGCGATTTCGGGCTTCCGCGCCAGTGTTCACGTTGAACTTCGCAACCGCCAACCCTGATTTCAATCGATGCGTTCCTGGTAACGCTGATGTGGCGCACTTTGGATTTGAGCCAATAGATAAAACCTACCGAACCTATGACGGAGACGAGGGAGTACTCGATTTCGTTCGGCTGGGCTGCGGTGAAACAGCACTGCATCCGCAGCTCCACGGACGAGAGCATCTCAACGCTACGGCATGGCTCACCGATGCGGCCACCGACCCTGTGGTGGAATATGCCTGTAGCTTGAGAATGGTAGGGCTGGACGATGCCTTCTACAATGGGATTGACGCTCTCAACAATGGAAACACTCTGATTGACGTGCACGGATACCTTGAAGACGCGGTCGCGATTTTCAAACGCCTTTTTGGCTTCGCCCCCAGGAGCTTCATCCCACCATGCTATGTCGCCAACAAGGAATGTGAGCTCATCGCCGCTGAGCTGGGCATCGAGACGATCCAATCATCGCCGAAGAGGAATGTTCCGAAAGGGAACGACTCCTATTCGAGGAGGATTAATGTTTTCGGACGCTCCAACGTACCTGGGCAGTGCCGCTTAATCCGCAATGTGCAGTTCGAGCCCTCGCGTTCTATGTTTCAAGGCAAGAGCGTCGACGAGTGCGTCGACGCTGCTTTCGCCGAAATCGAGACGGCTTTCAGGCGTAGGCAGCCAGCGGTGGTATGCACCCATCGCGTCAACTACACTTCACGCGTGGATGAGAGGCATCGTGCGTTCTCGCTCGAGGCCCTCGACGGGCTTCTGCAGGAGTTGGCGACGCGGTACCCGGACTGCGAGTTCATGACGTCCGACGAATTGGGACGGGCGATTCTTTCTGGAGGTGTTATAGATCGATGACTTGTGAAAGACACATCGACTTCCCCAAGGGGTGGCGTATTCTGGTCGTAGGCGGCGATCACCACAACACCCTGGCGAGTCTGAGGAGCCTCGGAAGAGATGGGGTCCCGTTCGACTTGCTTCTTCATTCGGGTATGAAAAGCGCCGACGGGCTCATGGTACCGTCCTCGAAGTATTGTCCCAAGAACTTCGAGCTTGTCGATAACAGCGTAGAGGCCATCTCGGAAGGTTATCGGTCCTGGCTTACAGACAAAGACCCAAGATTGTGCATCGTTCTCGCCAGCTCGGATCTTTCCGCCTACGTCGCCGACCGCGAGCTTGCCCCGAAAGGCATCGTCACGTATTCGTTTTCAGGCGAGCCCGGCAGGGTTGCGGGATTGATGGACAAGTACGAGCAGTATGTTTGGGCGCAAGCGCACGGCGTGCCCATGGCGCGTTCGGTCATCGTTACGAGTCGTGATCACGCGGCGGCCGGGCTCAGCTTTCCCCTCATATTGAAGCCGCTCGTGAGCGCGTTCGGCGAGAAGACCGACATCGCGATTGTGGACTCCCCGGATTCCTACGCCGCTGCCGTCACCCGCCTATTCGCGGACGGCTACGAGCGACTCTTGGTCCAGGAGGTCGTGGACTTCGACTACGAGGCCGTGGCCTCGGGCTGCATCTTCCTGTCGGATGGAAAGGAATCGCACATAACGCTGCGAAAAGAGCTCACGTTCCCAAGGAAGGCCGGCAACGTCGCCATCGGGTGTTCCGAGGCGGCTCCCGAGATGGAAAAGCTCCTCGAAAAAGTAATCGGCGAGCTCTCGAGCGAGGGCTTCAGGGGCATGTTCGACATCGAGGTCTTCGCCACCAGGGATGGGGCGGTCCTAAACGAGATCAACTTCAGGCAGAGCGGGAACATGTTCGCCTGTCTCGACGGCGGTATGTCACTGCCGCTTCTTTGGGCCCTCGACGCGGCGGGGGAGGAGATTCGCCCTCCCGAGCCATTCGGTGGGCGGTTGAGGATTGTCGCCGAGCCACAACTGGTCTCGGGTGTTACCCACAGGCAGATAGGCGTCGGCGCAGCGATTGCCGCCATGGCGGGGGCAGATAGCTTCGCCTTGCGCGCGAAAGACGACAAGGCGCCGTCTCGGCGGTTTTTCCTCGGTGGCTTCGCGGCCAAGCTTTCCAAGGCGCTACGCAAGAAGGGGCGTTGATGGTCGGTAGGGTGAAATCGCTGCTGGGCCGGCTCAAAGGCAACGAGTTTTGGCTGAAGCTCGCCAAGAACGTCTCTACGATTGTGGTGGGGCAGGGGGGCGCCTCTGCGCTCAACATGGTCACGACGTTCTTGTCCGCCGGGTTCCTCGGGGCCGCAGGCTACGGTTCAATGATGATCGGCCAGACGTTCATGCAGGCCGTGGACGCGTTCCTCAACTTCCAGTCTTGGCAGGGAGTGATTCGCTATGGGTCGATTTGCCAGGAGCGAAGGGACGACGCCGGACTCGCCGCGACCATAAAGGCTGGTTTCTTCGTCGACATCGCCTCCGCCCTCATGGGGTGCGCGGTCGCTTTCGCGATTGTTCCGCTCGTCTCAAGCTTGCTCGGGTGGGATGACGTCTCCACGCTCGCCGCGACGATATTCTGCTTCGAGATTGCTGTGCATGTCGAGGGCACGCCGACCGGAGTGCTGAGGCTTTTTGACAAGTTCAAATATGTCGCCATCCATGCGGTCGCAGTGGCGGCGCTGAAGCTCGTCCTCGCCGCGGCAGTGTTCTACGCTGTTGGCCCGAATGTCGCTGCGATTGCGTTTGCCTACTGCGCGGCGGACGTCCTAAAGAGTGTGTCGTTGTTCGCTATCGCGCTCTTCGTTGTCGGTAAGCATGTCGGCCTGAAGGGCGTGGCTGCTGCCAGGAGGCGCGACCTCCCTGAGGGCTTCTTCTCTTTCACAATGTGGTCGAACCTGGCTGCGACCGCCGACGCGCCAATCCAGTACTTCGACGTATTCTTCCTATCCATGTTTTCCAGCGAGGTTGTTGGTGTGTTCAAGTTCTTCAAGCAGCTGCTCTCGGCTTTCACCCTACTCTCGACGCCGGTGCAGCAGGCAATCATGCCTCAGCTCGCAGAGCTGATAGCCAAGGGGCAGGACGACCAGGCTTTTGTCGTTGTGAAGAAAATCGAGCGCATGGTCTTCAAGGTCGTTGCGCCTTGCGCGGCCTTGGCAATCATTGCGGTTCCGCCCGCTCTCTCGTTTTTCATGGATCCAGTCTACGGAGGCTACTGGCACTTGTTCGCCACCCTTGCGGCGCTGACTGTCGTCAGCATCACCTTCTCGGCGCTACACCCATGCTTTACAGCCTACGGGCTGTCGAAGCAGTCTGCGGGGATAACGCTTCTGGCCAACGTAATCTACCTCATCGCCTGCTATCTTCTTCTGGGCGCTATCGACATCATGGCGATTCCGCTGGCCATGGGCGTCCAGTATGCATTGACGATCGGCCTTAAATCCTTGTTTATCAAGAAGATCGTTCTTGCCTAGACCTTTGGCCCGTCGATGAAAGATGCAATTCTCCTTGAAGGCTCGGCGCAGCTCATACGCGTCGAGCCTTTTCTAGCGGCTTTCTAGCACCCACTTCTGCGCCGTAGTGCCGTTTGACCGGTACAGCTGGACGTTGGTCCCGGGGGCGGACTTGCCGCCCGCGGCGTCGAGCACGCACGAGGGGTTCTTCGCCGAGGCGATTGTCACGGTGCCGTCCGCGTTGTCGGAGATTGCCCAGCGCTGGGCGCCCGTCCCGTTGCGCGTGAATTGCTGGACGTTGCCCCCGGGCCGGGCCGAGCCGCCCTGGACGTCGAGCGCCAGCCCCGATTTCGCGTTGGTTATCTCGTAAGCACCGGCATGCGCGTCGTATCGGAAGCGGAGTACCTGGGCGGAGGTCCCGTTCGTCGACCAGAGCTGGACGTTTGCGCCGGGGTCGAGCGAGCCTGATGCCACGTCGAGCGAGGCATCGCCGGGCAGGGCGCTTTTGACGGTGAAGTAGCCGTCGAATTCGGTTGGTTTTGGAATGGGTTTTGTCTCGGGATACTCAGCCTCGAAGTCGAACTTCGCTGACCACTGGTAGCTCGAGGCCGTCGTGACATTAGACGTCACCGTGAGTGTTACGCCGTTGGAGGCCACGCTCCATTCCCTCTGGTTCATATCGTACGCAACGAGCGCGTTTTGTATTCCCGAGATGCTCGGCGGGAAGGTTCCGTTGTCAGCATCTATGGAAAAGCTCTCTTCCTTGGCATCCAAGTGCTGCTGAATGCGGTCGGCATACTTCTCGGCCCATTCATTGGCCTTGCCGTTTCGCACAAAGTAATTGTTGGACAGATCGGTCGAGCGGTAGGCGTAGTCATCCTTTTGGTAGTTTGCCGTGTGGTCGGAGTGGGCGATTGCCATGAGCTCGTCGGTCAGGCCAAAGTACAGATGGCGCTGGTCCAGGTCTCCGTACCAGTTGTCGCTGGTGTCGTCCCAGGTTAGGTCCATCTGGCACCATTTGCCGTCGATCTTTACGGCGTTCCAGGTGTGGCCGTTGCCGGTGATGCGGCCGTTGGCGATGCCCGCGGCGTCAAGGAGCTTGGAGTAGATGCGCTGGTAGCTCTCGCAGGTGCCCTGGTGGCGCGTGAGGCCGCTTTCGGCCGAGCACCAGTTGAGGCTGTGGTCGTACTCCAGCTGGTCGAGCGTCCAGTCGTGGAACCACAGCGCCATGTTGTATTCCGAGCCGTTTGTTTGTTGCCTGCACAGGTCCACGGCGTCGTTGACGATCTGCGTGACGCTCGGGCGGGCGGCGTCGTTTACGGTCACCTCCGCCGTGGTGCGCAGGTAGTAGATCCCCTTGTCGTTTTGGGGGTCGTTTCTGTCGTTGTCCATAAAGTAGAAGTAGATGCGGTACGTGCCCGACGCCGTGAAGTCAAAGGTAAAGTCGTGGCCCGCGGTGCCCAGGCTGTAGTAGCTGGCCCATGCCGGGCGCGACGGGTCGCAGACGCTTTCCTGGCTGCCGCCGTCCCAATAGGTGGGCACGTCCATGCGCGCCTTGGCCTGGGACGAGCCGTTGGCCTGGGTTACGTGGAAGGTCGTCGCGGTGCCCGCGGGGGCGTCGTTCCAGGAGACGGTGAAGGTGACGCCGTTTTGGGTTGCGGTGGCGGAGTGGGCGTAGCCGGCTTGTGACGTGGTGGAGATTGCCTCGGGCGTGCCGTTGGTTTGGGCACGAAGGGATGGGGCGGGGGTGCCGGTTGCGGCGGCGGTGCCGGTTGCGGCGGCGGTGCCGTCGGCGCTTTCCGTGTTGACGGCGCTGGTGCCGGTGGATGTTGCGGTGCTGTCCTCTGCGGTATCTGCTGTCGTATTTGTGTTGGTGCCGTCTTCGGCCTTGCCTGTGTCGCTGCTCGTGGCGTCGGCTTGCGCTTGCTGCTCGGCGGCTGCCTGAGGCTGGATGGCTTCCGCGACGGCTGCCATGGGCATCGTCGAGCTGACCATGGACGTGCACGCGATCGCGCAGAGCAGGTAGTAAATAGGTCGTTTCATAGCGGAGCCTCTCGGTGAGCAGCCAATAGGGTCCGAAGGCAGCTCCAGGCCAGCACTCCGCACATATTTTGTTGGGTTTATTTTACGGGAACCCCAGTCAACATCAGCGAACTTTCTGGGGAATGTTGGGGGAGGGGGAGCCTTAGGAGACGGCTTGGTGCATGCAAACAACCTTCTTAGGACTACGCTTTTGATTTACAAGCCTATCGAAGTGGCTGTGCCTCAAGTTCAGTACAACACGAGGCGTGTTAGATTGTTGGAAGCCATAAAACCATAAAGGTCGGGAGGACGCATGAGGATCTCTAAACTGAGGATTGAGAACTATCGGAATCTCGATGGAGTGTCGATTAGTTTTGACGAGGACGTGAGCTATATTGTCGGCGAGAACAACCTCGGCAAAACGAATGTGCTTGACTTGCTCAATACAATTTTCAATCAAGCGACGATTAGCGAAGAGGATTTCGCTGACATTGAAAAGCGCGCAGGGGCTCTAGTAACTTTAAAGTTGGACGAGGACGAGATCGGAATAACGGGGCTCGACATCGATCCTACGACCGGAAACACTATTACCATCTGCGCTTTTGCTGACGACCCGGATTCTCGAATTGAATTTAAGGCCGAAGGGAGCGGAGAAAGTATTCCACCCTCTCTGATGCGATCCGTTCACATGTTCAGGTACTCGACTGCATCCTTTAATAGGGGAGACCTGGCGTTTGATGGTACCCGAGGTGTCGGTAAAGTTCTCTCCAAAGGTATCGCTCTTTATCTAGATAAGGAGGGTAAAGAGGTCTCCGATTTTCTGGATGGGAGCGAGCTCGAAGGTCTGGTTGCAGATCTCGGCGAAATCGTCGGCGACGTCCCGATCCTGTCATCATATGGTGTGAGGCCTGGCGTCGATTCATCGGATGGCGGAACGCTTGGAAGTTTGGTTACCTTGCTTGACAAGAGGGGCGTTCATTTTAAAAAGGCAGGGGTAGGCTTGCAGTACCTCGCTATTGCCTCGCTCTCGATAATCGAGAGCATTATGCGTCTTTCGCCTAAACGCCTTCAAGAGAGCCTTTGCTCAGATGATGATGACAGACGCGTGCTGCATGCCGTTCTGGCTTATGACGAACCCGAAGCCCACCTTCACCCGTATATGCAGAGGCGTCTCTCGAAGAGCTTGCATAGGATTTGCGAAGGGAAGGATGATAGATTCAATGCTCTTCTAAAGGACTATTTCGGAATTGATTCAATCAAAGCTCAGCTGATCATGGTGACGCATTCGCCTAACATTCTGGCTCGCGGCTATAAGAACATTGTGCGATTCGGGCAGGGCGAAAATTCGCCGAAGGTCATATGCGGTAGGGATATTGACCTGTCCGACAAGGTTGAAAAGCATCTTATGCTGAACTTTGAGTCGATACGAGAGGCCTTTTTCGCGCGGTCGGTTTTGGCTTTTGAGGGGCAGACAGAGTCTGGAGCCATTCCGGTGTTCGCTCGCAACCTTGGGATGGATCTGGATGATTATGGAGTTGTGCCTATCAGGGCCGGCGGGAAAAAGAACGTTAAACCACTCTGTGAACTTCTGGGCAAGTTCGAGATTCCAAATTATTCAATTGTCGACAGAGATGAGGATGAGCTGCAAGAAACTTCTGAAGACCATATAACGACAACCGAACGGGATTTCGAAGGTGAGGTCGTTGACTCGTTCTTCGCTAGCGATAACCAGGGTGCGTTTATTGCGCTTCTTGAGTCGATTGATCCTTTTCAGAGGGCAACTTGCATCAAGGGGAATAGTAAAGCTTTGAAAAGCGCCTGTGCTGTCTACGGCGTTAACTTGCGGGACCCTGAATACGATTTCCGGGGATCGGAGTTTGACGGGTTATTCGCAGACACGCCCAAATCACGTGCGCTTATGTATGCATGGCTTTCATCGAACAAGGGCGTCGTGTCTGGCGTCGCCCTCGCGGAGGCTCTTGGTGCTAATGGCGTTCCCACATGTTACAAAAGTATTATTCGCAAGGCCGTGGGGCTCGAATGCTGATGAGTCAGACTGACCTGCGGGATAGTGTTAGAGCCGAGATTGAGGCGCGCTGTGGTGGGGATGCATCGCAGTGCTCCGCGATTTTCTCGCCATCAAAGAGGGTGTTCGTGGAGGCGCCGGCAGGCTACGGGAAGACCACGGTGATGACTGGGCGGGCTTGCTGGCTGCTGGCATCTGGCGAAGTCCATCCGCCAAAAAGGATTTTGGCCCTGACCTTTAGCGTTGCCGCCGCGCGGAGGATGCGTATGGATTTGGGCATCACTATGTCGGCACTTCCTGGTCCCGTGGCCAAGCGTTTTGAGGACAGCGTCATGGCGACCAACTTCCACGGCTTTGCTTGGGCTCTGCTACGCAGATACTGGAAATCGCTCTCGCTCCCAGTGAACGTTGGCGAGCTCTCTATGGTTGATGACAACAGCGCCGTTAGCGAGCTGGTTTCGCGAGGTGGCAGGCTGACCTGGGATGAAAAGAATGCCGTTGACGACTTCCTCCGCTTCATGAGAAACGGTCAGGAAATGGACTTGAGGCGTGTGATGTTTTCCTTTAATAGGATCATCAAGGAAAGGTTTGCATCGAACGGTCTCTTGCCATACTCCGCAATGATTTCCCTTGCAATTGAATTGCTCGCTCATTTTCCCAAGTTAAGGTCCTATCTGTCGGCAGCATATCCTGTCGTGCTTGTCGACGAGGCGCAGGACACGAACGCGTTGTGCTATGTCTTCCTAAGGGGTCTGATTTCTGATGAGTCGGGGATCTGCATGTTCGGCGACCCCATTCAGCGTGTTTATGGTTTTATTGGTGCAATGGAAGGCTTAAAGGCAAAGGCCACTACCGACCTGCGTCTAACGCCGTTGGAACTCGAGTATAACCATAGGTTTTCTGGGAGATCTATCGTCGGAGAGCTCGGTGCTGCGATTCGCTCCAACATGAAGGGCACCATTGCCGGCGGTACGCCCCGACTTCCCATATTTGTTGGCTCTACTCAGCAAGACGAAGCGACTGCCATCGTTTCCAAGGTTACGGCGCTCGCTCAAAGCAGTGGCGGGAGGATTGCGATTCTTGTTCGTAAGCGTGGTGCCCTTGCCGATCTCATTATGGAAGAGCTTGCTAAAGAAGGTATCTCTTACTTCAACGGACTCTTCTCGGATACAAGTCGGGGGTTCATCGAATTCAATGCGTTTGCTTTATCCAGGATTACCGATGCAGTGTCTGGAGAAAAGGGCGTCAGCCGGTCTGCTGCGGACAAAATAATCGACTCCATCTCTGATGAACTGCTGACTGGCTCCAAGAGGTTCGAGTATGGGCGGTCCTATGCCATGCTTCTAGGAGCGCTGCGGAAACACCTTAAAAATGACTGCGTCGCGATGGGACCTTCGGAGCGCTTCGACTATATCGTTAGTATCTTTTCCGAGGGCTCCCTGCGACGTTTCTCCGATTACCTTGATGTGGGCATCTCCATGATGACCGTTCACTCCGCTAAGGGGCTCGAGTGGGACACCGTTTTCATTCCGGGCGTTACGCGTTTCGATTGGCCTGGAGGGATTTGCTCTCGTTGCGAAAATGCTGGTATATGCTTACGTTCTGCGCGAGGTTGCCAGATTGCTGATGCGAAGAAAATGCCAGATGGGCTTATTGAGGAAATAGGCCTGCTGTACGTCGGCGTCACTCGCGCCCGCAAAGCGGTATACGTCTCCGCTTCGATGCAGCGCAGAACAAATTACGGGAACTATCAGGTTGCCTGCCCCTCTTGCCTAACGTCTCTTCCGGGCATTGAGCCTGTGAGCTGGACGGTCATGGACGGGGAGGGGTGATTGCCGGTGGGATGGAGCGTGTCTGCTTCTGACGCGAGGTCCGGTTGCGGCCCTTACTATGGTCTCATGGAGTGTGCCCAAGCTGCTCTTTGACTAGAACGGCTTGGGCACTGGCGTCTTGGTAGGATGCGGTGTTTGTTTAATTAGCCACTGTTGAATATTGCGAAGCAGCACCGTGGCATTGCGCCTAGGCACCGGGGCCGACATGAGTCCCGCGCCTTCTTCTTGCTAACGTCCGGTTTCGCCCCGCTGCCGCATGTTGACTTCGCTCATTGTTGGTACGGGTCGTATTATGCACGTCTTTGTCCGTGACGGCTGTTTCTTCTAGGATGAAGTGGTCGAACGATCGGCTCTTATGCTAATGAGCTGAGGCTATTTAATAAAATCCTTCCTCCTGATCCGACCAAGGTGGCGGTCCAGTTCGTATATAGCGTCAATGTAAAGCTCGGCAGAATCGCGTATGTCTCGCATGTCGAGGCAGCATCTTTCAAAGTGCAGCTTGCCTTTTTGTTCTTTGGCGCTGCGGATATTGCGACATGTCATCAATGCGATGTCATTATCGCCCACGCAGTTGATTCTTGAAAATCCTTTTGGTGTGATGCGATAAATAACTGCCTTAGGAAAGGAATCAAGTAGGCTTTTCCCTCTTATGTCAATGCAGATTCTTCCTTCTGATCCAAAACCATAATCTTGATGTCTAGTTGAATTGAGGGGGTGGGCAATAACTGCCGAGCGAACAACTTGGAGATATTTGCTCGCGTCGTCGAGTTCACTTTGTTTAGAGAACTCAAAATCGTTTTCGATCTCTTTTCGAAGACAGTTCCCTTTAATTTGCCAGAAGCATCTTTTATCCAAGTAGCAAGTGCCACAAGATAAACGGTGTCCTTTGGGTTGGGCAAGAAGCCCCCGCCGATAGTGGAATTGAAATCTTGAATGCTGTATTTAGCCTTAAGGATGAGATCGGACATTAATTCATAATGATCGGAGTCCTTCCAGGGCCATTTCTTCCATATGCCGCCTCCGTGTTCACCTAAATCATCGGTGGTCTTTAGTTTTTCGATCGCTTGCATGTCACTCCTGTCTATTCGATTTGTTGCAGCGCTTCTTTTGTTGTCTTGATGTCAACATGGTGCCCATTAATGGCTATAATCTGCCAGCTATCCAAAGAATGAGTCCAAAGGTTGATTTGGAGGATTGGCGGCATAGGATTGACGGACCCGGAGTTCTCCCTTAAAGTAAGTCTTGTGATGAGGCCTTGCGACGGTACGTCCGGCTTGGTCCGTGGGAACCGCCGAAAGGCGGTTTTCGCGTTTAAGGGGCCCAAATGGATAAACCATTTAAATCTATTGATGAGCAGATTGCTATTCTTGAAAGCCGTGGACTCGAATGCGATAACAATACTCGTTTAGTTTTGGAACGCGAGGGATACTATCCGGTTATTAACGGCTACAAGGATTTGTTTCTCGACCAGCGTGGAGATTCTTGCCACGAGCTATTCGTAAAAGGTACGAAGTTTTCTGATATATATCGTTTATTCGAATTTGACCGTTCATTGCGTCTGCTCATGTTTGAATACTTTAACAAGGCGGAAGCAGTGCTTAAAACCGTCTGTTCTTATCGTTTCGCAATGGCCCATAAAGATAGCCCGGAGGCATACCTGGATAGAAGATCCTACCGTGCCGATGCTGGTTATCGAAAAAAGATCGACATGCTTATTGGTGATTTCGAGAAGGTGCTGTGTAGGTCTCAAAAATGGAAAAGCGATTATAAAAGGGACTACATTCGGCATTATGAGAATAATCACGACAATACGCCGGTATGGATTCTTATGAATTATTTGATGCTTGGTCAGGCATTCAAGTTCTATGAGTTTCAGCCAGAAAGCATGAGAAATTCCATTGCCAAGTCGTTTTCTGATCTTTATTCCGAGACGCATGAAGTCGATAAGCGCATCAGCCCGCGTAGGCTAAGACTTGCATACGATCACATTAAAGATTTTCGAAATATCTGTGCGCATGACGAACGTCTATTCTGCGCCAGGGTGTCTCCGTCTCACGATGTCAATCTAGTAGGGGTTTTAAGCGATCTTGAGCTAGTGCTGACTGAGGATGACTATAAGATGTTACGATGAAATATACTGCTTGATGCACTTAAGTTGAGCGACGAGCTCAGCAACGATGCCAGCGCAAAGGTGCTTTTCGCTATGGGTGTTAACGATTTATCGAGTGTGTTTCCTAGGGAAATATTGGGGTCGTAATCGACGCGAGCGATGAATTTACTCTACAAGTTGGATGCGCATGAGATTGCGCAGAGCGGGCGGGACGTTGCCCATTGGTGGCGTCCCGCCCGCGCTTCGTTGGCTATACGTGATGCGGCAGCTCCAGCATGAGGCCGTCTCGCGCTTCTTCGAGACTCGCCTGGCCTGCCTATGCGTTTTGCTAGGCGGGCCTTCTTATGCCGCGGGTGTGGATAGCCTTACCATTGTGGGGCAGACCTTCGACGAGCCGGGTGTCTCGGGCCCCGGCTGGGTGGCGCGCACGTTATTGCTGCTGGCGACGGATCGGTCGATGATTGTCGCTTCTTTGGTGTGTACGCCTCCGATGGCCAGTTTGCCATGGACGCCTCCTGGGTGTACGCGACCGGCGCCATAGCCGATGTTGTCTGCGAGAGTGACTCACTTACGTCCGCGCAGTTTGTGACGCCGGCGGGCGGGGCCTTTGGTACCGCCTGCGTGATGGACGCCAGCGGGGCCGTAGCGCTGCGTGTGGTAATTGAACCCGCGGGCGCCCTGCCGCCGGCGGGGAAGACCCAGCCCGGTACCGATGAACCTGCCGGTGGCAATCCCGCGGGGGATACAAAGCCCGGAAGCGAAGGAAAGCATAGCGACGAGAACAAGCCCAGCGAAGATTCCGCCCCCACGCCTGATTCGTCGCCCAAGTCGGACGCCAGGCCCGCGTCCGCGTCCATCAAGACGCCTGCGACCAAGACCACCAAAAAGACCAAGCCCACAACAACGCAAGCCGCCGCGCTCCCTAAGACCGGCCACGGCGACTGGGCGGTTGCGTGCCTTGCCTTCGTCTTCCTAGGTATGTTATTGCTCACCATAAAAGTTCGGGCTCTTCGCTGGGGGCCTTATGTGCCAATGTAGTTTCTACTGCCTCTTTCCCGCATTTCTCTGAGTCAATAATGCAGATTGCTTGAACTCGGCTTGGGGCTTGCCATGTATTTGAATTTGGCTAAACTTAACCTATAAGTTAACCACATTTGGTTTTATCTGAGGCGGAGGGGGTGGCCTTTGGTTAGTGACTATGAACTTGTCGAATATGCTGATCCCGAGGGACGACCTTTTTGGGAACTAACCACCTCCCCTGAGAACTCTCAATTTCAGAAGATGATGTCTGATCCTAAAACGAAGTTTACCGCCCGTAAAATGATCAATCAGATTTCAAAAGTCTATGACTACGGGCTAAAGGATGTCAGTGGAACGTCAAAGCTTCGATGTATCGAGCCTAAGATTGGACTATACGAACTCAAGGGTTTTGATGGGGTTAATCGAGAAATGGTCTACGCGATTTGCCAAGGCGTGGACAAGATTGTTTTGCTTTTTTGGTTTAAGGGCCATCAAGGCTCGGGAAATATTTCCAAAGAAATTAAACGCGCAAAACAGTTGGCCCCGATAGCAAAGCAGCTTTTGGAGTCATAGCGTCGGCTTTTTTGCCCGCTTACGAAACGGAGACTTGTAATGGTTAAGGTCGATTTATCAGACTTTTACGCGAAAACGGAAACGAGCGAAACCCGTGCCTATGAGCACGCACTAGATATTGAGTTTATTGTTCATCGCGAGATGCAGCGCTCGGGCTTGAGTAAAAGTGAGCTGGCAAAGCGTATGGGCGTGAGTCTTCAGTCGCTTTCGAAATTGTTGAATTCTCAGCCCAACATGACGCTGAAAACAATCGCAAAGTTTGAGCTTGCGTTGGGTATCAAAATCATTCCTCAGGTCATTTCCAGTTATTCGAATGAGGCGCCGTTTTCTTCGTCTAATAACTCTGTCCGAGAACAATGGTCTTCATTTAACAGCGACTGCTCGGCGAAACGATTGAACTTTGAGATGATTCCGGGAGGTTTGGCTGCATGAGCAAGGATTTCATTGCGCCTATTCAGGTTGTTCATTTGTTTGTTGTCGACTCAACTTTTCATATCGAGAATGAGCCCTCCCAGAATATGGATTTAAAAGTTGACGTTAGCTATCAGGACGTCCATCTATTGAGGAACAAGGCGGGCGAGCGTGCAGACTTAAAGCTGTATGTGTGTGGCAGTCTGATTGATAGGGACGATGCAAAGGAAAAAATGCGCGCTGATGTGACGGTTGCTATTTCGGTGTCAACAAAAATGCCGTTCGACATTTCAGACGATGAAGCGCGCCGTTATCTTCTCTCTAATGCGATTTCCATGGCGTATGGTCACGCTAAGAGCTATCTGATGGTCGTTACTGGACTTTCGCCCATGGGGGCTTTGACGCTGCCGGCAATTCTTCCTTCGGAATTGGCAGCGGACAGCGATGCATCTTTCCAAAGTGAGTAAGTTGTTCTCGAGTTGGATTTTGCCTGCCGCTGTGTGCAAATGTAACGGGGTGCCGAATCGGTAGTCTGACTGATTCGGCATTTATATTTCGAAGTTTCTAGTTGAAGCCCTGCGATGCCCGTGCTGCGACAGCTAAATTGACCGTGACGTCCCGTCTTGCGACACGCATGTAGCTCCGCACGGGTATCATGGTGAAAGCGATTTCAACGACAGGGGTGCTCGTGGTAAAGATGAAAGATGTGGCCGAGCTGGCGGGCGTTTCGAGCGCCGCCGTCTCGCGCTACCTCAATGGTGGGTATATCTCGGCGGACAAGGCCGAGCGCATTAAGCAGGCGATTGAGCTGACCGGATACGTGCGATCCAGCCAGGCTCGCGCGCTGCGAACCGGTTCCACCAAGCTCATCGGCGTCATCGTGCCTAAGATTAATTCCGAGTCGGTGAGCCGCATTACGGCGGGCATCGGGCAGGTGCTTGGCCGCCGCGGCTACCAGATGCTTCTTGCCAATACCGATAACGTCCCCGATCGCGAGCTCGAATACCTCGATTTATTCCAAAACCATCCGGTCGATGGCATTGTGCTGGTGGCAACTATGATTACCGGCGAGCATCGCCGGGCGATTGAGTCGTGCCGTGTGCCCATTGTGTTGATCGGCCAACATGTCGAGGGCGCGGCGTGCGTCTATCACGACGATTACGAGGCCGCTTTCGAGCTGGGTCAGGCACTCGCGAAGCGTGCTGAGGGCAAGATCGCCTACATCGGAGTTGCCGAGGAAGACCGTGCCGCCGGTTATGACCGTCGTCGTGGTTTTGAGGCCGGCTTGCGCGCCGCGGGCGTGGCACTTGATTCGAGCCTGATTTGCCAGGGGTCCTTTACGCTCGACTCGGGCTATCGCGCTGCACGCGAACTGCTCTCCGTCGATCCCGATGTTTCGCTTATCGCGTGCGCGACCGATACTATGGCGGCCGGCGCCCTGCGCGCTCTTGACGAGGTTCGCGGCATGGGCGAGGGTGTGCGTCGCGTGAGCGGTTTTGGCGACAACGCATTTTTGCGCGCGCTGACGGGCGGCATTCCCACCGTGCATTACGGCTACCTGACCAGTGGCGTCGAGGCGACTAATATGTTGCTCAATACGCTCGATGGCGTGGAGGGGGAGAGCGGTTTAAAGACGCTCAAGCTCGGCCATCAGCTGATGAATGTCTAGGCTTACGTGATCTACCGCGCGCTCAACATTTAGGCGTTCAGTCGCCTATCGGCGCTATACTGCAGCCGTTGCCCACGATGCGGGGAACACCCGCATCGTGGGTTTTTGTTTTGAAGGGACGGTACCGCATGGGCGTACAGCAGCTAGAAGAGGCCTGGGCTTTGAGGACCGGCGCGCGTGAAGCGCGGTTGCTCGCGGCCTCGCATGTGCCAGCAGCGCTGTCGCAGCTGGGGATTGTGCGTCCCGGTGACCGCTTGGTGGCCTTTGCGGACGACTTTGCCGATGCGTTTGCGTGCGGCTTTGATGGCTGCGATGTCGCGCTGGTGGGCTCGCCGTCCGCCGAGGCGTTTGCCGCTGCGTCCGAGGGCTTTGATGCTTCGTTTGATGCCGAGGGTCCGCACCTGTGGTGGTTTGTGAACTCCATCGGCGGGTTTGGTCTGCGTGTGCCCGATCTGCGCGCTCTGGGTCGGGCGGCGCGTGAGGCCCATGCGCTGCTGGTTGTAGACAACACCGTGGCGTCGGCTTTTGGCTGCGATTCGCTGCGGCTGGGTGCTGCGCTGTCGCTCGAGGCGCTCGATCGCGTGTGCGCCGGCAAGGCTCCGCGCAAGCTCGTTGCCGCTTCGGTGGCGCGTTCGCAGCTCAAGCGCCATCATGTGGATGCTGCTGCCGAGTGCGCGAATGCGTTGTTTGCGGGTTGCCGTGCTTTGTCACTCGACCTTTCTACCGAGGAGGCGGGTGTGCTGGAGCGGGGGCTGGACACGCTCGATGCCCGCATGCAGGAGCATTTCGACCGCGCCCGTGCGCTGGCCGAGTATCTGGCCGCCAACGAAATGGTGCGCAACGTGCGCTATCCCGGGCTGAGCTCGCATCCTGACCATGCTGTTGCAACGGGAATCCTGGAGCACGGATTTGGGCCAGCAGTTGAATTTGACCTTATTGAGCGTAGCGCGGGAGAGCTGTTCGATGCTTTGCCGGGGGAGTTTCGCACATCGCCCGCCGGCGGCGCAACGACGCGCCTCTCTGCTCCGCGAGGTAAGCAGGGGAGCACCATCCGCCTCTTCGCCGGCACCGACAACCCCCTGGTCGCGGCAGCCGCCCTAGACAACGCCCTCCGCAAGTAGCTAATTTGGGACGGGGCTTTTTTAGCTACCCAATGTCATTTTTTGCTATGAGTCAAGAATGCTCTGGATGGTAGCTAAAAAAGGCCCCGTCCCAAATTGGCTACTCTTTGATGCTGGCGATGAGGGCGTCGGCTTTGGTGGCAATGACTTGGTTTATGTCGGCCTGCAGCTCCTCGTAGACCGCTATGGCGCGCTCGCCGGCAGGCGTGAGCGTGGATCCGCGGGCGCCGTCGCGCTCGATGAGTTTGCATCCCAGCTGCCCTTCGGCTTCGTTCACAATGCGCCAAGCCTTGGAATAGGCCATGCCCATGCTTTTGGCGGCGCGGTTGAGCGAGTGCTCGCGGGCAATACCCTGCAGCAACAAGACGCAGCCGTGACCAAACACGCCCGGCAGATCTTTGTCGCACGCTTGAATGACCAACTTTGCCGTCGTCTTGTACTCCATGTGCCTTACGTCTCCCCGCTAAAGCGTTTGCTGGGCAAACGCAAAGCGTGCGTCAAACCCTCGTGTGCTCTTCTTAAATCATGCATTGTAGCAGTCAAAGTGCGTTAAGATACTTCCCCAGTATTGGGCGCCCAAGGTTGGGCTGGGTCCTACGAGGCCTGCAGCCGACCGGTCGCATGGAAAAAGGAGAAACATGGCTACGTTCTTTCCCGGTGAGTCCCACACGTTTTCGGAGTATCTGCTGGTCCCTGGCTACTCGTCCTCGCAGTGCATCCCCAACAACGTCTCTCTCAAGACGCCGCTAACCCGCTTTAAGCGCGGTGAGAAGCCGGCAATCACCCTGAACATCCCCATGGTTTCCGCCATCATGCAATCCGTCTCGGGCGTCGACATGGGTGTCGCGCTCGCTACCGAGGGTGGCCTGTCCTTCATTTACGGTTCCCAGAGCGCCGAGTCCGAGGCCGCTATGGTCAAGGCCGTCAAGGATCACAAGGCCGGCTTCGTTCAGTCCGATTCCACGCTGACACCCGACATGACCATGGAGCAGGTCATCGAGCTCAAGGAGAAGACCGGCCACTCCACCATGCCGGTCACCGACGACGGCACTCCCAAGGGCAAGCTCCTGGGCATTGTCACCAGCCGTGACTATCGTCCCAGCCGCGATGACCACCAGAAGAAGGTCTCCGAGTTCATGACCCCGCGCGAGCAGCTCATCGTGGGCGACAAGAACATCAGCCTCAAGGTTGCCAACGACGTCATTTGGGACAACAAGCTCAACGCCCTGCCGATCGTCGACGACAACGATCACCTTATGGGCATCGTTTTCCGCAAGGACTACGACAGCCACAAGACCAACCCCAACGAGCTGCTCGATAACGACAAGCGCTATATGGTCGGCGCCGGTATCAACACCCGCGACTATGCCGAGCGCGTGCCGCTGCTCATCGAGGCTGGCGCCGATGTCCTGTGCATCGACTCCTCCGAGGGCTTCAGTGAGTGGCAGAAGCGCACCATCGAGTGGATTCGCGCCAACTACGGCGAGGACGTCAAGGTCGGTGCCGGTAACGTCGTCGACGCCGAGGGCTTCCGCTTCTTGGCCGACTGCGGTGCCGACTTCATCAAGGTCGGTATCGGCGGCGGTTCCATCTGCATCACTCGCGAGACCAAGGGTATCGGTCGTGGCCAGGCCACCGCGCTGATCGACGTCTGCCGCGCCCGTGACGAGTACTACGAGGAGACCGGTGTTTACGTGCCCGTGTGCTCCGACGGCGGCATCGTCTACGACTACCACATGACGCTCGCCCTTGCCATGGGCGCCGACTTTATGATGCTGGGCCGCTACTTCGCCCGCTTTGACGAGAGCCCGACCGAGCGCGTCAACGTCAACGGCCAGTACATGAAGGAGTACTGGGGCGAGGGTTCTGCGCGTGCCCGCAACTGGCAGCGCTACGACCTGGGCGGCGCCGCGAAGCTCAGCTTCGTCGAGGGCGTCGACTCCTACGTTCCCTATGCCGGTTCCCTCAAGGACGGCGTGGGCGGCACGCTCTACAAGGTCAAGTCCACGATGTGCAACTGCGGCGCCCTCTCGATCCCCGAGCTCCAAGAAAAGGCACGTCTGACCCTGGTGAGCTCCACCTCCATCGTCGAAGGCGGCGCCCACGACGTAGTCGTGAAAGACTCCCAGCAGTCCGTAAGTTATCGCTAGTTACTAAATAATTTATGAAAATGGGGTCGCGTGTCTGTTGGATTGCGACCCCATTTTGTTATAGGTCTCCTTCTCTTTCGCTAATCAGATAAGGATTGTTTCTGACCGTGTTTGAAACAAAATCCAAATAGTCTGCCTCGGTGACGAGATCATTCGGAACAGGTTTATCTACCGTACTGCCCTCTCGAACAATTTCAATCAACTTTGGCCAATATGTTTCAATCTTTCCGTTACGACGCTCCGCCTTCATTCGATTCCATGCTTTTGCGCCGCAGGATTCCCTGAAACCCTTTCCTGAACTATTTTCAGTATTCGTTTTGTTTTTTACCTGAAACATGGCAGTGCATTCATCGTTGCAAAAGTCGATTGCCGTGAGAATCTTCCCTCTGCACCAAATCCATCCATATGGCTTAATTTTTGAATATATGTACTCCTCCAATAGGTTGCCACCTATATTTTCAGCACTCATGAATAAATTGTGGTGCGCCGCCCACTCGTAAGCGCGCTCTTTTGATCCTGCGTGTTTTGCGTCCATTACCATATGTATCAGTGCTTCATCGGTAACCGTCTTTTTGGGATTCGCGACATAATCACTTGGAAGCGACTGCCATCCCGAAAGAAATTTTGAAATCCATTTGTTTAGCCAAAGTTCCAAAAATGCTTTCGAGTCTAATTCGAGTATATCTGGCTTCATTGGAATCGAGGGAATCATTGCTGAGGTTTCGGCTTGGAGAAGAATGGGAAATAGCGACTTCATTTCCCTTTTTCTTTCATTGGCGTCATAGTGACAGGTTTCGTTGTTAATTGTTCGGTCTGCGATGGATTCAAAGAGTTCTTGCGCCGGAATGTGATGCGAGTTGCAGTAATTCAGTGATTCCGATAATTTCTTTTTGACATCTTCACGTTTTGCGTTTTTAGCCATGGTCGTGCCTCCTTTGTGTTGATTTTCAACTAGATAAAACCTATACACAAGCGTATATTTGAATTAAAATGGACTAAAAAATGTTCAATTACTTAATTGCTGGAGTCCATTTTGGAAAATGAGGCGATACTGTCTTCCGCGGAAGTTGCGAGCCGTCTTGGGGTGACATCTCAGACTGTTACAAGACTATCTCGTAACGGAGATCTCAATTATGCGCTTGTTGGTAAGCGTAGAGTCTATAGAGAGAACGAAATAATCAGCTTTATGAGGAAAAAAAATCTATGCTTCGCTCCCGCAGACCATCGCGCTACTGAAGTAGTTGATTCGGCATTAACTGCGGTTTCTTTTTTTTCTGGGGCGCTTGGCTTGGATTATGGAATGGAGAGGGCCGGTATTTCGTCCAGTCTTTACTGTGAAAATGACACGAAGTGCCGAATGACTATTGCGTCCAATCGGCCTAATGTTGGTTTGTTAGGAGACATTAATAAGGTTACTCCCGATCGGGTATTTGATTATTCGGGCATTAGCCCCAAAAGGGGTATAGATGTTATGTTTGGCGGGCCTCCTTGTCAGGCATTTTCTACGGCTGGAGCGCGTCGCGCCTTCGATGACGTTAGGGGCAACGTATTCCTAAAGTATCTCGATCTTGCTGACCATCTTCGACCTAAGTATTTGGTAATTGAAAATGTCAGAGGGCTCTTGTCTACGGCATATCCTTTGGAAGCTGGCGGAGAGCCCGTACACGGCGGCGCTATGAAAACGGTTCTGAACAAACTTGAATCAATGGGCTATGGCGTGAGCTTCAATTTGTATAATGCTGCGAATTTTGGGGCTCCTCAAATTAGGGAGAGAGTTGTCTTGATTGCTAAACGAGACGGTTCAATCTGTGATTGGCTGACCCCCACGAACTCAAATGACCCCAAGTGGCAACTTAATCCTTGGATGACTTTTTCAGATGCCGTTCGGGGATTAAAAGACGAACACCATTACGTTCAGTTTCCGGAAAAAAGGCTTAAGTATTTTAAGTTGCTTAAAGAGGGTGAGTATTGGAAGAATTTGCCTGTGGAGCTTCAGGAAGAGGCGATGGGGAAGGCGTATCGGCTTGGAGGCGGTAAAACGGGTTTTTATAGAAGAATATGGAATGATCGGCCTTCTCCAACTTTAGTCACAAGCCCGACAATGCCTGCTACTGATTTGTGCCACCCCACAGAAGATCGCCCTCTTTCAATTGAGGAATATCGTGCCATTCAGGGCTTTCCGGATGATTGGATTTTCCGAGGTGATATTAGCGATATATATAGGCAAATCGGCAATGCTGTTCCCATTGCTTTGGGGGAGGCTATAGGCAAGTCAATTCTTAAAGACATGTCGAAGTCCAATGACAACAATAAAGACTTGTTCGAAGGCTTCCCGTATTCAAGATATAAAAACTCAAGCCAGTTGACTTGGAGTATTCGATAGTTCGGTTTGTTGCAAGTTGCATACACCTTGTATTTCGTGATTTGCTATCATCAGTCGAGTTAACGATGTGGCGGGGCGTTCTCACCTTTGCTCGCTGCAAGTTCCGCACGAGCCGAAGAGCACTTAATGTGCTCTTCGTGCGAGCAGGACTATCCGCAGCAGCGAGTAAAGGTGAGAACGCCCCGCCCCAACCCAGCTAACAAAGGAGCTGATATGTGCGATTGCACAGATCATAAGGACGAGATCCCTGCCTACGACGCACAGGCCATTGAGTCCAAGTGGATGAAGGCGTGGGAGGACTCCAACCTCTTTGCCGTCGACACCGACGAAAGTAAGCCCAAGAAGTACGTGCTCGAGATGTTCCCGTATCCGTCGGGCGACCTGCACATGGGCCACGCGCGCAACTATACCATCGGCGATGCCATGGCCCGTCAGGCCCGCATGCGCGGCTACGATGTGCTGCACCCCATCGGCTTTGACGCCTTTGGCCTGCCTGCAGAGAACGCCGCTATCAAGCACAACACGCAGGCTGCTGCCTGGACGTACAAGAACATGGACCAGGCGCTCGCCACGATGAAGCGTATGGGCTTTTCCTACGATCTGGATCGCATGGTCAAGACCTGCAGCCCCGATTATTACCGCTGGGGCCAGTGGATCTTTGAGAAGTTGTGGGAAAAGGGCCTGGTCTACCGTAAGAAGAACCCGGTCAACTGGTGCCCCACCTGCAAGACCGTTCTGGCCAACGAGCAGGTCACCGAGGGCAAGTGTTGGCGCTGCGGCACCGAGCCCGAGAAGCGCGATCTGGAGCAGTGGTACTTCAAGATCACCGAGTACTCCCAAGAGCTACTCGACGATCTGGAGAAGCTCCCCGGCTGGCCCGAGCGCGTCAAGCAGATGCAGGCCAACTGGATCGGTCGCTCCGAGGGCGCCGAGGTCGACTTTACCCTGTGCGACAAGGATGGCGAGCCCATCGAGGGCGACGAGGGCAAGATCACCGTCTTCACCACGCGTGCCGATACGCTCTTCGGTGTCTCCTTCTTTGTCCTGGCCCCCGAGTACGCTCGTCTGCACGAGCTCGTCGAGGGCACGGAGTACGAGGAGGCCGTGACCAAGATCCTCGAGGACTCCAAGCATATCTCCGCCGTCGAGCGTGCCCAGGGTACCCTCGAGAAGCACGGCGCCTTTACGGGCCGCTACGTGGTAAACCCCGTCAACGGCGAGAAGATCCCCGTGTGGGTTGCTGACTATGTCGTTGCCGACTACGGCACCGGTGCCGTCATGGCCGTTCCCTGCGGCGACCAGCGCGACTTTGAGTTCGCCCGCAAGTACGACCTGCCTATCGTGCCGATCATCCTGGACGATGAGGATCGCGCTGCCGTCGAGGCTAGCGGCGAGACCATCGACACCTTCCATGCCGAGAACGTCGACTGGGATTGCGCCCACGCTGCCGAGGGCACGCTCGTCCAGTCGGGCAAGTACACCGGCATGCGCGGCGGCAAGCACTCTGAGGGCGAGGCTGCCATCGTGGCCGACCTCGAGGCCATGGGCTGCGGCCGTCGCAAGGTCGAGTTCCGCCTGCGCGACTGGCTCATCAGCCGTCAGCGTTACTGGGGCAACCCCATCCCGGCCATCCACTGCGAGCACTGCGGCATCGTGCCCGTGCCCGAGGACCAGCTGCCGGTGACGCTGCCCGAGAACCTGGACCTGGGTGCCGGCGAGACCCTCGCCGAGTGCAAGGAGTTCTACGAGACCACCTGCCCGGTCTGTGGTCGCCCGGCCAAGCGCGAGACCGATACCATGGACACCTTCACCTGCTCCAGCTGGTATTACCTGCGCTATGCCGACCCGCACAACACCGAGCTGCCCTTCTCCCGTGAGGCCGCCGATCGTTGGATGCCCGTCGATAACTACATCGGCGGCATCGAGCACGCTATTCTGCACCTGCTCTACAGCCGCTTCTTTACCAAGGCGCTTCGCGACCTGGGCCTGCTGAGTGTGGACGAGCCCTTCACTAACCTGCTGTGCCAGGGTATGGTCAAGGACGAGAACGGCGACACCATGTCCAAGTCCAAGGGCAATGTCGTGCCCCCGAGCTCGGTCATCGAGCCCTACGGCGCCGACACCATGCGTCTGGCGATCCTGTTTATCGCCCCGCCCGAGAAGGATTTCGACTGGGACCCCAAGGCCGTTGAGGGCGCCAACCGCTTCATCAAGCGCGCCTGGCGTATCGTTTGGCAGCTCGTCCAGTCCGGCGACGCCAGCGTGGCTTTCGACAAGTCAGCGCTCGACGAGGTTGCGATGAAGCTCTATCGCGAGCGTCACCGCACCATCGCCAAGTGCACCGAGGACTTCGATCGCGGCCAGTTCAACACCGCCATCTCGGCCGTCATGGAGCTCGTCAACGCGGCGAGCGCCTACCTCAACGCCACTGAGGTCGCTTTCCGTGACAAGGCGCTGTGCTACGGCGTGGCTAAGGATATCGTGAGCGTCCTTGCCCCCATCTGCCCGTTCTGGGCCGACGAGCTGTGGCATGAGGCGCTCGGCTGCGAGGGCAATGCCTACACCGCCGCCTGGCCCGAGTTCGACTTGGCCGAGTCCATCGAGAACACGGTGCAGATCGTCGTCCAGGTGCTCGGCAAGGTCCGTGGCCGCATCGACGTCGCCCGCGACGCCTCCAACGAGGAGATGCAGGCTGCCGCCGAGGCCGCCGTCGCCAAGTGGACCGAGGGTAAGACCGTTGTCAAGGCCATCTGCGTACCCGGCAAGCTGGTCAACCTAGTGGTTAAGTAAACGCCGCACGTATAGCCGGCGTGTAAAAGACGAGGGACGATCCGGCTGGATCGCCCCTCGTTTTGTTTTGTCTGCTCGCGGCGCCCGCGGTCAATTGTTCTATTCTTGTGGAGATGCTGTGGGCGCGCTGACCTGCGAGTTTCTGTTGTGCTTGCACGTTTTCGCAGGTATTGGTATAGTTTGCTTGCAAATGAAGTTGTAATTGAAAGAAGTGGGGTTTCGGCCCCGCTTCTTTTTTGTATGGATGGAGGTGCCGCAATGGTCAAGACCAAGACCGAGCAGGCGATCATCGACGCGCTCGAGGCCGTTGCTCCCCAGCACGATGTCGACATTGTCGACGTTGAGCTCGTGGGTGCCACCAAGGCCCCCTGCGTGCGCGTGCGTATCGAGGGTGCCGAGGGTCAGAGCCTGTCGCTCAATGACGTCACGGCCAACACCAAGTGGGTCGGCGATGTGATTGAGGAGCTCGACCCTATCTCTTCGAGCTATACGCTTGAGGTGTCGAGCCCGGGCATGGCGCGCCCGCTGCGCCGTCCGCGCGACTTTGCCCGCTTTGTGGGCGAGAACTGTGAGCTCACCTCCACCGCCTCCGAGGGCCGTCGCAAGTACGCCGGCAAGATTGCGGCTGCGACCGAGACCGACGTGACCCTCGAGCTCGAGGACGGCGAGTCCGTCACCCTCGATTTCTCTGATGTTAAAAAGTGCAAGTTGAAGCCCACCTACGACTTCAAGCCCGCGAAGGAAGGAAAGTAAGATGGCAGCATCCGACATGATGTCCGCCCTGATGGAGCTTTGCCAGGAGAAGCACATCGACCAGCTCTACCTGATCGACCGCCTGGAGCAGTCGCTCGCCAAGAGCTATGCCGAGATCCTGCATCTTGAGTGGGGCGCCAAGGTGACCATCGACCGCACCACCGGCAAGATCTACGTCTACCGCCTGGAGCCGATCGACGATTCCATGGACGAGGAGGGCAACTTCACCGAGTTCGAGGAGATCGACGTCACCCCCAAGAACACGAGCCGCATCGCCGCCCAGCACGCCAAGGCCGAGATCAATGCCATCGTGCGCAACTCCGCCCGCGAGCAGATCTACGAGGAGTTCTCCGGCCGCATCGGTGACCTCATCAGCGGCACCGTGCTGCAGTCCACGCCCGACTTCACGATCGTCAAGATTCGTGAGGGCGTCGAGGCCGAGCTGCCGCACTTCGATCAGCGCCGTTACGAGAACGAGCGCAACGAGCGCCCGATGGGTGAGCGCTACCTGCACAACCAGCATATCAAGGCCGTAATCATCGACGTTCGCGACCCCAACTCCAACCTGCAGCCGGTTCGTGGCGAGCACAGCCGTCCGCCGATCGTCATCTCCCGTACCCACCCCGAGCTCATGCGTCGTCTGTTTGAGCAGGAGGTGCCCGAGATCTATGAGGGCACCGTCCAGATCAAGTCGATCGCCCGCGAGCCCGGCCAGCGTTCCAAGGTTGCCGTCCACTCGCTCGACGACCGCCTGGATCCCGTGGGCGCCTGCGTCGGCCCCAAGGGCAGCCGTGTTCGCGCTGTCGTGGGCGAGCTCCGTGGCGAGCGCGTCGACGTCATCCTGTGGGATGCCGATCCTGCCGTCTACGTCGCCAACGCCCTGTCGCCCGCTAAGGTCACCCGCGTCCTCATTGACGAGGAGAAGGCCTACGCCGGCGTCATCGTCCCCGACGACCAACTGTCCCTCGCCATCGGCAAGGAGGGCCAGAACGCCCGCCTCGCCGCGCGCCTGACCGGCTGGCACATCGACATCAAGTCCGAGACGCTTGCCGCCGACATCCTCAAGAACGTTCCCGTTCACGAGGAGCCCGCCGCCGACCTGATCGGTGACGAGGAGGACGAGGACGTCCGTCGCTGCGAGTACGTGTCCGAGGACGGCATCCAGTGCCGCAACCAGGCCCGTCCCGGCTCCCGTTTCTGCGGTGTCCACGACACCGACGCCTTCGATGATGCGGAGGACCTGATCTAGCGCGCGGTCGCGCCGGGCAGGTCCCAGCGCATACCCCACGCTCGTTCAGTCTCTAGGCACCCAAGGTGCCAGAAAGGGTAGGTGAAGTCATATGGCAAAAGTCCGTGTGTCCACCCTGGCCAAAGAGTTCGGCATGACCTCCAAGGAACTGATGGGTCATCTCGCCGAAATGAAGATTCCCGCTAAGTCCGCTTCCTCCACCTTGGAGGACGCCTATGTCGCCATGGTCCGCAAGCAGCTCGCCTCGGTGATCGAGGCCCGCGCTCAGGAAGTCGAGGCCGCCAAGCAGGCCGAGGAGCAGGCAGCTGCCGCCGAGGAGGCAGCACGTGCTGCCGAGGCAGAGCGCGAGCGCATCGCCGCCGAGAAGGCGCGCGAGGAGGAGCGCCGGCAGTTCGCCGCCGCCCAGGCTGCCGAGGAGGCCGCCCGCGCCGAGGCCGAGGCCAAGAAGAAGGCCGAGCAGGAGCGCCTTGCCCGCGAGAAGGAGGAGGCTGCCCGCGAGGCCCAGCGCCGCGCCGTTCCCGCTTCCGACTCCGGTTCGCGTTTCCGTTCGCTGCTTGACCAGATTGCCGCACAGGAGACCGTGCTCAAGGAGAAGAAGGACGCCGAGCAGAAGGCCAAGGCCGAGCGCGCTGCCGAGCGCGGCAACCGTCGTGGCGGCAACAACGACCGTCGCGGTGGCCGTCGTAACGATCGCAACGCCTCCGACAACAACTCCGAGCGCAACGCCTCCGAGAGCCGTCCCCACAGCCATCGCACCAATGCCAGCAACAACGTCGCTGCCGGTATGGACTTCCCCAACCCCGACAAGCAGGGCAAGGGCAAGAAGCGCAAGGGCGGTCACAACAACGAAGAGGACCACTACAGCCGCATGGCGCGCGAGGCCGAGGAGTACAGCCGCGAGAAGGTGCTCGAGGAGGCTCGTGCCGCCGTCGAGGAGGCCTCTCGCGAGTCCACCGGTCGCCGCAAAAAGCGCAAGGAGAAGCGCGAGCGCGAAGCTGCCAAGGCTCAGGAGGAGCGCAAGATAGAGGAGGCGCTGGCCCAGGGCGTGAACCCCGAGGAGCTCGATGCCATCAAGGTCTCCCAGGGCGTTACGGTCCAGGAGCTCGCCGAGGCGCTCGACGTTCCGGCCAACGATATCATCAAGCGCCTGTTCCTGCTGGGCACGCCGCTCACCATGACGCAGTCCATGTCCGACGACCTCGTCGAGCTCGTTGCCGACGACCTGGGTCGTCAGATCAAGATCATCACCCCCGAGGAGGAGAACACCTTCTCGTTCTACGACGATCCCGCCGACCTTAAGCCGCGCGCACCGGTCGTCACCGTCATGGGCCACGTCGACCACGGTAAGACGTCGCTGCTCGACGCCATCCGTCACACCGGCGTCGCTGCCGGCGAGGCGGGCGGCATTACCCAGGCCATCGGCGCTTCGCAGGTCATGATCAACGACCGCAAGATCACCTTCATCGATACCCCTGGCCACGCCACCTTTACGGCCATGCGTGCCCGTGGTGCCAAGGTGACCGACATCGTCATTCTGATCGTGGCCGCCGACGACGGCGTCATGCCCCAGACCATCGAGTCGATCAATCACGCCAAGGCCGCCGGCGTACCCATCGTCGTCGCCGTCAACAAGATCGATAAGCCGGGTGCCAACCCCGACCGCGTGCGCCAGGAGCTCACCGAGTACGGCATCATCCCCGAGGAGTGGGGTGGACAGAACATGTTCGTCAACATCTCGGCCAAGCAGAAGATCGGTATCGACGACCTGCTCGAGACCGTGCTGCTCCAGGCCGACGTGCTCGAGCTCAAGGCCAACCCCGACACTTTTGCCTCCGGTAACGTCCTCGAGGCTAAGCTCGACAAGGGCCGCGGTTCGGTTGCCACGGTGCTCGTGACCCGCGGTACCCTGCACGTGGGCGATACGCTGGTCGCCGGCCTTACCTACGGTCGCGTCCGCGCCATGCTCGATCCCAAGGGCAACGCCGTCACCGAGGCCGGTCCTTCCGACGCCGTCGAGATCCTGGGCCTGCAGTCCGTGCCCAACGCCGGCGACGAGTTCCGCGTTTTCGAGGACGAGCGCGAGGCTCGCGCCCTGGCCGATGAGCGTTCACTCAAGGCCCGTATCGAGGAGCAGAGCCGCGTCAAGCACGTCACGCTCGAGAACCTCTTCGAGACCATTGCCGACGCCGAGGTCAAGGAGCTCAACCTGATCATCAAGGCCGACGTCCAGGGTTCCATCGAGGCCCTTCAGGACTCGCTCGACAAGATGGATCAGTCCGAGGTTCGCATCAACACGATCCACTCCGCCGTTGGTGCCATCAACGAGACCGACGTCGTCCTGGCCGACGCCTCCAACGCCATCATCATCGGCTTTGGTGTCCGCCCCGACGGTAAGGCGCGTTCCGCCGCCGAGCGCGAGGGCGTCGAGATCCGTTGCTACGACGTCATCTACAAGTGCCTCGAGGAGCTCGACGCTGCCCGTATCGGCATGCTCAAGCCCACCGAGGTCGAGGTCTCCACGGGTACCGCGACCGTCCTGGACACCTTCAAGGTGCCTAAAGTCGGTATCGCCGCCGGTGTCCGCGTCGAAGAGGGCGAGATCGCCGCGACCGATTCCGTGCGTCTGGTGCGCGACGGCATCGTGGTCTTCAACGGCAAGATCGCCTCGATGCGTCACTACAAGGACGAGGCCAAGAGCCTCAAGAGCGGTTCCGAGGGCGGCATTGGCCTGGAGAACTTCCAGGACATCAAGCCCGGCGACCAGATCGAGGGTTACCGTATCGACCAGGTTGCCCGTACCGAGTAGGGGGTAGCGCTATGAAGCAAACGCAGGCAACCCGCCGTCTGGGCGAGCAGCTTCGCGAGAAGCTCGGTTATATCCTGCTCTTTGAGGTTTCCGATCCGCGTCTCGACCTGGTTACTTTGACCGCGGTCGAGGTCGCGGTGGACCGTTCGTTCGCGCGTGTGTTCGTGTCGTGCGATGCGAGCCGCTACGACGAGGTCATGGAGGCGCTCGCAAGCGCTAAGGGCCGTATTCGGAGCCTGTTGGCTCGCTCGCTCGATTGGCGTGTTACGCCCGAGCTCGATTTTCGCATCGATCGCTCGACCGATGAGGCCGAGCGCATCACGCGTGCGCTGGAAAACGTTCCCGCCACGCTTGCGATCGAAAAGGACGAGGACGGCTATCCGATAGCGGATGCCGCCCAGGAGGCGGCTTTAGATGACTAATTCCGCCGACCTCGCCTCGTGCGAGTCTGCAGATATTCAGCGACGCATCCTTGAGCTCATCGAGGGTGCGTCCTCCATTGCGATTTCGGGACACACTTCTCCCGATGGCGACGCCCTGGGCTCCGTGTTGGGTCTGGGCCTCTCGCTTATGAAGTTTTTCCCTAACAAGGACATTGCCCTGCTGCTGGCAGACGATGACCCGGTTCCGCGCATCTACCGCTTTATGGAAGGCTCCGATCGCCTGGTACCGGCATCTGTGTATACCGGCAATCCGGACCTGTTCATATCGGTGGACGTACCGGTCGTCGAGCGTCTCAATAATTCCGCCGAGGTGCTTCGTCGCTCCAAGCATGTGGTGTGCTTCGATCACCATCCGGCGCGCGAGGAGTTTGCCGAGCTCAGCCTGAGGTGCGTCGAAGCTGCAGCCTGCGCCATGATCATCGACCGCTTCTTGGACAATTGCGGCATTGTCGCACGTGATGGCGTTGCGACCTGCCTGCTGTGTGGCTTGGTTACCGATACCGGCCGTTTTCAGTACCAAAACGCCGATGCCGCCGCGTTCCATGCAGCCTCGCGTCTGGTTGCCCACGGTGCCGATCCGGCGCGTGTGGCACTCGAGGTCTACCAGAGCATGCGCGTTGAGTTTTTGCACCTCAAGTCCATCGTTATGGGCCGCATCAAGACGGTGGCCCACGGGCGCGTCGCGTATAGTTACGCGTACCAGAGTGACCTTGAGGCTTGCGGTGTCACCTCGGATGAGTGCGACGGCCTGGTCGATGTGGTTCGCTCGGTGATGGGCGTCGAAGTCTGCCTGTTCCTGAAGGGCATTGAGGGCGATACCAAGGTGCGCGGCAACCTGCGCTCCAAGGGCGACCTCAACGTGTCCGAGATCGCTGCTGCCTTTGGCGGAGGCGGACATCCCGCTGCCGCCGGTTTCTCCAACAACGGAACGATTCTCGAGACGCTCACCGTGGCACTTCCCATGCTGGCCGAACTGGTAGGGGAGGATCCCGCTTCGGTGACCGTCGAGCTTTAACTTTTTGGATGGTACATGGCTCGTCGTACGCCTTCTCAACTGAATATGCTGCTCGCCGTCGATAAGCCGGTGGGCTGCACGTCCCACGATGTGGTCTCGCAATGTCGGCGCGCCCTCCATGAGCGTCGCGTCGGCCATGCCGGCACGCTCGACCCCATGGCATCGGGTGTCATGGTGGTGGGCGTGGGTCAGGCCACCCGTCTGCTGGGTATGCTCACACTCGATACCAAAAGCTACGTCGCCGACATTTCGTTTGGCGCCGAGACCAATACCGATGATGCGGAGGGCGAGGCCGTCCGCACCGTGGCTGTTGCCAACGAGCTCCGCGATCCTGCCTATGCCCGTGAGCGCTTGGCCGCCATGCTGGGTCCGCAGATGCAGGTGCCGCCGGCGTTTTCGGCCATCTCGGTCAATGGCGTTCGCGCCTACAAGTCTGCTCGCGAGGGCAATGCGGTGGACCTACCTCCGCGCCCCGTCGAGGTCTATGCCGCCGACCTGATCGCCGTGGGAGGCGAAGGTGATACGTGTGTGTGGACCGTGGCGTTCTCAGTGAGCAAGGGTACCTATATCCGTGCGCTCGCTCGCGACTTGGGCCGCGCCTGCGAGAGCGCCGCGCACATTTCCGCGCTGCGCCGCACGGCCTCCGGTGTTGTTTCCATTGGCGCTTGTCATGCGGTCGAGGAGCTTTCTCCCGATTCCGCGGCTAGCTTTGCCCTGGATCCCATTGCGGCCCTGGGCGCCACGCGTGTTGACTTGCCGGGCAATCTTGCCGACGACCTGCTCTGCGGCCGACGCATTCCCGTTGAGCGTGCGCTTGCGCGCTTCGATGTCTCGAAGGCGCCGTTTGCATTGGTGCTCGATGGGGGACTTAAGGCTCTCGCCCGCATCGAGGGTGGCCGCTTTGTCATGGAGCATGTCTTTCCGCAGGCCATCGGCGGTGTTCGATGATGTTGTCCGCTCACGAGCTCGCGCGTATTTTTTTCGCGGGCGAGTCGGACGAGGCTCGCATCGTCACTGCCGATGCGTTTGATAAGTGTGAGCACCTGGGTGCTGCCTCGATCGCCATTGGCGTGTTCGATGGCGTGCACCGTGGACACCAGGAGCTCATTGCGGCGCTTGTCCGTGACGCCCGTGCCCATGGCTGTAAGGCGGTCGTGGTTACCTTCGATCCCGACCCTGACGTCGTGGTGAGCCCTTCGCCCGCTCAAAAATTGATGACGACGGCCGACCGTCTGCATGCCCTGGCTCAAACCGGGGTCGATGCGGTGGTGGCCGTTCCCTTTACGCCTGAGGTTGCGGCGCTTGACCATGTTGATTTTCTCTCGCTGGTGTCGCGTCTGGTCGACATTCGATCGATTCGCGTTGGCAGCGACTTTAGGCTGGGTCGTGGCGGTGCTTCTGGTGTTGCCGAGATGCGCGCCTGGGGTGCCGAGCGCGGCGTTGACGTATACGGGCACGACTTGCTTTGCGAGGGCGGTGAGGCCATTTGCGCCACCCGCATTCGTCATGAGCTGGGACAGGGCCATGTGGAGCTTGCTGCTGAGTTACTCGGCCGCCCGTATATGGTGCGCGGCGGTGTTATTCGCGGCCGTCACGAGGGTTCTGGCATGGGCTTTCCCACGGCAAACCTACATGTTCCCGACGGCATTCAGGTGCCTGCCGATGGCGTGTATGAGGGCCTGGTGCTGGTCAACGACATCGTGTGGCCCGCTGCCGTTAACGTCGGACTGCCGCCGACGTATGCTGACGATGCGGCATCTGCGCATCTCGAGGCCAATTTAATTGGTTATACGGGCGACCTGTATGGCGCTTCCGTTTCGCTGGCGTTTACGCGCTGGCTGCGTCCGTCGCGCGTGTTCGATTCGCTGGATGAGTTGATCGCGACCGTCGAGGGTAATATCGAAGATATTCGTCACAACTTGGGCGAGCAGGGGGTGAGCGTCCGTGATTAGCGATGAGGAAAAAGACCAGGTCCGCGCTGCGTCCGACCTAGTTGCCATCGTGCAGGAAACGGTTGAGCTCAAGCCCCGCGGCCATGAGTTTTGGGGCTGCTGCCCCTTTCATGGCGAAAAGACGCCGTCCTTCCACATAATCCCTGCCACGCAGGTGTGGCATTGCTTTGGCTGCGGCGAAGGCGGCGATGTCTTCACCTATATCATGAAGCGCGAGAACCTGAGCTTTCCCGAGTCAATCCGATATTTGGCCGATCGCGCGGGTATTGAGCTGCATGACACCGGAGATCGCCGCGAGCGCGGTACCAAGCGTGCCCGCATCTACGATCTGTGCGCCGAGGCCGCCCAGTTCTACCACACCATGCTTATGCGCGGTAAGGACGGCCGTCCGCGCGAGTACTTTGCCAGCCGCGGCATGGGTGGCGACGTCTGCCGCCGCTACTGCCTGGGCTTTGCGCCTGGCCGCAACGCGCTGGTGTCGCACCTGTCCCAGGCGGGTTTTACCCCGCAGGAGATGATCGATGCCAACGTTGCCGTGAGCCGCGGGCGCGGGCAGCTTGCCGACCGCTTCTACGACCGCGTGATGTTCCCCATCTTTGACGAGCAGGGTCACAACATTGCCTTTGGTGGTCGCATCATGGGTGACGGCCAACCCAAGTACCTCAATACCGCCGAGACGAGCGTGTTTCATAAAAAGCGAAACCTCTACGGCTTTAATTGGGCCAAGGAGTTTATCGTCGCGCAGGATACCGCCATCGTGGTGGAGGGCTATACCGACTGCATCGCCTGTTGGGAGGCGGGGATTAAAAACGTTGTCGCCACGCTGGGCACCGCGCTCACGGAGCATCACGTCAAGACGCTCACCCGCTTTGCTAAGCGCATCGTGTATATGTTTGACGGCGATGCCGCCGGTCAAAAGGCCGCTCGCCGTGCGATTCAGTTTATCGAGCAGGATTCTATGGACCTGCGCTGCGTGGTGCTGCCCGACGGCAACGACCCCATGGAGTTCATCACGGCGCATGGTGGACAGGAGCTTCAGGCGCGCATCGACGCTGCCGAGCCGCTCATGGACTTTGTCTACCGTTCGCTGCAGGAGTCGAGTGACATCACCACGCCGGGCGGTCGTGCCAAGGCGCTGGAAGATGCGCTGACGCTTATCTATCCGCTGCGCGATAGCTATATGATCGACACATACTTTATCCAGATTGCCGATCTGCTGGGCTTGGATCTGGAGACGGTTCGCGCGAGTTCGGGTCGCGTGTTTCGCGATGTCGCCAAGCGCGAAGATGCGGAACGACGTCGTGAGCAGAACTATGAACGCCAGCGGGCGCAAGCCGAGCGCTCTGGTAGCGCGGGCGGTCGGACGTCTGGTTCGCAGGGGGCATCTCGCGGTGCTTGGGCATCGGGCGCGACGCCGCCGGTGTCCGCGCCGGTCGAGGAGGAGCCGTACGACCATGTCCCGCTCGATGCCTACGGCGCCGCGCCCGTGGAGCTCGTCGACGATCTGCCGCCGATCGATGTGCCTGATGATATGGGTGCTGTGCCTGTGACTGATGGTTCGGGCGCTCCGGCTGCGGCGGCGCCGATGGTTCTTACTGATCTTGAGCGCAAGTCCTTGGCAGGGGAGCGCGAGCTGTTGACGATGCTCACGAGCTACCCCGACCTGTTCCGCACGTATGCCGACCGCATCTGCTCTATCGAGTGGGTTGACCCACGTCACGAGTCCATCGCATGGGCCGTTCTGGCAACGCCGCCGGGAACCGATCCTGCAGCCTGCATGGATGCGGCGCGCTCGGTGTGTCCCGAGGCGGCAACGCTTGTGAGTGCCGGGCGCATCTCGGCGACGAGCAAGCATCCCACCGAGACGAACATCGTGTTTATGCTCGACACCCTCGAGCTCTACACCATCAAGCGCCGCATGCGTGCCGCACAGGCCAAGCTGCGCCAGGACCGTTCGCTCGATGATGAGGCCCGTCGCGCGCTGACCGTGCAGGCCGCGCAGGATTCGCAGCGTCAACGCGAGCTGCAAAAGTCTATCGGCGGCGTGGCGGACCCGTTCCGTTTGATCGGTCTGGAGGCCGCGGGCACCGAACAGGCCTAGATGTTGTGGTCAAGCAGCGTATTCTCGCCTATATCCAGTCCTCTTTTTGGGTATAGATGTCAATGTGTGTGCTAAAGTATTGAGTCCTGTGGACTATGAAGGGAGAATCTGTGCCAAAAAAGACTGAGAGCACGGGTACTGGGCTGGAATCCTACGTTGCAAAGCTCATGGGTAACGGCTCAAACAGGACTTCGGTAACCGAGGACGAGATTCAGGTCGCCCTGAAGGATATCGATGTTTCTGACGAGCAGCTCACCGCGGTGTATTCCGCGCTGCGCAACAGCGGCATCCAGATTATCTCCGCGAGCGGTAACGACGACGCCCCCATGGACGTCGACGATGACGATAACGATACCGATACCGACGATTTCGATGACGACGACGAGCACGATTCCGGCTCGCTCGACGATCACGAGCTCAAGATGGCCCGTCAGGCCGACGCCGAGATGGGTTCTTCCAAGAGCAAGAAGAAGCGCACCGTGCGCACGTCCCGTTCACGCTCCCGCGTGCGTGGCATCGATGCCTCCACGGTGATGCTGACTGGCGATCCTGTTCGTATGTACCTCAAGGAGATCGGCAAGGTCGACCTGCTGACCGCCTCCGAAGAGGTCGATCTGGCCATGAAGATCGAGGCCGGTCTCGAGGCCACCGAGAAGCTCGAGGCTGCCGATGCCGGCGAGCTCGAGCTCACGCGTGCCGAGATGCGTCGTCTTACGCGCATTGAGAACGTTGGCCTCGAAGCCAAGCAGGCACTCATCAGCGCAAACCTGCGTCTGGTTGTCTCCATCGCCAAGCGCTATGTCGGCCGCGGCATGCTGTTCCTGGATCTGATCCAGGAGGGCAACCTCGGTCTGATTCGCGCCGTCGAGAAGTTCGACTACCAGAAGGGCTTCAAGTTCTCCACGTACGCCACGTGGTGGATCCGTCAGGCCATTACGCGCGCTATCGCCGACCAGGCCCGTACCATCCGTATTCCCGTGCATATGGTCGAGACCATCAACAAGCTCGTCCGCGTGCAGCGCCAGCTTCTCCAGGACCTGGGTCGCGACCCGACCCCCGAGGAGATCGGTGCCGAGATGGACATGAGCGCCGACCGCGTCCGCGAGATCCAGAAGATCTCGCAGGAGCCCGTGTCGCTCGAGACCCCGATCGGCGAGGAAGAGGATTCCCAGCTGGGCGACTTCATCGAGGACTCCCAGGCAATCGTTCCGCCCGATGCCGCCAGCTTCTCCATGCTGCAGGAGCAGCTCACCCAGGTGCTCGACTCGCTTGCCGATCGTGAGCGCAAGGTTATCGAGCTGCGCTTTGGCCTTGTCGACGGACATCCCCGTACGCTCGAGGAAGTCGGCCGCGAGTTTGGCGTCACGCGCGAGCGTATCCGCCAGATCGAGTCCAAGACCTTGGCCAAGCTCCGCCACCCCAGCCGTTCGAGCAAGCTGAAGGACTATATCGAAAGCTAGTCAAGCAAGAAGCGCCCTCAAGCACATCCGCCTGGGGGCGCTTTCATGTAGTCATTGGGGACGTCCTCAATGACTAGGTCGGAAAAAATCTCAAAAAAGTTCTTGCCCTAAGCTGATTCGTCCGTATAATAAACTTCGTTGCTTGAGAGCATGCACCTATTCCTCGGTAGCTCAATGGTAGAGCACGCGGCTGTTAACCGCGCTGTTGTAGGTTCGAGTCCTACCCGGGGAGCCAGAATTTCTCAGCCCATTCCGCTGGGCTTTTAAATTCCTCGGTAGCTCAATGGTAGAGCACGCGGCTGTTAACCGCGCTGTTGTAGGTTCGAGTCCTACCCGGGGAGCCAGGTTGTAAAACCCGTCGCTTATGCGGCGGGTTTTTTCATGCCGCGACCACTTGACTCGAACGTTGCCATATCAACATTTCGTGTCGAGGATGTAATCCCGCGACCCACCACCTCAACATGGCGCGGTCGTTGTAGAATATTGCAATGATTGCTCCCACGACATGGTGCCGCGAGCACCAGATAAGGAGATTCTTGTGTCTGAGACCATTAACGGCAGCCTGAGCGTCTCGAACGACGTTATTGCCGATATTGCCGGTTATGCCGCGATGACGTGCTATGGCGTCGTCGGTATGGCTGAGCAGCTCCAAGGCGCCGAGAGCGTGCGCCTGCTTGCCGGTCAGCGCCTCCGCAAGGGCGTGCTTGTCTCCGCCGACGAGAACGGCCTTACGGTCGATCTTCACGTCGTGCTCGAGAACGGCGTCAACATGAAATCCGTCTGCCACAATCTTTCGAGCTCCGTTGCCTTCACCCTGCAGGAGATCGCCCAGATCGATCCCGCCAGCCTTAAGATCGGCATCCATATCGACGCGCTCAAGAGCCGTCTGAACTAGCATCCGAAAACGGAGATTTAAATACCCATGATTGCAAAGACCATTCGCACCTGTTTTCCGATCGCTGCGGCTGCCGTTTCCGACAAGGCCGAGGAGATCAACAAGCTCAACGTCTTTCCCGTGCCCGACGGTGACACCGGCACCAACATGTCGCTCACGCTCGCCTCGGTGACCAAGGAGCTTTCTGCCCTTCCCGCCGACGCCGACATGGAGGCCATCGCCGGCGCCATCACCCACGGCTCCCTGATGGGCGCCCGCGGCAACTCCGGCGTCATCACCTCGCAGATCTTGCGCGGCGTGGCCGAGGGCCTTGTCTCCGCCGACGAGCCCATTACGTCCGCCAACATCGCCTTCGCCTTCCGTCGTGCCGTCAAGGTTGCCTTCCAGGCCGTCCGTAAGCCCATCGAGGGTACGATCCTCACGGTGTTGCGCGATGTCTCGACCAAGGCCGACGAGTGCGAAAAGAAGAAGTTCTCGGCCGAGGACGCGCTCGACGCCATCGTCGTCGAGGCCTACCAGTCCGTCGCCCGCACGCCCGACCTGCTGCCCGTTCTGAAGGAGAACGGCGTGGTCGACTCCGGCGCCTTTGGCTTTGCTATTTTCCTTGAGAACTTTGTTGCCGCCGCTCTTGGCCGCAGCACCGTTGTCGAGGATTTCTCCGCCACGTTTGACTCCGCTGGCTCTGCCCGCGACGCGGCCCTTGGTCGTGTTGAGATCGAGGCCAACGACGACTGGGAGGGCTCGGAATTCCGCTACTGCAACGAGTTCCTCTTTAAGGCCGACGCTCCCTTTGACGAGGACGAGTGCCTCAAGTTCCTGGGTTCCATGGGCGACTGCGAGCTGCTCGTGGGTGCTTACCCCGATTACAAGATTCACGTGCACTCCAACACCCCCAACCTGGTGCTCGAGCATATGCTGCAGCTTGGTCAGATTTACGAGGTCTTTATCCACAACATGGAGATGGAGGCCCACGACCGTACCGCCAAGATCCACGAGGACCAGGAAAAGGCCGCCGAGCCCGCCAAGGCGCTGGGCTTTGTCGCCGTTGCCGCCGGTTCCGGCGAGGCAGACATCCTCAAGTCCCTCGGCGTCGACGTGATCGTGTCGGGTGGTCAGACCATGAACCCCTCGACTGCAGACTTGCTGGGCGCCGTTGACCAGGTCAACGCGACCTCGGTCATCATCCTGCCCAACAACGGCAACATCCGCATGGCTGCCGAGGTCGCTGCCTCAGCCTGCACCGACAAGAAGGTAGCCGTCGTTCCCACCAAGACCGTCCCGCAGGCCTTCTCCGCGCTGTTCGCGGTCCTGCCCGATTCCGAGCTCGAGGATGCCGTCGCCGCTATGGTCGACGCCATCAGCGAGGTTCGCGATGGCGAGGTCACCCGTGCCGTGCGCGATTCCAGCGCCTCCGACGGCTCGCCGATTCACTCCGGTGACGTCATGGGTATCATCGCCGGCTCCATCGACGTGGTCGGCTCCGACGTGAAGCAGGTCACGCTCGATTGCATCAACCGTATGCAGGAGGAAGAGGAGGGCGACGCGCTGACGATTCTGGCCGGCGAGGAACTGTCCGATGAGGCCTTCCAGGAGATCGTAGACGCCATTGAGGAGGCTCAGCCCGATTTGGAGATCGACGCCCATCGTGGCGAGCAGCCGCTCTATCCCGTGATCTTCTCGATCGAGTAGGCTCTGCCCATGTCCGAGCTGTGCTCCGTGCCGCGCGTCTCGGAGCGCTTTGCCCAGAGCAATGCGCTCGACGAAGATATCGCGCGACTCAAATATGTTTCAGGTAAACGTGAGGAGGCCCTTCGCCGTCTGGGAATTCGGACGGTGGGGGACCTCCTTCTCCATATCCCTCATCGTTACCTCGACTTTACTCGTTCGTGGTCCATCGAGATGGCGCCCATCGGTACCGTGTGCACTATCATCGCCACGGTCGACCGCATCGTCCAAAAGCAGCCGCGTCCGCGCATGCAGGTGACCGAGGTCTCACTCGTTGACGAGACGGGCGTGCTACAGGTCGCCTTTTTCCGCCAGCCCTGGATTGCCCAGCAGCTTAAGCAGGGCGACCGCCTGGCCGTGATGGGCAAGGTCGAGTTTGCCTACGGTTTTAAGCAGATGGCCTCGCCGCACTTTGAAAAGCTCGAGGAAGGGCGTGCCGCAGGCACTATCCTGCCGGTCCATTACGTCAGTGATGGCGTGAGCCAGGCGTGGATGCGCCGCATCGTAAGCGGCGCGCTCGAGGTCGTCGGCAATCCCTTTGATCCCATTCCGGCGCGCTTACGCGTTAAGCGTCGCCTGATGAGCAATGCTCGTGCGCTTCGATCGATCCACTTTCCCTCGAGCATGGCTGAGCGCGACATCGCACGCCGGCGTCTTGCCTACGAGGAGTGTCTCTACCTGCAGCTGGCGCTGCGTCTGCGCAACGACGGCGGCCTGGTCGATGTGGTGCCCTATGCCCACACCGCGGGCGAGCACCTGGTCGCGCTCAAGCAGGCCCTGCCGTTTTCGCTGAGCAACGAGCAGGAGGCCGCGTTCCAGGATATCCTGCGCGATATGTGCGATGGCGGGCGCGTGATGAACCGCCTGCTGCTGGGCGATGTCGGTACCGGTAAGACCGCCGTTGCCGCCTGCGCGCTGGCTGTGGCTGCCGATGGCGGTACGCAGGCCTGCGTTATGGCGCCCACGGGCGTGCTGGCGCGCCAATATGCCGATAAGACCGGCCCTCTGCTCTCGCAGGCCGGCATGTCCTGGGCACTTCTGACGGGTGCCACGCCGGCCGCAGAGCGCGAGCGCATCCATGCGCAGCTGGAATCGGGCGAGCTTGACGTGCTCTTTGGCACCCATGCGGTGCTTTCGGATAACGTTGCGTTCAAGCATCTGTCGCTTGTCGTCATCGACGAGCAGCACCGGTTTGGCGTCGGCCAACGCAACGCCCTACGCGCGAAGGGCCCCGGTGCGGACCTGCTCGTTATGACGGCCACGCCTATCCCGCGCACGTTGGCGCTCTCGGTCTATGGCGACCTGGATACGAGCATCATCCGCCATCGTCCAATTCCGGGTGCCGGCGTGACGACGCGCGTCCTCACCGAGTCGAGTCGCGACCTGGCCTATGGCGCCATCCGTGAGGCGCATGAAAAGGGTCAGCAGGCCTACGTGATTTGCCCGCTCGTGGAGCCGAGTGACTCGGCCGATGAGCTGGAAGACGTGCCCGGTATTGCCCGCGACGATGAGGGCCGCGTGACGGTTCCCGTGCCGCTGCACGATACGGCGACCGAGCTCGATCGCCTGCGTCTGGCGTTGCCGGGCCTTGCCATCGAGCGCCTTCACGGCCGTATGCCAGCGGGGGAGAAGGACCAGGTTATTGATGCCTTTAAGCGTGGCGAGATTGACGTGCTCGTCTCGACTACGGTGGTCGAGGTGGGCGTCGACGTGCCTAACGCCACCGTCATGGTCATCGAGAACGGCGAGCGCTTTGGTTTGGCTGCCCTGCACCAGCTGCGTGGGCGCGTAGGCCGCGGCAGCGTGTCGGGTACGTGCCTGGTCATGACGCACTCCAAGGGCAACGGCGGCGCGTCGGCGGCACAGGAACGCCTCCAGTCGCTCGAGAAGACCTCGGACGGCTTTACGCTCGCCCAGATGGACCTGCGTCTGCGCCACGAGGGCGAGATTCTTGGCTACCGTCAGCATGGCGGCGTGACCTTGCACTTTGTTGACCTCGATGCCGACGAGGAATTGATCGAGTGGGCCCATTTGGACGCGGTCGAGCTCTTGCGGTATGCTTGCAACCTTGACTCCGTGGCGACGCGCCCCTTGCGCGATGCGGTCGCCATGCGGTATCGACACATCTTTAAGGAGGTCAGCGGAGGATGAGAATCATCGGCGGCGAATGGCGCGGTCGTAAGATCGAGGAGCCCCGTGGTCGCGATGTCACCCGCCCCACGACCGATCGCGTGCGCGAGGCGTGCGCATCTATGGTCATGTCGGCATTCGACTTCGATCTGGACGAGGTCCGCGTGCTGGATGCCTTTGGCGGCTCCGGTGCCTTGGGCATTGAGATGCTCTCGCGTGGTGCCCGCTCGCTCACCACGTTCGAGATCGACCGCAACGCTGCTCGTCTGATTACCAAGAATATCGAGTCACTGTGCCGCGACCGTGCGCGTTGGCGTGTGGTGGGCGGCGACGTGCTGGCAAGCGCTTCGCGCGGCCGCGTGCCGGGCGGTCCCTTTGACCTGGTCCTGCTCGATCCGCCCTATGCTTATGGCGCCGAGCCGGTCGAGGAACTGCTGCAGAACTTGGCCCAGCAGGACTTGCTGGCGCAGGGTGCCTATGCGCTGTTTGAGCACGCTGCCGCCGATGCGGGTGCGCATCCGGCAGGTTTTGAGACCGTGCGCGAGAAGCGCTACGGAATAACCTCGGTCGACCTGCTTCGTTGGGTTGGTAACGGCGAGGATGATGACAACGATAGCGACGTACCCGCGGAGGATTCCGATGAGTGACACCATTAACCGCGTAATCGTCCCGGGCACCTTCGATCCCATCACGTTTGGCCACATCGACGTGATTCGCCGTGCCCGCCGCATTTTCCCCAGCGTGATCGTGGCCGTTGCCGAGTCGCAGGGAAAAAACGGCGTGGGCACCACCTTTATGCTCGATGAGCGCGTGGCGCTGGCACGTGAGGCGCTCGGTGATATTGACGGCGTTGAGGTGCTACCCTTCACCGGCCTCTTGGTCGATTTTGCCCGCGAACAGGGAGCAGGAGCCGTGGTCAAGGGCCTGCGCGCCATGACCGACTTTGAGTATGAGCTGCAGCAGGCCGACCTCAATTATCGCTTGGATAGCGAGCTGGAGTCCATCTTTGTCATGAGTGCGCCGCAGTACGGCTATATCTCGAGTTCGGTGGTTCGCCAGATTGCCTCGCTCGGTAGTGACGTCTCTAATTTTGTTCCGCCCAATGTGGTCAAGGCGCTCAAACATCGCTTTTCGTGACGTTTTTTAATGCCTGGTGGCATGTGGTAAACTAACACGATGATATGTTACCTATGAAAGGAGACCGGATGCCGGGCGAGAATTTTCCTGGCGACAGGATCGTGAGTCTTGTCGACGAGCTCGAGGGGCTCATCGAAGAGGCTAAGACGCCGTTCGGCAAGAACGCCCAGATGAAGGTTATCGACGCCGACGTCTTCTTTAACATCCTCGACGAGATCCGCATGAGCTATCCCGAGGAATGGCAGAAGTCCCGCCGTATCCTCAAGGAGCGCGAGGAGCTTATGGCTTCCGCCGCCGCTCAGGCCGATTCCATCATCGCCGATGCTCAGCAGCAGGCCCTCACCATTGCCGGTGAGCAGGAGATTGTCCGCTTAGCTCAGCAGCAGGCCGACGACATTCGCGATCGTGCCCAGCAGTATGAGCGCGAGACGCGCTATGCCGCCGAGGATTACGCCGAGCAGGTCTTTACGCACCTCGAGGAGAACCTCAAGAGCCTGACTGGCACCGTTACCCGTTGCCGTCAGCAGCTCAACGAGGGTGCCGCCCAACAGAATGGTCAGTGGTAATGGCTGAGTTCCCGAGCGTTACCGTCGATCTTTCCGAGCAGCTCGAGTTTCCTGGAGATTCGTATCCGCTGACCGGCAAGGTCGATGTCGCCACCTACACGGTGGGCGAGAAGGAGTACCAGCTTCAGGACGGCATCGACTACGACGTTGTCTTTACCAATGCCGGTACCGGTGTCTTGCTCACGGGCATGGTCCGCGCGCACGCCACCGGCGAGTGCGACCGTTGCCTGGAGCCCGCCTCGTTTGATATCGCCGGCGAGATCGAGGAGTTCTACCTCTTTGAGGAGCCCGAGGATCCCGAGGCCTACGAGGACGGCTACGAGCTCCTGTGTGAGGACCGCATCGTCGATCTGGGTGAGCCCATCAACGACGCGGTCGTCATGGACACGCCGTTTGTGGTGCTCTGCAAGCCCGATTGCCGCGGTCTGTGCCCCACATGCGGTTGCAATCTCAACGTCGAGCAATGCGATTGCGCCGCCCAGGCAGAGGCAGAATGGGCCGCTGCCACGGAAAATCCATTTGCAGCATTGAAGAATCTCAAGCTTGATGAGTAAAACTGTGGTAGTATCGCTACTTGCGCGTAATCGCCACACTGGATAGTTCATAAGGAAGGTCACTATGCCCGTACCTAAACAAAAGCAGGGTCGTATCCGCACTCACACCCGCCGTTCCGCCAACATGAAGATCTCGGCTGCGGCTCAGTCCACGTGCCCCCGTTGCGGCGCTGTCAAGCTTCCGCACCACGTGTGCCCCAGCTGCGGTTTCTACAAGGACCGCGAGGTTATCGTTACCGAGTAACGGTATACTCTGGATGCGATGCCGTTCCAAATGGAACCACAATGGCCGGCTCAATGAGTCGGCCATTTTTGTATAAGGAGCATGTATATGAGTAACGTTCGCGTTTGTGTAGACGTTGTGGGCGGAGACGAGAAACCTCAGGTTGTTCTCGATGGTATCGAGGCTGCACTTGCCGCCGATCCCGATATCGAGGTCTTGGCAGCTGGCCCCGCCGAAATCGTCAATCCCTTTGCCGCTTCCCATGCACGTGTTGAGGCCCTTGAAGCACCTGACGTTATCGCCATGGATGACGATCCCATTCGCGCCGTGATGACCAAGCGTAAGTCGTCGATCGTGCTTTCTTGCCGCGCCATTAAGAAGGGCAACGCGGATGCGTTCTTCTCCGCCGGCTCGACCGGTGCCATGACCGCCGCTGCCACCGCCTACGTGACGCCGTTTAGGTATCAGGCCGAAGGCAAGAAGCAGCCGGTGCGCCCCTGTCTGACCAATGCGCTGCCCAATCGCGCCGGCGGTCTGACGGTGCTGTGCGATATGGGCGCCAACCCCGATGTCGAGGTCGATGACATGGTGCGTTTTGCTCAGATGGGTAGCGCCTATGCTCGCGTCGTCCTGGGCATCGAGCATCCCCGCGTGGGCCTGCTTGCCAACGGCACCGAGGACGAGAAGGGCTCCAACTTTACCAAGGCCTGCTTCCCGGCCATGAAAGCCGCCGTTCCCGGCTTTGTTGGTAACTGCGAGGGCACTGACCTCACCTCAGGCAACTTCGATGTCGTCGTTGCCGATGGTATGTCGGGCAATATCGCTCTCAAAGCTACCGAGGGCGCTGCCAAGTTTTTGCTGCAGGAGCTCAAGGGCGCCTTTATGGCCTCGCTCGGCACCAAGATCGCCGCACTGCTCATTAAAAAGCAGATGCGCGAGATAAAGGCCAAGCTCTCTGGCGACGCCAAGGGCGGCGCGATTCTTTTGGGCCTGCGCGGCGTGGTCCTGATCGGCCATGGCGCTACCTCGGTCGAGGCTGTTAAAAACGGTACGCTCGCGGCGGCCGAAGCCGTTCGCGCCGGGCTGGTCGAGAATGTCGCCAACTCTATGGACGGTATCGTTTTATAAGAGCGAGTTAGAGCGCTGTTATGTGCTTCGCGGCGCACGTCGTGGGGTAGAATCAGAACCGTGTCTTGGTACCGCCCGGGCGGTACCATTCTTTTGGTATTCATGCACTATGAGAGGAAGCGCTATGGACCGCTCCGAAATCTTCGACAAGATCGCCGAGGTCGCTGCTGACGTTCTGGGCGTCGATGTTGCCGAAATTAGCGAGGAGACCACCTTTGACGACCTCGATGCCAACTCGCTCGAGCGCCTGCAGCTGGTTACGGCTATCGAGGACGAGTTCAACCTCGAGATCGATGACGAGACTCTGCTCTCGCTCAACTCTGTCGCCGACGCCGTCGACGCGATCGAAAACGCCAGGGAGGCCTAGGTCTTGGCTTTATCCGAACGACTTACGCGTGCCCAGGAAATCCTGGGCCACGAGTTCAACAATAAGGTGCTGCTGCGCGCGGCCCTTACGCATCCCTCGGCAGTCGAGGGCCAGCCGGTTTCTGCCAGCTATGAGCGCCTTGAGTTCTTGGGCGATTCCATTTTGGGTGCTGTGGTCGCACGCTCCCTGTTTGAGTCCTATCCGGAGTTTGACGAGGGCAAGCTCACGCGCCTGAAGGTGTCGCTTGTCTCGGGCGCTACGCTGTCCGAGGTTTCTCACGAGCTGGGCATTGACGACATCATCATCTTTGGTGCCTCCGAGACCGGTACCGGTGCGCGCGGCCTGCATTCGGCGCTCGAGAACGTCTATGAGTCGCTCGTGGGCGCGCTGTACCTGGATGCCGGCTGGGATGCGGCGGCGGAGTTCATTCACCGTACGCTTAAGCCGCATTTGGCTTCCGAGCGTGCCGAGCATCCTGCGAACCCCAAGTCGTTTTTGCAGGAGTGCGTGCAAGCCGACGGTCACGAGCCCCCGGCGTATAAGCTCGTTGGCTCCGAGGGCCCGGCGCATGCGCCCACCTTTACCGCCGTGGTGTTGATCGATGGTATTCGTCAGGGTCGCGGCTCCGGCTCCTCAAAGAAGGAAGCCGAGGGAGCCGCTGCACTCGATGCACTTGACCGCATGGGCTACACCACCAACGGCGTGATTCTCAACAAGAAGCCTGTTTAAGCGAGGAACCGTGTATCTCAAGTCCCTCACGCTCAAGGGGTTCAAGTCGTTTGCCGACCGCGCCCATATGACGTTTGAGCCGGGCCTGACCGTCATCGTCGGTCCAAACGGCTCGGGAAAATCGAACATCTCTGACTCGATTCTGTGGGTCCTGGGCGAGCAGAGCGCCAAGCAGCTGCGCGGCCAGGCCATGGAGGATGTCATCTTCTCGGGCTCATCAGCGCGCAGGCCGGTGGGTGTCGCCGAGGTCACGCTGGTGCTCGATAACTCGGACCATATACTGCCCGTCGATTTTGAGGAGGTCGCCATCACCCGTCGCATGTATCGCTCGGGCGAAAGCGAGTACCTCATCAACTCGAGTCCGTGCCGCCTGATGGACATTCAGGACATCCTGCACGATTCGGGCCTGGGCAAGGATACGCATTCCATCATCAGCCAGGGCAAGCTCGACGCCATTTTGCAGAGCCGCCCCGAGGAGCGTCGCGCCCTCATCGAGGAGGCCGCCGGCATCTCCAAGCACAAGCGCCGCAAGGAGCGTGCGCTCAAAAAGATTAAGTCAATGGACGAGCACCTGACGCGTGCCCGCGACATCAATAAGGAAATCGCCCGTCAGCTGCGACCGCTGGAGCGTCAGGTCGACCGCGCGCGCAAGTACAAAGAGCTGTCCTCGCGCGCGAACGAGCTTACGCAGATGCTGGCCGTCGACGAGCTGCGTTCGCTGCAATCGCAGTGGAACGACCTGGAGAGCCGCTCTAAGGAGGGCGCCGCCGAGCTGGAGCTCGCGCAGTACCGTCTGGGTGAGAAAGAGCGCGAGCTCGAGAAGCTCCAGGTTATGCTCGAGGAAAAGGGCCTGTTTGTGGGCGACCTGGGCGAGCAACGCCGTCACATGCAAGATGTGGTCGGTCGCATTAACTCCGACATGCGCCTGCTCGAGGAAAAGGGCCACAACATGGTGTCGCGCCTGTCTGACATGCGCGGGCAGATCTCGAGCTCCGAGCATCAGCGTCGTCGCGTGGTCGAGGAGCTCGAGGACGCGCGTGCCCAGCTTGAGGAAGTGACCGGTGCGCACATGCTGGCCCAGGAGGACGTTGACGCCGCTGGTCCTGCCGCCGCTGAGCTCCACGAGCGGCGCGTGGCGCTCGACAATCAGATTTCGCAGTTTACGCGTGAGCAACGCGATGTGCAACGCGTGGCCGATAACGCCGCGCTCGAGCTCGCCAAGGTGAAGGATTCCTTGAGCAATGCCGAGGTCGAGGACAACATGTATGCCTCGCGCCTGGAGCAGATTGACGAGCAGCTCGAGGAGGTCACGGCCTCGCTCGAGAGTCGTCGCGACCGCGCAGAGGAGCTTGAGGGTGCTCTTGAGGAAGCGCGCCAGGCCCAGGCCGATGCGCGTGAGGCCACCGAGACGGCACGCGCGGCTCTGAAGGACCTGCGTGCCCGCGAGAGCGATGCGCGCAACAAGTTATCCGAGGTGCGCTCGGAGCTTTCCAGCCAAAAGAAACTCGATGCCCGCATGGCCGACAGCTCGCCGCTCGTGAGCCGTCTGGTGGGTGCGCTGGGCGATGATGTCACGGGTCGTCTGGGCGACGTGCTCGAGGCCCCGCGCGAGCTTGAGGGCTTGGTTGAGCAATTGCTCGCCGGCGATATCGATGCACTGCTGTTCGACGATACGTCCGCGCTTGAGCGTGCCGGTCGTGCCGCTCTGGACCAGAAGAAGGCCTCGGGCGAGGCGCTGCTGGTGGCGCGCGGCGTGAGCGGCTCTACCGCCGCTGAGGGCGCTGCCGGTACCCGTCTGGTTGATCATCTGTCCGTGCGCGCAGGCTACGGTCCCGTCGTCGAGGCGTTGCTCGGCGGATATTACGTAGTGGACGATCTTGCTGCCGCGCTGTCGGCGCCGGTCGTTGACGGCGTGACTTACGTGACCCCCGATGGCGCCCGCGTCGCCTGCGGCGGCCTGGTGCGCGTGGGCCTCGATGCCGGCGAGGCTTCGGGTGCGCTGGAGCGCAAGCGTCGCATTCGCGAGCTGGAGGGCCTGGAGCCCGATCTGGCTGCCGTGTTTGAGCATGTGTCGGATCAAGTCGTCGAGGCCAATGCGGCCGTTGAGGAAGCGCGTGCCGCTGAGGGCGATGCCGCCGGCGAGATCGCCCGTCTTGAGGGCGAGCGCCGCTCGCTGCTCTCCGAGATCGGCCGCTTGGAGCAAAGCGCCAACAATGCCGAGGTCGAGCGCGTGCGCATCTCCAAGCGCCGCGAGCAGGCCTCCGAAGCCGTTCGCGCTGCGCGCCCGCGCGTTGACGAGCTCACCCGTTCGCGTGACGAGGCTCGCGCGCAGGCAAGCAATCTGGGGTTGCAGATTGCCGAGGCCAACGACGAACTCGACCGCGTTCGCCGTGACGATTCCGAGGCTGCCGGCAAGCTCGCCGACGCCAAGGTTCGCCTAGCCCAGACGAGCGAACGCCTGCGTTCGCTGAAGGGCCGCGTGCCCGATCTGGAGCATCGTCTTGAGGGCATCGACCGCCGTATCCGCGGAACACGCCAGGCCTCGCGCTCGCTCGAATTGCTGCGCCTGCGCGTCGATCCCATGCACGAACGCTATTCGGCCCTGCTGGAGCGCGCGTCGGATTGGGCCTCGCGTCTGCGTGACCAGGCTTCGCTCGAGGAGGCTGACTCGGCCTCGCTTAAGAAGACCATTGAGGACGCCAAGGCCGAGGTCTCCCGCGCCAAGGAGCGGGTCGATGCCGCCACCGCGACGCAAAACGAGTTCAAGGTCGCTCGCGGCAAGCTTGAGGTGCAGGTAGAGGCGGCTATCAAGGCCATTACCGCCGATGGCACCACGGTGCTCGAGGAGGCGCTCATGCTTCCTGCGCCCACCGACCGTGACGCTGCCGAGCGTGAGCTCAACCAGCTCGTGCGCCAGATCAACAACCTGGGCCCTGTGAACCAGGTTGCCATGGAGGAGTACGAGCAGCTCAAGCGCCGCGCCGATTACATCGAGGAGCAGCTGGCCGATCTGGAGAGCGCGCGCAAGGCGCTCACCAAGATCACCGTGGCCATTGACCGTAAGATGCGCAAGGCCTTCCTGGTGACCTTCGAGAAGGTCGATGCGAACTTCCGCGAGATCTTCGCCATGCTGTTTCCGGGTGGCCAGGCACATCTGGAGATGACCGACCCTGAGCATCCGGCCGAGACGGGCATCGAGGTCGTGGCGCAGCCGCGTGGCAAGCGCATCACCAAGATGATGCTCATGTCGGGCGGCGAGAAGAGCCTGACGGCGCTCGCCTTGCTCTTTGCTGTCTATCGCACGCGTACGGTGCCGTTCTATGTGCTGGACGAGGTCGAGGCGGCGCTCGATGACGCCAACCTGTCCAAGCTCATCGGCGCACTCGACGTGTTGCGTTCCGATACGCAGCTCTTGGTTATCTCGCATCAGCGCCGTACTATGGAGGACGCTGACGTCCTCTACGGCGTCTCGATGCAAGCCGACGGCGTCAGTCGCGTCGTCTCGCAAAAACTCGATCGCGAAACCGGAAAGGTCGTGAATGCATAATGGGATTCTTCGATGCTCTCTCGCGCGGACTTGAGCGCAGCCGCGAGGCCCTCAACGAGGTCTTCTACTTTGGCGGCGAGGTCGACGAGGATTTTTGGGAGGACCTAGAGGACACCCTCGTCATGGGTGACATGGGTGCCGAGGTCGCGATCCAGGTGTCCGATGACCTGCGCGATGCCGCGGCCAAGAAGAACCTTAAGACCGCCCCGCAGCTCCGTCGCGCCCTGGCCGAGCAGCTCGAGCAGCATTTTGTGCCCGTCGAGCGCGATCCGTTCGCCGACACGCCGAGTTGCGTGCTGTTTGTGGGCATTAACGGTGCCGGCAAGACCACGACGGTCGGCAAGATCGCGAGCGCCATGTCTGCCCGCGGCAAGAACGTCGTGATCGGCTCAGCCGACACCTTCCGCGCCGCCGCCATTGAGCAGCTCGATGTGTGGGGCCAGCGCGCCGGCGTTCCCGTCATCAAGCGCGACCGCGGCTCCGACCCGGCGAGCGTTTGCTACGACGTGCTCGACGAGGCCGACAAGCGCGGCAGCGACCTGGTGCTTATCGACACCGCCGGTCGTCTGCACACGAGCCCCGAGCTCATGCGCGAGCTTGCCAAGGTGGTCAACGTGACGCGTAAGCGCGCCGCCAATATGGCCGCCGGCCCCATGCCCGTCTCGGTCGTCCTCGTAATCGATGCCGCAACAGGCCAAAACGGCCTGAACCAGGCGCTCGAGTTTAACGAGGCGCTGGGCCTGGACGGTATTATCATGACAAAGCTCGACGGCACGGCAAAGGGCGGTATCGCCATGGCCGTGGCCGAGAAGCTCAAGCTTCCCATCCTGCGCATCGGCGTGGGCGAGCAGGTCGATGACCTGCAGGAGTTTAATGCCAAAGATTTCTGCCGCGCCCTGGTGGGCGAGTCCAATTAAGGAGTGACTAGTGTTTGATTCCCTGAGCGATCGCCTCAACGACACATTTGACCGCCTGCGCGGCAAGGGCAAGCTGACCGAGGCCGATATCACCTCGGCCATGCGCGACATTCGCATGGCGCTGCTCGAGGCCGACGTCAACTTCAAGGTCGTCAAGGAGTTCGTCGCCAAGACCAAGGAGCGCTGCATGACCGCCGAGGTCATGGAGTCGCTGTCGCCGGCGCAAAACGTCGTCAAGATCGTGCTCGATGAGCTCACCGATATGCTCGGTTCCACCGAGAGCAAGCTCGTCTTTAGCAACCGCATCCCCAATGTCATCATGCTCGTGGGCCTGCAGGGCTCCGGTAAGACCACGGCGGCCGTAAAGCTGGCATACCTGCTCAAGAAGCAGGGTCGCTCGCCGCTGCTCGCCGCGTGCGACGTCTATCGTCCCGCCGCTGCCGACCAGCTTGCCACGCTCGGTGGCGAGATCGGCGTGCCGGTCTTCCGCGGTGACGGCGCGCACCCGGTCGATATCGCCAAGGGCGCTATTCAGGAGGCCGTTGACCACCTGCGCGACGTGGTCATCGTCGATACCGCCGGTCGCCTGCAGATCGACGAGCAGATGATGCAGGAGGCCGTGGACATCAAGAAGGCCGTCAAGCCCGATCAGGTGCTGATGGTTGTCGATGCCATGACCGGTCAGGATATCGTCAACGTCGTCTCGACCTTCGCCGAGCGCACCGACTTTGACGGCGTGATCATCTCCAAGCTCGACGGCGATGCCCGTGGCGGCGGCGCGCTTTCCGTGCGCCAGGTGACCGGCAAGCCCATCAAGTTCGTGAGCATGGGCGAGAAGCCCGATTCGCTGGAGCCGTTCTATCCCGATCGTATGGCCAAGCGCATTCTTGGCATGGGCGACGTTGTCGGCATTATCGAGAAGGCCCAGGAGGCGGCCGACGCCGAGCAGCTCGAGGCTGCCGAGCGAATGCTGCGCGAGGGCTTCACCATGAACGATATGCTCGACCAGATGAAGGCCGTCAAGAAGATGGGCGGCATGAAGGGCATCCTGGGCATGCTCCCCGGCGGCCAGCGTGCGCTCAACCAGATGGGTGGCAACCTGGACGAGGGCATCTTCGATAAGAACGAGGCCATTATCATGTCGATGACCAAGGAGGAGCGCCTGCGTCCCTCCATAATCAACGGTCAACGTCGCGCGCGTATCGCCAAGGGCGCCGGCGTAACCCCCACCGAAGTCAATACCCTTATGAAGCAGTGGGGCGAGATGAATAAGATGATGGGCCGCATGCGCACGATAGCCAATCAGGCACAGGCCGGCGGCAAGAAGGGCAAAAAGGGTAGGAAGGGCAAGAAAATGCGCATGCCCAATATCCCTGGCCTGGACGCTATGGGTCTGGGCGGCATGGGCGGCCTGGGTACGGGCGGTCCCAAGTCCGATATGGAGCTGCTGCGCCAGATGGAAGCGCAGATGCGCAATAAGAAATAGGGCTGTAATTCCAGCTTGATATGGCAAAGGCCACTCGGAAGCTACCGGGTGGCCTTTGTTGTTGGCTTTGATTGTTGGGTTGCGTTTGGCGTCGCGCCCCGAGCTCGCGGTGTCGTGCCGTTAGTGGCAGCTGCAGCCCTCGTGGCCCTCGTGCTCGTGATGGTCGTGGCAGCTGCAGGACTCGCCGTGTTCGTGGGCGTGGTCGTGGTCATGGCCGTGGCAGCCGCACGTGGCCTCGCCGTTCTGTGCGAGCGTGCCGGCGATAAGGGCCTCGACGCAAGCGTCGCAGCTGCCCTGGGCACCTGCGTATACCGTGATGCAGGCTTGGGCAAGCGCATTGATAGCGCCGCCGCCGATGCCGCCGCAGATGAGCGTGTCCACGCCACCGTTGGCGAGCAGGCCCGCAAGGGCACCGTGGCCGGTGCCGCCGGTGCCCACGACCTGTTCGTTGAGCACCTTGCCGTCCTGAATGTCGTAGATCTTGAACTGCTCGCTGCGGCCAAAGTGCATAAAGATGTTGCCGTTGTCGTACGTGGTTGCCACCCTCATGGTGTCGACCTCCTTTGCTGGCCATGCGGCCGTCGCTGTGGTGATGGGGGAGTACGCGATATTGCCGCCCTCGATGATGAGCGCTCGTCCGTTGACCAGCGCGTTTGCCACCTTGCGATGCGCGCGGCTGCAGATTGCCGCCACCGTGGCGCGAGCAATGCCCATCTGCTGTGCGACGGCCTCTTGGTTAAGGCCTTCCAGGTCGCACAGGCGCAGCGCCTCGAGTTCGTCGACCGTCATGTCGATGGCATCGCCGCTCGCCAGGCCATCGGGGGTAAAACCGCGATATTCGGGGATGATTCCGACGCGGCGCAGTTTTTCGCGTCTTCCTGCCATGCGCACTCCTTATCTGACATATGTCAACAATAGGATAACTCGATGCTCATTGAGCGCAAGGAATTTCTGGCATATGTCAGAAAATGAGGGCTTATGTTAGGGCTGTGGGGCCGCGTGCGCCTGGGCTACAATGAATCTCGCTTGTAGGCGACTGACAGGAGGGTCAATGAGCAAGGCTGATCAACAGTTTGTAGCCATGTGCCGCGATATTCTGGACCATGGCACCACCACCGAGGGCCAAAAGGTCCGCCCGGTGTGGGAGGACGGCACCCCTGCCTATACCATTAAAAACTTTGGTGTCACGGCGCGCTATGACCTGCGCGAAGAGTTCCCGGCACTTACCCTGCGCCGTACGGCGCTTAAGTCTGCTATGGACGAGATCCTATGGATCTATCAAAAGAAGTCCAATAACGTGCATGACCTCAACAGTCATATTTGGGATGAGTGGGCTGACGAGACCGGCTCTATCGGCAAGGCCTACGGCTACCAGATTGGCCAGAAGAGCCATTACGCCGAGGGCGACTTCGATCAGATGGACCGCGTGCTGTACGACCTCAAGCATACGCCGTACAGCCGTCGTATTATGACGAACACGTACGTGTTCAGCGATCTACCCGAGATGCATCTGTATCCGTGCGCCTACAGCGTGACCTATAACGTCACTCAGCGTCCGCAGGACGACAAACCGACGCTCAACATGATTCTCAACCAGCGTAGCCAGGACATTTTGGCCGCGAACAATTGGAATGTGTGCCAGTACGCAATTCTGTTGATGATGGTTGCGCAGTCGGTCGATATGATTCCCGGCGAGCTGCTGCACGTGATCGCCGATGCCCACATTTACGACCGCCATGTCGATATCGTCCGCGAGCTTATCGAGCGTCCGCAGTTTGCCGCGCCCAAGGTAACGCTCAACCCCGATGTGCATGACTTCTATGCGTTTACGACCGATGACCTGATCGTCGAGGGCTACGAGCACGGCCCGCAGGTCAAGAACATTCCCATTGCGGTGTAGGTGGCGCTCATGACGTGTAAGCTTTCTGCCATCGTCGCCGTGTGCGATGACTGGGGTATTGGGTGCGAGGGCGACATGGTGGTGTCCAACCGTGCCGACATGCGTCATTTTGTGGCGCGCACCAAAGGTTGCCCGGTCATTATGGGACGCAAGACGCTGTTGAGTTTTCCCGGCGGACGACCGCTCAAGAATCGCCGCAACATTGTGCTCACGCGCGACCAAGGCTTTGCGCCCGAGGGCGTCGACGTGGTGCATAGCGTTGATGAAGCGCTCGCCGTGGTAGCCGATGAACCCGTTGCGTGGGTGATTGGCGGCGGCGAGGTGTATCGGCAGTTTTTGCCGTATTGCGTGGAGGCCGAGGTCACGCACAACCATTGCATCCATGCCGTGGACACGTACTTTCCCGATCTGGATGCCGATCCCGCGTGGGAGATTGCGCGACGTGGTGGTGTTGCTACGATTGCCGCGGGCGAGGGTGACGAGGGTCTCGATTATGAGTTCGTGACGTATCGTCGCGTTGATGTGTAAACCCGTTTATCCCTTCGGTATTATCGGGTTGGAATGAGTGGCGGGGTAGCGCATGGCGTTGCCCCGATATTTGTATAGGTGCTGCAAAGAAAGGTGCGAGCTGGCTGCTATGACTGATGCCGTTGAGGTGCTGCAAATCGATTCGCTCGAGGACGAGCGGCTCGATGCCTACGTGCGACTGACCGAGCGCGAGCTGCGCTGCGTGTTGGAGCCGCAAAAGGGCATCTTTATCGCCGAGAGTGCCAAGGTTATCGAGCGCGCGGTTCGCGCCGGATACGAGCCGGTGAGCTTTCTTTTGGGCGAACGCTGGCTCGACCAGATGATGCCGCTGTTTGAGCGCCTGGTTGTGCGCGAGGGCGCGGGCCCGGTTCCCGTGTTCGTGGCCTCGATGGAGCTTATGGAGCAGCTGACGGGCTTTAACGCGACACGCGGTGCGCTCGCGGCATTCCGCCGTCCACGTCAGATTCCGGTAGCCGAGTTCTTGGGTGGCGTCGTCGAGGCGGCGGGGGAGCGCCCGGTGCGCGTGTGCGTGCTCGAGGGCATTGTCGACCACACCAACGTCGGCGCGATTTTCCGCTCGGCGGCTGCGCTGAACGTCGATGGCATTTTGGTGAGCCCTACGTGCTGCGATCCGCTGTACCGTCGCTCGGCCCGTGTGAGCATGGGCACGGTGTTCCAGGTGCCCTGGACACGCATTGGCAGCGAGGCGCGCGTATGGCCGCATGATGGGCTGGCGGCGCTACACGATGCCGGCTTTTCGTGTGCCGCCATGGCATTGACGGATGATTCGGTGTCGTTGGACGATTCCGCGCTGCAGGAGATTGACCGCCTGGCAATCTTTATGGGCACCGAGGGTGCTGGCTTGGGCGCCAAGACCATTGCGGGCTGTGACCGAGCCGTGCGAATTCCGATGGCGCACGGGGTCGATTCGCTCAACGTGGCCGCGGCAAGTGCTGTCGCCTTTTGGCAGCTGTGTCCGCATGTGAGCAATGAGTATCACTACCAGCCGGGTTTGTATCACTAAACAGATATTTCGCACCGGGCTGTGGTTCGGGGCGTTTCGGCCGACGCTGGTCGGTGCTAAGCTGGTGTCGGCTTTGGTCTTAAATTGCCGTTTTGTTGTATGACGTACGCTAGTGGGGAGGGCGTGTGGCTAAGAAATCTACGGCTATCGATGTAACGCAGGGTGTCATTTGGCAGCAGCTGCTGTCGCTGTGCGTTCCCATTTTCTTTAGTTCGTTCTTTCAGCAGGCATACACGCTTATCGGTACCTATATCGTCGGTCAGTTTGGCGGCAAGCTCGCGCTGGGTGGCATTCAGGCCACGATGGTGCTCACCGAGCTCTGCATTGGTTTTTGCGTCGGTGTGGGTGCTGGCTGTGCCGTTATTACCGGTCAGTTTTTTGGCCAGCACGATGACGAGCGCCTGAGCCGATCGGTCCACACGGCCATGACGCTCGCGCTGGTGGGCGGTATCGCTTTCTCGATTCTTGGCATAGTGTTCGTTGAGCCCATGCTGGTGCTTATGAATACGCCGCATGAACTATTGGCCGAGGGCGTGGCCTATGCCCGTTGCTATTTTGCCGCCATGGTTGCGGCGCTGCTGCTCAATATGGGAACGGCATTGCTGCGCGCCGTGGGCGACACGCGCGGGCCCGCTGTGATCATCGCTTCCGGCTGCCTTGTTAATGCGGTGCTGGATGTCATCTTCGTTGCCGTACTTCATATGGAGGCTCTGGGCTGCGGCATCGCGGTGGCGCTGACCATTTGCTCCAATGCCACGATGATCGTGATTCGTATGATGCACGCACCGGGTGCGTGGCGGCTTTCACTGTCCAAACTCGGCATTGATCCTGGTATTTGTAAGAGCATGATTTCGTGTGGTCTGCCGCTTGGCTTTCAGTCTGCTGCGTATTCGATTTCCAACGTTTTGATTCAGGTGTCGGTCAACTCGTTTGGTGCCGATGTCACCACGGCTTGGGGTCTTTCGGGCCGCCTGGATGGCATTGTCTGGATGGTTACCGAGGCGCTTGGCGTGTCGATTACCACGTTCTCGGCACAGAACTTTGGCGCGCGCAACTACGAGCGTATGCGAAAGGGCTACCATACGTCGCTCGTGCTGTCGTTTATGCTCATTGGTGGCCTGTCTGCCGTGCTGCTGGTGTTCTCGGGTCCGTTGTCGCGCCTGTTTGTCGACGATGCTTCGATTTCGGCGTACACCACGACGATTCTTCACTTTATCGCGCCGTTCTACGCGATCTTCTCGATTATCGAAAACGCGTCGGGCTCCATTCGCGGCGCCGGCGTGAGTCTGCAGCCTATGATGCTCACCATCTTTGGCACCGTTGTCTTGAGGGTGATTTGGGTGTTTGCGATCATGCCCTTCGATCCGTCGCTCGAGCATCTACTGCTGGTCTACCCCGTAACCTGGCTCATTACGGCCACGATGTTCACCATCTACCACCACAGCGGCAACTGGCTAGGCCGCGCCATCGCCTAATGATCCCTTGGGGCGGAGGGAAACGGATCATTGCTCTCCGTCGTGATGTCGATGTCCGTTTTCCTCCGTCCCCTTCGGTTTCATTAGTATTTAATGCCTTGGCGGGCCAGGAGGCCTTCGTCGAAGTAGTGTTTGACGGGGCGCATTTCTGTGACCAGGTCGGCGAGGTCCGCGAGGGGCAGCAGGCCGCGGCAGGTCAGTATGAGCTCTGTGGTGTCGGGTTTCATCGCGATTAGTTCCTCGACATCCTCTCGCGCCACAAAGCCGCGGCGCATGGCCTCGCCGAGTTCGTCCAAAATCAGAACGTCGACCTGTGAGATCTGCTCGCGTGCGAGCTCCATGATCTGTGCGGCGCAAGCCTCGGGCGTGTCGCGGTCGGCCTGTGCAATTCGTAACCCTAGGCGTGGTGCCGCATCATGCTCGGCGCAGTGCAGCTTCTTGGCAATCTGCAGCATGAGTACGTCGAGCCCATAACCTGTGGCGCGCATCGCCAATCCCAGCGCAGCCGTGGTTTTGCCCTTGCCATCGCCCGTATAGATCTGAACCTTGCCGACTTCGAGTGATGCCATCTCTATCCTTTCGTGCCCGGCGTCGGTTTATCGCCGGCCGGGTTGGGTATTCTAGTTAGCATTATCAACCCCAGTAGATGGAGTTCAAGCAGATGGAGATGGATGACAACAAGCGTAGACGGAATATGATCCTCTACGTGCTCATCGCCTTCGTCGTCTACCTCGTGCTCTCGACCGTTCTGTTCCCTAACATCGGTCACACGCAGCAGATTACGAAGACCGATTACTCGACGTTTGTCAAAGCGCTCGATAAGAAGAGTGTCGACAAGGTCGAGTACAACACGGACGATTACTCGATTTATTACACCAAGAAGGGCGAGGACGAGAACATCGCCTATAAGACGACCGGTGTGCCGAACGATGCGGGCTTTACCGATCGCGTGCTTGAGTCTGGCGCTTCGCTGGAGTCGGTCGTTCCCGATAAAAACTCGGGTTTGATGACCTACTACCTGCTCACGCTCATTCTTCCCATGGCGATTTTCTTCCTCATCGGTTGGTGGCTCAACCGCCGCATGAAGAAGGCTATGGGCGATGACGGCCCGTCGATGAACTTTGGCGGCGGCGGTTTTGGCGGCGGCGGACTGGGTAAGTCCGGCGCGCGCGTGATCGCCTCCAAGGACGTGGGCGTGACCTTTAAGGACGTCGCCGGCCAGGAAGAGGCCAAGGAGTCCCTCAAGGAGGTCGTCGACTTTCTGGAGAAGCCGCAGCGCTACGAGGAGATTGGCGCCAAGCTGCCGCGCGGTGCTCTCCTTGTTGGCCCTCCGGGTACCGGTAAGACCCTGCTAGCCAAGGCTGTTGCCGGCGAGGCTGGTGTTCCGTTCTTTAGCATTTCGGGTTCTGAGTTCGTCGAGATGTTCGTCGGCCGTGGCGCCGCCAAGGTGCGTGACCTTTTTAAGCAGGCCAAGGAAAAGGCCCCGTGCATCGTGTTTATCGACGAGATCGATACCATCGGTAAGAAGCGCGATGGCGGCGGTTTTAGCGGCAACGACGAGCGTGAGCAGACGCTCAATCAGTTGCTGACCGAGATGGATGGCTTCGATAACCACAAGGGTATCGTTGTCCTTGCCGCAACCAATCGCCCCGACAGTCTCGATCCGGCGCTGCTGCGCCCCGGTCGTTTTGACCGCCGCATCCCCGTCGAGTTGCCCGATCTGACCGGCCGTAAGAACATCCTTGAGCTTCACGCCAAGAGTGTGAAGACCGAGCCGCCGATTGACCTGACCGCGATTGCCCGCGCCACGCCCGGTGCCTCGGGCGCCGACCTGGCCAATATCATCAACGAGGGCGCCCTGCGCGCCGTTCGCGAGGGTCGCAAGCGTGCAACCCAGGACGACTTCGAGGAGTCGGTGGAGGTCGTCATTGCCGGCCAACAGCGTAAGTCCACGGTGCTTTCCGACCACGAGAAGCAGGTCGTTTCCTACCACGAGATCGGCCATGCTATCGTCGCTGCCCGCCAAAAGGGTTCCGCGCCGGTTACCAAGATCACCATCGTGCCGCGCACGAGCGGTGCTCTTGGCTATACCATGCAGGTCGAGGAGGACGAGCGCTTCCTGACGACACGCCAGGAGGTCTTGGACAAGCTCGCCGTCTACTGCGGCGGCCGTGCGGCCGAGGAACTCATCTTTGGCGAGATGACGACCGGTGCCGCCAACGATATCGAACAGGCCACCAAGCTTGCCCGTAATATGGTGACGCGCTTTGGTATGTCCGACGAGTTTGGCATGATGGCGCTCGGTACCGTGCAGAACGCGTATCTCAATCAGGACACGTCGCTCACCTGCGCCCCTGGTACGGCCGAGCGTGTGGACGCGATTGTCGCTAAGCTGATCGAGGACGCGCACGATCGCGCCCTGCAGATCCTCAAGGAAAACAAGTTTAAGCTGCACGAGCTGGCTCGTTATCTGTACAAGAAGGAGACGATCACGGGCGAGGAGTTTATGAATCTTCTTACGCGCGAGAATCCGCTGATGCCAAAGCAGCAGTAAGGCTGCCTGCGCAGTGTCGAACGCCCCATTTGAGTGTCCATCTCAAATGGGGCGTTCTGCTTGAGGGAGATGCAAATGAAGATCGTGGTGAGTGCCTGCTTGATGGGCGAGAGCTGCAAGTATAACGGACTTGACAATTACCATCGCAAGCTGGTCGAGGCTTGCGAGCGTACGGGGACCGAGGTCCTGCTGGTGTGCCCCGAGGTTTTTGGCGGTCTGCCTACGCCGCGCAAGCCGTCCGAGATTGTGGACGGTGAGGTCCGTACCTGCGAGGGTGTCTCTGTCGATCGCGAGTTTCGCCTAGGTGCCCAGCGTGCGCTCGATATGTGCGAGCACTTTGGCGGCCCGTCCGAGATTGCTGCCTGCATCCTTCAAGACCGTAGCCCCTCGTGCGGTGCGGGTCGCGTCTACGATGGCACCTTCAGCGGTACGCTCACCGCGGGCAACGGCGTTTTTGTCGATCTGCTGCTGCGTCACGGGTACCGTGTGATTCCGGCTAGCGAGTTCGATCCCAGCATGCTGGAACATTGTCCATAGCACTCGAACCCAACACTTCCTCACGGGTGACCGTTTTGGCATCATCCGTGAAGTTGATATTGAGTACGACCCGGTCATCAAAGACGTAGACCGAGTTGACAGGCGCCGTACCCAGGCAGCCCCTCCCCGCGGCCCTCGCGCAGGAACGCGCACACGGCCTTCCCGTCTCTTGCGCCCCTCCCGGAACTGTCCACATCAGTGTAGCCAATCCAGTCCGCCAAGGGCTGCAGCCCGGACAACGCGGCGATGGAGGGCTTCTTCGGCTTGTTCAAGAAGGAGTTCTGGCACGGCAGGGACTGGTCGGACTGGACCCCCGCCCGCTTCATCGAGGAGCTCGGGGGCTGGATCGGTCGATACAATACGGAGAGGCGCAGCGATGCGCTCGGTGGCCGCACGCCGGCCGAGTTCCGCTCCGCGCTGGGAAGGGCCGCATAACGGTCCAAGAAATCGTCCGCAGTCCCCATTCTTGCCCCTTTGGGACAGCTTCTTGTTGGGGCGTGCCTGCCCCAAACCCTGCTAGGAACGAGTGCAGCAAACTGGAATTTTAAATTTGTCTTTGCAAATAACCTTTGAACCTTCACCATCAATTACAATTCCCTGACGATTGTTAATTGGGCATAGATTCAAATCCGAAAACTCAGTCATTATTTTCTCGGTAACTTTCTTAAATGGTGCTGTAAGATAATGCGGAAGAACATAGAAATCAATCAAATTAAGCCCTGAATCATCTTCTTGTGAGTAGTCCTCCGGCTTTTCATCCATTTGCTCGATATATTGGATGCTTGGAGCGCATACAATCGCACCTGCCGATTCACCAATCATCAGTTTTCCCTTTGCCAATTCTTTCTTCAACAGCTCATCCGTTCCCGTTTTACGGAGCTGGTCTATAAGGAAAAAAGAATTTCCGCCGGTAAAATAGATCACATCCGCATCTTCAAAAAGAGACTGTATCGTTGAATAAGCCTCCGTTGAAATATCAATTTCAGTTACGATTGCTCCCAACTTTTTGAATAATTTTCGAGCCGAGCCGACATAACCGGTGTAGCCTTCACGCAGCGAAGCTGTTGGAATAAATGCGACTTTTTTATTTTCAATTTCTTCCTTTATCAGACTTCCTACACTTGAAAAGTGAGAACATAAAAACAGTTTCATCAATATTCTCCTTTATATATAAATTCTTATTTGTTGAACTAAGCTGTGTATACCATACTCTCCAATGAAAGAACGCCCTGATATAGCGAAATTTTGCCGTTTTCCTGCGTACGTGCGTACACACTCCACAGGAATTCTAAGGGGCCTGCCCCCCTTAGCACACGGACTTTGGAACAAAGTCTAGTGTGTTACGCCTTGCCAGAGGTGTACAGGCTCCCGGTACGCACGTACGCAGCAATTGCCATCAATGCGCCATATAAGTGGCGATCAAGTTCGCATAAAGCGACCTTGATCCCGTAAAACAAAAGGCAGGATACCATCACCACGATGATACCCTGCCTCTGTTCGTTCCTGTTTATCGTTCCGAGTAGTCCTTCCGCAGAATTTCCGATAAACAAAAAACGTACCCGAACCCTTTCTCGTAAAGAATCGGGTTCGAGTACGAACTGAATGCTGGAGCAATAAAAAACCACCAGAAAGGTGCCTGTCCCCTTTGTGGTGGTTTTGGGCCAGTCCTAGAGCTTGTGGCCGTAGGCGTTGGCGGCCTTGATGGCGGCGGCGAATTTCTCGTCGGTGAAGGGCTCGGGGTTTCCCTGCTTCCATTCGTTGGTGGCGTGCGCGTACTCGCACAGGGCCGGGATGTCGGCCTCGGAAAGCCCGACCTGCTCAAGCGTCACAGGCAGGTCCATCTGCTTGTTAAAGGCGGCGTAGCGCTCAAGGTTCTCGGTATCGCCCGTATAGGCAAACAGCACGAGCACGCCCAGGCTCACGACCTCGCCGTGCAGATAGGTTCCCTCGCGAGGAATGCTGCACGTCGCATTGTAGAACGCGTGCGCCACGCTCGAGTTGTAGTAGTAATCGTTTTGGTTGGTCAGGTTGGAGACATAGCCCGTGTTGACTACGATGTCGAGCGCAATCTGCTTGACGGCCTCGCTCGACAGATTCCGGCGCACGTCCTCAAGACCCTGGACGCCATAAGTAAACAGCGGCTCGGAGCAGGTGTGCGCGAGTGCCAGGCCAAGACCGGCGGTGTGCTCTAAGTTGCCGGCGCTCGTGGCGTACTCGACTTCGGGCTGCTTGGACAGGGCATCGCCCACGCCGGCCCAGAAGTACTCCGCCGGAGCCTCGGCGATGATTTTGGGGTTGATGAAGATGTGCGCGGGTCGGTTGGGGTACGAATAGCCCTCGAGCGAGCCGTCGTCGTTGTAGACAACGGCAATGGCGGTCGCGGCCGAGCAGTTGGAGCAGATCGTCGGTACCGTAAAGACGATCTTCTTGAGCTCGATGGCCGCCGTCTTGACGGTGTCGAGCGCTTTGCCGCCGCCGCATGCGATGAGCACATCGGCCTCTCGGCAGGCGGGGGAGTTAACAAGCTTGGCGATATTGGCACGCGTGCTGTTGGTGCCGTAGACGCGTGTCTCCAGAATCTCGACGTCGGTGTCCTCCAGTGCCGCTTCGATACTGGGAAGCGCCGCGGCCAGTGCTCGTTTACCACCGATAATCGCGACCTTGGCCGCTCCGTACTCGGCCAGCGCGCTGGGCAGCTCGTCAAAGCAATCCTCGCCGACGGTATAGTCGCTCATTCCAATTGTGCGCATAGCAGCCTTCTTTCGTTAGATAAAGTGCTTTCAGGTATTTTGCTCCAAGAGAAGGTCCACGGCCGCGAGAAATTTCGAACGTATAAAACCAGTGTTGAGGGTTTTTCGCCGGCGCGGAACGTGCTAGCATACTCCGAATAAGCGTTGATGGGGACGAGTAGTCGGCCGTCCGCATGCTACAGAGAGCGGGGAGCGCTGAGAACCCGTGCATGCGACCGATGAAAATCACCCCGGAGCTGCGGTCCCAACGGACGTGCCGCGCAGGTTCGTCTTAGTAGACATCGCCGAGATGGTCGTCGATACAGACCAGCCGAGTAACGGATGCGAGCGCGCGAATACGCGGGCGAGGGCATCTAAGCTGGGTGGTTAAGCGAAGAGCTTTTACGGGCAGGCTGCTCGTTTTGTGGCGCTTCGTCCCAGCTTGTAGGGACGGGCGCTTTTTTGGTGCCCAGAGGGCGTGCGCGCCCATGACATGAAAGGGGTACCGTGGCAAACGAGTACAAGCAGACGATGAATCTGCCCAAAACCGGATTTCCCATGCGTGCCGGTCTTTCCAAGTCCGAGCCTAAGCGACTCAAGGACTGGCAGGACAACAAGGTCTACGAGCAGGTTCTGAAGAAGAACGAGGGTCACAAGAAGTTCGTGCTGCACGACGGTCCTCCGTACGCCAACGGCCCGATCCACATCGGCCACGCCATGAACAAGATCTCCAAGGACATTATCAACCGTTACTGGATGATGCAGGGCTGTGAAGTCCCCTATGTCCCCGGTTGGGACTGCCACGGTCAGCCGATTGAGCACAAGGTCGAGGAGAAGCTCGGCACCGAGAAGTTCAACCAGACCTCCACGGCCAAGATCCGTGAGCTCTGCAATGAGTTCGCTGTCGAGAACATCGAGCTCCAGAAGGCCGGCTTCCGTCGTCTGGGCGTGCTCGGCGACTGGGACAACCCGTATCTGACGCTCTATCACCAGCATGATGCCGCCGACATCGAGGTCTTTAAGGCCATGTTCGATAAGGGCATGATCTATCGCGGCCACAAGCCGGTTCACTGGTGCAAGCACTGCCACACCGCGCTGGCCGAGGCCGAGATCGAGTACTCCGACGAGACGAGCCCGTCCATTTTCGTGCGCTTTGAGATGACCACCAAGCCCGCCGGCCTCGAGGACTTCGACGGCCCGGTCGACTTTATCATCTGGACGACCACGCCGTGGACCATCCCCTCCGACCAGGCAGTTTCCCTCAAGCCTGGCGCCGCCTACGTCGCCGTTGAGCACGATGGCCGTGCCGAGGTCATGCTCGAGGACCTGGCTCCCAAGTGCTGCGAGGAGTTTGGCTGGGAGTACACCCCGGTCATGGTCGACGGCAAGCCCTATGTGGTTCCCGCCGAGACCTTCCACCACATCCACTACAAGCAGCCGATCTTTGACGGTGTCGAGGGCGTGGCGCTGCTGGCCGATTACGTCGGTGTCGATGACGGTACCGGTATCGTCCACAACTCGCCCGGCCACGGCGTCGACGACTACTTTGCCTGCCTCAAGGAGGGCATCACCGACATCTGCATGCCGGTCGATGACGACGGCAAGTTCTACACCGGTGAGGAGTTTGGCACCGGTGGCCCCTTCAGCGGTATGGATACCGACGAGGCCAACCCGCACATCATCGAGTTCCTGCGCGAGCGCGGCACCCTGGTCCTCGAGAAGAAGATCACGCACAGCTATCCGCACTGCTGGCGCTGCAAGCATCCGGTGCTCTTCCGTGCTACCGACCAGTGGTTCGTCTCTATGGACAAGACCGGTTTGCGCGAGCAGGCTGGCAAAGAGGTCCGCGAGAACGTCAAGTGGTATCCGGCCCACGCCGCCAACCGTATCGGCGCCATGGTCGAGCAGCGTCCCGACTGGTGCATCAGCCGTCAGCGCAACTGGGGCGTGCCTATCCCCAGCTACACCTGCGCCGACTGCGGCGAGAAGGTCATGAACGACGCCACGCTCGACGCCGTCATCAAGCTCTTCCACGAGAAGGGCTCCGATGCTTGGTTCACCGACGCTCCCGAGAGCTATCTGGGCGAGGCCTGCGTCTGCCCCAAGTGCGGCGGCCATCACCTCAAGGCCGATAAGGACATCCTCGACGTGTGGTGGGATTCCGGTGTCTCCTGGAAGGCCGTCTGCGAGTACCGTCCCGAGCTGGAGTATCCGGCGGATGTGTACCTCGAGGGTTCCGACCAGCACCGCGGTTGGTTCCAGAGCTCGCTGCTCACCTCGGTGGGCGCCAACGGCCACGCTCCGTACAAGGCGGTCGTCTCGCAGGGCTTCACGCTCGACGGTCAGGGCCGCAAGATGTCCAAGTCGCTCGGCAACGTCATCGACCCCAACAAGGTCTGCGACGAGATGGGCGCCGACATCATCCGTCTGTGGGTCGCTTCCGTCGACACCAGCTCCGACGTCTCCATCGACCACGAGATTCTCGCTCGTACGTCCGATGCCTACCGTCGTTTCCGCAACACGCTGCGCTTCCTGCTCTCCGAGCTCGAGGGCCAGTTTGAGCCCGAGACCGATGGCGTCCCCTTTGCCGACCTGCTGCCGCTCGACAAGCTCATGGTTGCCCGCCTGACCCAGGTCCAGGCCGAGGTCGACGATGCCTACGCCAGCTACGAGTTCCCGCGCGCCTACCGTGCGCTCTACGACTTCGTGGTTACCGAGCTTTCCAACGTGTACCTCGACGCCCTGAAGGATCGTCTGTACTGCGACAAGCCCGGCTCGCTCGAGCGCCGCAGCGCCCAGACCGTGCTGGCCGAGCTCTTCTCGATGCTCATGCGCGACCTGCAGCCGATCCTGTCCTACACGGTCGACGAGGCCATGGCCTATGCGCCTGCCGGCTGCGTCGATCACCAGAAGTACGCTGCGCTGCTCGATTGGTATAAGTCGCCCATTACGGTCGACGAGGCCAATGAGTTCGAGGGCGTGCTCGAGGCTTCACTCGAGCTCCGTAGCGCCGTGACCAAGGCCCTTGAGGACGCCCGCACCGCCGGCACCTTCACCAAGAGCCAGCAGGTCCGCGTCAAGGCGGTCGTTCCCGCCGAGATGTACGCGCTGCTGACCGGCGACAAGGCCGTCGACCTGGCCGAGTTCTACATCGTCTCCGCTGTTGAACTGACCCAGGGCGAGGAGCTTTCCGTTGCCATCGAGGCTGCCGAGGGCGAGTGCTGCGACCGTTGCTGGAACTACCGCACCACCGTCGGCGAGTACAACGGCCACGCTCACATTTGCAAGCGCTGCGCGAATGCCCTTTAAGGCACGGTAACTCGGCATTTTAGTTATAGGGAGAATTAAGGCGCCTTCGGCCCATTTGCTCCGCTGAAGAAAAGCGACATTCCGTTATCCGGATTGCCGCTTTCTTTTATGCTGGTTATTTATCTGACGTTAGCGAATGTGTCGTGCGCTCTGCGTGTGGCAATATAAGATGGTTATTTGCGTTAAACGGAATTTGATTATCTGAGGGTAGGGGATTTCTTTGGGTCGTGGTGCGGATATGACGCCGCCTTTGCGTTGGCGGTTGGGTGTTGCTGGTGGGGTGGCGCTCGTTGTGCTGCTTGTTGACCAGCTGACCAAGCTCGCTGTTCGTGCCGTGGGCGACGCCTTGCATGTGACCGTCATCCCCGGTGTTATCGACTTTATGTTTGTCCGCAATATCGGTGCTGCCTTTAGCATGGGCGAGGGGCATGGCATTGCGTTTGCCGTGCTGGCGTTGGCGGTCATTATCGCTATTGCCGTGTACCTCGTTCGTGCACCTCAGCTCGCCCATCTTGAGGTTGTGGGCATGGCGATGGTTGCGGGCGGTGCTATCGGCAATGCTATCGATCGTTTGGCCTTTGGTTTCGTGACCGATTTTATTGCCACCACCTTCATTGATTTCCCTGTCTTTAACGTTGCCGATATCGGTATTACGGTCGGTGTCGTGCTGGCGCTCATCGGCTACATGTTCTTGAGCCCTGCCTCTCGTGAGGTCGATGCGACTGCCGAGCTCAACGCCCGTGACGAGGCCCGGGCCAAACGTAAGGCCAAGCAGCGTGGGGAGCGTGCCCGCAAGATTCGCGAAAGGAATGAGCGCTAATGGCCGACATCCATATCCTTGTTGCCGACGATGCCGCTGGCCAGCGTCTCGACGCCTATCTGGGCGCCAACGACGGCTGCCCTACGCGCTCTGCCTGCGCACATCTGATTGAGGGTGGGGCCGTAGTGGTCAATGGCGAGACCTGCCTGTCCAAAAAGTACGCCGTGCGAGCCGGTGACCGTATTTCGGTTGATTTGCCCGAGCCGCACGATCCCGCCGACGTGATCCCCGAGGCCATCCCGCTCGACATTCGCTATGAGGACGACTACCTCATCGTGCTCTCCAAGCAGCGCGGCCTGGTGTGCCATCCTGCGCATGGTCATGAGAGCGGTACGCTCGCGAATGCGCTGGTCTATCACTGCGGTATCGACCATCTGGGCACCGTGCAGGGCGAGGACCGCCCCGGTATCGTACATCGTTTGGATCGCGATACCTCGGGTCTTATGCTTGCGGCAAAGGACGACGATACCCAGCGCGCGCTCCAAAATCTTATCCGTACGCGCACGCTCGACCGCCGCTACATTACGCTCGTTCACGGTCATATCGCCATGGATGAGGGCACCATTAACACCGGCATTGCCCGTTCTACACGTGACCGTGTCAAGATGGCGGTTTCCGATGATCCTTTTGCGCGCCAGGCCATCACGACCTTTAAGGTCCTTGAGCGCTTTGATTCCACGCGCTTTGATGACGGCTATACGCTCGTTGAGTGTCACCTGTTTACCGGTCGCACGCATCAGATTCGCGTGCACATGCGCCATATCAACCACGCCTGCGTGGGCGATCCGCTCTACGGTAAGTGCGATGCGCGTGCCGATCAGGGTCTGACCAGGCAATTCCTCCATTCCTGGCGCGTGGCGTTCGATCATCCCGTGACGGGAGAGCGCATTGAGTGCCGCGACGAGCTGCCGTGGGATCTCGCTGCCGTCCTCGACGACTTAGCCCCGCGTTCGCTTGGTCGCACTACTGCCGGCGACGAAATCGTACCGCAGCTCGGTCTGCTCGAAGCCTAGCCAGTATTAGGTGGTTTCTTGAACTCGGTAAGCCTGCGGTAAGATATACGGTTGTTTACGTAACGCGTTCCTGGGAGCCTGCATGCTCGCCTTTTTACAAACCAACACACCCATCGTGATCTTCAACCAGATTGTCGTCACGCTGCTCACGGTCTGCTTCTTGTACCAGGTGGTCTTCTTTGTCATCGGTGCTCTCCGCGGCGAGGTCGCGCCTCCCAAGGCCAAAAAACTCCACCGGTATGCCTTCTTTATTGCAGCACACAACGAGGAGGCCGTTATCGCCAACCTCGTTCGCTCCATCAAGGACCAGGATTATCCGTCCGAGCTCATCGAGGTCTTCGTGGTCGCCGATGCGTGCACCGATAACACCGCGCAGCTCGCGCGCGAGGCGGGCGCTGTCGTGTACGAGCGAAACGACCTGGCCCGTAAAGGCAAGAGCTGGGTCATGGACTTTGGTTTTGACCGCATTCTTAACGAGTATCCCGATACCTTTGAGGGCTACTTTATCTTCGATGCCGACAACGTTATCTCCCGCGATTACGTCTCCAAGATGAATGACGCCTTTGACCAGGGCTTCCATGTGGTCACAAGCTACCGCAACTCCAAGAACTTTGGCAGCTCGTGGATCTCGGCTGCCAACGCCACTTGGTACCTGCGCGAGGCGCGTTTCCTTAACAACGCGCGTAATATCTGCAAGACGTCCTGCGCCGTATCGGGTTCGGGCTACCTTATCTCGGCTAGCGTTATTGAGGGCATGCACGGCTGGCAGTTCCATACGCTGACCGAGGATATTCAGTTCACCACGTTCTGCGCTATTCACGGCATTCGTATTGGCTATGCGCCGGCGGAGTTCTTTGACGAGCAGCCTGTGACGTTTAAGGCGTCCTGGAAGCAGCGTATGCGCTGGACCAAGGGCTTCTACCAGGTGTTCTTTACCTACGGTAAGCATCTGGTCAAGTCGACCTTCCGCTATCATCGTTTTGCCGCCTACGACATGTTTATGACGATTGCCCCTGGTATGCTGTTATCGCTGATTTCGATGCTCGCCAACGCCACGTTCCTGATCGTCGGTGGTCTTTCGCATGGCTTTTTGGCTACCGAGGTTGAGATGCAGGCTTGTGCCGCCTCGCTCATTATGACCTTCGCGATGATGTATCAGACCTTCTTTATCCTGGCGCTACTTACGACCATCTTCGAGTACAAGCACATTCATTGTGCGCAAAAGTGGCGCCTGGTGACCAACCTGTTTACCTTCCCGATCTTTATGTTCAGCTATATCCCCATCACGGTGGCTGCGTTGTTCCTGAAGGTCGACTGGGTCCCGACGCAACACGCTGTCAACGTTACCCTCGACGAGGTCATGCAGGGCGCTAAATAACCACCACCAAAACCACCACGAAGGGGACAGGCACCTTTGTGGTGGTTTTTGCTTTTGAGTGACTGCCACGGGAGGTGTTCAATGGTCTATATTCCCTTTTGGATCTGCGCCTTTGCCGGTGCGGTGATTGATGTCCGTGAACGGCGGTTTCCCAACGCGCTTGCCGCCGCATGCGCCGTGGCGGCGTTTGCAGGCGTTTGGCTGGACAGGGGCTTGAACACGGCGCTTGACCACGCCGGTCCTGCCGTTATCGTGTGCCTTTCCCTTGTGCTGACCGAGTCGCTTTGGCGGCGTTTCCGCCAGGCCCCCGGCATCGGCATGGGGGATGCCAAGGCGCTTTTCGCGCTTTGCACGCTCGACCCTCTGGGCGGCATCGTGGCATTTGCCGTCGCGCTCCTGGTCCTGGCCCTCTCCTGCCTCTTTACAAAATCGCGCTCCCTGCCTTTGCTCCCGTTTTTGGTGCCGATATTTGCCATAATCGAGGTCGTGGGCTGGACATTGTAACCGATTGCGCATCCTTTTTAAGGAGCATGCCATGGCAACTAATCAAGAAACGGCCGTCATTAAGGCGCGCATGGACCGCATTCCCGCGGCGTTGTTGCCCGAGCTGGTCGAGCGTATCGCCGCCGACCGCGCCTCGGGTGTCGTTAATCCTTATCGATGCTGCGACGACCAGGTCATTCGTCGTATAGATCGCGCTGCCGACAAAGGCACGCTTATGCGTCCGGCGTTTATGCGCGATACCGAAAAGATTCTTCATCTTCCTGCGTACACGCGTTATGCAGGCAAAACGCAGGTCTTTAGCTTTCGCAGCAACGACGACCTGTCGCGGCGCGGCCTTCATGTGCAGCTCGTCTCGCGCATTGCCCGCGATATCGGCCGTGCCCTGGGCCTCAACTGCGATTTGATCGAGGCGATTGGCCTGGGCCACGATTTGGGCCACACGCCCTTTGGCCATGCCGGCGAGCGTTTCCTCAACGATATCTATCACGAGCGTACGGGTCGTTATTTTTTCCATAACGTGCAGTCCGTCCGCGTGCTCGACGCGCTGTACGGCCGCAACGTGTCGCTCCAGACGCTCGACGGCGTGCTGTGCCATAACGGCGAGTACGAGCAGCGTGTCTTTGAACTCTCGGACATGGCGTCGTTTGACCAGTTCGACCGTACCGTCGAGGACTGCATTGCCACGGGCTATGGCGCGATCGAGCACCTGCGCCCCATGACCCTCGAGGGCTGTGTGGTGCGTATCTCGGATATCCTCGCCTACGTTGGGCGCGATCGCCAAGACGCCATCGCGGCGGGCCTGTTGTCACCCGACGCTTTTGACGATGGCCTGGGCGGGGCTTACAACAGCTGGATCCTCACGCACGCTTCTATCGATATCGTTGAGCATAGCTACGGCAAACCGCGTATCGAGATGAGCGAGGACCTGTTTGAGGAGATCCGCCGGGCGAAGCGCGAGAACTACGAGAAGATCTATAGCAAGGGCGGTATCGAAGGCGATTCTGAGGCAGAGTTGCGTGAGGCCTTCGAAAAGCTCTACGACCGTTGCCTGCAGGATCTAAATAAAGGCGACGAGTTCTCTTACATCTTTAAGCATCATGTTTCGCGCATTGAGCAGCAGCTTTCCTACTACGATCGCACGTATGCCTGGCAGGACGACAAGGATCAGGCCGTCGTCGATTACATCGCAAGCATGACGGATGGTTATTTCTGCGAGCTGACGAGCAAATTGTTCCCAGGTCTAAAGTTTCCGCACCGCACCTATATTAACGAACGGTAGTTCGTATCCTTTCGGTATACTGTTGGTCAACAACGATTTTGATTAATGCACGGGATGGCTATGGACGACCTTTTTTCTGCTTCGACGCGCGAGCGCTCCTTTAAAAATGCGCCGCTTGCGGTGCGTATGCGCCCCAATTCGCTCGACGAGTATGTGGGCCAGCAAAAGGCCGTCGGTAAGGGCTCGTGGCTGCGCGCCGCGATTGAGCATGACGTGCTGTCGAGCGTGATTCTGTACGGCCCGGCTGGCACGGGCAAGACGACGCTGGCCCACATTATCGCCAACCATACCAAGAGCGAGTTTGTCGAGGTCAGCGCCGTGACGGGCACTGTGAAGGACCTGCGCCGCGTAATCGATGAGGCTAAGACCCGTCTGAACACCTACGACCGCCGCACCATTCTATTCATCGATGAGATTCACCGCTTCTCTAAGTCGCAGCAGGATGCCCTGCTGCATGCAGTTGAGAACCGTACCGTCATTATGATTGGCGCTACGACGGAGAACCCGTACTTCGAGGTCAATTCGGCACTGTTGTCGCGCGGACGCGTGGTGGAGCTTGAACATCTGAAGGATGAGGATATCGCCACGCTTATTGAGCGTGCGCTCGAGGCACCACAGGGCTTGAACGGAAAGTTTTCTGCCGATGATGATACGGTCAAGACCATCTGCACGCTGGCCGCGGGTGATGCGCGCTCTGCCCTGACGACGCTCGAGCTGGCGAGCGAGATTGCCGTCACGCGTCCCGATACCGAAGGGACGCCAGCGCCGGCGGCGGGGGAGCGTTATCCCATCACCGTCGATGACGTGAAGATTGCCAACCCGCGCCGCGGTTTTTCGTATGACAAAAACGGCGACATGCACTATGACATTATCAGTGCGTTCATCAAGTCCATGCGCGGCAGCGACCCCGATGCCACGATCTATTGGCTCGCGCGCATGATTGACGCGGGGGAGGATCCTAAGTTTATCGCCCGTCGCATTATGATTCAGGCTTCTGAGGATGTTGGCAATGCCGATCCGCAGGCACTTTTGGTGGCACATGCCGCGTTTAAGTCTGCCGAGGTCATTGGCTATCCCGAGTGCCGCATTAACCTGGCTCAGGCTGCACTCTATGTGTGCTTGGCGCCTAAATCCAACGCGTGCGAGGCTTCGATCGATGCGGCGCTGGCCGATATCCACTCTAGTGGGCTTCGCGAGGTGCCGAGTTATCTACGCGATCGCCATCGCCCGGGCAGCGATGAATACGGTGTGTATAAGTATCCGCACGATTATCCCGAAGGCTGGGTCGACCAGCGCTATTTGCCCGAAGGCTTAGAACGCGGTGCATTTTGGCAGCCTGCCGGCCGCGGTTGGGAAGAATGGCGCGTAGAGCAAAGCGAACGCGACCGCAGCGGGAATGCACCGAAGTAGCTGCTGATAATTTTGTCCCACGTTGCTGCTCTTGGCATGTTCGGTCCCCTTTGGGGTACCATGGAAAGCGTTTGTATTTCGATTCCTTTGGGAGGCTTGTATGAGTCCCATTCAAATCGCCTTGCTGCTGCTTGCCGTTGCCGGCGTGTGGGCTATCGTTGAGCTTGCGCTCACCCTGCGCAAAACCCGCACCGTTGTCGACTCGCTCGACAAGACGGTAACCGACCTCAACAATACGATTGCCGAGGCGCAGCCCGTGGTGGCAAAGCTTGATGGCGCCGTTGACGAGCTTACGCCGGCACTTGCCCAGATGGAGCCGCTCCTCAAGTCGAGCAAGACTGCCGTTGATGCTCTGACGTCTAACCTCGTTGAGGTTGAGGCGGTCGTTCGCGACATTTCCGAGGTCACGGGCAGCGTGGCCGAGGCCAGCAATGCCGTATCGAGCGTGACTGATTCTGCTGCTGGCGCCGTGCAGAAGCTCTTCAATAAGGTGAAGGCTCCTGCAGCCGACGCCGATCGCAAGCTCGCCGCTGCCGCTGCCGAGGCCGAGCAGCCCACTGAGCGCGTTCTGATTGGCGACGACGATGCCGCTGCTGACGACGATGATGTTCAGAAGCCCGCTGCTAAGCCTGCTCAGTATTACACCTATACGCCTGCCGAGACCTCCGAGGAGTCCTGCGATGAGTAGCGAAGCAACCTGCCCCATTACGCTGAGCGTTGCTGGTGATCCGCGTCTCGCGCGCTTGGTGCGCATGACGGCCGCCAACGTCGGCGCCCTGTGCTCTATGTCCGTCGATCGCATCGAGGACATTCGTATGGCTGCCGAAGAAGCCTTCATCTTTGGCTGCACGGCTGTTGATTCCGACGATATCTCGATCAAATTCGATGTCGACGAATCGCATGTGGGCATGACCTTTACCTTTGGCGACCAGGCGACTGTCGATGAGGATGACCAGGCTGCCGTGTATGCCGAGCTCATTTTGGCGAGTGTGTGCGACTCCTACGAAAAGACTACAGCGCCCCTAACGCTTTCCCTCGACCTCAAGGCGGATATCTAATATGACCGAACGCTCCCGGAGCGGCAAGACCGCTTGGGACAAGGAGAAAACCCGCGAGCTGTTTCGTCGTTATAAGGAGACCGGTGATCCGGATGCTCGCGAGCAGCTCGTCATGTCCCATATGAACCTGGTAAGGTTTCTTGCCAACAAATTCAAGAACCGCGGCGAGCCGCTCGATGACCTTTTGCAGGTCGGGTACTTGGGCTTGCTCAAGGCAATCGACCGCTTTGATCCCGAGCGCGGACTCGAGTTCACGACGTTTGCCACGCCCACCATCTTGGGCGAGATTAAGCGCCACTTCCGCGACAAGGGCTGGAGTGTGCGCGTGCCGCGTCGTCTGCAGGAGCTCTCTGCCAAGGTTAACCAGGCCACCGACAAGCTCACCAACGAGCTTCAGCGTTCGCCCAAGGTTGAGGAAATCGCCGATTACCTTGGCGTAACCGTCGACGAGGTGCTCGAAGCCATGGAATCGTCCTCGGCCTACACCTCGGTGCCCATCGAGGCTCCCGGTGCGTCCGATTCCGATGATGCGCCTTCGATTCTCGATCGCTATGCCGACGACGACAACGAGCTCGACTTTACCGATGACCGCCTGGTAATCGAGGAAGCTATCCGCGATTTCTCGCCGCGCGAGCGCGAGGTTATCGAGCTGCGCTTCGCTAAGGGCATGACCCAGATCGAGATTGCCAAGAAGCTTGGCATCTCGCAGGTGCAGGTCTCGCGCCTGCTGCGCCGCACGCTTAAGAAGATTCAAGATAAGATTGATCCCGACGGAGTGATGGTTCGTTCATGAGTGAGCACCCCCAACAAATCGACCGCACGCTTCGCGATACCCGCATTCTGACGCTGCGCATTTGGGGCGTCGTCGGCTGCATTGTCATCGCTGCCGTCATCTTTAACCTTATGGGCATCCTGGCACCGGTCATCGAGTTTCTCGCTGTCGGTTCCATCATCGCTTTTGTGATGTCTCCGATCACCAACTGGCTCGAGCATCACGGTGTCGGACGTGGCCTCGGTTCGCTCATCGCACTCATTGTGGTTGTTGCCGTGCTCGTTGGCGTCGTCTGCATCCTATCGCCTATTTTGCTCGGTCAAATCATGGAAGTCCTGAGCCGCCTGCCCGAGCAGCTTCGTGTTGCGGGTGGCGATCTCAACGAGATGCTCTCGCACGCTAAGACGCTCAACAACACGCCGCTCAAGGAGTATCTGGACGACAATCTTTCTTCGTTGGTTACCGTAGCGTCTAAGTACGTCTCGCAAATCGCTGCTGAGCTCGGCCGCGGTGTGTTTCCGCTCATTACCAACACGGCCTCGCAGCTGTTCGTCATCTTCCTGGGTCTGGTGCTTGCCTACTGGCTTGCCTGCGATTATCCCCGCATGCACCACGAGGTCTGCACCATCATCGGGCAGGAAAAGGAGACCTCGTACCGCTTTATGGTGGCCATCCTTTCGCGTTCGGTCGGCGGCTACATGCGTGGCATGGTCATCACATCGATCTGTGGCGGTTTTCTTGCCTTTATTGGTTTTACGATCATCGGCCATCCGTATGCAGCACTCATGGCTATCTTTACCGGCATTATGCACCTGGTTCCGGTTGTCGGTCCCTGGGTGAGTGCGGCGATCGCCACGGTGCTCGGCTTTATGTTCAGCCCCATGCTGGCGTTGTGGACGCTTGTCGTGACCATGGTGGCTCAAAACGTCACCGATAATGTCATTTCGCCTAAGGTCATGCAGAGCTCGGTGCAGGTGCATCCCGTTATGAGCTTGACGGCTCTCGTTATCGGTTCGGCACTCATGGGTCCCATCGGCATGGTTATCGCCATTCCGCTGTGCGCGGCCCTCAAGGGCATTTTCGTCTACTACTTTGAGAACGAGACCGGGCGTCAGCTCGTGGCATACGATGGTGCCGTGTTTAAGGGCACTCCGTATCGCGATACCGAGGGTAACCCAGTTGCCGCCTACGACGCGCTTGGCGACGATACGTTCATCTATGAGTCCGAGCTCATCGGCAACGAGACCGCGCCCGAGGCCCAGGCCATGCCCAAGCCCGAGCTCGATAATCCCTGGATTAAGCTCTCAGGCCTGCAGCCCGACGCGACGGGTTTCTTAAAGAACCCCTTTGCCAAGGACGACGACACAAGCTCTGACGACGACACCAAAACCGGCATCGACGGCTCCATGGACGATTCGGATTCCAAATAGGCCCTGTTAGCGTTTCTTGATGTTGTAAATAACAATAAACGCGATCAAAGCGATTGATAAGGGGCCAGCCACATAGAAAAAGATGGCGTCAATTGCGCTTAGGGTGTAATACGCTTTATCGCCAGATGTTACTGCGTACAATGCGTAGCCAAATCTCGGCTGGTTCACATACCAGCTCGAGTAAGCGAAGATTGCTAAAAGGGCTACCGAGGTTAGTGCATTCACGACAAACCGTTTGCTATTCATCGATCGCTCCTTCCGGACGATTCTTATATGCAATTATACCGAAATCATTTTTTTTCAAAGTATTTGACAGACCTAAATAACGTGCACTTTCGCTGGAGGGTCGCTGTTTGGCGGCCCTCTTTTTTGCACAGGCGCGGTGGGATGGTAATATCGTTACGTTTGAACTGTTTCGATGTGAAACCGAGGAGATTCCCTCTATGAGTGCTGACTACCCGTCAATGACTACGGCCGAGATTCGCTCTAAGTTCCTCAACTTCTTTGAGGAGCGCGGTCTTAAGCTCTATCCTTCTTCGTCCCTCGTCCCCGACGATCCTTCGCTGCTGCTTGCCAACGCCGGCATGAACCAGTTTAAGGAGTATTACCAGGGCAAGAAGACCATGAAGGAGATCGGCGCAATCTCCTGCCAGAAGTGCGTCCGCACCAACGACATCGATTGCATCGGCGAGGACGGCCGTCACCTGTCCTTCTTTGAGATGCTCGGCGACTTCTCCTTTGGTGGCGTCTCCAAGCAGCAGGCCTGCGCTTGGGCCTTTGAGCTCATTACCAAGGAGTTCAAGCTGCCGCTCGATCGCCTGTACTTCACCGTCTTTACCGAGGACGACGAGACCCATGACGTGTGGCGCTCCCTGGGCGTTGCCGAGGATCACATCTCCCGCCTGGGCGAGGACGACAACTTCTGGGCCGCTGGCCCCACCGGCCCCTGCGGTCCGTGCTCCGAGATCTACTTTGACATGGGCGAGGAGGTCGGCTGCGGCAGCCCCGACTGCAAGCCCGGCTGCGACTGCGACCGCTTCCTGGAGTTCTGGAATCTCGTCTTTACCCAGTACGACCGCCAGGAGGATGGCTCCATGCCGGAGCTGCCGCACCGCAACCTCGATACGGGCATGGGTCTGGAGCGCATGGCCGCCATCATGCAGCACAAGACCGCTAACTACGACGGCGATCTGATGCAGCACCTCATCAAGCTGGGCGAGAAAATCAGCGGCAAGACCTATGACGCCGACGATTACTCCGGTGCTAGCCGCTCCCTGCGCATCATCGCAGATCACTCTCGTGCCGTCGACTTTATGATCTCGGACGGCATTCTCCCCGGTAACGAGGGTCGCGAGTACGTCCTTCGCCGCCTGCTCCGCCGCGCCGTGTTCCACGGTCGCCTGCTGGGCATCGAGGGCGCCTTCCTGACCAAGTTCATTGACGAGGTCAACGCCCAGATGGGCGAGGCCTATCCCGAGCTGCTCAAGAACGTCGCGCTCGTTAAGGGTATCGTCGCTTCCGAGGAGGAGCGTTTCTCCACGACGCTCGACAACGGCCGCGTCTACCTGGACGAGGCCCTGGCCGCGCTTGCCGAGGGTACTGTCCTTCCGGGCGACGTTGCCTTTAAGCTGCACGACACCTTTGGTTTCCCCATCGACCTGACCGTCGAGATCGCCGGCACCGCCGGTCACAACGTCGATATGGACGGCTTCACCGCTTGCATGGAGGACCAGAAGGCCCGCGCTCGCGCCAACGCCAAGGGCGATGCTTGGGGCAGCTTCAACGACGTGTGGGTCGAGCTTTCCGACAAGGTTGCCGCGACCGAGTTCGACGGCTATGACAACGATGTGATCGAGGGTGCCAAGGTTGTCGCCATCGTTCGCAACGGCGAGTCCGTCGAGTCTGCTTCCGCCGGTGAGGACGTCGAGGTCGTGCTCGACCGCACCCCGTTCTACGCCGAGATGGGTGGCCAGCAGGGCGATGCCGGTGAGCTTTCCGCCGAGGGCGTTGCGCTGACTGTTGCCGACACCAAGAACCACAATGGCCTGTATGCTCACGTCGCGCACGTTGCCGAGGGCACACTGACCGTCGGTGCTACCGTGACAGCCGCGCTCGACGCCGAGCGCCGTGGCTTCCTGCGCCGCAACCACACTGCCACGCACCTGCTCGACGCCGCGCTTAAGCAGGTCCTGGGCGAGCATGTCTCCCAGGCTGGCTCGTTGGTGACGCCCGAGCACCTGCGCTTTGACTTCACGCACTTCGAGGCCCTGTCCTCCGAGCAGCTCAAGGCTGTCGAGGACCTGGTCAACCAGCAGATCTTCGCTTCCAAACCGGTCGTGACCCGCGTCATGGGCATCGACGAGGCCAAGGCCGCCGGTGCTGTCGCCCTCTTTGGCGAGAAGTACGGCGACGTCGTCCGCGTCGTCTCCGTGGGCGCCGAGGATCAGCCGTTCTCCCGTGAGCTCTGCGGCGGTACGCATGCCGCCAATACTGCCGAGATCGGCCTGTTCAAGATCATTTCCGAGTCCTCTACGGGCTCCAACGTCCGCCGTATCGAGGCCGTGACCTCCAAGGGCGCTCTCGACTACATGGCCGACCGCCTGGCGCTCGTTGACGCCGCTGCCGCTGCGCTCAAGTGCCGTGTTGACGAGGTTCCCGCCCGCGTGGAGAACCTGCAGGCCGAGCTGCGCGAGACGTCCAACAAGCTCAAGAAGGCACTCACCGGTGGCTCCTCCGACGCTATCTCTGGCGCCATCGAGGGCGCTGTCGAGCTGAACGGCTACAAGCTCGTCGTCGCTGAGCTTCAGGGTCTTGAGGCTGCTGACCTGCGCAATGTGTGGGATACCGTGCACCAGAAGGTTGCCGGCCCCGTCGCCTGCGTCGTTGCCAGCGTTACCGAGAAGGGCACCCCGGCCCTGCTCGCCGCCGGCTCCGATGACGCCGTGAAGGCCGGTTTCCACGCCGGCAACGTGATCAAGCAGATCGCGGGCCTGGTCGATGGTCGCGGTGGCGGTCGTCCCAACATGGCCCAGGCCGGTGGCAAGAATGCTGCCGGTATCGCCGATGCCCTCGCGGCCGCCAAGACCGCGCTCGGCGCCTAAGAACCTAAGTAGTCGCTGTGGTCGCGCTCGCACTGGACATAGGGGAGACCAGGATTGGCATTGCCGTCTCGAGCCGTGATGGCAAGATGGCGATGCCTGTCAAGGTGCTTCCGGCTGCCGAGGTCACTGGTATGGCAAAGACGTTTCGCTACCTGGTCGAGGACTATGAGCCCGATATCCTGGTAAGTGGACGTCCCTTGACCATGGCAGGTGAGCCCGGCCCCCAGGCCGAGCGCGTCGCCGCAGTGGCCCAAAAGATTGCCGACGAGCTCGAACTTCCGCTGGAGTTTGAGGACGAGCGTCTGTCCTCGCAGGAGGCCAAGCGAATCCTGCGAGAGCAGGGACTCAACGAAAAGCAGATGAGGGGCAAGATTGACATGATCGCCGCCAGCCTGTTCTTGCAGACATGGCTCGATCGTAAAAACGAGGAGGTTTCGCATGCCTAGCGCTTCCGATCCGCGCCAGCAGAATCGTACACGGCAGCCTGCGCCGCGCCCTGCTCAGCCTGGCCAGCGCCCGGCGCAGCCGACGCAGCGTTCGGCTCAACCTGCTCAGCGTGCCGCTCAACAGCCCGCAGCTCGTCCCGCGCAGCCCGCTGGCGGCGCTCGTTTTAAGCAGCAGGCTCCTGCCCAGCGCACGCAGGGGCAGGCCCGGCAATCACGCCCCCACGCACATCATGCTCATGGCTCGCACGGCGTTGCTCCGGCCACGCGCTCGAGCTATAACACGCATGCCCGCCGTGGCGTCCAAAAGAAAAGCTCTCCGGTGCCTATGATTATCGGTGGCGTCATCGCCGTGCTTGCGCTTGTCGCGATCGTTTTCTTTGTTGTGCCGGCCGTCAAGGGCTTCTTTGCCGGCGAGGATGCGAAAGTCGCTGCTGGCCAGCAAGTTACTATTACGATTCCCGATGGCGCCTCGGGTGATGCCATCGCTTCGATTCTCTCCGAGAACCATATCGTCGAAGACCCCAAGGATTATTACGCGGCGGTCAAAAAGCTCAATGCCGATATGTCGCTTAAGCCTGGCACCTACTCGTTTACCACGCTCATGGACGCGACCAAGGTTGTTCAGCAGCTCATGGAAGGCCCCAATGCGGGCTCCGATGCACTGACTATCCCTGAGGGCCTGACGGTCGACCAGGTCGCCGATCGTGTGGCCGCGGCATACGACAGCATTTCTAAGGAAGATTTCCTTAACCAGGCCAAGGCGAGCAATTATGTGAATGATTACGCTTTCCTTAAAGACGCTGCAAACGATTCACTCGAGGGCTTCCTATTCCCCAAGACCTATTCGTTGGGTAAGGACCCTTCTGCCGATGATGTGATTCGCGCCATGCTTGACCAGTTCAACACCGAGTACAAGTCGCTTGACTTTGCGAGCTGCGAGGCCAAGATCAAGGAGCGCTATGGCGTGGAGATGTCCGATTACGACATCGTTAACCTTGCCTCGATCGTCGAGCGCGAGGGCCTCAACGCCGATCAGCGCGCGCATGTGGCATCGGTTTTCTATAACCGTCTGGCGGGCAAGCTCGATGGCCTGCGTTACCTCAATAGCGATGCGACCATGATGTATGTCACCGGCGGAGAGGTTACCGCCGACGACCTGCAGAGCGATAGCCCGTATAACACCTATAAGCACGAGGGCCTGCCGCCCACGCCCATCTGCTCTCCGTCGCTCGAGGCGCTCAAGGCCACCCTTGAGCCGACCGACTCCGATGACCTGTATTTCTACATTACACAGGACGAGGAGTACTTCTCGCAAACCTACGAAGAGCATCAACAGTCTTGGAATTAGCATGAGGATTTTTAGCCCCAAACGATACGTTGCCTCGGTCGATCGCATCGACCTTGATACCCTGTGGGCCGACGGCAAACGCGCCATTCTGCTCGATCGCGATAACACCCTGGTGCCGCGCGACACCGAGCAGGTTCCCGCCGCGGTTTCCGCTTGGCTTGACGCCGCCCGCGCCAAAGGCTTTAAGCTGTGCATGGTGTCCAACAACTGGCATCGCGACCAGGTCATGAGCTCTGCACGCGAGCTGGGACTCGAGGCCATTAGCCACGCCATGAAGCCGGCGCCGTTTGCCCTTAAGGCGGGTCTTAAGCGCCTCGGCGCCACGGCCGACGAGGCGGTACTGATCGGTGATCAGCTCTACACTGACGTGTGGAGTGGCAATTTAGCCGGCGTCGATACCATCCTGGTAAAGCCGCAGGCGACGCAGGACCTGTGGTATACGCAGATCTTCCGTATTTTTGAGCGCCGGGCCCTGCGCGACCTTCCCTGCGAGGAATAGGTTTCGCCATGTCTCAGCACATCAAACACGGCTGCGACCATATCTTCTTTATCGGCTTTTTGGGCGCGGGCAAGTCGACGCTCGCGCGCAACGTCGGCACCATGTTCAAGCGGCGTTTTATCGATACCGACCGCCTGGTCGTGCGCCGTTGCGGCAAGTCGGTAACCGAGATTTTTGAGACCGAGGGCGAGGATCGTTTTCGCGAGCTCGAGACCTCGGCGCTCCGTTCGCTCCAAAGCGAGCGCAGCCTGTTGGTTTCGTGCGGTGGCGGTATCGTCGAGACACCGGTGAATATTGAGCTGATGCACGATATGGGTACGTGCGTGTACCTCGAGGGCGACTTCGAGGATTCGATTCGCCAGATTCGTCGGTCCGACACGCGCCCCGATTTCCGCTCGCCCGAGCATGCCGCGCGCCTGTTTGAGCATCGCCGTCCGCTGTATCGCCAGGCCGCAGATATTACCCTTGATATTTGCAACAAGTCCTTCGAGGACGTTTCCTACCTTTGTGCCGAGATGCTTTTGGAGCGTGGACTGCTATGATTCGCCGTCAACTGATCAATTTCCAAAATCGCAGTGTCGATGTTCGCGTCGGCTTTAACGCTTTTAGTGAGCTGTCGCGTATGTTTGCCTCGGCCGTGGGCAAGCCCAAGCGTGCGATGGTTGTCTGGAACAGCGCTGTTTCCGACTGCTTTGGCGAGATCGTTGAGCACGCTCTGGTCGATGCCGGCTTTGCCGTGTCGCCGCTCGTCTTCGAGGTTTCGCCTGCCGGTGCTACGCTGGCCGATGCCGATGCTATCTTTGGCGCCCTGTCTGCCAACGGCGTTACCTGCGACGATCTGGTTGTCGCCGTTGGCGATGCCGCAACCTGCTCGGTTGTTAGCTGGTGCGCCAACCAGTGGTGCGGCCGAACTGAGTGCGCGCTGTTGCCGACGACCTTCGACGCCATGCTCACGGTCGCGACGACCATGAAGCCGCTCGTCGCATCGTCGGCGAATGCGCATCCCGCCATCGCGTTCCGTCCCGAACCGGGCTTGGTCGTGTGCGACCTCGACCTTGTTCGCGAGGCGGACCCCGAGGACCTCAAACTCGGCTATGCGGTACTTGTTGGCACCATGCTTTCGAGCAGCAAATCCCGCTGGAATCAGTTTGCTGAGACCGTCCCCGAGATTCTCGCGGGCGAGGAGGTCGCGCTCGTCAATGCCGTCCAATGGTCTCAGACTGCCCGCAAGGACGTACTGATGGCCACGAACCCGAGCGCTCGCCATGCGCTCGATTTTGGCAAGACGGGGGAGCGTACCCTGCGCGCTTGCTTGGGCGATGCCGCTTCGCAGGTCCCTGCCTACCAGCTGTTGTCCGAGGGCATGCGCTTTGAGGCGCGCCTAGCACATGATGCCTGCGACTTCGATATCGATTACGTCTTTGAGGTCGATGACTGCCTGGAGGACTTTGGTATCGAGGAGCTTGCCTTCGATCTGGAGCCTGCCGCATATATCGAGGAGTTCCGCAGGCAGCAGTTTGTCCGTTCGAACCGCAGTATGTTGCCGCTGCCCGCGGCACTCGGCGCCATTCGTCTCACGAGCGTTGAGGACGAGGTTCTTGAGCGCCATGCTCACGCCTACTTGGCTTCTCGCAAAGAACTTCTCTAAGATTTATTGACATCCATTGTCTTTCGTATCATGTTGAGGGGCGGGTTTTCAGTCGGTTGCGGATCGCATGCGATTCTGTCGTTCGGTTGAGACCCGTCCCGTCTTTATAGAGGCAACAAGAAAGGAATCTGCATGTCTGAGTTTGCTGCCGGTCCTGCCGGTCGTATCGAGCGTGTCCGTGCCCTGATGGTCGAGCGCGGCTACGATGCCATCGTGGTGCGCGACGAGGCCAACCTTCGTTGGCTCACGGGCGTGAAGGGCGTCTTCGATTACACCTTCGAGTTCCCGCACGCGGCGTTTATTACGGCTGACCAGTGCCTGTTCCATACCGACTCGCGCTACCTCAACAGCTTTGAGGAGAACACGCCCGCCGGCAGCCCTTGGGTCTACGACATGGACGAGGGTACCATCCCCGGTTGGGTCGCCGGCAAGATCGCGGCCAACAAGTGCCGCGTCTGCGCTGTCGAGGACGACATGCAGATCAACTTCTACCAGGGCATTCAGCGTGGTCTGGAGGATCGTTCCGTCGCCTGCATGCTGCCGCTGATGCATGACGACATTCGCAAGATGCGCGCCATCAAGGACGCCGAGGAGATCGAGCTCATGCGCCATGCGCAGTCGATCACCGATGCCGCCTTCCAGCATATGCTCGGCTTTATTAAGCCCGGCATGACCGAGAAGCAGGTTCGCAACGAGCTCGAGAACTTTATGTTCGCCAACGGCGCCGATAGCCTTGCCTTCGGCTCCATCGTGGCGAGTGGTCCCAACACCGCCAACCCGCATGCCGTGCCGAGCGACCGCGTGATCGAGAAGGGCGATTTCGTTCTTATGGATTACGGCGCGGGCTACTGTGATTACCGCTCCGACATGACACGCACCGTCGTGATGGGCGAGCCTACCCAGGAGCAGCTCGACCTGTACGCGCTCGTGCGCCGTACACACGAGGAGTGCGTCGCCGCCATCCATCCGGGCGTGGAGGGCAACGACATTTTCAAGCTTTCCAAGAAGATCATCGGCGATGCCGGCTATGGCGATTACTACAACCATGGTCTGGGTCACGGCGTGGGCATCGACATCCATGAGCTGCCCAACTTCAACCGCAGCAAGAACACCATCGAGGTCGGCTCGGTTATCACCATGGAGCCTGGCGTGTATCTGCCCGGCGTGGGCGGCGTGCGCCTGGAGGACTACGGCGTGGTCACCGAGAACGGCTATGAGCCCTTCACCAAGACCCCGCACGACCTGCACATTATCGATTGCTAGCTCATTTCGATAGATTTTTGGGGCGGGGTGTCCGGAGCAATTCGGGCGCCCCGCGTTCTCTTTTTATGCGCTCGCTGCAGGCGCCGTCTGCAAGTGTATAATTTCGGTCGTATGTAAATTGGACGCTTGTGCGTTCTGCCCATAACAAGAAAGGTCGCTATGCCTACCATTTCTACCGCCGACTTCAAGAACGGCCTCGGTCTCCGCATTAAGGACAAGGTCTACACCATTGTCGAGTTCCAGCATGTCAAGCCGGGCAAGGGCGGCGCGTTTGTGCGCTACAAGACCCGCGACATCAAGAGCGGCCGCGTCGTCGAGAACACCTGCAACGCCGGCACCAAGTTCGAGAGCGTCATGCTCACCACCCGTGAGTTCCAGTACCTCTACAACGATGGCGCCGACTACATCTTCATGGACAATGAGACCTATGAGCAGGTTCCTGTTCCCGAGGACATGGTGGGCGAGAACTCCAAGTGGCTGCGCGAGAACGACATTTGCCAGCTGCTCTTCGCCGACGATGAGCTCATGGGCGTGACCCCGCCGATGTTCATCGAGACCACCATCGTCCAGACCGACCCGGGCTTTAAGGGCGACACCGTCCAGGGCTCCACCAAGCCGGCCACGATCGACACCGGCGCTGTCATCCAGGTCCCCATGTACCTCAACGAGGGCGAGGTCATCAAGGTTGACACCCGCGACGGCAAGTTCGTCTCCCGCGTCTAGCAACCAACTCTTCTAGGAGGACTCATGCCCCAGGAAATCAAGATTGACGGCATCGGCATTTCGCCCGATGTTCTGACCGCCATCGTCTCGCGCGCCGTGTCCGATGTCGAGGGCATCGCCTCCGTTGGCGTCAAGGACCTTGCCACCAACCTTGTCTCCATGATGCTCTCGTCTAAGGCCCCGGCTTCCGAGCCGGCGGTCGAAGCCGAGGTCGTCGGCGACAAGCTCGCACTCACCGTGCGTGTCGTGGTGTTCTTTGGCTATCCGTTCAAGAAACTCGCCGAGGCCGTTCGCGCCGCTGTAGTCGCCGCCATCGATGCCCAGGTGGGTGTCGAGGTCGAGCGCGTTGACGTTTGCATCGACGGCCTCGTTTTCCCCAAGGAGTAACCTTTGAGCCTTAAGGTTTATCGCGGGCGCACGCTTGCCCGCAGTCAGGCGCTGCAGCTGCTGTTCCAGGCCGAGGCCACGGACAGCCCGCTCGAGCGCGTCCTCGAGGGCGATTTCCTGATCTCGAAGGGCCCCCTCGACCCCTATGCTCTGGAGCTGTGCCGCGGTGCCTACGAGCATATCGATCGCATCGACTGTGCCCTGCGCGCCGTCGCCAAGAACTGGGATCTTATGCGCATGCCCGGCGCCGACCGCAATCTGCTGCGTATCGCCGTCTACGAGATGCGCTTCCTCACCGACGAAGAGGTCTCGGACGCTATCGTGATCAACGAGGCCGTCGAACTTGCCAAGGCCTATGGCACCGACCAGTCCGCCTCGTTTGTCAACGGCGTGCTGGGCAAGATCGCTCGCAGCGAGGAGCTGCCGGGCGAGGACCTGTACCAGGAACTGCTGGCCGAGGATCGCGCTCGCGAGGAGGCCCAGGCTGCTGAGGCTGCCGCCAAGGTCGCTGCCGCTCAGGCTACCGCCGGTGTACTTGCCGAGGATGTGGACGCTGCTGAGGCCGTCGAGGCCGACTCCGTCGAGGAGTAGCCATGCCAGAGGGTTCTGTCCGCAACTTTGACGAGATCTCGGACCGTCTGGACCAGATCATTGCTACCGTTCGCTCCAAGGATACGTCCTTGGAGCGTTCACTCGATCTGTTTGACGAAGCGATTGAGCTGGGCTCCCGCGCGGTCGATATGGTCGACAAGTTTGAGCTGACGCCGCGTGAGGCCGATAAGCTCGAGCAGGAATACGATGAGGATGCGGCAAACGAATCCCAGGATAGCTAGCCGCATCTCCGGATACGAATGGTTGATGGCATTCATGAAACGCGTGCGTCTTGATGACGAACTGATTTCACAGGGCATCTGCGCCGATCGCGCGGATGCCCTTCGCACTCTTATGGCCGGCTTGGTTTCGAGCGGCGGTGAGCGTTTGGCCTCTCCGGGGCTCAAGGTGACGCCGGGCCTGCCGCTGCACGTTAAGGGGCGCATTCCGTACGTTGGGCGCGGCGGCCTTAAGCTTGAGGGTGCGCTCGATGCGTTTTGTATCGACCCCACGGGCCTTGCCTGCCTGGACGTAGGCTGCTCTACCGGCGGCTTTACCGATTGCCTGCTCAAGCGCGGAGCTGCGACCGTTGTCTCGGTGGACGTGGGTCGCGCACAGTTCGATTGGTCGTTGCGTCAGGACGATCGCGTGACGCTGCATGAGCGCACCAACGTGACGCAGTTGCCTGAGCTTGGCTATGCCGGCGCCATCGACCTGGCTGTTTGTGATGTCTCGTTTACCGGCATCGCGAATATCATCGACGCCGTGCTGGCGTGTCTGAATCCTTCGGGTTCGTTCTGCACGCTCGTAAAGCCCCAGTTTGAGGCGCCGGCTGCGCTGGTGGGCGAGGGCGGTATCGTGACCGACCTCGCCGTCCGCCGCGATACGCTCGTGGCGGCGATTGAGCTTTTTGCCGCCAAGGGCCTGTTCCCGCTTGACGTGTGCGTGTCGCCCATCCATGGCGCTAAGGGCAACGTTGAGTTTTTCCTGTACGGCACAAGGTTTGCCCCTGGCGAACGCACCGACGATGAGCTGCAATCCCAGGTATCGGTTTTGAGCGAGAAAGCTGCAACGCTATGAAAGTCTTTCTGGTTCCCAATTACTACAAGCAAGAGGCGGTCGAGAGCGGCCTGATGCTCGAGCTTTGGCTTTCGCGCCAGGGCTACGAGGTCGCATGGGCTGCCGATCAGCGCTCCAAGATCCAAAGCGCGCCCGATGTTGACGATGCCGACCTGGTCATTACGCTCGGCGGCGACGGAACGCTGCTGCGCGCGGCTCGTATCCTCAACTACCGCGAGATTCCCATTTTGGGTCTTTCCTATGGTCATCTGGGCTTTTTGACGGCAGCGAGCCCCGAGGAGCGCGACATTTTAAAGGTTGTGAGCGATGCTCTGTCCGGCGAGCTCCACGTGAGCCGCCGCGCCACCATCGCCGCCGATATCGTTTCGGTGCGCGAAGACGGCACGAAGGATGTCGTGCGCACGTTTGCCCTCAACGACATGGCACTTACGCGCGGCCCCCTTTCCGATATGGTTGAGTTTGACATTACGGTGTCCGGCCATCATATCGATCGCCTGCGCGGTGACGGTGTCGTCGTGTCGACGGCGACTGGCTCTACCGGCTATGCGCTGAGCGCCGGCGGCCCTATCGTGAGCCCCGATTATACGGGCATGGTTTGCGTGCCCATCGCGCCGCACACCATTCAGGCTCGCGCTTTCTTGACATCGCCAAGCGATGTCGTTGAGATCTTTATGTCCGACGACCGCCCGAGTGTGCCTGCCATCGCTATCGACGGACAGTTTATTACCTGCGACGGCACGGTCGAGAGCGTGGCTGTGCGTCGCGGTCCCGGCGATGTGCTGCTGCTGGATTACGGTCCCGAGAGCTTCTATAACTCGGTGAGTCGCGTGTTCTATGGAGTGCGTCATGATCGATGAGCTGCAGGTTTCCAACATTGCACTCATTCGCGAGGCGACGTTGGTTCCGAGTGCGGGTCTAACGGTTCTGACCGGCGAGACCGGTGCTGGTAAGACCGCACTGCTCTCGGCACTCAAGCTCATTTTGGGCGAGCGCGCCGATTCGTCGACGGTTCGCGAGGGCGAGGCGCTTGCCAGCGTCGAGGCGCGTCTGTTTGACGGTCCGCACGACACGGAGGGCTTCACCGTGCAGCGCAGCCTTTCTGCCGAGGGCCGCAGCCGCGTAAAAATTGACGGCCGTATCGCCAGCGTGCGCGAGCTTTCGGAGCGCGTTGGCGTGATGATGGATCTGTGCGGCCAGCATGAACATCAGCGCCTGCTCGACCCGGCGCACCATGTTGCCATGGTCGATGCTTGGGCTGGGCGCGCGGCGCTTGAGGCGCTCGAGAAGTATCGTGCCTGCTTTAAGGCTTCGCGTGCTGCCGCCAAGGAGCTTCGCCGTGTGGAGGAAGCCTCACGTGCGCAGGGGAGTCGCGTCGAGGAAGCGCGTTTTGCCCTCGAGCGTATCGCCGAGGTCGACCCCAAGCCAGGCGAGTACGAGGAACTCGAGGAGCTGCTGCCGCGCTCGGAGCACGCTGAGGTCTTGGTGGCGACGGCCAACGAGGCCCATGCATCGCTTGCTGCCGAGGGGGGAGCGCTCGATGCCGTGAATGGCGCCGTGGCCGAGCTTTCACGCATGACGACCGTTGACCGCAAGCTCGGTGACATTGCCGATGCGCTTTCGGATGCCTGCATCTCGCTTGAGGATTGCGCCAACGAGCTGCGTGCCTATCGCGATGGCGTTGCGTTTGACCCTCGTGAGCTCGCTCGCATGCGCGAGCGGTATTCCGACCTCAAGGGCCTGCTGCGTCAGTGGGGTCCCACCATGGACGATGTCTTTGCCATGCGCGACCGCTCACGAGAGCTGCTGTCTCTAGTCGATGATGGTGATGAGCAGATCAAGAAGGCTCGCGAGGCACTCGGGTGCGCTGAACGCGATCTTTTTGCTGCTGCTAAGGCGCTTAAGCGCGCGCGGAACACCGCTGCCCCGCGCTTTTGTCACGAGGTTGGCCGTCAGATGGCGCGCCTGGAGATGGGCGGTGCCGAGCTGGTCTGGGAGTCGCGCGATCTTCCGCGTGCCGAATGGACGCCGGCGGGCCCTTCAAGCTACGAGCTGCTATATCGCAGCGGCGCTGGCTTGACACCTCGTCCCTTGCGCCGCATTGCGTCGGGCGGCGAGCTCAGCCGCGTCATGCTGGCAAGCAAGGTTGTCCTCGGTAACGCGGACGGTGTTGATACGTTGGTGTTTGACGAGGTCGATGCTGGTGTCGGTGGCTCCACGGCGCGTGCACTTGCGGGCGTGCTGACAGATCTCGCCGCTACGCATCAGGTGATTGTCGTAACCCACTTGGCGCAGGTCGCCGTCATGGCCGACAAGCATTACGTGGTCAGTAAAGAGCCCGGCGACTTTCCCCAAACGCATCTGGACGAGGTGACCGGCGATGCCCGTACCGCAGAGATCGCCCGTATGCTGAGCGGCGATCAATCGGAGGCAAGCCTAGCGCACGCCAGGCAGATGCTGGAAGAAGCGCGTGCTTAGGCCGTGCCGCCACATGCATGTCCGACCTGTCCGCCACGAAACCGGCCCATCTACTACGTTTAATAGGCCATCGGGAACCATGTCAAGAATTGCAAAAAGAAAACCGCAGGTAGAGCGCCTGCGGTTTTCTCTATTTTCGGTATGTGGTTGGGCCATACGGATAAAACGTAGTAGATAGGCCGGTTTCGTGGCGAGTGGCGTTTATCGGCTCCCTAAAATGTCTACTCTACGACCTTATCCGGCTGGATGAGCTCTTCGTAGTAGCTGATGTGCTCGCGCGCGTCCTCGATTTCGGGCAGCAGGAAGTTGTAGATGACCTCTATGATCATCGTGGCGCTCATCTTGGAGAACGCGAAGTCGCCCGTTGTCAGCAGTGCCTCGTGATTGACGGTATTAAAGGTGTAGTCGGCTAGGCGCGCAAGTGGAGACTTGCTGTCGCTGCTGATGACGACTACAGTGGCGCCGCAATCGCGAGCTGCTTTTGCCATGCGGTTCAGTCGACGCGACTTGCCAGAGTTCGAGATCAACACGATAACATCACCAGGGCGCAACGTGAGCGCGAAACCAATCGAGGTCTCGCTGATGGTGCTTGCCATGCAGCGAAGGCCCAGCTGCGAAAACTTAAATGTCGCATCGAGCGCGACCGCGTTCGTATTGCCCACGGCGGCGAACTCAATAACGCCGGCATTCTTAAGCGCGTGCACAACTGCGGCCAACGTGTCGTGATCAATGCCGTCGATGGTCGCATTAAGCTCACTCACCTTGGCGGCGAGGATATTTTTAAGGCTCTGCTCCATGTTGTCGAGCGAGACCTCGTCGGTCAGGCCCTCGTTGCGCTGACTCTCCAAGTCGCGAGCCAACGAAAACTGAAAGCTGCGGAAGCTGCCAAAGCCCAGCTTGCGGCAGAAGCGCGAAACCGTCGCCTCGGACGTGGCAGCGGCTCGTGAGAGCTGGGCGGCCGTCAGGCGCGGCGCCTCGGACTGGTGCTCCAATATATAGTCGACAATGCGCTGCTCGGAATCGCTGTACCCTTTGTGTGTGCTAATAAGGGAGAGCGCGCTCTTGCTGCTATCGGTCATGGATGGCTCCTGGTTGGCATTGAAAATCGGACTCGTTTTTCAATGCCATAGTATACGTGCATTTTCAATTACAAGATACACCTTGCCGTTTCAAGTGTTGATGGTAAACTTTCACTTACCGTTTACGGTTATGAAAGAACCTTTCACCGGAGAATTGCGCCTTATCTCTTCTCACGCGGACGGTAGGTTGGTATCTTTCAAGTGTGGAAAAACGCGCATTGAAGCGCGTTTAGGGGAGCGCCTGCGGGCGCAGTACTCAAGAAGGAGGGACACATGGCTAAGTTTGACATCATCGCCGCGACCGGTTGCCCGACCGGCATTGCGCACACCTTCATGGCGAAGGAGGCGCTGGAGAAGGCAGCTGCCGAGCGAGGTCTGACCATTAAGGTCGAGACTCATGGCCAGGTCGGTGTCGAGAACGAGCTCGCCAAGAGCGAGATCGCCGGTGCCAAGGCCGTCGTCGTCGCAGCCGATAAGGATGTCCAGGCTGAGCGTTTCGCCGGTAAGCCCATGGTTTCCGTCGGTGTTTCCAAGGCCCTGTCCGTCGAGGCCGCCGGAAAGCTGATCGACCGCGCGCTCGCCGCCAAGGGCGACGACACGGTTGCCGCTGCCGCCGATGTCGAGGACGAGGTCGAGGAGAAGGAGTCCATCGGTCACGTCATCTACAAGCACCTCATGAACGGCGTCAGCCACATGCTGGTCTTCGTCGTTGCCGGTGGTGTTCTGACCGCCATTTCGTTCCTGTGGGGCATCACGTCCTTTGATTCGACGGCTGCCGACTACAACAGCTTTGCCGCGATGCTCAAGATTATCGGCGGTATCGCCATGAACCTCATGGTTCCGGTGCTCTCCGCCTACATCGCCGAGTCTATCGGCAAGCGCCCGGCGCTCGTCCCCGGTTTCGTCGCCGGTATGATTGCCATCCAGGGTCTGCCCGCTAACGCCGATACTGGCATGATCGACGCTGGAGGCTCGGGTGTGGGCTTTGGCTTCCTGGGCGGCATCGTCGGCGGCTTCCTCGCTGGCTATGTCATCCTGCTGCTCGAGAAGGTTTTCTCTAAAATTCCCGCGAGCCTTAATGGCCTGAAGGCAATCTTCCTTTATCCGCTGTGCTCTACCGCCATCGTCGGCCTAGTCATGCTCGGTATTTCCGGCCCCATGGCTGCCATTAACCAGGGCATGATGGATTTCCTGCAGAGCCTCGGTAACTCCGGTCCGGTGATCCTTGGCCTGGCCATCGGCTGCATGTGCGCATTTGACATGGGCGGCCCGGTCAACAAGGCTGCTTACGCTACTGGCACCTTCCTGCTCGGTACCGCTCTCGAAGCTGGCGTCGGCACCGAGACCTACAACTTCGGCACCAACTTCATGGCTGCCGTCTCCGCCGCTTGCATCGTTCCGCCGCTGATCACCACCTTCGCCGTCGTTGTCGGCAAGAAGTACTTCAGCCAGGAGGATCATGACGCCGGTATCGTCAACCTTATCCTTGGTTGCACCCACATCACCGAGGGCGCCATTCCGTTCATGACCAAGAACATCTGGCCCGTCATGCCCATCATGATGGTCGGTTCTTCCATCGCTTCCATCTTGACCATCTTCTTCAACGTTCACGATCCGGCGCCTCACGGCGGCTTCCTGGTCCTGCCCGTTGTCGAGAACGGCCCGCAGTGGGTCCTCGCGATCCTCATCGGCGCCGTGGTCGGTGGCATCCTGTTCGTGGCCTTCAAGAAGTACGACTTCGAGAAGAATCAGAAGGCCGCTCCTGTAGCCAAGCCGGTTGAGGCTTCCAAGGCCGCTGCCGTTGAGGCCCCTAAGGCCGAGGCTGCCGACTTCGTGAAGGTTGAGAATGTCTTTGTCGCCGAGGACTTCGCTTCTCGTGACGAGGCTCTGAGCTTCGTTTCCAACCAGGCTGTCAAGGCCGGTATCGCCGGCGACGCCGACGCCGTGATGAACGCCTTCCTGGCCCGCGAGGCCGAGGGCACCACGGGCATGATGGAGGGCTTCGCCATCCCGCATGCCAAGTCCGACGCCATTACCGAGGCTGCCGTCATCGTCGTCAAGGACGAGTCTGGCGTGACCGGTTGGGACACCATGGACGGCGCTCCCGTCAACGTGGCCATCGCTCTGCTCATCCCGGGTGCCCAGGCTGGCACCACGCACCTCAAGATCCTGTCCAAGGTCGCCGAGGCGCTCATGGACGAGGACTTCCGTGGCACCGTCAAGGGTTCCACCGACGCCGCCGAGATCGCCAAGACGATCAACGCCCGCCTGGTCTAATCCCACAGTACGCGAATAACATCGCCCCCTGTAACAAAGGCGAGGACTCCACCAGGAGCCCCCGCCTTTTTCTATGCCCTCCCATAAGTTGCGGTGAAATGGGGACTGTTTAAACGATTCAACCCCAAATTCAGTCCCTATTTCACCGCAACTTACAAAAGGGCATAGAGTGGGCTGCCTATCGAGTCTTTGTCGCGAACAAGTCATCAGCCAGAATTCCGTTCGCACGATATTACTTTGGACCGACCGAGTTTCCGCAGTTTGCTCGCCCCGGACCCCGCGCGCGGGGGCCATGAGGTTTATCGCGAGTTCCGCACGAGCCGAAGAGCACTTAATGTGCTCTTCGTGCGAGCAGGACTGTAGAGCAGGAAATCTCATGGCCCCCGCGCGCGGGGTCCGGGGCGAGCAAGCGGACAGAACAGACAACTGTCCAACAATTCGTGCGAAACACAATGAAAAACCGTTTGATGTGAGTTAATATAAACAACGTCGTGAATCTGACTCCTGCCACATGCATGACAGGGGTTAAACACAAAAAAGGAGTCAACTATGGTTTCTGAGAAGGCTACCCTCGTTAATCCTCAGGGTCTGCACATGCGTCCGGCTGGTCTGTTCGCCTCCACCATGGGCAAGTACGCCTGTGACGTGACGGTCGTCACCCCCGAGAAGGAGGTCAACGGCAAGTCCCCGATGGCCCTCATGGCTGCTGGTATCCCCTGCGGCACCGAGGTCGAGGTCAAGTGCGACGGCGCCGACGAGGCCGAGGCTCTGGCTGCTGCCATCGAGCTCATCAAGAGCGGTCTTGGCGAGTAGAACTCAAACGGGTCGCATGTTGAACAATTAAGTTCATACTTGGGGGCGCAGTGACCTGTATCAAGGTAGCTGCGCTCTTTTGTCATGGATATGGCAAAACGCTTTATCACATGGCACGGAGAGAGGAATGGGAATGTATCAGGGAGTCAACGCATCCGAGGGCATCGGAATCGGCACCGTTATGGTCGCCGTCGATCCCGACTTGACGTTTGAGCCGCACGAGGTTGCTGATTCGGCAGCAGAGAAGGAGCGCTATCAGACCGCTCTTTCGGTCTTCTGCGAGAAGACCCAGGCTCAGGCCGACCACATGAAGGAGACGGTGGGCGAGGCCGAGGCCGAGATCATGAGCGGACACATTGTCCTGGCTCAGGATCCGGGCATGACCGACGCCATCAACGCCGCCATTGACGGCGGCACCTGCGCCGAGCAGGCGCTCATGGACACCTCGACCATGTTCGAGAACATGTTCCTGTCCATGGACGATGAGATGTTCCGTCTGCGCGCGGCCGACATCGCCGACATCCGCACCGGTATTCTGGCCGAGCTGCTGGGCAAGGAGGTCGTCGACCTTTCCGTCCTGCCTGAGAACACCGTCGTTGTCGTGCACGACCTCACGCCGTCCATGACCGCCACGATCGATAAGGCGCACGTTGCCGGTATCGTCACCGAGACTGGTGGCCGCACGTCGCACTCCGCAATCATTGCGCGCGCCCTCGAGATCCCTGCTGTCCTTTCGGTTTCCAACAGCTGCACCGCACTGCGCAACGGCATGACCGTTGTCGTCGACGGTGGCAAGGGTATCGTCGAGGCCGATCCCGATGAGGAGACGCTCGCCGCTTACACTGCCAAGGCCGAGGCTTTCGCTGCCGAGAAGGCGGCTCTCGAGGCCTTCCGCGGCAAGCCGTCCGTGACTGCCGACGGCATCAAGAAGATCATTGCCTGCAACATCGGCAACCCCGATGACGTGCCCAACGCGCTCGATCACGACGCCGAGGCTATCGGCCTGTTCCGTTCCGAGTTCCTGTTCATGGACTCTGCTGAGCTTCCTTCCGAGGAGGAGCAGTTCAACGCCTACCGTAAGGTCGCCAGCGCGCTCAAGGGCGCTCCGGTCATCATCCGCACGCTCGATGTGGGTGGCGACAAGGAGATTCCGTACCTGCACATGGTCAAGGAAGAGAACCCCTTCATGGGCTTCCGCGCCGTGCGTTACTGCCTGGCCAACCCCGACCAGTACAAGGTCCAGCTCCGCGCCCTGCTGCGCGCCAGCGCCTTCGGTGACGTCAAGATTATGATCCCGCTCGTCACCTGCGTCGAGGAAGTCTTGGCTGTCAAGGAGCTCGTCGAGCAGTGCAAGACCGAGCTGACCGAAGAGGGTCGCAAGTTCAACGAGAACATCGAGGTCGGCATCATGGTCGAGACGCCTGCAGCCTCGCTGCTCGCTGACCGCCTGGCCGAGGTCGCCGACTTCTTCTCCATCGGCACCAACGACCTGATCGGCTACACCATGTGCGCCGACCGTGGCAACGACACCATCTCCAACCTGTACCAGGTTTACTATCCCGCCGTGCTCCGCTCGCTCAAGAACATCATCGAGAGCGGCGTGAAGGCCGGCATCATGGTCGGTATGTGCGGCGAGGCCGCTGCCGATCCGTTGCTCGAGCCGCTGCTGATCAGCTGGGGCCTGGAGGAGTTCTCGATGAGCGCTCCGTCCATCCTGCGCGCCCGCAAGACCATCAGCCAGTGGACCAAGGCCGAGTGTGACGAGCTCGCCGAGAAGGCGCTCGCCTGCAACACCGCCGCCGAGGTCAAGGCACTGCTCGAGTCTGCTGCTCGCTAATTTGGTATCAGAGGTAACCGCGTGGTTGGAATGGGCCGGCCACGCGGCCCTCACATATACAGGGGGTACTGTAAATGTTCTACACGCTAACCGCTAACCCGGCTGTCGACATGACGGTTTCGAGCTCTCCGCTCGAGCCCGACGAGAACGTCCGCACCGGCTCGGCCAGCTACACGGCTAACGGCAAGGGCCTCGACGTGTCCTTCGCCTTTAAGAAGATGGGCGTCGACACCGTCGCGCTCGGTTTCTTCGCCGGCTTCACGGGCAAGTTCATCGTCGAGGAGGTCATGAACCTGGGTTGCCTCTGCCGCCCGGTCTGGACCGACGGTATCACGCGCATCAACACCTACGTCAACGATGGCCAGCACGAGTACGGCATCCTGAACCCCGGTGCTCCGATCACGCCGCAGCATCAGGAGGAGCTCTACAACATCCTGGACACCGCGGGCGACCTTGAGTGCCTGATCGTCTCCGGCTCCGTGCCTCCCAAAGCTACGCCCGACTTCCTGGCTCAGGTCATGGAGCACGCTCAGGCCCGTGGCGCCGACGTCGTCCTGGACCTGTCCTCCGACAAGCTCAAGGAGCTCGCTCACAAGAAGCCGCTGCTCATTAAGCCGAACCATCACGAGATGAAGGCTATCTTCGGCGTGCCGGTCGACACCGACGACGAGGTCCGCGTTGCCATGAAGCTGGCTCACGAGGCCGGCGTCCAGAACGTGCTGCTCACCCGTGGTAGCCGCGGTGACGCTTACTTCTCCAACGGCGAGGACATCTGGTATGCCAAGCGTGAGTTCAACATCAAGCTTGTCTCTTCCGTCTGCGCCGGCGACTGCACCCTCGCTGCGTTCCTGCACAAGTGGTACAGGGATCGCGACAACGTCGAGGAGGCCATGAAGCTCGCTATGGCCACCGGCGCCAACGTTGCTGAGTCCGTCGGCATCGGCGACTTTGGTCACGTCGACGAGTACAGCAAGCGCGTTGCCGTTCGCAAGCTCGATCGCAAGTAAGCGAAACACGACAAACTCGTGCGCATACGGCGTCCCGGTTTCGACCGGGGCGCCGTTTTTTGTCCCACTCGAACCTCGGAGCCGCGCTTCACGCGTTCCACACCGTTCACCGAGTTGTTGTAGCCTTTTGCCGAAGCGTGGAATATACTTTCATTAACACGTTGCTTCGTGAAAGGAACATTCATGATTTACACGCTTACTGCAAATCCCGCTATTGACTACAACATCTCCTGCGATGGCTTGTCCGCCAACACCGTTACCCGCACCCGTAACGCTGTCTACACCCCCAACGGCAAGGGTCTCAACGTTTCGTTTACGCTCGACCACTACGGCGTCGACACCACGATCCTGGGCTTCTTCGCCGGCTTCTCGGGTGAGTATATCGTTAAGGGCGCCGAGGCCCTGGGCGTGCCCGTCAAGCCCGTGTGGACTGACGGCATCACGCGTGTTAACGTGTTCCTCAACGCCGGTCCCGACACCGAGTACAACATGGTCAACGCCGGTGCCGCCATCAACGAAGCCAACGAGCAGGAGATGTTTGAGCTTATCGATTCGCTCGATGACATGACCTGCCTGGTTATCAGCGGCTCGCTGCCCCCCAACACCTCCGAGAGCTTCCTGGCAGAGGTCCTGCGTCGCGTGAAGGCGAAGGGCGCCGAGTTCGTGCTCGATATCTCGAGCCATCAGCTGGCCGACCTCATTGCTATGGAGCCGTTGCTCATTAAGCCTAACGATGACGAGCTGCTCGACATCTTTGGCATTAAGGTGAGCGGTGGCGACGACGAGTCCGTCAAGGGCGCCATGGCCGAGCTGCACGCCAAGTGCGCTAAGAATGTACTGCTGACGCTCGGCGGCGACGGCGCGTACTTCTCCAACGGCGAGCACATCTGGTTTGCCAACCGCACCTTCGACGTCAAGCTGCTGTCGACCGTCTGCGCGGGCGACTCCTCGCTGGCCGCCTTCCTGTCCGTGTGGCACGACGCCCCCGAGCGCGTCGAGGATGCCCTGCGCCTCTCGATGGCCACCGGCGCCAACGTGGTCGAGTGCCCGGGTCTGGGCGATTTTGCCAAGGTCGATGAGTATCAGAAGGGTATTGCAATCCGTCAGGTTTGCTAGTTCCGGCACCTTGCCTGAATAGTTCAATTATTTCGCATCCGTCTTAGACCAGGACGGATGCGTTTTTGTTTATCGGACTTGCGTGTGCAGTGGAGGCTGTTTCTTGCTAGACTTCTTGCAGACGCAATCGATAGCCAATTTGATAGTCGCAGGAGGCCATAGGCATGTGCAATGTTTCGCTCAACGGTACGCAGCCGACCGATGCCTCTATCCGTGTCCTGCGTGCGCTTGAGGCAGCAGGTCTTGAGGCTTGGTACGTGGGCGGTTGGGTACGTGATGCCCTGATGGGACGCCCCAGCCACGATGTTGACATGTGCTGCAGCGGCCTGTGGCAGGAGTCCAAAGAGGCGCTCGAAGCGGCTGATATTGCCGTGGTTGAGTCGGGCATAAAATTTGGCGGCATCACGGCTATTTGCGATGATGAGCGCATTGAGGTCACCACCTACCGCCTAGACGGCTTTTACACCGACGGCCGCCATCCCCAGAGTGTGGAGCGTGCGGCGTCGCTTGAGGACGATCTGGCGCGTCGTGACTTTACCGTTAACGCTATGGCCTGGCATCCCGAGCGTGGTCTTGTCGACCGCTACGATGGTCAGGGCGACCTAGACCGCAAGCTCATCCGCGCCGTTGGAGATCCCAAGCGTCGTTTTAACGAGGATGCCCTGCGCATGTTGCGCGCGGTGCGTTTTGCCTGCCGTCTGGATTTTATGATCGAGCCTAAGACTGAACAGGCGCTTGCCGAGTGCGCGCCGCTGCTCGATGCCGTGGCGCGCGAGCGCGTGGGCATTGAGCTCGAGGGTATCCTTTCGACCGGCCACGGGGGAGACGCCATGCTGCGCTACCCCGAGCTCATCTGCGCCGCCGTGCCCGAGTTGGCAGCGGGTCGCGGGTTTGATCAGCGCAGCGTCTATCATGCGTTTAACGTTTACGAGCATATCGCCCGTGTGCTGACGGTGGCGGGGGAGTTGGCGCTGTGCGACGGCTTTACACCCTCAATGAGCCTAATGTGGGCGGCGTTTTTGCACGACGTTTCCAAGCCCGATTGCTTTACGGTCGACCATGCGGGCAGCGGCCACTTTTACGGTCACCCCGAGCTCGGGGCCAAGAAGGCGCGCGCCATCATGGATCGCTTGGCGCTTTCGCACGACTTGGTCCGCGACGTGTGCCTGCTCATTAAGTACCACGACAAGCCGCTGCGCCCCGAGCGCTCCTGCTTGCTCAATATGATGCGCTTGCTTTCGGGCGAGGGCGTCGATACGCCGCGCCTGATGGACGAGCTTATGGACCTTAAGCGTGCCGACACGCTGGGCAAGGCGCCGTCGTGCTTCTATTACGTCGAGACGATCGAAGAGATGCGCTCACTCGCCCATGATTTGTTGGAGGCGGGGGAGCCCTATTCGCTCAAGATGCTTGCTATCAACGGCGGCGACTTGATTCGTGCCGGTGTGAAGCCGGGGCCCGAGCTAGGCCAGCTACTCAACGCCGCCCTCGAAGCCGTTATCGAGGACAACATCCCCAACGATCGCGAAACCCTTTTGGTTCATCTCAACTTGAATTAGCTAATTAGTTGACCTGCGCGTTCCATAACCTGTCGACAATTTTTCGGCAATTTGGAATTTCTTCTTGCGCTGATGTTTTTTGTCCCGTAATATATTTCCTCGCAGCACGGCAGTGCAGATGTCATGTGGCCCGTTCGTCTAGCGGTTTAGGACGCCGCCCTCTCAAGGCGGAGATCACCAGTTCGAATCTGGTACGGGCTACCACTTCTTTTCTGCCGAGGCCTATGGCCCGTTCGTCTAGCGGTTTAGGACGTCGCCCTCTCAAGGCGGAGATCACCAGTTCGAATCTGGTACGGGCTACCACGCATCTGATACCCGGTCTTTCCACGGAAGGCCGGGTTTTTTATTATCAAACAACTGTCTGTCATTCCCGTTTGAACAAGAGCTTTGCGTTCTGCTTATGGCCCTTACGGGTACAATAACCAAGATATTTTGACTGTTAGAAGGAGTCTCATGACGGAGTCCTCTCAGCATACGTCCAAGCCCCAGGTCGAGGTTGAGGCCTCGGGCGGCGATGACAATAAGAGCGCACGCCGCGGCGCAATCTTTATCGGCGTTGTGCTGGTGGGTTATATCGTCTATCTGGTGGTAACCGGGCAGATGGGGCAGTTCTGGGCTGCTATGTCGAGCGTCCAGGCGCCCTGGCTCGTTGTCGCGTGTCTTTGCATGTTCATGTATCTGTTCTTTGGCATTGTGGCCTATGCGATCGCCGTCTGGCTCGACCCCAATTCACCCGTCGGCATTCGCGATCTGATCTCGGTCGAGGCGAGTGGCATTTTCTTTGGCAACCTGACGCCCATGATGATGGGCTCTACGCCTGCCCAGATCTACCGCTTGACCAAAGCGGGCCAAAATGTCGGCGAGGCCGGAGCCACGCAATTCACGCGCTTTATCGTGTATCAGTTTGGCCTCGTTGCCTGGGGCGCTATCCTACTGCTTGCTCGCATGCCGTTTTTTGCCGAGCGCTATGGCGACATGACGCTGCTGTGTGTCTTTAGCTTTGGTGGGCACTGCTGCATCTTGCTTGGCATCTTCGCCGTCGCGCTCATGCCTAAGACCGTCACGCGCGTCGCCCATTGCATCATCAATTGGCTTGAGCGCATTGGTGTCTCGGCCACTAAGATCGAGGGATGGCGCACGTTTGTCGATGGCGAGATCTACTCCTTCTCCGAGAAGTTCAAGCTTTCAGCCGGCCACTTTTCGTCCATGCTGCTCACGGTGGTCATCACCATGTTGCAGCTCGCGTTTTTCTACCTCGTGCCGTATTTCCTGATGCTTTCCTTTGGCCACCACGAGGTCGACTTTTTCTCGGTCATGGCCGCGAGCGCCTTTGTCCAGCTGCTGAGCTCTGCGGTCCCCTTGCCCGGTGGAACTGGTGGCGCCGAGGGCGGCTTTGCATTGTTCTTGGGTCATTTCTTTGGGTCGGCATCGACCGCCGGCTATCTGCTGTGGCGCCTCATTACGTTTATCGCGCCGACCATATTGGCTGCGCCCCTGCTGGGCCTTAAGAGCGCCCACAACGAGAGCATCCATGCGCGCTGGGATCGTGTGATGCGCAAGCTCGGCCGTACGCCTCAGACGCCCTCTGCGCCCACTAAGCCGCACCCCATGAATGCTGTTACCGTTGATCCCAAGAAGCACGCTCAGAAGGCTTCTGGGACCGCTAAGCCGGCTCATAAAGCCTATGTGCGACAGACAGGCGACGGTATCCGCGTGTCTCCGTCGGCACTCAATAAGAAGAAGCACCCTAAGTCGCAGTAGGGCAGTCGTGCGTTCTTCATGATGCGGGGCATATTTGTGCTGTATGGGGGATAATCCTCTTACGTAGATTATCTCTCATCTGTTGATGAATGCCCGCATATCGAAGGGACACGTCCATGGACACCAGCAAACCGCGTCTTGATCGCCGCATCGTTCGCAGCCGCAATGCCATCCTTTCCGCTTTCGAGCGCCTGCTCATGGAAAAGCCGCTGGCAGACATTACGGTGAGTGCCATCGCGCGCGAGGCCAATGTCGACCGCAAGACCTTCTACGTGCACTTTGGTACGGTTGATGGCTTGCTCGATGCCATTGCCGTCGATGTGGTGGAGATGATTGTCGACTCGGTCGAGAAAACGCTTGCTTCCATGGACGGTGACACCAACGAGCGCGCCCTGGGCGCGGCGGCGACCTTCTTTAAAACCGTTAACGAGGCGCTGTGCAACAACCTGGTGCTCAATCGTCAGCTGATCGAGAACATTCCGCTCGATGATTTTATGGCTCGTCTTCGTGCGCCGCTCGAGCACGAGATTGCCGAGCGCGATCTGCTGCCCCAAGGTCTCAAGGACGAGATGTTCGACTACTATCTGGCGTTTTTGCTGTCGGGTATTATCGGAATCTATCGCACATGGGCGCTGTCTGACGGCTCGGTTCCTATCGAGCGCGTCTCGGAGGTCGCCAACGACCTGACTCTCAATGGCCTGTCGAGTCTGGAATCTCGCTTGGATTAGGCGCAGGCTTGAGTTCGCGAGGCGCTTGTCGGGGTGCAGCCCGATCGACCAGGCGACGAGCATCCCGCCGAAGCAGTCGATGACCGGGCTCAGGTAGACCTTCTCGCCGCCCGGGAGCCTGAACTCGGTGATGTCGGTGAGCCACAGCAGGTTGGGCTCGTCGGCGTGGAAATTCCTGTTTACGAGGTTCTCCGGCGCCTTGTAGACCTCGCCGGCGTAGGAGCTGTAGCCTGAGGATCCTTAAAAGAAAGTCCAGTTTATCCTTTCCACCCCAATTGGGAATCCTCCGATGCGCCTTCGCACGCTCGCATGACCTCGATACCGTGCGAGCGTGCGAACTCGACGAGCTCTGCGTTGCGGGCGTTTATGGTGCCGAAGGCGGCGGGACACACGATAAGGCGCGCGCAGTGGACGAGGAGCTCTTTGGCGCGGGCTATGGTTCTATCCCCGATCGGCTCGAAGGCGCGCTCGGTCACGCATTCCGCCGCCAGGTCGCGCGCGAGCTCGCAGTCGATGTCCCCTTCGTGCAGAACGCCCGTGTAGAACGCCTTGCCCTGCCGGATGAGCTGGCGAAACACAGCCGACCCCGTACCTGCGCCGGCGATGACGAACGTGTGCGCATCGCCGTGCGGGCGTCCAATTTCCACGCTGCCGAAGCGTTCGTTGAAGGTGCCATGTTGAAGGCCGTAGAGCTCGCCAATCGTCTCGCGCGTGAATATGTCCTCGGGTGCGCCGGCGCGGAAGACCCGGCCGTCCTTCACGCAAATCACCTTGTCGGCGCTTTTCTGCGCGAGCTCGAGTTCGTGGATGGACATGATGACAGCCACATTCCGCGATTTCGCAAGGTGGCGAAGTATTCGCAGCAGGTCGATCTGGTAGCGGATATCGAGATACGACGTGGGCTCGTCGAGCACGAGCACACGCGGATCCTGCGCGATGGCGCGTGCGAGCATGACGCGCTGGCGTTGCCCGTCGCTTATCTGCATGAAGTCGCGCTCGGCGAGCTCTTCCACACGTGCGGTTTTCATGGCCTCGTCGACCCGACTATGGTCGTCGGGCGAGAGTGTGCCCATTCGCCCGGTGTAGGGGTGCCTTCCCGCCTCTACGACATCGCGGCAGGTGAGGAGCTCGGTCCGGGGGCGATCTGTCAGCATAACGGCAAGGTTCCTTGCAAACTCCGCCGTCTTCCATCGGGAAATCTCCCGCCCGTCGAGCTCGACCGCGCCGGCAAGCGGTGCCAGATGGCGTGTGATGGTTTTTAAGATGGTCGACTTGCCCGAGCCGTTCGGCCCGATGAGCGCCACGACGTCGCCCGCGCGAACCTCCAGATCGACGCCTCCGACTACGACCTTCTTGTCGTAGCCCGCCGACAGGTCGCTTATGTGGAAAAGCGGCGCTCCGTCAGCCTGCGTTTCGACCGTAGTTTCGAGGTTCGGCTCCGCTCGGAAGAGGCGTTCCGCGCGCAGTTCCGCACGAGCCGAAAGTGCCTTCTGGCGCTTTCGTGCGAGCTCAGGACTGTCTAAGCATGGAATGTCCCCTCCGAGCGTTTTGGGCCGCGGCACGAATTCCCCCATCTACCTCACCCGCTTCTTCAACATGAGCGCGATAACCACCGGAGCGCCGAAGATGGCGGTGACGGCGCTGATGGAAAGCTCGACGGGAGAGAACAGCGTGCGCGCGATCAAATCGCAGCCCGCGCAGAAGATGGCGCCTCCCAAGAAGCACGCAGGAATCACGCGGATGGGCTTCGACGACTTTAGCGCCGACTTCACGAGATGCGGAACCGCGATGCCTACGAACGACACCGGACCAGCGAACGCGGTCACGCAGGCGGAGAGCATGCTCGCTAGAAGGACGAGCACCACGCGGAAGCGTTCGACGTTCACGCCGACGCTTTTCGCGTAGGCTTCTCCCAGCTGGAAGGCGGAAAGGGGCTTCGATATCGCGAATACGCATGCGCTCACGGTGATCACCACGACCGCGATGACCGCGATGTCGTCCCAGCTCGAACCCGAGAAGCTACCCAAAGACCAGTTGTGCAGGTTCACGATGGACTGGTCGTCGGCGAAGGCGATGAGGAAGTTCGTCGCCGCCGAGCAGATGTATCCCACCATGACGCCCGCCACGATGAGCATGGCCATGGAACTTATGCGCCGTGCGATGAGGAGCACGAAGCCGATGGTGATAAGCGAGCCCAGAAACGCTGCGGCCACCATGGCCGGCGAGGACATGGCCTGGTTCGCGCCTAGAAGTACGATCATCGTAAGCGCGACGACGAACTTTGCGCCCGAGGAGACGCCCAAGATGAACGGGTCGGCGATGGGGTTGTTGAAAAACGTCTGCAGCAGGAACCCGGAAAGCGAAAGTGCCCCGCCGAGAAGCACGGCTGAAAGCACGCGCGGCAGGCGAATCTCCCAGATGACCTGGCTTTCCATGGAATTGGCCGCGCCGCCCGAAAGGATGCCGGGGATGTGGTCTGCGGGCACGAGCACGCTCCCGATGCACAGGTTGGCCCCGACGAGCACGATGAGGGCAACAGCGAGCAGCGCCGTCACGACGCGACACCGCGCGGCGCGCCCCGATTCGTCGTATGCCATGGAAAGCCGGCTTCTCATGGCGCTAACCGAGCTTCCTCAGATAATGGAAGTCGCTCGCGTCATCGCCGGTGAACGCCCCGTGCAGCTCGTCGATAATGTCGGCGGTAGAAGTCATCTGCTGGTACATGTCGGCGCTTGTGACCCAGACGTTGCCGTTCTTCACGGCTTTGAACTGCGACAATAGCGCGTTTTTGCCTACGAAGTCGTTCAAGGTGGCAACCGATTCGTCGATGGTGCCGTTGTAGACGATGATGTCGGCATCCTTCGCCGTCGCGTAGAAGCGCTCCATTTCGAGCGTTACTGACGAACCTGACGTCGACGCCGTCTGCGCGTCATCGAGCGCATAGCTGCCGCCTGCAAGCTCGATCATCTGCGCCACGTAGTCGCCCGCCCGCCGCGTGACGGCGGCCCCGTTCGAGTTAATGTAGAAATACGCCACGGTTTTACCTGACGACGCGAGCCCCGACGTTTGCTCGACGCGGGCCTTCTGCTCGTTGAACAGGTGCGCGGCCTCGTCTTCCTTGTCGAACAGGACGCCGAAAAGCTTAATCCACTCGACGCGCCCGAGTGCTTCGGGCTCGCTCGACGACTGTTCGGTGAGCACGACGAGCCCGAGCTTCTGCAGCTTTTCCTTCACATCGGGCGTGTGGTTGATCATGGTGTTCTCGATGGCAAGCGTACAGCCCGAGGCCGATATTCGCTCGTAGTCGGGCGCGCTGTACTTGCCGCCGTAGGCGATCGCCCCACTTTCGAGTGCGCTTTTGAAGCCCACGACCGAGCAGTCGTCGGCCTTCGTGCCCGACATGATGATATTGTCGTTCGCATCGAGCGCGTCGACCAGGCACATCGTCGCCGACGACACGAGGTACACCTTGTCGGCGGGGCGCCTTATGACCGCGATGTCGGAGCTCAACCCATCAGGTACCTTCGCATCTTGCGGCACCACGAGGAAACGCTCCCCATTCGAAACGCAGATAAGCCGCAGACCGCCTTCGAACTCGTCGACAGTGAAGTGCTCGGCGTATTCAAGCTGAAGCGCCCCCGTCGGCTCCCAGCCGCAGCCCAAATCGGCGTTGTGGAAGTCGGCCGCGGCGCTTGAAGCCGTTCCCGCAGGGGAGCCGCCGCTTGCATCGTCGCCCGATTTCTCCTTCATGGTGGATGAGTCGAAGTGGAGCGTGTAGTCGATGGTGTGCGGCGTCGACATGGCGACGGTCTCGGCCGACACGGCGATGTCCTCGTCGAGCGTGACGGGTATCTCGAACGTGGAGTTGCCGCCGTCGTTTACGGGCGCGTAGTCCACGCCGTCGACGGTCATCTTGTCGTAGTTCGAACTCGACCAGGTGATGGTCGCGGTGTAGGTGTCGCCATCCTTCACAATTGTGGTGGGTGAGGCGATGCTTGCGCGCCCTGACCCGCCGGAAAGCGAGACGCTCACCGTGTATTCCTGAGAGCCCGCCGTGCCACCGGTCGCGTTCGGGCTCGCACTGCACCCCGCGAAGGGAAGCGCGAGCAGGGCGACGAGAACGCAGGCGATCGCGCGCGCCGCGATGCTGTGGAGCTTCCTGTTTTCCCCCTTGGGAAGAATCGACCGCATGGCGTTACTTCAGTGCGTCGGCGCGCAGATCGACGCCGGCGGATTCGAACACAAGTGTGCGGTCGTACCACTGCTCTTTTCTAATACTCCACGCGGCACAGGCGGTGTCCTCGTCGAGCGCATCAACGGGCACGTCGTAGGTGTACTTGCCTTCCGCGTTTTCCACATAGGGGATGAAGTCGGCCTCGCTTGCGGCGGCAGCCTCGTCGCCCGTGCCCATGAAGAGCTTGCCGTAGCCCGTGCCGGAAAGCGTCATCACGCAGTGCATGGAGCCGTTTTCCACGATGAGCTGGGCGTCCACAATCCTGAACATGTTCGAGCTGGAATCTACGGTGATCGGATAGGTGCCGTCAGCCACCTTGTCGGCGGTAATGGGGGCAGCGCTTGCGCCCTCGGGCGCATCGGCCGCCTGTTCGGTCTTTTCCTGGGAATCGGCATCGCTTGCCTTTGCGCTGCCGCTTGAATTTCCGCCGCAGCCGGCGAGCGAGAACGCGAAAAGCGCCGCCGACAGGGCGAAGACGAGGGTTTTCTTCAACATGGAGGGGTTCCTTTCAATCGCTTCGACCGCCCGCGCCGTGCGGTGGGCGGGCGGGATGCGAATGCAACGGGCATGCGTCGTCAGTCGGGGAAAGGCGCATGCCCGTTGCACGGGGACGCGACCGGTGCCCCCGTGCGCGGCGAGTTTACAGCTTGGCGATGGCGTCGTCCACGTGCGAGACGTAGATGTCGTCGACCGCGACGTTCTGTCCCAGACCCTGGAGCAGGCACGTCACTTCGAAGCCGGCGGCCACGAACTTCGCAGCCCAGCTGTCGGGGTCGGTCTCGTCTGCCATGTCGTTGTTCGCGTGGTCGCCCGCGACCACCATGAACGGCGCGAGCACGGCCTTCTTGTAGCCTGCGGCGCTCGCGGCGGCGATAACATCCTCGCAGGTCGGTTCAGCCTCGACGGTGCCGACGAAGAACTGCGTCAAGCCCTCGTTCTTGAACACTTCCTGCATCTTGGCATAGTCGGCGTTGGAATCGGCTTCGGTGCCGTGGCCCATGAGGCACAGCGCCGTCTTGCCGTCGTCGAAGGACGCCATGTTCTCCTTAATGGCTGCGGCCACCTTCTTGTAGTCGTCGTCGGAGGTGAGCAACGGGTCGCCGAGCGAGATCTTGTCGAACTTGTCGGCGTACTTGTCGAGCTCGTCTTTCACGTCGGTGTATTCCAGGCCGCCCATGAGATGCGTCGGCTGCACGACGATTTCCTTCACGCCGTCTTTCACGCAGCGGTCGAGCGCCTCGGTCATGTTGTCGATCGTGATGCCGTCGCGCTTCTTCAGCTTGTCGATGATGATCTGCGCGGTGAAGGCGCGGCGGATGTCGTAGTCCTGCCAGTACTTCTCGCGGATAGCGTCTTCGATGGCGCCGATGGTGATGTGGCGCGAGTCGTTGTAGCTCGTGCCGAAGCTCGTGACGAGGATGACCGGCTTCACGGCCTTCTCCTTTTCGCTCGATTTCTCGGAACTTGCGGAGGTGCTGGAGCAGCCCGCGAGCGTTATTCCGGCGAGCGCGACGGCTCCGGTTGCTGCGGCGCCCATGAAGCTGCGGCGTGACATCTGGTCGGACATGGTTTTTCCTTTCCTCGGTTTGCCGGTCCCCCGGCGACAGTTGCTTGTCGGCACAAGCGAAAGAAAAGCGCACCCCTCGGGGTTCACAAGGAGCTAACGCCACGGCGATGCCGTGAGGAAAAGGCGAAGCAGTCTGGCTTGGGGCGCGAGGCGGTTCGCCCGCGCGTCCTATACAGTAATGTCCCTTGCCCAGGATTCCCACCTGGTTCCCTCCGCAAGCCAGCGCGGGCTGTGCGGACGCCGCGCCGGTCATTTCCTTTTATCCGATTGTCATATGCTCGTTGCCGAATCTTTTACTATGATAGTGGGCACTTGTGAACGTGTCAAAGCCAGGGCGGGCGGCATTGCGCCTCCTGCCTGCGTATTTGCGCCGATTGCCGCTTCGGGCGCCGTGTTTTGCCCGCTGCGCGAATGGCGGCGTAAACGGTTGCGATGAGAAACGGGAAGGGAAGGCTCGGATGATTCATATCGTTGGCGCAGGCTCGGGCGCCGCCGACCTTATCACGCTGCGCGGGGCGCGCCTTCTGCGCGCGGCCGACGTAGTCGTTTGGGCGGGAAGCCTTGTGAATCCCGAGCTGCTCGCCGAGTGCAAGGAATCCTGCGTCGTCTACGACAGCGCGCACATGACCTTGGAGGAAGTGCTCGACGTGATGTGCGCGGCAGATGCGCGGGGCGAGGAAGTGGTGCGCCTGCACACGGGCGACCCGTGCCTGTACGGCGCCATCCAGGAGCAGATGGACGCGCTCGACGCGCGCGGCGTGGACTACGAGGTGGTGCCCGGCGTGTCGAGCTTTTGCGGTGCCGCGGCGGCGCTTCGCCAGGAATACACGCTGCCGGGAATCAGCCAGTCGGTCGTGATCACGCGGCTTTCCGGACGTACCCCCATGCCCGCGGGCGAGGGCATGCGCACCATGGCGGAAAGCGGCTCGACTATGGTCATCTTCCTGAGCTCGGGTATGCTCGCCGAGCTTTCCGCCGAGCTTTTGGGCGCGGGCCGCAGCTCCGACGAGCCGGCGGCGCTCGTGTACAAGGCGACCTGGCCTGAGGAGCGCGTGGTGCGCTGCACAGTGGGCACGCTCGCCGATGCGGGCGCGCGAGAGGGCATCGACCGCACGGCGCTCGTGGTGGTGGGCCGCGTGCTCGGAGCTCGTGGCGGGCTTGCGCACATCGGCGCGCAAGCGGAGTCGTACGAGCGCAGCAAGCTTTACGACCCTTCGTTTGCCACAGGGTATCGAAAGGCGAGCAGCTAGCGTGGCCTTCGAGCACTACATATATACCGGGACGACCCGCCTGCGCTGCGGCTACACCACGGGGAGCTGCGCCGCGCTCGCGGCGAAGGCGGCCTGTGAGATGCTCTTGTCACGAAAGCCCGTCGGCCGCGTGTCGATCGTCACCCCCGGCGGGCTGCCCGTCGAGGCGAACGTGGTAGACGCATGTATCGGCGAGGGGTGCGCCCAGTGCGCCGTGCGAAAGGACGCAGGCGACGATGCCGATGTGACCGACGGCGTACTCGTGTACGCGCGCGTGGAACATGCGGGGTCGGGCACGGGCGCTGCGGGCAGCAAGGGCGTGCCCGCGCGCGAATCGGAAGTTTCCGTCGATGGCGGCGTGGGCGTGGGGCGCGTGACATTGCCCGGGCTCGAACAGCCGGTGGGGGCGGCCGCCATCAACGCGACACCGCGCGCGATGATCACTTCGGCGGTGCGCGAGGTGTGCGCCGCGCACGGCTTTTCTGGAAATATTGCTGTGACGATTTCGGTACCCGAGGGTGTTGCCCTTGCCGAAAAGACCTTCAACCCGCACCTGGGGATAGAGGACGGCATCTCCATCCTGGGCACGACGGGCATCGTCGAGCCGCGCAGCCTCGCTGCCTTGCGCGACAGCATCGAGCTCGAGATCCGGCAGCATGCGGCTATGGGGCGGCGCGGAGTCGTGCTCACGCCCGGCAACTACGGCGCGCAGTTCATCTCGGGGCATTTCCACCTAAACGGTGCGCCGGTGGTCTTCATCTCCAACTTTGTGGGCGATGCGATTGATTGCTGCGTTCGCGAGGGATTTACCAATGTCCTTCTTGTGGGACACATCGGCAAGCTGGTGAAGGTCGCGGGCGGCATCATGGACACCCATTCGCGTACCGCCGACTGCCGCGCGGAGATTCTGGCCGCCCACGCGGCCTTGGCCGGCGCGGGCGCGAAGACCGTGCGCGAGATCATGTCGTCGGTCACGACCACGGCGGCGCTCGAGGTAATCGAGGCCGCCGGCGTGGGGGACGCTGCGCGCGCCTCGCTCGCTGCGGCAATCGAGGACAGGTTGCGCCGCCGCGCGGCGGGCGCATGCGACATCGCCGCGGTCGTGTTCGACGCCGAGCGCTGTGAGCTTTTCCGCACGTCGGGCGCCGATGCAGTTATCGGGGAATTGGGGGCGACGTATGAGTAAAGGCGTGCTGTACGGGGTGGGCACGGGGCCTGGCGACCCCGAGCTGCTCACGATCAAGGCCGTCCGCACAATCGAATCGTGTCCGGTCATCGCCGCACCGCAGACGGCGGACGGGGTCATGGTCGCGCTCGACATCGTGCTCGGCGCCGTCGACCTTACAGGCAAGACGGTGATCCCCGTGCGATTCTCGATGACGCGCGACGCCGAGCGCCGCGCGGCCGAGCATGCCTCGCTTGTTCGCGAGCTTGTCGCGCACCTGGATGCGGCCCGCGACGTCGCGCTGCTGAACCTGGGGGACCCAAGCATCTACGCCACCTTCCAGCGCATAGCGCCCGACGTGCGCGCCCGCGGGTTCGAGGCGCGCGCCATTCCCGGCGTGCCGAGCTTCTGCGCGGCCGCCGCAGCGCTCGAGCGCGACCTCACGCCCGAGATGTCGTCGCCTCTGCACATCGTGTCCGGCGGCTACGACGACGTGCGCCGCGCAATCGGCTGGCCGGGGACGAAGGTGGTCATGAAGGCGCGCCGCTCGCTTGCGGACACGAAGCGCATCCTTCGCGAGGAGGGCGCCTTCGACGGTTCCGAGCTCGTAGAGGACTGTGGGCTTCCGGGCGAGCGCGTGTACCGCTCGCTCGACGATGTGCCCGATCGGGGCAGCTACTTCTCGACGATGGTGGTGCGCTAGATGAGGGTTTCCTGCATAGCGTTCACTGAGAGGGGATATGCGTTGGCGGAGCGCACCGCACGCGCGCTTTCCGATTGCGCGCAGACAGGTGAGGATGACCCTGGCTGGGACGTTTCCGTTTCGCGCGGGTTCGGCGAGGGGAAGGCCGACCTGCGCGCATGGACGGCGCTCGCGTGGGAAGCGTCGGACGCGCTTCTGTTCGTGGGCGCGGCGGGCATCGCCGTGCGGGCGATCGCGCCGCATGTCGCCTCGAAGGCAACCGATTCCGCGGTTGTGGTGATCGACGAGGCGGGGCGCTTTGCCGTCCCACTTTTGTCGGGGCATTTGGGCGGTGCGAACGAGCTTGCGCAAACTGTGGCACGCGCGGCAGGGGCCATCCCCGTCATCACCACGGCGACCGACGTCCGCGGCGTGTGGGCGGTGGATACGTGGGCGCGCTGTGCGGGGCTCGCTGTTTCGAATCCCGAGGCTATCAAGCGAGTGTCGGCACGGCTGCTTTCGGGCGGGCGCGTGGCGCTCTATTCCGACATGCCGATTTCGGGACAGCCGCCTGAGGGGGTTGACATTGCGTCCGACCGCGCTCGGGCCGATATCGTCGTGTCGCCGTTCGCTGGCGCGAATGCAGGTGCGTCCGTTCGCGCGGCGGAGACAACGGGCGAGGTCGTACCCGCCGGTGAGACGGGGAAGCCGGCGGGCGTGCGGGCTCAGGCGCCTGCGCCCGAGCCGCTTCGCCTTGTCGTGCCCTGCATCGTTGTGGGCATAGGGTGCCGCCGCGGTGCGTGCGCCGAAGCGATCGGGGAGGCGTTTCTTCTCGCGTGCGGGCAGGCGGGTATCTCGCCTTCGGCCGTGTGCGAGGCGGCGACGATCGACGTGAAGGCGCGCGAGGAGGGTCTGCTCGCCTTCTGCCGCGCGCGCAATATCCCGCTCGCGACGTATTCCGCAGAGGAGTTGTCGCAGGTCGAAGGCAGCGTTTCGCCATCTGATTTCGTGCGCGCGACGGTGGGAGTCGACAACGTGTGCGAGCGTGCGGCGCTCGCGGACGGGGGCATACTTATCTTCCCGAAGCTCGCTCACGGCGGCGTGACCGTCGCGTTTTCCAAGGTAACTATCGAACTTTCGTTTAAGGAGCGGTGATGGGAAAGCTCTTCGTAGTGGGGATCGGCCCGGGCGGCCCCGACGGCATGACGATTGCGGCTCGGCGCGCGCTCGAGGCGGTCGACATCGTTGTGGGGTACACGAAATACGTGGAGCTCGCGCTCGCCGCCGTGCCCGACGCGGCGCGTCTCGCGACGCCGATGATGCACGAGGTCGAACGGTGCCGCGTGGCGCTTTCGCGCGCGCAGAGTGGAGAAGCGGTGGCGCTCGTGTGCAGCGGTGACGCGGGCGTGTATGGCATGGCGAGCCCCGTGCTGGAGCTTGCGGAGGACTACCCCGATGTAGACGTGGAAGTTATCGCCGGGGCCACCGCGGCTCAGAGCGGGTCGGCGGTGCTCGGCGCCCCGCTTGCCCACGATTTCGCGGTCGTGTCGCTTTCCGACCTGCTCACGCCGTGGGAGGTCATCGAGCACAGGCTCGCCGCCGTGGCGAGCGCCGACTTCTGCATCTGTTTGTACAACCCGCGCAGCAGAAAGCGCGCCGACAGGCTCTCGCGCGCGGCGAAGATTATGCTCGAATGGAAGGCCCCCGACACGCTCTGCGGTTGGGTACGCAACATCGGGCGCGAGGGGCAGCAATCGGGCATGTGCAGGCTCTCCGAGCTGGGGGAGTTCGACGCCGACATGTTCACTACCGTGTTCGTCGGCAACGCGGACACGAAGCGCGTAGGCGGCCGTATGGTCACGCCGCGCGGGTATCGGGAGATTCCATGCGAAAGGTAACGATCATCGGGGCGGGGCCCGGAAACCCCGACTTGCTCTCGCGCGCGGCGCTCGACGCGATCGACATCGCCGACGTGGTCATCGGCGCTCATCGCGCGCTCGTCGGCATCGACGTGCCGCCCGACGTGGTGAGATGCGAGCTCGTTAAGACGGCGGACATCGTCGCCGCGCTCACCGATGCGGCGTCGTGGCAGCGCGCCGTGGTCGTGATGACGGGCGATGTGGGGCTGTTCAGCGGCGCGCGCCGCTTGGTGGAGGCGCTCTCCGGCGACGCGCAGGTGGACGTGCGCGTCATTCCCGGCATAAGCTCAGCGTCGTATCTCGCCGCGCGCCTCGCGCGTCCATGGCAGGATTGGCGCTTCGTGAGCGCTCACGGCGTGGCGTGCGACATTGTGGCCGAGGCCGAGCGCGCAGGTGAGCTCTTCCTCGCCACGTCGGGCGGGGAAGACCCCTCGCGACTTTCGGGCGAGCTTGTGCAGGCGGGCTTCGGGGACGCACGCGTGACGGTGGCCGAGCGCCTGTCGTACCCCGACGAGCGCATCACCTGCGCGACCGCAAGTGAAATCGCAGGTCAGACGTTCGACGACTTGAACGTGATGCTTATCGAGTTCACAGACTGCGCCGGGTCGCCTGCGGGCTCTAGCGCAGCCTCCGAGGCGCCGGCCGGCGCGTCTGCGCCCGCGGCGGCTTCTTTCGTGGCGGTCTCTGCGGGCGCATTCCGCGCCGCGAGCTCCCGCTGGCCGTACGCTTCCTCGGGCATTCCCGACGAGCTCTTCATCCGCGGCGACGTTCCCATGACCAAGCAGGAGGTGCGCGCCGTCGCGCTCGCGAAGCTGCGCCTTACCGCGACCGACACCGTGTGGGATGTCGGCGCCGGCACGGGGAGCGTGTCGATCGAGGCGGCGCTCGTCGCGCGAGCGGGGTCGGTATGGGCGGTCGAGCGCAACGCGGCCGGCGTGCGGCTCATCCGAGAGAACGCGGATGCATTCGGGTGCGGCAACGTGCATGCGGTCCCCGGTGTCGCCCCCGAAGCGCTCGCGAAACTGCCCGTCCCCGACGCCGTGTTCGTCGGCGGGAGCGCGGGCGAGCTTCCCTCCATCGTGGAGGCGGCTCTCGAGAAGAACTCGCAGGTTCGCCTGTGCGTGCCATGCGTCACCGTTGAGACGCTCACCGAGGCGTGCGCGCTCCTCTCGGGTTCGCGCTTTAAGGGGTTCGAGGCGTGCCAGGTGTCGGCCGCCCGCGCCGAGGCTGTAGGCTCGCACCATCTTATGAAGGCGCAAAACCCCGTGTTCCTCGTCAGCGCGCGTGGTGCGGCCGCGGATGCCGAGGAGCTTGCCGAAGTCGGGGCGCTTGCTGAATCGCCTGTCGGCGAGGACCCCTCTGCGGAGGGGAACCCATCCGTTGAGGTGGTCTCGCTTGCTAATTGCAACGCCGCAGGTGGGGAAGGCGGCGCCCGGTGATTACGTCCATCCCGCGCTTCATGGTCGCTGCGCCCTCGAGCGGGAGCGGCAAGACGGTCGTAACGTGCGCGCTCCTGCGCGCGCTCGCGCGCCGTGGTCTTGCGTGCGCGGCCTTCAAATGCGGCCCCGACTACATTGACCCGCTCTTTCATCGCCGCGTCGTGGGTGCGCGCTCGGGCAACTTAGACGGCTTCTTCACCGACGCCCCGACGCTGCGCGCCCTGCTCGCACGCGGCGCCGCGGGCGCGGATGTCGCGGTGCTCGAGGGGGTCATGGGCTTCTACGACGGCATGGCGCCCGGCGTGGCCGACGCGAGCAGCTATCAGGTTGCGCGCGACACGGAAACGCCGGTCGTTTTAGTGGTGAACGGGCGCGGGGCGTCTTTATCGCTCGCCGCCGTAATCCGCGGCATCGCCGAGTTCCTGCCTTGTGCGAACGTGCGCGGCGTCGTGCTGAACAAGACGAGCGCCGCTGCCTGCGCCTACGCGGCGCCTGCGATCGAGAAGCACACGGGCGTCGCGGTTTTGGGGAATATCCCCGCCGACGAGGCGTTCTCGCTCGAAAGCCGGCATCTGGGGCTTGTGACCGCCGACGAGGTCGAGCAGCTCTCCGCGCGCATCGACAAGATGGCCGAGCTGGTGGAAAAGAGCGTCGACGTCGACCGCTTGCTTGAAATAGCGGCGACGGCACCCGATATCCGCGAGGAACCTTACCGGTTGGAGCCGATCGCGGGAGCGCGGCCCATCGTCGCCGTCGCGCGTGACGAGGCGTTCTCGTTCTACTACGAGGAGAACCTGCGCGCGCTCGAGGACCTGGGTTGCGAGCTGGCCTTTTTCAGCCCCCTGTGTGATAGCGAGTTGCCCCGGGGGGCAAGCGCCCTCTATCTGGGGGGCGGCTACCCGGAGCTCCATGCGCGGCAGCTCTCCGAGAACGCGCCGATGCGCGAGGCGGTGCGGTGCGCGGTGGAATTCGGCATGCCGACGGTCGCCGAATGCGGTGGGTTTCTGTACCTGCAGCGCGAAATCGCCGATAGCGAGGGGCGGCGCTGGCCTGTTGCGGGCGCCCTTGAGGGCGCGAGCGAGAACGGGGGAAGGCTGTCCCATTTCGGGTACGTGGAGCTCACTTCCCAACGCGACGGGCTCTACGGGCCGCGCGGCACACGCATCCACGCGCACGAGTTCCACTACTGGCAGTCCACCTGCCCGGGCGGCGACTTCTGGGCGCAGAAGCCCCGGCGCGACAAGGGCTGGCCGTGCATGTCGACCACCCCGTCCCTGGTTGCGGGCTTCCCGCATGTGTACTATCCTGCGAACCCCGACGTTGCGCGCGCGTTCGCGTCTGCCGCAGCGTCGTTTGCAGAGAGGAGACGGCATGGCTGAAGCAACCGAAACCGCGCTCGCCTGCATCCGCGAGGAAGTCGAGCGCGCGTTCTCGTCGGCGCCGGGCGCCGTGCTCGAAGCCACGCTCCCCCGGATCGAGCCCGCAGACGAGTGCGCCCGCGCCGCCGCGTACGCCGCGTGGGACTCCATCGCGCACCCCTTGGGGGGATTGGGCGACTTTGAAGACGCCGTCGCGTGTATCGCCGCAGCTCAGGGGAGCGCCGAGGTGGCCGAGTTTCCCCGTGCGCTCGCGGTATTCTTCTCCGACAACGGTGTCGTTGCCGAAGGCGTGTCGCAAAGCGGGCAAGACGTGACGCGAGCCGTCGCGCGCAACATGTGCGAGGGGGCCACGAGCGCCTGCCGCATGGCGGCGTTCGCGGGTGCCGAGGTCGTGCCCGTCGACGTGGGTATGGCCCGGGGTATAGAAGACACGCGCATGGTGCGCGCGAACGTGCGGCGGGGGAGCGGCAACATCGCGCACGGTTCCGCTATGTCTCGCGATGGGGCCGTGCGCGCGATCGAGGTCGGAATCGCCGTCGCGTGCGGGCTTGCCCGCACCGGCGTGCGCCTTCTCGCCGCGGGCGAGATGGGCATCGGCAACACGACCACCTCTGCGGCGGTGGCCGCAGTGCTCATCCGGGCGGAAGCGCGGAGCCTCGTCGGGCGCGGCGCGGGGCTCTCGGACGCCTCACTCGCGCGCAAGCGCGACGTGGTCGAGCGTGCTATCGACGCGAACTCGCCCGATCCCGCCGACCCAATCGACGTGCTCTCGAAGGTGGGCGGCTTCGACATCGCGGCGATGTGCGGCTTCTACCTGGGGGCCGCGGCCTCGAAGGCGCCGGCGCTCCTCGACGGGGTCATATCCTGCACGGCGGCCCTGTGCGCGGCGCGCCTGTGCCCCAACGCCTTGGGCTACCTCGTGGGCACCCACGCATCAAGCGAACCCGCAAGCCAGGAGCTCCTTCGCGAGCTCGGCATAAAGGCACCACTCGACGCAGGCATGCACTTGGGCGAGGGCGCGGGCGCCATGGCGTATCTGCCCCTTCTGGATTCGGCGTTGCGCGTGTACCGGGATGGGAAGACGTTCACGGCGACTGGTATGGCTGCGTACGAGCATTTCGAGGCCGGGAAATGACGGTGACACTTGTCATCGGCGCCGCCGCGAGCGGCAAGAGCGCCTACGCCGAGTCCCTGTGCCTCGGGCACGACGGCCCCCGCGTGTACCTGGCAACGATGGAGCCCTTCGGGGAAGAGGGCGCCCGCCGCATCGCGCGCCATCGGTCGCTGCGCGAGGGCAAGGGGTTTTCCACCCTCGAGTGCACGCGTGACGTGGGCGCCGCAGTGCCCGGGCTTCCGCGCGGCTGCACGCTTCTTTTGGAGGACGTGGGCAACCTGGTTGCGAACGAGCTTTTCGCGGAAGGCGGCTTGTCCCCACGTGACCCCGACGCTGCGGCGCGCGAGGTGCTCGGAGGCATTGAACGGCTCGCTCAGGCCGCTGCGTATACGGTGGTGGTCACCGTCGACGTGTTCGCCGATGGGATGCGCTACGATGAAGGGACCGAGGCATGGAGGCGCGCGCTCGCGCGCGTGAACGCGGGTGTGGCGGCGCTGGCCGATCGCGCAGTCGAAGTGGTATGCGGGATTCCCGTGTGTATGAAAGGCGAAGGACCTACAAGGTGAAGATAGTAGAGGCAATCGGCGCGGCGTTCGGAACGTTCTCGCGCATCCCCGTCCCGAAATCGGCCTGGACCGATTTCGGGTCAACCCATGCGCTTGCCGTGTTTCCCCTGGTGGGCCTTGCGGAAGGCTTCCTCATGACGGCGTGGGGGTACGTGGCGAACCTGCTCGGCGTGCCCGCGACCATCGTCGCGGCCGTGCTCGTGGCGCTGCCTGTGGCGGTGACGGGAGGCATCCACCTAGACGGGCTCTGCGACACCTCCGATGCGCTTGCAAGTTGGGCCCCGCGCGAGCGAAAGCTCGAGATCATGCACGACCCGCGGGCGGGCGCCTTCGGGGTCATCGGTGTTGTTGTGTTCCTTATTCTGCAGTTTTCCCTGTTCACCGCGCTGCCGCTTACGGCGGGGGCGTTCCTCGCGCTTCTGTGCTCGCTCGTGTTCTCCCGCTCGCTTTCGGGGCTCGCCGTTGAATACTGGCCTGCCGCGCGGGCGGACGGCATGGCCGCGGGGCTCTCGCCTGCGAAGAAGCGCGCGGCGATCGTCGTTCCGCTTTACGCTTTCGCAGCGGCTTCGGCTGCAGGGATGGTCGCGTGCGCTCAGGCCGTCGGCGCCCTTATGGCGGTGGCGGGGCTTTTGGTGCTCGCGTGGTACCGCCATGTTGCCCTGTCCCGCTTCGGCGGGGTGACGGGGGATTTGGCCGGATGGTTTCTGCAATGGGCCGAGCTCGCGATGCTTGCCATGCTGGTGGTGGGGGGCATGCTCCTATGATGCTCGTGGTAGGTGGCGCGCATTCGGGGAAGAGGACCTTCGTGCGCGAAAAACTCGGGTTCGCGGCGGACGATTTCGTCGACGCGGCGCAGCTTGCGGAGGGCGGCGTGCCCGCGGCTTTTGCCGGCCGCGTCGCATACCATGCTGAGGAACTCGTACGCGCGCTCGACGCTGACCGGGCGCTCGAGCGGCTGATCGGCTTCGACGCAGTGATTCTGCCCTTGGTCGGCTCGGGGGTCGTCCCCATGAGTGCGGAAGACGCCCAATGGCGCGAGCGCGCGGGGCGCCTGGGATGCGCGCTCGCTGCGCGCGCCGACGTCGTCGTGCGCATGACGTGCGGGATTCCCCAGGTCATCAAAGGAAACCTTGCCGATGCACCTCGAGGGACGCAGGGCGCGGGTGCGCTTTTGGAAGTCGTCTTCGTGCGCCATGGTGCCACGGCGGGCACGGAAGACCATCGCTACAGCGGGGCGGGCACCGACGAGCCCCTGTCGAGTGCGGGCGAGCGCGCTTTGCGCGACCTCGCGTGCGATCGTGACGTGTTCCGTGTTATCACGAGCGGCATGGCCCGCACCGACCAGACGGCGCGCATCCTCTTCCCGAACGCGGAGCTTATGGCGTGCCCCGGTCTGCGCGAGATGGATTTCGGCGACTTCGAGGGGCGAAGCGCCGCCGAGCTTAAAGAGGATGCGCGCTATCGCGCCTGGGTAGACTCCTGGTGCGAGACGCGCTGCCCGCATGGCGAGGGCAAGAGCGATTTCACCCGCCGCGTCATCGCGGCGTTTCGGGAGGCGTGCGAATCGGAGCGCGCCCAGGGGAGTGGGCGCGCCGTCTTCGTCGTTCACGCGGGTACCGTGAAAGCGCTGCTCTCCGAGCTAGCTGTCCCGAAAATGGGATACTTCGACGTGCATACCGAGCCGGGCGGCGCATGGGCCGCCACTTGGGATGGGCGCTGCCTTCGCGACGTTCGCCCCGCTTGGGGGGGCGATGCCCGGTGATGACGATTCTTGCCGTCGCCGCCGGGTTCGCGGCCGACCTTGCCTTCGGCGACCCGCGCTGGCTTCCCCATCCCGTCGTCGCCATGGGGCGCGCGATCACGTGGGCCGAAGGCCGCCTGCGGGGCGCATTCCCGCAAACGTCCGCGGGCACGCGCGCCGCAGGGCTTGTGCTCGCCGTGGCGCTTCCGCTTGCGTGTGGGCTTTTGACCTGGGGAATCCTGCATCTTTGCGGCATGGTTCACTCCGGCTTGCGCTTCGTGGCCGAGACATGGGCGAGCTATCAGATTCTCGCGGCATGCGAGCTGCGCCGCCAGAGCCTGGCCGTTGCCCGCGCGTTCTCGAAGGGCGGACTTGTCGCGGCGCGCGAAGCCGTCGGGCTCATCGTGGGACGTGACACGTCTGTTCTCGACGAGCAGGGCGTCGCGCGCGCCGCCGTGGAAACGGTGGCGGAGAACGCGAGCGACGGTGTCATCGCGCCGCTTTTCTACCTTATGATCGGGGGTGCGCCTTTGGGCATGGCGTACAAGGCGGTGAACACGCTCGACAGCATGGTGGGCTACAAAAACGAGCGCTACATCGACTTCGGCTGCGCCTCGGCGCGCCTCGACGATGCGGTGAACTGGATTCCCTCGCGGTTATCGGCCCTGTTCATGATCGCCGTGTGCCCGATCGTCGGGCTCGACGCGCGCGGGGCGGCGCGCATCTGGCGTCGCGACAGGCGTCGCCATGCGAGCCCGAACGCGGCGCAGACCGAGTCGGCGTGCGCGGGTGCGCTCGGACTGCGCCTGGCAGGACCCGCGGTGTATTTCGGCAAGCTCGTTGAGAAACCGACGATAGGCGACGCGTCCCGCGAAATCGAGTGGGGCGACATCGCCCGGGCGACAAGGCTCATGCTCGCCGCGTCCGTATGCGCGCTCGTCGTCTTCGGCGCCGCGCGCGCGGCGGTCGTGCTCGCCGTGGGGGCGATGGCATGAGGAAAGACCACGCCGCGCCCCGGGCTGCCGGGGGAATCCTGCGCGCCCGCACGCATGGGGGCAGCGCGCAATCGCTCGGCATCGCTTGCGAAGGGGGTGCCTCCGACCTCATTGACTTCTCGGTGAACGTGAATCCGGCAGGCCCCTCGCCGCGCGCCGTCGCCGCAGCTTGCAAGGCGCTTTCTCGAATCGACGCCTACCCCGATAGGGAAAGCCTCGCCCTCGTTCGCGCGCTAGCGCGCGACCAGGGCATTCCCGAAGATACTATTGTCTGCGGCGCGGGCGCGTCCGACATCATCTGGCGGCTCGCCGCGGCGGTGCGCCCGAAACGCATCGTCGTGTGCGCGCCGACGTTCTCTGAATATGCGGAGGCGGCATCGTACTACGGCGCATGCGTGCAGGAGTTCCCGCTCTCCGAAGCGGACGACTTCGACGTGCCCGCCTCCTTCGCCCGCGCGATCGAGGGGCCGGGAGACGTGGCGTACCTCTGCAATCCGAACAACCCGACGGGGCGCCTCGTCGACCCCAGCGTGATCGAGGCCGCGGCTTGCCGCTGCGAGCAGGTGGGCGCGCTGCTCGTCGTGGACGAGTGCTTCCTCGGATTTGCGCCCGACGCCCGCGAAAGGAGCGTGGCCGCACGCGCCGCGTGTTCGCGCCATGTGGCCGTGCTCTCCGCGTTCACCAAGCTCTACGGAATGGCGGGGTTGCGGTTGGGATATCTGATCAGCGGAAACGCCCAACTCATCGAGGGGATTCGCCGGGCGGGGCAGGCGTGGCCCGTCTCTTCGGTCGCCGAGGCCGCGGGTATCGCCGCCCTGGAAGACATTGAATACGTCTCGCGCACGCGCGATGTATTGGCGGGCGAGCGAGCGTGGCTTTCCCACGAGCTCTCCTCGCTCGGGCTTTCCGTCGTGCCGTCGGATGCGAACTTCCTTTTAGTCCGCACGCCGGCGAAAGACATCCCCGAGCGCCTGTATAATCAGGGGGTTTTGGTCCGCACGTGCGACTCGTTTTCGGTACTGTCCCGTTTCTGGTGCCGCGTCGCGGTGCGCACGCGCAAGGAGAACGCCCGGCTTGCGATGGCGTTCGGCCGCGCGCTTCGGGCGGAAGGTGCACCGGGCGAAGGCGAACCCGATGAACGGGGCGGCGCTATGGCGGGCGCGGATGGCCGAGGCTTGGCGAAGGAGGTCGATACCCGTGGGTAGGGCCAAGCCCATCATGATCCAGGGCACCATGTCGAACGCGGGGAAGAGCCTGCTTGCGGCGGGGCTGTGCCGCGTGCTTTCGCAGGACGGCCTTCGCGTGACTCCCTTCAAGAGCCAGAACATGGCACTCAACAGCGGTGTCACGGCCGACGGGCTCGAGATGGGGCGCGCCCAGATCATGCAGGCCGAGGCGTGCGGCATCGCGCCCGACGTGCGCATGAACCCCATCCTACTCAAGCCTGAAAGCGGCCACCGAAGCCAGCTCATCGTGGCCGGTAAGGCGCAGGGAGCCTTCGCTGCGAGGGACTACTTCGCGCGAAAGAAGGCGCTCATGCCGCAGATTTTGGAGGCGTTCGATTCGCTCGCGGAGGATAACGACGTCATCGTCATCGAGGGCGCCGGCAGCCCCGCCGAAATCAACCTTGCCGAAAACGACATTGTCAACATGGGGCTCGCGCGCGCCGTGTCCTCCCCCGTGCTGCTCGTGGGCGACATCGACCCAGGCGGGGTGTTTGCCCAGCTCTACGGCACGGTCGCGCTCCTTGCGCCCGAGGACCGCGCGCTTTTGCGGGGGCTTGTGGTGAACAAGTTCCGCGGCGATGTGGAAATCCTGCGCCCGGGTTTGGCCCCGCTCGAGAAAATGTGCGGGGTTCCCGTCGTGGGGGTCGTGCCGTATCTTACGCTCGACCTGGACGACGAGGACTCGCTCGCGCCGCGCCTATCTGCCCGCGAGGCGCGCGGCGTCATCGACGTCGCCGTCGTGCGTCTTCCGCATCTGTCGAACTTCACCGACTTCGACCCGCTTTCGCGCGTGCCCGGCGTGGGCGTGCGCTACGTTTCCTCGACGACCGATCTGGGCCGACCCGACCTGGTGGTGCTTCCCGGCTCGAAGACTACGCTCGACGACGCGCGCTGGCTTGCGGCTAGCGGCATCGGGGCCTGTGTACGCGCGCTTTCGGGCACGGGCACGCCGGTGCTCGGCATATGCGGAGGCTACCAGCTTTTGGGAGACGAGCTTTCCGACCCGCACGGCAGGGAAGGCGCTGGCACCGCGCGCGGGCTCGGGCTCATCCCTGCAAGTACGGTGTTCAAGGAGGAAAAGCGCCTCGCCCAGTCGGAGCTGCGCATCACGGGCGCCCAAGGCGCGTTCTCGGCGTGGAACGGCATGACGGCGCGCGGGTACGAGATTCACGACGGCGAAACGACCGTCTCCTGCGCTCCTGCGGGCACGATTGGCGGCAAACCAGAAGGCGCGGCCTGCGGAAACGTGTTCGGAACCTATCTCCACGGCCTGTTCGACGAACCGGGGGTGGCGCTCGCCCTCGCGCGCTCGCTCGCGCGCATGCGCGGCCTGCCCGAGAACGTCGTGGGTGCTGCGGGCGCGGCGTCCGCGGCCGATCACCGTGCGCGCGAGTTCGACCGCCTGGCCGACGTCGTGCGCGGGGCGCTCGACATGGAGTATGTCTACCGCATTATCGAGGAGGGCGTATGATCCACGTGTATCATGGCGACGGCAAAGGCAAGACCACGGCGGCGATGGGCCTCGCCCTTCGCATGCTCGCTGCAGGCCGCCGCGTCGTCGTCGTGCAGTTCCTGAAAGACGGCGAAAGCGGGGAGGTGCGCCTGCTCGCCGAGCATTTCGGCGTGCCCGTGTTCGCGGGGAAGGTGTCGGACAAGTTTACCTGGTCGATGACGTCCGAAGAACTTGCCGCGACGTGCGAGCTGCACGATGGGAACCTCGCTTCCGCGCTTGCCGAGCTCGAGGGCGCGCAAGAGGGACTGCTCGTGCTCGACGAGGCGCTCGACGCGCTTTCGAAGGGGCTTGTCGACGAGGCGCTCGTGGACCGCGCGCTCGATATGTCCGCGCGCGGCGTCGAAGTAGCGCTCACCGGGCGCGCGCCTTCCCGCAAGATCGTGGAGAAGGCCGACTACATAACCGAGATGCGGTGCAAGAAACATCCCTACGAGCAGGGGATATGTGCAAGGGAAGGAGTGGAGTACTAGATGGATTCCAAGGAGATGGCGCCCGGCGACATCGAGCGGCGCAGCTTCGAGATCATCACCGAAGAGCTCGGCGGCCGCACGTTCCCGCCGCTCGAAGAGCCCGTCGTGAAGCGCGTCATCCACACCACTGCCGACTTCTCGTACGCCGATTCCCTCGTGTTTACCCATGACGCCGCGCACTGTGCGCTCGACGCACTGCGCGCAGGGGCCAAGGTGCTCACCGACACGAACATGGCGCTCGCAGGCATAAGCAAGCCCGCGCTCGCGAAGCTCGGCTGCAAGGCCGTGTGCTTCATGGCCGACCCTGATGTCGCCGCGGCTGCGCGCGCCGCGGGCACGACTCGCGCCGTTGCGAGCATGGACAAAGCTTGCGGCATCGAGGGTCCGCTCATCGTGGCCGTCGGCAACGCTCCCACAGCACTTCTGCGCCTCGCCGAGCTCATGGACGCGGGGAAGATCGCGCCCGCGCTCGTCGTTGGGGTGCCGGTCGGGTTTGTGAACGTGGTCGAGGCGAAAGAGGAGCTACTCGCACGACGCGTGCCAGCCATCGTCGCGAGGGGTCGCAAGGGCGGCTCGACCGTGGCGGCTGCCATTATGAACGCGCTGCTCTACCAGATCACGCGCCCAGGCGGCCCGAAGTGACGGCGCCCGCATCCGCGCCGGCGCTGCGCATCTTCGCCGGCACCACCGAGGGCCGCCTTCTGTGCGAATGGGCGAGCAGGGCGGGCATCCCCGCCCGTGCCTACGCGGCAACCGAGTACGGAGGCGAGCTTTTGGGCGAGCTTCCGGGCATCGAGGTGCATGCGGGCAGGCTCGACGATGCCGACATGGAGCGCGAGCTTTCCGGCGCGTGCATCGTTGTCGACGCCACGCACCCCTTCGCTACGCTCGCAAGCGGCAACATCCGGGCCGCTTCGCTCGCCGTGGGTGCACAATGCCTGCGCCTTGCGCGCCCGGTCGAGGCGCTGCCCAAAGGCGTCGTGCCGGTCGCGTCGATCGCCTGCGCGGCGCGCTTTCTCTCCGAGAACCCGGGTCGCGCGCTTCTCACGACGGGGAGCAAGGAGCTTGCTCCCTACACGAGCGTCGCCGATTTCGCGGAGCGCTTCTTCGTGCGTGTGCTCCCGCTGCCCGGTGCTATAACGAAGTGCATCGACGCGGGGTTTTCGCCGTCGCACGTCATCGGCATGCAGGGGCCCTTCACCCGCGAGCTCAACGAGGCGATGCTTCGGCAGGTGGGCGCCCAGTGGCTTGTGACTAAGGACTCGGGAACCGTAGGCGGCACGGCCGAGAAGCTCGCCGCCGCGCGCGACGTGGGAGCGCGCTGCATCGTGGTCACCCGTCCCGCCGAGGGAAGCGGGGCCCTTTCGCTTCGGGAAGTGGAAGACGCGCTCTTACGGGAGTTCGCGCGCTAGGCGCTTGCCGCGCCTAGCGCGCCCTCCCGCCCGCGAGGAGGAGCGTCCCGAGCAAGCTCGACCCGTACAAGCCCGTCATCCATCAATAGCTCGAGGACGACGCCCAGAACTGGCGCAAACAGCCCTTCAATAAGTTGCGGTGAAATAGTGTCTGTTTTTGCTGCTAGATAACATATTCAGTCCCTAATTCACCGCAACTTGTTGGTGGTGGCTTACTGGTAGCGTAGGCACTCCACCGGGTTGAGCTTTGCCGCGCGGCGAGCGGGGTAGAAGCCAAAGATTACGCCGATGCCGACGGAGACGCCGAAGGCCAGCAGCACCGTGGCGATTGAAAAGCTCGGTGTGATCTCCCCACTGGCACCGAGCTCGTTGAGAACCCCTGATCCTGCGGCAAACATCGCGAGGCCCCAGGCCAGCAGATAGCCAATCAGGACACCCAGCAGGCCACCGGTGACGCACAGCGCCGAGGACTCGGCCAAAAACTGCGCGGTGATATCGCGGCGACTGGCGCCCAAGGCACGGCGAATACCGATCTCGCGGATGCGCTCAGTCACGTTGGTAAGCATCATATTCATAATGCCGATTCCGCCGACAAGCAGTGAGATACTGGCGACAGCGCCCATGATGAGCGAGAAGGCGCCCATAAACGAGTTGAGTGCATCGATGGCGCTTTTCATGGAGGTCGCCGATACGCTGTCGTACTCATCATCCTCCGAGATGCCCTTCATCGCGCGCACCTTAGACTCGATGGTCTTGCAGAGCTCGTCCATGTCTGTGCCCTCGGCGGCAAGTGCCGTCACGCTGGGGAATGAAGGATTCTCGTCGCCAAACAGGCCGGAGATGGTTTCGCGTGGCATATATAGCGTGAGCGAGCCCATGGAGTCGCTGCCGCCATCAATCACGCCTACAATCTGCACCTCGCCGTTGGACACCTTGATGGTTTTCCCCAGTGCGTCCTGTTCGTTGCCGTAAAGCTGATCGGCGCCGCCGCGGCTGATGAGCGCCACGCGCGAGGCTGATTGAGACTCTGCCTGTGAATAGACACGTCCCGCAACGAGCTTGCTGGCGCCCACGGCATCGAGCATGTCGCTATCGACGCCGTGTGCCATGACGGTATAGCTTTTATCCTCGACCTTGTACTCGGAATAGGCGCTATCGACGATGCCGATCTGCTCAATCTGCGGCACCAGTTTGCGAAGCTTTTCCACATCCGAATCGGTGAGTTCTTGGGACGAATAGATCTCTACCATGCGGGCTGCATTGAGGCCCAGGCTGTTGACCAGGCTGTTTTGGATGCCGCCGATGAGCGAAGTCATGGCGATGACCGAGGCGATGCCAATGACGATGCCAAGGATGGTGAGCAGGCTGCGTCCCTTGTTGGCCTCGAGCGAGTGAAGGGCTTCTTGGACAAGATCGCGGGTGCTCATTCCTTCGCTCCCTTCGGCTGATTGGTGGATGTCGAAATCGTGGGCAGGGCGTTCACGGCCCCGCGTAACGTATTCGGTGTATGCGCGACATATGCGCCGTCATGGATTCGCCCGTCACGGATGGTTACGGCTCGATCGGCCTCGGCGGCGATGCCGGGGTCATGCGTGATGAGTACGATGGTCTTGCCGCGTTTCTGGAGCTTGTGGAAGGTTTCCATGACGAGCGCCCCGGTTGTCGAGTCTAGATTTCCCGTTGGCTCGTCGGCCAAAATGATGGGCGGGTCGTTGACGAGGGCGCGCGCGATGGCGACGCGCTGCATCTGTCCGCCCGAGAGTTCCGATATGCGGTGGTCCCAATGGTCGACCGGCAGTGTGACGGCTTGCAGCGCGTGCACGGCGCGCATCTCGCGCTGGCTACGCGGCACATTGGTGTAGGACAGCGGCAGCATGACGTTTTCGATCACCGTCAGACGCGGCAGCAAGTTAAAACTCTGAAAGACAAAGCCGATGCTCAGCGCGCGCACCTCGGTGAGCTCATCATCGTCGAGCTCGGCGACGTTGAGCCCTTGCAGGAAATAATCACCCGCCGTCGGCTTGTCCAAGCAGCCCAGGATGTTCATGAGCGTCGACTTGCCCGAGCCCGAGGGGCCGGTGATTGCGACGAACTCACCGGGGTTCACCGCCAGGCTCACGTTGTGCAGGATGTGGGCGCAACCGGCCTCGCTCTCAAAGATGCGGTGCACGTTGCGGATGTCGATGACGGGACGCATTACTTGCCCTCGTCGGCAGACATATTGTCGCCGCCGTCTGCCGTCATGCCTGTGCCGGTATCCGTCACGATGGTGTCGCCGTCGCGTAACTTGGTAACCGGGACGTCTGGGTTGATCTCGTTGCCCTGGTCGTCGCGCTTGACCTGCGTCTTACCGACTACAGCCTCGTTGTCGTTTTGCGTCACGACGGTCACCTTCACGCGGCGCGTCTTCTTGCCTTCCGAATCGGTGGCCAGATTGACGTAATAGTGCTCGCCATCTTCGGTCATCAGCGCCATGGTCGGCACCATAACCACGTCGTCGAGCTTCTCGGTCACTACCGAGACCTCGGCAGTCATACCCGGCTTAAGGCGACTGTCGGGTGCTTCGATGAGGATGTCGACGTTAAAGGTTACGCTGCCGCCGCCGGAGTTGGAGTCGGAGTTTGCCACCGAGGCGATGGCCGTGACCGTTCCCTGGCTCACGATATCGGGAAACGCTGGATAGGTCACGTTGGCGCTCTGGCCCACGGCGATCTTGGCGATATCCTTTTCGCCCACCTGCACGGTCACCTTCATCTTGGACAGGTCGGCAATCTGCATGCACTGCTTGCCGCCGCTTGTATCGCTTTCGCCCATGATCATGCCGCCTGTTACCGTGGCGCCCACCTTGGCGTTGAGCTCCACGATGCTACCCGAGCTCGGGGCCGTGACCGTACGGCTGGCGGCCTTGGCGTTCGCCTGGTCGAGGTTTGCCTGGGCCGATGCGAGGCTGCGCTGCGCGGCCGATACGGCGTTCGTGTCCGCTGATGCGGCGGAGACGCCAGCCGCTGCGGAAGCTCCATCGACGTCCGTCGTTGGGGTGGCCTGCGCGACAGCGGCGGCTTTCTGCGCGTTGGTGAGGTCTTCCTGGGCGGCTGCAACTGCACGCTGCGCCTCGGCAACGTTGCGATCGAGCTCGTCGTTTTTAATGGTCATAAGCACGTCGCCCTCGTTGACGGATTGGCCTGCCTGCACGTTGATCGAATCGACCGTACCGTCGACAGAAGGGGAGACCACTGAGGACGAAATGGGTTTGAGCTGGCCTTTCGCCTCGACCGTTGTGGTAAACGTGCCCTCGGTCACCATGTCGGTCACAGGCCCGCTAGCGCCCTGCGGCTGCGCATTGATAACCAGGGTTGCGACAATGGCAATGAGCGCGATGGCACCTACGACGCCGGCGGCAATACCGCGTCGAATCAGCTTTTTGCGTCGACGTTCGGCACGTTTTGCCTTGAGCTTGGCATACGCCTCTTCATCGGAAATTTCGGCCGTATCGTTCGTGCGTTCGCTCTGCTTGTCGGCATGTACGTTTTTAATCAGAGGAATCGTTTCGGTGGCACCTTCGGGCGTGTACTCGGCATCATCCGGGCCTGGGGTGATGGTGGGGACATTCGGCATAGCGTCTCCTTTATAGAAAGTTCCTCAATAAGTATATGCGCTCGTCGCGTAAGGCGGGCGCATATGGCGGATTCTTTCGGAACTGTTAGATTGGTCGCAGCGGCTCCACGTTGTAGGAATGCGCGCGTTGCACTACGAGTGGACAACCACGCACAGGCCGACTTTGATGCAGTCGTGAAGTGCCTTGGCGTCGGCCAGGCGCAGGTTGATGCAACCGTGGCTGCCGCACCACTTGTACGACTCGGCGTTATCGAAGCTCTTGTCGTTTTGCCAGGTGGCATCGTGGAAGCCGATCATGTTGCCCTCAAACGGCATCCAGTAGCTAACCGGGCTTTCGTATTTGGGCTTGCCGGTCTCGGGGTCCTTGGCACCGATGAGTTTGCTGGCGCCGTCGTTGCTGTTGATCTGCCAGACGCCCTCGGGCGTGGCGTCCTCGCCCGGCTTTCCCGAGATAAAGTTGGCCTCCCACACGATATTGCCGCTCTCGTCGTAGTAGCGCGCGTGCTGCTCGGACAGATCGACATCGATGTATGCCTTCCAGTCGGGCTCTCCCTTTGCGGTAAAGGTGTCGGCCTTCTGGGAGTACTTGATCTCGATTTCGCCGGTCTGCTTGTTGTTAATGGCGTCTTCGACCTGCTTGGCGAGCGAGCTGCTGTCGATGGACCAACCAAAGTCGCCGCCTTCGACGGCGCACTGCTTGCCATCGGCGCGCGTCCACCAGCGAGTGGAGCCCACGGTATTAAAGCCGTTGGCAAGCTCGGCTGCCCAGCTGCTGATCTGCGACGTATCGAGCGTGGGGTTGGCCGGATCGGCAAAGCTGATCCACTGCAACACGGAGCTGCCATCAACCTTGCCGGCATCCTCGCCGTTGAGCTTGAGGGTCACGTTGACGCCCAAGAAGTTGTTGGCGGCATCGCATGCGGCCTGAATCTGATCATCGGTCAGCGTTCCATTGAGTGGCTCATAGGCATCGTTGCCGAGCTTGGAAAGATCTACGGTCTCGGCCAGCGAGGCAAGCTCGAGCTCGGCATACTTAATGACATGCTCGCGGTTGAGTTTTTCGTTGGAGCGCGCCTTCTCGACGGTAAACTTGCCGGCCTGCTCGTCATAGGAGCTATTGGCCTCGAACGTGCCCGAACGCCCCTCGTTAAACTCGTCGATGGCGGCGCCCAGATCCTTCTCAAACTTCTTTTGGTCAAAAGTGTCGGAGAGCATGGACAGGTCGACGTCTTGATCAAGATCGACTTCGTTGGAGGTAGCGGTTGTTTTGGTCTTTCCGCTTAAGGATTCCACAAGGCGGACCGGCCATACAAAGGCTTCGTTGTGGCTGATGATCTCTTTTGCGGCAGCTTCGCCGTCGACGATGGGCTCATCGGACTCGGGCTGATAGGTCCAGCTAAAGTCATCGCCTGTCACGGTGAGCTTATAGTGCTTCCATGCCGAGTTGACCTTGGTGGCGGCAGACGAAGCGTTGGAGAACGAGACGTCGACGCCGGCGATGGTGGTGTTGGGGTAGGCTAGCTGGGAAAACGCTACGACGCCTACGATATAGACAATGACGATAAGACCCAGGACGACAAAGAGCGTCGTCTTTTTGCCCGACTTATTGTTCTCGGCGGGTTTGCGCGCGGGGCCGCGATCGCCCTGAGCGTGCGTGGGGGGCTGCTTGGGCGCATTGCCGTTTGCCTGGCGCTGCTGACGTTGCTGGTTCGAGCGTTGGGAAGCGTTTGCCGCACCACGCTGCTGACCGTGACTCGGCGCGATAGGACGCGGCGACTGAACGCCACCGGTGTGCCTGCTCGGCTGCTGCGGATCGGGAATCAGTTGAGTTCGATCGTTTTGCGACATCGTATGCATATCCTTCGAATTTCGCCTTGCGGCTCATCGTGTTTTTACTGGGCTTGCATTATAGCGATTGCCCTGCTGTTTGTGGTACGGAAACGGTGGCATTCAAAAGAGGTGGGACATTTGTCCCACCTTTGAGTCGTCCTTTGTTGCTATCCGCACACACCGCATTTTGCGCAGGCCGAAAGTGCGGCCGGAGCCTGCGCGATGCCGCCCTTTGCCGTCTCGCGCAGCGTGGCCGGCAACGCGTGGCCCACTGAGAGCATGACATGTGCCATCTGGTCAAACGGCACCAGGCTCTTAATGCCGGCGAGGGCGAGTTGTGCCGAGCTAAAGGCCGCTGCCACGCCGATGGCATTGCGGTTTTGGCAGGGCACCTCCACGAGGCCACCGACGGGGTCACAAACGAGGCCCAGCAGGTTACTCAGCGCGATGGAACTGGCGTCGAGCGCCTGCTCGGGCGTGCCTCCGAGCATCTGCACCAGCGCGGCGGCAGCCATGGCGGCGGCGCTTCCCACCTCGGCCTGGCAGCCGCCCTCGGCGCCGGCGACGCAGGCGCTCGTGGTGAGGTTGAGGCCGATGGCGGCTGCGCAGTAGAGCGCGTCCATCACCTGCTCGTCGTCGAGCTGCAGGTGGTCGGCGAGCGCCAGCACACAGCCGGGGACGACGCCCGCGGATCCTGCCGTCGGAGCTGCGACGATTACGCCCATCGTGGCCGAGCGCTCGAGCACGGCCATGGCGCGGGCCACGGCGTCGGTTTGAACGGTGCCCATCAGGCTCGTGCTCAAATCGTTGCGGCCGGTGGCATCGACGAGTTTAGCCTCGCCGCCGATAAGCCCGCCGAGCGATCGCTGCGGATTGACGATAGGGGTCGTGGTCTCCTCGCGCATGACGTCGAGCACGCGGCGCATGGCGGCGACGGCGTGGGTCTCGCCGGTCAGACGCGCCTCGCGCACGGCCATAACGGCGCCGATATTCAGGCCGAGCTCGGCGCATGCATCGAGCAGCTGCTCGCCGTCGTCGAAGATCTCCTTTGCCGAGACACCGGGGGAGAGCGACGAGGCGGAACCGGGGAGCTCGATAAAGGTCGCGTAATCGACATTGTCGAGTTTGCGTAGCATGGGGATAACGGTGTCGTCGGGCGCGCCGTCGGTCTCAAAGACGGAGTAGGCCTGGCCGCCCACTTCGGTGCGGTAGGTGCGGCAGAAGGCGATGTTCACGTGTGCGTAGGCGAGCAGGTTCGTGAGCGCGGCGAGCACGCCGGGGACGTCCTGGTGTGCCACAAACAGCGTGGAATACATGCCCGAGATGTCGACGCCGACGCCGTTAATGCGGCTGATGCGCATCTTGCCGCCGCCCAGGCTCTCACCGCGGACCTGTGCCGTGGCGCCCGTGTCGTCGACCATGTCAATGTCGACGGTGTTGGGGTGGATGGAGGCGTCGTCGCCCTTGATGTCAAAGTGATATTCGAGGCCCTGCTCGCGTGCGAGGTCGAAGGCCTGCTTGATGTTCTCGTCGTCGGTGTCGAGGCCCAGGATGCCCGCGACGAGCGCACGATCGGTGCCGTGGCCGCGGTAGGTGTGGGCAAAGGAGTTCCACAGGCCAAAGGTGACCTTAGTGATGCGGCCTTCCAGCAGGCTGGCGGCAACTTGGGCGCAGCGCAGGGCGCCGGCGGTGTGCGATGAGCTGGGGCCGACCATGACGGGGCCCAAGATCTCGAATGCCGAGGTCGTAGCTAGTGTTTGTGGCTTGCCTGCCATATGCGCTCCTGTTCTATCCCATCGTCCCGAGGGGCGGGGCATACTCTGTCCCGCCGTTCCGAGGGCTTTAGTATTTGGTCGCCTGCTCGGACAGTCCTGCTCGCACGGAGGCCACATTAAGTGGCCTCCGGCTCGTGCGGAACTCGCGATCGACCAAATACTAAAGCCCTCGGAACTTAGGATACATGGTTGGAGTCGCTCTGCTGCGAAATTTATCGGCCTATGACCTATTCCATGTCCCAGGTCGGCTCATCTTCACCATCTTTAAATAAAAAAGAAGTACCGGTTGGAGCCGGTACTTCTTTTGGTGCGTTGTTTCTTGGCTGTAGCTTTTGCCGTTAGCTTACAGGCCGCAGGCTGCTTTGAGTTCTTCGACTCGGTCGGTCTTCTCCCAGGTGAAGTCGGCGTCTTCGCGGCCGAAGTGACCGTAGGCTGCCGTCTTTTCGTAGATGGGGCGGCGCAGGTCCAGGTCGCGGATGATTGCGCCCGGGCGCAGGTCGAAGGTCTTCTCTACGGCCTCAACGATCTTGTCCTCGGCGACCTTAGCGGTACCGAAGGTGTCGACCATGATTGAAAGGGGCTTGGAAACGCCGATGGCGTAGGCAAGCTCGACTTCGCAGCGGTCGGCCAGGCCGGCGGCGACCACGTTCTTGGCGACCCAGCGCGCGGCGTATGCGGCGGAGCGGTCAACCTTGGTGCAGTCCTTTCCGCTAAAGGCACCGCCGCCGTGACGGCCGTAGCCGCCGTAGGTGTCGACGATGATCTTGCGGCCGGTGAGGCCCGTGTCGCCCATGGGGCCGCCCACGACAAAGCGACCGGTGGGGTTCACGTAGATGTCCGCGTTGTCCCACGGCATGTTCTCGGCGGCCATGACCGGGGTGATGACGTGCTCGATGAGGTCGGCCTTGATCTTGCCCATGTCCTCGATCTCGGCGGCGTGCTGCGTGGAGATGACGATGGTCGTGACCTCGACGGGCTTGCCGTCTTCGTAGCGCACGGTGACCTGGGTCTTGCCGTCGGGACGCAGATAGGCGAGGGTGCCGTCGTGACGCACGGCGGCCAGGCGCTCGGCTAGGCGGCTTGCCAGGTAGTGTGGCATGGGCATGAGGGTCTTGGTCTCGTTGGAGGCATAACCGAACATCATGCCCTGGTCGCCGGCACCGATCAGGTCGATCGGGTCGGTGGTAGCGCCGGTCTGGGTCTCGAAGGACTCGTCAACGCCCTGGGCGATATCGGGTGACTGTTCGTGGATGAGGCTCATAACGCCGCAGGTGTCGCAGTCAAAACCGAACTTGGCACGGTTGTAGCCAATGCGGCGGATAACACCGCGGGCGATTTCCTGTACGTCGACGTAGGCCTGGGTGCGAATCTCGCCGGCGACGATGACGGTGCCGGTGGTCACGAGGGTCTCGCAGGCGCAGCGGACGTTCTCCACGTTGGCGGGCACACCGTTGGGCGCAATATAGCCCTGCTCCTGCAGCTCTATTTCTTTGGCGAGGATTGCGTCGAGGACGGCGTCACTGATCTGATCAGCGATCTTATCGGGATGACCTTCGGTCACCGACTCCGACGTAAAAACAAAGGACCCGTGTTGGGGTGGGATGGAACGAAGTTCTTCTGACATGATTGTCCTTTCAAAAACGTGTCCCAGCGACCGTTACCATTCCGCCGGGCTCTCTATGCAAGGGCACATCATAGCGCGTAAATCAAACATTCACACCCTTTCCGCACCTGCTCATTTAAGTCTGTCCCCAATGAGTAGTCCCCAATGAGTAGGTCGGTGCCCTTTGTGCGGAGGTTGCTTTGATGCTTTATACTGGTGCGGTTAGACATCCATCCTGCAATCGAGGAGATTTCCATGGCATCAGACGTTCGCGTCCGCTTTGCACCCTCACCGACGGGCAAGCTGCACATCGGCGGCGCCCGCACCGCTATCTATAACTGGGCTTTCGCCCGTGCTAACGGCGGCACGTTCATCCTGCGCATCGACGACACCGACCCCACCCGCTCCACCGACGAGAACACGCAGATCATCCTGCGCGCCATGCGTTGGCTGGGCCTGGACTGGGACGAGGGTCCCGAGGTGGGCGGCGATTTTGGCCCCTACGCCCAGACTGAGCGCTTGGACCTGTACAAGCAGGCCGCCCAGAAGCTTTGGGACGAGGGCAAGGCCTATCCCTGCTTCTGCACCAAGGAGCAGCTCGACGCCGACCGCAAGGCCGCGCAGGAGCGCAAGGACCCCTTCCAGGGCTATCAGCGCCGTTGCCGCGATCTTGATCCCGAGGAGGCCCGCCGTCGCATCGAGGCCGGCGAGTCCTACGTCCTGCGTATTAAGGTGCCCGAGGACCGCGGCGACGTCGTCATCCACGACGCCGTCCACGGCGAGGTGACCTTCGACGCCAAGGAGCTCGACGACTTTGTCATCTTCCGCTCCGATGGCACGCCCACGTATAACTTCGCGACCGTCGTCGACGACGCCATGATGAAGATCACCCATGTCATCCGCGGCGACGACCACCTGTCCAACACCCCGCGTCAGGTCATGGTCTACGAGGCCCTCGGCGCTCCCGTGCCCACGTTCGCTCACATCTCCATGATCCTGGGCGCCGACGGCAAGAAGCTCTCCAAGCGCCACGGCGCCACCTCGGTGGAGGAGTACCGCGATGCCGGTTACCTGTCCGACGCCTTCGTCAACTATCTGGCGCTGCTCGGCTGGTCGCTCGACGGCGAGACTACGATCATCCCGCGCGAAGTCCTTGCCAGCAAGTTCTCGCTCGACCGCATCTCCAAGAACCCGGCTACCTTCGACCCCAAGAAGCTCGACTGGGTCAATGCCGAGTACATCAATGGTATGTCCGATGCTCAGTTTGCCGACGAGATCATGGTTCCCGAGCTGCACGAGGCGGGTCTCATCGAGGGTAATGTCGAGTACGGCGAGGATTGGATCGACGCGCTTGCCGCCATCGTCAAGCCGCGCACCAAGATGCCGGCCGACGCCGTGACCGTCGCCGCTCCCATCTTCGCTACGGCCGAGACGCTCGAGTATGACGAGAAGTCCGTCAACAAGGGCCTGGCCAAGGAGGGCATGGGTGCCATTCTGGATGCCGCCAAGGCCGCTCTCGAGGGCGTGAACGAGTGGACGGCTGCCAACATCGACGCCGCGCTTGAGCCGCTGCCCGAGCAGATGGACCTTAAGAAGCGCGTGGTGTTCCAGGCCGTGCGCGTCGCCGTCTGCGGCAACATGGTGAGCCCCCCGCTGGGCGAGACCATGGCGCTCGTCGGCCGCGACGACTGCCTGGCGCGTATCGACCGCGCCCGCACGATGGCGCTGTAGCAGCCGCGTAAACGCATGTATCCGAGCCCCGTTCACCCGAGCGGGGCTCTTGTTTCTGTACCGATGAGTGGGTTGCTGGGACAAAATAATCAGTAGTGTTTGTCCCATGTTCGAGTGACGCAACGAGCTCGACACTCGTATCGGCCATGGGACAAACTCTACTGATTATTTTGTCCCACCCCTTTCAGGTCCGTTCATTAGAGGTGGTGTATGGCTCAACAACTGTCGCTGTTTGGTTCGCCGGAACCGGAGGAGGTTCCAGCGGCGCCCGTGCCCGCCGCTGCACCGGCCAAGCCCGAGCATACACTTGACCCCATCGCCGCCTACGCGAGCGTGGTCCTCGACATTCCCACCCGTGCGCTGTCCGAACCGTTTGTTTACGGCATCCCTGAGCCCCTTGCCAACGATGCCCAGATCGGCTCCACCGTCCTAGTTCATTTTGGCAACCGTGCGGCCGCGGGCTACATCGTCGACATCGCGCCCGAGCTGGGCGACCTGCAAGGTAACGACGCTCTCGACCCCGCGCGCGTCAAGCCTATCGAGGCTATCCTCAGCAAGCCGCTCTTTACCGCCGAGGCCGCCCGTATCGCACGTTGGATGAGCCGCGAGTACGTCGCGACGCTTTCCGAGTGCCTGCGCCTGTTCTTGCCTCCGGGCGGCAGCCCGCGCGTGGTCAAGGGCGATGACGGCGCATGGTCGGTTGAGCGTCCCGCCGTCAAACCCATCCAAAACCGCTGGGTGATGCTTACGCCCGAAGGCTTTGACTACACGCCGCCCAAGACCGCGGTCCGCCAGCGCCAGCTCATTGAGGCGCTTCAGTGCGGCCCCGTTACGACGCGCGACCTCAACCTGCTTTACAACAGCATGTCGGCGACCATCAAGGCGCTCGAAAAACGCGGCGTTGTGGTGGTGGAAGAGCGCCGCGCCTGGCGTGGCTGCGGCGAGCAGACCACGCTGTCCTCGGCAAGCGGCAAAGCGCCGGTCTCCCTTACCAGTGGCCAGCAGCAAGCACTTGCTCAGATCGAGCGTGCCCGTCTGGACGCTCATGGCGACGTGGTGCTGGTAGACGGCGTCACCGGCTCAGGCAAAACCGAGGTCTACCTCTCCGCCATCGAGCGCGTGCTCGCAGCCGGTCGCTCTGCCTGCGTGCTGGTGCCCGAGATTTCGCTGACGGCCCAGACCGTCGGCCGCTTCCGTTCGCGCTTTGGCGAGACGGTCGCCGTGTTCCATTCGCGGCTTTCGGCCGGCGAGCGCCTGGACCAGTGGGATATGGTTGCCAGCGGTGCGGCCCGCGTGGTCGTCGGCGCACGTTCGGCGCTCTTTTGCCCGCTTGGCGACCTGGGCCTCATCATCATTGACGAGGAGCACGAGACCAGCTACAAGCAGGGGTCCAGTCCGCGCTACCACGCGCGCGAGGTGGCGGCCGAGATGGCGCGGCGCTACCGCTGCCCGCTCGTGTTGGGCTCCGCCACGCCCTCGGCCGAGGCCCTCGACCACTGCCGCCGTGGAACGTATAACGGCACCACTTGGACGCGCGTCGAGATGCCCGAGCGCCCGGGACACGCCGTGCTGCCCGAGGTCCGCATTGCCGACCTGCGCCGCGAGTTTTCGCACGGTAGCCGTTCAATGTTCTCTAAACCGCTGATGGAAGGTTTGGAGCGCGTTGTAGAGCACCGCGAGAAGGCCGTGCTGCTGCATAACCGCCGTGGCTTTGCGCCGTTCCTGATGTGTCGCGAGTGCGGCTGCGTTCCCACCTGCAACCACTGCTCCACCGCGCTTACGTATCACGAGCGCACGCACACGCTGCAATGTCACACATGCGGATCCTCCTGGCGCGTGCAGCCGTATCCCGCGCCCACGAGTCGTTGCCCCAAATGTGGCAGTCGCTACCTGGCAAAAATGGGGCTGGGCACGCAGCAGATCGAGGACGCACTGCACCAGATGCTGCCCGAGGACGTCGCCATCATCCGCATGGATGCCGATTCCACGCGCGGCAAGGATGCGCACAAAAAACTGCTCGAGCAGTTCGATGCGGCCGATTGCGCCGTGTTGCTGGGCACCCAAATGATCGCAAAGGGTCTCGACTTTCCCGAGGTCACGCTCGTGGGCGTGGTCAATGCCGACTTTGCCCTCAAGCTGCCGGACTTCCGCGCAGGGGAGCGCGCCTACGATTTGCTGGAGCAGGTTGCGGGCCGCGCCGGCCGCGGCGATCGCCCCGGCGAGGTCATCATCCAGACCTACCTGCCCGATGACCCGGTCATCCGCGCCGTCGCCGAGCACGATCGCTCGATCTTTACCGACTGCGACCTGGACCAGCGCCGCGACGCACTGTATCCGCCGTTCGTGCGCCTGGTTAACATTTTGGTGTGGTCTGCAAACCGCGACGATGCGCAGGATTATATCGGGCGCATCGCAAAGCTTCTTAAGCGCCGCTGGCATGCCGCCGCGCCCGATTTTTTGCGGGCGGGGAGTGCCATGCCGCAGGTGCTGGGTCCGGCTTCGTGTGTAATCGAGAGAGCCAAGGACCGTTACCGCTTCCATCTGGTTGTGAAGTCGCCCGTGGGGTACCATGTCTCTGATGATATCGACGCCTGCCTCAAAGAGGTGGGCTCTGTGCGCGGCGTGAGCGTGAGCGTTGACGTCGACGCCTATGATTTGATGTAACAACCCGAAAGGATGGCCATGGAAGCCAACGGAATCGTACTGTCGCCCGACCCTCGTCTGCGCCAGGTGTGCGCCGTCATCGAGGAGATTACCCCGGCGATCGAGGCGCTTGCCGAGAAGATGAAGAAGATGATGTTCGAGAACGGCGGCTGCGGTCTGGCTGCCCCGCAGATCGGCGAACTCATTCAGCTCGTCACCATCGACTGCGACTACAGCGACAAGAACGACTACGACCCGTACGTGCTTATCAATCCCGTCATTGTTGAGCAGAGCGACCATCTGGTGCCCTTTAGCGAGGGCTGCCTGTCCATCCCCGGCATTAGCTGCGAGATCGAGCGTCCCGATCACGTTGTCGTCGAGGCGTACGATCTCGATGCCAACCTTATTCGCTATGAGGCCACAGGCGACCTCTTCTGCGTGTGCCTGCAGCACGAGATCGACCACCTGCACGGCAACACCATGTTCGAGCGACTGAAGCCGATGCAGAGGATTAAGGCAGTCAAGGAGTACCAGGACGCCCTGGCCCGCGGCGCTCGACCGGGCGAGACGGAGTAGGTCCCACCGTCCCCGGTGCTGAGCGCCCACATATCATCCCGTGCTCAAACATTCTCGCTTTGCTGCGAAACTGCGCGCGGGACGATATGTGGGCGCTCAGCACCGGGGACTGCGTTGTTCTGGCTCGGTTCGCCCGGGTGCCGTTGGGCCAGGGAGGGGCGTCTTCGCTGATAGGTGCTTTGTTGGAAGAGCTGCTTTTATTGCGGCTCTTTCTTTGGTTTTGGGTATATTTGTTCTTGTTGAAATGTTATTGCGGATGGACTGGTGACTTGGCTTTCCGCTGGTCTTTGTAGCCGTCTCGGCTTTGGTTGAGGGGAGACGTTCTTTATGCGTATTGTGTTTATGGGTACGCCCGATTTTGCTGTGCCTTCGCTGACTTCGCTTGTTGAGGCTGGGAATGAGATTGCGCTTGTTGTTACTCGTCCTGATGCTGTTCGTGGGCGTGGTAAGAAGCTTGAGCCGTCTCCTGTTAAGGCCAAGGCGCTTGAGCTTGGCCTGCCGGTTGTTGAGGCTAATCGTATGACGCCTGAGGTTGTTGAGGCGTTTCAAGCTGCGCAAGCCGATATTTTCTGCGTGGCTGCCTATGGCTGCATTTTGCCTGATGAGGTGCTGCATATGGCGCCGCTTGGTATTGTGAATGTTCATGCGTCATTGCTGCCTCGCTGGCGTGGGGCTGCTCCTATTCAGCGTGCGATTCTCGCTGGTGATGAGGTTGCTGGCGTTTCTATTATGCGTATTGGACATGGCGTTGATACCGGCGCTTATTGTGCCCAGGCGTCTACGTCGGTTGCCGGTAAGCATGCCGAGGCTTTGACCATGGAGCTTGGTGAGCTTGGCGGCAAACTGCTTGCCGATACGCTTCCTTCTCTTGCCGATGGCACCGCCGTTTGGACTGAACAAGATGAGTCGCTTGTTACCCATGCTGCCAAGATTTCTAAGCAGGAGATGCGCCTGGATCCGCAAATGGAGGCGCTTGATTGCGTGCGTCATGTGCTGGCCTCGTCCGATACCGCGCCTGCTCGTTGCTTGATTGCCGGCAAGACCGTGCGTGTGCTCGATGCTGCGGCGGCTGATGTGTCGCTCGGCGAGGGTCAGGTTCTCGTTCAGGCTAAGCGTGTTTACCTTGGCCTTTCTGATGGCTCGGTTGAGCTGCTCGAGGTTAAGCCTGACGGCAAGCGTGCTATGTCTGCTTCTGCTTGGGCTGCTGGCCTGCAGGGTGCCGATCTTATCTGGGGTGTATTGTCATGAGCAAGCTGTCTCCCGCGCGCAAGCTTGCGCTCGATGTGCTGATGGAAGCCGATCGCCGCGGCATGTATGCGCGTGACGTGCTCTCTGCTCGCGCTACGGCCAAGGCCATCGACCAGCGCGATTCTGCATTTGCCGCCCGCTTGGCGCTGGGCGTTGCCGCCACACAGGGCATTTTGGATGAGCTGCTCGACCAGTTTCTCGATAAACCCAAAAAGGTTGCACCGCGCGTGCGCATGGCGCTTCGTATCTCGGCCTTCGAGATGCTCTATCTGCATACGCCTGGCCGCGTTGCCGTAAGTCAGGGTGTTGAGCTGGTTCGCAGCGGCGCTAAGTCGGCTGCCGGTCTGGCGAACGCCGTGCTGCATAAGGTTGCTGACAATGTTGAGGACTTTGCCACCGCAGCCGATGCCGATGAGTCCGAGCGCCGCTTGGTTCGCCTATCTCGCCTGATGGGCCTGCCGCGCTGGCTGTGCGCTCGCATTATGGCTTCGTTCGATACGCCCGAGGGCGCGCTCAACTTTGCGGGCAATCTGGCGCCCGCGCCGCTGGCCCTGCATGAGAACGCCTTTGCGACCAAGTCCGATCCGTATATCTCGCAGCTCGTCGCGCCTGTGTTCCCGGGCTGCCATGCCCCGGTCGATGCGCAGGTCACGGTTGCATCGGGCGTGTTTGAGCGCGCTGCGGCCGTGGCGTCTGATCTCAACGCGCAGCTTATCGCCACAGCTGCCACGCGTCCTGGAAGCTGCCTTGAGATTGGTGCCGGTCGTGGCACCAAGACCTATGTGATGATGTGCCAGGCCAAGCGTGCGGGATATGAGCGTCAGCATACGGCGCTTGATCTTCATGATCGCAAGTGCGATCTGAATCTCGCTCGCCTGCATAAGGCCGGTATTCAGGGCGTTCGTACGGTTTCGGGTGATGCGTGCGAGCTTGATGAGGTGCTCACATCGTTTGATGCCATGCTTGGCAAGCCGGTTACGTTCGACACGGTCTTTATCGATGCACCGTGCTCTGGCACCGGAACCATGCGTCGTCATCCTGAGATCCCGTGGCGCCTGACCGAAAAGGATGTGGCGGTTGAGCTGCCCAAACTGCAGCTGACGATGCTCAAGGAAGCCGCCGCGCGCGTGGCTGCCGGCGGTGAGCTTATCTATGCCACCTGCTCGGTCTTTGATGAGGAGAACACGCAGGTCGTGGATGCCTTCCTGGCCTCTCCCGAGGGCGCCGGCTTTACCGTGGCGCCGCTCTCCGAGGCGCAGATCCTGCAACTCCCCGAGTTCGATCAGGCTAAGAAGCTCATATCCGTACGCCAGAACGAACGAGGCCTCTTCCAAAGCGTGCCGGTAAACGCCGACTCCTGCGACGGCCACTTCTGCGCCCGCCTGGTCCGCAAGTAACGACTAAGTTGCGGTGAAATAGGGATTGAATAGCGGCTTTTACCTGCCAAACAGTCCTTATTTCACCGCAACTCATAAGGAAACCTGGGTAGCTAAAGAATCAGCCCCGCGATCGGTGTCGGTCGCGGGGCTGTTCGGTTTCTAGTGGCTGTGAGGGCAGTTGGCGCAGCAGCCGCTGGTGGCGCTGGTGCTGGCGCCGCCGCTTCGCTGGTCGGTGTTGTAGAAACCGCTGCCCTCAAATTTAATACCGCTGGCCGAGAACGTCTTGACCGCCGGGGCACCGCAGCTCGGGCATAGGACCTCGGCGGTCTCGGACATGGGATGCTCAATCTCAAACACGTTGCCGCAGCTCGAGCACTTATAATCGTAGCGCGCCATAATACTTCCTTTTCAGCACAAAGCGGGCAGATCGCTCTGCCCGCATAAATTCAAACAGCTGTAACTGTACCCTATATCGGGGGTTTTATCACGCTTCGCCCCAGAATCTATGGGTGTTGCGCAGGAGCTGTGCAGTTTTGCCCTCGGCGGCCGCAACGTCGGCCTCATCGGCCTGCCAGGTCCAGTTGCCCGTGGCGACACCCGGCACGTTCATGCGCGCGTCGTCGCTAAGCCCCAGAACATCCTGCAGCGGCATCATCACCAGGGGAGCGTCGCTTGCCAGCGCGTCGCTCATCAGCTTGGCCGCCACCTCAACACCGCTCGGCTCGTCGCCGCCCGCAAAGGAGCGTGTGCACCAACCGGTGAGCGTCGACGTGTCGTGCGTCGAGGTATACAGAATCTTGCCCGGCGTGGGATGCACACCGCAGCGGACGTCGTAATCGCTAAACTCCAGCACGTCCATGCCGGGGAAGCCGCAGGTCGAAGCCATGGCGCGAACACCGGGCGTCAGGTAGCCTAGGTCCTCGGCGATAAAGTTGAGCGGCCCCAGCTCGTCATAGGCAGTCTGGAACAGATCCTTGCCCGGACCCGCCAGCCAGCGGCCGTCGGCGCAGGCCTTGCCTGCGGGAATGCTAAAGTAGCTGTGGAATCCCAGGAAGTGGTCCAGGCGCACACGGTCGTAGAGTGAGAACGCGCGACGCAGACGGTCCATCCACCAGCGGTAGCCGTTCTCCTTCATATGACCCCAGCGGAACGTCGGGTTGCCCCACACCTGGCCCTCGGGCGCAAAGTTGTCGGGCGGTGCACCGGAGATCTCGATTGCCTTACCGGTATCGGACAACCAGAAGTTCTCGGGTTCGCTCCACGCATCGGCCGAATCGTCCGAAACGTACATAGGAATGTCGCCGATAACCTCGATGCCCTTCTTGTGCGCATAGTTCATGAGCTCGCACCAGGCAAGGTCAAAGCGGTACTGCATGTACGCCTGCAGCTCTGCCTCGTCGTGGAAACGCTTGTCGTCAATCAGATGCTCGTTGTAGCGCGCGACATCGGCCGGCCAATCGTGACGCGATTCACCTTCAAAGTACTTCTTGACGGCCATGTAGACGCAGTACTTCTCGAGCCAATCGGCGTTGCGATGTTTAAACGCCGTGTAGAGCGGGTCTGCATCCTCGCCGCCACGGGCCTTCCAAGTCTCAAAGTCGGCCGCCAGTTCCACTTGGCTCTCGGGCAGCAGGTCAACATTGCCCGCAAAGGCCGAAGGCCCAGCGTAAGGGGAGCGGAAGAAGTCCGTCGGGTTGACAGGCAGGACCTGCCAGTAGCGCATGCCCATAGCGGACAGATGGTCGATAAAGCGACGCGTGGGTGCGCCGATCGTGCCGGGCTTGCCGTCATCGGTCGGCACCGAGGTGATGTGGCACACGACGCCCGCGTCGTGATCGAGCGGCTCCTGCAGGCGCTGCTCGGCATGGTGATAGATGATCGACGAGCCCAGCGGATACAGATCGAGCGTGACCGTACCGTTGTGGATCTCGCACTCGTGACCGCTGATGACGTCACTCGCGCATTCGCCGAGCGCCGGAATCGTCACGCGGTGCGAATTGCGCAGACTGCGGTTGATGATAACCGTCGCGGACTCGCCATCCTTGCCCGTGCGGTTGTAGGCCAGCACCTCATCGTTGAGCGCGAAGGCCTTAATCTCGCCGTCGATCATAAACGGCAGTGCGCGGCGTACGGCGGAGGCGTTCTTGACAATAGCCAGCGTGTCGAAGTCGTGCAGTTGGTCCTTGGTCGGCAGAGTGCGGCGGTTGCCCGGATCGGTAAGGCCCTCCAGGCCGTATTCGTCGCCGTAGTAGATCGAAGGCACGCCGGGGAAGGTCATCTGCATGAGCGTTGCAAGCCAAAAACGGCTCTTGGCCAGGCCCATCGAGCTCTCGTCCAGTCGCCACTTGCTGCGCTCGCGCTCGGGCAGCTGCGACTCGTCGGGGCCGCCGCCGAGCACCGAGATGATACGCGGGCGGTCGTGGCTCGAAAGCAGATTGAGCGCGCAGGACAATGCCTCGCTCGGGTAGTTCTCGCGCAGGGTTTCGATATCCTCGGCTGCTTGGTAGGCGTTCTTGTAGCCCATCAAAAAGCCGATGACCATGTCGCGGAAAGGGTAATCCATAGCAGAGTCCAGCTCGGAGCCCTGCAGGTAACGACGCAGATGGCCATAGCTAATCTTGTTGGAGGCGTCTTCCCAGACTTCGCCGAGCAACAACGCGTCAGGCTTTTCGGCAAGTACGGCCTTCTTAATCTCGGCCAGGAAGTCGTCGGAAAGCTCGTCAGCGACGTCCAGGCGCCAACCATGGGCACCGGCGCGCAGCCATTTGCGGATCACGCCGTCCTTGCCCAGGAGCCGCTCGCGTACCAGCTCGGAGCTCTCATTGATGGCGGGCATGTTGCCCACGCCCCACCAGCAGTCGTACGAGCCGTCCTCGTGGAAATAAAACGCATCGCGCCACGGCGAATCCTCGCTCTGCCACGCGCCCACGCCGGGGTAGTTGCCGTAGCGGTTGAAATAGATAGAGTCGTCGCCCGTGTGGTTGAAGACGCCGTCCAGAATAATGGAAATGCCGAGCTTCTCGGCTGCCTCGCACAGCTCCGTAAAGTCCTGCTCGGTGCCCAGGATCGGGTCGATCTTAGTGTAATCGGCCGTGTCGTAGCGGTGGTTGCTCGCGGCCTCAAAGATGGGGTTGAGGTAGATGGCTGTAAAGCCCAGCTCGGCAATGCGGGGCAGGTCATTTTGGATACCCTTGAGCGAGCCGCCGTAAAAATCCCAGGTCCTGATGGAGCCGTCTTCGGCACGCTCGTACTCGGGCGGTTCATTCCAGTCCTCGACCATGCGGCGCTGGATTCCGTTGCGAGGCTTTTCGACTTCGGTCAGCGTGCGCTCGCGCCAGTTTTCGTCGCGTGCATAGCGGTCGGGGAAGATCTGGTAAACCATGCCACGCTCGTACCACTCGGGACGAATTTCGCGGTGCTTGTAGACGGTAATCTGGAAGGACGGGACCTCGGCGTAGTCGTAGGTTACGCCCTCGCCGCCGGTGCGGCCTTGCGGCGCGCCCAAGCGAACCTCGGGTTGGCCCTCGATATTGCAGATAAAGCTGTACCAGATAAGACAGGGCTCGGTGCACACAAGCTCTACGGTAAATATTCCGTCGCCCTCGTGCGTCATGGGATACAGAGACTCACCGATCTCATCGACCCAAGTGCGCAGCGTAAGCGTTGCCTGATTTGGATCGGCATCCTCCAGAATCACGGAGAGCGAAAGGGTAGTTCCAGTGGTCACAGCGCCAAACGGAGTGCGAAACTGCGACAGGCGGCTGTTGTGAATCAATCTCATAGTACGGTCCAGTTCAATAGAATCATGGCCTGCTGGCCATGGGCTTTACGCACAGGTTATAAGTATATCTGTTGTACACAGGGTGTATAAACAACATCCGTTTACCATCGGCGAACGGTTGTCCTAGAAAAACGTTTTACCAACTATCTACAGAGAAGGGGCGCCCGGTTGGAGCGCCCCTTGCTTAGGGTTTGATGAGGTTTTAGATCGTCTGTGGGCTAGCGGCGCTTGCGGGCGGCCGTTGCCTTGCGGACGGAGGTCTTCTTGGTAGGAGCCTTTTCCTCAGTGGGAGCGGCGGGGGAGACCGAGGCCTCCTTGGCGGGCTCAGTCTTTGCCGTAGCCTTCGGAGCGGTCTTGACCTCGGCGGCCTTCGGTTCCGGCTCGGCCTTTATTGCGGGCTTTTCCTCGACCTTAGCCTCTGCCTTGGGAGCAGCGGTCTTGGCCGTGGCCTTTTTGACCGTCGTCGTAGCTCGCTTGCGCGTGGTGGTCTTGGCGGCCGGCTTAGCCTCGACAGCTTCCTCAGCCTTAGGCGCAGCGGGCGTCTCCTCGACTTTGGCGGCCGGCTTAGCGGCTGCCTTGGTCGTGGCGGCCTTCTTGGTCGTCGACTTCGTAGCCGTGGTCTTCTTGGCGGTCGTCTTCTTGGCAGCGGCCTTGGCCGGAGCTTTTGCCGCGGGCTTAACCTCGGCTGCAGCGGTCTCGGCCTTTACCTCGGGAACGACCTCGGCCTCGGTGGCCTTCTTGACAGCTGCGGTGGTGCGCTTGCGCGTGGTCGTTGCCTTGGCTGTAGCCGTCTTTGCGGCGGTGGCCTTAGTGGCAGTGGTCTTGGCTGCAGAGGTCTTGCTCGCAGTTGTAGACTTGCTCGCCGTGGTCTTCTTAGCCGTCGTCTTGCGGGCCGTCGTCTTCTTAGCGGCAGGCTTCGCAGCGGGCTTAACCTCGGCATCAGCAGCGGGCTTCGCCTCGGCCTTGGTCTCCTCAGCAGCGACAGGCTCCTCGACCTTAGGCTCCTCAACAGGTGCGGCAGCCTCAGCTACGACAGGCTCCTCGACAGGCGCGGGCTCCTCGTCAGCCACCGCCGCCTCAACCGGCGCCGCCGGCCTCTCAATCTCTGGGTGCATAAAGAAGTACAGGTCCAGATACTTGTCGGCCGAGCGCGTCCAGCTAAAGTCCTGGCTCATGGCCTGCGTGACCAGCTGGTTCCAGGCATCGCGGTTGTCCCAGAACAGGCGCGCCGCGCGGAACACGGCGTCGCCCATCTCGTCGCCGTTAAAGTTACTAAACGAGAAGCCCGTGCCCTCGCCGGTAAACTCGTTATACGGGATCACCGTGTCCTTCAGACCGCCGGTCTCGCGAACAATCGGCAGGGTGCCGTAGCGCATGGCGATGATCTGCGACAGGCCGCAGGGCTCAAACTTCGAAGGCATCAGGAACATATCGGCGGCGGCATACATGCGCTGCGACAGCGCCGGATCAAACTCGATGCGCGCGGCCATGGTGCCGGGGTACTTGTCCTGGAAGTAGCGCAGGCCGTCCTCGTAGTCGCGGTCGCCGGTGCCCAGCACGGCCACCTGAACGCCGCCGGCCAAAATTCGGTCGAGCGCGTACATAACCAGGTCCATGCCCTTCTGGCGCGTCAAGCGCGTGACCATCACCATGAGCGGACGGTCGTCGCGAACCTCGAGCCCCAGCTCTTCCTGCAGCTTGGCCTTGCACACGGCCTTGCCGGAACGGTCCTCGACGGTGTAGTTGGCGGCAATGCGCTTGTCGGTCGCCGGGTCAAAGCCCGCCACGTCAATGCCGTTCAAAATGCCCTGCAGCGCATAGGAGCGCTCGCGCAGCACGCCGTCCAGGCCCTCGCCAAACTCGGGCGTCTGGATCTCGTTGGCATAGGTGGGGCTCACCGTGGTGATGGCATCGGCATAGCGCAGCGCGCCCAGCATGTAGTTGATGCTGCAGGCGTCGCAACGCAGCTGCGAGGCGGCCGCCGGAATATGCGCCACGCCCAGGATGTCTTCCATCACAGTGTCGCTAAACTGGCCCTGGAACGCCACGTTGTGGATCGAGAACACGGTCTTGACGCGGTCGTACAGCGGAAGGCCCTGGTAGAACTCGCGCAAGAACACGGGCGCTAGTGCCGTCTGCCAGTCATTGCAGTGCAGGATGTCACACTCAAAACCGGCCGGCAGGTGCTGTAGACTCTCGGTGATGGCCTTGGAGAAGAACGCAAAGCGCTCGCCGTCATCAAAGAAGCCGTACGGATAGTCGCGCGCAAAGTAGCGCTCGTTGTCGATGAACATATAGGTGACGCCGTCGTGCTCGAGCTTCTCGAGCCCGCAGTACTCGTTGCGCCAGCCCAGGCTCACGTAAAAGTCGGAGAAGTGCTCCATCTGCGCCTTGTACTCGTCCTTGATGGTTGCGTACTTGGGCACCATCACGATAACCTCGGCGCCGGCGCGCACAAGCGCCGCAGGCAGCGAGCCCGCCACGTCGCCCAGGCCACCGGTCTTAACAAACGGTGCGCACTCGGCCGAGGCAAATACGATCTGCATCTTTTTGCTGGAATCTGCCATATTGTCTCCCATGTTGCAATTCGAGAATAGCCGCCTGGCGCTAACCGGGCGGCTATTCTACATGTTACGAGCGATGTTGCGGTGCCAACGTTAACGTACGATGGTGGTGTCGGAAGTTAACGGAGCCTTGCCCAGCACCAGGATGTTCTCGGGCGTGCCGCGAAGCTCGGTGTTGGTGGGGACCACGTTGTTCTTGTCCAAAATGGCGTTCTCGACGCGGGCGCCGCTCTTGATGATGCAGCTCTGGTTGATGATCGAGTTGGTCACCGAAGCGCCTTCTTCGACCACGACGCCGCGCGACAGGATCGAGTTGCGCACGGTGCCCTTGATGATGCAGCCGGCCGAGATGATCGAGTTGCACGCGTGGCTGCCGGTCGCATAGCGCGAAGGCGGCACGTCGTGGGCCTTAGTCAGGATCGGGCGCTCGGGGTCAAAGAGATGGTCGGCCACGGTCTGGTCGAGCAGGTCCATGCTGCGGCGATACAGTGACTTCTCGCTAAACACGCCCACGACCTCGCCCTTGTACTCGTAGCTGCACACGTCGATGTTGCTAAAGTCGCCCTGGAGTGCCTCGAGCAGGTCCAGATAGTCGGCGGCCTGGTAGTGGTCGATGATCTCGAGCAGCGTCTCGCGGTTGACGATGCAGCAGTCCATGGAGGCGTTGTCGCCGTACGCGACGCCGGCGCTCACGCCCGTCAGGCGGCCGTTCTCGTTAATCTCGAGTTTGGTCTCGTCTTCGACATTGCGCGTGGCCTTGCAGTACACCACGGTCATCTGGGCACCGGAGTTCTCGTGCGCCTCGATGATGGTGTTGAGGTCCATGTTAAAGATGATGTTGGTGCCCATCATCACGACATAGGGATTCTCCGAGCGCTGGAACAGCGTCTTGTTGGAGATGATGTCGCGCAGCAGGAAGCGCATGCCGCCCTTGGTGGTGCCGTACGCGTTGCCGGGCACCATGAACAGGCCGCCCTTCTTGCGGTCCAGGCCCCAGTCCTTGCCCGAGCCCACGTGGTCGATCAGCGAGCGGTAGTTACCCGGCATGACGACACCGACGGTCTTGATGCCGGCATTCATCATGTTGGACAGCGGAAAGTCGATCAGGCGGTAGCGGCCCAAAAACGGAACGGACGCGATGGGGCGGTCCTTGAGTAGGACACTGCCGTAGGACGAAGAGTAGTTAGCGGTGATATAACCGATGGCCTTGCGATTGATCATCGGATCATTCCCCCTTCCCGATAACGACGTCATTTCCAACGACGGCCGTATCCTTGGTGGTATCGACAGAGCCGAGCTTCACGCCCTCTTCGACCGTGGAGTTCTCGCCCAAAATAGCGCGGCAGATGTGCGCGCCGCTCTTAACGTGCGCACCCGGCAGCAGCACGGAGTCCTCGACCACGGCGCGCTCCTCGATGATGACATCGGTCGAAAGGATCGAGTGGCGAGCGGTGCCGTAGATCTTGCAGCCGTTGGAGACCAGGCAGTCGTCCAGGCGGCCGTCCGGTCCAATGTAGTGCGGCGGACGCGTGGTGATGTTGGACATGATGGGGAAGTTCTTGTCAAACAGATCGAACTCGGGGTTGTTGCCCAGCAGATCCATCGAGGTCTCGTGGAAGCTGGCGATGGTGCCGACGTCCTTCCAAAAGCCGTGGAACTCGTAGCTGTACAGGCGCGTGTTCTCGCCGAGCAGCTTGGGGATGATGTCCTTGCCAAAGTCGTGGCTCGAGCGCTGGTCCAGAGCGTCCTCCTCGAGCGCCTCGATCAGCACATCGGCCGAGAAGATGTAGATGCCCATGGACGCGAGGTTCGAATCGGGCTTCTCGGGCTTCTCGGTGAACTTGGTGATGCGGCCGTCCTCGGGGTCGGTGGTCAGGATGCCAAAGCGGCTGGCCTCCTCCCAAGGCACGGGCATAACGCTCACCGTGAGGTCGGCGTTGTTCTCAATGTGCGTCTTGAGCATCTTGCGGTAGTCCATGCGATACAGGTGATCGCCCGAAAGAATCAGGACGTACTTGGGGTCGTTGGCCTTGATGTAGTCGAGGTTCTGCGTAATGGCGTCGGCCGTGCCCGCATACCATGCGCCACCGGTCTGCGTCTCGTACGGCGGCAGGATCGACACACCGCCGTCGCGGCTGTCCAGATCCCACGCCTCGCCGGAGCCCACGTAGGCATGCAGCAGGTAGGGACGGTACTGCGTCAGAACGCCCACCGTGTCGATGCCCGAGTTGGAGCAGTTGGACAGCGAAAAGTCGATAATGCGGAACTTGCCACCAAAGCTAACCGCCGGCTTGGCGATCTTTTGGGTGAGTGCCCCCAATCGGCTGCCCTGTCCTCCTGCGAGGAGCATCGCGATGCATTCTTTCTTACTCATCGATTTCTCCTTCTGTCATCGATGTTCCTAACCCATTAGCGACGGGCGCGGCGCACTGTCACGCCCGTCGAGTAATGCCGTGCGGCAAAGGGAGCTCGCGCGCCTTTACGCGTGCCAGATCTCGTCGCGGTACTCGCGAATTGTGCGGTCGCTCGAGAACCAGCCGGAGGAGGCGGTGTTGAGCAGGGCCTTGCCGTTCCAGGTCTCCTGGTCGCCGTAGCTGTTCGTGAGCTTCTCCCAGGCGTCGACGTAGCTGCGGAAGTCGGCCATGACCAGGTCGGGGTCGTTGTTGTTCATGAGCTCGTTGTAGATGCTTTCGAAGTTGCCCGAAAGGCCGGCAAACGTGTTGTCCTTGAGCTCGTCCATCACGCGGCCCAGACGCTCGCGGTCGCCGTTGAGGGTGTCCCACGCAAAGTAGCTGTTGGATGCCCAGAGCTGCTCGACCTCGGGAGCGGTCAGGCCAAAGATGGCCTCGTTCTCGCGGCCGGCCAGGTCGGCGATCTCGATGTTGGCGCCGTCGAGGGTGCCCAGCGTAATGGCGCCGTTCATCATGAGCTTCATGTTGGACGTGCCTGAGGCCTCCTTGCCGGCCGTGGAAATCTGCTCCGAGATCTCGGCGGCGGGGTAGATGAGCTGGGCGTTGCTCACGCGGAAGTTAGGGATAAAGCAGACCTTCATGACCTCGTTGACACGGGTATCGTTGTTGATGACGTCGGCCACGGAGTTAATGAGGCGGATGGTCTCCTTGGCAAAGGTGTAGCTCGAGGCTGCCTTGCCGCTAAAGATGAAGGTCGTCGGCGTCACGTGGAAGTTGGGATCGGCGATGCGACGGTTGTAGATGTCCATCACCTTCATAATGTTCATGAGCTGGCGCTTGTAGGCATGGAAGCGCTTTACCTGGACATCGAAGACGGTGTTGGGGTCAATGTCCAGACCGGTCTCGGCCTTGACGTAGGCGGCCAGGCGTTCCTTGTTGGCGCGCTTGGAGGCACCCACGGCCTTCAGGAACTCGGAGTCGTTCTGGAAACTTTTAAGCTTCTCCAGCTCAAAGGCGTCCTTGAGCCAGCCGTCGCCAATGGCCTCGGTCACGAGCTTGGCATAGGTGGGGTTGGCCTCGGCAAAGAAGCGACGGTGGGAGATGCCGTTAGTCTTGTTGTTGAACTTCTCGGGCGTCAGGGCATAGAAGTCCTTGAGCACGATGTTCTTGATGATGTCGGAGTGGATCTTGGCCACGCCGTTGACGCTATGGCTGCAGATCACGGACAGGTTGGCCATGCGGATCTCGCCGTCCCACAGGATGGCGGTCTGGCGCAGACGCTCCTGCCAGCCCTCCTGGGTGGTGTCGAACGACTCGTGCCAACGACGGCTGATCTCGTCGATGATCTGGTAGACGCGGGGGAGGAGTTTGGAGAACGTGCCGATGGGCCACTTCTCCAGGGCCTCGGGCAGGATGGTGTGGTTGGTGTAGCTCACGACCTGCGTCACGATGTTCCAGGCGTCATCCCACTCGAGTTTCTTCTCGTCGATGAGGATGCGCATGAGCTCGGGGCCGCACATGGCGGGGTGCGTGTCGTTGGTGTGGATGGCCACAAACTGCGGCAGCAGCTCCCAGTTCTCGCCGTGCTCTTTCTCAAAGGTGTCGAGCAGGCTGTAGATGCCGGCCGAGACAAACAGGTACTCCTGCTTCAGGCGCAGCAGACGGCCGTGCTCGCCGGCGTCGTTGGGGTAGAGGATGGCGCTGATGGCCTCGGCTTCGGCGCGCTCGGCGTCGGCCAGGGCATAGTCGCCGCGGTTGAAGGCCTCCAGGTCAAAGTGCTCCTCGACCGGCTCGGCGGCCCAGACGCGCAGCTTGTTGACGGTCTCGCCGGCATAGCCCACCACGGGGATGTCGTAGGGGACGGCCAGGATGTCCTGCGTGTCCACCGTGCGGTAGAACGTGCGGCCGTCCTCCTCAAAGCCTTCGACGCGGCCACCAAACTTGATGGTCACGGCCTTGTCCTGACGACGCACCTCCCAGGGATAGCCGTGGGTGAGCCACTCATCGGTGGCCTCGACCTGGCTGCCGTTAACGATTTCCTGCTTAAACAGGCCGTAGCGGTAGCGCATGCCGTTGCCGTAGCCGGCGATGCCCTCGGCTGCCATGGAATCCAGGAAGCATGCGGCCAGACGGCCCAGGCCACCGTTGCCCAGGGCCGGATCGGGCTCCTGGTTCTCGATGACGGACAGGTCAAAGCCCATGTCGTCGAGCGCCTCGGCGACCATGTCGCGCACGCCAAAGTTGAGCAGGTAGTTGTCGAGCAGGCGGCCGATCAAAAACTCGATCGAGAAGTAGTACACGCGCTTCTTGCCCTCGGCGGACACGCGGGCGTCGCTGGTGGTGGCCACGGTGCGTGCCTTCTCGGCCACGAGCTTGGCCAAGGCGTTAAAGCGGTCCAGGTCGCTGGCGGTCTCGACGCTCTTGCCGCTGATGCTCATGACGGCTTCGCGATAGAGCTCGGTAAACTCCTGCTTGTTGTCGAAGATCTTATTCATACGTTCCTTTCCCCCGGGGATGTTTCTCCCGGAACGGTTATGACTTGTATCCTACGCCCCCGCGGGGCGGGTAATTACAGCTGTAACGGCTTTGTTACGCATCCTTGGCAGATGCTTTAACAGCGCCTGCCTTAGCCTTGGGAGCAGCCTTTTTGGTGGTTGCCTTCTTGGCCGTGGTCTGGGCGGCAGACTTGGCAGCCTTCGCCTTAGCCGGAGCCTTCTTTGCTGCTGCAGTCTTGGGCTTCACCGAGGACGCACGCTTGCGCGTCGCCTTCTTCGGCTCCTCGACCACGGGCGGCTTGTAGCTGCTGGGGCCGCGGCGCTTAAGCACCACGCCTGCCAGGCCGGGCACCTTAATCTCGATGGAGCCCATCTGCCCGTTCCAGGGATAGGGCTCGCTCGAGCAGGTGTAGGGTTCCTCTCCGGCGTATCCGCTTCCGCCAAACTCGGGACGGTCGGAATCGAAGATGACCTCCCAGTCGCCCTCGCGCGGCACGCCCACGCGGAAGCTCTCGTAGCTCGCCGGGTCAAAGTTGATCAGGATCACCAGGTCGTCATCGACGTTCTCGCCCTGACGCACAAAGCTCACGATGGACTGCTTGGAGTTGTCCGCGTCGATCCAGGTAAAGCCGTCGTCGGTGTAGCCGCGCTCGTACAGGGCGGGCTCGGCGGTGTACAGGTGGTTCAGCGCCTTAATGAACGCCTGATGATGACGGTGAGTCTCGTACTCCTCGGTCAGGAACCACTGAATGGACTCGTAGTAGCGCCACTCAATAAACTGGCCGATCTCGTTGCCCATAAAGTTGAGCTTGGCACCGGGATGCGTCATCTGGTAGAAGGCCAGCGTGCGCAGGCCGGCAAACTGGCGCCACCAGTCACCCGGCATGCGGCCGATGAGCGAGCACTTACCGTGCACGACCTCGTCGTGGCTCAGGGGGCAAATGAAGTTCTCGGTAAAGGCATACATGATGGAGAACGTGAGCAGACCGTGGTTGCCGGGGCGCCACGGAAAATCGGTCTGCATGTAGTGCAGGGTGTCGTTCATCCAGCCCATGTCCCACTTGTAGTGGAAGCCAAGGCCGCCGTCCTGGGGCGGGTAGGTCACGAGCGGCCACGCGGTGGACTCCTCAGCCATCATCATCACGTCGGGGTAGTGCGCCTCTACAGCGCAGTTGACCTGACGGATAAACGCGCTGGCGTCCAGGTCCTCCTCGGTACCGTACTTGTTGAACTTCTTTTGGCCGGGATCGTCGATGCCAAAGTTGAGGTACAGCATGCTGGACACGCCGTCCATGCGAATGCCGTCCACGTGGAAGTTCTCGAGCCAGTACAGCACGTTGGAGACCAGGAAGGAGCGGACCTCACCGCGGGCGAAATCGAACTTGTGCGTGCCCCAGTTGGGGTGAATCTCGTGCTCAAACAGCATATGGCCGTTAAAGGTGGCAAGGCCGTGGGAGTCGGCGCAAAAACCGCCGGGCACCCAGTCCATGATCACGCCGATGCCCGCCTCGTGGCACGCATCGATAAAGTGCATGAGCTGCTGCGGGTTGCCGTAGCGCGACGTGGCGGCGTAGTAACCGGTCGTCTGGTAGCCCCAGGAGCCATCGAAGGGATGCTCCATAAGCGGCATGACCTCGATATGCGTGTAGCCCATGTCGCGCACGTAGTCCACGAGCTCCACCGACAGGTCGTCGTAGGTGTAGAACTCGCCGCGCTGCGCGGGGAAGGGATCCATGGGGCCAGGGTAGTTGCCGTATTCGTTCGGCTCGCCCTGCGGCGCGTCGCCGTGGCGCTTCCACGAGCCAATATGCACCTCGTAGATGTTAAGCGGCTGCGACATATGGTTGTGACCGGCGCGGCGCTTGAGCCACGCGGCGTCGTGCCACTGGTAGCCATCGAGGGTCCACAGCACGCTCGCGGTGCCCGGAGGGCACTCAGCCTTAAAGGCATACGGATCGGCCTTGTAGAGCTTCTCGCCCTCGTTGGTCTCGATAAGGTACTTATAGAGCTGGCCCTGCTCGGCGCCAGGAATAAAGCCTTCCCAAATAGCGCTCGTATGCACGGGCACCAGCGGGTCGGCTTGCTCATCCCAGTCGTTAAATTCGCCAATGACGTGAACGCTCTTTACGTCGGGCGCCCAAACGCAAAAACGCCACCCGCGCGTACGGTTCTGCGTGTCGGGGTGCGCGCCCATCTTTTCCCAGCTGCGCTCCCACGTACCGATGCCAAACAGATAGACATCGTCTTTGGTGAGCTCCGGCGCGTGCGGAGCGGCTTTACGGGTAGCAGGCTTTTTGGTTGCTGACTTTAGCTTTGTATCGCTCACGTTTGATCCCATCATGACGCGGCAGCGTGTTGCCTTGGTGACTAGATGCGAAAGGTCCAAGGCTGCACGAATCGAAGGGACGGCGAAGTTTCTGTGATTCGTTCCACCTCGCGTGCTCGGTGGAACTTTCGGCAAAAACTACGATAACACCTGTTCGTTACTTATATGAACGAAAGTGTTTTTGCGGTGGCGTTTAATCGGTAAGCGCCATGTTTATGCCACTGGCAGAATTGCGATGGTAAAACTCTTGACAGTTTTACCAATTAGGGTTTCAAGATAGTTGGGTTGACGTTTGGTAAAACGTTTTTAGCAGGTTGTTTACTCTTTGACATCGAAAGGCTCGTTTATGGACCACATCGCTGCCCCAAGTGTTGCTTTTATTTTCGATTGCGACGGCACGCTGGTTAACAGCACCCCCGTTTGGGCCTATGCCCAGCCCGAGTTATTGCACCGCCACGGAGTTGACGTTACGGTCGACGATTTTGCCCAGTTTGAGCATTTGTCGCTCGAGGACGAGTGCCAGGCCTACCACGACACCTGGGGCATTGGCGAAAATGGCGAGGAGCTCTACCGCGAGCTGAGCGATATCCTGATCGATGGCTACTCCAAGGTGCCGCCGCGCGAGGGCCTGCTTGCATTTTTGAAGCAGGCGAAGGAGGCCGGCATTGCCATGTGCGTGGCCACGTCCACTCCGGCCGAGCTGGTTACGTCTGCGCTTGCGGGCGCCGGGCTCGATGCCTACATGGAGTTTGTGACCACCACAGGCGAGGCGGGGCGCTCCAAGCAGTTCCCCGACGTATACGAGCTGGCGCTGCGCCGCCTAGAGGAGCGTCACGGGCACAAGTTTGAGCGCGCGTGGGTGTTTGAGGACGCCGTCTTTGGCCTTAAGAGCTCTGGCACCGCCGGCTTTAAGCGCGTGGGCATCTATGACCCGCACGGGCGCATGGAGCGCGACGAGGTTCGCGCCAACTGCGACATCTTTATCGATAGCTATGAGGATCTGGATTTGGCCCGCGTGCTTTCGTTTGAGGGATAGGCGAGGGCTGTGGCTTGCAAGGTATTAGTGGTCTGCGGCTCGCCCGTGGTGGCGAGCGCGGATCTGTTGCGTAGGCTAGCGGGGGAGTGCGACCGCGTTGTCGCCGTGGACCGCGGGCTCGACGCGCTGTTGGGCGCAGGGCTGGACTGCGACGTATATGTGGGGGATGCCGACACGGTGAGCGACGCGGGTCGCGCGTTGGTCGATGCCGCCGAGGCCTTTGAGGTTGAGCGCCACGACCCTTACAAGGACTATACCGATCTTGCGCTGGCGCTCGATTCCGTCCGCCGCCGCTGGCCGGGTGCCGAAGTGATTACGACCTGCGCCACCGGCGGTCGTCCGGATATGGCCCTGTCCGTGCTGGGGCTACTGGCAGGCTATGCGGACGCCCCCGTCTGGATCGACGAGGATAAGGTGGTTGCCCGCGTCCTTCACGCAGGTGAGTCGTGGACCATCGAAGGCGCCGAGGGCAAGACGTTTTCCATCATCGCCATAGCCCCCAACACTGAGGTAAGCGAGCACGGCCTAGAGTGGGAGCTAGATCACAGCTCCCTGGGCCTGCTAGCCGATACAGGCATTAGCAACATAGTCCGATCAACTGCAGAGATCGAAGTCCATACCGGCACTGCAATAGCGTATTTGCTGCATCAGGGTTTTATCGGGACGGTCGGCGAGTATGAAAACCCGTAAGTGCGAGAAGCAATTACAAAAAACTTCTTGCACAACTAAGAATCTTCCCCTATAGTATCTCCTCGTCACGGGGGCGTAGCTCAGCTGGGAGAGCGCTTGACTGGCAGTCAAGAGGTCAGGGGTTCGATCCCCCTCGTCTCCACCATCGTGAATGCAAGGCCTCTGGGGAACCTGAGGCTTTTTTCATATGCAGTCACCGCGCAAACCAAAGTGACGCCACACCAGCGCCCACACCCAAAAAAGTTGCGCAATTTACTTCCCACTTGTGTGCATAGTTTGTTAACCCAACATAATTCCATTTTGCATTTCACGTTGTCAGCGTTGCAGCTCGGGCAGTGAGTGCCAACAGCTAAACCCGCATAAACCTGCGACAATGTGAACAAGTTTGCAAAATAACCCCCTTAAGCACTGCAGATGAACGATATGTTGCCGCGCATGGCCTAAATCGGTTTCTAGTCGCCTTGTGCTAGGATATCTATCGTTACATGGGTTCAACTGTGTTCACGGCTCCAGCAAGCCTCAAAGCGCAGGGTCGATCGGCATCCGGCCGTAACGGCGGTGCCAGAAAAACCACGAGCTCCAATAGCGTCGTCATGCGTATCGCATCGAATGACTTTGTTCTTGTCTATGTGCGTGCTGTTCTTTCGACTCGTTATTTCATGACAAATTGCAGCAGTCCTACAGCTGTTTGCGTGCGGTCTAGTTTTGTTCCCGCTTGACTGGATCGCACGCAGCCAGCTGGAGACGTGGTCATTTTTGCGATACACGTCCGCGTCTCTAGCCACTGCACTTATACATACCGTTCACGGTGGGGCAGAGCCACGTGCTTGTCTAACTGGGCTCAGGGTTTGAATATGGAGCGCCTTCGCGCACAAGCGCCCTGGCGAAGCCATGCCCAAACCCCGTGAGCCACACGTAAGACAGCAAGGGGGTGGTGCTCGTGTGGTATGTGATCCAGGTTATTAACGGTCGCGAAGACGTAATGCGCGAGCGCATCGAGCGCATGGTGCCGGCTGGCGCCATGCAGGAGCTTTTTTATCCCCAATATCAAACCGAGATCAAGGTACACGGCGAATGGGTCAACACGACCAAGCCGCTCTTTCCCGGTTATCTGATCTGCGATACGGCAGATCCCCGTACCGTGCAACAGTATCTGCTGCGCATGGACGACTTTGCCCGGGTGCTTTCCCAGGACGGTCAGTTTGCGCCGCTGGCAAAAGAAGAGGTCCAGCTTATTGGCAGCTTTACGCATGTGGGAGACCGTGTAGTGCCCATGAGCGAGGCCCTAAAAGACGGCGACCAGGTCGTAGTGACGGCAGGTCCGCTGTTGGGCCACGAAGGCCTTATCAAAACCATTAACAGACGCAAGAGCACTGCTTATTTGGAGCTCGACCTGTGCGGTCGACGCGTAACTACGCGCGTTGGCCTTGCCGTGCTTTCAGCCGAGCAGCGCGTCATGCGAAACCTAAAAAAGGCGATCGCCTAACTGCGGGCGACTGTTTAACGGGACAGGGAGGATCCCCGGGGCGGGGACGTAGGTTTGAAGGAAATAGTGGGAGATAATCAAATGGGGGATGCAGCAACTGCTGCTGTTACGCTTGAGGACAGGCGCGAGGCTGCAAAGCTTAACAACGTTGGAAAGCATGAGCCTAAGCTGTCGGAGAACGGTGTACCGGCCGACGTGCTGGAAAAGTTGTTGCCCGGTGACGACATCATTGAACTAGAAGAACCCGTTGTTAACGGTGGACTCTTCTACCGCTTTATCAAGCGATCTTTCGATGTTGTCTCATGCGGGTGCGCGCTCATTATTCTTGCGATTCCGATGGCTGCTATTGCCGTCAAGATTAAGTCCGAGTCCGAAGGCCCCGTCATTTATGCACAGCGTCGCGTTGGCAAGGACGGCAAGGTCTTTAACATTTATAAGTTCCGCAGCATGTATACCGATGCTGAATCGCGTGGTGCTCAGTGGGCCCAGGACGAGGATCCACGCGTAACGCCGTTTGGTAAGTTCATGCGTAAAACGCGTTTGGATGAGATTCCGCAGTTCTGGAATGTTTTTAAGGGCGATATGAGTCTTATCGGTCCGCGTCCCGAGCGTCCTGCGTTCTGCGAGGAATTTGAGAAGCGTATTCATGGTTGGCACTTCCGTACCATGGTGCGTCCTGGAATTTCAGGCCTTGCCCAGGTGACCGGCGGATACGATCTTCTGCCTAGTGAAAAGGTCGTGTTTGACCTCCAGTACATTAAATCGAGAAACATCAAGATGGATGTTGTGATCATGCTTAAGACGCTTGGCGTTGTGAGCACCGGAGAAGGTGCAAGGTAATGCGTTTACTCTTCTTGACAGATAGCTATCGACCCAGTCGATCAGCCTGTGCCAATCGCGTCAGCGTCCTTGTTCAGGCTATGCTTGACGCGGGAATTGATGTTCAGGTTCTTTCTTCAAGTGACAGTCTTCTCGGTGCTCCAGAAAATTACGAAAAGCCTGATTTTGTTACGTTTTTTGAAACATTCCCGCTTCAAGAAAAAACGCTAGTTAATCGTTTAAAGAATAACTTTGGAGGCCAACGGGAGTCTATTAAAGTTGCTGCTGGCATGGGTGATTTTGATGTCGTGCTTTGCACGACTCCTCCGTTGCTTTTGACAACTTCGGCGATTTCGATTGCAAAAAAGAAGAACGCAAAACTAGTTTTAGATGTTCGGGATATTTGGCCAGATGTTGCAATCGAAATGGGCACTTTTAAACCAAATAGCCTTTATGGACGATTCTTTTCCCATATTGCAAAGCGTGGTTTTAAAGCAGCGGATATGGTAACGACGGTCTCGGCGGGAAAAGTCACTAAACTAGCATCTCGAATCTGCAAGGCAGGTGCATCGGTCCAATTAGTTCCCAATGGCATTGATGAATCGTTTGTTGAATCTACAGAAGATAAAGCCGTCGTTGATCAATTTAATCTGGATAAAGGCACCGTATGTTCTTATGTGGGCAATATCGGACTTGCACAGGGCTTGGGAACGCTTCTGGATATTGCTGCAGTGCGGCCGAATATTCGATTCCTTCTATTTGGAACTGGTGCAGACAAGCAAAAGCTTGAAGACAGAGTTCACGAAGAAGGTATTACAAACGTAGAGTTTTGCGGCACTGTTGACGCGGCTGGTGTATATACCGTATTAAAGCACTCGGCGTTAGCCTATGTCCCTTTGGTCAGCTCGAGGCTTAAAGACAGCATTCCAACCAAACTTTATGAATGTATTGCATGTGGTTGTCCGGTTCTTCTTGCAGCCCAAGGCGATTCCGTTGACTTACTTGAGGAAAGTGGCCTTGGTAAACATGCTGCCCCTGAAGATCCAAAAGGATTGCTTCGAGAGTTCGATGCCTTGATTGAACAAAAATATACTGAGGAAGAAAAAGCGAAATGCTGCGCTCGAATGCTATCAGAGCATTCGAGACAAAAGGCGGCTTGTGAATTCGCTGAGTTGCTGCTGGCTGAATTCGAGGGCGATTGCTGATAATGAAATTGCCCAGTATCCAAAAAGCGCTTCTATACGCAAGAACCATTCGTCGCATGAAGCCATCCATGATTGGCTCTAGACTAAAAGGGCTTCACAAAGTGCCTTTAACGGTTCCTCCGCGTATTCAGTATTTAAGCTTAGCTATACCTAGTCTAGACTGCGACGAAATTTACGCTGGCCGGTTCGATGTCGATGCGCTGGCTCGAAATGAATTCTTTCTCATCAACGAGAGGCATAAGGTAGATCTTTCGTGCTGGAATGTTCCTGAGGCCTCTCATCTATGGAATTTCAATCTTCATTACTTCGAATTTTGCATTCCTCTTGCAGCACGCTATGCATTGGGCGGAGACCGAGAGGATCTCGATCAATTTAAGAGAGTTGTTCTCACTTGGATTGCGACATGCAAATATCCGCTTGGCGATGCTTGGCATCCTTATACAATTTCTCTAAGGCTCGTCAATTGGCTTATCTGTATAGATTTGTTTGGTGATGCGCTGGCGGAAGACTCCATTTTTATGGAAACGGTATTTGAGAGCATGTATCACCAATACCGTCACCTGCTTGTAAATCAAGAAAAGCACCTGTTAGCGAATCATTTTTTTGAAAATCTAAAGACGATCATTATTTGTGCCCTAATGTTTGGTGAAGATGGTGTGCTGTCGTCTGTTGAGCGTGAATACATAAAACAGCTTGACGAGCAAATTCTTCCAGACGGCGTCCACTATGAACGCTCTATGATGTATCACAAACTCATTCTCGAGGGCCTATTGCGTGTGGAGCTTGCTTACCGTTCGGTCGGTAAATCCGCACCAAAAAAAGTGGCTACAAAATCCAAGCAAATGCTTGACGCCATGGCTTCAATTGAGCGGGGTATGGGGAAGACTCCATTCTTTAACGACGCTGCCGACGGTGTTGCAAAAGAATGCGAGCCACTCATTCATGCATGCCGAAACATCTATGGCTACGAGCCCGATTGCACTAAGACTGCCTTCCCTGACTCTGGCTTCTACAAGCTCTACGACGACACCGCCGCTTTGGTTTTCTTCGCGGGGAAGCCTGGCCCGCCTTACATGCTGGGTCACGCCCACTGCGACCTTCTGAGTTTCGAGCTCTCGATTGCCGGCGAGCCCACGATCGTGAACTCGGGCACTTACGCCTACCAGAGCGAGCTGAGACCCTACTTCCGCAGTACGGCAGCACATAACACCGCAACCGTCGACGGCGATGAACAGATGGAGTGCTGGGCCGAGCACCGAGTGGCACGAGGCGTACGTGAGGTACGCGTCGAGCGCGCTACCGAGTGCTGTATCACAGCAAGCTTCCGAAACTACAAGGGGCACCTGCACCGACGCACGGTCATTCTTTCAGACGGTTCCCTCAGCGTCGAAGACCGTACCGACCGAGAGGACATTAGCCTTGTCCAGTGCTTTCACCAAGCGCGCCCGGGACTGGTGCGAATAGTCCCCGTCCCTGGGTGCGTCAAACGGAACTCACTTGTTGAAGCATCTTGTCTTCTCGGCGAGATTCACTCGTCATCTCTTGTCGAAGTGTCCCGTTTTGGTTCGGTCGCAAGCAATATCTTGTATGGCCCGTAAAGCGTCTGACGGCCCTACTTTCTCACAATCGTCCTCTATGTCATGGCTGTACTCGGCCAGACTAATTAAGAAAGGAACCTCGAATATGGTTAACGTTATCGGTCTCGGCTACATCGGCCTGCCCACCGCCCTCATGATGGCATCCCACGGCGTGGAGGTCGTGGGCACGGACTACAACGAGGAGCTCGTCGCCACGCTCAACGCCGGCAAGACCACCTTCAAGGAGGAGGGCTTGGACGAGCTGTTCGCCGACGCCCTGAAGTCCGGAATCAAGTTCTCCACCGACTACCAGGTCTGCGACACCTACATCGTCTCGGTCCCCACGCCCTACGACAAGCTAGACAAGAAGATCGACCCCTGCTACGTCGTGGCGGCCTGCAAGACCGTCCTCGAGGTCGCGCCCGAGGGCGCCGTGCTCGTAATCGAGTCCACCGTCTCGCCCAACACCATCGACCGCTTCGTTCGCCCGCTGCTCACAGAGGCCGGCCGCGAGGACGTCAGGCTCGTCCACGCCCCCGAGCGCATCATCCCGGGCAACATGGTCTACGAGCTGCTGCACAACAACCGCACCATCGGCGCCGACGACCCCGAGGTGGGCGAGGCCGTGGCGAAGGTCTACGCCAGCTTCTGCCAGGGCGAGATCTCCGTCACCGACATCCGCACCGCCGAGATGACCAAGGTCGTCGAGAACACCTTCCGCGCGGTGAACATCGCCTTCTCCAACGAGCTCGCCAAGATCTGCCGCATCGGCGGCATGGACGTCGCCGAGGTCATCCGCATCGCCAACAAGCACCCGCGCGTGAACATCCTCAACCCCGGCCCGGGCGTCGGCGGCCACTGCATCCCGGTCGACCCGTGGTTCCTGGTCGGCGACTACCCCGAGACGGCCAACTTCATCCGCCTCGCCCTGCAGACAAACGCCTCCATGCCCGAGTACGTCATGCACCGGGCCCACGAGGTCATGGTCGAGCGCGGCATCACGGACGCCTCGAAGGTCGGCATCTACGGCCTCACCTACAAGGAGAACGTCGACGACGTCCGCGAGTCCCCGACGCTGCAGATGCTCGAGTCCATGTCCGAGCACCTCTGCGCCGGCTCCGTCAAGGTCTACGACCCGTGGGTCGAGCGCGACGAGGTTCCCGGCCAGGTCCATTCCATGGAGGAGTTCCTGGACGGCCTGGAGATGGTGATCGTGATGGTCGGCCACTCCCTGGTCACGGACAACCCCGGCATCTTCGGAGACCGCGTCCTCATCGACCCGCGCAACGTCTGCGGCGACGGAGAGAACGTCTACAAGCTTTAGCATTTATTTGCGTGGGGACGGATGATGATTAAGAACAATAAAAAGTATCGAGTGTTAGTTGCTGCTGAGAACTATCCTGGGAATCCAAATGGGAAAAATGTCTCTCATCAGTTTGTTCATGTAAGAAATGCATCTTATAAGGCATCTGGCGTTGACGTTACTGTGCTTAATTTCAGCTCGGAAAATGACTATATGTTCGAGGGTCTTCCAGTTATTTGCCCTCGAACATATACTGAGCAAAAGGGCCAGTTTGATGTTCTGATATTCCATCAACCCAATCTTAAACATGCCGTCCCTTTTTGCCTTAAGAACTCTGATGACTTTAAGAGCTTCATTTTCTTCTTCCATGGTCATGAGGTGCTTAAGCTCAGTGTCTCTTATCCTAAGCCGTACAGTTACTGCAAAGATAATTACCTTGCAGTAAAAACGAGAGATGTGTATGACGATATTAAATTTGTAGTACTTAGGCAGTTTTTCTCGAAGGTCAAGGCCAAGTCGCATTTTGTTTTCGTCAGCGGTTGGATGTATGACGAGTTTAAGAAATGGCTTAAGGTCGATGATTCCTTTCTCGGCAATCGAGCTCGAATAATTCCTAATTGCATCGCCGATGAATTTGAAAACAATTCATATGATTGTCGATGCGAGAAGACATACGACTTTATCACTGTTCGTGGAAATCTTGATACATCAAAATATGCCGTTGATTTAGTGATAGAAACCGCAAGATCAAATCCCGATTATTCTTTCCTTGTTGTAGGAAAAGGAAGGATATTCGAACACTTCGGTAAGCCCGAAAATCTATTTTGGCTGGATATGACGCTATCTCATTCAGAAATTACACGGTACTTAAACGAAGCTCGTTTTGCGTTAATGCCTACTCGCACCGATGCCCAGGGTCTTATGATGTGCGAAATGGCTTCCTTTGGCATACCTCTTATTACCTCGGATATTTCGGTATGTCGTGAGGTGATGGCGGGGTTTGATAACGTTGCTTTAGTCTCTAATGATTCTTTCTCGAAAGACGCCATAACTGCTTCTAAGAAGTTATTTCCAAAGAGCGGATCTTTTTCGCCGTTTTCCAAAAGAAACACTATCGAACGCGAGATCAGGCTTATTGACGAAGCAATTGAGGAGAGGGCTGAATGCTGATTCTGCTTGGTTTGCTTCAACTGATTGCATGCATTGGGCTTCTAGTTTGGGAGTTCAATAAGCGTTCTGTAGCTATCTTTTTTTGGGGCATGCTAACAATTGTTTTTTCGTTTCCTCATTTTATTGTCTCTCTTGCCGGAAACTATTCATGTAAAGAATCGTCAATAGCTACTGCTTCCCTTTTTGTTATTTTATTTTCTGGATTTTATTGGCTTACAAGAAGTGTGACCCTTAAACCAAAGAATATTGCTGACTGCGATTCTCTTTCGCTCGGTGTTAATACCGAAGAAGGAATTAAGAAGCTTGATTTTGTCGTCACCTTCTTTGTTCTTGCGTTTGTTGTTTGGCTGCTCGCCTTCTCAAAGTCGTCGCTCGGGGGGCTTGGCAATACAAGCTGGGGCCAATTCTATAGAGCAACGAGCAGTCTTGGATTTTCCCCGTTATTCCTAGCGCCATATCTATTTGCGTGTAGCGGCGGCGCGGTTATTAACTCAGTCAGGTCAAAGAGAAAGCTGCAGTCATTTTTACTTATTGCTTGCTGCCTGATTTATTTATTTGTTACTAAAAATCGTGTTGTTATGCTTGCCGTAGCGTGTCCTTTCTGCCTCCTTCTAATCGATCGTTTCAAGAAGATAGGTTTGAAACAGATCATTGTGGCTATCTGTGCCGTTGCTTTTGTCGTTTATCTTGTCTATGCAGTGTTGATATTTCGTCATGCAGGAACAATCGACACATTTATATCAAGTTTTTCTTTTTCTGATTTTAACAAAAAAGTGTTAAGCGCGATTTTAACCGGAGAAGGAGAACTTGGTCTGAGAAATATTTTCTATTACTTCATCGATTTCAATAATCAATTTACTGGCTTTGGAGTGGGGGCAACTTATCTAAGGGTTCTTTTATTCTGGCTTCCTGGAAGCCTGTCCCTTGGTATCAAGCCAGATGATTTTGCAATTACGATGGCTTCTGCATATATGGGAAACCCTTCTAATACAGCCTACTCAGTTCATCCAACATTTTTTGGTGACGCTTATGCAAATTTTGGCTTCATGGGGTTTTTGGTTGGCATCCTTTGGGGGGCCATTTTTAATGTAATTGATACCTATGTCGGAAAGAAGAGCGACCATCTTCGTCCTTATTTAATTTCGACACTCGCTTTTTCGTTTGTCATTATCGGTAGAGGGTCTGTTTACAACGGAGCTGTTATTGCTGTAATTTCTATTTCGCTTCTCATCTTTTCGAATTGGCTATTAGACAGGTTCTTCCAAAACAACAAGGTTTCGAAAAAGATTGATAGGTGGCTCTAAATGAGGGCTCTGCTTGGTTATTCTGTTGCAAGTTGGTTATCTGCCATTATCGGCTTCATAGCGATCCCTATCGCAACCCGTTCGTTCGATCAAGAAATTATCGGCAAGTTAAATCTATTGCTTTCATGCGCTCTTATACTTCAAACGGTAGTTCTTATGGGCCTTGATCAAGGTTATTTGAGGCATTTCTTTGATTTAAAAGGTTCTAGGCAGAAGAACACACTTTTGTTCTTCTGCCTAGTAATTCCAGTAGTAGCCACCCTGTTAACCTCGTTGATTGTTTTTTTATTTAGCGATTTTGTAATTTCCTTCTTTGATGCTAGTGGAATTCTGATCTGCTTCGCATTGGTTTTGGCTTTAAGTTCCTTTGTTATTGTTCGTATCGCTATCTGTTATTGCCGTGTTAAAGGGTTTTTGCCGTTATTCATTCTTCTGTCTGTCGCCTTTACCATACTTACAAAGTGTCCTTATCTTTTAAACTTTGGTAATAAAAGTCTCGACTCAACACTTAAAATAATGTCAGCCATTTTTATCTGTGCAGTTATTCTCTCTGCAGCAGTAATGCTTCCTGACATTAAGGGATTCTCATTTCATTACCTTAGAAAGATCGATTATGGTGCAATACTCCGGTATTCGCTTCCAATGATGCCAGCGATGCTTCTTGCAAATCTTAATACCTACGTCCCACAATTTTCGATTAAGTTATTTTCCGGCTACGCAGATCTGGGCGTTTATTCTATGTCTGCAACCGTTGCGTCAGTTGTTGGCCTTGTCTCGGCCGGAGTAAATTCATTCTGGCCCACATATGTGTATGAGCACTACGATGATCATCACGACACCGTTATTTTATTTCATAAGGTCCTTGTCTCCGCGCTCTTCGTGCTTGGAGTTGTCTTGATTTCCCTTCGTTTTATGGTCCCTTGGTTTCTTGGAGAACGGTACGAGCAGTCTGCGACACTTTTCGCCGTTCTTATCATTTCCCCAATTTGCTACTCGATTGGTGAAACATCTGGCATTGGGATTCAAATTGCCAAGCGAAGCCGGTTTTATCTTTTTATTTACTCTGCTGGTTTATTTTTAAATGTAATTTTGGCAACAGGACTCACGGCTATTTTTGGAATGATAGGTTCAGCTATCTCGGTTGCAGCAGTTGCCATGTTGATGCTCTTTCTCAAAACGAGTGTGGGTAATAAATATTATGACAGCATTGGTTCTTTTAGATGGTCCACTGCGTGCGTTTTACTTCTTGTTCTACAGGCGGTATCGGCAATTATGCTTCCCTATGCCTGTAGCGTTATTGCTTGCATTGCCTCGGTTGTACTATTTCCTTTAGTTGTTGGCATTCAAGACTGCAGGTCAACTCTTTCAACGGTATATAGCTACATTCGAAAATAATAGTGTGGTGTCTTATGATAATTACTGAATCATTTGGTCGAATAATTCTTCTGTTTCGCAAGGCGTTAAATAAGTGCATTGCTGATTATTTATATTCATCAGTTAATAACTGCCGCGATGGTTTTATTACTGCGGAGACCACTCTGATCCACCCAGAAAATATCTATTTGGGAAATAGATCCTATGTAAATGGAGGGATGCTTGCTGCTAGCGCCAATGCCAAAATTGTTATCGGCGACAACTGCATGATTTCGTATTGCGTGCATATTCGGACTGATATGCACGAATACTCTAATCCAAACGTCCCAATGATTGACCAAGGGCATAGTGAAGAAGATATTATCATTGGAGATAACGTTTGGATTGGATATGGTTCTCAGATAATGAGCGGGGTCCATATCGGCTCAAATGCAATCGTTGCTGCCGGAGCGGTGGTTACGAAGGACGTTCCAGATAACGTTATAGTTGGCGGAGTCCCCGCAATTAAACTTTCACAAATTTGTTAGTTAGCTACAATCTTACAATTATTTTTGAGGATGATTTTTTATGAAAAAAGTAATGCTCGTCTTCGGTACCCGCCCGGAGGCCATCAAGATGTGCCCGCTCGTCAACGAGCTGAAGGCGCGCAAGGATGAGTTCGAGACCGTCGTGACCGTGACCGGCCAGCACCGAGAGATGCTCGACCAGGTGCTGCGCGTCTTCGGTGTGGCTCCCGACCACGACCTTGCAATCATGAAGCCGGGCCAGACGCTGTTCGACGTGACGTGCGACGTGCTGCTCAAGCTCAAGTCCGTCCTCGAGGGCGAGAGGCCCGATGTGGTCCTGGTCCACGGCGACACCACGACCAGCTTCGCCGCGGCGCTCGCGTGCTTCTACCTGCAGATCCCCGTGGGGCATGTGGAGGCGGGCCTGCGCACGCACGATATCTACAGCCCCTGGCCGGAGGAGTTCAACCGCCAGGCGGTCGACATCGTGAGCGAGTACTACTTCGCCCCCACGGAGGCCAGCAAGAAGAACCTTCTGGGCGAGGGTAAGCCGGAGTCCAAGATCTGGGTTACCGGAAACACCGGCATCGACGCCCTGCGCACGACCGTGCGCGAGGGCTACTCCCACCCCGAGCTCGCTTGGGCGGAGGGCTCCCGCCTCATCCTCATCACGGCGCACCGCCGCGAGAACCTGGGCGAGCCCATGCACCGCATGTTCCGCGCCATCCGCCGCGTGATGGAGGAGCATCCGGACACCAAGGCGATCTACCCCATCCACATGAACCCGCTCGTCCGCAAGGCGGCGCACGAGGAGCTCGACGGCTTCGACAGGCTCCACATCATCGACCCGCTCGAGGTGCTCGACTTCCACAACTTCATGGCGGCGAGCCACCTCATCCTCACCGACTCCGGCGGCATCCAGGAGGAGGCCCCGAGCCTGGGCAAGCCGGTGCTCGTCATGCGCGACACCACCGAGCGCCCCGAGGGCGTGGCAGCCGGCACGCTGAAGCTCGTCGGCACCGAGGAGGACGTCATCTACCGCGAGTTCAGCCGCCTGCTCTCCGATGAAGAGGAGTATGCAGCGATGAGCCAGGCTTCGAACCCTTACGGTGATGGGCATGCGAGCGAGCGAATTTCAGACGCACTGGTAAGAGGATTTTGCTGAGATCTTTCGTGCGGATCGTATTACTTGACAGGATATTCCCGTCTTTAACCAATACGGGTGATGGGACGGATGTAGATTGTTGATTGGAGATGCCAATGAGTGAGGAACAGACTTACATAGAGTTGCCGGAAAGAAACAACCTTTACGAGGTTGATGAGGAATTGGAGGAGGGAGCAAAACTCTGTGAGAAGTTTCTTCTTCTTCCAGACAGATATAAGGATCGTGAAACTAAAGTCAGACTAATGCTGAGGAATAAGTTTTGTGGCTGGACGCTCAAAGACGAGTTGGTTGTTTCGCTGGGATTGACGGTTGGGGATACTGTTTCAGTTGAAGTTTCGATTATCGGCGGACCTGGCCTTATCAGCGAGAACGGGGATGTAGATTTATTTGCCTGCGGCGATGTCGCCAATAGTCTATTAGACATAGCATGTAGCAACAAAGGTCCGGAGAACTGTATTGTTGACTGCAAAGTTAGGCTTACTTACGAAAAGGCGCCCATCACGAGCAGCAACAAGCTTGTATTCAAGGCGTCCGTGGTCTTGGAGGAGATTATCGATTTCGTGGGTGTTGATGATGGCTTTGGTCGGGTCGATCGAGCTAGGAGTTCTCTTGCAGATTTTGTTCTTGCAAATCTTCAGTAATAAGATTTGAAACTTACTGGAATGAAAAACTCAAAACAAGAACTATACTCGCTGTTGCCTCAGCATGAAGATAGCATATTTGACTACGCTATCCGTCTTTTTGGCAATATCCGAAGCCTTTCACGGAAGCTCGATCAACATGATGTTCGTGAGCTGCTTCTGAACATAGGGATTGACCCTGATTGGTCGGCAAGTCGCCTTGATGGAGAATCGATTGCTCATTTATTGACGCAACGCAGCTCGGGTGGCGACTCAATAGAAGATTGTTCCAAGGCCATCTTGCTGCTCATTCTTAATTGCGGACAACTGTCCTCTGACGTCAATTCAAAAGAAAAGAACTTGCAGCTTGAGGACGGTGATAAAGACACTGTCAACAGGAAGGCCGCCATAGCGCCCATTGCGGAGAAAAGATCATCGTCTGTAGCAGTTTCGGATACTGATATAAGTATGACTGAGGCGAATCTCAGGTTATTGATGCAGGGTTGCTATGAGCGAGCCATGAAGGCCGCATGTGCTTGGTCATTTGGGGATTTATATCCTGTGCTGTTCTCCATTTCGGGAACATTGTTTCTCACCCTTTTGACCTCGAACTTTCATGATGCGCTGTTCTTGTCGTCCAACGCGATCAAGAGTATTGCCTGGTTCATTTGCATACTGGCTGGCATATTGGGCATAGGTGCGGTTGCTTATCATTTTTGGCATAAACCAACAAAACTAGCAAATGAAAGAGACGGGGCGATTGACGAGTTAATCGGCAAAGTTTACGAAAAGGCTGATTAACTTGAATGCTGCATTGGGGAGATTGGAGTGTTCGAAGATAGGTCCATCGCGATGATGTTGCCATATCCGGGTTTCAATAGACGTGACAACCACATATTTCTCTCTGAAGTTCAGGATGGGGACTATGTATTAAATCCGAATAGACCCGCATTGCAACAACCCAAACTTTGGATTTGCTACCAAAACTCCAATTTAGGTGTTCTGTATGTATCATGACTATATAACTTCTAGTGATTTATCGTTCGGTGACATCGTTTTCAATAATTGTGATCCAGACCAGTTTCAGATTAGCTATTGCGATCAGGATACGATTGCGATTTTATATAGACTTATAGCATATTCTTTATATGCAAAACGAGTTGTTATCCCTAGCCGGTATTTATTATCTGCTGGATCGGCATTTGATGCAGTTGAGACCCTGACCCCACTTTTAGAAGAAGGAGTAATTGTCCCGGATCTCAGGGAGGGGTACTTTTCCTTCACTGACTATGTCAGCAACATTGAAAATCCAATCCCGGAGCAACTTAAACACGCTAAGTTCCTCGATGAGCATGCTTCAACAATCTATTCATTTGACTCATATGGTCAAAGCGATATATATAAGGCTTCATTAATACGAGACATTTCAGAAGGTGGATTGCTATTTAAGCGTCTTTCAGCCGAAGGGGTTTCACCTCTTCGGCTTAGGTTATTGAAGAATGAATTATTGTCGCTTGAGGGCAGTCGAAGCAAGTTCGAAAAGGCCGCAAGAGACAATGGCATTGAACATAGCGAGCTTGTCTCAAAATGGGCGGCTCTTAGGTACTACACCACGCCTGCAGAAATATGTCCACGATGCATCAGGGATTTCCCATTTTCAGTTTCTAATGAACTGCGCAGTAGCGGTTTATCGGTGCCATTGCTTTCGGAAAATCCTGATCGACTTGGCGGTGTCCCCCAACCGATGGCGCTTTCATATGAGGCGATGGTATCTTTACCTCAAGATATTTCTCTTGATGAACTTGCTTTTCTCAGCGACATCGTTCTAAAAATAAGGAATAAAGTTCCTTGCGGACCTGCAAAATTCGCTTCTATTGCAGAAGACGGATTTAAAGACCAGGTACACGACATCAACCAAATGCTCGCTGAAGCAATCGCCACTGAAAGAAAAATGTCCCATAAACTGCAGCGTTTTTCTCTCGACTGTCTTAGAGGCGAAGCCCCCTTCTTGATTCTTTCTTGGGCATTCGGAGTATCTCTTGGCGATTCAGAAGGCGCCCTTGCTGGAGTGGCTCTATCCCTACTAAATCGCCACATCGACAGCGCTATTCTAGAAAAACGCGCTCCTTTCCTCGAGACATCTGAGCAGTTTAATCGCGATGTCTATACTTATCAAAAGAGATACTTTTAGCGCTACTATTTTGCTATCTTTGTTCTACCAGGCTAGATAACATGTGATGATTCGAGACCGCAAGGCATCCGAATCATCACATGTTATCTAGCCTGGTAGAAATTTATTGCTGCATAGCTCTTCTGTCCAAATTCAAAACATGGGCGCTGTATTTCCGTGTGAATTAATCATATGATAGCGTTATTAGTCCTTGTCTGCATTAAAGGAGGCATATTTTGAGCGGCAACTTTGATAGTCAGATGGAGCTCGTGAGGTCCCTTGCAAACGATTTTCGTAAGGCTATTGACCGCGCTCTAGAGGCCGACAAGCTTCATAGCACTGTAATTGCATCCTTTCCAAGCGGCTGTTGCGGATACACAAGTGACCTGCTGCAAAGGTATCTATCCGATAAGGGCATAGCAACGCGGTATGTGTCGGGAACATATCGCGATTTCTCAACAAATGATTCGCAGTCACATGCATGGCTTGAACTTACTGATGGCACCATAGTTGATATTACAGAAGACCAGTTTTGCAATAAGCCGCATCCCTTACAGAATGACTCTCCAGTTTACTGTGGCAAGCCGAATGATTTTTACAATCTATTTGAACTTGACCCGCCTTGTGAATGCGATGAAACAAATTCTACGGATATCGGCCGCAAGGAGAAGGAAGCGTACGATATCATCTGCAAGTTTCTTTAGGTCCGCGTGTCCGTATCTTCATAGGTGCGTGATTTGCATTGAGCAATTTTCGCCGAGCGTAAATTAACTACGACTTTAATCCTGAGGCGTTATTTATGCCTGTTACTTCTCGAAGGTCGCTTGTTGCCTACAAATTGACTTGTCATGAAGCCCGTAAACCCGACAGGCTGTTTGAACTCGATTCATTCTATAAAGGTGGATTCACTCGATTTTGGGGGCGGAAGGAGTAAGGGGCATCTAGCCGGCTTTGACTACGGCGGCTACTGCCTGCCCAAGGAAACCAAGCAGCTGCTGGCCAACTACAGGGACGTGCCGCAGAACCTGATCGAGGCCATCGTGGAGGCCAACCGCACCCGCAAGGACTTCGTGGCCGACGAGGTGCTGCAGATGGTGTGGGACCGCGTCTACGAGGGCAAGCCGAAGCCGGTCGTGGGCGTCTACCGCCTGACGATGAAGTCCAACTCCGACAACTTCCGCGCGAGCTCCATCCAGGGCGTCATGAAGCGCGTGAAGGCCAAGGGCGTGCCCGTGGTGGTCTACGAGCCCACGTTGGACGCGCCGGAGTTCTTCGGCTCCGAGGTCACCCACGACCTGGAGGCCTTCAAGGCCGGCTGCGACGTGATCGTCGCCAACCGCTGGAGCGACGACCTCGCGGACGTGGCGGATAAGGTCTACACGAGGGATCTGTTTAAGAGGGACTAGGGGAGAGGGGACTTTCCCAAGTTGGGCTGCTTTAGTCATTCGCTAGGTTAACTGCATCGAGAGCGGGCGAGTATCGGCTAACGCCGATACTCGCCCGCTTTTTACTTTCGGCTTCAATTTTTAAAACGATCGATATTAATCTATTCGAAGCGCGTGCTCTGATGGGTTTGAACTGACAAATTTCAACGCGTAATTGCGTGCCATCGAAGAGACGAGGGTATAAGTCCAACGATATGAATAATCCCTACTCTTCTGAGATTGCATTGCAATGTAATCTTTAAACCTCTGATGTCGCTATTTGCGTTCAATGGGGGTATGCATGAAAGGATGAGAATTGTCGTCGGAATACTGCCAGCCTGGCGCAGGCGACCCATATTGGTTCGAATGGTATGTCGGACTCGACTACGTGATCTCCATGCTCGCAGGATTAGATCAAATTGAGTCCGTGACTTTTCAAGAAGTCGGCCTTGAGGGGGTTGATGACGTCGTTGTCCGACGTTCGCACGGGCTTCCCATGGTGTGTGTCCAAGTGAAGCATAAAAAAGCTTCGACAGCGACCGCAAACAACCTGACGTTCGGATCGTTGGTGGCGGAGGGTGAATCGGGTGAAAAACAGAGTCCCAATAAATCTCTGCTTGCCTCTCTCGCGGCAGGATGGAAGCAAGTTTCGCGTAAAGAAGAGGCAATTCCTGAAATTATTTTGTACACGAATCGTGCGCTGGGCAAAAATAAGACAGGTGCGGAGTATATGGGAAAGCCCTACAAGAGGCTTCCCCTTGGTGAGTTCTGGGACAAACTGTCCGTAGAGCTCGGGTCTGTTGCTTCGTCTTCCGATATCACTTTCGACGACCCCGACCTCGATATGCAGTGGCACGAATTCGCCGACTCAACAAAGCTTGAGGAACCTGATATCGTGCCTTTCCTGAGAAATCTAACGATCAGGGCAGGCGCTCCGTCGCTTCACGACGAAGAGATCAAGCTAATGGGTAGATTAAGGGATGAGGTATGCGGAGGGTCAGAAGAACTGGCTTCCAGAGTATTCGACCTGCTTGCCGCCGAGCTCCGGAGATGGACCACTGCGGCGGGCGACAATATGGTTAGTGCGGAGATCGCCCGGAAATGCGTCTGCAAGCTTAACCGAAATCCAATGGATATACCAATCGAGGTCCCCATCCCTATACCAGTTTTCCCGAGTAGGGAGCGACTGTGCTTACTTTTGCGTGACAGATTGGAATCGTCCAATAGCAGGGTCATATTTCTCCAGGGAGGTCCTGGCTCTGGAAAAACGAGACTGGTCAGCTGCCTATGCGAGCGAATGAGCCCACGTCCCTTCAGGTTCTATGCATTCAAGCCCTTGGATGTCGATGACTTTAGCTATTCACCTGATGCCGGCATCGTCTCTCCCAGGGAACTGTGGGGTACCTTGCTGAATCAGCTTCGTGATACACCTGAACTTGCCGGGGAGAAGCCTAAAATACCTATTTTCAATGAACTTTGCGCAGATGACGAGCTTCGGAGTGAGGTCTTAAGGCTTGCCAAATCGCTTTCAACCAAGCGAGGCTGCAAGACGATTCTTGTGATTGACGGCATCGATCATGCCGCACGGGCCAAGGAGAGATTAACTTTTTTGGAGCACCTCCCCTCACCAAAATCGATTCCAGAAGGCGTTCAGATTCTCGTCTCCGGCCAGCCAGCTAATCTATACTCCGCCTACCCACAATGGCTCAAGGGGGAGCACGTCGGTGTCGAGATGGAGCGCCTCCCCAATATCGACGCTGATGACGTTAACGCCCTCTTGTCGGATAGGGCCGACTTTTCAGACCGAGAGACCCTCGTCCTCTCCAATGAGATTATCAATATAACCAATGGGAACACCTTGTCTGTGGTGTATGCGGTTCACGCAATCGCTGGTGAGACGGATTGTGGCTGTGCCATTGAAAAGCTGCGGTCATTGGGCCTTTCGGAAAACGTCGAGGAATACTACGAGTCTATCTGGCAGAAAGCCAATGATAAAATTCAGCAACATCACGGAAGCGGATCGAACGCGCTGGGTCTCATCGCTTCGTCGATGCACCTTCTCGACGGAGCGATCTATCCTAAGCTCCTATGCAATGCGTTTCCCGATTCTTTTTCGGAGGAGTACGTGGTGGCACGCGACATCGCTATTCTCTCTCCTTTGCTGAGAAAGTGCGCCGACGGATCCACTCGCCCCATTCACAACGATTTCAGGCTCTTCGTAAGTTCTAAGGCTTTGGAGCCCGGTATGGAAGGATACCTTCGTTTTGCGTCCGGCAGCCTCGCCGATGCCGCGTTGGGGATGGAGGGTGACGTGGTCCGATCTTGCTATGCCGTTCGTTTGCTTGCCGCCTCTGGTCGAGTTGAGGACTGCATCAGTCTATTTGACACGTCGTACGTCATCGATGCCGTTGCCCATGGCGTTCCTTGGAGTCTTCTCTGCGAGCAGGCGAAGACGGTATATGGAATGGCATGTGAGTCGGGGAAGCTGGAAAACGTGCTTAGGGTCCAACTTGCCCTTTCGACCCTTTCACAGGTAAATGAGCACTTCGAGTATTGGCTCGAGCGCAGGCCCTTTCTTCACCTCGAGGAATTGGTGGGCATGGACTACATGGTGCCGCCCCTCAACAAGGAGACAGCCACCTTGTATGCAACGACGCTCGAAAGATGTCTCTGGTTGCTTAAAGACGCCGGGTGCACGGAGCAGAGCGACGAGCTGTACGGCATCTGGTTCTCTGGCCTTTCTCCTCTAACAGCATTGAATATATTGTCGGATTCCGATGAGGAAGACGGAGTCCTCGAGGAAGACGACAGTGCTTCCATGCTGATGTCCGCATGGGGCGGTCTCGCCGCGACCCGTGGACTCGATTATGACGATTTTCTGTTCGCCCCTGATCTCGGGGGTGATGCGGAAAATCTGCAGTGCCGTTTTCGGGACGCCTTCGTGAGAGGTTTATTAATGCAGTCTTCACTGGAAGACGACGACCTCTCTAAGATCGCCGGGCTTTCGATCACAGTAGATGCAGCTACGAACATGATGCGCGATTTACTGACCGGAGCACTTCCGGCATCGCGCACTGCGCAACGCGCATTCTTCTCAAAGCTTTCGGCTTACTCGTTTAAACTTGAAATCGGTACCATAGCCTACGCCTTGTGCTTGTCAGAGGGGCTGCACGTGTCTAGTGCCGGCAGGTCCGAGCCGTTGCTGTGCCATAGGGAAGGAAATGTCTATAGTGAGGGCTTTACCCTCGGCTTGTTTGCAGAGAGCTTCATTTTCGGTTATGAATCCGACCGCGACGGTTTCGATGCCATGGGACTGGACATGGACGCGACGATCGCATGGATGGATCGCTCCGACAGGGAGTACCTGTCTATCGTCAGAACGTTGCGGGCCTCGGCCTGCCTCGGATATGCTGTGGGACATGGCGCGACCATATTGCCAGGAACCGACGAGGCGCGTGTTTTGGGGGAGTGGGCCCAGGCTCCGCATTGGCCCGGCTTATTGACTATGGAGACATGTGCCGTACCATACATCGCATTCGTCTCCGCGAAAGGCGTGGACCTTTGTGCAAAAGCGTTCGAGGAGGAAGATCTAAAGGGTTTCATTTATTCTAGAAAGCCCCTTTGCGCAAAGCTGAGGATGCTCAAGCATCTCCAGAAGATAGGCAGTGAGATTCCTAGACGCTATCTCTCGAAAGAGTATGGACCGGACGGGTCGATTTTGCTGGCATCCCAGGATGCCTCTGAGATTCACGACATGCTAAGGCCCTTGCTCGCTTCTTATGATCGAGATCTCGCGATGCATTGCGATGAGGCTATCCTCTTTGGGTCGGCTCGGTTCACCGACCACAAGGACTACTCACTGTCCAATCTCGTTGAGAGTTTCGAAATGCTTTCTGAGTTCGGGATGGCAACTGAAACTCACGCTTTTGAATTGCTCGAGCTGGACAATGCGGCATCGCAATCGGGTGACAACAGAATGTCTAGTGTGCTGATGGAGAAGGTGGCGGATTGGGCGGCGAATGAAGGTCCCGCACAATTGTCAAGAATCCGCTCGCTGCAGCCGGAGTATAGGTATGACCATTGCCTTATCGAGCATCAACTCAAGTCTTTGCTGGCGAACGCAGCGTGCTTAGGCGATGTGCTGGCTGTATTTGCTGGCATGCTCGGGAACTCGTCTTGTTGCTCGGCCGAGGACGTAGAGGGGCTCCGTTTCTGCCTTAAAACATGTAGAGATAAAGCGGTTGAACTCGGATGCGAAGATGGTTTCGAGAGTGAGGTTACTGACATAGAGAGCGCCATCAAAGACGCGCCAATAACCGAATCGTTTAAATCTGGGGTTGAGAATTCCATCGCAGATGTCCCTCGAGATCTTAGTGACCTATCGGATGAAGAGGTAAAGGACATCGCGTTTCGCCAAGAGATTGATCGCTGGTATTGGGAGCCCGTTGCCAAGGCTTGCTCGGAGTTGGTCGGTCGAGGGCAAGAAAGAAGTGAGGTCTTTAACAGCCTTGTGGAAGCGCGTGGCACTGCTCTTTGCAAAGAGGGATGGGCTCATTTCTCCACATCTGTAACCGAACTGATTGACGGCATCGCGAGCTACTCCGATGACGAGTTCTTTTTCAAACTGCTCTCGTGGAAGAACCGAGGGTTGGAAAGATACGGCTTTGGAGCCGCCCCAAACGATATCATGCATGCAATTATGGTCAGAGCGAGGGTGAGAAACCCGGCGCTTTTCGAGGTGATATTTGAGCTCGAGTGTGACAGCAAACGAAGGTGGGTCACCTGCAATGGAAAGTGCGATCTGGCTGCTTTGGAAAAGAAATCATCCGGTTTGTCCGAGCCGGAATTGTTGCCCGAGCTTGTGTCGGACATCCTGCTCGATTCGATCCTCCCTGAAGACCCACATAGGACAGAAAACGCAGTGCGGGGAATCGTCTGGGGCGGTTTACGTTTGAAAAGCATGAGAGAGCGCGTGTGCGAAGGGCTGGAGGTTCTTCGACCGTATGAACGTATCTTGCTTGAGAAGGCTCTCGGTCGCTGGTGGTGCGCTTTCCCTGGAGACGATGTGATCTGGGACTGCTTCACCAAGCTTGTCGATAAGGTTAAAAGGGCGGATGAGGTTTACCTTCTCTCAATTTATACCGGAGCACCCGGGATTATTCTCAAGCCAGGGATTGACGACCCACAGTTGACCGAAAACAGCAGCTGCGAGGTTCCATCTAGAATAGAAACCTTCCTATCGGAAGCTTATAGCCTTTGCGGTGACGGCTGCGAGGACGTCAAAGAAGCCCTGGAATTATGTCGCGGAGGGGAAGTCCGACCGTTTGTTAAACGACATATGCAAAATGACGGGGTCGTTTTTCCAGCGTGCGGACAGGAGGATTACGGCCAGGAGCTTCTCTATGCTGGATTGTGCCATGGGCGCTGGCGGGCCATTCCGAGCTGCGTAGCCGCTTCGATCCTTGTGGACCCTGCTGACGTATGGTGCTTCTCGCATTTTCCCTTTTTTAAGGACCCGGTGGCATTCGGGGTGTCAAGGGTTATCGAGTTATTCGAGGCTGGAGCGATTGAAGAAGCGGAACACGTCGCGGCCAAACTGCCCATGATCGATTTGAATGGGGGCGAGGCGTGCCTAGGCTGGAAGCTGTATATCCCATACGGGAGTCAAGCTGAACAATACGAGTATTATGGCTCCGCTCGCATGGCGTCGCTTGATTGCGAAAGCCCAGACGACGTTATTGATAGGGAGTACGGATGCTACGGACTATTGTCGGGAAAAGGAGGAGGAATGGCCTCCTCCTTTTCCCGAAACAGCATATCATTGTGCAATGCGCTGGCCGGTTGCATAACCATGACGTTCTGCGATTGCCAGGTATTCCCTTCCCGTGCTATGAGGATGCTTGGTTTCATTCCGAAAATCGACAATCCTCTAATTTGGGTTGATGCATTAGGAAACCGAGTTACTTGGTTCGAACAATTTTGCTTCCCCGTGGAAAAGGGCTTTCGTCATTCTGTCTACTATCAACAGCCGCGGTTATGGAGGTGGGTCTTTAACAAGGAGCTCGTGGAGAAAGCCGCAAAAGAACATGGATGTCGCATCTATTGGTCCACGAAGTCGAGCAATCATGTTGACCAGATAAAGGATCGATACGACATGTGCGAGGCCATAAAAATGATGTCGCCTTTTGAGAAATGATCGCATGAATCGCGTGAGCTGTGACAACAGGAAGGAGAAGGCGTGCACTTGGCACAGCATCTATATATCCTGCTTCATGTAGAGCGTTGGCCCACCACGTTGCGGGACGCCGTGTGCTGCCGGTAGCGCTTGCAGAACCTGTTGTAGGACATCGACGGGGCGCCGGCCTCCGCGCAATCGCAGGCGTACTCCGCCTGCAGGAGTTTGAGCGTGACGGGGATGGGCGGGAGGACGTTTAATTGCGGTGCCGAACGGCAATATCCGGCCGGGTGGACGGCGGTGCCGATTCGCAATATATGTGGTGTCGAAAGGGCCTTGGAATCATCTAGAAGATGAATCAGAGAATCCAAAATGCAGAGTGATAATCAAGGTATTGCCAATTGATCTTTAATGGCGGAGGAGACAATGGACCTAACGAATCAACCTGAGTACATCTCAGCGATTGTGGCAATCATTGAGTTGTTCATTTCTTGTTACCAAGCTCGTCTCAGTAATAAACAGTCTCTATTTAATCGACGTTTAAATATTTGGATAACCGTCGATAAACTCATGAGCGTTTACGCAAAAAAACGCGAAGAACTTGGAGCATAACGACGAACCGCAACTGGCTATCGACCGGCTATTTGTTTGGCTAACTAACACCACGTACTTGCAATCAATTTCAGCCTCAATAAATCATGTGTTAGATGCCGACTCTCAACTTAAATTGCATTTAAAGCTTGATGAAATGAGAACGCTCGCTATGGAGGCGAAATTTTGCTTCAAAGGAAAGAGTGGAGACGCAATAGCCGAATTCATAGAAGCTTATCAATCCCTTTTGTTTTCAATGTATCAGTATCAAATTCTATTGAATAAGATGTCTCAGAGTGCAAAGGAATATCAATGGACGCTTGAACAGGCCTCTGAAAAGTTACATGAGCCCAAACAACGAAAAGATCTCTTTGAAAAAGAAAACGCTCTTGCAGCTTCATACAAGACTCTATGTCAGCAAAACAAGTGGGGTGCAATTCAGTGGCAAATACAACTAGCAGGTCCTATATGGCGCTGAGAGAATCGATGGATTACGGGATGACTGGTAACAGCACTCAGTTTCTACTGAGATTCTAAACAAGCTATGACCTGATGCAGTTCTAATTCAAGAAGTACTTATTGAAAAGCGCTTAATAGCAATAAGGGAAGGGTATGTGAGCAGGTGCCGATTTGCCCCTTTCAAATAAAACCAATTTGGTACTTATTAAGTCTTATAGGTTGGTCCCGTCCATCTTTACTAGACCACAAGCTGATACCATATTTTTATTCAAGTCGGCAATTAGCGCTCCCGACTTGATTCCATCATCTTAATACCATTGACCCAAATGTATTAAGTAATGCGGCTTTATATCGGAAGGTTGGTTGCGCCTTGAGCATTATTAGCAGATTCCGGCTTGCTTCCAAGGAGGGTATTTGCCAGGAAAATCAACTTAGACCAATGACTCCAAAGTATGATTCTAGTCAACATGGTCGATACGTTGGCCGGCTTAACGATGCTTTATATAAGCAAAATTGCAAAAATGTAGCTCTCTCAGGATCTTACGGAAGTGGCAAGAGCAGCATTTTGGAACAATTTGCCAAAGAAGCGAAGGCGGAAGGTCATTATATTGCAAAAGTTAGTTTGGCAAATTTTTGTACCGGCCCGAGCAGCGATGGGTCAGATTCCAAACCTTCAACAACAGCATTACTTGAACGCGAAATCTTAGGCCAGCTTCTTTATCAAGGAAATCCTTCGAAAGCGAGTAAGTCGTCTTTCAATCAAGTTCATAACATTCCCCTATATCGTCAGATCCCGAAAATCCTATCCCTATCGTTAGTTCTATTTACAGCCATTATCATCGCGATGCTTCTCCCAGGCGCCATAAAGGGAGATGCCGAACGCTGGTTCAATGCTCTAGCAAGCATGAATGATGATTCCCTGCATCATTGTTTATTGATACTCATCGCCATAGCTGCCGTTACGTTTTTCCTGACTACAATTATTTCTGCATGTCTACTTTCGTCTATAAACAGCCTGCATCTAAAATCAATCTCGACATCAGGCTTGAACCTATCGCTCGATAAGGAAGTCGGCGACTCTTCATACTTCAATAAATATAGGGACGAGCTTATTTATCTCTTCGAAATTAATAAGTACGACACCGTAATTTTCGAAGATATTGATCGCTTTGACGATCTGGGCATTTTTGACGAACTGCGGAAACTCAATGACCTTTTAAACTTAGCGCCTGGCATTGTTGGCAAAAATGGCAATAAGGTTGTTAGATTTGTATATGCTATAAAGGACAGCATATTTACCTTTGGTAATGAGTCCAAAGGAGCTTCAAAAGAAGTTCTTGGCTCCGGTCGTGTCAAGTTTTTCGACATGGTCATTTCTGTAGTGCCGTTTATTTCTAAGTTTAATGCCAATGAAATGGCCGCCAAAGTTTTCGTTTCGGAGCTAAAGGATGCCGGTCAGACAGACGAAGGTGCGCGCTATTCTGATTTACTTCTTCTGGCCGCTCCATATATTGCAGACATGCGCTTGATGGTCAGCATCCGTAATGACTATCTGGTCATGACACATGAAATGGGTTCCCCTTCTTTCGGTAGTCCCTCTGCATTGGGGTTGACCTGTACAGGCATTTTGGCAATTGCTATTTATAAAAACCTCTATCCTCTTGAATATGAGGACCTTCGAATCGGCAAGGGCAAGTTAAATGAGCTGTACGACATACATCAAAAGGGGATTAATCGATTGCTTCCGCAGTATTTGGCTGCAACTAAACTCGTCCAACGCTTCAAAGAACACGGTGATCTTGTGGATGAGATTGCCGAAACGCTGGGCAATGAGCTTAAGGAGGCTTTGGATGAACGCGTCTATTCAATAAGCTGTCTATCAATAGGAAATAATTCTTTTGACACGCGAAGCAATTACTCTGACAGCATATTTCGAAAGAGTTTCTGGGTAGAGTTCTTTTCACTTAACCCCGAGGAATTCCTCTATATCGGCCATGGTCCCAATTATGGCAGCGAAGGTGTAAGGCTGACCAAAAGAGAGTTTCTTGACTTAGTTGGTATCGATTTGCCTGATATCGGAATGAAAGTTCTGTTGAACGATGGATTTAGCGACACCTCGTTTGCCAGCTTAGATTCAAAAACCGAACAACTTCGTACTGCTGATTTTTATTCTAAGCAAGATTTGCTTTGTCCAATCAATACCAATGGAGGGGAAGAGCGTCTTGAATCCTTTGCCAAAATTGTTAAACAAATAATAGGCGACGAACTTGTTTGCGAACTTATTAGGAAGGGTTATATAAGAAAAGACTTTGACCTTTACATATCTAAATATCCTACTGATGCAAAGCCGCGCGTTATTAACTTTGTCTATCACTGCTATCAGCGCGGTGTTCAGGACCTCGATTATTTCTTAGATGATGACGATTGCAATGCAGTTTTAAAAATCATTCCGACCGTTCACTTGGATCGTCCTTGTTGTTTCAACCGTTATTTGCTGTCGCATATTCTTGGCGGAGGGAACGCTCCTTCAGCCAATGTTGGTCGTGATGCAGTCATTACAACTGTAAACGGTATCGTCAACAATTACACAAGCTCAGGAAGACAGATAATCGAACGCTTGCTTGAGGAATATCCCAACAATAAGAGTCTTGTGCACAAGTTTATTTCGGCATTGCTTAATCAAACCGAGCGTAGCTTCGATATCCTCATTGAGTCATCAGGGAGCGTTTGCGCGACTCAGTCCCAGCGCGAGCTTGTTTCCTATGCTTTTGCGAACATGAATCTGGATGTTTCTTATACATGCGAGTCGATTTCTTCCTGGCTGTCGAAAAATATTGAGACCATGTCAATCGCTGATGCAGTCTCAAACGAAACTAGGGCTAATGTTATAGCGAATTATCTCAGTAGATGTTCAATTACCATTCACAAGCTAAGCGCTCTTGGAACTGAACTCAGCTCTTCGGTTGCCGAACTTGGAAACTATGACGTCACGCGCGCCAACTTGTTGTCTGCATGCAAAGCATCGGATCTTCCAACGCTAGACACGCTCGAGGAAGCATATCCTTCTGTCTATAGAAGGGTCGTTTCTTCTGAGGATTCGCTTAATTCTTACCTGACGGCTTTATATCCAGCTGAATATTCGATTGCTGGATTCCCGCCCTTTATCTTTACTAGCCTCTGTCGAGCTGCGGAGTCATGGAGCGATTCGGCCAACGTTGACGAACTCGCAAGTTCAATCATTGCCAAAATAAAACTAGACGGTGGCAAAGTTAATCTGAATGAACTCGATCCTAACAATTCAATTGATAATACAGGCGCCATGGGAATCGCGCTGGTTCGAGAGCTCGTTTTCAACCAAAAAGTTGCAGGGACATTAAGCAATGCAAGCCTTATCTTGAAGCTCGAAAATGTCGATGAATTGAGTAGCGAGCTTTGCCTGTTTGATAGATTTATAAAAGAATTTCCGATTATTGAAATGCCTGTCGACCAAACTCTGGATGATTCTGTCGTTCTGGACCTTGCTATTGGATTATTGTACAAGGCACATCCGATATCTACCAATTTGCTCAACGCAATGACCCGGCTAAGGGCGATTAACAGAAGCGTTTTCCCTCTTACGATTAATAAAGAGTCGATTGGTAAAATGCATTGCTATGACCCTGTCCTCGTTGAGCTGACCGAGAGAAACTTTATTGGACCAGCAAAGACTGTTTATGAGTATTTAGACGGACCCAAGTGGAATTCTCGCAGGAAGGTTCTAAAAAAGCTACTGCAAAAATATCCTACGAAAGACCGGTCTATCCTACCTCGACTCTTTTCGTGTGATTTACCACGAATTGTTTCCGCTGCAAAGTCCTGGGGATCGTGGTTGGCTGTGGATATCGCATCTTATCCGCACTATTACATCGATCAGAGCTGCGAGGATGATTCCGAAAAGGCGAAAGTGATCATGAAGATTAAAGAAAAAGCTGAAGAGCACGGCCTACTATAGCTTGCCCTGCCTTTGCTGCGACCAAAAGCGGCATTCGCATACGCAGCATGTATGTGAATGCCGCCCGTAGAGCAAAAGTCTGTGCCACATCATCAAGATCGGCATGTTCGACTCACAAGAGTTCTATTCAATAAGGAACGTAGAAACATACAGCGGAACAAGCATTCTGGCTAAAAGGATCGGTGAACGGGCGATCGCGTTCTACGACAGCCCGTTCACTGACCTCAGCCTCAGGACCCCCCCCTGGCCCTGATCCTTCTCGCCACGTGGAACCTCCTCGTTCTCTGGACTGCATGGCAGCCCGAGCGTAACGGGGATGCGCGGGGAGGCGTTTAATGGCGGTGCCGAACCGCAATATCCGGCCGGGTGGACGACGGTGCCGATTCGCAATATAGGTGATGTCGAAAGGACCTAGGACTCAACTGAGAAGAGCATGGCGTTCGGGGACACCTCCGCTCACCGAATCATCACCTGCTGTCTAAACTGTTAGCTCATCAATCCACCAGCAGGAATACAATTGCATCATCATTAATATGATTGCTAAGGAGATACTTTAATGCCCGGATTGTTCGCGATGCACTCACTTGTTGTCTATAGGCTTTGGGCAAATACCAATAGACACAAAGAGGAAAGACTTGATGTCTCGAATTACGGCAATAAACCTTTACTAGACTACATTTTTAGTTTTGTTAATGACAATAACGCGCCGTTTCAAGTAAATGAAGGTGAACGGTTCATTCAGTTCGATTCTTATAGGCAAATAAATGACAATGTTTTGGTCAATCTAAAATCTGGTCGTGCGGGACTTCGTGTTGATGTCGTTGACACAAGAACAATGGCCGATAGTGGCATTTCCTACACAGAGGAAATGGCCGGAATGGTCCCTTCTAGACTACTCATAAAATGTACTCCCGGATTAGGCTACGCGCTGATTGGGATTGAATCCGTTCCGAATGGCGGAGGCGCCTCAGTGCCCGTCACAGCACTAAAGAATTATATTGCCAGTCATACAACGGGAATATCCTTAAAATCAGAACGAGTGCAAGAAAGATCTGCACTAGACGCATTTACGGGAGTGGAACAATTCGAACTTCGCCGTTATCGCCCCTCCAAAAACATTGAAGACGGTACCGTGGCAAACGTGGGAACTATGTCATTCATTGCAAAACATAAAAGAGGCCTTCGCATCCCTCTAGCGACAATTGATATGATAAAAGACAAGAAAGCGGTTGCGGAGTATTTTGACGTTACGAGCAACTATTCTGGTCGAGAAGAAGTTTTTGCCACGCTAAAGCAACGTGACGGAAAACCTAAGACGTTTATGCTTGATAAGGAATTCGCAGTTCCCATAACTGAAGTATTAAATAAATCAGGACAGCCGCCACTTTCTGATGATCAGTTTATCGCCGTTTGTCTTGATAGTTTCGCCAGAGCAGAGGATGTCTTCAATAGAGATAAATAGTCTATTAGGTTACTCCGGAGGGTCGATAATATGGGCAAAATTGATTTCTGGCAACTTCTAATCAAATATATTGATACACTCCGCAATTATCAAACTAATAAAATATCGCACGGCGATATATTTGTTCAGCTAATTGTTCCTGCTTTGCTGTCGGTGGCTCTGTTTTTTAATTGGCCTGACGGCTGCATTAACCTTGAAGATTTAATATCTAATCTCATTAGCTGCATCTCTATAATTTCTGGCCTTATGTGTGGTGTTGCGGTACTTCTCTTTCAATTGCGCTTGCAAATGAGCTCTCAAAAAGATCCAAAACCACTCGATCGCGAGTTTACAATGGTTGATGAATCTTTTCATATATCTATGTGGACTGTTTTGGATGGGCTCTTCGTTGTTGGCTTGTTATGTATTGCCCCATTGACAAAAAACTTCAATGAGCTATTTTCCAGATTCTTATTCTGTCTCGCGGCCTTCTTTCTTCTTAACTTTCTACTTGTCACACTCATGACTCTAAAACGAATTAGCGCTGCATACACAGCGTTTTCACGCGGCTGGAAAATGTAGTCCCAAGCCCATGAGCTTTTGATAATAGTGCTTCACTGAGCCGCGCATATATAGAATAATCCAAATCAAATCAGAGTTTTGCGGACGCAGTCAACGATCTTGGTTGCATACGCAATGACTTACGAACATCGTTTGACGTGATCCGCTCCTTTCACCGATTGGCAAAACGATTTACACCTAATTATTGGCGCTGCTCAGGGGCATTTTCTTTGTTTGTGCCTTGATCTCGCTAAACTAGTAGCTGCTGCTACCAGGGCATTTTCTGGTGCACATTCTATTGGCTCTGCGAAGATCGGAGCGGGTATGTTTGCTGCCGAGTCCTACACCAGCCGTAACTACATTGCGATTGTTGCCATGGCCTGCCTATGCGTTTTGCTGGGCGGGCCTTCCTATGCCGCGGGCGCGGAGAGCCTCATCATTGCGGGCGCGACGTACTGCGTGCCGGGCGTGTCGGGCCCCGGCTGGGCCTGGACCGATGCCGACCACCTGGAGCTTAACGGCTACGCGGGCGAGGCCATCGGCGCCGACGGCGACCTGGTGCTGACGCTTGCCGGGCAGAACTCCGTGACGGAGTCGCATGCGCCCGATGCGGACATCACGCTGTGCGGCATGGAGGTGTGGGGCAACCTGACGCTTCGCGGCGCCGGGACCCTGACGGCGACGGGCTCGCAGTGCGGGATCCACGTCTCGCAGGCGCTCGTGGTGGACGGATGCACCGTCGATGCCCGGGCAGACGGGGCCGATATCACGGACGAGGCGGTCGCCGGTGTGATCGCCGGCGACATGGCCGTGCGCGGCGGCGGGCGCGTCGTTGCCGCGGGCGCCGGGTACGGAGCGGGCGTGCGCGCCTACGGCGTGTATCTGCAGGACGCGGGCCTTGGCGACGGTGCGGTTGGCTGCCGGCTTTCCGTCGACGCCTCGCGGCTCGATGCGACCGGTGCCGATAGCGGCGTAGCGTGCACGGGCGGGTCGCTTGTGTCCGCACGGTTTGTGACGCCTGCCGACGGGGCCTTTGGTGCTAGCGGCGTGTTGGATGCCTCCGGTGCGATGGCACCGCATGTGGTGGTTGTGCCCGATGTCGCCACGCCTCCGGCGGGGGAGACCGACAGGGGCGAGGTGACTGGCGATAGCGCGGACAAGCCCCCGCCGATGCAAGCCCCGCCGCTGGAGAGCCCACCACAGTGCCCACGGCAAATCCCTCGATGAGACCCGCGGCCACAACAACCAAGACAACAACGACAGTAACCAAGACCACAGTCGTCAAAGTCCTCAAGCCCAAGGCTGCCACTGTGACAACAGCGGCACTCCCCAAGACCGGCGACAACAACTGGGTCGTCGCGTCCGTAGCGCTTTTCCTACTGGGGACAGTGCTCTTGGCCTCCGCATATCGCTGCTGAAATAGCTACCATTTGGAAGAAAGGGACATCCACAAGGTATAGCTATTTGCTTGTTTGTTTATAGGCGCCCAATTATCGAAGGCAGAGGCCATATGGACGCGACCATGGGCTGAATCGTGACATGCGACCCAGATCCACATGAGTGAGACAATCAATCAATATTGTCGCAGATTGGACTGAGGGCAACGAAAGGGCACCGGGATCTATGTCGACCTTGGTGCCCAAGTGAAAGACCAGCAGAGTTGCCTCGCAATATTCGGCGGTGCTAAAGCGGGCAAATATTAAACCGGGCTCATTGGTGGGCTGTGTGAGCTGGCTTCTTAGTGACATCACGGATTGTCTATAAGCAAAAGTCTGGTGTTTCGGAAATGTTATACCGTTCACCAAAACTGTCAATTTCCCTTTTCAACATAGCTGGCTCAATCTCTGCAAGCAGCCGCATAACGTCATAGATTCTTACGATGCCTCGTATCTTCTTACTCCTCATCCGCACGAGTTCGTAAATCAGTTGAACAGAAATAGTTGTTGTATACGTTTCGCCGCTTCTATCAAGATTTAATGCTCTTGCAGCATCATTTATCGCAGTGCAAAATAGGAGCTCAGGGGAAATCCCTTCAGCGGGGTTTTCGATTTTGATATTTACCTTATCTGCGCAAAGCTCAATTTCTGTTTCTCCGACTCTGCTTTGTTTGAGAAAGGGTTCCGTTTTACCTAGACCTAAATATTCCGTTCTTTTAAGACGCTGCCTGCGGCAGCTCTCCTTAAACATATTGTTACGACAATCTATGATGGCGGCATTCGCAATCTGGTCAGTCAGGCATGGGTAAAAACCTATTAGGATCCAATCGACCTCGCAAGATGCCTTGAAAAGGAGATCGTAAATTTCCGCATAAAGTGGGCATTGTCCACTGTCGAGGCGGGCCACTCTTGTTCCATCGTGAATGAATAATCCCTGAAAATCTGAATGAATTTCAATTAAATAGCCCAATTCAATGCGTCCACCATCACCGCTAAGTTCAGTAAGGTGATTGCGGTATTTAGGTAATTTGCGAGCATGACCTGTTTTTCCACCAAACAATCGAGCATCAAGGGAGCGCGTCAAATCATCGCAACATGCACAGCTTTGATGATATTTGGCCACTGAGACATAGTTTGCGACTAAACTCGCCATTTCCTCCGACGATACGTCGTCGGCTTTTAGCCTTGGCACCAGCTTTTCATAGTCAGCTTTCATTACCGATGTGAGCTCAGCAGATTTTGATTGAGCGTTTCGACCATGTTTGATGTTATGGTCGATTCTAAAATGCTCCAAACCAACAATGGATCCATTTTCGCGGGTAATAACAATATCAGGGCACTCGCTGCCTGCGTTAATAGATCCACTCACCTTCAAGGCAGCTTTCTTCTTGTAACCACCCGAGGCCATTGATAGATTAAGAACATCATTGAACACTTGCTCTTCGTGCGCGTTCTGGTCGCTTTTGTTCTTGCTCATGCTGGATCCTCCGCCCTTATAAGTTATACATAATTCAACTCGCGCCTTTTAACGTTGTCGATAGACGCTCACTGAAAGGTAAGCAATTCAGCAATGTCATCAAGGGAGCCAAGTCTCAAACCCTGATAGGGAATGTAACCGTTGAACACGTTGTGCGTTACACCATCCCTGTCCTCCTGTTTAAAGTCGATATCGCAGTCGTGGCCAGTGACGATTCGAAACTCATGTTGATATTCATATGCACGATTCTTGTGGAAAGTAACTTCACTGGCTGCCTGCTTAAAGTTGGATAACGCCACCTTGGGCTCAAATATGTCTCCGTCATAAGAAACCAGTCCAAAATTGATACCTTCAGGTTCCGCTTCCTGAAATCGAAGCAAAAACTCGACAGGATCCTTAATCAAAACTGCAGCGCCTCTATTTGAAAATTCGTCTCTAATGCGCCGCCCATCCTTACTCTGTAGGAAGAATTGATAATTCGAATCTTCAAGTGCCGTCATGCAGTAAATTGCACGACTTGAACCAACAGACATAAAACTTGTAAGGAGACCCTCGTAGGCATCAGACCTTCCATCTCCCGCCTCTTTTGATCTAAATTCATCAATCGCCTGCAGGTAGGGGATTCCCTGGATAAGTTGTTCCGCATAAACTCTCTGCGTCACAAATTTGATTAATGACCCGACACGCCACTGCTCAAGTACGCCGGCAATTTCCGATTTAGAGATTCGCCGAACCATACAATCATCTCCTTGCTGCTATTCTTCGCATCTTATCAAGAACTAATCCAGTGAGCTTAAACGATGGTGTATATGTATCAACGTTCTCCTCTTGCATTGTCAGATGACGCCGATTCGTCGACGAAAGATGGCCTGATCTAACCAGCCTCATAAGCTCACCAATATTCCGTTAGACTCGCACAAGCTCATAATGAAATGGCTCCGATCAAAGCAAACGCCCTATGCGTAAAAATGCTCAATAATTGGATCGCGTGATTACTGGATTTTGTGTAAGAATTCTATTGGAGAGAAGCACGATGCCTGAATTTATATGCTCGGTATCTTCTTTAGCTGCGACAATTGTTATCGCCTTTATACAAATATATCAGAGCAAGCGCATGGAAGTATTCGAACGTCGTCAGGACGAGAGGGATGAGCGTAGGCACGCCGAAGGGAATAAGGCACGAGCGATTGAGTTCATCTCGAAGCATTACGCCGACAGAGGCCTGATTCCGCTTTGCGCCGTTGCCGCCATGCACAATGATCTTTTCCATTATTCACGTAAGATGTATTGGGAATTCTGCTGCCTAGTGCCGGAGGTGCAGAATCTGATTCTTAAATACTGCAGTCTTGACTTGCGGGTCAGGGGAGAGGATGACCTGTTCGTCCGTTGCATCGCCGCAGTCGAAGCCGTCCTCCGTGACCGCTTCCCAAAAGATGAATCTGTTCTTTATGATGATGGGAAATACGTGCTTCACAGCCTCGAAAGGTATGCGGGGGAGAGACTGCCAGAACCTCGGGTTAACCTTCTTCCCGAGTGCCTGGACTCTTCGTTCCTGCCCCCTGATAGCTGTACCCCGGGGTACGATTACCTTATCCGTAAGGTCCTTTCCGAGGCCTTCGAATCGAGGGGCGCTTCCTTCGCCCCCATTTCCTATCTAAAAAATGACTATCAATTCGAATCGAGCCTCGAGATAGAGGCCTGCCGATTCGCGTCGACCGCTGCATTCTACGCGGCAACCTACGGCTCTGGTGACGAGGCCAACAATAGGTACTACGGGTGCCCCGGCGGTTTCGATGGCGAGAGAATCGAGACCATGGAAGACCTATTTCTTCTTACTGTCTTCCAGATATATACCAAGCTTCTGCTTCCGAACAAAGGGTAAGAAATAACACGAGGCATTCGTTATTTGACTCTGCCTAATTCTGCCAAACTCATTTTCGAAATCTCACTCATTTCCTTCATTACCTGAACATACTTAAAATCAGAAATTGGTCGTAGGGCGTGACCAACGGAATCAAAAGAAAGCCCACTGAGAAGATGCCTTCAATCTCTTTGGGTTGGAGGCATTTTCTTTTTCGGAGAGTCTGCATGAATTCTAAAAATGTCTTTTTGACAAACTCCTTCTAAAAAGAACATCCAAACCATCTAGTCTGCTCTTAATACTCGGATATAAACACTAAGGAGGTAGTCATGTTATGGAGCTATGTTCAGCTTAATGACGGCACTCAGTTTGCCTACTCAGAGACAAGAGATGACGGGGCCGTTCGTGTAGCCGTCGAGCGTCCGGTTGATTTTAGCTTTGACCACGTTGAATGCTACTTGCCTACGGTCAAGTGGTTCAACTTCGAGGGATTTACTGCCGACGATCTGGATTTTTTTGACCGAGTTCGTTAGATCAAACGCTCCGTTTATCTTCGAGCTTGCAGAACGGCAAAAAGCCAGACCGGCGGTTTCGACGCTGGCCCTCGGACGTTCTACTGTTAATCGCCCAATTGAGACATGATTTCATTTGATTACATATCATCCGCGGTATCCCGCGTGCTGGCTCAATACGACGTCAGAGAAGCCTATTTATTTGGCTCGTTTGCCCGAGGCGAGCAAACGCCCAATAGCGATATTGACTTGCGCCTAGTCTGCGGCAACACCATGACGTTCGGCACGCTTTACGAACTCTCCCATGAGCTCGAGAGGGAACTTGGCGAAAGGTTGATATCGTCACCAACCCACCAGAGCACATGCGCCTGCCCTTCCGCAAAAGTATCAAGCAAGATGAGGTGCGCATCTATGAAGCAACATGTGCGGGACGATGAGTTTGCGAATATCATCCTGCTATCTGATCCTCCCGTTGTACTCAACGTTGAGAACCTAAAGGCCATCCGCGATGGGGATGCGTTAATAGCCACGGGAAAGCCCAGCCGGTCTAACGCAAAAATAGCTCGCCACCCAATCGGGGGTTTACTTCGCGCTATACAGCTCTACGAGCAGATCCGACTCGACCTACGCCGTGCCTCGCTCTCTTCGGCATTGGCGCTCGCAAAGACCCTAAACTGCGCCATCGAAGACCCTGTCAGGCAACCGGTTGCTCTGGAGTACGATTCGAAACCCTGTTCGTCCGAAACAATCAATAGTAAGAATATTGCTGTTTAACTTTCCTTTACGTACGTATTTAAATTAAACAATAATACGTATTAGAGACAGATTTTAAAGGAGGTTGCTATGGTTGCCGTGATAGACAAGAAACTCGTTTTCGGACGCGAACAGGTGCTGACTTCGACGCAGGCAAGCAAAAATTTTGGCGAAGCGAGACGTCGCGCTCGAAGAGAACCGCAATTTGTCTCAGACAGGAACGATGGCATCGATACTGTTATCGTTGGCTTCGACGAGTTCGAAGCGATGGCGGTCGAACTCGAACAGCTCCGAGAGGAGCGCCTGCACGCTATAGCCGCTGCAAGGCTCGCGCAGGGCGACACTGATTCGAATCGCAAGGGCATTCCGTTCTCCGATACCGTGGGACGTGAGAGGTTCGAGGCCATGCTAGAAGCCGAGGCAACCGATCCCATTTCCGACGAGGAGCTGTTCGAGTGAGCGTGGCTAGGTTTAAGGTTGAGTTTTACGACAAGACTGCCGAGAAAGAGTATCTGTCACTCGATGGCTCGGTTCGCGCTATGGCGGACAAAGGTATTGCGCGCCTTGCACTTCGGGCCGATGAAATTGGCAAGCCGCTTTCGGGTCTTCTTGCAGGTTGTAGGGAACTTAAGTTTCGTACTGATGGCATTCGCGTAATTTATCGCATCCGCGACGGGCACGTCGAAGTAGTTCAAATCATCGCAATAGGCGCAAGGGACAAGGTCAAGGTTTTCGACCTGACATCTAGACGCTTGGACAGCGATGATTGATTGCCTCAAGAATATCAATTTAGGTTGCATGGTCGAAATGCCCGGGTTAAACGCTCGTATTCAGTCAGCAGAAGGACGGCGTGATGAAAACGTTAAATGCAACGACATGCCCTGATAGTTGTTGCAGCAATTATCCTGAAAGCATGACTTTTGACAACTGTACAGCAGACGCAACCGACCCTATCGTGCCGAAAGCACCCCGTACTTTACCCGATGATCTGGACAGCATCGCCTTGATCGACGAAGCCATTCAGTCAACTATTGCGGACATGCCCAACGCACTCAGGCTCTTGGAGAACTCATGATGGCGGTCGCGTCGTTGGTGCTCGATGATTCTAGATCGCTCGGGACCATGGCCGCGGCCGTCATGAGCCTGCATAGCATGCTCATGACGATCGGACGCTGTTATACGACCGACGCCGCAGTGGACCGGGCTGCGCTCAAGCTCGGACGCGTCGAGTCCGTGCTAGCGGGTGCGCAGTTCTACGGCGGCCGGATCTAGCTACTGCTGCCGCTGTACCTGACCGTCAACAAGCCCGAGCTGGCGCTAGCCATCCAGCACGAGGATGGCTTCTATGCCGCGCGCACCTGCCTTACGCTCGACATGGCCTACAACACCGCGCGACTTATTTGCCGGCCCGAGACCTCGTGGATAAAGCGATAAAGGGCTTTTTACCTGCTGGTTTGTTGGGTGACTTGGCTGCTTTGGCTTGACTTACGCGCACGAATTTATAATCGAGGGCAAAAAGTTCTTGGTAAACCGCGCACGGCTATGTTAGTATCTCTTTTGCCGAAAGGCGACGGGCGATTGGCTCAGGGGTAGAGCATATCCTTCACACGGATGGGGTCACAAGTTCGAATCTTGTATCGCCCACCATCTAAAGCTCAGGTCAGAGGTGTTAAGCCTCTGGCCTTTTTCTTTTTGACACTAAAATCGAAGCGAAGTTACCTAAGGCGTTATATGTTACGCAGTTCACCTTAGGTGTCGTCATTGCGCGTTTTGAATAATTCGTCTGCGTTCATTCATTGAATTCCCTGCGTAATCTATGTGCAATTGTGGAGACAGAGACCGCTGGCTCACAGCTTGTACCAGCTCGTTCATGCCTATGGCGGCTTTTCAACGAATTGCGTCAAGCTTTTGGTCAGTGTTTGGTCAGCTTCCCGTACTTACCCGCATGATGCCCCAGTAGATAATCGGCCATGCCCGCAATCCGCACGGCCCGCGGCCGAAACCAGGGGAGGCGCAAATGGACGAAATCGTCTGCGCAAACACTGCATTCCACTATTGGCGCTGCCCACCGCAGGTGCGCGACCTCTACCCGCGCTTACCTAGCTCCGAAGATGGCTGGCGAGCTCTATCCCAAGCCCCTTTTGTAACCGAAGTTCTCAAGACGCCAGTCATCACAGCAGCATCAACACGAAGCAACCTGCATTCCAAGACAAGACGGACCATCCGATGGAACAACGCCTATACGGAGAAGGTTTCCATCGACACGGGCATGGGCTTTAGCGTCACAGACCCTCTTAATACGCTATTCACCATGACTCGAAGCGTTTCTTCATGCGATCTGGTTCTGGCTATGTACGAATTTTGCGGATGGTTCTCGGTTTTTAAACCATCGCCCGCGGTTGACATGGCACTTGAGCAGGCAAAATCAGAAGAAGAGCAGTACACCACAGAAAGTCTGTTTGAACTAGACGAAACCCAAGACGAGGCCCCATGGAAGCGAGTCTATGCTCGGGTGCACCAGAAGGACAGCGAGAATGATCAAAGTGGACAGCGGGATGACGGATTCGGAAATAAAACTAACGGAAAGGGCACATCGCTTTGGATGAGAAGGCCTCTTATTGAAATAGAAGAATTACATAGATTTGCGGCGAAGGTTAAGGGCGAGATGTGGGGAAAGCAATTCTGCGAAGCCGCACAGCAGGTAATGGGTATTGCTGCATCCCCGCTAGAAGTTGCTGGAATCATGTTGCTAAGTCATCCGAGGCGTGCCGGCGGAGCGGAGTTTAAAAACATATTCGTCAACGACCTAACACCGCTGTCAAATTCAGCTCGGATAATCGCAGGTCAGAAAATCTGTTACGGCGATATCGTCATCGTAAACCCAATAACAATGAAGGCCGTGATTATCGAACTTCAAGGTGAGGTTATTCATGGATCGGGCGCTGTGCTTGACCACGATGCCACCCGAATGACAGCATTGCAAAGCATGGGATACGACGTATTTCTTGTAACCCATGACATGCTCAATGATCACGATCAGCTTGATGCCATCATTCACAGTGTGTGTGAGCGATTGGAGTTGTGCTACAAACCAAAAACCGAGGCGATGAGATGCGCTGAAACCAGATTGCGGGCCAACGTTCTGTGCAATTGGCTTGGTATTGGTAAGTAATAATTTCAATGTGAGCAATTTTAATACTTTATATGCTGTTAGTAATTAAGTGCCATTTTAAAACCATGCCGGTTTACTACGTTGGATTGAGGGTGGCTGAGCACACCGAATTCGCCGCTCGTAAAACCGCAGGTAGATCGCCTACCCGTTATGCGAAAGTAAGCGAGAGGTCGGAAATCCGGGAATCAGCGTAGTAAACCGATCTGTTTTTGAAGCGACAGGATGGATCGGGCATCGTGGGTCCTTTCGGCCCCACACCCGTTCCACGCGCCGCAAAATTGTTCAAAATTGTCCTTGCATCGGCTGGGGAGTTACCGTATAGTACTTCTTCGCACGGGGGCGTAGCTCAGCTGGGAGAGCGCTTGACTGGCAGTCAAGAGGTCAGGGGTTCGATCCCCCTCGTCTCCACCCGAGCATTGAATGAGGCTCCAACGCAAGTTGGGGCCTATTTTCATATCAATCGATTTACACATCTGTTGGCTGGGCAGCATCTTGGCTACATATCCATTGTTAATCATGAATATGAATGTTAATAACTTTACGTCTGTGGATGGCAAAGCTAGTCCGCAGCGCCAATAACAAAGAGGCCAGGCGTAATGCCCGGCCTTAAAACTCTCTGGTGGGCCCTCCGGGATTCGAACCCAGAACCCAGGGATTATGAGTCCCCTGCGCTAACCGTTGCGCCAAGAGCCCTTATGAACGGTGAATGCAATTCTAACAAAGGCAACTCAGACCTAATTTCTTCGCTTCACGACGTGAAATACTACCATGCACGAGCAAGTCGCACAACGCAAGATCAAGTCCGATGCTAACCAACAGCAATTCTAGGCGCGTCGCAGAAAAGACGCGATCTAAAAATTTAAGGCCTTTAATTCAGGGCTCCAACACACTTTTGCGTGAAATCAACCTGATGCCATTTCAAAACCATGCAGGTTTACTACGACGAATCGGCGACCCCCGAGCACCGTGTGTTCTCCGTTTGCAAAACCGCAGGTAGGTAGCCCGCCGGTTGCACGAAAAGGCGTGCGCGGTTGGACATTCCTGATTTATCGTAGTAAACCGGCATGGTTCTGAGGCGCTGGGGAGGGGCGCTTCGCAATCGGACCCGATAATGGGACTGGCGGCGCACGGAAAACCCTGTTGAACGGGGCGCGTCGTGTTCCACGCGCCAAGTCGGCCGGCGTACGGGCCGTGCGGGGGCCAGGCGCCCCGCGGGCTGGCGCGGTCCCGTGCGCGCCGACACTCGCGAAAATTTTTCCAAAATTGTCCTTGCATCGTGGTCCGAGTTCCCGTATAGTACTTCTTCGCACGGGGGCGTAGCTCAGCTGGGAGAGCGCTTGACTGGCAGTCAAGAGGTCAGGGGTTCGATCCCCCTCGTCTCCACCCGAGCATTGAATGAGGCTCCAACGCAAGTTGGGGCCTTTTTTCATATAGGCACACAAGGTCAAAGGCGGCAGCATGATCCTCCTGGTCGACAAGATCGAAAAAAGCTTCGGCGCACGCGTCCTCTTTAGTGGCGCGTCCTTCCAGATCAACCCCGGCGAGCGCTTCGCGCTCGTGGGACCCAACGGCGCCGGCAAAACCACCATGCTCAAGATCATCATGGGCATCGACAGCCCAGACGCCGGCCAGGTCCAGTACGCCAAGGACTGCCAGGTGGGCTACCTAGAGCAGGAAACTAATCTGGAGCACAAGGACACCGCCATCCTCGCCGAGGTCATGGCCGCCGCCAAGGAAATCCGCCGCATGGGCGAGCGCGCTAACGAGCTGCAGGCCCAGATCACCGAGCTCTCCGAGCAGGGCAAGGACGTCGACGCGCTCCTTAACGAGTACGGCCAGGTCCAGGACCGCTTTGAGCGCCTGGGCGGCTACGAGCTCGAGAGCAACGCCCGCAAGATCCTGTCCGGCCTTGGCTTTAAGGTCACCGACTTTGAGCGCCCGTGCTCCGAGTTCTCGGGCGGCTGGCAGATGCGCATCGCGCTCGCCAAGCTCTTCCTGCGCCACCCCGATCTACTGCTGCTGGACGAGCCCACCAACCACCTGGATCTCGAAAGTGTCCAGTGGCTGCGCGGCTTTATCGCCAACTACGACGGCGCCGTCCTCATCGTCAGCCACGACCGCGCCTTTATGGACGCCTGCGTCGACCACGTCGCCGCGCTCGAAAACCGTCGCGTGACCACTTACACCGGCAACTACAGCAGCTACCTCAAGCAGCGCGAGGACAACCTTGAGCAGATGCGCGCCAAGCGCGCCGCCCAGGAGCGCGACATCGCCCACATGCAGGTCTTCGTCGACAAGTTCCGCTACAAGCCCACCAAGGCCGCCCAGGCCCAAGAGCGCATCCGCAAGATCGAGCAGATCAAAAAGGAGCTCGTCATCCTGCCCGAGGGCCACAAGCACATCGACTTTAAGTTCCCCAACCCACCGCGCTCCGGCGATATGGTCGTGGGCCTCGAGGGTGTGTCCAAGTCCTACGGCGACAAGCACATCTACAGCGACATCGACCTCAAGCTCTACCGCGGCGAGCATGTGGCGCTCGTCGGCCCCAACGGTGCCGGCAAGTCCACGCTCATGAAGATCCTCGCCGGCCTGGAGCCGCCCACCACCGGCACCCGCGACCTGGGCACCAACGTGGGCGTGGCCTATTACGCCCAGCACGCGCTCGAGGGCATGACCGAGTCCAACACCGTCCTGCAAGAGATCGACACCGTCACGCCCAAGTGGACCGTGCCGCAGCAGCGCAGCCTGCTGGGCGCCTTCCTGTTTAGTGACAACGATTCCATCGAGAAGCAGGTACGCGTCCTCTCCGGCGGAGAAAAGGCGCGTCTGGCGCTCGCCAAGATGCTCGTGGCCCCCGAGGCGCTCCTGTGCCTGGACGAGCCCACCAACCACCTAGACATCGACTCGGTGGACATGCTCGAAAACGCCCTGCAAAACTTCCCCGGCACCATCGTGCTGATCAGCCACGACGAGCACCTGGTGCGCGCCGTTGCCAACCGCGTGATCGACATCCGCGACGGCAAGGTCACGGTCTATGACGGCGACTACGACTACTACCTCTACAAGCGGGAGGACCTGGCAGCCCGCGCCGCTGCCGAGGCGGCAGGGGAGAGTGCTCCGGCCACGGCCAAGTCCGCCAAGGTCACCGCAGCCCAGCCCGATACGCCCGCCGCTGCTTCCAAGCCTGCCGAGGGCAAAAAGACCAAGGAGCAAAAGCGCGCCGAGGCCCAGGCCCGCGCCGCGCTCAACAAAAAGCTCAAGGGCGTGCGCAACCAGCTCAAGAAGATCGAGACGGAGCTCGATAAAAAGCGCGCCCGCTATGACGAGCTTATGGAATTGATGGCAAGCGAAGAGCTTTATGCCGATCAAGACAAGTTCAACGCCGCGCTGGGGGAATATAACGGCCTTAAGCAAGAGCTACCCAAGCTCGAGGACGAATGGCTGGAGCTTTCCACCCAGATCGAAGAGGAGACCGCGCGTGAACTCTCGTAAGGCCGCTGCCGTGGCGATGAGCATCATCGCCATCGCCTGTCGCATCTGCGGCATCTTTATGAGCGCGATGACTGTGCTGCTGTGCTTTAGTGGCCTCACCGCCAAGCTGCAGATTGTCGGCTTTGTCGTCGAGCTTTCTCGCGCGCTGCCGAGCGCCATCGCCGGCTACGGCGTCATCACCTCGCCCTTTGGCGGCGTCTTCCGCCTGGATTACGCCATCGTCGCTGTGATCCTGTTTGTAATTGACTACCTGCTCACGCGCGCTTCGCGCCGCGTCCGCTAGGGGAGCGCCATGTCCAGCAGCTACATCATGAACCTGCTCGCCAGTGCCGTCGCCGTCATCGTGGGCATCGTGATCCACGAGAGCGCGCACGCCGCCGCGGCCTGGGCGCTCGGCGATAAGACGGCGAGTTCGCGCGGCCGCGTGTCGCTCAACCCGCTCAACCATATCGACCCGTTTGGCACCATCATCCTGCCGCTGCTTATGCTTGCCGCCGGCGGTCCCGTATTCGCCTTTGCCAAACCTGTGCCCGTCTACCTCAACAACCTCAAGCACCCCAAGCGCGACGAGGTCCTGGTGAGCGTAGCCGGCCCCGCATCGAACATCGCACTCGCGTGTCTTGCTGCCGCCCTCATGCGCCTGACCTATGGCAACCTCTACACCAGCATGTCCTTTGCCGTGGCATCGCAGATCATGAACTTCGGCGCCACGTTCATCGTAGTCAACCTGTCACTCGCGTTCTTCAACCTCATCCCGATCCCGCCGCTCGACGGCTCGTCGATCATCGTGCCCTTCCTCAAGGGCAAGGCGCTCGCCAACTACTACCGCCTGCAGCAATACGCCATGCCCATCCTCATCCTGGTGCTGTACCTGCTGCCCATGTGGACCGGCATCGACGTGATCGGCCGTTATTTCGACGTTACCGTGTATCCGCTTGCCGAGCAGCTGCTCAACTTCGCAATCGCCGGCATCTAAGGTAAACTTACAGTTCGACCGTGCAAAACGGTCGAAACATGCACCCAAACCGCGCCGCGAAGGCGCCGTCAAAGGAGGTCGAAGATGTCGTATCGCGTGTCGACGCAGGTCTACAGCGGACCGTTCGACCTGCTGCTGCAGCTGGTTACCCGCCAAAAAGTTGATATCGGCGCTATCTCCATCAGCGAGGTGGCCGAGCAGTACCTTGCCGAGGCCGAGCGCATCGAGGCGTTGGACCTGGACGTGGCGAGCGACTTTTTGCTGGTCGCGGCAACCCTTTTGGACATCAAGGCCGCCTCGCTGGTGCCGCAGGAAGCCCCGCGCAAAGCTGATGACGACGATGACGAGTTCGACGAAGACCTTGAGGAGCTCAGCACGCTCGACGGCGACGCCCTACGCGAGGTCCTGATCCAGCGCCTGATCGCCTACAAGCAGTTTAAAGGCGCGGCTGCGGCCCTCGGTGCCCGCATGCAGGCCGAAAGCCGCATGCACCCGCGTGTGGCCGGCCCCGACCCCGAGTTCCTGGGGCTCATGCCCGACTACCTGGCCGGCATCACCCTGCGCGGTCTGGCCGTCATCTGTGCCGACCTGGACGGCAAGCGACAGACCTTCTTGCTGGAGGCCGAGCACGTGGCACCGCATCGCGTGCCGCTCGACCTGACCGTGGCCTCAGTCGACCGCTTTACCATGGCGCACCAAACCTGCACCTTCCGCGAGCTGTTGGACGGCGATGCCACCACCGAGCAGCTCGTCGTTACCTTTCTGGCCATGCTCGAGCTCGCCAAGCGCGGCTCGCTCACGCTGAGCCAGGACGAGATCTTTGGAACCATTCAAATCAACCGCGTCGAGGGCGCCGAGGCATACGTGCCCGGCGAGGGCCCCGAGCTCACCGAATAGGAGCGGCAACCATGTCAACCCTTTCAACGCTGGAGGCAAACAGCCTCAAAGGCGCCCTCGAGGCGCTGCTGCTGGTGTCGAGCGACCCGGTGAGCGCGCCCGCGCTGGCAGGCGCGCTGGATATCGCCCCCGGCGAGTGCGCGTCGCTGCTCGCCGAGCTCAAGGTTGAGTACGAGGAGGCCAACCGCGGCTTTCAGCTGCGCGAGGTCGCCGGCGGCTGGCGCCTGTTCACGCATCCCGCCTACCATGACGTGGTCGAGGCCTACGTGCTGAGCTGGGACACGCAAAAGCTGTCGCAGGCGGCGCTCGAAACCCTGGCCGTCATCGCATACCACCAGCCCGTGACGCGCGAGGTGGTCAAGGGCATCCGCGGCGTCAACTCCGACGGCGTCATCGCGTCGCTCGTCGACAAGGGTCTGGTGCGCGAGCTCGGCCGCGACCCCCAGCGCGGTCAGGCGATCATCTACGGCACGACCAACGCCTTCTTGGAAAAGTTCGGTCTGCGCTCCACCCGCGACCTGCCCGATCTGGAGCAGTTTGCCCCCGACGAGCAATCGCGCCAGTTTATCCGCGAGCGCCTGAGCGGCCGCAGCATTCAGTCCACGCTCGAGGAGCAGGCCGAGGACCTGGACGAAGAGCGCGAACTGCTCGATACCGATGTTGAAGATGTTGAGGCAGTCGAGGACTTGGAAACCCTGGTCGTCGACGAGACCTCGGAGGATTTGCATGACGAGGACTAACGAAGTAGGGGAGACGCGCGCCATGGGCAACGCAGTACCCGCAACCGACGCACAGCCCGTCTATCCGCACACCATGCGCCTGCAGCGCTTTTTGGCGCGCGCGGGCGTGGCGAGCCGCCGTGGCTCGGAGGACCTAATGACCGCCGGCCGCGTGACCGTCAACGGCGAGGTCGCGACCGAGCTGGGCACCAAGGTCGACGTCGACTGCGACCATATCGAGGTCGATGGCATGCCCGTCAAGCTCAACCAGGGCGCCGTGTACCTGATGCTCTATAAGCCGACGGGCTACCTCACCACCATGAGCGACCCTCAGGAGCGCCCTTGCGTGGCCGACCTGGTCCCCCGCGGCCGCTTTCCGGGACTTTTCCCGGTGGGCCGCCTGGACCGCGACACCACAGGCCTTTTGCTCTTTACCACCGACGGCGACCTGTCGCAGGACCTGCTGCACCCCAGCAAGCATGTCTATAAGACCTACCAGGCACTCGTTGACGGCCAGCTGTCCGACCACGATCTAGACCCGCTCCGCCGTGGCATCGAGCTCGACGACGGCCTGTGCCAGCCGGCAATCTGCCGCGTCATCAACGCGCGCGAGGCCGTGGCCGTGGCTCCACAAGGCGTCAAGCCCGGTACCACCGCCGTGGAGATCATCATCCGCGAGGGGCGCAAGAACCAGGTCAAGCGCATGCTGAGCAAGATCCACCATCCGGTAATCCGCCTGCATCGCTGCAACTTTGCCGGCCTTGAGCTCGAGGGCGTGGCCAAGGGCTCGTGGCGCGAGCTCACCGACCGCGAGGTGCAGATCCTCAAGGCCGGCGGCATCCCGCCCAAGCAGGCGAGCGCCAAGAGCAACGGCGGCAAGCCCCAAGACACGCCCGCCAGCCGCACGCGTCACCACGGCAGCCACGGCTCCGCACCCAAGCGCAACACCTACCGCGAGCGCTACACAGGCTAGGCAACCCGCCGCGCCCCAGCACCCGCGAACCATACCAGCACGTCAACCATCGAAAGGAAGCATTGCATGATCGTCGCCATCGACGGCCCCGCCGGTTCCGGCAAGTCCACCATCGCCAAGGAAATCGCCCGCCAGCTGGGCTTTAATAAGCTCGACACGGGCGCCATGTATCGCGCCGTCACCTTCGCCGCGCTCGACCGCGGCATCGATCTGGACGACGAGGCGGCTATCGACGCCCTCGCCGAGCAGATCGAGATTCGCTTTACCAACGGTACCGGCGAGGACACGCGCCTGACCATTGACGGCCAGGACGCTTCGGCCGCCATCCGCACCCCGCAGGTCGACGCCAACGTGTCCAAGGTATCGGCCTATCCGGGCGTGCGCGCCGCCATGCTCATCCACCAGCGCCGCGCCGCCGAGGACCGCGATATCGTGGCCGAGGGTCGCGACATCGGAACCGTCGTGTTCCCCAACGCGCAGGTCAAGGTCTTCCTGACCGCCGACCCGCGCGAGCGCGCCCGCCGCCGCGTGCTGCAGCGTCACCAAAACGACGCCCAGCCGCTCACGCCCGCGCAACTCGAGGCCGAAGTCGACGAGACCCTCGACGCCCTCAAGCAGCGCGACAAGCTTGACAGCAGCCGCGAGGTCGCCCCGCTCGTGCCCGCCCCGGACGCCGTGCACGTCGACTCCACCGCCCACACCATCGATGAGGTCGTCCGCATTATCGAGGACCTCATCAACCAAAGGAGGTAGCCCATGCGCCTGTTTAAACAGACGCCCGAGGATTACTACAACGCCCCCTACGCCGAGTTCCCGGCGCTCATCCGCGGCACCGTCGTGGTGGTCATGGCTATTCTGTGGGCCTTCTCCAAGCTCATGTGGCGTTGGAAGGTCGAGGACGCCGACCTGCTGTTTGAGCGCCAGGAAGGCCGCGGCAGCGTGGTCATCTGCAACCACACCTCGATGGCTGAGCTCTTGGCCGTGGAGACGGCGCTGTTCTTTGGCGGCCGCCGCATTCGCCCTATCTTTAAGTCCGAGTTCGCCAAGAGCAAGATTGTGCGCTGGGCTTTTAGCCGCGTTGGCGGCATCCCCGTGGAGCGCGGTACTGCCGATATGAAGTGCCTGCGCGCCGCCCAGCATGCGCTGCAGCGCGGCGAGGACGTCCTGATCTTCCCCGAGGGCACGCGCATCCGCTCGCGCGAGATCAAGCCAGAGGTCCACGGCGGCTTTGCGCTCATCGCTCAGATGGGCAAGGCGCCCGTCAACCCGCTCGCCATCTGCGGCTGGTCCGACATCACGCCCGCAGGCAAAAAGCTCATGCGTCCCAAGAAGTGCTGGATTCGTGCCGGCAAGGCCGTCGCGCTTTCGGACGCGCCGGCCGGGCTTAAGCGTACGGAGCGCCTGACTTGGTTTGAGTCCGAGGCCATGAACCGCGTCTACGCCATGCGAGACGAGCTGTGCGCCGAGCATCCGGGCAGGTTCTAGCCATGAGCGAGAACGTGACGAACACTGCCGTGACCGCGTCCGACCAGGCAACCGCGCCTACCATCGAGATCGCCGCCCACGCCGGCACTTGCTACGGCGTACAGCGTGCACTCGATATGGCGCTGGCCGCTGCGCCGCAGGCAGGGGAGTGCAATCAGGTCCATACCTTGGGTCCGCTCATCCATAACCCCATCGTGGTGCGCGAGCTTGCTGAGGCAGGCGTTGGTCTGGCAGAGACCCTGGACGACGCCGCATCGGGCACCGTGATCATCCGCGCCCACGGCGTGGTGCCGCAGGTGATCGATGCCGCTCGCGAGCGTGACCTTAACGTCGTCGACGCCACCTGCCCTTACGTCAAGAAGGTCCACGTGGCCGCCGAGCGCCTGGTACGCGAAGGCTACCGCGTGATCGTCGTGGGCGAGCCGGGCCACCCCGAGGTCGAGGGCATCCTGGGCCACGCCGGTAATGACGCGCAGGTCGTGAGCTGTGCCGCCGACGCCAACGCCTTGTCGCTCAAGGGCAAGGTGGGTCTCGTCGTGCAGACCACCCAGACCGCGCAGAACCTCGCCGAGGTCGTGGCGAGTATCACCCCGCGCGTGCAGGAGCTGCGTGTGATCAACACCATCTGCGCCGCCACGAGCGAACGCCAACAGGCAGCAGCCACACTTGCCAACCGCTGCGACTGCATGGTCGTCGTGGGCGGCAAGAACTCGGGCAATACCCGCCGCCTGGCTCAGATTTGCGCAGTCGCCTGCGAGCACACGCATCACATCGAGGAAGCTTCCGAGCTCCAGGCCGCGTGGTTTACCGACGCTCACCACATCGGCATCACTGCCGGAGCCTCCACCCCGCAAGAACACATCGAGCGCGCCGTCGCGCGCATCAAGGAGCTTTGCCGCTAACCATGGACCAGACCGTACCCGCATATGCCGCCGAGGTGGCCGATTACGGGCGCAGCCGCGACCCCGAGCCGGGTGAGGGCGCGCTCGTAAAGAACGTGCGTCCCGAATCGCCCGCGTGGGATGTGGGTATCGAGCCGGGCATGCGCGTGCTCACGGTCAACGGCGAGGCGCTCACCGACATGATCGTGTGGCTCTGGGAGGCCGACGATGATACCGTCGACCTCGAGGTTTTCGACCCGCGCGACGGCACCGTCGCCCCCGTCGAGCTCGACCGCTTTCCCGGCGAGGATTGGGGTTTGGAGTTCGATGGCCCCATCTTCGACGGCATGCGTACCTGCGTCAACGCCTGCGTGTTCTGCTTTATGACCATGCTGCCCAAGGGCGGCCGCTCCACGCTCTATATTCGCGATGACGACTACCGCCTGAGCTTTTTGCAGGGCAACTTTGTCACGCTCACGAACCTCTCCGACGAGGACGTGCAAAACGTCATCCAACGCAACATGAGCCCCATGAACGTGTCGGTCCACGCCGTGAGCCCCGACGTCCGCCGCCGCATGATGGGCCGCAACGCCCAACGTGGCATGGACGTGCTCGAGGCAATCATGGCCGCCGGCATCGAGATTCATGCGCAGATTGTGCTGTGCCCCGGCATGAACGACGGCGAGGAGCTGGAAAAGACCCTGCGCTTTTGCGAGGAGCACGAGCAAATCACAAGCCTGGGCATCGTGCCGCTCGGCTTTACCAAGCATCAGAACCGTTTTAGCTGTTCCTACAGCGACAAGCCCGAGCTAGCGCGCGAGACCATTGCCATGATCCGTCCCTACCAGGACCGTGCCTTCGAGCGCTTTGGCCGCCACACCTTCCAGATGAGCGACGAGTTCTATCTGGACGCCGGCATCGATCCTCCCGAGGCAGACTTTTACGACGGTTACCCGCAGTACTACGACGGCATCGGCATGATCCGCTCGTATCTAGACGAGACCGACGACGTGCTGGCTACCGATGCCGAGCGACTGGCCCGCGTCCGCGAGGCCATCGCCGCCCGCAGCCAGCACCTGCTGTGCCTCTCCGGCGCCAGCGCGCGCGACACCGTGGCGCGCTTTGTGGAGTCGCCGCATGGTCTCGCCGGCACTGTCACGGCCATCAAAAACCGCTACTTTGGTGGCAACGTGGACGTAACCGGCCTCATCGTCGCGTGTGACATTCTGGAGCAGCTGCCCCAAGATCTGTCGGGGGTTATGCTCTTTGTGCCTAAGCTCATGTTCAACGCTGACGGCATGACGCTTGACGAGTATCATCGTGACGATTTACTCGCAAGCCTTACCAGTCGCGGCGCCGAGGTCCATGTGGTATCGACCATGCCGCATGAGCTGCTCGATACCCTGGAGCATATCCTTGGCATTGTGCCCGCGGACTCTAACATTTCCACTGACCCTACCCATTAAAGGAGTGCAGATGAAACCTATCGTCGCCGTCGTCGGACGCCCCAACGTGGGCAAGTCCACGCTCGTTAACCGCCTGGCCCAGACCTCGGACGCCATCGTCCATGAGTCCCGCGGCGTTACTCGCGACCGCTCGTATCACACGGCCGATTGGAACGGCCGCGAGTTCACCATCGTCGACACGGGCGGTATCGAGCCGCTCAAGAGCGACGACGTCTTTGCCACGTCTATCCGCGACCAGGCCCTCGCCGCCGCCGAGGAAGCCGCCGTCATCCTGTTTGTGGTCGACGGCCGCACCGGCGTCACCGAGGAGGACGAGTCGGTCGCTCGCATGCTCAAGCGCTGCGACAAGCCGGTCTTTCTGCTGGTGAACAAGCTCGACAACCCCGAACGCGAGAACGACAGCATCTGGGAGTTCTATTCGCTCGGCATCGGTGAGCCCACGCCCCTCTCGGCCCTGCATGGCCACGGCACGGGCGACCTGCTCGACGATATCGTGGCCCTGCTTCCGGAGGAAGAGGACGAGGTCGCCGCTGAGTTCCCCGATGCGCTGAACGTGGCCATCATCGGCCGCCCCAACGCCGGTAAGTCCTCGCTGTTCAACCGCATCCTGGGCGCCGACCGCTCTATCGTGTCCAACATTGCCGGCACCACGCGCGACGCCATCGACACCGTCGTGGAGCGCAACGGCAAGCACTACCGCATGGTCGACACCGCGGGCATCCGCAAGAAGAGCACCGTGTACGAGAACATCGAGTACTACTCGATGGTCCGCGGCCTGCGCGCCATCGACCGCGCCGACGTGGCGCTGCTCGTCGTCGACGCCTCCGTGGGCGTTACCGAACAGGACCAGAAGGTCATGGGTCTTGCCATCGAGCGCGGCTGTGCCATCGTTGTGCTGCTCAACAAGTGGGACCTGCTCGACGACGACCGTAAGCGCGAGGCCTGCATGGAGACCATCGACCGCCGTCTGGGCGTCATGGCTCCCTGGGCCCAGTACCTGCGCATCTCTGCCCTCACTGGCCGCAGCGTCGAGAAGATCTGGGCGATGGTCGACGCCGCCGAAAAGACACGCTCGCAAAAGATCAGCACCTCGCGCCTCAACACGTTCCTCACCGACCTGCGCGAGTTTGGCCATACCGTGGTGGACGGCAAGCGCCGCCTGCGTATGCACTACGTGACCCAAACGGGCGTCAACCCGCCGACGTTTACGTTCTTCGTCAACCACAGCGACCTGGTCAACGACACCTACCAGCGCTACGTAGAGAACCGCATGCGCTCGACCTTCGACTTTGCCGGCACGCCCATTCGACTCTTCTTTAGGAAGAAGGAGCAAAAGGATGCATAATCCGATTCTGCTGACCGCCATCTGCGCCGTGGTCTCGTTCTTTATCGGGGCGATTCCGTTTGGCCTGATCCTGGGCCGCGTGTTCAACCACACCGACATTCGCAAGGCGGGTTCCGGCAACATCGGCACCACCAACGCCCTGCGCGTGGCCGGCCCCAGGGTGGCCGCGCTCACCCTGCTGCTCGACTGCCTTAAGGGCGCCATCTGTGTCCTTATCGCGCGCCCGCTCATCGCGAGCGTGGGCTATGGCTTCCCCGTGAGCATCATGGCCCCCGGCGCCGCCGGCGACTGGATGCTTGGCGTCGTCTGCCTGGCAGCCGTGTGGGGCCATATCTTCTCGCCCTACCTTAACTTCCATGGCGGCAAGGGTATCGCAGTTGGTCTGGGTGTCATCCTCGCCTGGTACTGGCCTATTGGCCTGTCGCTGCTGGGCATGTTTATCGTAGCCGTCGCCATCACCAAGTATGTGTCAGTGGGTTCGCTTGCCGCAGCCATCGGACTTCCTATCGCTGCTTGCGCGGTCTTTCCGTACAGCAGCCTAGGCCTCAAGTTCTGCATGGCGATGATCGGTATCACCGTGGTGTGGGCCCATCGCTCGAATATCCAAAAGCTCATGGCCGGTAAGGAGTCCAAGCTCTCGTTTACCAAGCGCGTCACCGAGCCCGACGATAAGTAGGAGAGAGTCATGAATGTTGCGCTGATTGGCTCCGGCTCCTGGGGAACCGCCGTCGCCGGCCTCGCCGCCGAGCGAGCCGAGCGCGTGACCATGTGGGCCCACAGCGAGCAAACGGCCACCGGCATCAATGCCGAGCACCGCAATCCCCGGTATCTGGTGGACTACGAGCTGCCCGGCAACGTTGTCGCCGCCACGGACCTGTCGCAGGCGCTCGACGGCGCCGAGGCCATCATCTTTGCCGTGCCCTCCACGCACCTGCGCAGCGTATGCCATCAGGCAGCACCCTTCATCGCCGCCGACACCCCGGCACTCTGCCTCACCAAGGGTATTGAGCCCGAATCCGGCCTGCTTATGAGTGAGGTCATCGCCAGCGAGATCGGCAACGAGCGGCGTGTGGCGGCCCTCTCGGGCCCCAACCATGCCGAGGAGATCTGCCGTGGCGGGCTTTCTGCCGCCGTCATCGCCAGCAAAGATGCGCAGGTAGGGGAGACCTTTAAGGAGCTGCTGCTGTCCACGGCCTTCCGCATCTACCTGTCGCAGGATATGACCGGTGTCGAGGTTTGCGGCGCTATGAAAAACGTCATCGCCATCGTGTGCGGCATCTCCGCCGGCTTCGGCGCGGGCGACAACACGCTCGCCCTCATCATGACGCGCGGCCTGGCCGAGATCAGCCGTCTGGTTCACGCCCGCGGCGGTCAAGCCATGACCTGCATGGGTCTTGCCGGCATGGGTGACCTCATTGCCACCTGCACCTCCGAGCATTCGCGCAACCGCACCTTTGGCTACGAGTTTGCCCACGGCGTCTCGCTCGACGAGTACCAGGCACGTACGCATATGGTGGTCGAGGGCGCCGTCGCGGCCCGCAGCGTCAGTGAGCTTGCCCGTTCACTGGGCGTAGACATTCCGCTCACCTTTGCCGTGGAGCAAACGCTCTACAACGGTGTTACTTTGGATAGGGCGCTCGAGATTCTCACCGATCGCGTCCCTTCTCAAGAGTTCTACGGACTCACCGACTAGCGCAGAAAGGCTTCTACCATGGGTTCCATTAAAATCGCTCCGTCTGTCCTTTCGGCCGACATGGCCAACCTCAAGGGCGAACTCGACAAGATCGCCGGTGCCGACTACGTGCACTTCGACGTTATGGACGGTCACTTTACCGGCAACCTCACCTTTGGCGTTGACATCCTTAAGGCCGTCAAGCGCTCCACCGATGTACCGGTCGACGCGCACCTCATGGTGACGAACCCCGACGAGACGGTCGATTGGTACGCCGACGCCGGTGCCGACATGATCACCGTGCACTACGAGGCTTCCACGCACCTGCACCGCACGCTCACGCATCTGCAGCAGCTCGGCGTCAAGGCCGGCGTGGTGCTCAACCCCGCCACCCCCGTGTGCGTGCTCGAGAGCATCATCGACGTCGTCGATATGGTGCTGCTCATGAGCGTGAACCCGGGCTTTGGCGGCCAGAGCTTTATCCCGGGCACCATCGCAAAGCTTCACGAGCTCAAGGCCATGTGCGAGCGCCACGGCGTGTCGCCCCTGATCGAGGTCGACGGCGGTATCTCTTCCAAGAACATCGCCGAGGTCGTCAAGGCCGGCGCCAACGTGCTCGTGGCCGGCTCCGCCGTATTTAAGTCCGAAGATCCCGCTGCCGAGGTTGCGCTGCTGCAGAAGCTGGGCAACGAGGCCGCACAGGAGGCATAAACCCTTATGACCGCAGGTCAAAACCGCATACCCGTGAATCTTGACTATGCCGCCTCGACGCCCATGCGCGCCGAGGCGCTCCTTGCGCAGCGCGAGTACGATGACAGCGAGCTTGCCGGCGTCAACCCCAACTCGCTGCATTCGCTCGGCCGCAAGGCCGCCGCGCGTCTGGAGGTTGCACGTCGCGAGATCGCCCATAGCTTTGGCGCACGCGTCCGCCCGTCCGAGATTGTTCTGACCAACGGCGGCACCGAAGCCAACCAGCTGGCGCTGCTCGGTCTTGCCGAGGGCGCTCGTCAGCGCGATCGCAAGCGTAACCGCGTGATCGCATCTGCCATCGAGCACGATTCGATTCTGGACAACCTGCCGCTGCTGCGTGCCGCCGGCTTTACCGTCGACCTGGTGCAGCCCTGCCGCGCGGGCTACATTGAGCCTGCCACGCTTGTCGAGCTGCTAGGCGACGACGTGGCGCTCGTGAGCATCATGGTTGCCAACAACGAGACCGGCGTGGTGCAGCCCATCCGCGAGCTTGCCGCGGCCGCGCATACCGTGGGCGCCCTGTTCCACACCGATGCCATCCAGGGCTACTTGCATATTCCGCTCGATGTCACCGAACTGGGCGTCGATGCCATGTCCGTTGCCGCGCATAAGATCGGTGGTCCCGTGGCATCCGGCGCGCTCTACCTTAAGAACCGCGCGCCGCTGCGCCCCCGCATCTTTGGCGGCGGACAGGAAGCCGGACGTCGCGCCGGCACGCAGGACCTGCGCACGCAGCTCGCCTTTGCCGCTGCCGCCCGCACGCTGGCGCCCCATGTGGCCCAGGAGCGTGCGACGCTGCAAGCCCTTTCCGATAAGCTCTACGCCACGTTTACGGCCCATCCGCGCATTCACGCCACCATGGGCGACTACGCGCAGGCGGATCGTTTGCCGGGTATGGTGTCGATCTACGTTGATGGCATGGACTCCGAGGAGCTCATCATCAAGCTCGATGCCGCCGGCTTTGAGGTTTCGGCCGGTTCTGCCTGCTCGAGCGGAAGCATGGACCCGAGCCATGTGCTCAGCGCCATGGGCATTGGCCGCGAGCAGGCGTTGGGCGCACTGCGCATCTCCTTCGATGACCGCGTGAATCCGGACGATCTGGACAACTTTGCCCAGACGCTGCTCTCAATCGTAGGTGCCGCATGATCGTCGCCGAACTCGAGCGTGCGCTGCTGGCACGCTATCCCAAGACTGACGCCGAACCCTGGGACCACGTAGGCTTATCCGTAGGCGACCCCGACGACGAGATCCGCGGCGTGGCCTGCGCGCTCGACGCTACCGAGGCCAACGTGCAGCGCGCCTTGGAAGCCGGCGCCAACGTGCTGCTGACGCATCATCCCATCTATATCAAGGCGCCCGAGGCCTTTTGCCCGCCCAGCGCGACGCGTCCCCAGTGCAGTGCGGCGCTGTACGAGGCAGCTCGTTGCGGCGTGAGCATCATCTCGCTTCACACCAACCTGGACCGCTCGCACGAAGCGCGCGTTCGCCTGAGTGAGCTGCTGGGCGCTGAGCCCATGAGCTCGTTGGAGCATGTGGACGACCCCGAGGCCTGCGGCCTGGGCGCGTTAGCAACGCTCAACGAACCGCGCACGCTGCGCGACCTTGCCACGCGCGCCGCCACGGCGTTTGGCAGCGACCCCCGTGTTTGGGGCGAGGCCGATTACCCGTGCCGGACCGTTGCCATTCTGGGCGGCTCCCTGGGTGACTTTGGAGAGCTTGCCATTGCCGCCGGTGCGGATGTTGTCGTGACGGGCGAGGCGGGCTACCACGTGGCGCAAGACCTTGCCTTGCGCGGGCTGCCAGTGGTTTTGCTCGGCCATGACCGCTCCGAGGAGCCGTTCGTTGATATATTGATGAACTCTGCAGTTGACGCCGGGGTCGACCCCCGTCATGCGATTAAAATACTGAACCCTTGCCAATGGTGGACTGTGACAAAAGGAGAGAACTTATGAGCGCCGGCGCTACGCTACTCAAGCTGCAACAGATCGATTTGGAGCTCGCCCGCAACAAGAGCGAACTTGCCAATATGCCGGAGCTCAAGGAGCTCGCTTCCAAGCGCAAGACCTATGTGAAGCTCAAGTCCGAGATGACCAAGCTCTACGCCCAGCGCAAGGATCTGGATATCGAGCTCGACGACCTCAACACCACCGAGATTCAGACCAATAACGCCATCGAGGCCGCCAAGAAGCGCCACGTTGACGGCTCTGACTACCGCGAGGTTCAGGACCTGGAGAACGAGCTCGCCACCCTGGCCAAGCGTCTGGACAAGATCGAGCACACCCGCAAGGACGTCGTAGTCGCCCACAAGGAGGCGCTCGACCGCGAGGCCCGTGCGCAGGCCATCATCGCCAAGTTCGAGGAGGGCGTGAAGGCCGATACCAAGGCCGCCCGCGCCAAGGCCACCGACCTCCAGGCTCAGATTGATGCCGCCACCAAGGAGCGCACCGCGCTTGCCGCCACGCTGCCGACCGACGTACTCACCGATTACGAGCGTCTGCTCAAGCAGTTCCGCGGCCTGGCAGTCGAGACCATCAAGGGTAACATCCCCACGGTCTGCCACACCGCGCTGCAGGCGTCGTCCATGAGCGACCTCAACCACGACGGTAGTGAGATTACGCATTGCCCGTACTGCCACCGCCTGCTGGTGCTTCCCAACAAGGAAGCCTAAATGATGACGGCGGCATCCAACAATACAATGCAACTTGAGGGAAAAACGATCCTGCTGGGCATTACCGGCGGGATCGCCGCCTATAAGTCGTGCAATATCGTGCGCCTGCTGCAAAAGCGCGGCGCGCGCGTCAAGGTCGTTATGAGCGAGCATGCCACGGAGTTTGTGGGCCCGCTCACCTTCCGTGCGCTCACGAATGAGCCGGTCGCGGTGGGCCTTTTCGACGACCCCTCCGACCCCATCCACCATATTTCGCTGGCGCAGGAGCCCGATTTGGTGGCCGTGGCGCCCGCGACGGCCAATATCATCGCCAAGATGGCAAACGGTATCGCCGACGACCTCATCTCCACCACGCTGCTTGCCACACCGCGACCCATCGTGGTCGCACCCGCCATGAACAACGGTATGTGGAAGGCGCCGGCGACGCAGGCCAATATGGCCACGCTGCGCGAGCGCGGTGTCCACGTGGTGGGGCCCGGCAGCGGCTACCTTGCCTGCGGTGACGTGGACACGGGACGCATGAGCGAGCCCGAGGGCATCGTCGAGGCCGTCTGCGAGGTGCTCAACCCCGTCCCGCAAGACCTGGCGGGCAAGCGCGTCGTGATTACCGCCGGCCCCACGCACGAGCCGATTGACCCTGTGCGCTTCATTGGCAACCGGTCGTCGGGCAAGATGGGCATCGCCCTGGCGGGGGAGGCCGCTCGCCGCGGCGCTGCGGTCACGCTTGTGCTGGGGCCGACATCGCTCGACGTGGGCCGCGGCGTGGAGTGTGTGCGCGTGCAGACCGCAGCAGAGATGCTGCAGGCGGCTCTGAGCGCCTTTCAGACGGCCGATGCGGCCATTTGCGCGGCCGCCGTCGCCGACTACACGCCTGCCGCCCCTGCGGACCACAAACTCAAAAAGGCCAACGAGCGCCTGGACCACATCGAACTGGTCGAGACGATCGATATTTTGGCCGAGCTTTCACGCCAAAAGGGAGAGCGGTGCGTGATCGGCTTTGCGGCCGAGACCGATAACGTCGTGGAGTACGCACAGCGCAAACTTGCCCGTAAGGGTTGCGATGCGATCATCGCCAACGATGTCTCGCGCGCTGATTCAGGCTTCGGAACCGATACCAACAAGGCCTGGATCGTGAGCAAAGCGGGTACGCAAGAACTTCCCGTACTAACAAAACCCCAGCTTGCAGATACAATTTTGGACTTGCTTCAAAATATTTAAAAAAGTTCTTGCACAAGGGCAAAGTTTCGGGTTAATATACTCCCTGTTGCGAGCGAGAGCAGAGCAACAAACAAAAGCTTCGGGACGTGGCGCAGCTTGGTAGCGCACTTGACTGGGGGTCAAGGGGTCGCTGGTTCGAATCCAGTCGTCCCGACCAGAAGTTTGCAGGTCAGGCACCTAGTGCCTGACCTTTTTTGTTTTAAGCAATTGCTTAATTTTGATTAAGCAACAGGGTGCTAAAAATCTACCTACGCGATATTCGCCTTTTGCGGCTACTTGCGCGTTTTGCACGCGCTTGAGCCGATTTATTAACGCGATATGAATCTACATACGCGTAGCTGGTATACAGCCGAGTACGGGCTGTATTTATCGCGGCGATTTACACAGATATAGCGACTGTAACGGACAAGCGTGTCGCTGTATTTATTCCAGTAGTTCACTTGACCGGTGGACAAGTGAGCGGTTGCAACGAAACGGCAAGCGGGATGGGCCCTATACGAGGGCGCCGCAGAGGTAATAGAGGTGAAGTGCGGCAGGCGCTCTGAGAGGCGCAGTACGACCCCTTTTTCCTCGAACCGACTACCTTTGTACCATGAACCTCAAATTGTTCAAGTAATCGCCAAAAGAAAGGCCCGCGCAGGATTGCACGGGCCTTTCACTAGACAAACTAGAAGACAAACTAGAAGACAAGCTAGAAGACAGGTTAAAAACACCAGGCGAGGCATATGCAATACGAGTACGTCGCGCCGTAGTCGTTATAGTTACCGTTGCTATAGATACAGCGGAAGTACGCGGAGCCGCTCGGATCCACGGAGCGCGTCCAGTGATAAAAGCTCGACGACACCCCTGAATGGTTCGAGTACGTCACGCCCTTGGATTTGTAGTACTCGTACTGGGTACCGTCAGTCTGGCGGTCTCCGTAGATCTCGGTCATCGAGAGCAGGAAGACTTTATCGGTCGTGGCCGATGGGGCGCTGGCACTGCCACCACCCTTGTTATCGGTCATCTTCGTGACGGCCTTCGCCTTGGACTGGAGATCGATCGGTAGGAGCGACCAGAGGTCACCGGAATTGAGGCGGCCGCGGATCTCCGATTTCTCCCAGCCGCCGGCATTGGTGCTCGTGGCGTTCATTCGCTGCTCGTCCATGGCAGTGTTGGTTACCTCGAACGTGAGCCCAGCCTTACCGGAGCCGTCCGCGAGGTCATCGTGGTTGATACCGATGATGCGATACTCGAGCGTCTTGCCGTTCGTCAACTTCATCGAGAACTTCGTCCCCGCGTCCATCGCGGCCTTCGCCTTTGCGTACGCCGGCGACGCCTCGCCCTTGGCGGCGATGTCCTTGGCCACGGCCTCCTGCTCGTCGAGCGTCCAGTCCTTCGCGTCCTTGGCGACAGCCGCCTGGACGGTCGCGGAATCGGCTCCCGCAGAGCCGCCGCCGGTTGCGCCGCCCTCGACCCCGCCGGTCGTCCCATTGCTCACCGTGTTGCCGACCAGGTTGAACTGGTTGCGGATGGCCCCCGCCACGCCGGGTCCCGCGAACACGATCACCAGGCCGATGATGGCGATGATCAGGACGTACTCGATGATAGATTGGCCTTGGAGGCGGGTTCTCCTAGGAGATACCCCCCCCCCGAAGGTTAATTGCCGCTGCATGCATTTGCGGCTCCCTTCGCTCAGGGTTTGTAGATACATCGCCGAGCGTAGGGCTATTTCAGATTTCTGCATCGGTCTTGCCGCAGCGGCAAACGTAATTAACTAAACGCCTTCGCGGCGCAATCAACCGCTCACTCAATCGAATTTGTTGCTCAACAAATTCGCAGGTGAGGACAGCAGAATTGGTGTTACCGGAAGTTACGGAGGACCGCCGGTGTCGAGGCGGGCGGTCGAGAAGAAGGGACCAAAAATGAGAAGCCTGGAGCTGATAATCTTCTTCCTGCCTCTCTTGGCGATCGCCGCCAACATCTGCGGCGTAGCGGAGCTCGTTAAGATTGCCAGGGCCAAGGGGCATTACACCAATGGCGCGGGAATCCTCTGGTTCATCGGCCTTTTCGGCACCGCGCTCATGGTCGGCCTGATCGTCTGCGCTCTGCCCGACCGAGCGGCACCGGCGCCCAGCGCACAAAGGGACGAAGACGCCCTGCCCGAGGTGTAGTAATGTCGAAATACAAGATAGCCTACCGCGACGCCAACCCCTCCTGGCAGGAGCTTTGCCCTGTCAGGATGTTAGCCATCCAAGTCTCCAGAGACACCGAGACGGGAGCCTGCTTCCTCCAAACAAAGATCGTCAACGTATCGACGAAACCCATCAGCCGCATAGAGTTCACTGTCGGGCTCGAGGGCGAGGGAGGGGAGACGGAGACCGTCGACTTCTCGCTCCTAGATGCCGACCTGCCCGCCGGCGAGGTGCTCAGGCCCAAGGCGGTGAGAATCAAGCTGTCTGTTATCACCGGCTCGCGTGCCGTTGTGACCCGAGCGGACGGCGAGACCTCCTTCGGCGACCCGATCGACATCGATAGCCCCGCGCCACTCGCACTCAACGGGGTCGAGGAGTCGGAACGCGATGTCCTGCTCTCCGAGATGGGGGCCGATACCTTCAAATGCGCGGGCGTCCATTCCGAACACGACGGGTGGTGGCAGTGCGGCTGCGGTGCGGTGAACCTCAAGCGCGGTACCTGCTGGAACTGCGGCGCCGTGCGCGAGAAAATGGCGGATCTGGAAGATGCCGCGTTCCTGGATGAATCCAGAAGGGACAGGGTCTACAAGACGAGCGTCGCGATACTCGAGAAGGGCAACAGGAAGGAAGCTGAAGCCGCCAAGGAGAGCCTCGAGAGGCTGGCCGAGCAGGGCTACGGGGATTCGGGCGAGAAGGCAAGAGAGGCCGGCATGAAGATTGCGAACCTCTCGAAAAGGAGGAAGAAGATAGCCGTCGCGGGCCTTGGAAAGGATTACGCCGGGGACGTTCTTGTTGGAGTCGCTATGCAGTGTATTCGGGCTGATGTTCCAGTCGGAACAATCCAGATGGAGACTCCGACACTGCTCGGACATTCCCGTTAAGTCATATACAGCACTGAAATCGCACTTGGCACCGAGACCAGTTACGTCCACATCCGCGTCCGGAACGAATCGAAGCGGTATCCCGTTTCAAAACGTATGCGTTTCACCATGAGAGAGGGATCTGTCATGAGCTGGAAACCGAGAAAATGCGTTATCGCCTTACTGACTTTGGCGGCTCTGACGTGTTTCGCCGCCTTGATCGCCGTCAATATCAAACCGCAACACGATGCTTATCCCTCATCTTTGTCCATTAAAATGGGCCAAAATTTCAGCCTCGGCCGAAACGTGAATTATTTTAACAAGCTAAAACCTAATGAGGAAAATATCTTGATGTTCTGGGCATCGTGGTGTCAGCACTGCGAATCTCTCATAGAAGATATGCAACAACTTGATAATTTCGCAGCCTTAAGGAAGAACCTTTTCACTGTTTCCGAGGACAGCACAATTGAAGAAGCCTCGGTCCATGAAGGAGACTTTCCCATATACATAGATTAAGATAAGACCGTGTATGACCAATATGAACTTGAGCATATTCCGTCCATATTCATACTGGATGATCAAGGAAACATCATCGGCTTATCCGAAGGAGAGGAAGAACCTCTTGCCTTATTAAAGAAATACGCCAAATACAACGGATATAAAGCGGAAGGAGGCGACATCAAGTAACTATCAAAGGCCAGATTAAGGAGCCAGCCATGAAGAAATGCCTGCTCTCCATCGTCTCAGCAGCTCTTTGCCTCTCCCTTGTCATGACACCATTTGTGCCCGTTGCGGCAGCCTATGCCGACGAGGGGTCTCCCGCCGAGAGCAGCGAAATCTACGTCGGAGACAACTACGACGAAAATTACGATATATCCCTTTTTGAGCGCGGACGCTGCACGGATTCATATTCCAAGGCGTGGTGCGATTCTCACGGATTTGCAAATAACCGCACCGTCCCTCACAAGGTCAAGCTGAACGTGAAGGAGGAGTCTTGCCTGCGCGATCCCTACCTTGCTGGCACCGCTGAAGTTATCGCCGGTCTCGTGACAACCGGTCCTGGCGGCGGCTTGTTTGCAACCGCAATGACATCGTGCCGACTTTTCACTTGCATGTTCTAAAAGGAGGTTGCCATGCTGTCGCAAAATCAATCGAGATACTTGACCACAATCGGCTTTGCCCTGCTTGCATTACTCTTTGCTAGCGACCTTTTGCTGAAACCGCCCAAGGAACTCGTTTTGCTTGCCATAGACTGCCTTTCCGCCCTTTACTTTACGGCAACCCTATTCGTCGGACTAAAGGAGAGGAAAAAAGGCGCAGTCGTCGCATCCGCCGTATGCTTGATCATAATCATTGCATCATTCTTTATCTGACACGTTGGTGATTTAGGGGCGATATCGTAGGAATACGACCGGGAGAGTCGGGACCAGATTGCCCGGGTTGCCCGGTCGGCTCGCGCGACGGTGCGGCGGTTCCACAGAAAGCTCTCCGGACTTCACGCCGTTTCTGATCGCATTGTAGACAGCCATCTCGTCTTCGCAGTCGGCGAGCACGCGGTGTGCGTCGTCGTTTTGGATGTCCAGTAAATCTCGAAGGTCCTCCATGCACCAGCGTCCGAGATTTGGCCATGCGCGTTGCGCGAGCTGATAAGTGTCGATTGCGATGTTGTAGTTAAAGTCCAAGCCAATGCCGTCCCAGGCAGAACGGCTTTGTTTCCTTGATTATCAACTTCATCCGGACACTTCCCGCATTCATCCGTGTGTGTACGGATGAATGCGGGGTTCAATACCCCGGCGGTCTGATCGGCAGGCCGCCGGGAACTCTCACTCCTCGATAAAAGCCGGCACCCGGTTAGTCCTGCGCATCTTGAAATTGCCATTTTCGTGGGAGACGTAGAGGATGCCGTCCATCCCGTCTCGCGATGCATATGAAAGGTGAACAGAACCGCAATCCGCTCCATCATTGTCGAGAAGATCGAACGAATTCGGGTCGCTCGTTGCGGCCAAACGACCACTCATACAAGAACCATCGTCATTACAGATTTGCCATTCCATGTCTTCGCCTGCAAGAATCGCCATAGACGGCCTGGTCGCGCCATCGTTGACATACATCCCGTCTATGCCAAACCCATTTTCAGCGCCATCGATGAACGACTGCTCGGACCTATACCTCGCAAATGATGCACATAGCACCATTGCAAGACAAAGTACAAAGCCAACAATCGCTATCTTTGCATAGCTCTTGCCTATCATGTCATTCACCTCCCTCGTATGTATCGAGGTATTCCTG
>NZ_QSIN01000020.1 GCF_003469205.1 Collinsella sp. AM33-4BH
GGGCGGGAATCGCGCACTCCATATTTTGTTCACAAATGAATAGGTCCCTCAGTCGCATCACTGAGGTTAAAACTGAAGCATTGGCTTCTGATATTGGCGATGACCAGCTGGTTTATAGGTATTAAGGCATCGGTCATCTCTGGAGCGCCACTTTACTCCAAAAGCATCAGCTATTTGTTTCCCGTCGGTAAAAGGCAGGTTTTGTTCGCCAAGCGTTCTTATATATAGAGAAGTTCGGGTTCGAACCCGTGCACCGGCAACAAAAAAGCGACCAGCCGGAGCCGATCGCTTTCTATTCTATGCTGGATCATCCAGAGGGCGCTTCCGAACTCATTTTCTCGCTGCCATTCATGCTTTCGAAGCATCTTTCTACAGCCCTCGTTGTCTATCCTCGTATCTCACAGGTCTTCCGGAAATTCACAAGCAGTCTTAGGGTCAATTTAGTTCTGCTTTCAGAGACTTGTTTGAGAGTTTTTAAAGACAGTTCAAAACAATAAGTGAGACACCATAAAGCAGAGCAAGATGAGCCGGATAGAAAATGTAGAAGAAATATTTGAGCTTCAGCCCTCGCTTGCCATTATAAAGATTGATAAGCAGCAACGAAACGACCGCGGCAGCAACATCAGGATTAAATATATTAGCTGTAGCAAACTCAAATCCGCCGCCAACTATATGGCATGACGAAAGGAGCACTGCGCATACTGCAGCAAAGAACATCTTGGCCTTGCTGTCGTGGAATAAATAGAATGCAGCCACAAGCAGAATGCCATACACACCGCCATCTAGTTTAGTGTATTCAGCTGCCAGTGCTGTCAAAACAATCAGAGCAGTTTCTGCGATGTACCTCTTCCATTTTGAAAGGCTTTGTATCTTTTCCAGAATTATCAAGAAGACCAAGCAAAGCAGGAGCTCACACATAACATTTTGTTGCCGAAGGTCAAATAGTTGCCCGGTTTGAACGAAATCGTATATGGGCTCCGCAATGAATGCGAAGACAAGCATATTTCGCAGGTACCTCTTTATGTCATGAGTATGCAAAAATCCCTCAACTATCAAAAAGCAAAATAAGGGAAATGCAATTCTGCCAAGAACATGAAGCACATCCGAAGCCTCGCTTAGAATCGCCCACTGTTCGTCTGATATCTGATTGTACGATGCGTGAGTCATGATTCCATTGGTCAGGACGATCCTGCTTACATGATCGAGAACCATCGAAATGGCCGCTATTATCTTTAATGTGCTGCCGCTAATTCCGTATCTATCTGTTTTCATTTCGTTTTCCTTTCTTTGGGTGGGCCGTCAGAGGTTCGGCCTGCTCTGCAGACGGCCGCTGCGGCGCTTCGCGCCTTGCGCGCTGCGCTGGCAAACGCTCACGCGTTTACTCAGCTCCGCGCCCTTTCGGGTTCGAACCCATGTCGCGGCAACAAAAAAGCGGCCGGCATCCGCCAGTCGCTTTTCTATTCTATGGTGGGCCGTCAGGGGTTCGAACCCTGGACCTTGGGATTAAAAGTCCCCTGCTCTGCCAGCTGAGCTAACGGCCCGCGGGTGGCATTGTACCACGGTCTGGGGCTATTCCCAACTCCATTGGCCGTTCTGGAAAATCACAACTTCACGTCCATCAGGCGTAATGCCCGTAATATCGATATCGTCCGTGCCGATCATAAAATCGACGTGCGTGCTCGAGACGTTAACGCCATGCTCCAGGAGCTCCTCCTTGGACATGTCATACCCACCCTCGATGCATTCGGGGAAACCGACACCCAGCGCGAGATGGCAGCTAGCGTTCTCATCATAGAGCGTGTCATAGAATAGAACGCCACTTTCACGGATCGGCGTGTTCTTGGAGATAAGCGCGACCTCACCCAGATGAGCGGCACCTTCATCGGTGTCAATAATGCTCGCAAGCGTCGCCTTACCCACGCGGGCATCGTAGTCCACTACGCGGCCCGCCTCGAACTTAATCCAAAAATCGTCAACCTTGTTACCGTGGTGAATGAGCGGCATAGCCGAATACACGATACCGTCGGCACGCATACGATCAGGCGAGGTGAAGACTTCCTCGGTGGGAATGTTGGGGAAGAAGGGGTGCCCATCGGGCGTCTTGCCCTTGCCGCCGGCCCACTCGTGACCTTTCGTCATGCCAATCGTCAGATCGGTTCCATTTGCCGAGGTGTAATGCAGGTAGTCGAAACGATTGTCGTTCAGGAAACGCAGGTTCTTTTCGAATGCGGCGTCATGGAGTTCCCAGTCGCTCTCCGGGTCCTGGCCATCGGCGCGAGCGGTATGCAGAATCGCATTCCACAGCTTATAGATTGCAACCTCATCGGCGTCTCCCGGGAACACCTCGCGAGCCCAGGCAACGACCGGCGCGCCGGCGATGCACCACGGGTTGATGTTGTAGTCCAGTCCGCGGCGGAAGACCTTGCACTGCGTGTTCCTTGCCTTAGAAGCTGCAGCAGGCTTAGCGGGATCGATGCCCTTAAGAGCGGCAGGGTCCGCACCCTCGATAAAGATAAAGCAGGCACCATCCTGGGCCAGTGAATCAAGCTGCAGGCGCTTCCACTCGGGCGTCTGCTCAAAATAGCTTTTCTCGACATGCTCGTACGTGAGCCTCGTCACGGCGTCATCGGCCCAAATAACCGTCACGTGACCGGCACCGGAGGCATAGGCCTCCGCGACCACCACGCGCGCAAACGGCGCGCACTCGACCGGAGACTGAACGACAACCTCCTGACCGGGCTTGACGTTTACGCCCTTGCGGACAACCAGGCGCGCATAGTTTTTAATCTTGGGCTCTAGGGCCTTCATGCCCTCCAGAGCCTCTTCGACCGTCAGGGCAGCTCGAATCATGTGCCACTCCATCTATCTATAGGACAATAATAAGGCGCGCCGCAAAAACGACACGCCTTATATCTTAGCGATAAGTGTGAATGCAAACGCTACTTCTTCTTGGAGTCCTTTTTGTCCTCCTCGGCAGCTGCGCGCTCGATAAGAGCGTTGAGCTTGTTCTCGGACATGCCCTCGGCCTGCGCGCGATACATGTTACGCAAGGGACGAATACGAACGAAGTCGTAGATAAAGTCACCCAGGATGATGACATAGGACAAAACGATGCCGACCATCTGAACAGGACTGGACACCGTGCCGCCGGGAGCGAAGTAGAGCGAAGCCCCGATTGCCACGACGAGCACCATGCCGATAGCGAGCACAGCCCACCAAATACGGCGGCGCTTGGTGTAGTCCTCATCCTGCTTGAGAAGGATATTCGACACCGTGTAGATGCGGTCCTCCTTGGCGCGCTGCTTAGCCTTGCGGGCGCGCTTCTCCTCTTTAGAGAGGCCCTCGAGGTTCTCGCCCTTCTCGAGCTCTTTGCGGCGTGCCTTAGACGAAGCCGGCACGACGCGGACAGAGCTCGCTGCCTGACGGGCAGGCTTAGCGGATGCGGCGGACTTGCGCGCAACCCCGGTAACCTCGTGGGATTGCGTGCGCTTGTTCGTGGCGCTACGGGTACTCACTTATGCGTTCTCCTTCATGCTTGTGAACTGGGAGCCCGTGATGATCTGGAAGGCCTCGCGATAGCGCTCGGACGTGCCATCGATGACCTCGGCGGGCAGGTGCGGGGTCTCCCCCGTCATATCCCAGTTGGCCTTGAGCCAATTGCGGACGAATTGTTTGTCGTAGCTGGGCTGGATCTTGCCCTCCTCGTAGCTGGCAGCAGGCCAGAAACGGCTGGAATCGGGCGTGAGGCACTCGTCGATCAGCGTGACCTTGCCATCGATGACACCAAACTCGAACTTGGTGTCGGCAATGATGATGCCACGGGTCGCGGCGTACTCGGCAGCGGCCTTGTAGATCTTGAGGGAAAGGTCGCGAATCTGCGTGGCGATGTCCTCGCCCACGATCTCGCAGCAACGCTCGAACGAGATGTTCTCGTCGTGGTCACCGATCTCGGCCTTCGTGGACGGCGTAAACAGCGGCTCGGGAAGCTTGGAAGCCTCGGTCAGGCCCTCAGGCAGCTGGATGCCGCAGACGGTGCCGTTCTCGTCGTAGGTCTTCTTGCCCGAACCGGTCAGATAGCCGCGGACGATGCACTCGATAGGAATCGTCTGGGCCTTCTTAACCAGCATGGCGCGGCCGGCGAGGTAGTCACGATACTCAGCAAACTCCTCAGGGAAATCCGCCGGGTCGATGGAAACGAGGTGGTTGGGAACGATGTCGGCAAACTTATCGAACCAGAATGCCGAGATGCGGTTGAGCACCTCTCCCTTAAACGGAATCTCGTCGGGAAGAATGAAGTCGAACGCAGAAATGCGGTCGGTGGCGACCATCAGCAGGTTTTCACCGGCATCGTAGATATCACGAACCTTGCCACGGGAATCCGGACGACGCTCCATCGTTGTCACGTGAGTCACTCCTTACCAAAATACGACAGTAATGCGGGTTCTTTCCCGCACGTTTTCGCAAACTCGGAGCGGCAGGGACGAAACCCCTCCTTCACCGAATAGCGAAAAGCTAGTGCTCCATTGTAGTAGATGCCGCGTCCGCCGTGTGCTCGCGAGGCAGATGAATCGTAAAAGTCGTACCCTTTCCAAGCTCCGACTCCACGGATATGTAGCCGTGATGGCGCTCGACGATCTGTTTAGTCACGGCGAGGCCCACGCCCAGACCGCCCGCCTCACGGGCACGGCTGGCATCGGCGCGCCAAAAACGGCCGAAGATGCGCGACAAGTCATCCTTGGCAATACCGATGCCGGTATCAGAAACGGCGATGCTGACGTGTTTGCGGTCACTGAGCACCGACACCACGACCCAACCGCCCTCGGGGGTGTAGCGCATGGCGTTGCTCATGAGATTGATGACGCATTGTGTGATCATGTCGGGATCGGCTTCGACGACATCGTCGTGACCTTGGGTCTCGTCAGCAAAGCGCAAGCGCAGATCGCGGTCGACAAACAGGCGCTCCTGGGCATTGACGATGGAACGCACGAAAGGAACCATGTCCACCGGCTCAAGGTTGAGCGGAGCCGTGCTGTTTTCCATGCGCGACAGGTCGAGCATCTGCTGCACCAGACGAGCCAGGCGACGCGTCTCGGAAGCAACAGTCTCCAAGTGCTCATCGTCGGTAGGATATACGCCATCCTGCATGGCTTCGACTGTCGCGAGCATGGCCATAAGCGGAGTACGAAGTTCGTGAGCCACGTCTGAGGTCAGGCGCTTCTCGTGTTTCATATCCTTCTCGAGCGAAGTGGCCATCTCATCGAAGGTCTCACCCAGCTGATCAATCTCGTCATCACCGCGCAAACCAGTACGAGCGGACAGATCGCCATCGCGAATTTGCTTGGCCGTGCTCGTAATACGATGAATCGGCTTGGTGAGCATGCGCGACACGAGCGATCCGATAACGACCGAAATGCAGATTGCAACAACCGCGGCGAGGGCCATGGCGTTAAAGGTCTTCTCCCTAAATGCAGAATCCGCCTTGGTGAGCAAGGCATCGGAGCCGATGGCCCATAGCTTTACCTGTCCGACATGCTCGCCCGAAGACGTTATGATTTCGACGTTGGCAACGCTATCGGAGTCGGTTGGAGCAGACGAGACCGGGCTATGCGATGCTTTTTTACCGCTCGAGCTGCTCGACGCCGATTCGCTCTCGCGCACATCGGCGGTCGCGCTTGCCGAAGGCCATGAGTCGTCATAGACGACAACGCCCTTCTTGTTGACGACCTGCATACTCAGGTCGTCGGATACCAAACTCGATGTCGCGACCGTGCGCAGCTCGCCCGCAGTCCAGTTGCCGTTTTCCTCATACGACGTCGCAAGCTTTTCGGCAGTAGAATTGGCGATCTCGACGATATTGGAGCGCGTGTAATCCGAAAAGACCGTGCCCCACACAACAGAGACCACGCCCACCAGCACCAATACCGTCATGAGCGATGTCAGAGCAAAAGCAAGTGCCATGCGCGAGGGATAGCTCATCGTTGGCCGTGAATCGGAACGAGGCGTGTTCCAACTAGCCTTGGAACCCGCCTCGCTCTCCTGCTTGTGCTTTTGTCCGATTTCAAAGCGCGCAGGTGTCATATGTGATTTCCCTATTTCTCGTCCGACTTATCGGTCTTGGCCGGAGCCTCGAAGCGATAGCCGACACCGTGGACGGTGTAGAGCCACTTGGGCTTCTTGGGATCATCGCCCAGCTTGGCGCGAAGGTTCTTCACGTGGCTATCGATGGTGCGCTCATAGCCCTCAAAGTCGTAGCCGAGCACCTTCTCGACCAGCTCCATGCGGTTGTAGACGCGACCGGGGTGACGGGCAAGCGTGGTGAGCAGCTTAAACTCGGAAGCCGTCAGGTCGACTTCCTTGCCCTCGACCAAAATCTTGTGGCCCGAGATATCGATGACCAGATCGCCGAAGTCGAGTACCTCGACGGCTGGCTCGTCGGCCTGATGGGCACGGCGGAACAAGGCGCGTACGCGCGCGACAAGCTCGCGCGGCGAGAACGGCTTAATCAGATAGTCGTCGGCGCCGAGCTCAAGACCGATAATACGGTCCTCGATCTCGCCCTTGGCAGTCAGCATGATGATGGGGACATCCGAGGTATCGCGAATGGTGCGGCAAACGCGCTCGCCGGGGATCTTGGGGAGCATAAGGTCGAGCACGACCAGGTCAAACTGATGCTTCTCGAACTCCTCGATCGCGGACTGGCCGTCGCCGACACCCACAACCCAGTAGCCTTCGCGCTCGAGATAGGCAGCGACGGCGTCACGGATTGCCTTCTCATCCTCGACCAGCAGAATCTTTTTTGCATCTGAAGCCATAACACGGCCCCCCTGTCTCAATCAGCTAAGAACAAGCCCATTTTAACGCACCTGAGCCCGCCGGATGCCACTATGACGCGGCAGCTCGGCGGGCGGTACTCACAATTACAACGCGTTTATTCCCCTGTTGGCGCCTTTTTAACCCCTCTAAGCTTAAAGAGAGAATAGGCGTGCGGTGACCGTCTCGGGTATACCCTGGCTGTTGCGCACCGTGGCGTACGTAAGGAATGAGTCCGATTTTCCCGCCGTAGCTGGATAATCGCCATATTCCAAAGCGCGGTCGGGCGACAACAGCGAGCCATAGGTCTTGGCAGAGGTGTCGATGAGAAAATGCGATGCCTGTACCTTAACGAGATATTTATTCTTCTTGCCGGCAGCACATGCGAGCGGCTCGCGGGACAGAAAGAGGTATGGCCCTCCCTCATTACCGATATACGTGCCCATGTTGCCCAGGCTGCCCACGTCACTATAGGTCGCCTCGATAGAAAACACGAAGGTATCGCCCATATATACGGCCTCGAAAGGCGAGACTGACGAGGGAAGGACTAGCTGGGCACGTTTGGTGTTGTTGCCATCGGTCAGATCGATTGCCGTTATGCCATAGTAGACGCCTTCGTCGTTGCGGACACGCGGCGAGATGGTCAAAATGCCGTCGCTCGCGCGCGGGGCCGATGCAAAGCGGCCCATCGATTTCCAAATTACCTCGGCCTTGGATTCATCAAGCGAGCGACGATAGCAAAACGAATCACTACTCGTTTTATTGCCGCCTGCCGAAGGCATTTTATACCAGATGACCGATGACCCGAACGCCGTAAACAGGGGCGGATCATAGTCCTTGCCACCTCGATCGAGCTCAGCCACGTCGCCAGAGAGCGAAGCGCCCGACAGATTTTGAGCGTAGAGCTTCCACGATGAATTGGCAAAGTTCATCTCAACCCACGCAAACACGCCATCGCCGGCACGGACATCGTAAAAAGCATATCCCGTGCCCTCGATAGGATCCTCGATTAATGTGGTAAGCGAGCCATCGCCCAGGTTGAGCACACCAAGCGTATTGGCATGCAGAGCAGAAGCAGGCGCCATCATCGCGGCGGCGTAGTCGCCATCGCAGTAGTACAGCAGCGTGCCCAGCGGCAGCGTCCACGACGCCGCCGGCTCAAGATCGATATCAACAGCTTCGTACTCATCAGTGATCGAGACAATCTTCGAATCGTCCTTGATAACCTGCGGCTCGCCGGCGGCATCGTCGCTGGTGCCCGTTTTTTTCGAGCAACCGGCAAGCACCGTGGCAGCGCCCGCGGCAGCACCGCCGAGCACAAAGCCACGGCGCGATATTCCATTCTTGATGTGGTCGGCGATACCCATTAGGCGATCTCGGCGCGAGCGGCCTCGATAGCGCGCGTAAGCTGATCGGCGCAAGAGGTCTTTTTCATACCGCAGGTATTACCGGCGAGAACCTCGATTACGCGATCGGCAGGAGCACCCTCGACTAACTTGGAGATTGCCTTGAGATTGCCGTCACAGCCGCCGGTAAACTCAACGCCCAGCACCTTGCTGCCATCGTCAGAGAGATTGAGGTGAATATTGCGAGAGCATACACCCTGCGGCTTGTAGTCAAAACTAATCATTGAGATCCCCTCTCAGAAAGAAATTTCAGACGTCTATTATCCCCGCCTGGGCCGACTTATTATCGCAAGCACCGATTCAACATCCTACGATGCATGGACTCGCGGGGGCAAGATTAGCAGTCCGCACCCCGCGCGTGGACCGTGCGCTTCTCCCGATACATATTGTGGTCGGCGACACGATATACATCGGCCAGCGTATTTCCAGCCGTCTCGACGGTCGCCACGCCAATCGATGCGCTGACCGTCAGGGCCTCATCGCTTACCGCGGCAAGACCGAGACGAAGATCCTGTTCCAGCCCGAGCGCAGACTCGTTGTCAGTATGGGGGCAAACCAGCAAAAACTCGTCGCCGCCAAGGCGCATCGGCAGATAATCCGCACCAGCCACCCGCCGCAGCACGGACGCCGTCCGTCGCAGCAGTTCATCCCCCATCTCGTGACCATAGATGTCGTTGGTCCGCTTGAGATAATTGCAGTCCAACATAATCACGCTCACGGGCAAGTCCTCGTTTACCAGGCTATCTCCGCGCGATTCAAGATAGTTGCGGTTGCGAAGCCCCGTCAGTTTGTCTTGATATGACAGCTCCTCGGCATGCTTGACCATCGATATGTTGTGCGTCGCCACGACGACCGACTCCAGCCGGCCTTGCTCATCGCGATGCTGGGGGACAACCTGTAGCGAGTACCAAGCGCCTCGACAATCTCGCACCTCGGCAGCCAAGTACGGTACGCCCTCCATACGTTCACGAATCGAACTTATATCTACGAGTCCCACAACCGCTTCGCGGCTTTCGGGGCTCACGATATCCCGGCAGACCGTGTCCATAAAGTCATATGCCTCGCTGTGCTCGGCAAATATCTTCGCTATCGCCGGCGACATATTGATCCCCTCGATCTCGAGGGTGTCGAGATGCAAAAGGAAGGTCGAATCGTAGATGGCGCTTATGGCATTGATAATGCCGAGCTGTTTATCCTTTTCGACCAAATTGCGGTGGTCAACGATATTTCGAGCCAACAGCACCACGACCCAAAACGCAAGACACACCAAGACGCCGACGGCGACAAATGAAATCCTGTCAGACATGACCTCAGATTTGGGATATAGCGCAAACAGGCGGTAGTCCTTATATGCCGCACGCACGGCATACCATTCGTCTCCTCGATATTCGATGCGCGTCAGGCCGTCGTCTTTCCACTTAACTCCTACGCTGGTGAGGAGTCGGGCGAGCGACACGTCAGCATCGGCACTGTTGGATGAGACAATCTCCGCATCCTCCATAACAAGCACCGTGGGACCCTGGTGGAAGGTACTGTTCGAAAGCACGTCGGCTATGGCATATGAATAGTCGTCCGCCGTATCGGAAACAAGTGAGCGGTATGCCAGGGCAACGCCGTCGCCATACGGAACAGCACAGACGGCAAAAACGACACCACGGCGCTCATCGACAGTTGAGTAGGTCACTTTGGAACCTTGATACATCGATGCGACCGGCGAACAGGCCAACTCATCTCGCCACAACATGAGCGGATCGCGACCATCGATGTCGTAGTGGGCAGCCATATGGCCATCGGAGTCCATGACCATCAGCCCCGAAAGGTTCTCGGCATGGACAAATTGCTCGATAAGATCGTCGTTAACCTCAACGCGATCAGAGGACAGGAACGTCACAAACGATTCGACCGCGGCGAGCAAATCGTGCGTCGCCTCGGTTTTTCTCCCCTGTTCGTAGCGGTCATATTTTTCGCAAGCGTTCTCCAAAAACACCATGGTTTCTTGGCCAAACCCAAGCGTTTTTTCGAGGCAGCGATGGGTTCCAACCGTATACAACAGGCCTAACAAGACGGCGCTGACAATAACGCTGGCAGCTATGACGTTCAGAGTCTTTCGACTCAAGCGGTGCTCATCAGTTGTCATGAATTTCCTCCTTGCCCGCCCGTCGTCGCTCCTGTCTTGTAATTGCCCACAATACGGTCAATCGTGCCATCTCGATCCATGTCGAACAGCGCGGTATTGAGATCCTTTACGACCGATCCTTCATAGCTGTCATCAAACGCGACGCCCAGGTCAACCGTCATAACATTGTCGGCAAACACACGGTAAACGCCGGGATACTGAGCAACGAGTCGGTCAAGCGACTGGACATCCGCCATCCAGCAGTCAACGTACCCTTTGACTAGAGCGGCTTTGCAGAGTTCGGCAGAGCCATATGATTTGATTTGAACGTCCGACGAGACCCCCAAATCCCCCGCAAGCAATCGGCGTTCACTCACCGAACCCGCAATCACCGCAATGGTCTTACTTCCATCGAGATGTGCCAAGGACTTGATGCCACTCGTTTTCTTGGCGGCAACCGAGACCGTCACGGTTAGATACGGCTCGGTCCAGTAATACTTATCCTCGCGATAACAGGGAGAATAGTCACACCACAGGCAATCGATATCACCGTTTTTGAGCAGCCGGTCGCGATCGTTCCAGTCAATATCGACAAACTGTGGCTTGAGCCCCGCACGCTTGCAGGCCTCGCGGGCGATGTCGATATCGATACCGGCGTAATCGCCCGTGGTATCGACATACACATAGGGGTCGTTATCCGTAACGCCGATTTTGAGCACCGGGAGATCTCTATCGGCTTCATTCGAGGAGGAAGAACTGCTTCGAACGGTATACGTCAGGGCGCCCGCACAGACGGCAACAAGGAGTATGAGCGTAAACGAGACGATGGTGGCCCGCTTGATGCGTCTGGGCACGTGCCCCCTTTCATCGAAACAGCAGTCGGAGTTCATTTTATTACCCGGGCGCATATGCGACAGTAATCAGAACCACCCTTAAAAAGGGTGGTTTGCTCTTAGGGT